>CAVURA010000005.1:0-34268 GCA_963743775.1 uncultured Bacteroidales bacterium
GGCGGCAAACTGCAAATACCAATCGTCTCTAATATGACATTTCGTGCCTGCCGGCATGAGGAGTGGCTGTCTGCCGGTTTCGATTGTCTATGACCACTGAGTTATCTGTGGTTAAATAAAAAATCAAAACTCAATATTACTATATTTGAGCAACATATAGAAAAGTCATGAGATACTCCCGGCCATTCCGAAGATTGCTTGAATACATCAATATTGAAAGCGATGCAAGGTTTGAAAAGATACAGCAGACAATAGAGAACGAGCTCGTCTTCAAAGGCACCAACCTGTGGATACTTGTCTTTGCGATCATCGTTGCTTCCGTGGGTCTTAACATGAATTCCACGGCTGTCATCATCGGCGCCATGCTCATCTCGCCTCTGATGGGGCCCATCGACAGCGGGTCTGGGATACAGTATCGCCACATATAATTTCCCTCTCTTCCGGCTGGCGGCCAAGAATTTTATCTTCGCCGTCATCGCGAGCCTCATCGCCTCCACTGCCTATTTTGCCATTAGTCCTATCTCCACAGCGCACTCCGAGATTCTTGCACGTACCAGCCCTTCTATTTATGATGTTCTCATCGCCTTCTTCGGAGGACTGGCAGGTATAGTGGCAATCAGCAGCAAGCATAAGGGCAATGTGATACCGGGCGTGGCCATCGCCACTGCACTGATGCCTCCCCTCTGCACCGCTGGCTATGGCCTCGCATCAGGACAGATGTATTATTTTCTTGGCGCCATGTACCTGCTTACAATCAACACTGTGTTTATTGCACTTGCAGGTGTCCTGATCTCGCAGATCCTGAAGTTCCCAATAACAACCATTATTGAAGAGGCACAGAAAAAGCGGATAAATCACCTTATCTCCCTTGTCATCGCCCTGGTGACAATACCGAGCATCTATTTTGGCTATAACCTTGTACAGAAAGAGAATTTCCTGGAACGTGCCGGGAAATACGTTGAAAACATCAGCGTGGTGGAGGGTAATTACCTTTTAAAACATAAAATAAACCCCAAGACACGCACAATCGATCTTACTTACGGTGGGACCTCCCTTACCGATTCCCAGAAGGAAGAAATAGCTTCACATACGGCTGATTTCTCCCTAAAAAATGTTTCCGTAACCTTCCAGCAGGGGTTCTCGTACTCTGATATCACTCTGAAAAACAGTGAAGTGGAAACGCTCAAGGCAGAGATCAACCGTTTGAATATGGTCGTCAAAGAGAGGAACGCCAAGCTAACCGGCATTACCACAACAAAGGAGAAAGGCGGTGACCTGCTGGCAGAGATAGCGATACTCTACCCGCAGGTTTCAGCTGTGTCTTACTCCGAGGCGCTTTATTACGGCCTGGGGAAGGAGTCCCCTGACACTCTTTCTCTCGTCATTATCGCCCTGAAAGGCAAAAGCCTTACAGACAAGGAAGAGGAGAAGGTTGAAAAATGGCTGAAGGAAAGACTGAACTCAGAAAAGCTCAGGGTCTACTACGAGAAGTAGCCTCCTCTATCTTATCACCGGCGTTTTTGTCACCTTCGGCTGCTGCACAGGTACAGGCACCTTCTGCTGTACGGCCGGCGCTCCCATGCCGGGCATGCCGGGTTTTGTTATGGTCTCAATCTTTTCAACCACGTTTACCGGCGAGGTGCATGAAGCGCACTGATCGATAAAGCTGGTGTATCCCAGGTCTTTATTCTTGTAAACATAGGTCACCATCTCAAAGGGATGCTTCCTGTTCTTTGCAGGAATAAGCACATCACCCGGAGAGGAATAGCTGTATGTGGCGCTCCACGGTCCTGTGGAAGCGATGGCTGCCCCGGGATTATCTGCCAGGGGAGTGAGAACCGCAGTCTTGCTGAACCATACTTTTGCTTTTTTTGCCTCAGGGAACTCAGGCACCTGCTGGGCTCCTGTCACCGACCCGTGAGGCGCATCAGCACCCCTGACCATCTTCACAGTGCCTGTGGGTGATGTCTCGCCGCGTATGGAGCTCACCACCACGAAACTGTTACGGGCAGACAGGCTTTCAACACCGGGTCTGACAGCCACCTTCAGGCTGTCATACTCAATAGCCGAAACCATGAGGCCTTCGGTCTCAATCCACCCGGACTCGACAGTGAAGCCTTCAACCACAACACGCGCCTTCACCATCTGTCCCGGCTCAAATGCAAGACCTGTTACCGTGAAAGTGCCCACCGGTGAATTGACCGTTCCCTTGTTGACCTTTGGTTTTTCGGTCGTTGCCGGAGCCTTTGAGCCCTGCATGCCGGGTGTGTTCAGAGTGACTGCCGGCGCAGACTTTGTGACAAACTCAACCGGACCCTTGTAGACTGTGAGGTTATTCCTGAAAGCTTCGATCTTTGAAGCCATTGCAGAGGGAGCCATCATATTCTTCAACCGGTCAGCCTGGGTGTTTTGCTGTACCATCACGGCTGCAGGACTGCTTCCTGCGCTCTGACGCCCTGCAAGGACAGCCCATTTGCTCCTGCTTCCCGCTACTGCCCCTTCTGCAACACCTGCATAATAATCAGCGGACCACAGGCTTATCTCCTTAAAAGGTATGGTTGCATCAACCGCGGGACCGGGCGATGCCACACCGGACATCTTCACCATCACCTTATCACCGTATTTCAGCGGTACCTCCCTGGCAATAAAGACGCCGTACTCATCAGTGGCTGCAGTATATTCATTCTTCTGATTTCCCGGATGCTGCACAATTACCGTCAGCGTACCCTGATAAGGAACTGTATCTTTTTTTCCGGCAATGGTCTTACTGTCAGTGATGCTGTGCACTTCCCCGGCGACATAATCACCCCAGGCACAGGCTTCGTGTATAAGCATCTCATACCCCTGGTAATCCGGTTTTTGAAATTTCCACAGAGAATAATATTTATCGACCAGGGTGAACTTCTTCGAGACGACTTTCCCGCCAGCTTTCAGCCTCAGTCCTACATCAGCGCTGAGATCCATGCCGTCAGTGGTCACGGTACCTTCCATCCCTCCGTTGACATAAACATCAAGTGCGTTATAGCCTTTTACCTTCAGGTTGGCCGTGCACTGAAATCCCACGAAAGCTTTTATTTCCGAAGTCACATCATACCCGATATCGCACCAGTAATCGAGTGTAGAGACATTTTTTATACTGGTGGGAACATAGTAAAAAGTACCTCCCCTGGCTCCCATGGCCATTTCAAGGCCCTGATGTATCTCCACGGCGAGAGTCATCTGTCCGTCGAGGGTGGCGAGGATAAAGAGGCCCACCTCGCACTTGCCCAGGTCAGATATTTCTATTTCTGTTCCCCATATCGGTGTCTTGACCTCCTCCTTCAGCTTCATCGTCGTATAGATCTTCATGTCGACCTGTTCCGTCGCCTTGAAGACAAGCCGGTAGCCGCCATTCTTTGAATACCTGCCTTCGACACGCGGATTGGTAAGAAGTATCTGACCTACCAGTGTAGCTGTCAGCGAGTCTTTATCGACCTTGTCAAGAACGAAGGTCACGCTGTCAAACTGCAGGTTCACGGCATACTTGTTATCAAGCTGCAGCGAACTCTCAACCACCCCCTTAGCCATGGAGACAGTATTGGCCAGCGTTACCGGCACTTCCTGTTCTGGCACTTCTATATCGTCAAAGACGGCTGACAGCGAAGGCCTGAAGGCGATCATCTGATTATCATCGACCGGATCAGCCTGAATCACAAGGTCGCTTTCAGGATCGACATAAACTGAATCCGGGCTTGGCCTGAAGGCTTCTCCCGTCAGGTCAAGGATGCCATCCTGCCTGAGTTTTATCCTGTTCTTCTGTGCAGGTGTCAGCGGCCTGACATTACCCGCGAACTCATAACGCACATTACTGAATGTACCTGGCTTCTCGCCACGCGCCATAGCTCTTGCGGCAACAGGATGTACCTGTGTTTCATAAGGCTTCATATCCTGCATGGTGACAATACCCTGAATGCGCATTGCCTCATTTACCTTTAGCTGTTGTGAGCTGAGGTGAGACATTGAGAGCAACAGGAAAACAAGTGTCAGAAGTGCACTCTTTTTCATAATGTATGGTTTAGTTTGGCAATAATTGGGGTTACATTGTTTAAAACTCATGAAACAGGATCTTATTATAACTGTCACCATCTATCTGACCTGCCTCCGGCCTCATAACTCCCCGAACCCCAAATTCTTAATCAAAAATTCTTAATTCTTAACTCTTAATTCTTAATTTTACAATACCGTCATAAAACTTAAAACGATGAAAATAAGTGAGTACCCGACATTCAATAAGGAATGGGACAAAGATGAGACTGAGAAGAAGACTGAGAAGATGCTTAAAGAGATCGGCGAGCTGCAATACAAGATGTATGCTCAGAACAAGTATAGCATTATTGTTGTCCTGCAGGGCACCGATGCTTCCGGTAAGGATGGCTTGACCAAAGGACTGCTGAGATATTGCAACCCTATCGGCCTGGAAGTCTATAGCTTTAAAAAACCGACTGACCTTGAGTATTCCCACGATTTTCTGTGGAGGATCCACCAGGTATGCCCTGCAAGCGGGGTCATGCAGGTCTTCATCAGATCACACTATGAAGATATCCTCGTACCGTCGGTGGGGAAATACATCCCTGCTGAGGTGATCGATAAACGTTATGAGATGATAAACACCTTTGAAAAGCTTCTTGAATCGAACGGAACGAAGGTGCTGAAGTTCTTCCTTAACGTCTCAAAAGAAACCCAGAAAGAGAGGCTGATGGAACGTATCGAGCTGAAGGAGAAGCACTGGAAGCACAAGGACGGCGACTGGGATACGCGCGAGAAGTATGATGAGTATATGAAGGTTTACCAGAAGATTCTAACCAGGTGCAGCGAGGTGCCATGGACGGTGGTCCCCGCTGACAAGAACTGGCAGAAACTGTATGCCGTGGCCGTAGTGGTGCTGAAGACCCTGAAGGAGCTTGACCTCAAATGGCCGGAGCTGGTCACGGAGAAGTTCAAACCTTCCGAAAAGAAGGAACCGGTAAATACCGGGAAGGTAAAAGGAGAAAGGCAAAAGGCAAAAGTGCCTAAAGTGCCCAAAGTCCCTGAAGTCTGAAAGTCCGTAAAGTCTGAAAGTCTGAGGTCAGTTACCGGTTATGATTTGGCCTCCCCATTAATGCTCAGCCCTGTTTGTTTAATAGCTTTCCCTGATTAGCCTGCTTCGACCTTTGCATTCCGCCTTTCCCTGAATGTGATGAGCATTTCCCTTTTTTCATCATAAAGCCTAAGCAGCAATGATTCAAATGCTGACATGAAAGTTATAGGTTTTACCTGCCAGAAAAGTGAATTCTCAAGGTGGCACCTTTTGAGATTGTAGTTGGGAATGCCCGGACTAAGATGATGTATATGATGGTACCCGATGCTGCCGGTGAACCAGTTCAGTATCACCGGGAGTTTGAAGAGCGAGCTGCCTTTTAGTGCTACCGTCATGTAATCCCAGTTCCCACTGTCGGTCCATTTCACATGTCTGAACTGATGCTGCACATAAAAAAGCCAGACGCCGTGAACAGTGGCAATGTAAAGCACCGGAAGCTGAATAAGGAGATAAGCTTTCCATCCTATTGCCCATATTACAAGGGCTATCATTCCGGCAAGCGCCAGATTTGTAAGGAGTATGTATAGCCTCTCACGCCATGACATATATTTCTTCGTAAAGCGGTAAAGCACAGCAAATAATAAAATAGGAGCAATGCCAAAGAGAAAGAAAGGATTCCGATACAGGCGATAGCCGAAACGCTGCCAGCCGGACAGGTTGTGATACTCCTCCACAGTGAGGGTCATCACATCTCCTGTGCCTCTTTTATCAAGGTTACCCACAGTCTGATGATGTATATGATGATCACGGTGCCACCGGTGATATGGAGTAAAGACAAAGAGACCGGTGATAATACCCACTACTGTGTTCATGCGTTTTGACCTGAAGAATGATCCGTGACCGCAGTCATGAAAAATAATAAATATTCTGACGAGGAATCCGGCTGCAAAAACGGATAATACAAGGGTAAGCCAGTAAGATATCTCAAGTGACTTTACCATAAGGAACCACAGGATCAGATAAGAGCCCACGGAATTAATGATCTGCCACCAGCTTTTGAGAGGAACCGGTTTATTGTACCTGGAGATTATCTCCATCCACTCCGGCCTTGTGCTTTGTATCTTCTGACCATCCATAATCCTTACTGATCCTTCAGTTTGTGGTCTGTTGTCTTTACGGTTTCGGCTTCAGCGGCGCACTCAGCATGATTGTCCCGGCTTTCCTTGATTCGTATTTTATATCAACACTGCCTTTGCCGCTAACCAGGAACTGGTACTCAACCTTACCCTGCCCCGGTACCTGGCAGAACTGTATCTCAGGCTTATACTCCTTGTATTCAACCAGATCCATGTAGAGATCAGTAATCTTGCCGCCGCTGACCACCTTTGCACCACTGCTGTTTACACTAAGCATGTCAAGCGGATACAGCTTATTCTTTACCGTCAGGTTGGTGACTGAGGGCATAACTCCTTCATTTATCAGCCTTACCCTGATCCTCCACAGGTTATTTTCCAGCTCCTTGATTTCAAATACATCCATTTTTACCTTCGGAGTGTACTTTGCCGTAAAGATAACCGTCGATGCATTCCTGTGAACAAGATCCTGGAGCATGAACGGGTGGGGCAGACGACTGCTCATCTTAACCCATCCGCCTATCTCAATATCACCGTAGAGCGGATGCTTGTAGGGTTTCCATTCCTTATACAGCTCTCCCTGTGTGACGCGGTCATTGAACTGCAGTCTCTGCCTGTCTGTCTCCGATGATTCTTCGAACATGGAGGCCTCTGCTTCCTTCCTCAGCGGTGTCCCGTCAAATGTCTCGGCCTCGCCCATGTACAGCTCGCCCACAAACGAGTACGAGCCCAGAAGGTTATCGGTAAAGTCGGTAAAATCACCATAAGTCGGATAGAGGTCTTTCCAACTGATAAGGTATTTGTACCCTGGTACGATTTTTTCAATATTCTTACCCAGGTAGTTATAAACCGCGATGTCTCCCTGGGGAAGCTCGCCTTCCGCCTTGAATGACGGTCCTCTGAGATACATTCCTCCGTAATTGTGAAAAGCAAATACCATTATGATATTCGGCCGTGCAAGCATCCATTCCGCGATAGCCTTTATACCAGTGCCCTCAAATGGGTAATTACCCGAACCACTCTGCGCATACGGCGGGTTCCAGTTGTGACCCCAGTTTCTGTTACCGTCAACATATCCTTCAGAGTCCTCGTTAATCTTGCCGTCACCATCATTGTCTATCCCTTCCTGCCCCAGTCTTGTCCACTCGCCTTTCTCACCTGGCTTGACGGGTATCATCAGCCTCTTGTCCTCAGGGTCAGTCCTCAGCCTGCCCAGGGTGTCCCTGATCCTCATGGTTGAAATGTTGCCGTCGCCATCAAGGTCTTCAGGACCATCCTCATCAAAGAGGCCGTCATTGTCATCATCGACAGGTATTCTTAACCCGCGGTTTGAGCTGGGAGTGTTGGCATCATCAAAGAAATGGGCTCTCCCGTCAACATTCACCACAGGAATGATATAAAAAGCGTTACGGTCAACCACCTCGGTTATGTCTTTGAGCTTGCCGTAGTTTGTCAGCAGCCTGTTTGCAAGGTATAGACAAACCTCACCGGCCTGTATCTCATTACCGTGTATATTGCCGTCAGCATATACACCGGGTTTTGAAAGTGGTTCACCTGTTTTGGGATTGTTGATTGTCAGAGCCCAGATTGTTCTTCCTTCCTCGCTCTTCCCTACTTCATCCAGCTTTGTAAGCTCAGGGTATGCCGCATTAAGCGCCTTAAGAGCTTCAACCACCTTTTCATAGCTGTAATAAAAGTCGAACCTCAGTGGCACCTTTACTTCCTGGGCCTGCGACAGGGTGATGGCCAAAGCCATCAGCCCAACTGCTATAACTGATCTTTTATTCTTCATGGCTAGCCTCCGATATTTATCTTCTTTGAATCTGTTCCGGCCTGCTTTGATTCAAGCCGCAGGGTCATTGTCCCTTTTTTCGGAGCCCTGACAAGCCAGATATACCTGGCAGACTTCTTTCCTCCCACCTCATTCACCGGTGTCCTCTTCTTACCGGAAAGGATCTCCATGCCGTCTCCCTCAAGGGTAATGATAGCGGGTACAGGAATCTTGTTCCTCTTGCCCATGGCTGTCGGGAACGGCAGATAACCCTCATTGGTCACCCAGGCCTCGAGCTGGTAAACACCGCCACCCTTCTCAGTAAGTTTGGTTTCAGACAACTGCAGTTTCGGCAGACGCTTCACCAGCTCAAACACGTAAGGAAGTTGCAGATCAAGGAGAGAGTCGACCATTACTGCCGGAGGGGTGTTATCGGAGAAGGGCGTGAACCCTCCTATTTCAACTTCGCCAAGTGTCGGGTGATTATATTTTTTCCATGGAGTAAATCCTTTGCCTTCCATCCATTTGTCAGAGAAAGCAAGGCATGCTGCCTCCTTCGGGTCACCCTTCTTCTCATCGGTCGCTGGAGGCGGCATCTGCTTCATCATGCCTGCCATCTGTGCCGGAGTAACCTGTCCTCCCTTCACCATTGCAATAACCATCTTTGCATTGTACTGTTCAGGCGCACCCCTCTCTTTCAGAAAAGCATTGATCTTGTCCTCACCCAGCGCCAGAAAATCGTCATTTGACATTTTTTCGAGCGCTTCGATCGTAAGGCCGCTGCCCTCTTTCTTCTCCTCCTTCGGTTTAGGTAACCCCCAGATGTCCATGCTGAATACGGGTACACCCAGGTGATAATAGGCCCACAGCTCAAATGAGCCGTCTTCCGGCTGTGCGGGATCAAAACGTTCCCCGGTTACACCTTTTTTCTTCAGATATTCCTTGTAGTCTGTTGAGATTTCATTATAGAATGCGAGGTCCTCCTGCATGGGATTGACGATAGCTCCCAGTCCAAGGAAGTTGGCTACCATGCCTTCGTCGAGCGTAACCCCGGGCGGGACCATCGGCTGCACGGCTTCAATGATCTCAGCCATGGTGTAAGTGCGTGAGACATCAAATCCCATCATCTTTCCTATATCCTCAGGGATTTTAATCTTTTCCATGTCAGCCTCTCCTTTCCTGCCACCCTGGGGCGGGGAGAGAAGAAAATTAGTTGATCCGAAAGAGAATACCATTGCTATCTCCGGATGGGAGAAGGCAAATTTCAGCAATGCGCCTGACTCCGGCGCCGAGCCCGGATACAATCCGCTGCGCTTGTCGAAGGCCTTGAATAGATGGGGGAAGTTGACATTGACGTCTGTCCCGCCAGGGGTGTCTTCATTATATTGTCCATCACCGTCATCGTCTATACCCTCGGTATAGAGTTTATATATGCCCTTCTCTCCTTTGAGAGGATCAGCCTTGCGCATCAGGCGGGGATCGCCGGCAACAGGTATCATGGTGCCATCAGGCTTCTTCACCCTCATCTGCGTGATTATACCATTGCCGTCCAGGTCATTGTACCCATCCTCATCTGTCTGGTCATCGTTGTCTTCGTTAAACGGAGTGGCATTACCCGGGTCCATGTAAAGTGGTTTACTGAACCAGCGGTTGTAAGCATCCGGGTTACCCATGGGCACTATATACCATGTCAAAGCCGATGAGAGAGAATCGCTGGCAGCTATTCTTGATGCCAGCGACAGAGCCGCCTCGGTGGCGATGGGTGTTGTGCCAGACATGTTGGCGGCGACCAGCACCGCGGGCACACCTGAACCTGACTTTCCTATCTCTATCATGAGCACATCTGTTCCGCCGGGAGTGACAGCCATCTTATGCACTTTTACCAGCCCTGCCGAGCCCTGTTGTATCTGACCGATTCTTTTGTTCACACCGGCAGGATCGCTGTATTTTTCGATGCCGGAAGCCGTTCCGGATGCAATTAGAACAATAACAGCAAGAACCGTCATGATTCTTGTTGCTCGTGGTTGTTTGATTCTCATATTCAAATGATTTGTAGGAATTGTAGTCAATTTGTTTTTGGCCCTGAAAGTCTAAAGTCCTGGATTACTGCCTATTACTTATTGCCCATTATTTTATCTCAATGCCAAATTGTTCTTTGTATGACTGAATGATATAGCTGTCAATCCACTTATAATGCTCGAGCTTCAATTCTTTATCCGACTTATTCCCTTTCATGGCAGTCATCATTTCAGCAGTCTTTTTAAATATTTCATTCTCTACCGGCTCAAGACGCTGGAGGATTCCGGTGTTATCATCATTGATGAGAGCAGCCACATTGATGTATTTGCTGCCATTTCCGCGGCTGATTGGAAAGAGCTGACCCTTGAGCTGCATGGCAGCGTCACAGAGAGGAGCATGCATGTCATCCTTCATGCTCACCACCCAGGGCAGTTTCTTGCCGGCGCTGACCCATACCGGCACAGCCACCGCAGTCAGCGGAGAGCCGGCAACCATCCATGCCATTGATGCTGACGGATCTTCTCCCTTTGCGGCACCTACAACCATGATAACTGATGCGGTTGAAAAGCGCGGGATAAAATCCTCGAAGCTCCTGAATTCAGCACTCTTGTTGTCGCCGGGCAGGTCTGCCCTCAGGTTCACTTTGGTGAGCGAATGGTTCAGGTTACGCGAGATATTATTAAGGAGATATTGAGGCTCAATCTTCTTCTGTGCCGCGGCCATATTAAGCGCTTCGCTGGCAGCAGCATATCTGATGTACCCTCCTCCCACATCTACAGTGCCAGTGAACGAGTGATTGGTACGGATTAAATAACCGTATGGTGCAAGAGCAGGATCATTGGCATCGATTTTCTTAAAGCCATAGTTGCCGGTCTCGTAGTAGGCGGCTCCGCCGGAAGCATCAATGACACCGAAGTTGGCATCAACACCGAGAGGTTTGGGCAGGTCGGTGAGCATCTTCTCAAAATCGGCCAGCGTGGCACATGAGGCCAAAGCGAGCTTCATGACCACTCCTTCCTGATCGGCAAATTTTGAAGCGTCGCCGACATTATTGTTATAGGCGGCCGAATTCATGATGGCAAATCCGGCTGAGTTAAAACCGCCCCACACTTCCTGCTTCCACGATTCCCTTGAATCGACAACACCAATAAACTGATACTTGCCGTCACTGAAAAAGACGATTGCATTATCGAGTGTTCCCGTATCGCGGTTTTTGTACAGTATCGGTTTCCCGTCCGGAGTATTTTTACCTGAAATAATAAATGTAGTGCACGACCAGATATCTCCTGTCATGCCGGCTCCGGCCAGCAGAAGCAGCAATACGAATAATCTCTTCATAAATGTGGATTATAGTTTTGATAAAGATAAAGGTTTTAAAATTACGTCATAAAGACGTGAATTTACAAATTAAGCGGCATAGTTGGAGCAAATTATTGTATGGTCAGGCAGTCCAGTCGGATTCCCTCCTACGTGGACTGCCTCTCCCGCTCTGCGGGATCGCCATCACTCTCTATACCTCAGGCGCTGCGGTCTCTTCCTTTGCCTCCTCACACCATGACCCGTATTTGCCGTGGTATGTTCTGCGCCAGTCTTTTTTATAACTCTTGCCATGGTGTCCTCCACCCGGTGCGATACCCGTGAGCAGAATCTTCGACAGGAGGAAGAGGCCGGCTGTCTGCCAGTAAGTCAGCAACGGGCCGTTGAAAATGCTGGGTATAAGCCAGTTCCACAGTGCCATCACACCCCAGATAACCAGGAACACAAACCCTATTCCGAGGATTCCGAAACCTATGTACTTAAATACTTTAAGTGTTTTCATATCATTCATTTTTTAATAGTTTATACAATTCCTTAAGGTTTTCCCTGAGAGCAAGAACGGCGTATCTCTTCCTTGAGATGAGGGTATTTACCGGAACACCGGTTTTCTCAGATATCTCGCTGAAACTCATATCCTCAAACTCATTTGCAACGAAAGCGTCTCTCTGCTCTGCGGGCAGCTCATCAAGCGTATCCGCTATCGTATCCCATATCATCTCTCTGATCTCTTCATCCTCCGGTGCAGGTCCGAGTGACGGAAGTATCTCTTCGAGAGTTAATGGCTCGTCATCACCTCCACCGGCACTCTCAGAGTAGGATATGCTCAACGGTCTCTTCTTGCGGAAGAGGTCCGTTATGCGGTTATCTGTCACCCTGTACAGCCATGCCGTGAGGTTTTGTATCCTGTCGAGATCCCTGAAGCCCACCGTGAGCTGGTAGAAGACATCCTGCAGTATATCCTCTGCCTCCATATGTGCGGGCACCCTCCTGCTTATATAGCCGAGAAGCTTTTTCTTCTCGCTTTTATATGCAGTACTGATCTTTTCTGATTCAGAGGGGCTCATTTATCTCTCCTTTTATTTGCATAGACGAATCACCGGGAATAATATTTTAAAGTTCGGTAATAATTTTAAGGCAATTGAGAAGCGACCGTAAAGTGTTTTGACTTCAGGACTTTTAACCTTTCTTTGTAACTCAGGACTGAATCATGAAAACGATAGCTATCATCTCTCCCAGCGTCAGGCGCGGCAGGAACAGCCACAGAGTGGCGCTTTACTTTAAACGGTATCTTGAGGAAAACAAACTGGCTTCGGCGGAGATACTCGATCTCAAGGAGTACAACTTCCCTCTCTTTGATGAACGGCTGCGCCATCAGCATGACCCGGCACCGGCAGTTCTTCAGTTTGCGGAAAAGATACGTTCTGCCAGTGGTGTGATAATTATTGCTCCCGAGTATAACGGCGGTTATCCTGCCAGTCTGAAGAACGTTATTGATTTGCTTACCGATGAGTGGCGGAGGAAACCAGTGGCCATAACCACCGTTTCCGACGGTTCCTTTGGAGGAACACAGGTCCTCACCCAATTACAGTTTGTGCTGTGGAAGATACGTGCCTGGACTGTCCCCGCGATGTTTCCCGTTCCAAAGGTCACGGTGACATTTGATGAAGAAGGCACACCCGCTGACAGTGAAGTCACTGGCAAGCGTGCTTCCGCATTCATCGGCGAGCTGATGTGGTGTGTTGAGGCCAGGGAAAAGATGAACGGGTAAAAATTTCTAATCCTTCTGAACAGCATCCTCTTCAGGACGCTCATTGGTTATCCGGCCGAATTTATCAACATAAGCGATCATGTTTTCAAATTCTCCGCCGGAGGAGTTCTCTTTACGGAACTGCTTCTTCTGCTCCTTGTCTTTTCTCTTCTTCAGACGCTTCTCGGTCTTTTGCTTTTTGATGTAACTGTTGTTCGGTCCCGCCATATTCTTTCGGTTTTTAGTTAATAAATGTCAGCGCCTTACCGCTGGCACCTGCCCTGCCTGTCCGCCCAATGCGATGTATATAGCTCTCTATGTCTTTGGGAGCCTGGAAGTTAATAACATGCGAGACATTGGTGATATCCAGTCCTCTCGCTGCCACATCGGTAGCCACCAAAACCTGTATCTTGCGGTTCCTGAACGACTCCAGGGCTTTGATACGATAATTCTGTGACTTATCGCCGTGTATCTCATCAACGGTTATTCCACCCTTGCGCAGGTCGCGGCAAATACGGCTTACTCCGCGTTTGGTATCGGCGAACACCAGCACTTTCTCGAACGACTTATCGCGTACCATTTTAAGGAGGATTTCGATCTTATTCTCTCCCTCCTTCACTGTGATAATATCCTGGTCGATGTTGTCAGCGGAAATATTTTCATTCCTGACCCTCACCTCATAAGCATCAGTCATAAGATTGCTGATGATTGCTTTCTGGCTCTTATCCTCGGTAGCTGAGAAAAGAATTGTCTGAGTGCGGTTATTCATGCTTTCGACGAGTCTTTTGATGTCAGCAGCAAAACCCATGTCAAGCAACCTGTCAAACTCATCGAGCACCAGAATATTGAACCTGTTAAGTTTCAGGGCTCCCTGGCGCATCATGTCATTCATCCTGCCCGGTGTGCCGATTACGATCTGCCCGGGTCTGCGAAGGTTCTCGACATCGCGCCATACGCTTGTGCCTCCTATCAGGCATGTGCTGTAGAGCTTAAGCCCGTGAGCGATGCTCCTGAACTCACTGTCTATCTGCAGCGCAAGCTCACGAGTAGGTGAGACTACAAGCACCTGCATATTGGCATCCTTCCTGAGCAGGTTATGTATGATTGGTATCAGAAACGCACCTGTCTTGCCTGTGCCTGTCTGCGCCAGACCCATAAGGTTGCGTCCGTTAAGTATAGCTTCGATGGTTTTATCCTGTATCTCGGTAGGCTTCTCGTAGCCTTTTTTCTGAAGATTGCGGATGATGGCCAGATCAACGGGAAGATCATCAATGAACCTGTCTGATGAATATGCCTCAGCATGGACAGATGATGCCTTGCTGATAAACTGCCCGGGACTGAGACTGCGGGCGTTGTTCTTCTTCTTCCTGTTTGGTGTTCTTGTTTTTACCGTGTTTTGTTGATTGAAGTTCTTTTTTTCCCTTCGTCGGGAATTTTTGTAATATTCCATTTATAAAATGATTGGTTAATGCCGCTGAAAATTTCATTAACCATATATCTGTTCAAAGTGGTAATGCTCCTTTGGCGAAAAAATGTTCAGCGTAAACTAGTGGTTGTAGAAAGAATCTCTTCAAAAGTGATTTTGGTAGAGAAGAGCTGACTAAACAGATCTAACTTATGCTTAAATCGCGGCAAAGGTATACAAAATTTGTACCAATCACAAATAGGTGCTATTTGTCCTGCGGTCTGTCGTCGGGGACAGCGCCAAGATACTTCCCGGCACTGATAATTGCTGTTATAGCATACTTCCGTCCACGCGATCAGTTCAAAAACCAGATCGCCCGGCCTGCCTGTAATCAGCAGAAACCTGCAAACGGATCAAAGGGCGGAGGCCAGGGTAAGAAGTAATAATCACCATATCACAACATTAAACTCTGTAACTACTATGTTCAGGGTTTTTTGTTTTCTGTTGTCACGAGGTCCCTCCCGGGTTTGGCACACCCTTTGCATATATCCTTTATGAAGAGTAAATCTTCATAAAACTTAAAGAAATGAAAAAGTTCATCTGCACATCGATCCTCACAGTCCTGATAGCATCACTGACAGCAGTCAGCGCCGGGAACTACCCTGAGGAGTACCTCGGTCTGCCGGGGGATAACCTGAACCTCTACGCAACCATGAAACTGTTCCAGGAATCTGAAACACTTGAGGCTTTCGAGAGAGACCTTAACGATGAAAAATCGAAGATCAACAACCTCGACCTTAACGGTGACAACCTGGTTGATTACATAACTGTAACCGATTATCCTGACGGAAATGCACACACCATAGTACTGCGTACTGCGCTTAACCGCAATGAAGCGCAGGATGTGGCAGTGTTTACAGTACAACAGTTCAAGGACGGATCAGTGCAGATACAGCTCGTCGGTGACGAGGCGCTGTACGGAAAAAACTATATCGTCGAACCCATTTATGCAGAAACACCTAATCCCGGCTACAAAGGCACGACAGTCTACACAGACAATGTCAAAGTGGTAACTACCACATATTATGAGGTCGCTGCCTGGCCGGTGATCAGGTTCATGTACAACCCGTACTACGTAAGCTGGCACTCGTCATGGTACTGGGGTTACTACCCGGTGTACTGGAACCCATGGAGACCTTACTACTGGCACTACTACTACGGATACCATTACAACTGGCACAATGACTACTACGCACACTACCGCCACTGTGACTACAACAGGTACCATTACTACGACGACCACTACTATCAAAGCATGCGTCAGCATTCGTCCGAGGTAGCGCACAGGGTAAGCGCAGGCAACTACGCCAACACCTACTCGCACCCTGAGCAGAGGAGAGACGGTGAGGAAATGTACGCCAGAACTCAAGCCAGCCGCAGTGCAGATACACGCAGACAGTCATCAGCACAGAGTGCTCCTTCAGCCCAGAGATCAACTGCTGACATAGCCCGGAGATCATCTGCTTCTGAAACCAAGAGATCAGCTTCTGCCTCAACACAGAGGTCAGCCTCTTCAGGATCTGCAACAGTACAGAGGTCAGAGCCTTCAAGGCAGTCTTCAGTGCAGAGGTCGCAGCCCTCAGCTTCGAGACAGCAGGCTTCAGTGCAGAGGTCGCAGCCCTCAGCTTCGAGACAGCAGTCTTCAGTAGAGAGGTCGCAGCCCTCAGCTTCGAGACAGCAGTCTTCAGTGCAGAGGTCACAGCCCTCAGCTTCGAGACAACAGTCTTCAGTGCAGAAGTCTCAGCCCTCAGCTTCGAGACAGCAGGCTTCAGTACAGAAGTCGCAGCCCTCAGCTTCGAGACAGCAGGCTTCAGTACAGAGGTCGCAGCCCTCAACCTCTAGACAGCAAGCTTCAGTACAGAGGTCGCAGCCCCAGAGGTCAGCAGCTCCTGAAGCCAGATCATCAAGCCACAGCAGCAACCAGAGCAGAAGCAGCGCTTCTTCTCAGAGATCAGGCAGCAGCAGCCAGGGCAGGAGCAGCTCTTCTCCCGAGCGTAACAGCAGCTCTCGCGGATCTGACAACGACAGATCATCGCCCAGATAGATAGCCTGGAGCACAAAGCAAAGAGCGCAGAGAAAAACTTCCCTGCGCTTTTTTTGATTCCCTGGTTTCCGGACCGCTGCCTGCTGCCCAATGCCTACTGCCTTTTTTATTTTACTAAATTTGCCCCTGCCTTCGGTATTCAAAACAGATGAAAGAGCAGAGCAACTCACTTCGCGCGGTAATATTCGCCCTTGTCGGCAATTTTACTATTGCAGTAATCAAATATATCGTCTCTGTTCTCTCTGGCAGCTCGGCCATGCTGGCCGAAGCCATCCATTCGCTGGCCGACACCACCAACCAGGTCTTCCTGCTGATAGGCAGAAAACGTTCGAGGAGGGGTGCTGACGAGATCCATTCATTCGGCTACGGCAAGGAAGAATACTTCTGGGGCTTTCTCGTAGCCGTCCTGCTGTTCTTCCTGGGAGGCTGCTATTCTATCTACGAAGCAATCCATAAGTTCCAGCATCCTGAGCCGCTCGATAATTATATTTATATTTTCATTGTCCTGGCTTTATCCATCGTCATCGAGCTGAAGTCGTTCACCGTTGCGTTGAAAGAATTCCGAAAGGCCACGTCTGCAAAGATTGTCAGGGCAGTCTTAGATTCTACCGACACCAACATATTCGTGATCCTGATTGAGGATTTTGCAGCGCTGGCAGGATTGACCATCGTTCTGATCTCAAGTCTCCTGTCGCTGATCAACCCGATATTTGATGTGATAGGGACGATGCTGGTGGGGTGCCTGCTGATTACAATGTCGTACCTGCTCGCCAATGAATTACGCAAGCTGATTGTGGGTGAGAACATCTCCCGTGAGATGAGAAACGAGGTCAAATCGATAGTCACCCGGCATAAAGCTGTCAGGCATGTAAACAGTATCCGTTCAATGTATATCGGCAACAACAACTTCATTCTGCTGATATCTGTCGATATTGAGGACACTACCGTAGCATCAGCCATTGAGAGCATCACAGCTCAGGTCAAGTCCGATATCACCTCTCTCTATCCACATGCGAAGTATATCTACCTCGAGGTAGAGGAAAACTAGCATCGGGATGGTTCCGCTCATTTACTGAAATGCCTGGTTGCATCAGGCATCAATCAAAAAGATTTTCAGAAAATACACATTGATAGCTATTGACAGCAATGGTTATAGGACCTAATTTTGTACTGTCCAAGAAGAGTTTTTTCATAGGTTAGGTTAGTTTAGGGTTAATTAAAGGGGTCCGCGGTCAGACGCGGACTCTTTTTTTTCAAATATTTGTATTTTTAATTAATAATATAATATATTTGTAATATATAAGTTATTTAAATATACAAGAATGATACCTACAGATCTCATAAAAGGCTCACTGAAGACAATCGTTCTGAAGCTGCTCCAGGAGAACGGCCGCATGTACGGCTACGAGATAACACGCAAGGTCGAAACCCTTACAGAGGGCAAGATCAGGCTTACCTACGGTGCCCTCTACCCTGTGCTGCATAAGCTTGAGGACGAGGGGGTGCTGGTCACCGAAACGGAGAACTTCAATAACCGGATACGCATTTATTACAGCCTCACCGAGAAGGGTCACTCCGTGGTTACAGAGAAGATACAGGAATTGAAAATGTTTATCGAGTCTCTCCAGAACATTGTCAATCCGCAACCCGGACTGAGCCATGCCTGAGCTGAGTTTACGGAATATTGATCAGATAAGCAATGACATCAGGAAGCAGGAGATCACCTTCCCGCATCTTGCGGATGAGCTTATAGATCATCTATGCTGTGATGTTGAAAATGAGATGCAGAATGGATTGAGCTTCCATGAAGCCTATGTGGCAGTAAAAGAAAAAGTTGGCCGCAGGAGGCTGAAGGAGATACAGGAAGAAACACTTTATGCAGTTGACACAAAATACAAACAAATGAAAAGCACAATGAAAATCTCAGCCATAGCAGGCACTGTCATGCTTGGCTTTGCTGCATTATTTAAAGTAATGCACTGGCCGGGAGCAGGTATCCTGCTGACACTCGGCGCCTTTACCCTCGCTTTTGTTTTCATGCCTTCGGCGCTGACCGTTCTCTGGAAAGAGACGCACAGCAGTAAGAGACTCTTCCTTTATATCTCGGCTTTCATCACAGCAATGCTGTTCATTATCGGAGTGGCGTCCAAAGTTCAGCACTGGCCACTGGCAGCCCTGATCCTGATGGTTGCATCACTCTCCGGGATCTTTGCCTTTATCCCGGCATTGCTTGTTAGCAAGCTAAAGGACCAGGAAAACAGTCCCAAAAAAATAGTATATATCCTGGGTGCGGCAGGACTGATCTTTTATACGCTGGCGCTCCTTTGCAAAATACAGCACTGGCCCCTGTCATCACTGTTCATGACTTGTGGAGTGGTAATTATCTTCCTGGTGGTTTTTCCATGGTACACATGGATCACCTGGAAGGAGGACAAAAATGTCAGCGCAAAATTCATCGTGATGGTTGCCGGCTCGATGGCTCTTGTGCTCCCCGGTGTACTTCTAAACCTCAGCCTTCAGAGAAACTACGATACAGGCTACTACAGCCATCAGAAGGAACAACAGGCATTGTTTGAATATAAATTCACCCAAAATCAGGATTTTATCAGTAATTGTAAAGATTCGGTTGCATCTCCTGTTCTGGCTGAGATCAATGACAAAACGAATGATCTTTTGAAGTTCATAAATGACACGGAGGCAAAGATGATTTCCATGGCTGAAGGAAAACCCGGTGTACCGGCCACTCTGACCTACCAGATCAAGGAGACTGAAAGCGGACCAGAGATTCAGTTTAGTCTCCTAAGCAATCCGTTTAACAACGTACCTTTCAGGGAATTATTCCGCGACGGATCCGGTTCCCGCACGGAACTGAACACAGTCCTGAAAGACTACTCTGATTACTTATCAGGACTGACCCCTGGAAGTGATTTTGGCAAGTATGCAAAGCTCCTTGATCCTTCTGCCTACCTGCCGGATTTCAATCCTGAAACTGACAGGGTATCCCTGATGACCGGACTTCATATGCTGGAGCTTATGAAAAACGGTATCCTTACAGCAGAGTCTTATGCTCTTTCAGTTGCTGCAAAACAATAACAGTCAATAATACAGAAGATCATGAAACAGAAGATATATATATTAGGTCTGATAACGACATCGATAATTATTCTTGGCGCACTTCTCAAGATAAATCACTGGCCGGGCGGAGGTCAGCTGTTAATTCTCGGAATAGTTATGCTTGTCCTTGTTTTTCTTCCCCTTGCCCTCAGAAATCATTACAGGACTGAAGGCAACAGTAAGCATCCCGCAATTTATATAGTTACATGGCTGACGTGCTTCGTGGTGTTCGGCGGAATGCTTTTCAAGATAATGCACTGGCCGGGAGCTGGCATGGCTCTTATTATAGCGCTGCCATTCCCGTATATTGTTTTCCTGCCGGTTTTCCTAGCCGTTACTTCGAAGGACAAAAGCTTCAGTATTTATAATACGGTTTATGTTCTGTTCCTGCTGGCCGGTATCTCGGTCTTCTCTGCGCTGCTGGCGTTGAATGTCTCGAAGGAAAAGATAGACGACAGCATGGGACTGTCGCGCAACTATAACAGGCTGGAAGCAGTGCTGGATGAGCTCCCCTCTTCTGCCGCTCATACACCTGTGGCCCTGAAAATTGATGAGGTGCTGAAGATTGTTGATGATTATCAGTCTAGGATCTTCGCTGCCGACAGGACGTCAGAGGAACAATGGAACAATGACCCGTGGACCTTGCGGATCCCACAAGCACACGATATCTCTTCCCGGGCACTGATCATCGAAGGAAAGGATCCGACAATGGATTACAGGCTGCAGTCCTCACTGGCCGATCTTATTAATCAACTTGGAAAAAGTGATGAGAATACCAGGCTGGCAGAAGTTGTCCCTGGCATCTTTGACTTCAGAGAAGCACCTGATGATTCCCTCGGATGGACCAAGGAGAAGTTTGTAATTACTCCCCAAGTTTGGTCTCTCATCCATCTTGACGGCCTGGAGACAGATCTGAAGCTCATCAGGGCTGGCCTCTGATTGGTCTAATGGTCTGAGGGTCTGAAGTCTTAGGTCTTTGGCGGTTATTCGTTATCCATCATCCGTCACCGGTTATCCGTTAGCGGTCTTGCTCCATGCCCCTTCCACCGTGCCATCACTATTGCCAATTGCCGATTGCCTGAACAAAATAATTGTTCTGTGCATCAATAATGCCTAAATTGTAGTCCTTACAATTAAATCTTAATGCCATGAAAAAGCTTTTTATTATTTGCGTTTTTTGTACTATTACAGCCCTCTCAGCTGTTGCTCAGGAGGGAATGTGGCTGCTGTCTCAACTGGGACAGCTTGATCTTGCTAAGAAAGGACTGCAGATCCCTGTGGAAAAAATCTACAGTCCTGACAAGCCCTGCCTTGCCAATGCCATTCTCCAGCTCGGAGGAGGCTCTGCTTCATTTGTGTCGTCTGAAGGACTTGTTGTCACCAACCACCATGTGGCATATACCGCACTTCAGCGGGCATCAAGCGTCAGCAGTGATTACCTTACCAATGGCTTTCTCGCTAAGGAACGCTCTGCTGAGATAAGCGCCCCGGGCTATCAGGCCTCAATCATGATTAAAATGAAAGATGTGACCGAAGAGGTCCTCGCGGCAGCAAAAGACATCACTGATCCTGTCGAAAAAGACAAAAAGATAAATGATAAGATAGCTGCCATGACCGAAGCAGTGAAAGAAAAGGAAAGTGATAACGAGGCTATCGTCGTCCCACTTTTTGAAGGCAGGCAATATATAATGTATACATATAAGGTTTTCAAAGACATACGTATTGTATATGCGCCTCCCTTATCCATTGGAAACTATGGGGGCGAGATCGATAACTGGATGTGGCCCAGGCATACCGGCGACTTCTCATTCATGAGAGTGTATGTCAGTCCTACAGGTGAAGGCACGGAATACAGCGCCGGGAATGTTCCTTACAAACCGGAGGTATGGCTGAAGGTCTCGAAGGGAGACCTTGACGAGGGAGACTTCAATTTTATTATTGGCTATCCGGGTCAAACTACACGATACCGTTCATCTAACTCTGTCGCATGGAACCTGCAAAAGAACTACCCTTTCTCTGTCAGCAATTTCAAAGAGATAATTGATCTCTGCGAAGGGCTCACCAAAGATGATCCTGCCGGCAAGCTTAAGGTCGCAAGTATTGAGAAGGGACTTGCAAATGCAATGAAGAACTACCAGGGTAACATCGAAGGCATGACAAAAACCGGTTTCCTGCAGAAAAAGCTCGACTTTGAAAAAGAGTTCCTGACCTGGGCAAACAGTACTCCTGAGAGAAAAGCAAAATATGCTGATATCCTTGCAAAGGAAAAAGCACAGTATGACATCCTCGAAAAGACAAGAGACAGGGATAATGTCATTGGTATTCTGCAGGGTCTTTCCGGTACCCTTTCTGGTGTGGCGGCGCAGGTTTATGGCCTTGCTGTGGAACTTGAGAAGCCTGAGGAAGAAAGACAGCCCGGACTGACGCAGGAGGCGCTTAATGAATTTGCCGAGGGATTGACTTATACATATAACGACTACTTTGAGCCTGTTGACAAGGCGATGCTGCTTAGAGTTTTGAAGATGGCAGAGGCGCTTCCGGCAGACCAGCGCATAGCCGGGCTGGAGTACATTTTTACCGGTTCAGGGATGACCCCTGAACAATGGGTTGAAAAGGCTTACAGCACTTCAAAGCTGAAAGATATTGAGTTTGCAAAGAGCCTTATTGGAAAGCCATCATCCGAGCTTGTCAAACTTGAAGATCCTTTTATAGGTATCGCAGCCGGAATTTATGATGCTTCAGAGGAGTCTGCTAAGGTCTCCCGGGTCTTTGGCGCCAATGTCACTGCACTAAGAAAAGAGTATATAGAAGCCCTGTACGAATGGAAGGGATCAGCCCTCTACCCAGATGCCAGCGGCACCATCAGGTTTACATGGGGACCAATAAAGGGTTACAAGCCTGCTGATGCTGTCTGGTACGAGCCGTTCACTTCGCTGAAGGGTGTGGTCAACAAGAACACTGGTGTGGAGCCCTTTGATGCTCCGGCAGGTCTGGTGAAGCTCGAGGAGGTGAAAGATTTTGGCCGGTGGTCTGATCCCGAGCTGACAGATGTGCCTGTTGCTTTCCTGAACCAGTGTGATATCACAGGAGGCAACAGCGGCAGTCCTGTGATGAATGCAAAGGGTGAGATCATAGGCATAGCCTTCGACGGCAACTGGGAAGCCATGACAAGCAACTGGCAGTATGACTATGCTCTGCAGAGGTGTATCGCGGTCGATTTCAGGTACGTACTATTTATCACTGAAAAATTCGGTAACGCCGGTTTCCTCCTTAAGGAGATGGGGGTGCTTTGATCTGGTCTGAGGTCTGAGGGTCTGAAGTCTTAGGTCTGTGACAGTTGTCCGTTATCGGTTATCGGTTACGGCCGCTATTGCTTACTGCTTACTGCCTATTGCCTAATTTGTATTACTTTTGCGGTTTCTTATTGACTTCTAAAACTTATTGGGCATAAATGATATTTGACGATTTGGATCTGGATCCGGAGCTGCTGGAATCAATCAACTATATGGGTTTCCGCGAGACAACCCCTATTCAGGAAAAAGCCATACCGGTCATCCTTGAGGGCCACGATCTCATCGGCTGCGCACAGACAGGTACAGGCAAGACGGCAGCCTACCTGCTGCCCATAATGAACAGTATCATTTATTACCGCCCAATCCACACACATACACTGGTACTCGTTCCCACGCGCGAGCTGGCAATACAGATCGACCAGCAGATACAGGGACTGGCCTACACACTGAACATCACCTCGCTGGCTGTCTACGGCGGCGGCGACGGCAAGAGCTGGGATCAGGAACGGGAAGCCCTCTCCAAGGGAGCCGATATCATCGTTGCCACCCCGGGCAGGCTCATCTCCCATCTTAACCTGGGCTACGTGAAATTTGACAAGATAGAGGTGCTTGTCCTTGACGAGGCCGACCGGATGCTTGATATCGGATTTTACGACGATATCGTACACATCATTTCCTACGTACCCAAAAAGCGTCAGACACTGATGTTCAGTGCCACCATGCCGCCTGACATACGGATGCTGTCAAAGCACATTATGAACAGCCCGGTGGAGATCGCTCTTGAGATGTCGAAGCCTGTCGAGGGCGTTATACAGGCTGTATACATGTGCGGCGACAGCCAGAAAATACCGCTGATAAACAGCCTCCTCGCCGACAATCCTGACTATAACAGCATCCTGATATTCAGCTCCACCAAGAAGAAGGTGAGTGAGATTGTACGCGGACTGCGGTCGAAGAATTATAATGTCGAAGGCATCTCCTCCGATCTCGAGCAGAAAGAAAGGGAGAATACGCTGCAGAGGTTCCGGTCGCGCAAAACCCGGGTGCTGGTGGCTACCGACGTCCTGAGCCGTGGGATCGACATCAAGGATATCAACCTGGTAATCAATTTTGACACCCCGTCAGACGCTGAGGATTATGTGCACCGGATTGGCCGTACGGCACGTGCCGAAGCCACCGGAGTGGCAATAACGCTTGTCAACAGGATAGATATACCTAAGATGCAACGGATAGAAAAACTGATCGGTTACGAGGTTTTTAAGGCGCCGCTTCCGGCATTCATTGCCGAAGTACATGACAAGACTCCCTCACGCCACCCATCATCGGACAGACCTCACAAGGGCGGCTTCAGGCGCAGAAAGGCCTGAACTATTGCCTGCTGCCTAATGCCAAATTCCCTAAAATTTTTTGTGCAATATCTCAGTTATTTTGTAAATTTGTTCTTAAGTCGCTGATTTTTAAACAAAGCACGAAGATATTTGTTATTCATTATGCACAACTTAAATCTAAACCCTATGAAAACAAAAATGACATTGTTACTTGCAGCAGTCATGCTGCTTACAGGGTGCAATCTGTTTAAAGATGCCGCAGAAATAACTATCTCTACAAACCTGACGGCAGATATCCCAGTTATTGTAGCTCCCGGAAAATCGGCTGACCTTATCTCCGATGTAAATGCGGTTAATTTCTCAGGAACTGCCACACTTTCGCTTGCAGATAACCCTGATATTGAGAATTATCTCGATAAAATCAGGGAGATAGACCTGAAATCCGTTGTGATAACTGTTAACGGATTAAGTGCCGGTCAGACTATCAACTCCATCACAGTTACTGTTGCCGGAAGTGGTGAATTAGGGACGCAAACAAATATTACTTCTGCCAGCAATTCCTTTACCCCGGCGGTGAATGCCACGGTGTACAGTCAGGCTGAAGCAGATCTTTTATCAGATCACGAGATCACAGTTACAGCTACCGGAAATGCCAGCGGAGCAATGACTTTCACTGTTCACCTGAATTTTACTACCGACGTCGTTGCCGGTGCCCTCGATTAGCAGCCACCGTTGTTGCTCTCCCTGATTACCCCCTGTTGCCTGATGCCTGCAACAGGTTTTGTGATACCTTTGTGCGGTAATTCCTAAAATCGCATAGAGATGAAATCAATCACTCCTGTTGTACTTGTTGCAGCACTTCTGTTTTCGTGCCAGCCAAACAAAAATAAGGTTGAAAATATCCAGCCCTCCGCAGATAAGGCCGCAGCCGCAGAAATAGTTGCTGTGAACAACGGCGATGTGCCGTTCGACAAATACTTTCTGGATAAAACAATGCGCCTGGATTTCTTCCATACGGGCAACGCCATGGAAGAGATGTTTGCCGTCGACAAGGTGCTTTCCGACGGCCCGTGGAGCGGCAGCAGGAAAATACTGATAGATAAGACGGAACTGGGCCCGTACTTCTTCGAGGTGATTGACAGGGACACCAGAGTGTTACTGTATTCCCGCGGTTTTGCAAACATTTTCGGCGAATGGCAGTCCACTCCCGAAGCGGAAGCCGGATGGGGAACATTCCACGAATCACTTCGTTTTCCGTGGCCCGGCAAGCCTGTTACGGTGATAGTCAAAAAACGTAACGCGGAGAATAAATTCAGCCGGATATGGACGACTGATATCGATCCCTCATACCGCCAGGTCAATCCTGCCGACCGCGTTAACCCATACAGGGTAAACGTCATTGCGGACAACGGCCCTGCTCAGGAAAAGCTCGATATTGTAATCCTCGGAGACGGTTACTCATCAGGTGAGATGGAGAAGTTCCGCAGCGATGCCAGACGTTTGTCAGGTGTATTGCTTGGCGCTGAACCGTTTAAAAGCCGGAGCAACGATATCAACATCAGGTCTGTGGAGACTCCGGCTGAGCAATCGGGCGTGAACAAGCCCCATCACGGCGTTTTCAGACACACCCCGTTGTCAGTCAGCTACAGCGCCTTCAATTCGGAGCGCTACGCCCTGACTTATGATAATAAAACCGTGAGGGATGTCGCCTCGGCCGTGCCCTACGAATTCATGGTCATCCTCCTGAATGAAAGAACCTACGGCGGAGGAGGGATCTACAATCTTTACACCACCGTCGCTGCTGACAACAAGTACTCTGACTACATCATGATCCACGAGATGGGACATCACATGGCCGGCCTGGCAGATGAATACTATACTTCATCGGTATCATATGAGATGCCCCCGATCACGGTTGAACCCTGGGAGACCAATGTCACGGCCCTGCTCGATAAAGGCAACCTGAAATGGAAGGACCTGGTCGCAGCGGGAACGCCCATCCCGACTCCATGGAACAAGGAGGAGTTTGACGCATACGGATACAAGATACAGGAAGAGCGTGACAGTATCAGGAAGAACCTTCTTCCGGAGACTGTAATGGAGGATCTCTTCTTGCGCCAGGAGAAGGCAGAGGATGCCTTCTTTGCCACTGAAAAGTACAAGGGTGCCGTCGGCGCCTTTGAAGGGGCCAACTACTGTCAGAAGGGCATGTACCGCTCACAACTCGACTGCATCATGTACACCCGTCACCAGGTTTTCTGCGAGGTCTGCCGGAGAAACATCTCCGGGGTGATCGATCAGTACTCGAAGTGATTCTGGCGGGTTGATGGGTTGAGAGGGTTGAAGGTGAGGAGTTGATGGGTTAAGGAGTTGAAAGGTTGAAGGGTTCGAGGAAGATGGTGGTAATCAACCTGGTCTCTCTGTCAGAAAGTCAATGATCTTATAGAGTTTACCTTTCATGTCAGTCAGTTCATTGATACCTATTGATCCTGCAGAGAGGCCCTCACTAAGTTTCCCGGGTATACCGGCAGCCCTCGACTGCAGTTTCTTTCCTTTTGCGGTAATGGCAATGATCACTTTTCTCTCGTCCACACCCGAGCGCTGTCTGGTAACGAGGCCCTGTGCCTCCAGCCGCTTAAGCAGGGGGGTTGTTGTGTTGGTATTGAGGAAAAGCTTCCGGGATATTTCATTTACAGTAACCTCATCCTTTTCCCATAACACAAGCAGCACAAGGTATTGCGGGTACGTGATCCCAATCTCATCGAGGTAAGGCTGATAGATCCTGGTTATCAGCCTTGAGGCCGCATAAACCGGGAAGCATAGCTGGTTTTCAAGTTTTAATTGTTCCCTGATCATTATCCCGCTGTTTAATTAAATATTTTGCTTTGCAGATAGGTATCTATTTTACCCGGTTCGGTTGCCGGTGCAAATCGTTTCACCGGTTTCCCTTCGCGATCGATGAGGAACTTGGTGAAATTCCAACTGATCCTGTTGCTGAGAAAGCCCGGTAATGCACTTTTAAGGTATTTGTACAGGGGGTGGGCGTCAGGGCCGTTGACATCGATTTTTGAGAACATCGGAAAGGTCACGCCATAATTCAGGAGACAGCCTTCCGCGATCGATTTCTCATCGCCCGGCTCCTGGTTTGCGAACTGGTTACAAGGAAAACCAAGGATTACCAGCCCTTTATCGCTATATTTCGTGTACAGTTCTTCAAGTCCCGCGAATTGCGGAGTAAATCCGCATTTGCTGGCTGTATTGACCACCAGTACTGTCTTACCTTTAAACTCTTCCATGCTGATCTCTTTTCCTCCCAGGGATTTTGCTTTAAAATCGTAGAATGATGTTTTCATATTATATCTGTTATTTTATCGTTTGCGATTTAATCTTTTGCGATGCAAATATAGAATAATTATTTATATCGCAAGCGATATTTATTTTAACATTTTTTTAAAGAGTTGAAATGTCCGAGGCCTTAAAGCCGGAAGTCCATAAAGTCGAAAGTCCGGAAAGTCCATAAAGTCCATAAAGTCCGTAGAGTCCTTAAAGTCCTTAAAGTCATTATAGTCGAAAGATTGAAAGTAAAAAGTTTTTTACGGCGTGGATTTTCTGTTTTTTTTCCTAACTTGATTGCCTTATTTAATCGTAATCAGTAAAACCATGGATATGAAAACTAAATCCTCTCTTCTTCTTATTGTGTTGGTTATCTTCTCCGTTCAGATGACAAGAGGTCAGTCGGCTGGAAACGCCGTTACCGATCTGTTGCTCTCGGCTTATTCTCCGAGGAACTTCACTGCGGAGCCTGTAACCGATCAGCAGCTTGATCTAATACTTAAATGCGGCATCAAGGCGCCCAGCGGAAGGAACTTGCAGCCTTGGAGGTTTACCGTCGTACGTGATGAGCCCTCCATGAAGGATATCATCGGCAATGTCGTTGCGGGTAATGTTCTGATCCTTGTTTCAGGACCTGAAACCCAGGAACGGGGAACGCCTGACTTAGACTGCGGACTGGCCACCCAGAATATGTTCATAGCAGCCTCCTCACTGGGCCTGGGTGCAAGGATCTACGGAGGACCGACAGCCGCAGCCAACGCAAAACGTGAAGCTCTGCAGGTCCCGGCAGGCTATAAGGTCATAATCATCCTGCGTGTAGGTAATATTGACAAGAGTGTCGACGCCGTCTCCGGCGCCTCAACCAGGAAACCGCAGGAGGAGATCGTCAATTATAAGAAATAGAAGTCTGAAAGTATTAAAGTTTAAAGGCTCAGCCAACCATTGCCGGAAGCGATGGCTGACTAACCTGACTAATTATATGAAAACCCCCGGTGGTGGTAACCTGGTGCTACCATGTATAACGTACACCTAATGCTACACCCCATCCAAACCCGGCATTATCACCTAAAAAATCCCACATTGGACGAACATCAAGACTTACTAAAATCGGAGCATCCAGAGTGTTAAAATCGTATTCCAAACCAATCTGACCACCCAAGGCAACATTAAAGTAAGCATTAGAGTCTTCGTAAGAATCAACTCCAATACCGGCTCCCGGTCCGATATACCAGTTTAAACCCTCGGTTATATTCCAATCCCAGTGATAAATACCAGCCAGAAAAAATCTGTTGTGATGAGAATTGCCGCCAAAGCCTAAATCCAGCTCCAGCCTGTTTACGTCGTTAAACCCTTTTTGATAAGATAGTTCTACTCCGTTAATATCACCGTTACCGCCGATGCGTATACCTATGGCATGTGGGTTCACCTGAGCATTTATGGTAAAGCTCATACAGAAAACAACTAATGTAAAAATTAAGATCCTTTTCATAATTGTATGTATAATATTATACTACTGTTTGTTACAACTGTTTGCACAAGAAAATCAAATCACCTCCAAAGTTGCAACTCTTAATTGACAGAACAATTACATAATAGGTGGAATAAGTTACATAATTCACACATTCCCGGTGAGTTAGAATCTTATCAGCTACGTTTTAAGAACCGGTAAAGACAACTGCAATAAGGTCTTGCAATCATCCCTCACTTCCGCTGACTGCCACCTCCCTCTTTCTTCCTTCCAGCCCCAGTGACAACAGCAGCATAGCCAGCAACAGGATTGATACTCCTGTAAAAATATTCCCGAACGCCCTGCTGCCGGCCATTGAAACCATCAGTAACCCGATAACAGCTGTTCCGGATATCTGACCGATACTTGTAAAAATTGTCAGCATCCCCTGCGATGTCGCCCTGTCTTCCGCGGAAGTGTTATTGAGCATGATATACCTGAGAGAGCTGCCGGCAAGAACAGAAAGGCCAAGGCCGATAACCACACCGCTGAGATAATAAATGATCTTATGACTGCCTGTCAGCGACAGCATATAAAACCCTCCCGTCAGCAGCAGAAGTCCTGTAATAACAATTCTCTTAACGCCGTACCTGTCTATAAGCCTGCCAAACAGAGGCGATCCTATTGCCGTGGCAAGAACGAACGGCGTAAGCATGAAGCTTGCCGTCGACGGGGTGACGGAGAAGTTTTCCACGACAAATTTGGGAATGAAAACAAAACAAGCCTGGACCACTCCCGTGGCAACCGCAATGAACCCTGCAATGAGTATCTGGCGGTTACTGAAAAAACTGAATTTGATTATGGGGTCCCTGGTACGTTTTTCGACTCCCAGAAGAATAATTAATGACACCAGGGCCAGGGCGAAAGGCACCATGACCTTCGCGGCAAGCAAAGCTGCCAGACCCTTTGACGCATCGATGTTATTCAGGCTGAAGGTGAAACCTCCCAGGGCTGCTCCCATGGCAACGATGCCACCCCAATCGATACGTGAGACATTTTTGTTCGGTACCGACGGAAGGATTTTAAAGCTGTAATAAATCAGCACCAGTGATACGGGAAGATTTATGATAAAGAGGAAATGCCACTCGAAATAATGCAGCAGTACACCGGCGATAAAAGGACCCAGGAGGAAAGCAATGCCAAATACCGCTCCTATCAGTCCGAGGATACGGCCGCGTCTCTCCGGAGGGAAGAGATCGCCTACCAGTGCAGATGCCACAGGGAATATGCCGCTTGCGCCAAAACCCTGGATAGCTCTTCCTGTCAGCAGCGAGGTGAAACTTTGTGACATTGATACCCACAATGAACCTGCAGCAAAAATGGCAAGCGCCAGTACATAAATAATTCTTCTTCCGAAGATATCGGACAGTCGTGCAAACAATGAAATGCCGACTAAATTGAAAAGTACATAAATGGAAAATATCCATCCTGAAAAGCGCGGGTCAAGGTGCAGGTAGCTCTCAATCGATGGTATTGCAGGTCCGACAATCGAAATATCGAGTGCCCCCATCAGAACGCCAACGAACAGCAGGGTTATTATCGCATTTTGATTTTTCTGCTCCATATGTTTAGTGCATCAAAACAAACAAGGGTAAATAATAAACCACAAATCTAACCGATTTCTTAATTATTTATGGCTTCGCATTTCAACACGGCAAACATTCCTGCCCTCACAGTCTCACTCACGATCTGCATTCCCGCTTGCTTCACAAACCATGGTGCTCCGCGGAGATGCCAACCGGATCGAATATCCTGACAGAGTAAAGAGAATGTCAGGAGCGCCGGGACAATTTTGTATCTTGGGCGCAAATGAACTGTCATGAAAGCACATTATTCAACCGCTTACGGAGGATCTGATGTATCAGTCTATGGCGATCTGCCCGATCCTTCTCCTAGCGTAAACCAGCTCCTTGTTGAGGTTAAAGCAGCTTCAATAAATCCTGTCGACTGGAAAATAAGGAACGGCGATGTGAAGTTCATCACAGGATCAAAGTTCCCGCGTATATACGGTGCCGACTTTGCCGGTATCGTGCGGGAAACGGGTAAAGGAGTGACCGGCTTCAAACCAGGCGACAGGGTCTACGGATCCGGATCAGTGCTTTTTAACAGGCATGGTGCAATGGCCCAACTGCGGGCGGTAGATCAGAAAAATGTGAGGCTGATCCCTGATGGGATGTCATTTAACGAGGCGGCTTCACTCCCCATAGCGGCTCTCACAGCTCTTAACGGACTTAGAAAGTGCGGCGTCAAAGCAGGTTCACGCGTGCTGATCAACGGAGGAACAGGCGGGGTAGGCCATTTTGCGGTACAGATAGCCAGAGCCAGAGGGGCAATTGTCACTGCAACATGCAGTGAAGGAAACAGAGAGCTTGCCAGGGAGCTGGGAGCGGATGAGATCATGGGCTACAGCCCGGAGGACCTTGCTGCCACAGACAAAAAGTTTGATGCTGTCGTGGATGCATACGGAAAAATTGATCTCAGGTATGTCTGTCATCTCCTGAAGCGTAAAGGGACTTATGCCTCAACATTATTCATACCCCCGCCCTATTTATCAATGATACTTATCCGCCTGATCTTTGGCAAAAGACTGAAATCAGCAAATATAAGGAGGCGCCCCGAAGACTGGAAGGAAATAGAGAGTCTCTTCGCCGAAGGTAAACTCAAACCTCTTTTAGAGAACATATTTCCTCTTGAAAAGGCTGCTGATGCTTTTGAGCTGGCGGAGAAAGGCAAGCCGCGGGGTAAGATCATCGTCACAGTTTAAACAAGTCAGGTAGTCCTTCGGTCTTGCGGGATTTACTTTCTTTCCTGCACTTCAGTAACATATCATACATCTTACAACTAACATCTGCTCAGCCTCAATTTATGAGGCTTTGAGATAGTTTTGGCATACCCTTTGCATTGATACCTGTGAAGAGCAATTCTTCATAATACTTAAAGAGATGAAAAACTTAATTATCACATCGATCCTCGCAGTCCTGATAGCTTCAGCGACGACAGTCAGGGCACAGGACTATCCTGAGGAATACCTGGGTCTCCCGGGTGACAATCTTAACCTCTACGCAGTCATGGACCTGTTCCGTAACTCAAAAACACTCGAAGGCTTTGAAAGAAGTCTCAACGACCCGAAGTCAAGGATCAACAACCTCGACCTCAACCGTGATAATTTTGTTGACTACATCACCGTCTCTGATTACATCGACAGGAAAGTCCATACAATAGTTTTGCGCGCCGTGCTCGGCCGTAAAGAGTACCAGGACGTCGCCGTCTTCACTGTGCAGAAGCTGCGCAGGAATAAGGTGATAATACAGCTTATCGGTGATGAGGCTCTCTACGGAAGGAATTATATCATCGAGCCTGTATATGCAAAAAAATTCAGACATGGGTATTACGGCGACCCGATGTATGCTGATAATGTAACCATCATCAACAATTACTACTATGACGTCTTCGAATGGCCGGTGATCGTGTACATCTACCGCCCGTACTACCACGGATGGCACTCGTCATGGTACTGGGGCTACTACCCCGGCTACTGGGATCCCTGGACACCCTACTACTGGGATTACTACTACGGATACCAATCAGGCTGGAACCATCACTACGACACTTACTATCAACACTGGGACCATAACAGGTACGATCGATACAACGACTTCTACTACCACGGTATCCGCCAGCAGTCGGATCAGGTTCACCGCCGGATCGCTGAGAGCAACTATACAGAGACCTACTCGCGTCCCGAACTGAGGAGAGCTGGTGCAGATCTCTACACCACCACTCATGAAGACAGGAATAGCGAAAGGCGCAGAGCTGACGGTGCATCGACTGTCAAAAGAGAAATCCCGCAGTCTGCTGCTGCAGATAATACAAGGGTTGAGCGCAGAACAGAAGAGAAAAGCGCTGCTGAGGAAAGAGCTGCAGAAGCCAGAGTTACTGAAGGCAGGGCCGACGAAGCAAGAGCCGCAGAGGCAAGGGAAGCTCAGAGCAGAGCTTCTGAAGCAAGAGCCACAGAGGCAAGGGAAGCTCAGAGCAGAGCTGCCGAAGCAAGAGCCACAGAGGCAAGGGAAGCTCAGAGCAGAGCTTCTGAAGCAAGAGCCACAGAGGCAAGGGAAGCTCAGAGCAGGGCTGCTGAAGCAAGAGCTACAGAGGCAAGGGAAGCTCAGAGCAGAGCTTCTGAAGCAAGAGCCACAGAGGCAAGGGAAGCTCAGAGCAGAGCTTCTGAAGCAAGAGCCGCAGAGGCAAGGGAAGCCCAGGGCAGAGCTTCTGAAGCAAGAGCCGCTGAGGTAAGGGAAGCGCAGAGCAGAGCTTCTGAAGCAAGAGCCGCAGAGGCAAAGGAAACAGAAAGAAAATCTGCCGAAAGCAGGGAGACAGAATCGAAGGCCGCTGAATCCAGAAGAAGCTCAGGCAACACCGACTCAGCATCAAGAACCAATCGCCCCGATCGCACAGAATAGTCAGACGATAGATAACAAATCCCGCAGATCACCGGTCTGCGGGATTTTTTTTAGATAATTTTCCTCACTCCTGCCCGTTAAAACAGATGGACGGCATACCCAACCCTACACTTACAACTGCAGAACCCCGGATGAATAAAATATCTTCCATAGGCAAAAGAAAATTACTTGTTCTGTTAATTGTTGTGTGTCAGCCGTTTATTAGCGGCTGTGCCAGGAAAGTATATCCCGAAACATCGTTCATGAACATAAGCACCCCGGCCGAAAAGCAAAAGATGGATGATTTTATCAGTGCGGGCATTGAAAAAGCAATAGATACTCACGATGCCTCTCCTGATGAAATCATTAACACAGCCCGGCAATATCTTGGTGTTCCACATTGCATGGGTGGTACAACGATGAAATGTATGGATTGTTCCGGGCTACTGGTAACGGTTTTTGCCGGTCATGGCATTGAGCTGCCCCATAGCTCGGAAGAGCAGGCCAGGTACGGAAGAGTTATATCAAAAATGGAGGATCTCAGAAAGGGCGACATGGTCTTTTTTATCAGGTCATACAGAACAAGTCATTTCATCACTCATTCAGGCATTTTCCTGGGAGATAACAAATTTATTCACACTTCCTCCAGCAACGGCGTAACAATCACCTCCCTGGATGATCCCTGGTGGAACGAAAGGTTTCTTT
>CAVURA010000006.1:0-27080 GCA_963743775.1 uncultured Bacteroidales bacterium
AAAAACCACTTACCCGAAATCAGTGTAAGTGGTTGACTTGCTTCGCTCCCCAGCGAAGACTTGAACATGAGACCCCCCGCTTAGCTGGACAAAATCTGAAATACCCTTAATCCCCGCCCCCGTCTCGTCATAATTGAGCCACACCCATCAAATCTGACGCATGAAACCCTCATGTAAATGCCAGACAGGTTGACCACATTCGGCCGCTCGGATGTCAAAAGTATAATTTACATATTAACAGTTGTTTGCAGTAGGAGACTGATGGTCAATAAAATTCGGTGCAAGTGGTCATAGTTAATCTAAACTGATCAATATAAGATCAAACCTACGATATTCTACTACTGCTTGAAATTCAATTACAGAAAAAATCTCAGTAGTGGGCAATTAAAACCCACTGATTATTAATTGGTTATTATTAAGTTCTTTGACATTATTATAATCGCACCTCGTAAGTATCTCTTTTATAGGGGCTTTGTCCAGTAATGAGATACTCAGTATCTATAGAATTTCGTAGATTGAACGGTTAACTTTCAATTTGTTACCAACTAAGGCGACAAGACAATAAGCGATCACGGCACAATACATCTGGATCTTCACAGCATTGAGAGTTGTACCCCAGAATGATTTAATCTTAAGATGCTGTTTCATCCATTTGAAGAACAGTTCCACTGCCCACTGTTTCTTGTAGAGCAGTGCAATTTCAGGGGCACTCAGGTCCATGTTGTTGGTCAAAAAAACCAGATCCAAATCATGCTCGGAGTCATAATACTTTATTCGTCGGAGCTTATCGGGATATTCAGTTCTTGATTAGTAAACCACTAACATACCAACCTGGTCATTGAGAACACCTGTTGATATATCTACCACTCTGGAATACATCCTTCTGAACTGGAGATTTTCCTTGGCTCTTATCACAAAGAACGACCCGTTAGCATGTAACCTGTGCAGTCTCAGAAAGTCGATGTATGCTTTGTCAGCAACATAAAAACTCCCTCTCTCATAGGGAATAATATCCATGATGTTGACATCGTGAACATTGGCTGTTGTAATGTGAAGAAAACTCGGGATGGAAGTTTTGATATCAAAGAGGGTGTGGAGTTTAATTCCACCCTTATGCTTCCTGAACTCAGCCCACCAGAAGATGTTTAAACAGAGATCTATTGTTGTGGAGTCCAACGCATAAACATTGCCGTCAACCTCTATTTCAAAATCATTACGGTAACAACTCCTTCGGGCTTCTTCTATCAGAACATATGCAAACTCTTCAAAGATTTTACAGTTTCTTCTTTCGTTTGACGTCCCAAGGTTTCTGCGTGATACAGTTGAACCAAAACCCAGATGATAATATTTTGTCTGGTGTGCCTCAAGGCTTAACATCAAATCTCTCATACTGTCCCTGGCAGTCAGTTGCCCAAATACCATACAGAGCATCTGATTCCAGCATGTAAATGATCTTACGCGTTTATTACCCTCATACTTGTCAACGATTCTGTCAAATACCCTACGAGGTAAAAAATCTGTAAGTTGAGCGAAGATATACTTGCCTTGATTCATGGATTGATGCTTTTCTCAAAGCAAAAATCCAATATTTCATTTCAAATCGTCACGCTCGAAAAAAATGTTGCGGATGCGATTATTTCATAATTTCAAAGAACAATTTAATTTATCTAATGCCCACTAGTGAAAAAATCTACCAAAAGGTACTTTAAGATAGTCTAATCTGTCTACCTTTAGTAGATATATAAAGGAGTAACGTTCCTGCAAAAAGGAGAAAGCCGAAAATCCTATCAAGAGTAGGCAACAGTCAAATTAACTTATGAAAAAAGTAATCTTGATTTTTGGAATGGCATTTTGCTATTTACTTAGTTTCTCTCAAGAAACAGGCACATTTACTGACCCACGCGACAACAAAGTATATAAAACTGTTAAAATTGGCACTCAGGTATGGATGGCCGAGAACTTAGCTTATTTGCCTGCTGTCAGTTCAGAAATAGAATGGTCTGAAACATCGCCCACTTACAATGTGTACGGATACCCAGGAATAAGTATCAGTGATGCTAAAACTACTGACAACTTTGCTACCTATGGCGTTCTTTACAACTGGCCTGCAGCGGTCACGGCCTGTCCTGATGGTTGGTATTTGCCTAGTGATGAGGATTGGAAGACTTTAGAAAAATATTTGGGAATGAATGAATCGCATGCGAATAGTGTTGGATTCCGTTCCTCGGGCTATGTCCCTTTCAAACTTGAAGAAACGGATTCTGTTCATTGGAGCGTCAAGGTTGATGAAGTCACCAATTCTAGTGGTTTTACTGCACTTCCTGGCGGTTCCCGAGATAAAGATGGTAGCTTCGGTCTGCAACGATTAATTGCTCTTTTCTGGACTTCCACTGAGATAAATGCTTCAAATGCCGTGCGCAGGGTTCTTCTCCTTGGTACAGATGGCATTGGCAGAGGAGATTTTAGCAAAAGTCCAGGGTATTCTGTCCGCTGCCTAAAAGTAGGTGATAATTACTCAGATATAAGAAAAGAACTCGATATCGATGGGCCAGTTATTAAAACAAATCAGGGTTATTACCAGTATAAAACAAAACTATTTGATGCTGCAAGCAAAAATATGTATGATGCTATAAAGTTTAAAAATCAAAATCTGGTAAAACTGTTAATTGAAAAAGGTTATGATATCACACTACCAATTTTCATACAGGATTTTTCGGATTTTACTAAAAATCTCAATAGTATTGGAGCACAAGTGTGGAAAAATGGAGGCACAATCGATTTTAATGGCATTCACGCCCATAGGGAAAATGGATATATTGTCACATCAGTTAAGCCCACTCCTGCAGTAAAAACTACTCCATTGGAATTTGCAAAAGAAATTAACGATAAAGATATTATTTCAGTTTTAGAAATTGAAATGGATAAAAGGTTAGCACAAATAAAAATTGAAGAAAGACAAGACAGCATACGATACAGCAGAACAGATGAAATAAAGGATAGTCTGCTTAATAAGGGTTATATAGAAATAAAACCTGGCAAAGGATTCGATTCTTTTGAAGTTGGTAAGACTACTGTTGAAGAGATTACAACCAAACTCGGGTCCATAAATGAAATGGTAAAAATTGATAATAAGGAATATAAAATTATATACAAAGAATTAGGACTCACATTTTACTGTGATAGTAAAAGTAAAGCAGGGATATTATATCGTATTTCTATCGAAAGTCCTTTTAAGGGTATAACGTCAGAAGGTGTAGAGTTGAATAAATCTCTGGTTAAGGATGTTCTGAAATTGTATGGCACAGACAATCATCAATATGGCACAGATAATTTTTACTATTGGGAATATGATGGAATCCGTTTCTATAAAGAGATGGTAAACAAAAAATCATTAGAGGAAAAAATAATAAAAATTGATGTTTTGGATATGCCTCATTGAAAAATGACCGTTTTCATAACCATAATAAAATGCACGAAACGCTAACAAAGAGTAACATCAATAAGGGTTTTAGTGGTAATTTAAATATTCGACCCCGATCAAACTTTGGTTTTGTTGAACAGTAAAGTAGCCCGCAATCCCTTACTGCTGCTAATTAAGAGAAGCTTCCAATTCATTTATGACCCTAAAACGGAGAATTTCGTTGAAATCCTGGCCCAAAACTGGCGCACCCATATAAAAAAACACCTACGGTTTCCCGTAAGTGTCTGACTTGCTTCGCTCCCCAGCCAGGACTTGAACCTGGGACCCCCTGATTAACAGTCAGGTGCTCTAACCAACTGAGCTACTGAGGAAGGTATTTGCCTTTTAAAGCGTCGCAAAATTAACCGCTTTAAACGAATTTACCAATATCTTTGTCAAAATTTTCCGGATGATGAAGATAATAGGCATCGGCAACGCCCTCGTAGATGTCATGACAATGGTGCCTGACGACACCTGCCTCACTCGTTTCGGCCTCCCTAAAGGAAGTATGACTATGGTCGATGTCATACGCTCAGGCGAGATAAAACAGTCAATAGCCTCCATGAAAAGCACCCTCGCCTCAGGCGGCTCAGCAGGAAACGCCATGTACGGTCTCGGCGTGATGGGAATACATTCATCATTCATCGGCAAGGTGGGCCGCGATGAGCTCGGTAACTTTTACGAGAAGGATATGGTCGAGGCCGGCGTGACACCGGTATTAATGAGGGCGCCAACATCACCCACGGGCACAGCCGTGGCACTGGTGACCCCTGACTCGGAACGTACCTTTGCCACCCACCTCGGCGCCGCCACAGAGCTGATCGCCGAAGAACTCGACAGCTCATTCTTCAAGGGTTACGAGATCCTCTACCTCGAAGGATACCTGATATTTAATCTCCCCCTCGTCGAACAGGCCTGCCGTCTCGCCAAGGAAAACAGGATGTGCATCGCCATCGACCTGTCAAGCTTCAACGTGGTGACAGAAATGCTGTCCAGATTTAATGAAATCGTCGACAAATATGTAGATATCGTCTTTGCCAATGAAGAGGAAGCCGGGCATTCACAGGACTTGAGCCACGGGAAGCTCTTGACGCGATAGCAGAGAGATGCACTATTGCCATTGTCAAGACCGGTCCCGTGGGATCATGGATAAAGAGAGGCGAGGAGGTGGTCAGGGTCGACGCCCTGAAGGTCACACCCGTGGATACCACCGGTGCCGGCGATCTCTATGCCGCCGGATTTCTCTATGGCTTCTCACATGGGTTCAGCCTCGACAAATGCGGCTTGTTCGGGTCAATACTTGCAGGAAAAGTCATTGAGGTCGTCGGAGCCCGTATGCCAGAAGAGAAATGGAAAGAGGCAAAGGAAATGATCAGGGAAATAGCTGAGGACTAGTAAAACTTCCGCCTGGGACTGTTCTCTTCCGGACAATTGCATTTGCCCAGGTGAATGAACCGGTAACCTGCTCCCACCGTCACACCTGAATTCATCAGCATCTGCGGATTGTCTTCCGGCATGAAATGTAAAAGTGCGTATTGGCTGGTATAAGCCCTGATCCTTAAGAAGATGTCAGATTTGAAGTTATACTGAAAGCCTGCTCCAAGCGTGGCCCCGAAGCCCGTCATATTGTCTGTCGATGAGCTGCCCGTCTGAATCGTGATCACAGCTCCCGCATCGGCAAAGAACCAGCGCAGGAAATCAAAACGGGCAGTGAAGGGTATGGCTATCACTCCAAAACTGCCTGGAACATCCTCTCCGGGAATCCCCGGTGCAGGGCTGGTATAGTAATACTGATGAGCATATCCTAATCCGGATTCAAGACTGAAATGATCTCCGAATAACCTCCGCACGTCAATACCTGTTGTCCACATACCTGTTCCCGTGACCGAGCCTGCTCCCAACGGCTCCTCAAACCGGAAGATGTCATTTGTGCCTCCTCCTCCAAAAAGAGCAATCTCTCCGTACCAGGTATCCTGCGCTGCAGAAATCTGCGCCAGAAACAAAAACAATATCAAAAGTTTCCTTTTCATTCTGTCAAATTAGTGCGAAGGCCGCATTTTCGTGTTGCCGGTTATGCTCTTCGCGCGGAAAAAAGCATACCATGCTATAAAGGCAAAGCAGACCATCGGCACTGCAAAACCGACAGCCATACGCGAGATATCGGCTATCCGCCCCATAATAACCGGGCACACGGCTCCGCCGACAATGGTCATCACAAGCACTGAGGAGCCTTTCTTTGTCATGCCCCCCAAATCTTTTAATCCTAACGCAAAAATGGTAGGAAACATTATAGACATACAGAAATAAGTAAGATAGAGAGCAATCAGCGACGGCCATCCCAGGCCAGCAATCACAAGAGCCATGGCCACTGTATTGACAACCGCGTAAATGGCCAGCATCTGGCGCGGACTAAACCAGCTCATGAACAGTGATCCCAGAAACCGGCCCGACATGAAGAAGACAAAACCAAGTGAAAGAAGATAGGCAGCCTTTTCTGGTGAATAGCCCGGCATTGTCTCCACTATATAATTGATAAAGAAGCTGTTGATTCCTGTCTGTGCTGCCACGTAAAGGAACTGGGCTATCACCGCATAGCGAAAATGCCGCACCCTAAACAGTCCTCTGTATGTGCCCTTGTCGCCGCGACTGTCATACTCCCCTTCATGGATCACCGGTAACCTGGTAATGATGAACAGGAATGCTATTATCAGCACCACCCCTCCTATCAGCATATACGGAACCGCCATGGAAGCAAACTTGTTTGTCTCGCCATCACCGTTGTTTCCCAAAATCAGCATCCCTCCCAGTGCCGGGCCAATGATCCACCCGAGACCGTTAAACGACTGTGAGAGTGTGAGCCTCTGCTCAGATGTCTCCTTCGGTCCGAGAACGCTTGAATAAGGATTTGCCGCTGTTTCCAGGAAAGTCAGCCCGCAGGCAATTATAAAGAGGCAGAAAAGCGTAAATCCGAAGGTCTGAATATATGTTGCGGGCCAGAAGAGGAAAGCGCCGGCGGCATAGAGGAGCAGGCCGGTGATGATGCCTTTTTTGTAACCCAGCCTGTTCATGAACAGTCCTGCCGGTATTGCCATCACAAAATAGCCCCCGTAAAGAGCTGCCTGTACCAGTCCTGATCTTGCTTTGGTGATACCTAGGATATCCTGGAAGTGCTTGTTCAGCACGTCAAGGAGGCTGTGGGCCACTCCCCATAAAAAGAAAAGACTTGTCACCAGGATGAAGGCAACGATGACCTCGCGCGTCACCAGGCTTTTTGGATGCTTTGTAATTGTCTCACTGCTCATTTCAGAGGGCTTTGGCATGCAATATTTGTCATTATTTGCGAATAATACAACGCCGGAAATCACTCTACGCTGCCTTCGGCCTGCATCAGTCAAAATAAAGTGTTCCTGCAACCTTTTCCAAATCTGTTTCTCTAAAACGATATATTTGTAATCATTAAACAGTCTTCACAACAAGATTTTTTTATGCGAACCGTTTTCACCATCCAGACCCTGATTCTGTCAGTGGTCCTTTCTTTAAGCGCCACGGCGCAGGAGATTGACGAACAGCTTCTTCTGAAACATTTTCATTCAATCAGCAGCGAGGAGATAGCCGGCTGGATGACAGAATTATGTTCACCTGAATATAACGGCAGGCTGGCAGGTACACCGGAATACACAGCCGCTGCAGAGTGGGTGGCAGGTCAGCTGCACGACTGGGGCATAAAGCCTGCCGGTGACAACGGTACATATTACCAGTGGTTTGATCAACCGTACACGATGGTGAATGATGCCGGATCTCTGCAGCTACACATCAACCAGAAAGACGGCACCACTATCATAAAGAACTACAAAACCCCTGCGGAGTACTATCCCGGAATGAATTCAGGCAGCGGAGAGATGACTGCGGAAGTGGTCTTTGTGGGATACGGTGTAACAGCCCCTGAGTTAAACTACGACGATTACAAAGGCATTGACGTGAAGGGAAAGATAGTGCTGATGAACCGTGATGTTCCTTATAAGGATGCGCTTAATCCCGAATACGCAAAATGGGTCAGATACTGCTATCACCAGTACAAGGCTGAAAACGCTGCCAGCCACGGTGCGGCCGGGATGTTATATATCGACGGCAACAGCGCAAATCCAAATATATCATATATCAAAAACATGATTGTCTGCGGAATAGGTCCTGAACCTCTGGCAGACATTTTTGCCGGACTTGGTAAAACCAATACGGCCGTCACAACGCAAATAGACAAATCGTTTAAACCGGGTTCTTTCCCAACGGGGAAGGTTATGACCATAAAGGCAAATACAACAAGACACCCTGAAGGCAGGACATGCAATGTTGCGGGAATCATTGAAGGTACGGACTCCGTGCTGAAAGATGAGGTTATAATCATCGGCGCCCATCTTGATGCCGTGGGCAATGCAGGTGGACTGCTGGTGTCAGGCGGTTTTGACAATGCCAGCGGTGTGGTTGACATCCTGGCCGCGGCAAAGGCACTGGCAGTATCAGGCATAAAACTTAAACGCACCGTCCTGTTCCTGCTTACAGGAGGTGAAGAAACAGGTCTGGTGGGGAGCAAATTCTATGCGGCAAACCCGCTCTTCCCAAAAGAGAAAACCGTCACCTACGTCAACCTTGACATGGTGGGCAACGGCACAGGACTGGCAGTGAATGCCTCGGCGTCATGTGCAGGGCTGATCGGGTATTTCAAAACAGCAAATGAAAAATACATCCACAGGCCATTGAAGACATCTGCCTCTACGGTTACCTATTACGGCCGGCCTCGAAGCGACGGACTTGTCTTTCTGGCAGATGGCTACAGAACAATGGATGTTTACACAACCGATGGGGTAAAGCCGGTCTTTTATCATCTGCCCGGTGATGATGAGACCGCTGTCACGCCCGAAATTATGGAAGATGTGGCCAAGATTATATACCTGGCATTCATTTCGATGGCAAACGCAGACACATTAGGCTTTTAATAAAAACTCCCTCAGCCTTCAGGTGTGAAGGAGAGGGAGCCTATGCCCGTAAGACCGGTTATGATTTTGCAACAAGTGTTACCTCAAGGGTGAACTCATCACTGATGGCTTTGTCACCCAGGTCAGTGAAGAACTTACCTGAACCGTACTTTACGTCATACTGCGTGCGGTCAACAGTTATAAGAGCCTTATAGGTTTTTACACCTCCCGTAGCAGCTTCCTGAACTGTGAACTCAACAGGATTGGTCGCTCCCTTGATAGTCAAAGTGCCCTTTACAGTAGCGGTTCCGTTGACAAATTTGCTGCTGCCCGTAAGCACGAGTTTTGCAGCCGGATATTTTTCCACACCAAAGAAATCGTCTGATTTGAGATGACCGATCAGCATTCCGTTCATCTTTTCGTCTGTGATATCAGTGTTTTTAATAGACGTCATATCAACAAGAAACTCTCCTCCGGTTATGGCATTCTTGTCAATGTTGATATAACCTTCCTTTAAACCTATCGTTCCTACATGTTCTTTACCCAGTTTCTTCCCGGTCCAGGTAATCTGTGTTGCTGCGGGATCAGCAGCATGCTTCTTCTGGGCACTTAAAGGGAAAACTATCAATACTGTTATAAGTAATATTAGGCTTGTCTTTTTCATTTTAATCTCGTTTAAGTTTCAGATAGAACCACATAGAGTGGCATTTTGTTCAACAAAAGTTGAATAAAATGACCGTGAGAAATTCCGATTTGTGTATGTGGCTTTTTATCAGAGGCTTTTGATGTTCATGCCCCCGCTGACTTCAAAAACGGTTCCGGAAGAGAATTGCCAGTCACCTCTGGCAAGGGAGGCGACAGCTTTGGCAACATCTTCAGGTGTGCCCCATCTCTTCTGAGGAATAAGTCCTTCAGCGATGAGTTTGTCAAATCTGTCCTTGCTTCTGTGGGTCAGATCCGTCTCGATCAGACCGGGTCTTATCTCGTAAACATTTATGCCTTCCTCTGTCAGCCTGTCTGCAAAAACCTGCGCAGCCATGCTGAGGCCCGCTTTTGATATGCAAAACTCAATTCCGGTGGTAAAAGATGTATAGGCCAGGAATGATGTCACAAACATTATTGAAGGCCTGTAGTCCTTGATTTGTTCCCTTATCCAGATCATCTCCCGTGCAACCTTCCTGGCAAAAAAGACAGGGCCCCGCAGGTTAATCTGTGTGACACGGTCAAAGTCCTCCTCTTCAAGGTCAAGCAAGTCCCTGCGCTCAATTGGGCCAACCCCGGCATTGTTCACCAGCAGATCTATCCGTCCGTAATGCTCCAGGATGCTGGAGATCGCCTCATCGTGTAAAGATGTATGAGCAATATCAAGGCCGATGGGAAAAAATGCTGCGCCAAGCTTTTCAATTTCCGGCTGGAGTGAAATCATGCACTCACTGTCAGGAGTACGGCCGATGGCGACAATATCATAACCTTCGGAAGCAAGTGACAGCGAGATGGCACGGCCTATTCCCCTGCTTGCTCCTGTGATTATAGCTACTGGTTTCGGATTCATATTGTCAGGTTACTTTCCGGATAGGGGTTTTCTCTTTAGCTTCAGGATGATCTCGCATTCTCCGCTGACATCAGCATCAGATGTGACATATGTACTGTTGTTGATGCTTGATGTAAGATACTTTTTCTTCTTTCCGCCGATCAGAAGGTCACCGGCGACATAATTCACAGGCACAGGCAGAGACAGCTGAATATATTCAAAACTCCCCGAGAGCTTAATGGTCATTTTCTCTGCCGTCTGACTGTAGATATATTTCACGAAGGCACCGGAGCTTTTGTAATCTACGTGTACCTCGGCTTTTTCAATTCCAGCGGCAGTCCACCTCGGGCAGATGCGTACTCTTTTAAAAAGCTTGTCCTTGTCCTGTATACCGACAAGACCCTCAACAAAAGCATAGAGCATTGCCGAAGAGCCCCACCCGTCTGTCGGTTTGGCTTCGGGCGATGTGCTTCTCTCCACTGTTGACGGCTTCCCGTCAGGGAAATACCACAGATATGTCTCACCGTTCCGGGAGATCAGATCATAATAGCGCATCAGGATATCAATGCCGTACTGTTCATAGCCGTACTCAAGGGCGGCACGGGCCAGTTCGCCCCCGGTGAGCGGCATGATGCCTCCGTTACAGTATGCGCCTCCTGACAGTTTGTAATCACCGAATATACCTGACGGAAACGGCGGGTCAATGGAGAACCACTCTGCAAAAGCGGAAGTGGTCTCACGCCGCCTCATGTACTCATTAATAATCGATGATGCTATATGAGGTGTGGCGGCACCCCTGTTTATTGCGGCCGGGTTACTCAGGCTTAGCTGCGATGCTTCGTCAACACCATCAATTGTAACAGGTGTCAATTTTACAAAATGAGTGTAGAACGAACCGTTAAAACAGGTGCTGTTCAGGCTCTTGCGCAGTTTCATGGCACGGTCGCGCCATTTGGCTGACCTGATCTTGTCGCCGAACATGGCATACCAGTATGACATGAAATGAAAGACCTCGTAATAGCCGCTGTTGTCACCGTGGAAGTAGCCCCAGAAAGTTCTGTCATCTATCTGGAACTGAAGCCAGTCATGCTGTCCCGCCGTATAGGCAAAATCCCATGTGTCTATAGTGTAAGGCCTGCGGAAGAGATATTTTTCCCTGTCGAAATACCGCCCTCCCATTACATATCCGAGGGCTCTTTCAAATGACGGTATAAGCTCTTTGATGAAGGCATCATCACCTGTAGCCTGCCATGCCAGCCAGGCTGCCTTGATGAACCTGAACTCGGTGTCTGCCTCAACAGGTGTCCTGACATATTTGGTCCAGTTCTCGCGTTCGCATGGAAGTTTCTCGGGAAAGGTGGTGAAATAGTCAAAAATACGGCCGTTGCGTGCCTGGTTGTCAGCGAAATGCTTTATTGTACTTTTCAGATCTGCCTCCGAATAGCGGAGAGCCCTCATCATGTCTGAATAGTTTCTTATCCAGATAGACCGGGCATCAGGGGACCGGTAACCTCTTATTTTTTCACCATCGATATTAACTTCAAGAAGATCCTGCTCAAGGAATCGGATTATCCTGGGAAAGAGCTCATCAAATGCCGGAGTACCAGTTCTGACATACATAACTGGAAGGTTAGGTTAGTTTCAGGGGTTAAAAATAGCAATTAATCTTTTTGATTCTCACCGCCGTTGCCATTTTCTTCCTCCCCTCCGGTCTCCTCTCCCTCCTCGTTTTCATAAAATGGAACCGGACGCTGGGGGCCCTCGTTGCGGTACCATGCTGCCAGAAACAGTCCAACGACGGCGCCAAGCATATGCGATTCCCACGAGATATCTATCCTGAACCCGGGGAATACGCCCCATACCATTTCGCCGTAAAGGAATGCCACCAGCAGGGAAAGACCCATAAGCGGTATATGCCGGCGGATTATGCCGCTGACAAAAAGAAAAGAGGCAAGACCGTAAATGATGCCGCTTGCTCCTATGTGCCACGAAGGCCTTCCGGTGACCCAGACGGACAGTCCCGTAATCAGGAAAAGCCACAGCAGTACCCGGAAAGATACCTGTGAATAAAAGTAGAAGAGGGCTGTTCCGAGCACAAACAGGGGTATAGTGTTGTTAAACAGGTGCTTAATGTTGGCATGGATGAAGGGTGATGTGATTATTCCGGTAAGGGATGATGCTTTCAGGGGATAGATGCCGAGGAAATAAAGGTCTATGTCAAAAATCACCTCAACGGCCCTGACGAGCCACATCAGGGAAATGAAAATAAAAGGGATAAGCATACTGAGAAGCAATCGCTTCTTATCCGGTGCGGCTGATTGTTCATCCATGACAGCAGCTTCCTGTTATCCTTTCTTATCGCGTCCCGGGTATTTTATTCCGGCCTTATTCCGGATTGCATCGAGGGTTCTGGCAAGAGTGAGAGAGAATGAGAGCGGGACCACAGGGCTTTCGGTCAGCCCTTTATCCAGACAGTTCATCACCTCCACGGCCTCGTGCTGATAACCCTGAGCAGGCGGGGTGAAAACCCTGTCTTCGGTGTCATTGGGATATTCAATGAAAAGATGCTGCGCCCGGTCTCTTCCGCGCGAAAGGATCAGATTACCTTTCTCACAGTTAAATTCTGTCGATACGCCTGCCATACAGGAAAATGAACTGTGTGCTTCCGCAAGCCTGCCGTCTTTGAATCTGAAGATTACAGAGGTGCTTTCATCAGCTCCTGTGGGAGAGAGAACGGTGGAAGCAAGTATTGTCTCCGGCTCACCCATATAACGTAGTATGTCCATGACCGGATAAATTCCTATGTCAAGAAGTGAACCGCCGCCCAGTTCCGGATTAAATGTCCTGAGCTCCGGATCATAAGGTGACAGAAAGGCGAACTTCCCGCTCATGTGTATCAACCTGCCCATTTTCCCACTGTCAAGGATCGCAGAAGCTTTCAGATAAGAGGGCTGAAACGGGGGCCATAACGCTTCCATAAGAAACAGTCCCAGCTTTTTAGCCTCGTCTGCCATCACCTTAACTTCCGGGGCGGTTATTGACATCGGTTTCTCGCAGATAACATGCTTTCCGTTGCGGAGCGCAAGAAGGGTATGCTGAAGATGATGTGAATGAGGAGTAGAGATATATACTACGTCCACAGCCGGATCTGCAACCATCTCCTCATAACTGCCATAGTGGGATTTAAAGCCAAATTCGGCCGCAAATTTTTCGGCCTTTCCGGCGTCACGCGACCCAACCGCCTGTAGATGTGCATTATCCAGCAACATCAGCGACCGTGCAAACTTGTGTGCAATGTTGCCGGTTCCGAGAATTCCCCAGTTATATGCTTTCATCGTCATGAATTTTGATAAAGTTAACGATTATTGATGTAACCCGTTACAAGCCAATTTCAGGGCTGTTAATAAAAAAAATAAAATATTCTTAAAAAAATACATCTATGTATTGCATAGTATTAAAATAAATATATATATTTGCATTACAATAATAGTATGTATTAACAGATACCTTACAATTAAGACAATGAAAGTAACAGTTAACATCAACCTTGGTGGCTATGCATTTAATGTTGATGACGATGCTTATGACCGCCTCCGTCAATACATGAAAAGTCTTGAAAAGGAGTTTTCAGGAGAGTCAAGCGCAGCCGAGATCATGGCTGACATTGAAGGAAGGATAGCCGAATTATTCAAATCCAGGCTTACCGGTTACAAACAGGTGATCACAATGAAGGATGTAGAGGAGGTTATGGCCATCCTCGGCGCTCCTGAGGTCATCAGCGGCAGCGGAACCAAAGAAGAGCGTTCCGGCAGGTCGCCGAGAAGGATCTACCGTGACCCTGACGGAAGAATTATCGGAGGGGTATGCGCCGGCCTCGGAGCTTACTTCAACTGGGATCCGCTGATCTGGAGGGTGATTTTTGGCGCACTGGTTATTGCCGGCGGCTTCGGGATTGCCCTGTACCTTATCCTGTGGATCATCGTTCCGGAGGCAAGGACCACGGCTCAGAAACTTGAGATGAGAGGCGACCCGGTGACGATTGAGAACATCAAAGATTCTGTTAAAGAGGAATTTGAGACCGTCAAGAAGAAAATGAATCTTTAATGTAAACAACATTTCTACGCAGATAAAACAAAAATTGCCATGAATACGGACAACACAAAAGCACAAATGCGCAAGGGAATTCTTGAGTACTGCATACTGGCAGTGCTTTCAAGGAATTCATGCTATGCAGTCGACATCATCAATGAGCTCAAAAAGGCAGAGGTGATAGTCGTTGAAGGAACACTCTACCCCCTGCTTACACGACAGAAGAACGCAGGGTTGCTGAGTTACCGCTGGGAGGAGTCTCCACAAGGGCCGCCCCGCAAGTATTATGAGCTCACCGAACTGGGAAAGATTTATCTCGGGGAGCTTGATAAGTCGTGGGAAGCGCTGGTAGAATCAGTCAATCAGATACGGGACAAGAAATAACAGGCAGCCATGAAAAAAACAATGAATATCAATATTGCCGGACAACTCTTCCGTATTGATGAGGACGCCTGGGAGATTCTGACACACTACCTGAACCATGTAGCCACAAGGTTCCGCAAGGAACAGGGTGGCGATGAGACACTTGCCGATATTGAATCGCGTATAGCCGAGATCTTCGGCGGAGGAAAGGAACCGCCGGTACTTGTATCGAAAGAGATGGTCAGTGACATGATCAATACAATGGGCGCTCCGGAGGACTACTATGATGATAACAGCGTGAACCGTGACAGCACTGCTTTCACTACCCGCAAGTCGATGTACGACCCCAACAGCCTTTCTGCCCGTACCGGCAAAGCCCTCGCCGGTTTTTTCGGCGCACTGGGGAAAGTACTGTCAGCAATTTTCAGGGTGTTTGCCATATTCTTTGGAGTAATATTTACAATTATCGGATTTGTTCTTCTCTTCTCATTTGCAATGGTACTTTTCTTCCATGATGCACCCTTCCTCGCATCAGCGATGGAACCGGGAATGACAAACATTAATACGCTGCTATCTATAGTACTGAACAGCAATATGGTATGGCCTGTAATCATTCTTACTGCCCTGGTTATTCTGATCCCGCTGACAGCCCTTACCTATCTGGGTATCAAGATGATCTTCAATATCAAATCGAGGCTCAGGGTTTTAACTATAGTAATGACTGTCATCTGGTTTGCTTCCTTATGCTGCCTTGGTGTGTTCCTTGGCCTTCAGCTCTCTGTGTATTCAAACAGTGAGCGTATTGAAAAGAAGATGAGTCTTGAGGCTCCGCCGAAGATATTATGGATCGCCCCGTTAAGAAATACCTCCGACATCAGATATGATGAAACAGCCTCCGTTGACCACTTTACATTCTACCGCAATTCACCGGACGGCAGGCTTTATGCCACAGCGGACCTGAACATTTACGGAAGCGACACCACCTCCGGATGGATCTCTGTGGAGAAGAGGGCGAGCAGTAACTCAAATGACGAAGCCTGGACAAATGCCCGTCTTATTGATTTTAACTGGAAATTTTCGGGTGACACGCTTTATCTTGATGAGTTCTTTTCACTGCCGGCAGGCAGCAAATGGAACGGTTCCATTGTCGATATCGACCTGGGCCTCCCGGAAGGCACAGAAGTCAGATGTGCTCCGGAAACTTCTTTGTCAAAATGGCAGTTTAATATTCACAACTTTGACGGTACAGGTGTCTTTCGCATTGAAGAAGGTCAGCTTATAGAAATTTCAGAATAAAGAAGGGCAATATATCTGCACCCACGGATCCTTGCTCATTCCCATCCCGGCACAACATGCCGGGATTTTTTTGCTCCCTCAGACTGATTTTCTATCTTTAAAGCCATAACAACATCGAAAATGGAACTTGGCATTCTCAAGGATATTGTCATAATATTTGCCCTTTCAACCTTTGTCAACTTCATTTTTACCAGGATCAAGGTCCCTGCCATTATTGGATATCTTATAACCGGTGTTATTGCCGGTCCTCATCTTCTTGCGCTTATAAACTCGCCTGAAAATGTCGAAGTCATGGCAGAGATAGGTGTCATTCTGCTTATGTTCACCATTGGTCTTGAATTTTCGCTAAATCATCTTCTCAACATCCGCAGGATAGTCTTTTTAGGCGGATTTATGCAGCTGCTGCTGACTGCAGGGGTAACCCTGCTTATGGCCAGAGTCTATCAGATGGGGTGGTCCGAGTCTGTTTTTGTCGGTTTCCTGACTGCTCTCAGCAGTACGGCAGTGGTGCTTAAGCTGCTGCAGGAGAGATCTGAACTGACCACCCAATATGGAAAAACCACAGTCGGAATACTCATCTTCCAGGATATTATCCTGATTCCCTTACTGCTGTTTACACCTATACTTGGGGGAGAAACAGCAAATATCGGAAATGAGTTGCTGATGATGTTGATTAAAACCACGGGTATAATAATCTTCATATATATTGGCAACAGGTGGCTGATGCCCAGACTGCTGCATCTTATAGCAATGACGCACAGTCAGGAGCTCTTCCTGATGAGCATACTTCTCTTTTGCCTTGCCGTTGCAATGCTGACACATGAGCTGGGCATGTCGCTTGCTTTCGGAGCGTTCCTGGCCGGACTGATGATCTCTGACTCAGAGTACAGTCACAGCGCGTTCGGCAACCTGATACCTTTCAAGGATGTCTTTACCAGCTTCTTTTTTGTTTCAATCGGGATGCTCCTTGACCTTGGCTTCGTATATGATCATCCATGGCTCGTGATAGTCACCGTGCTGCTGGTAATATTGCTGAAAACAATAATTGCCGGCTTTACGGCCTTCTCTCTCGGACATACCTTCTTCGGGACGGTGGTCATCGGTCTGTCACTTGCACAGGTTGGTGAGTTTTCATTCATCCTTGCAAGGCTTGGGCTGACCAATGAGATAATTACTCCGTATCATTACCAGCTCTTCCTCTCTGTAGCCATTACATCAATGGCTCTCTCGCCACTTATGATACAAGTCTCCAGACCACTGGCCAACCTGATACTAAAGCTCCCTCTTCCGCCTTTTTTGGTCAACGGACTCTTCCCTCTGAAACAGGTGGAAATACCTGAACTCAAAAGCCACATTGTCCTGATCGGCAAGGATTCCAGGGCCATCAATCTCGCGGCCATGATCAAAAAAATGGAACTGCCTTTTACTTCAATCGTATTTGATCCTGACCGCGCCCGCAAACAGATAGAGAACGGGAACCTGGCTGTGTTCGGAGATGCGGATAATGAGCCGGTCCTCCGCCAGGCATATGTTCATACTGCCGAAATGGTAATTGTCTCCGTGGGAGATCTTATCAAGGCAATGTCCATCGTCGAGCATGTCAGGAGAATGAACAAGCATGCAACTGTCATCGTCAGAACCAGGCATGTGACTGATATTGAGGAGTTATACCGCATTGGTGCAACCCAGGTTGTTCCTGAGGAATTTGAGACAGCCATTGATTTCTTTGAAAGGATACTCGGCAAATATCTCATCCCGCGAATGGAAATAGAAAGGGCAATAGCCCGGATAAGGGAAGATAATTACGGTATTTTCAGAGACAAGGACCAGGTCGGCGGATACTCTCTTCTGAAGGATATACCGGATATAGAAATTGCTGCCGTAAAGGTTGAAGAAAAATCTGTCTTTGCAGGTAAAACAATTGCTGAAACAGCCCTCAGGAAAACCTGCGGCGTCACTATGGTTGCACTCAAGCGTGGAGATAAAATCATTACAAATCCCGAACCATCCACCGTAGTAAACCGGAATGACATAGCCTATCTGCTTGGAAAACCCGAAATGATTGCTATTGCAACGGATCTGCTGTCAAAAGAGGTAGATCAGGCGTAGTCCCCTGTCGGCCGTCTTCATCATTCCAGAACAAACATCCCCGGTTTTTGTTACACTTCTGTCACTGCCTTATTAAAGGCTGAATACGATAATATTAAGCTGATTTAAAGATCGATTACAATGAATAATGCAATTTTTTCGATACACAGGCCTCATAATGAGCCGGTTTTAAGTTATGCTCCGGGCACCAGGGAGCGTGATGAACTTATTAAGGAGCTAAAGAGAATCTCATCCGAAACTGCCGAGATACCTGTTGTTGTTAACGGCAAAAAAATAAGGACCGGAAAGACCGGCAGCGTCGTTATGCCTCACAACCACAGTCATGTCCTTGCCACCTACCATATGGCCGGCGAAAAGGAGACACACGAGGCGATTGATGCAGCCATGCAGGCCAAGGAGATGTGGATGACCCTGTCATGGGTTGAAAGAGCGTCAATAATGCTGAAGGCAGCCGAGTTGCTTTCCAAAAAATACCGTTACACAATTGTGGCTGCCACTATGCTCGGACAGAGCAAAAGCGTGCAGCAGGCTGAGGTGGAGGCTGCCTGCGAGACGATAGACTTTCTGAGGTACAATGCATATTTTGCCGGCCAGATATACCTTGAACAACCCAGGTCAGGCTGGGATCAGCTTAACAGGGTCGAATACAGGCCCCTGGAAGGGTTTGTATATACGGTCTCCCCATTTAACTTCACCGCCATAGCGTCAAACCTTAATATGTCAGTCGCACTGATGGGTAATACCACTGTGTGGAAACCGGCTACCACTTCGCTCCTGTCAAGCTGGATACTGATGAATGTCTTCACGGAAGCCGGCATGCCTGACGGTGTGATCAATTTTCTGCCCGGACAGGGGTCAGTGATCAGCAGTGTGGTATTGAACCATCGGGATCTGGGGGGAATACATTTCACCGGATCGAACGGCACTTTCAACTCACTCTGGAAGACCGCATCCGACAATCTCGAAAAGTACAGATCCTATCCGCGCATTGTAGGCGAGACCGGAGGTAAGGATTTTATCATGATCCACCAGTCCGCAAACCCGCTTGAGGCGGCAACCGCCATTATCAGGGGCTCCTTTGAATTCCAGGGGCAGAAATGCTCGGCATCATCACGGGTATATATTCCGCGTTCACTCTGGCCTGAAATTTCCGGTCATCTGAAGAGGCAGATATCGGAGATAAAGATGGGTGACCCTGCCGACTTTCGTAATTTCATGAATGCCGTCATTGACGAGCGTTCTTTCGATAACATAATGAAGTACATTGAGATGGCGAGAGCATCATCCGAGTGCCAGATTATTCACGGAGGGTACGGGGACAAGAAAAAGGGGTACTTCATTGAGCCGACCGTAATACTCACCACCAATCCGAAGTTCGTGACAATGCAGGAGGAGATCTTCGGGCCCGTGGTGACGCTTTATGTGTATGATGATGAGAAGTATGAGGAGACTCTTAATATTGTCAATGAGACATCGCCCTACGGACTTACGGGCTCAATCTTTTCAACCGACAGGCCTGCAATGGTCAAAGCATGCCAGGTACTCCGCTTTGCCGCAGGCAATTTCTACATAAATGATAAACCCACGGGCGCTATGGTAGGAATGCAACCTTTCGGAGGCGGCAGGGCGTCCGGTACCAACGACAAAGCCGGAGGCAGACTCAACCTTGTGAGATGGACCTCACCGCGCACCATCAAGGAGACTTTCCTGCCTGCTACAGATTTCCGGTATCCATATATGGACTAATTGCAATACCTTTCTAAGGCTAAAAATTGTCAGGACCGGAGTTTCTTCAGATCACACGGATGATCTCTTCCTTAAAATATTGAAGGCACACATGTAACCACCATAAATAGCACCTGAGAATCCTCCCCCTGTTTTACCCCAGGCCGAGGCAATATGAATATTAGTGATTGACTTTAAAGGATCGATAATTTTTCTTGAAGGTGTCTGGGCAAAACCATAAACAGCTCCGCCGGGATTCAGGGTATATCTTTTCACTGTGGCTGGTGTTCCTGCTTCATAGTATTCAACAGTGCCCTTTATTCCCGGGATAATTGCATCAAGCCTATCGATCAGAACAGATGCAACATGCTCTTTTTTTGCAATATACGCCTTACGTTCCAGTCCGCTCCACCCGTCCAGGTAATCAATACAACATATTGCGCCCACACTTTTACCTCCGGCAGCAAGACCTGAATCGACCTGGCTGTAATCGACAAAGATGAAGCTACGCCTGGAGAAGTCATCCCTGCCGTTCTTAATGATGTCTGCCGGTATCTTCACCGAACTGTCAAAAAGGCACGTAGAATAGTATTTGTTTCCGAGCTCTCCGGGAGGTCTGCTGAACCCAAGATAAATCGTTAGCAGCGAGGCTCCGGTATTGAGACCTGCATACTCATTCTTCACTTCAATGCCTTCCGGCCCTTCAATCATGTCAGGTAGATTTGGAATTGCATTATTGGCAATTATATCATCTGCAAAGGCCTCAATAATTGCCGGATCCCCTTTTCTCCGGTATGTAACGCTTTCTGCCCGGCCAGCATTGGTCTTTATACCGGTGACAAGATGATTAAGGAGGACCTCGCCACCATGCTCCCTGATAAAACCTGCAAGATGGTCAGCGAGCTTCTGTGAACCTCCTTTGATATAACTGGCTCCGCCGGAATAGTAACTCCCCTGGGCAACTGAATAATAGGCCAGTGAGAGCGTATAGGGATCATCATGGAAATACCCGAGATTACCAAGCAGAATGAGCTTCAGGTCATCATTCTTAATTATTAAATCAAGAAATTCACCCACGCTTATATCCCTTGTCTCATTTTCAGCCGGTTTCTTTCTCGTAAGTATCTGTTCGAAATAGGCTTTGATTCCCCCGGTTTCATCCGGGAATAATTCAGAAAGTCGTCCTGATGCGAGGGAAGGGTCATGTGGCACCGTAACCTCAAAGCGGTCGTTTACGAACCTGTAAAACTCAGGTACCGGTATAAACTCAACATTCTTAAACACATCCAGGTCGTTGAATATTCGTGTTTTCATGTCCCGCGGAGCGGGGCCATCCATTTCGTGCAACCCGACTTCCAGTGTAAAATCCCCACGCCGGAAAGTTGTGGCACAGCCTCCCGGCTGGTTATGCTGTTCCAGAAGAAGAACCTTTTTCCCCTCCTTTGCAAGTTTCGCTCCGGCGGTAAGGCCACCCAATCCCGCCCCTATTATTATTACATCATACTTCATCTGGCTTCCGGTATTGGATAACGCTTGAATTCTTTTGTCCTGTCAAAAAGGTACCTGTAAGTGATATAGTTTTTTGCAGGCACACTTCCTACTGAAATAAATATCTTTCTCATCTTCGGATTGAAATCCGCGACCCAGGAGAATTCAATTTCAGTGTAATGCGGTTTTCTCTTAAAAACATCTATCAGTTTATAGATGAATGCTGATTCTATCCCCAGGCCCTGAAACCGCGGAATAACACCCATCAGCAGGCCCTTGGCCCTGGTCATGGTTTTCCTTTTCTTCAACCAGACAAATTTCAGCATGGTGGCAGGATTCAGTTTGCCGTTCAGGTGCTTAAGGATCATGTTTAGATCAGGGAACATCAGGTAGATTGCAACAGGCTTATCTTCAAAATAAGCGATCCAGATGAATTCTTCATCCAGAATTGGCTTTGCTTTTTTCAGCACCTCCTTGATATACGCAGCCTCGAGAGGTTCAAAATTTATTTTGAATGAAGCCCATGCCTCGTTAAAGACTGCAGCAAAATCAGTGACAAATTTATCCTGCTCCTTCCAGCTGAAATGCCTGAAGATGTACCCCGGTTTATTTGAAACCCACTCTGCAATTTTTAAAAACCTTTCAGGTATTGGTTTGGTGAGGTTCAGATGAAAGCCTTCCATCTTGTAATAAGTCCGGAATCCGTAATCCTCAAACAGTTTCTGATAGTAAGGATGATTGTACGGTACATCGAATGAGGGGTGGGTGAAGCCACCGACAAGCAATCCCCAGTATTTGTCAGTCTCCCCAAAGTTGACAGGTCCGTCCATGGCTTCCATCCCTTTCTCCTTCAGCCACTCTTTTGCAGTGTTGAACAGAAGGGAGGCAGCCTGCCTGTCATTAATACATTCAAAGAAACCTATCCCTCCCGTAGGCTGATCATACGTACCGGCAAGATGAAAATCTATGAACGCCGCTATCCTGCCGATCAACTTCTTTTGCCCGTCAATGAGGACCCATCTGTCAGCAACACCGTGTTTGTGGTATGGGTTCTTCCGGGGATCAAAAATTGCTTTTATATCATTGTCAAAAGGGCATACCCGGACCTTGTCGTTTTTATAGATGTCTCTTGCTGTATCAAGAAACATCTTCTCTGTTTTCCGGTCAGTGACCTTAACCAATTCCATAGCGGGTCTTATCTTTCTGATCAGAATTTTATTTCATATAGATCTGATCGACAAGTGACCTGTATTTTTCATGGACATACTGCCTCCGGAGCTTCAGTGTGGGAGACAATTCACCTGTTTCAGGACTCCATGCATCTTTGACAAGCCTGAACCTGTTAATACCTTCAAAGGAACTGAGCCGTTTGTTGAACATATTAATTTCTGAAGCGAAAAATGAAAGAACCTCGGGAAGCTGAATGAGTTCTTCAGCGCTTGAAAAGGATACCTTCCGGGTCTTCTTCCAGTCATCAAAATATTTAAAATTTGGTGAAATAAGAGCGCTCGCAAACTTCTCATGTTCGCCAATGACCATTATCTGGTCAATAATCTGAGATTCTTTAAAGACATTTTCAATTATCTGCGGCGCAATGAATTTCCCGTTAGAGAGTTTGAAAATCTCTTTCTTCCTGTCAGTGACCATCAGGAATCCGCCACTGTCAATGTGGCCGATATCACCTGTATGGAACCAGCCCTCACTGTCAAAAACTGATTTAGTAAGCCCGGGATCATTGTAATAACCCAGCATTACATTTGGTCCCTTGCAAAGGATTTCGCCATCATCGGCTATTTTTATTTCCACTCCCTCAATAGGCAGGCCTACCGACCCAAGCTTCACCATGCCCTTCTCAGTTCTGTTGATTGTAATAATGGGCGAAGTCTCGGTGAGACCGTACATATTAATGATTTTAATCCCAGCTGCCCAGAAGACCCTTTCCAGCCGTGGCTGAAGGCTTGCACCTCCGCATCCCACAATTCTTACATTACCTCCCAAAGCCTGACGCCATTTGCTGAAGATAAGCTTGTCTGCAATCCTGTGTTTTCTTTCATATAACCATCCGTTCTCTCCGAAAGGATTATACTTCAATCCCAGTTTCACAGCCCGGAAAAAAAGGTTTTTCTTAATCCCTGTGAGATCTTTGCCTTTTGAAATTATCACATCATAAAATTTCTCAAGTACTCTCGGGACTGCATCAAAGCCGTCAGGTTTTATCTCCCGGATATTTGCAGCTATTGTACCCATATTTTCAGCATAGTATATGCTGCTTCCACTGTACTGAGTCTGGTAATTTCCCATTCGTCCGCCCACATGACATAAAGGCAATATGCTGAGATATTTGTCGGAAGGTTTCAGGTTGAATACCGAAGCGGCAGAAATGAAGTTACTGACCAGGTTTCGCTGAACTCAGCATAACTCCTTTGGGCGTGCCGGTTGTTCCCGAGGTATAGATAAGTGTTGCAAAATCGTCAGGAGTTATCCCCTCCTTTTCCTTTTCAACTGCCAGTCTGGTCATCTCAGTGCATTGTTTTCCCTTCTCAACAATCTCAAGCCAGTTTTTTGCACCAGTGATTTCATCAAATGTAACAACCCTGGCAGTAATGGTGCTGTCTGATAATACCGGTGCTATAGTTTTGTAAAGCCTTCTGTCTGATATAATTACCAGCCTGGCTCCGGAGTTCTTTATGATAAAATCATATTCAGCGGCCGAAAGAGAAGCAAAAACAGGAACATGAACAACGCCGATCATTGACATTCCCATATCAATAAAATTCCATTCAGGCCTATTGGCAGAAACTGATATGATTTTGTCACCCTTCCTGAAGCCCAATTCGTAGAGGCCGTAGCAGAAATTGTATGAATACTCAATGTACTGCCTGGTGCTGAATTTCGTCCAGACGCCATCCTGCTTGAAACACAGGGCATCGTCCTTGACATACAATTCCTTGTATCTGTCCAGCAGATCAAAAGTACGTGAAACAGTCATCATTATATTTTTTTAAACCCCCGGCGGAGGTAAGGTTACCTGCAGCAATTTAAAAAATATATTGTAATTAAGCCCTTATATGAAATGCACCGGAAGGAAAAGGGTTGTAATCATCTTATTTGAAAAGGCTCTTATTATCCGGAGTTTCTGGCGCAAGGTAAACCTTGTTCATCCAGGATACTTCCTGATATAATCCTGTCTTAATTCATCAATGTTCACCATCGTACTTCCGCGCTGAATATACCAGAAATCCCAGCCGTTCTGTTTCTCTCTTCCCGTTACGAGTTTACTGACAGAGTGAATTGACCCTGCCTGACCGTTACATAAAAGCGAGGCGTCTGCCTGTACTTCCGCTTTGTACTTTTTATCCGCGGAATACAGACACTCTCCAGGCATGACAAGCCCGCTTTCTACCAGGTTGCCAAATGGCACCCTGGGCCTGCGTTTCTCAGTCCTGTTCTCAAGCAGCTGCGGGCTGACCGGTTCTGCTCTTTCAACTCTCTCCCATAGCCAGGCTGATATATGAAGGTTCCCTCTCGAAACCAATAAAATTTCTTCCGAGTTTTTTTGCCACCGCTGCCGTTGTTCCGGTGCCGGCGAAAGGATCAAGCACCAGGTCTCCCGGTTTGGATGTGGCCAGAATTATCCTGTACAGCAGCTCCTCGGGTTTTTGGGTTGAATGGGCTTTCCGCCCGTTCTCCTTCACCCTCTCTGATCCCTTGCATATGGGTATAAGCCAGTCGCTCCTCATCTGAAGGTCGTCATTGAAACCTTTCATCGTCCGGTAATGAAAAGTATATTTTGATTCCTTTGACTTCGTTGCCCAGATGAGCGTCTCATGTGCATTATTAAACCTGGTGCCCCTGAAGTTGGGCATCGGGTTGGTTTTTATCCAGATAATGTCATTGAGTATCCAGAAACCGGTATCCTGAAGCATTGATCCGACCCTGAAGATGTTATGATATGTTCCGATAACCCAGATGCTGCCGTTATTCTTTATCACCCGATGGCATTCATGCAACCACGCACGGGTGAATTCATCATATGAACTGAAAGAGCCAAACTTGTCCCAGTGATCATTCACCGCTCCCACCTTCGACTGGTCGGGACGGAAGAGATCGCCTTTAAGCTGAAGATTGTAAGGCGGATCAGCAAAGATCAAGAATATATTGAATTATCCGGCAATTGCTTCAGTAACTCAATGGAATCACCCTGATGGATACCGTTTATTTCAACCGTGCCGGCCTTCATTCATCTTTTTTTCAAATTTACCTGAATAAATCTGAAACAATGAAAATTTAGTAACTTGGTAGGGCGAACTAGTGAAATTAAAAGCCGCGGAAGCTGCTCCAGCAGATCTTCCGGCAAAAATATCTTATTGCTTAATGAAAGAAAATGAGGGTGGAACCGTCTACCGCCGTCTGAAAGGTGCTCTTCTGATACTTGTCGGCATCTTTTCAGCGAGTTTCGGACTGAAAGGTTTTTTACTTCCCAACCAGTTTATTGACGGAGGTGTCACGGGTATCTCCCTCCTGGTCAATTACACCACCGGCCTGCCGCTCTCTGTGCTTATTTTCGCCATTAACGTACCATTTATCATTCTTGCATATACTCAGATATCGAGAATATTTGCGCTCAAGACCCTGCTCGCCATTGCCGGTCTTTCATTTGTTCTGGCTTTGTGGAATTTCCGATCATTACCGACGACCAGCTGCTCACGGCAGTTTTTGGCGGTCTTTTCCTGGGAGGCGGGGTGGGTCTCTCTGTCAGGGGGGGCAGCGTCGCTTCCACGGAACGGAGATACTCGCCCTGTGGGTGGCCAGCAAAGTCGAGGCTTCAATCGGTGATATGATACTTGCCTTCAACATAGTGATCTTTTCTGCCGCCGCTTTCTTCCTCGGCATTGAACCTGCCCTCTACTCGATCCTGACCTATATTGCAGCGTCAAAGACAATTGATTACCTGGTCGAGGGCATTGAAGAATACACCGGAATTTCGATCATATCAGAAAAGAGCAACAAGGTCAAGTTAGCTCTTATGACCCGGTTCGGCCGCGGCATCACTATTTACAAGGGCAAGCGGAGCATGATCGGTAAAAAGGCTGACATCGACGGTGCTGCAGATTATCGAGATAATCTTCACTATCGTGACCAGGCTTGAGATAAGCAGGGTAAAGAAGATCGTCAATGACGTCGACGAGAAGGCTTTCATTTACTGTTTCCCCATCAGCCAGGCCAAAGGGGGCGTCCTGAAAAAGAGGCCGCTTCATCATTAATCCGGCTCATCTTCATTATTTATCAAAAGAAACCCGAAAAACTGGTGAGTTATAACATATCCAAACCCAAAAAGTGAATGCTTCTGTTTAAACGTATTGTCATATCATCCCTGTTTTTTACACTGACTGTCTTTCTCGAGGGCAGGTTACTAACAAACCTTTGAAGGATTCTTTAATCGGCAATATCATTGAACAGATCGTACTCTTTCCACAGGAGAAATTATCTGTTCATACAGATAAACCGCTTTACATTTCAGGAGAGAAAATATGGTTCAGAGCCTGGCTTGTAGATGCTGTCCTGCATACCCCGGTAATAAATCAGTATGTATATGTTGAATTGATCAGTCCGCTCAATACATTTGTCACCAGGGTAAAGATCAGACCGGATCATGGAGCCTACAGCGGTTTTATCGATCTGGACCAAAGGCTGCCTGAAGGTAATTATACCCTGCGTGCATATACTGAGAATATGTTAAATATGGGTGAAGATTACTTTTTCAGGGGACAGAAATCCGTGTCGCCGGTCCGTTCTCGGCAACAGTAAATACAGCAGTTGAATACAGGTATGATGACAAGGACAAGATTACCGCGGAGGTAAGTTTTACAGATATTAAAACAGGAAAAAAGATAATTCCTGAAAAACTGAAAATGAGTATCAATTCTCAGCCCCTGAGGGAAGTAAGCATAGCAGATGATACTGTAGCCTATTTCCCTTTCAGACTTCCTGACGACAGTAATCACAGAGTGTTGTATATCGAAACCGGTAAAAGCGGAGAATACATGCT
>CAVURA010000007.1:0-101182 GCA_963743775.1 uncultured Bacteroidales bacterium
CTGCTGCAAACAACCCCGATGTCTTTACAGGTGTTAACGTCACATCACAGTTATCCGTTGCAACAGGTGCCAGGGCCTGTGCTGCCGTAAGTCCTGCTGCGTCACTGCACGATACCGTCCTGTCAAGGTTACCTGCCACCGTTGTCCACGTCGGCCTGGTATTGTCTGTGACCGTGATCGTCTGTGTGTAGACCGTAAGTACTGCATTGCCGCAGTCATCCGATACAGTCCATGTATTTGTGTATGTACCTGCCTGCGGACACGTGCCTGCTGCAAACAATCCGGATGTCTTTACCGGTGTTAACGTCACATCACAGTTATCCGTTGCAACTGGTGCCAGGGCCTGTGCTGCCGTAAGTCCTGCTGCGTCACTGCACGATACCGTCCTGTCAAGGTTACCTGCAACCGTCGTCCACGTCGGCCTGGTATTGTCTGTGACCGTGATCGTCTGTGTGTAGACCGCCAGCACTGCATTGCCGCAGTCATCCGATACAGTCCATGTATTTGTGTATGTACCTGCCTGCGGACACGTGCCGGCTGCAAACAATCCCGACGTCTTTACCGGTGTTAACGTCACATCACAGTTATCCGTTGCAACTGGTGCCAGGGCCTGTGCTGCCGTAAGTCCTGCTGCGTCACTGCACGATACCGTCCTGTCAAGGTTACCTGCCACCGTCGTCCACGTCGGCCTGGTATTGTCTGTGACCGTGATCGTCTGTGTGTAGACCGTAAGCACTGCATTGCCGCAGTCATCCGATACAGTCCATGTATTTGTGTATGTACCTGCCTGCGGACACGTGCCTGCTGCAAACAACCCCGATGTCTTTACAGGTGTTAACGTCACATCACAGTTATCCGTTGCAACTGGTGCCAGGGCCTGTGCTGCCGTAAGTCCTGCTGCGTCACTGCACGATACCGTCCTGTCAAGGTTACCTGCTACCGTCGTCCACGTCGGCCTGGTATTGTCTGTGACCGTGATCGTCTGTGTGTAGACCGTAAGCACTGCATTGCCGCAGTCATCTGATACAGTCCATGTATTTGTGTATGTTCCTGCCTGCGGACACGTGCCGGCTGCAAACAACCCCGATGTCTTTACAGGTGTTAACGTCACATCACAGTTATCTGTCGCTACCGGTGCCAGGGCCTGTGCTGCCGTAAGTCCTGCTGCGTCACTGCACGATACCGTCCTGTCAAGGTTACCTGCTACCGTTGTCCACGTCGGCCTGGTATTGTCTGTGACCGTGATCGTCTGTGTGTAGACCGTAAGCACTGCATTGCCGCAGTCATCCGATACAGTCCATGTATTTGTGTATGTTCCTGCCTGCGGACACGTGCCTGCTGCAAACAATCCCGATGTCTTTACCGGTGTTAACGTCACATCACAGTTATCCGTTGCAACTGGTGCCAGCGCCTGTGCTGCCGTAAGTCCTGCTGCGTCACTGCACGATACCGTCCTGTCAAGGTTACCTGCTACCGTTGTCCACGTCGGCCTCGTATTGTCTGTGACCGTGATCGTCTGTGTGTAGACCGTAAGCACTGCATTGCCGCAGTCATCCGATACAGTCCATGTATTTGTGTATGTTCCTGCCTGCGGACACGTGCCGGCTGCAAACAACCCCGATGTCTTTACAGGTGTTAACGTCACATCACAGTTATCTGTTGCAACCGGTGCCAGGGCCTGTGCTGCCGTAAGTCCTGCTGCGTCACTGCACGATACCGTCCTGTCAAGGTTACCTGCTACCGTTGTCCACGTCGGTCTGGTATTGTCTGTGACCGTGATCGTCTGTGTGTAGACCGTAAGCACTGCATTGCCGCAGTCATCCGATACAGTCCATGTATTTGTGTATGTTCCTGCCTGCGGACACGTGCCTGCTGCAAACAACCCCGATGTCTTTACAGGTGTTAACGTCACATCACAGTTATCTGTCGCTACTGGTGCCAGCGCCTGTGCTGCCGTAAGTCCTGCTGCGTCACTGCACGATACCGTCCTGTCAAGGTTACCTGCTACCGTTGTCCACGTCGGCCTCGTATTGTCTGTGACCGTGATCGTCTGTGTGTAGACCGTAAGTACTGCATTGCCGCAGTCATCCGATACAGTCCATGTATTTGTGTATGTACCTGCCTGCGGACACGTCCCTGCTGCAAACAACCCCGATGTCTTTACCGGTGTTAACGTCACATCACAGTTATCTGTCGCAACCGGTGCCAGCGCCTGTGCTGCCGTAAGTCCTGCTGCGTCACTGCACGATACCGTCCTGTCAAGGTTACCTGCTACCGTCGTCCACGTCGGCCTGCGTATTGTCTGTGACCGTGATCGTCTGTGTGTAGACCGTAAGCACTGCATTGCCGCAGTCATCCGATACAGTCCATGTATTTGTGTATGTTCCTGCCTGCGGACACGTGCCTGCTGCAAACAACCCCGATGTCTTTACCGGTGTTAACGTCACATCACAGTTATCCGTTGCTACTGGTGCCAGGGCCTGTGCTGCCGTAAGTCCTGCTGCGTCACTGCACGATACCGTCCTGTCAAGGTTACCTGCTACCGTCGTCCACGTCGGCCTCGTATTGTCTGTGACCGTGATCGTCTGTGTGTAGACCGTAAGCACTGCATTGCCGCAGTCATCCGATACAGTCCATGTATTTGTGTATGTTCCTGCCTGCGGACACGTCCCTGCTGCAAACAATCCCGATGTCTTTACCGGTGTTAACGTCACATCACAGTTATCCGTTGCTACTGGTGCCAGGGCCTGTGCTGCCGTAAGTCCTGCTGCGTCACTGCACGATACCGTCCTGTCAAGGTTACCTGCTACCGTCGTCCACGTCGGCCTCGTATTGTCTGTGACCGTGATCGTCTGTGTGTAGACCGTCAGTACTGCATTGCCGCAGTCATCCGATACAGTCCAGGTATTTGTGTATGTACCTGCCTGCGGACACGTGCCTGCTGCAAACAACCCCGATGTCTTTACCGGTGTTAACGTCACATCACAGTTATCCGTTGCTACCGGTGCCAGGGCCTGTGCTGCCGTAAGTCCTGCTGCGTCACTGCACGATACCGTCCTGTCAAGGTTACCTGCCACCGTCGTCCACGTCGGCCTCGTATTGTCTGTGACCGTGATCGTCTGTGTGTAGACCGTAAGTACTGCATTGCCGCAGTCATCCGATACAGTCCATGTATTTGTGTATGTACCTGCCTGCGGACACGTGCCTGCTGCAAACAACCCCGATGTCTTTACCGGTGTTAACGTCACATCACAGTTATCTGTCGCTACTGGTGCCAGCGCCTGTGCTGCCGTAAGTCCTGCTGCGTCACTGCACGATACCGTCCTGTCAAGGTTACCTGCTACCGTCGTCCACGTCGGCCTCGTATTGTCTGTGACCGTGATCGTCTGTGTGTAGACCGTAAGCACTGCATTGCCGCAGTCATCCGATACAGTCCATGTATTTGTGTATGTTCCTGCCTGCGGACACGTGCCTGCTGCAAACAACCCCGATGTCTTTACAGGTGTTAACGTCACATCACAGTTATCCGTCGCTACCGGTGCCAGGGCCTGTGCTGCCGTAAGTCCTGCTGCGTCACTGCACGATACCGTCCTGTCAAGGTTACCTGCTACCGTTGTCCACGTCGGCCTCGTATTGTCTGTGACCGTGATCGTCTGTGTGTAGACCGTAAGTACTGCATTGCCGCAGTCATCCGATACAGTCCATGTATTTGTGTATGTACCTGCCTGCGGACACGTGCCTGCTGCAAACAACCCCGATGTCTTTACCGGTGTTAACGTCACATCACAGTTATCTGTCGCTACCGGTGCCAGGGCCTGTGCTGCCGTAAGTCCTGCTGCGTCACTGCACGATACCGTCCTGTCAAGGTTACCTGCTACCGTTGTCCACGTCGGCCTCGTATTGTCATCTATGTTAATAGTATGGGGTGTCGTTTTGAAATTGCCATAAGCGTCCGTAATAGTATAAGTTCTGGTAATAACAATCGGACAGGTACCTGAAGTTACATCGCCGCTCGTCACCACAAGAGATGCATCCGGAGTGCAATTATCACTGATATTTAAGCCCATTCCCTCCAGTGCTGCTACAGTAGTTACTGCTGCTGGAGCTGCACTAACATTACATCCCTCAATGTTTGCCGGAGGGATGCTGCCTGTGATGACCGGATTTATAATATCTCCGATAGTTACTGAATAATCAGTTGTTGTTACTGAACATGCGCCTCCTACACTTTCCGTGACTCTGACTGTTCCCGGACTTGTATTTCCCCAGTTCACCGTAATCGAATTTGTTCCCTGGCCATTGGCAATAGTTCCACCTGTGACAACCCAGCTATATGTGTGACCTGGTACGTTTGTGGTTGAATAAACAACACCTGCGGCGTTAGGGCACACCGATGTACTACCACTAATTAAAGGGGCTATGGGAGTTCCTGTAATAACATTAACATTTACGATACCTTCAATATCAATATCCGGATCACCGGGCATACCTCCAAACTCAATATAATAACCCGCACCATTGAAAGCCGGCAACTCATCATTCCATGTGCCGGCATTAGAAGACCCGGGGGCATATATATGGGCAAATACTTCATCATTACCATTATAATTATTTGGTTCAGCGCCAGGATTCCAGTTTGCATAAGTCAATTCCGTTCCGCCTGTCAATCCTTGCCAGAACATTGTTCCAGCCTCCGGGCCTGTCATCCAGTACCAGTCGCTTTCGTTTCCAAAGAAATCTGAACCACCTAACCAGGTAGCGCCTGTCATCTGGTAAAGGAGAAAATTATTTTCTGCGTCAGAAGTAATGGTAATAAGATAGCCCTGCATCCCAAAAAGATGTGCCCTGTCAGCATCAAGCCTGGCTGTAGACCAAAGTATATTGGGAGCTGCAACATATCTGTAGTAATGGTCTTCAATCGGATTATATCGCTCCAAGGAGAAAATAATCTGCCTGTTACCAAGAGTGGGCGTTCCGCTTATATTGTTGTAAAGTACACTTCTTAAAACTGACTGATATTGTGAAGTAGTAGCCTCGCCGCTAAGATAAAGTACACCATAAGCTTGATTGTAATTTGATGTAATCCCATATGCATTAGTGCAGCTCAAACGATCCTCCGCTGAAACAAACCCTGTTCCAATCTGAACATAAGCTGAAGATATTGTTTGATTTGCGGCATCAGTAATTGTCATAGCAGGGGCAATTAAAACAGGTGAGGCACAAAAATCAAAGTTGCCGGAAATATCAAGATCCGGTGGGGTAGGATTACAATTAATTACATTAAAAACTATCGCATCAAGATAGAAATCCGGATTAGTTACCTGCGCAATTTCAATATATCGCGTTGCGGTTCCTGCTGTCTCACTATGTAATGTAAATACTGTGGATGTGAGGAGTGATGCGGTATACTTGGCTGCTGACCAAGCCAAACCATCCGCGGATTCGCGAATTCTCATTTGAGCATTGTCTTCTGCAGGTCTCCATACCAGGAAGTATTTCTGACCAGCTGGAATGGTATATGGGAGTCTTATTCTGATCCAGTCAGTGGTAGAATTAAAACCTGCACCATTCCCATCTGGTACATAGTTAGCATTATTTGGATTTGAAATACTATTATTACTTGATACAATACCATTCCCGGAGATTAATTCTGCAGTAAATCCTGCACCACATGGATTAGAAAAACATTTTGTAGCAGTATACGATATTGCATCAATGTTCAGATCATTAGTAGTTGTCGTAAATATTCTTATAAATCTTGTATCATTTGCGGCAGTAATATTAGTGGCAAAATATCTTTCATTAGTCGTCCCTATCCCGCTAGATGGATGAACGGTAAATGTGCTGCCATCAAGTGATTCGCTCCAGTTAAGAGTGGAAGTACCACCTTCACCAGGATATTGCCTCCAGGTTATTGAATAATTCTGGCCAGCTCTCACAGTATCAATTAAATCAATTATTATGTATTGGCCGCCAGTTGAAAAATTTGCACCACTGCCGTTTGGCCCTCCAAGGGCGTATGGTCCATTTGATAAAGAAGTGTTAGCAGTCAGGATTGATCCAAATCCCTGTATTGTCTCAGAAATTTTCCCCGGCCCGCATTGTGCAGCAACATTTCCGGAAAACAGAAAACTAAAAATCAACACCAGTAACAACACAATAGCCTTGCTGTGTCGTAACATGCCACAGATAAGTCCAGCGTCAAATTGCTGACCATTGTTGTTGATCCTGTTGGATTGCATTGAGAAAATTTTCCCGGTCATACTTCTTCTGACTATTTAACGCAATCTCCGCGGTTGAATTGTGGGTTTTGGGTTCAGATATCAGGATTATATGTTCTTAGACACAAAAAAATCAATATTGGTTGCCTCATAACCGGACATTTTTGCTTCTAAATGCGTGAAGTTGCGATAAAATAAATGTGCCGGCAACTACGGCCGGCACGATTTATACACATTGACATTTGTTTATTAACAACCTTGTAGGCTGTATGCTAAATAATTAGCATGGCATCACCATAGGTTCCGAAACGATACTTCTCCTTGACAGCCAACTTGTAGGCTTCAAAGGACAGGTTATACCCTGCAAATGCCGATACCATCATCAGAAGAGTTGAATAAGGCAGGTGGAAATTGCTGACTAGCATGTCGGGCACTTTAAATTCATACGGTGGGAAAATGAACTTGTTGGTCCACCCGTTGAAGGGCTTCACCAATCCTGAAGTCGACACCGAACTTTCAAGAGTGCGGACCACCGTTGTACCAACAGCACATATTCTGCTCCTGCGATCCTTTGCCTTATTTATCATTGCAGAAGCCTCATCAGTTATTATTATTCTCTCCGAATCAACCTTGTGCTTTGTCAGATCCTCCACATCAACATTCCGGAAGTTGCCAAGGCCTACATGAAGAGTGATCTCGGCAAACTCTACCCCGACTATCTCCAGCCTCTTCAAAAGTTCCCTGCTGAAATGCAGGCCAGCTGTAGGAGCAGCAACAGCCCCTTCAAACTTGGCAAATATTGTCTGATACCTCTCATTGTCTTCAGGCTCAACCGGTCTGTTAATAAATTTAGGCAGCGGCGTCTCTCCCAAAGAATAAAGCGTCTCCTTGAATTCCTCATAGGTGCCGTCAAAAAGAAATCTCAGCGTCCGGCCTCTCGAAGTCGTGTTGTCAATCACTTCGGCCACGAGCAGGTCATCCTCACCAAAATAAAGCTTGTTGCCTATCCTGATCTTGCGTGCCGGATCAACCAGCACATCCCACAAACGCTGTTCACGGTTCAGCTCACGCAAAAGAAAAACTTCTATCTCGGCGCCTGTTTTTTCCTTGTTGCCGTACAACCTGGCAGGAAAAACCTTTGTGTTGTTGAAAACCAGCACATCCTGCTCCTTAAAATAGTCCACAATGTCCTTGAACACTTTATGCTCAATAGCTCCGGTATCCCTGTGTACAACCATCAGCTTTGACTCATCCCTGTTTTTTGTAGGATACAGAGCAATCAACTCTGAAGGCAATGTGTACTTGAATTGAGACAGTTTCATTGTGCAAAATGGTTTAGGTAAGAAAGATTATACGTTTGAATTTTCGATTTGTTTCAAATTTTCAATAATAAACTTAAATTCTTCAACGGTCAGTGCTTTTTCAATCCTGTGGTCCCCTATTGCATTACGGACCAGTCCTGTCAGGTGGGCTCCGCTATTCAAAGCAAGTCCAAGATCACGGGCGAAAGCCCTTATATAGGTACCCTTGCTGCAGACAATCCTGATTCTTGCCTCTTTTTCTTTAAAATCGATCAACTCAAGCTCATGAAAATATACTTTTACCTTTTCAAGTTTCCTGTCGATCTTTTTCCTGGCCAGTTCATAGGCTCTCTTGCCATCCACAAACTTGGCAGAGAAGAGCGGAGGTTCCTGAAGCTGCTCCCCGAGAAACTTATATAACTGTTCTCTGATCAACTCAGCATTAATATGATCTGCAGGGAATTCTTTGTCGACCTGACTTTCAAGGTCAAACGAAGGTGTCGTTTGTCCGAATTTGATTACCGCAGTGTATTCCTTGTTAAGATCCCTGAATTCATCAATCCGTTTTGTGGCTTTACCGGTACATACTATCATCAATCCTGTTGCCAGGGGATCAAGAGTACCGGCATGACCAACCTTAAGCTTTTTTAGTCCGTAATGGTGACGCAATGCCATTTTTACCTTATTCACCAGGTCAAAAGAGGTCCAGTAAAGTGGCTTTACCAGTAACAGGATCTCTCCGGTCTCAAAGTCAAAAGAGTTTTTTACCACGGTCAGGTAAACAGAATTAGGGTAAGGCCAAGTATAAGGCAATAGAGTGCAAACCATCCCAACTTGCCTTTCTTCACAATGCTTATCATCCACCTGCAGGCAGCATAACCTGAAACAAAAGCCGTTATGAAGGCAATGATCAGCGGGAAGGCAACCACATCCACGGCAACCTTTTCGGCAGTAATGAGTTCAACTACATTAGCTCCAATGATAGGCACTATCACCATTAAAAATGAAAACCGCGCCAACTCTTCCTTTTTATATCCGAGCACAAGTCCCGTCGAAATGGTCGATCCTGATCTCGATAAACCCGGAAGCACAGCCAGCGCCTGTGCAATTCCCATAATGAATGCTCCTCCAAATGAAATTTCCTTGTTTCTCTTTTTTACAAAATGACCAAAGACCAGGAACATAGCCGTGACAATTAAAAATGATCCTGTTATTTGCATATTGGCAGTGAAAAGAGACTCCACAAAATCTTTCATGGTAAACCCGACTACAGCCACCGGGATCATTGAAACAACAATCTTCAGGGCATATATCGTTTCCTCGTTCATTCTGAACTTAAAGACCCCCTGCAGAAGTTTCACTATCTCTTTCCAGAACACCACTATAATGCTTAACACTGTCGCTCCGTGAACGGCAACAGAAAAAAGAAAGCTCTCCTCTATTCCTCCAAATATGTATTTGACTATCTCAAGATGTCCGTCACTGCTGACAGGTAAAAACTCAGTCAACCCCTGAACCAGCCCAAAGATCAGGGCCTCATACCAATTCATACTTTGCTGTTAAGTTAAACTTCCCCGACAAGATTACTCCCTCGGTCTTTTCATGATCGCATAGATCTCGAAAATGAAACCTGCAAGGACGATCAGTGGAGCGAGGGTAATTCTCCGAAAGCTGAAAATATCTTCAGAGAAGACTTTAGGATCATCTGACTTACCTCCGGCCATCAGAATAAAACCAATTATGATAATGGCAAACCCTATGGCCATCAACTTGTAGTTTTCCCTGCCCAGGGCAAAACCGGGTTTTTTATCTTCTTCTTTTTTAGCGCTCATATTTTCTAAAAATATAATTTATCCTCGTGCATGCCCAGATACCTGTTCAGGGCAAAATAAGTCGAAACAGCATTAATAATTACTCCTGAGCCCACCAGTGCAAGGCATAAAAGCAAAAAGAGATTGATATTCTCATAAGTGAACAGTGTGAAAAATTCCTTCTCGATCAGAAACATCAGCCCCATCAGGAGCCCGATGGCAATAAGTGCCGCAAGAAATCCGAAGAATAAGCTTTTAAGAAGGAAAGGTTTCCTGATGAACGATCTGTTCGCCCCTATCAGCTGCATGGTATTAATTAAAAACCTCTTTGAATAAATGGATAACCTGATAGTGTTGTTAATGATAGTCAGAGCTATCAGGAAAAGCAGCGCGCTGATAATTAACAGAAACGCAGTGATCTTTTTAACATTCTCATTTATCAGATTAAGGATTGATTCCTGGTAGTATACTTCATCGACAACAGGGTATTCAGATATCACTTTCTCAATCTTTATGACACTGTCAGGATGCGTATAGTCAGCCAGCAGGTACACATCTATCGTCGGCATCAGCGGGTTATACCCGAGAAAATCAAGAAAATCCTCACCCAGCTCCTCCTGCAACTTAACTGCTGCTTCATCTTTGGAGACATACTCCGTCTGTTTGACATAGGGTCTGGCATCAAGCTCCTTCTGCAGCATCTTGATATCAGCCTCACGGGCATCTTCCTTAAGCATTATTGTGAACGAAAGACTCTCACGGAAATAATCTGACAGTTGTCTTGCATTGATGAGTACCATTCCTAAAATTCCCAGAAGGAAAAGCACAAGAGACACACTGACTATCAGAGTTGCATATGAGCTGCCTAATCTGTACCTGGATATACCTCCGACTGTCTTTGTCACTAAATGATCTTTGTGTCAAAAATAGCACAGAAAAGGCCATTTTCTTCAAATAGCCGTTAACTTTTTCATAACATGCTGTTAATAAGATAACTGGAGATAACAGAGTATAACTACTCCAGTGCAGTCATCCAGCCGAAATCATCCGGCTCTTCCCCATACTGTATCCCAATAAGTTTGTTGTAGAGCTTCATCGAAACAGGTCCGGGTTTGCCGTCTTTACAGTATTCGTAAACCTTGCCTGTATCAGTATCAACAATCTTTGCAATAGGGCTTATTACTGCTGCAGTTCCGCATGCCCCGGTTTCTTCAAACACTTCAAGCTCCTCAACGGGAACCTTTCGCCTTTCGACCTTCATTCCCATTTTCTCAGCAATGGCAATAATACTTTTGTTTGTTATTGAGGGGAGTATTGAGTCTGAAAGAGGCGTAATGTAGGTGTTATTTTTTATGCCGAAGAAGTTAGCAGGTCCGCATTCATCAACATATTTTTTCTCCCTGGCATCGAGGAACAGTACATTGCCGTAGCCCTCATCGCGGGCTCTGACGATTGCCCTGAGGCTGGCAGCATAATTGCCGCCGACCTTTATGTTACCCGTGCCAAGAGGTGCAGCGCGATCAACATCACGGCAAAGCAGCATATTAACAGGCTTTACACCGCCTTTGAAATAAGGCCCCACAGGTGTAACAAAGACTATGAAAGTATATTCCGATGCAGGCTTGACTCCAACTTCAGCGCCGCTTCCGTAGAGCAGTGGCCTGATATACAATGATGCCCCTGAGCCATACGGAGGAACAAATTTCTCATTAAGCTTCACTGCAGTGAAAACAGCCTCCCTGAAAAGATCAATGGGTACCGGCTCCATCTTGATTCCCTTTGCAGATGAAATAAGTCTCTTCGCATTTTCTTCCCACCGGAACAGCCTTATCTTGCCATCACGGCCCCTGTAGGCCTTGAGCCCTTCAAAAGACTCCTGGCCATAATGAAGGCCGGTAGCAGCTATGTGAACATTTATGTACTCAGAATCCGATTTCTCCGGTTTGCTCCACTGTCCGTTCCTGAAATAACATCTTACATTGTAATCAGTTCTGATATAGCTAAAAGGCAGATTGTTCCAGTCTAAATTAACCATAACAACAGTTATTTGAGTTTTTCAAATGTACACTTTATAAGCAATGTACCAAATGATTTTAAGAATTGTTAAGCCTCTCACCGGCATATGCCTGAAGGGCTGAAAGCTGATCCTCATGAGATACAGACCTCAGTTTACGTGCTGTCTCAGTCAGGAAGGGATTTTCTTCAATATTTTTTATAATGTTTTTGAACCAGATCTTCGGATCAATCACTTTGCCATATGCCAGCTCTTCCCTGAAAAGTTTGTCAACCATTGAAATGAAGTCAACCCTCCCTGTAAAGTCATACACGGCATCATGCAAAACCTTTCCCACGATGCTGTCTTGCACAGGCAGGCTGGCTGTATCCATCAGTCCTGTTATTGCATCATAGGCTGACCGGCTGAAGCCATAAACAGACAGAATTTCTTCAGCACGCTTCTTTGCTGCGACCATCTGATTGTTATAATCAAAGACGTATCCGAATGAAAGAAATACCGAGGCCAGTCTCAGGTGAATATAATCCTGGTCTTCCAGTTTCTCTGCCCTTGCCAGGAGATCAGCCTGGAGACAAACACTGCGGATATAATCCGTACTGTGGAAAAAGAGGTCAGGTGAGGCATTCTCAAAATACTTTGTGAAGACATGCTCTTCCACATCCAGGATGCGTATCATCTCAATCTTATTGAGGAACTTCCTGTTGGGCGAACCGTCAGGTTCACTCAACTCCGGCCTTATTCCCGTGACAAAGTACATATCCAGGTCACCCTTATACTTGACCGGCATTCTTCCACGGTAATCGCACGTGAAATAATCCTTTACAAATTCATGTGTCGTTCCGGAGATGTTTATCTTACCGGCCTCGCCGGAGGATTCCATCCGACTGGCGGTGTTAACCGTATCACCCCAGATATCATACGTGATCTTCTTGTGGCCTACAACACCTGCAATGATCGTCCCTGTATGTATTCCTATCCTGATGTCCCAGAACCGTGCAGCGATGTTGGCAGGGTCATCTCTCATAGCAAGCATATACTTCTGCATCTCGAGCGCGGCAAGAACCACCTCAACAGGATTCGTCCTGTTCCGCTCAGGTATTCCTCCCGCACACATGTAGGCATCGCCAATGGTTTTTATCTTTTCGATGCGATATTTCTCTGCAACGGAATCAAAGTGAAAAAAGAACCGGTCGAGTTCATCGATCAACACCTCAGGATTCATTTCCTCCGCTATCCTGGTAAATCCCTGGATATCCGAAAACAGTACTGTCACGAAATTGTATTTCGTCTTTGCAGCCTTCCCCTTAGACATGATCTCCTGCGCAGTTCCTTTCGGAAGCATATTAGCCAGGAGATTATCTGATTTCTCTTTCTCGTGCTGAAGCTCTTCCGTGCGTTCCGCGATAAGCTCTTCGAGCCGGCTTTGCCTCTCCATGAACAGACGGCGTGTCCGGCGTCTCAGCATCATAATAATGAAAAGAAGCAACAGCGGATAGATCACCCATGCTACCGGCGAAAAGTACCAGGGCGGCCTGACCCTGAACCGGAAAGAACCCTCACCGGAAATTTTACCGCCGTTGACACGGTACCGGTACAGAAAGGTATATCTCCCCTGGTCCAGGTTAGTGTATTCCTTGTAACTTCTCGGGGTCCAGTATGACCATCCTTCGTCAGGCCCGTCAAGATAATAGGCATATTCCAACTCACCACCCCTGATCATATCGAACACTATACCGTCATGATACTTTATGACAGGCCTGCCCTCAAGAGTATCAATTTTCTGGTCCGACTTGTAAAGATAAACTCCCGAAATGCCTCCTTTTGAATCAATCACACTTCCCTGGCCGGCATCTGCATATACCGGAAATGACCCTGTCGCACATAACAGTACGAGGTTTAATACAAGTAAACCATTGAAGAACCTGATGGCCATAAGTGCTAAAGAAACGCTGATATATACAAAAATAGTCTTTTATTTCGCTGATTTATCTGACTTAGCTGTCAGGTGAAATTCCAATGATTAATTTTGCGTCTGACCGGAAAATGTAATGAAACTCGTATTTGCTACAAACAACAAGCATAAAATCAGAGAGATAAGTGATCTTCTTGATGACAGGTTCGGGATTATTGGACTGGCTGATATAGGCATAACGGAAGATATCCCTGAGGATGCGGATAATCTTGCCGATAATGCCCTTTTTAAAGCCCGTTATGTGCATGACAGGACCGGACTGAACGTATTTGCTGATGATACCGGTCTTGAGGTTGATGCCCTTGACGGAGCGCCCGGCGTATATTCCGCAAGATATGCCGGCCCGGGTAAAAGCCCGGAAGACAACATCATAAAACTGCTGAAGGAGCTTGAAGATGTGGAAGACCGCAAAGCCAGGTTCAGAACTGTGATTGCCCTTATATATGACAACAGTGAATACCTTTTCGAAGGAAAAGTAGAGGGCGCGATAATTCAAAAAGGGAGAGGTAACGGTGGGTTTGGATATGACCCTGTTTTCATGGCGGAAGGTTATGACCTGACCTTTGCGGAGATGCCGCTATCAGAGAAAAACAAGATTTCGCACCGTGCCCGGGCGATGAAGAAATTGCTTGCATTCCTTGCGCAACAGCCTGTCTGACAATAAAACCGGCATGGTCATGGTTTAATAATTATGAAGCGAATATTGCCAGGATTACTGCTCTTTATCATGACTTTCCTGCTGGGTGCGCAGGGAACTGTCGGCTCATGGCAGGATCATCTCTCATACAGCACTTCACATTACCTGACCGGTGGCGGTGATAATGTCTACTCCTCAGCCAGCGCCTCACTCCTGGTGAATGATATACCTTCAGGGACCGTCTCATCCCTCTCAAGAATTTCAGGTCTGAATGAAACTCTCATTGGTGCAGTGGCATGGTGTGAAGAGGAGCAAACCCTGATTATCGTCTACGAAAATACGAGTGTCGATCTTGTCAGGAAAGGTGTCATCACCAACATCCCTGATATAAAGAATAAATATATCCCCGGGCTAAAGGAGATCTACAACGTAACTGTCACCGGAGACCGTGCACTGCTCTCCGGAAGCTTCGGGATTGTTGTAATCAATGTCGCAGGCAGGTATGTGGCTGACACCTGGAAGCCGGGCCCTGACGGCGATAACAATGAAGTCTGGGAGACAGCCATCATCAACGATCAGTTATATGCTGCTACCGCCAGAGGCGTTTATTTTGCACCACTGACAAGGAATGGTTTGTCATATTTCGACAACTGGGAGATGCTGGGCGGACTTCCTTCCCCTGACTCAAAATTTAATGGAATTGCAGCTGCAGGCTCTGTGCTCTTTATAAGCAAACCGGGAGTATCACCCGTTCCCGATTCACTGTTCCGTATCATCCCGGGCCAGAACGCTGCACTCATATACAGTGCTCCCGGAGGATCAGTGAGATCAGTTGACGCTGCAAATAGCAATGTTTGCGTTTCATTGCCCTCTTCAATAAAAATGTTTTCCGCGGAAGGAACAGAGATCCGAGAGATAACAGGTTACGGTTGGGCTTCGGCAAATCCTGTACAAACTCTTTTCTACCGGGAAAAACTCTGGATAGCCGATGCTTCCGCAGGTTTGGTATCAACATCCGACTACAGCAAATTCATCAATTACGCCATTCCGGGACCTTATACAAATAATGTTGCGGACATCCATTTTGCCGGAACCGACTGCTATGTTACAGGTGGAACTGTTGATAATGCCTGGGGCAACGTCTACCGTCCTTTCCAGGTTTTTAAAAACAGCGGTGAGACCTGGAACAGCAATATATTGTACGGTTCTGCTGACAGGGATGCTATGAGAGTGGTGGCAGATCCGGCTGATAACAGCCATTTCTTTGTGTCATCATGGGGTAACGGCATTTACGAGTTCAGGGAAGGAGAAGCCACAAATAACTTCAACCAGTATAATTCACCTCTTGCCAGCATAAACCCCGGAGAAAACTACACCCGTATCTGCGGCCTGGCATTTGACAGATCTGGTAACCTGTGGATGACACAGTCCGGCGTACCAGGCAACCTCAAGGCGCTTAAAAGGGACGGTAGCTGGATTTCAGCATCCATAAACCTGAACGTGCCGGTTGTGGGTGATATACTCATCAACGGTAATGATCATATCTGGGCGTTGCTTCCCCGCGGTTACGGACTTCTTGTTTATGATCTGGCCGGTACCCCGGAAAACGTCTCGGATGACAGGTATGTCAGGATGCAGGTAGAAGACGCTGAAGGTCATGTAATGAATAATGTGTTTTCCATCGCTGAAGACAGGGATGGAAATATCTGGGTAGGAACAGATCAGGGACCGGCAGTCTATTATAATCCGGGGAAAGTTTTTTCCTCCGACCTGAAAGCTGCCAGGATCAAGATCCCGAGAAATGACGGATCAGGACTCGCTGATTACCTCCTGGGAACAGAGACAGTAACCACCATCGCTGTTGACGGGGCAAACCGGAAATGGTTTGGCACAATGAGTTCAGGTGCGTATCTTATGTCTGATGACGCTAAGGAAGAGCTGCTGCATTTCACCAGTACCAACAGTCCCATTTTGTCTGACAATCTGGTGAAAATAAGTGTAAACGGAATTTCGGGCGATGTATGGTTTGGCACCGCCGAAGGTATCGTTTCCTACCGTGGTGATGCCACCACCGGCAAGGATGACTTTTCAGGAATGTACGTCTTTCCCAATCCGGTCAGGGAAGATTATGAGGGCCCGGTGACAATAACAGGTCTTGTCGAGGGTTCATCAGTCAAGGTAACGGATATAAGCGGCAATCTCGTTTTTGAGACAATCTCACTGGGAGGACAGGTCACCTGGGACCTGCGGAACTACCGCTCGGCACGAGTGGCAACAGGTGTCTACCTGGTATTCTGCAGCAACGCTGACGGCAGTCTCACGGCGGTCACAAAGATGCTCGTAATCCGGTAATCAGTCTTCAGCAATAAGACTCTGAATTCTTTCTATCTGAAGTTTTTTGTTGATTTCCCTGAGGCTGCGGGCTGTGGCGGTGAAATACTGATGCCCTGAAATAAATTTGACCTGAAGCTTGTTCCAGTCGTTCAGCTTCGCAATTTTGTTCTGGGCTTTCATCTCCTCAAACAGTGTATTGGATACGGGAATAAAGTCGCTTCTGCCCAGGTAATCAAGATCAGAATCACAGATTATTTCTTCAAGGAGGTTTGTCGGTCTGGGAGGCAGTTGTGTTGACAGGATGATCTGACAGATCATGTCAATCTGCTTTTCGGTATAGCCGTAATCCGGAAGCATCTGACGTGCCAGAACAGTTCCCTGATGCTCATGGCCGTCGTAAGTAACCGTATGGCCGGCATCATGAAAGAGAGCTGCAGTCTTAAGGATAAGGATCTCCTCGTCATTGCATCCTTCCGCCCATCCTATCAGCTCAACTTCAGTAACCACATCAACGGTATGCTTTACATTATGATAGAAGAGAAAATCAGGCAGTTCCTTTTCGAGCTTGTCAAGAATAATTTCCTGAATATCGGTGAACTGTATCAATCCGAGCTTAATCCTGAAAGCCTCATTGGGAAATAATCCCTGTCCGTCCACTGATAGCTCCGGCAGAAGACCCATCACCTGGTACATCTGAATACTACCAGTATATTTGACCGGCAGTTTGCCGAAATACTCACATTTAAAAAACTCTTTAACCAGCTCATACGTCATAACTGATATCAGTATAGAATCCTTTTCCGATACTGCTTCAATGCGGCTTGCAGTATTTACTGCCCTCCCCTTGATGTCATATGAGACTTTGTTCTTTCCTGATATCGTTGCGGTGACCGGACCTGTGTGAATGCCTATCTTCAGCCTCCAGATTTTCTCTGTACCTCTCTTCCCTGTCTCATAAGCCTCAAGAAAATTTCTCATCTCAAGCGCTGCCATGACAACCTCAACGGGATTGGTGATATTCTTCGTCGGTATGCCGCCGGCACACATGAAGGTATCACCGATGGTCCTTATTTTTTCAACATGGTATTTTCTGACTATTTCGTCGAATTCAAACAAAATCTCATCAAGCTCATCCATCAGTGGGGATGATTCCATGCCTTCAATGAGATTCGAGAAACCCTGAATGTCGGCAAAAAGCACAGTGACCATGTTGAACCTGAGAGACTTCTCTTCCTCTTCAGTTTTCTGGCCGGCTGGTTTATTCTGTTCAAGGAGCAGCCTGTACTTTTCGTTTGAATCCAGAATCTTTTCCCTTTCCCGCTCAAGCTTCTTAACCTGCTCCTCAAGCTCCTTGTTCTGACGGGCAAGCCGCGCCACGCGCTTCAGAAGCTGATCTTTTGATCTGGAATCCATCGATAAAAGTTGAAAAGTAAATATACAATTTTTAACTCAGCCTTATGACCGTTAAAGCTCTCTCCGGAAACTTTAATACATTTGGGCAGGCGGCCTGAGACCATGCTAGTAAAGACTGAAGCTATACTCCTGCATCACGTGCGTTATTCCGACAACTCGCTGATAGCGCAATTCTATTCCCGTGAGTACGGCAGATTATCGGTTATGGTCAAGGGCATTTCATCAAAAAAACGAAGTTCTAAATTTTCTTACTTCCAGCCGCTGAATATCTTTAATCTCGAGCTCTACCGGTATGAGAAAAGAGAGATCAGTAACCTGAAAGAACTGAGCCTTTCCTTTATCCCTAAAAACATCTCGGGTGATATTCACCGCAGTTCCATTGCCCTGTTCATCAGCGAGTTATTATACAGTGTCATAAGGGAAGAGGATGTTAACCGCAGGTTATATGATTTCATTGAATTGTCCGTGATGACACTCGATGAGATGACATCTGGCATAAGTAACTTTCATCTCTGGTTTCTTGTTGCATTTACTGCCTATACTGGAATCGGTCCCTCGCCCACTTCTCTCAGCGAGTGTTATTTTGACATTGTCAGCGGCCAGTTCACGCAGTCCGTACCCCCTACTGCCGATTATCTCGAGCCGCATGATGCAGCGATCCTTAACCAGCTCCTGCAGATGCCGGCAATCCGGCTGGGAGAAATGCGCCTTACCGGTGAAGAACGGGCCGATCTGCTTGAGAGGATACTGAAGTATTATACCTTTCATCTCCCGGGTATCAGGCAGATGCGTTCGCTGCAGGTCCTGAAAGAGATCTTCCGGTAAACAAGAGATCTCTTTGATTATCTTTGGAAGAAATAATGATCAATGCCTTTCATTCCTTCTGTAATAAAGTGGATAAACACCAAAAGGATTCACCAGATAGACCTTTTCAGGAAGTATCCGGCTGAAACCCAGCAGGAAGTTTTAATGAAGCTACTCACCCATAGCAGTGACACCTTATGGGGAAGGGAACATGGGTATTCATCAGTCTCCGGTTATGAGCAGTTCCGCAGAAACGTCCCGCTACAGAGCTATGAGCAATTTCTCCCATATGTTGAGAGACTCAGGGCCGGGGAGAAAAATCTTCTGTGGCCGGGAGAGGTTAAGTGGTTTGCCAAATCATCCGGCACTACCAGTGCAAAGAGCAAGTTCATCCCGATTACCAGGGAGTCTCTCGAAGGAACGCATTACAGGGGAACAAAAGATTGCCTGGTGATTTATACATCATTGAATCCCGGTACCAGGATCTTTCTTGGCAAAGGCCTTACACTGGGAGGCAGTCATCAGGTCAATAACTTCAGCAACAATTCACTGTGTGGTGATCTCTCGGCTATTCTTATCGAGAATGCTCCGGCCTATGCCGATCTGATCCGAACTCCGCCCGCAAGGATTGCACTGATCGAGGATTTCGAGGAAAAGCTGAAGATGATAACCGAAAAGACAGTCGGATTAAATGTGACCAGTATTGCAGGGGTGCCGTCATGGAATCTTTTACTGATAAGACATATTCTCAAAGCTACCGGAAAGGATAACCTGCATGAGGTATGGCCTAATCTTGAGGTGTTTTTTCACGGTGGTGTCAGCTTCACTCCGTACAGGGAGCAGTACCACCGCCTTCTGCCTGACCCGGAGATGCATTACCTGGAGACGTACAACGCCTCTGAAGGGTTCTTTGCCATTCAGGATGACATGTCTGACAACTCGATGCTTCTTATGCTCGACTATGGCGTTTTTTATGAATTCATCACCGTGGAAGAGATCAGCTCTGACAATCCCCGGACAATTACAATCGGCGAAGTAGAAAAAGGAGTGAATTATGCAATTGTCATATCGACTGACGGAGGATTATGGCGATACATCATCGGCGACACCGTTGAGTTTACCAGCCTCTTCCCGCATAAGATAAAGATAACCGGACGGACAAAACATTTCATTAATGCCTTCGGCGAAGAGGTTATAATTGACAACGCTGAAAAAGCACTGGCAAACGCCTGCCGCGAAACAGGTGCACATATAAGTGAATATACGGCCGGACCTGTATATATGGGAAATGAAACCCGGGGATCGCATGAATGGATCATTGAATTTGACAAACAACCTGATGACATTGAGCACTTTACTGATGTTCTTGACACCACACTGCAGTCAGTCAACTCTGATTATGAAGCAAAACGGCACAAGAACCTTACCCTTACAAGACCGTTGGTAAAGGTTGTGCCGGCAGGCACATTCTACAGGTGGTTCAAGGAAAGAAATAAGCTCGGGGGGCAGAACAAAATGCCGAGACTTTCAAACAATCGGGAGTATATTGAGAGCGTGCTGAAAACGGCCGGCATGTAAAATCTTTTTATTAACATGCTGCTCTTCTCCTTCCCTTTTTCCTATATTTAAACTCACATTTAAACCGTGTTTTTATGCACATAGCAATTGCAGGCAATATCGGGTCAGGCAAGACTACACTGGCAGGACTGCTTTCAAAACATTACGGCTGGCAAGCTCAGTACGAAGATGTTGATAACCATCCTTATCTGAATGATTTTTACGAAGATATGCAGAGATGGTCGTTTAATGTTCAGATATACTTTCTCAATTCGCGCTTCAGCCAGATACTTGAAATAAAAAAGGCCAAGAATACTATTGTGCAGGACCGCACGATTTACGAAGACGCATATATTTTCGCCCCCAACCTTCATGCCATGGGACTGATGTCAACGCGCGACTTTGAAAACTATTTTACGCTCTTCAAACTTATGAGCTCGCTCGTCGAACCGCCTGATCTGCTTCTGTACCTGAGGGCTTCAGTACCTACACTTGTAAACCAGATACAAAAACGCGGGAGAGAGTACGAAAGCTCCATCAGGCTTGATTACCTGAAGCGGCTAAATGAGCGTTATGAGGCCTGGATTGAGACATACAAGCTTGGAAGACTGTTAATTCTCGAGGCTGACTATTACGACTTCCCTGAGAACAAAGAACATCTCAGCGAGGTTATCGATAAGATCAATGCCGAGCTGCACGGTCTTTTCTGAACACTCCGAAAACAGTAAGGCAAAACCATCCGTTGTGATGGTTTTTTTTCTAAATTTGGATGTATACAGTCAAGTCAATGTCTTAAAATTCTAAAAATCAATTAAGATCATGAAAAGGATTCTTGTTTTCTCAACACTCATTTTTCTCAGTCTGGCCTCCGTTGGGCAGACCACTGCGGGTAACCCCGTACCGGTTGATCCGGAATACCGTATCGGTAAGCTTGAAAATGGTCTTACCTATTACATCAGGCATAACACAGAACCTGCTGGCAGAGCCAGCTATTATATCATTCAGAATGTCGGAGCAATCCTGGAAAAAGACAGTCAGAACGGACTTGCGCATTTTCTTGAACATATGGCATTCAATGGAACCACACGTTTTCCCGGCAAAGGGATCCTGAACACCCTGGAGCGTCACGGTGTCGCCTTTGGCACCAATATAAACGCCTATACAAGCTGGGATGAGACAGTCTATAACCTGAGCGATGTGCCTGTTGACAAACCCGGACTTGTGGATACCTGCCTCATGATACTCGCCGACTGGTCTGACTACCTCACTCTTTCAGATGAAGAGATCAATAAGGAGAGAGGTGTGATTATCGAGGAGTGGCGTTCAGGACGTGACGCCTCGTGGAGAATGATGAACCAGATTCTGCCTGTCTTCTTTGAAGGGTCCCAGTATGCAGTAAGGGATATCATCGGCGACACGCTCGTTATCAAGACTTTCAGTCCTGACACATTACGTGATTTTTATCACCGGTGGTACCGTACTGATCTTCAGGCTATTGCAGTAGTAGGCGATATTGATGTTGACGCAGTTGAAAGTAAAATCAAAGATATCTTTTCTTCTATCCCAAAGGTTATTAATGCTCTTCCGCGGACTGAGAACCTTCTTGTTCCCAAACCGGGTACCAAGTACCTTCTTGTAACTGACCCCGAAGCCTCAGAGACTGCGGTGAACCTGATGATTTTAGACCGGGAACCTGACAGGAGGAACAGGGATGAAAAATACATGCGTGACGGGTTTGTAATTGATCTGATGAACGCCATGATGAGGAACCGTTTTAGCGAGATAGTGCAGAAAGGTACTCCTCCATTTGTCTCGGGATCACTGAGTTACGGCCCATTCATTGCCAGGGATTATAATGCCCTTGCACTCACTGCCTCTGTACGTGAAAATGAGGAAAGTAAAGCCCTCGAAGCGGCACTTACCGAGTTTGAGAGAGCCCGCAGGTACGGTTTCACAGATGGTGAGCTTACCCGGGCTAAAGCAACCATGCTTTCAAACTTTGAGAACAGGTACAAACAGAAAGACAAGATAAGCAATGATGCATGGGCTCAGGATATAATGTATAATTTCCTTACAGATGAACCAGTTCCGTCACTTGATGTGCAATATGACTATTATAAACAGGTACTCCCCACGATCACTAAGGAAGAGGTCTCTGCCAGGCTAAAAGGTCTTGCTGTTGAAGAGAACAGCTTCCTTCTTATAGAAGGTCCTGATGACAAGCAGCATCTTACTGAATCAGAAGCTTTTGATATTGTTAAAAAAGTTAAAGCCGCAGATATAGGTCCCTATGAAGATATTACCGGAGGTCCTGACCTGATCAGTGAGACTCTCACCGGCGCAGCAGTTGTCAAAACCGTTCCCCTTCCGCAGTTCAGTGCCACGGAATGGACACTTGCCAATGGAGCTAAAGTAGTCTACAGGCATGCTGACTATGAAAAGGATAATGTGACATTATCAGGATTCGCATACGGTGGTTCGTCACTTTATGCTGACTCCCTGGTACCTTCACTCACCCTGTTCCCACAGGTAATCTCAATGTACGGCGCCGGCAAATTTGACAACGTTACCCTGACCAAGATGCTCGCAGGTAAAAAAGCATCGGTTTCACTGGGGATGCAGGAGACAATGCAGACAGTCGCAGGTTCCTCCACTCCTAAGGATTTTGAGACAATGATGCAGCTGCTTTACCTGCGTTTCGCCCGGCCAAACTACAACAGGGAAGCCTATGACGCAATTGTCGGACGCTATACTGCAGTAGTGACCGCCATGCAGAAAAATCCAAATAAGTTAATGTCTGACAGTCTGAGCCTTAACCTGACAAATTACCACCCGCGTACATTCATCATGACACCTGAATCAATGAAAAAGATCAGGTATGAGGACGTGAATTACATTTACGGAACAGCTTTTGATGATGCTTCGGCTTTTACTTTCTTCATCACCGGCAACATCGAAGAATCAGTTGCGCATGATATGGCTGTGAAGTATATAGGTTCTCTTCCCTCAAAACAACTTAAAGAGACCTGGAAAGACCTCGGCATAAGACAACCTTCCGGTACTGTCAGAAAAGAAATAGCGGTGCCTCTCGCAGTACCCAAGGCAACCGTGATCATGAGCTACACCAATGAAGAAAAGTACAAGCCTGCCAACTATCTTTCAAAGATGGTGCTGAAAGGCATACTTGATCTTGTTTATACTGAAAAGGTCCGTGAAGATGAAGGCGGAACCTACGGAGTAAGTGTAGAAGCAAATTCGGACATGAGTCCTGTTCAAAAAGCAAACCTTTTCATCGCCTTCGAGTGTGATCCGGAGAGAGCCACAGAACTTAAAGCAATTATTTACAGGGAGCTGCAGGAAATTGTCATGAACGGACCCACACAGGTCAATCTTGACAAAACTGTCAGTAACCTGCTGAAAAACCGCGAGGAAGATCTGCTCCATAACAGTTACTGGGCCAATACGATTCGCAGTTTCTATCTGACCGGTATTGACAAGAACGCTGACAAAAACTTTACTGATATTCTTAACAGTCTTACTATCAATGATATAAAGAAAATGACCGGGAAGTACCTGAAAAAAGCCGACCTCCTCGAAATGGTCTTTGTACCAGAGAAGAAATAGCACTGACTATTGATAAGAGACCACCGACCGTGGTCTCTTTCATTTTTTATAACTTGCAGCACCTGAAAGAAAAGTAAACCTCACAGGTGGACCGCCCATACTTAAATATTGCTGATCATATTGAGCTGCCTGTAAATAATCCAGTTCTCATTTTTGCCATTATTCTTTTTATTATTCTGATTTCACCGGTCATCCTCAAAAAATTCCGGGTTCCCGGCATATTGGGCCTGATAGTATCGGGTATTATTATCGGACCCAACGGATTGAACATCATCAGTGACAGTCAGGCAATAAAACTGTTTGCCACTATAGGGATACTTTTCCTGATGTTCATTGCCGGACTGGATCTTGATCAGCAGCAGTTCAGCCGTACAAGGAACAAAAGCCTGCTCTTCGGACTTCTTACTTATACTGTACCTTTTTCGATAGGTCTTCCGGTATGCTATTACCTGCTCGACTTTAACCTCATCACCAGCCTGATGATATCAAATATGTTTGCGACACATACAATGGTATCATATCCAATTGTAACAAGGCTGGGCTTGTCTCGGAATGACGCCGTTGCCGTTGCCACAGGAGGAACTGTCATCACCGACACCCTTGTTCTTTTTGTGCTTGCGATCATTGCAGGAACCGCTACCGGCGGGAGTGGAATACAACTCTATATAACTTTACTGTTATCGTTTATTCTGTTCCTTTTATTTATGGTTTATGTTGTCCCCCCGGTGTCCCGGTGGGCATTCAGACGACTTGAAGATGATAATTATTCACAGTTCATTTATGTTGCCCTTGTAGTCTTCATATGTGCAGTACTTGCCGAAGCCGCCGGTCTTGAGCCTATTATCGGAGCTTTTGCCGCAGGCTTTATTCTAACCAGGTTCATTCCGGCACAGTCCATTCTGCGTAACAGGATAGACTTTACGGGCAACGCACTGTTCATACCTTTTTTCCTCATCAGCGTCGGAATGGTTGTCGACCTGAGAGTAGTCGTAGCAGGACCTGAACCACTTATCATTGCTGCCACCCTGACTGTCGTCGCCCTGGCAGGCAAGTGGGTTGCTGCTGAAATCACATCGCGGTTACTGCATTTCACACCTGATCAGCGGCATCTCCTCTTCGGACTCACAAGCTCCCATGCAGCAGCAATACTGGCAGTAATAATGGTCGGGTACCGGATAGGGATAATTGATGATAATGTAATGAACGGGACCATCATCCTTATCCTGGTTACATGTTTTGTTTCCTCCATCGTGACCGAAGCGGCTGGCAGGAAGCTGGCACTTGGCGGAAAGCAGGATGCATTGATGAGCAGCGAGGCAGACCACGAAACAATTATCATCTCCCTGTCAAACCCGCAGAACATGGAAAGACTTATTGATTTGGCCCTTACGCTCAAGAAAAAGAACCATAACAATCTCATGTACGGTCTGTGCGTGGTCAACGATGATGAAGATGCCACAAAAAAACTCTCCATGGCCAGATCGACACTTGAACAAGCCGGATCAAGAGCTCTTGCCGCCGGCAGAAAAATTGAGCCTATTGCCACAATAGACAATAATGTTGTATCAGGGATAAAAAGGGTGGCGAGGGAAAAAAGCGCCACAGACATAGTTATAGGTACCTCCGGAAAATCAAATCTGGCTGACCTGCTGTTCGGCAGACCGCTCGAGCAGCTTGCAGCAAACTCACCCCAGACAATTTTTGTCTACAATGCCGTCAACCCCATCAACCTGCATAAGAATGTTGCTCTTTTTCTGCCACCAAATGCCGAAAAGGAAGCAAGGTTCAGGTCAATAATCGATAAGGTGATCAGAATAGCCGAAGGCAATTCAATACCCCTTAACAGCTATTCATACGGAAAAACATATACAGAGATCGATCAGCATATTAAAAGGACAAAAAGCCTTGTCCTCCATAATTTTGTAACGGTCACCCCGGGGAGGGAAACAGCCGATATCAGGCTCCTTGCCGGAGATGATGACTTGCTCGTAATTTTTTCGCCGCAAAGGGGTTGCATATCATGGGATCAGTCCTATGATGCCTTTATGAAAAAGATCCTGAGAACCACTGTCGATATCAGTTACCTGGTCATCAATCCCGGCATCGTTAGCTGAGCATTTTCCCCCGGCACCGTGAGTTTCCCTGCCGGTAAAACAATTTCTTAGTCAGGCTAATTCGAAAAATAAAATTAACTTGGTGGTTATTAGTCTTTAAGGCGGATATCAATACTCCTGGTATGAAAAGAAAAATAATCCTTTCGCTGACGCTTCTGATGATGGTGATCTCCTGCGAAGGTCCCGAAACAACAGTAATTAACTTCGTCAGACGCGATGGGTCTGTCCTGAGAAAGGCAGAACTGAAGAACACCAAGAATGAGCTTAATCTGAGTGACTTCAGAGTGCCTGTTGACAGTACCTGGAAACTGCATGACTCTATCAGCATTTCTGACCGGGGCGATACAATATGGTTCCTTCTTGCCGAAAAATTATTTGAGTCAACAGATGACATAAATAAATCATACCTGGCCGATACCGCGACCAACAGCGTTGTGCCGAGAAGTGCCTCTCACCAGCTTAGTTTCAAATGGTTCACTACCGGCTGGCGCTTCTCCGAAAAATGCGGGAAAAGCCTTACACACGGTTTCCCCGCTGAAAGGTTCCTGACTCCTGAAGAAAATGAATTCAGAAAACTGCCCTCAGTGATAAGGGAGGAGATGCTTGCCGGTGCCGACAGCCTGAAATACAAAACCCTGAGCGATAGCCTTGACGCACACACAGAAATCTGGCTTATCAGGTCGTTTGTTTCAGAATGGATCGGAGACGTGAGTACTTTATGCGCCGCTGCCGGAAAAGACACTACTGTTGCCGAAACCCTCAGATCACACGCAACAGAATTTGATTCATCAGCCCTTGCTGATGAAGGGTTCGATAAAACCTGTGCGGAAATATTGGGAGAAAGCGTTTTTCAAAAAGCCAAACCCGAGCTTGACAGTGCAATGAAGATTTCCGAAAAGAAATTTGACCTGTCATTGTCTTTTAAAAGCTATACAATGAAAACCGTGTTGCCGCTGAAAGTAAGGTCATCCAACGGCTATATAATGCCAGGCGGTGAAATAGCCTGGCCCGTAAATGGCGATCTCTTTCTGACAGATGATTACGTCATGTGGGCAGAAACAAGAGAGGTGAATTACTGGGCTATATTCCTTACAGCCCTTGTACTGCTTATAATACCGTTCGAAATAAGAAACCGCACAAGGAAACGGAAAAGCAATACCTGACGACATGTCTATAAATATTTCTCTCAGCAATTGCTCCCAAACGGAAACTCTTTAAGTATATCCCAGTTCCTGCCGTTATGCTTCAGGAGGAAGATGCTCCTCACGTCAAACGAAGCGCTGAATTCCTCCTCCTTAAATTCCGGCCATGCCTTTATGAACGCGGCTTTTGTCAGATCTCTCGTCGCTATGGTTATATGAGGCTCAACAGACTTCATGACCTCATCCTTCTGGAAATGCAGGTCTCCAAGCAGCACTTTCTTAAGACGCGAATGCAGTTCGATAGCCGGATTGGGATCAACTATTTTTATGAAAATTACCCTTGGTGCGAACGCACTGTACCCCTTAAGATCCAGTATAAATGGTTGCTCAATAGCGGCAAATCTGCAAAGCGTTTCTTCGAGTAATGCTTCATCAGCTGAGCTGCGTTTAAACGGCATCTGCAGGGTTATGTGAGCAGGAGATTTCAGGGCATGACCCGCACCATATTGAGCCTTCATCCTTTCTTTAATCCTGCGTACCTTCTCCCCCAGTTCCCTGTGCGGAAGCAAAGCAATAAAATAAAGATTACTCCTGTTATTCAAACCAGGTCTTAATATAAACCTCGCGGTCATGCTGCAGGTCTGTGGCCCTGTATGATACCGAGGAATCGTTTTCAATATTGTAAACCCAGTATCCTGAAACTATTCCGGGGCTGTAAAATACTCTCCGAAGATAAAGCCTGTCTCCTTCAGAAAATTCACATTTTTTCCCGTAAGCGGAGATCTTCCCATAGACATCCTCCATTGATGTCTTAATCCACAATATGTTGGGTCCGTCATAATTTTCAGGCCCGGTATGACGGTACTCCATGAAAACACCTACGTATTTCCTCGTAAGAATAAGCTCGTCTTCCTGAATTCCAGAAGAAGCTTTCTTTGAGGTGCTGCAGGAAGCGGTAAGAACCAGCACCAGCAGAAATATTAGTTTTTTCATAAATACAATTGTTATTCCGACGTGATCAAGCTGCCTTTGACAAGACAGATCAGATTCATAAAATTACTAATTTTTCCTGACTGATTTCTCCAAATCAAATTTTTACTCATCTTTGTAGGCTTTGACTCAGAATTAACTGCAGTTACATACCGGAATGATTTCATTGAGAATAACATTCTTATGAAAAAAAAGGAATTCTGGACCATACCAAACCTGATCACCACTTACCGGCTGCTCATGGTCCCGGTAATTTTGTATTTCGCTATTTCAGGACAGGAGAAACTGTTTGCCATTTTTCTGGTCATAAACCTTGTATCCGATATAATTGACGGCTTCATTGCCCGCAGGTTTAAAATGGAGACCGAAATCGGGGCGAAACTTGATTCCTTCGCAGATAATTTTAGCTATGTGCTGGCATTTACCGGATTTTATATTTTCAAAATTGATGATTTCGGGCCACACATCCTCAGTCTGATAATTTTCTTCAGCATGCTGTTAATGACGGTTATCGTTCCCCTGATCAAGTTCAGAAGGTTTCCCAGCTATCACATTTATACAACAAAGATCGGCGGGTACATCCAGGGTGCCTTTTTTATCTGCCTTTTCACAATAGGTTTTATTACCCCGTTTTATTACTTCATGATAATATGGGGGATTCTGGGTGCTATTGAGTGCATCGCCATTGACATGGTAATACCCGAGATGCGGTCAAATGTAAAAGGTCTCTACTGGGTGCTTAAAGAGAAGCGTGCTGAAAAAAAACAGCCAGAATGATATTTCACTCGTCCTTTGAATATATAGATCTGTGGCTGCCGCTTGTAGGTTTCCTCGTCGGACTGATAGGCACCCTCATCGGCGGAGGCGGAGGCGGCTTTTTCTTTATCCCCATCCTTACAATACTTTTCGGGGTGCCCGCCCAGGTGGCTGTAGCAACTTCGCTGGCAGCAACACTGCCAATCTGCATAATCGGCTCAATAGGACATTACCGTAACGATAATATTGATCTCCGCCTGGGGCTGATTATGGCAGCTGCCGGTGTTTTAGGGGCCTTGGGAGGAGCAAGCTTTACAAGCCTGATTACCCATAAACAATTGATTATCTGCTACGGCTCTTACGCCATCCTGATTGCCTTGCTTATGATCAGAAGCAATTTGAAAAAGAAAAGAGACGAGGATAACGGGATTGAGAAATGTGAAGATCCCAAGATTTTAAAAGTAGCCAAAGGCACTTTTTTCGGCTTTCTGGCCGGGGTTATAACCGCCACTTTCGGAACAACAGGCGCAACACCGGCGCAGGCAGGATTACTGGCAATGCGAAAACCGGTCAAGGTGGTGATAGGCACATCCCTGATGGTTGTCATGGCCAATAGCGCCTCTGCCCTTGGAGCACACTTCCTGGTAGGAGAGATTGATCTTACCCTGGTCTATTTCCTTACTGCCGGAACAATAATCGGAGCTCTGGTCGGACCAAAACTGCTGAAAGGTGCGAAACTGGAACATATAGACGGACCAATCCGCCTGTGGTATGCCCTGGGCATGCTACTCTTTGGTATTGTAATGATTATCAGTGCATTTGAAGTAATACCTTACCTCTACAGATAATGAAAACAATTTGGGTAATTTATACCGTCATCCTTGTCTATTATTTTTTGGGCACAATTGGCATCTATTTTATTAACAGGCGAAAAGAACCGCAGGCTAAACGCAAAGCCTGGATAAAACACATCAACTACTTCATAATAACCAACATTGTATTCTTCAGTATTGCCATTAACCCTGTTGTTTTCCGGGTACTTGCCGTTGTGATTATCGTTATTGGTTTTGCCGAACTGTATAAATTGTTCAGGGAATCGGGGTACAACTTCAGGAATTTCTTCCTTTTCTCAGTATTTGTATTGGCGCTGTTCTCAGCCGGGTTTTACCTTTTCAGCCATATGGAGAAAGGGGTTATGCTGTTTGCCTTTCTTATTCTTGCCATCTTTGACGGTTTCAGCCAGGTATCAGGCCAGCTCTTTGGCAAAACAAAGCTGTTTCCCAATATCAGTCCAAACAAGACAGTTGAAGGCCTTATCGGCGGGGCGCTGATTGCCCTCCTCAGTGCTTTCGTTTTCAGAAGCCTCATCATCGCGCCACAGATAAATGCAATATTATTTGCAGTCGTGGTGGTCATTTTTGCATTCTTAGGTGACGCAGCAAAGTCGGTTTATAAAAGGAAGTACTGCGTAAAGGATTTCAGCAACCTGATCCCCGGGCACGGTGGTTTTCTCGACAGGTTTGACAGTCTGATTGCCGGGGGCACCGGAGTAGCACTGTTAGGACTGCTGCTTAATTTCTGACAGTAAAGGAAGAAACGCTTCTTCCACCCTTTCCGTCAGCAGCAAAGCCTTCAACAACAACAGTATACTCACCTGTTTCATCCGATGTATAAAATTCGACTGCAGCTGCACCGGTTTTGTCAGTTCTGACATCTGGATTCCAGTAAAGGGTGTTTCGAAAATCCGGAATCCTGCTTGACTTCCGCTCATCCGTTGAATAATCCTGAGAGAAAAATTTATGGTCGTCGAGACCGGTGAACTCCTGCCTGAAGATCGACTGGTCAAACTCCAGAATACTCAGATTTCCCTTTTTTGAAACGATGTTGATAATGCCTTCAATTATCAGGTCAGAGATAAAGTACCTGGTGTTCAGTATTTCAATTTTTTCTATTTCCGAGGATTTGATATCCAGTATTTTATCGAAATCATATATCGGCACACCGTCAACGATGACAAGGGGTGATGAAGTGAATGAGGCATCCGGAAGTGAATTAATGAGCCTGAGGCTGCTCTTGCCATTCCTTGAGACCGTGGAGGCGCCGGGAACAATCTCTTTAAAGACTTCCCTTAGGGTTGTAAGCTCAATGTAATCGGACAGCAGAATAGTATTATCCGGCTCTCCGTAGAAATTTGGCCTGCCGTTCTGACTTGAAACAGTGCCTGTAGTTTGCAGGAAGGGATCATAAATATCTCTTACCTGCATACTGATGATGGCCTTGTTTATTTCTTCCAGGTCCGTTGTGTCAATAAACAGTGATCCGGCCTGAAAACTTCCTCCCCGGAAAAGAAACGGATCCTTCAGATCGACGTAATAACCGTCTGTTTCCGGCGACAGTGGCTGGATGACTATCTCCTTTACACCATATTCCCTGGTTGCCACATTGAATTCTCCTTCTTTTCCGGTCCTGATGAAGTTGCAGCGGGAGGTCTTCCCCACAAATGAGAGTGTTAAATTTTCGTCTGCCAGCGGTTCATCAGTGTTCTTGTCCCTGATCACTCCGCTTATAACATGACCCTCAGGTTCCGGAAGATATTTAATGACCGAATCCGGTCCGTTATAACCGTAATGATCCCCTTCCCCATGATAAAAAATCATGTAGTCATTCAGACCGGGCAGGGTCAGGGCAGTTTTTAATGCCTGCAGGGCAGGTGATTGGATACGTCTCGTCAATTCATTATAAGGAGAACCATTTTTCAGTACTGGCCTGATGACTGAAACAGAGAGATCGCTTTCAATGGCGTCTCCTTTTTTATCCCTGGCAATTATTTCAATTCTGACTTTTTCCCGCGGAGAAAAATTCTCCGGATGAACCTTAACATCATAAGTGATTTCCTGTGTTTTGTCATTGTAAAACCATCCTGATGCAAGCTCACGATCCTTTATATCAGAGATTATGATTTTTGCCATTCCGGCGGGAATTATTTCCTGGTCGAAAACGATCACAGAATCACTTTCAGCAGAAATTTCTTTTCTGATAAGAGGATACGACGGATGTGAATAAATGATGCCCAGTCTCCCTCCTGGTACGTCTAACCCTTTATTTTTCAGGATATGGACTTTCACAACTCCTGACTGTTTGTCTGATGTCACCCTGAAAGTCAATCCTGCCTCATTAATGGAAGGCATTTCGAATCTCCTTCCCCGGCCGAGGCTGTCAGTAGCGACCATGTAAAGGTCGCCGGCTGATGACGGATTAACAGAAACCATTCCAGTACCGTACCTGTCAGTCCTGAACAGCGCCAGTGTATCTTCACCGCTGCCAGTGATCACTCCCTGGGTTATAACGGGGTCACCATTTTTATCCAGGCATTTGAATCCAACGCGGTTTCTCATGCCGGTCAGAATGTGTCCCGTCTCCGGATAAAATATCACGCTGTCAGGCAAAGTATTCACAGGAGGAACACTGAACCTGCTCATGCTCTCAAAAGGATTTATGATGGAAATCTGCTTATAGGCAAAAGATGATTGCGGAAAATTCTTCATCCAGCTTGTGAACGAGCGGACAAAATAGCACCCGGTCCCCAGGGTATCAGGAATTCTGAAAGCGCCTGAGCCTGTGAGTCCGTCGGTAGCAATTTTAATCTGAATTACCGGTGTACCGGAATTGTCGGGCATATCAACGTACACAACCCTGCTGATGCTCCCGGAAGTGTGAGTAAGACCTCCGAACTCCATGACTTTCACATAAACATCCTCACCGGCCACATAAACATCCCTGTCTGTCTGAATGTAAAGTTCTTCACAGTAATCCATTTCACCGATAGCAGACGGAGACACAGTCTGGGCTGACAGTGAGACGCAGTACACCAAGATGATAACAGAAATAAAAACTGCCCTCGTGAACAGGTTGCCTGCTGAAATTTTTTGACGGATAGGTATCATATTGCCGTAATGATCATTCAATATCGACCCAGAAATACGGCTTGGTCATGCTCCCGTTCACAGTGCATTCTGCACAGAAAGGGCGGGTAAAGACCAGCCTGTAAAGTTCACCACTGTCCCTGTAAACAGGTTTGATAAAGGTGTAACCTGATTCCAAAAAACCCGCGTTGATATCGTTAAAAGTGTAGCCTTTACCCATCCCAGGGGGAGGGTAATCAACCTCTCCCTTTTCAATTCTTTCACAATCATACATATAAAAGGGCAGGTCAAGGCTGGCTATCTCATTGAAGGTTATGTATTTATGAATGAGCTTTGCCGCAGATACCTGGAAATAGCCTATTATCTGCTCGTCGGGATTAGTTACGTTGTGTACATTGCTGAAGATCTGAAAAGGCTGTTTATCAAAAATATCACCCCCGCTTTCATTCAACTGTAACATGAGATCCCAGAACCGGTATTCATCCTTCGAGATTGACAATTGCCTGACCTCCACATAATACTGAATCAATAGCCGGTTTGTCTCTTCGGAAGCAATAAACAGAACCGGTTTCTTTATAAATCCGCCATTATTTTCAAGCACCGTATTCTCAATATCTATCACATCCGATTTCTTATTCGCCCAGCAGGTAAGCTTTAATTCGGCCACGGGAACGATGGTTGAATCATTTATATAATTAAACATCTTTGGCTCCGGTGCCTGGAATTTCCACCACTCTTCGTAGCTCCACCGGTAATAATTGCTGTTACTTTCATCACGGGAATCAATGAATATGGAGACTCCCGGCACCATTTCTCCCTTTTCTTCAGACAATAACTGGTCCTTGCTGAAATAGATACTGTCAATATCAGTAACAGAGTACATAAAGGATGGAGCAGATTCATACTTTTCTCCCTTCTCAGTCTCAATGCCGAGTGTATAGGTTCTGCCTGTTGCGCCCCTGAAGGTCAGACTGTCAGTACGGTATTCTCCGGGGTTCCTTTCAACCAGTAATGTGCGGTTACCCAAGTCGTCACTGATAATTACAGTTGCCCCTGTGACTCTGACCGGGTCTTCATCACTGGTCTCAATAGTGCGTGTAAGAATCACATAATTCGATTTAGCCTCATCCGTGACAAGGGCGTCAATTACCAGTCGCGATTCGAAGCTCTTAAGGTCGGGAGTGTAAGGATCTATGCATGTAAAAAGAGTACAGGCAATAACCAGGACAAATGTGATATTATGCCATCTCCTTTTCAACCTGTAATGCATCTTTCAGTTATTCGATAATTATTTCCCGTAACAGAGAATCGACAAAAATAGAATTAAAAACTTTTCCGCTATCACCTGAATCGCATAATCATTGGGGAAAAACATTAAATATTGTTAAGCGGCACATTATTAAAAATAATATTAGTTATTTCGATGAAATTTTTGACCCTTCCCTGAATCATGGCAAGATTATCATTTCTGCTTCTTCTCCTTTTGTGTTCCCTCAGGGGGTTTTCACAGGAGACGGCCATGGTTACGGTACCTGGTGGAAAAGATATGATAGCCCTTACAGAAAAGGCTCAGAAAGAATACCTTGAGAAGGTTTATTCACTCAGGGTAGGAGTTGACGACGGACTGGTTAACGGGCGGACCTACTTCCCTTATCATTACCGTTCAAAAAACAAACCGCTTCTTTTTTTCGAAAAGGACCGTACGGCTTCAATAACCATGAACGGCAGAAGCTATGACAATATCTTCCTTCAGTATGACACTTTCACTGATGAGGTCATTTTTCCTGAAATAGAAAATAAACATGCACAAGGTCTTTACCAGATTTCACTGAATAAGGATATTATTGACTCTTTTGTTTTGTTATTTAAGGATGATACTCTGACTTTCAGGAATATAACCGGGAATGATCCGGGAAGCGCCGGTATTCCCTCCGGCTTTTATGAGATTGCCTATGACGGTGACAGCAAATATATGGTCAGACACACCTCGACGGTTCATCAGAAAAACGGCATCGATGAGTACTTTTATTCCCCTTTCGGTTATGTCAACACCGGGGCAGGCTTCACCAGAATAAGATCCAACAGCCAGTTCATAAAACAGTTCGGCGCCAGGTCAGCGGAAATGAAAAAAATAATGGACAGGTATAAGATTAATGTTCGCAAATCAAATAAAAACCAGATAATAAGTGCACTGAGACTGTTCGACAAACAGTGAGTCACTTCTGAACCAACTGATGAAAAGATTTTTCTCTGTAATAATATTCCTGAACCTGATGATTTATGTCTCCGGGCAGGACAACAACCTGACATTTCAGTTCAGCCAGATATTGTTCAGTGACATGGTTGATACAATTGAAAAAAAGGTCCCGGTAAAGATATATTATTCAGATAAGTGGGTCGACAGCCTTTATCTTACCGTGAAGGCCGAGAACAGTACAATTGACGGGCTCCTCGACAACGTACTTAGACGAGAAGGCCTGTCATTTATTATCACTGATGATGATAAAGTCATTCTGTCAAAAGGATATGCAATCAAAACCGGATTTGGGAAGGAGTATTCCGAATATATCAGGAGAAATTATGCTGCCGCGGCGACAGATGATTTTGTCAGACCTGTCGCTAAAACAGAAGATCAGTCTATCAGCGATGAATATAAATTATTCAGGATCGGGAGGGCGTCTGCAACCAATTCGCAGGAGAGGGTTACTTTTTCAGGCGTGGTACGGGATGCTGCTGACGGGAGTGTTATCCCCAGCGTGGTTGTTTATGTCGATAAGCTCAAATCAGGAGCTTTGACAAACAATGTCGGGTATTACTCAATTTCATTGCCTCCCGGGCAGTATCGCATTGATTACAGAATGATCGGGATGAAGTCTGCCAGCCGTAATATTATTATTTATTCAGACGGATCTCTTGATGTTACAATGGCTGAAAATACAAATCAGATTGATGAAGTGATAGTATCGGCCAACAGGGAGAATAATGTAAAAAACACCCGGATAGGCATTGAAAAAATCAATGTCAAGATGCTGAAACAGATACCACTTGGCCTGGGTGAAGCTGATCTGCTGAAAAGTTCGCTGATGCTTCCGGGAGTACAGACCGTAGGGGAAGCCTCCGGAGGTTACAATGTTCGCGGCGGAAGCACAGACCAGAACCTTATACTTCTGAATTATGCGCCAATACTTAATTCATCACATTTCTTTGGATTTTTTGGTGCATTCAACTCTGATCTGATAGCCGATGTCACACTATTTAAAAGCGGGATGCCGGCAAAATACGGAGGCAGGCTGTCATCAGTAATGGAAATAATACCCACTGAGGGTAATAAGGAAAAGATAAAAGTAAGCGGTGGAATAAGCCCTGTAACAGGCAGGCTGATGATTGACGGTCCGATAATAAAAGACAAAGTCTCTTTCATTCTCGGAGCAAGAGCCACCTATTCCGACTGGCTTCTCGGCATGCTCAGTGACCCCATGCTGAGCCAAAGCACAGCAGGCTTCTATGACATTCAGGGAACATTAAGCGCTGACCTGAATGAAAAAAACTCTCTTTCTCTTTCCGGCTATATAAGCAATGACAGGTTCGACTATTATATGGCGAGCGGATTTAACTACGGTAATACCGCGGCAACCTTGAAATGGAAACACTCTTTCGGAAGAAAACTGTCAGCACAGTTTTTTGCCATAATGAGCAACTACGATTATCAGCTCACAACAAAATCCGATTCGACAACCTACAATAACATGTATTACGAACTGAATCAAAAAATCTTCAGGACTGATTTTATATACAACCCCGCTACCAATCATAGGCTTGAGTTCGGAATTGATGCAACCTCATATTCTCTTCTTCCCGGAAGGCAGGAACCGTTCGGAGACTATTCCGATATTTTACCCAGGGAACTTGAGAAAGAGCAGGCACTGGAACCTTCACTGTACATTAGCGATGAATATGAAATCTCTCCCCGGTTTTCCATTTCGGCCGGCCTCAGGGGCACCTATTATCTGTATCAGGGCCCCCAGACAGAGTATCAGTATTATGAGGATATGCCTAGAACAGTTGAAACCATAACTGACACAGTCACCTATGACAGCGGGGAACTGGTTAAGTCCTACCCCGGCCTTGAATTCAGGTTCTCATCAAGGTTCTTGCTTTCACCCAGATCATCAATAAAGATAGGCGCACAAAGGGCATACCAGTACCTTCATATGATATCAAACACCACTTCGATGTCTCCCGTTGATATCTGGAAGTTAAGCGACAGCTATATCAAGCCCCAGAGGGGCGATCAGGTCTCTGCCGGCTATTACCTGAATTTTGACAGGAAGGCTATCGAGACCTCTGTTGAAGGATACTATAAACTGCTGAAAAACACTCTTGACTATAAGGGTGGGGCTGAATTGCTGATGAATGATCACCTCGAAACTGATGTCCTGAACGGCGACGGAAAGGCTTACGGTGTGGAGGTGATGGTGAAGAAACAGTCAGGCAGTGTGACGGGTTGGGTAAGCTACACTTACTCAAGAGTATTTATGAAGGTTGACGGCCGGTTTGAAGAAGAAAAAGTGAACAATGGCGAGTGGTTCCCTGCCAATTATGATAAGCCGCATGATCTTAAGATCGTTATAAACGCAAAAGCATCACGGCGCTTCAACTTTACATCCAATTTCATCTATAACACCGGAAGACCGATCACATACCCGGTGGCTTTTTATAATTTTTATAATTCGGATCAGGTATATTATTCAAACAGAAATGATTACCGGATACCTTATTACATGAGACTTGACCTTTCTGCTACGGTGAACGGTAACCTGAGGGCAAAAAAACTAAACCACTCATCACTGACCGCCACAGTCTATAATGTCCTTGGAAGAAAAAATCCATATTCGATATACTTCAGGAACGAGGGCGGAGTGGTCAATGGGTACCAAATGACGATCTTCGCACAGCCGGTCTTCATGCTGACATACAATTTCAGGCTGTTCGGGAATGCCGAAGGGGACTTCTAGCAGATGACTTCCTGAAGGCAACTCCGAAGAACAATCTGTTTTGCTTCTTTCAGACTGTAAAAAAATGATCCCCTTCCGGATTATAAATTATATTCAATGCTCCAGGCAGCGCACTGACTTCAAAATGTTTTGAAAAAAACAGCTCACCATCAACATGGAAAGGAACCTCAGCCGGAAATTCCAGGCTTAGCTTGTCAGTCTGGTAATAATTTACCTTGGGATCAGTGATGTGTGTCCCTTTAGGAACCCTGAGGAGGATGTTAAGCCTCTGGAAAAACGACAGCTTCTTTATTGAACAGACATCCAGAAGCCCGTCATTGGCAATTGCTTTCGGGGTAAGGAAGAAGCTTCCTGCGAACCTTCTGCCGTTGGCGATTGTATTGATGAAACAGTCTGTCTCATGAGTTTGCCCGCCGGAAATGACTGTCATCTTTTTTTCCTTAAAGAACACAAGTGTCTTCAGGATATGCCATATGTACTTGCTCTGACCTCCCGGCTTAACTTCACCTGGTGCGGTATAATTTTCCGCGGCTACCTGGGCATCAAACCCAAGACCCATCCCGTTAAGAAAAATCTTGTCATTGCACTGCCCGACATCCATTGATGCTACGTTGGCTTTAAAGAACGTCTCCCAGTCTTTATCTTCAAACCTCCCGGGGAAGCCTGTAACCTGGATGAAATCATTGCCTGTTCCGGCGCCAATCAATCCAACAGCAATATCTTTTTTAAAAATCAGCGGGGCGGCAATTTCGTTTATGGTACCGTCGCCGCCGACGCCAATAATAAAGTTATATCCTTTGTCGGCATACTGTTTTGACAATGTTGCCGCATGGCCTCTTTCCTCTGTATAAACCAGTTCTGCATCCAGATTATGTTTACGGATCATTTCCGAGATCTTATCCGTCAGGCTGAGCGCAAATCCGTTACCGGCTGTAGGGTTAATTATAAAGACCCATTTTTTATTCTGATCCATAGTTTCTTGTGATTTTAAGTATACTGACTGAATTCAACTGTGCAATAGATTGGTCCGGGGACCCAGATATTTATTTCAGAGCTCCTGAGGCTTGTCGTGCTTAATGAAGGTATTGTCGTTCAGTTCACGGAAGGCTTCATTCAGTTCTTCTTCCGTATTCATGACGATAGGTCCGCCCCAGGCAACAGGTTCCTTCAATGGCCGTGCAGCTATGAGCAGGAAATTTGCTCCCTGATCACCTGCCCTGACAATTACCTCATCAAAGTCTGAGCTACCTGCTGATGAAGCTGACATCAGAATTGCACAGTTTTTTTCTTCAAAATCAGCCAGAGCATCATCTGCGGCTAAAGTTCCTTCAATGAGATACATGAACATAGTATGATCGTTGGGGGTTTCCCGGTAATGCCATGTGCTGCCGGGCTCCAGCGCCACATTAAGGTACTGAACCTTTACATACTCACCCTTCACGACCCCCTTGCGGTCACGGTAACTGCCGGATAAGATCCTGACTGTTGCATTCTCTTCCTGTACTGCCGGAACATCCTGAGGCCTGATGTCACGGTAGGCTGGTTGAGTCATTTTCTCCTTCTTCGGAAGATTGACCCACAACTGGCAACCCAGAAGTCTTTCAGAGGCTTTAGGCATCTCCTGATGTATGATCCCTGACCCGGCTGTCATCCACTGACACTGTTTATCACCTATAACCCCCTTGTTGCCCAGGCTGTCGCCATGTTCTATTTCACCCTTCAACAGGTAGGTGACAGTTTCAATTCCGCGGTGAGGATGCCATGGGAATCCCTTGATGTAATCAGCCGGGTTGGTGGAATCAAACCCGTCAAGCATTAAGAAAGGGTCAAAATCCTTGACCGTAGCCAATCCAAGGACCCTGCGCAGACGAACACCGGCTCCGTCCACAGCATTTTGTCCTCTGACAACGCGTGTACAAATTCTTCTGGCCATAGTATCTGTTTAAAATTGATAATGTCAGGTTCAAATTTAGAAAACTTATCACGATTGCAATGGGTAATGTCTGATAAGAGGAAAAACAGGTGAAAAGCAGCCAGGAAAATTTAATATGGCAATGCCAAACAAGAATCCGGTATTATTGTTATCAGTATAATATTCAATAGAATTATCTTTGGTATAATTCTTAACCCTGGTTTCAGGAAAACACTTTAACTAACAGAAAACAAACAGAAAATCATGAAACGTAAAGCAACAGCCATATGGCAGGGAAACGGTGCAGAGGGCAAAGGAAGCCTCTCTTCAACAAGCGGAGTGCTTGACAAAACACCGTATTCATCCACAACACGATTTAAGAACGAAGACGGCCTCGCCGGCACTAACCCTGAAGAACTGATAGCTGCCGCTCACAGTGGCTGTTTTGCCATGGCGTTGAGTTATGCACTTACAGGAGCAGGATTCACAGTCACCGAGCTGAAAGTGGAAGCTGCCGTCAGCCTTGAAAAAATAACAGACCATTTTGAGATCACAGGTATCAATCTCGATCTGACGGGAAAGGTTCCGGGGATTACAGAAGAGAAGTTCCTCGAGCTGGCCAGTGCAGCTAAAGTTAATTGTCCTGTCTCACAGGCGCTTAAGGCAGTAAGTATTACTCTTTCAGCAAAACTTGTTTAGCGACAGGATCAGCGCTTAGCTGAATCCTATTCACATTTCAGGTTTGTTCTTTGTGCTTTTGAGGCCTCTGCAAAGGGTCCGTAAAGGGCATTCTTGAATGATGCACATGCCTCTGCAGTCTGCCCTTTGCCCACCTGGGCAACAGCAAGCTGGTAGAAGAATTTTGCTTTGGCTTCCGCACTGCCCGTTTCAAGATCAAGTCCTTTTTGTGCATATTCTGCCCCGCTGACAAAATTTCCCTTCTTGTTGTACACATCGGCAAAGTAGTAGAAAAGGTCCTTGTCGTCACCGTATTTTGCTGATTTATTCAGGGAAGTAAGTGCTTCATCAAGCTTGTTGGCCTGGTTGGCTTTTGATCCTGCTGAACGAAAATACTCAAGCGCAAGTGTAGATGCCTTTTGTGTCTTTATTGTATCATTGGTGCTCTTCACCTTTTCAAGATACCCATCTATCGTTTTCTCAAAAGCCCCGGCATTATCCTGCTTTATGTATATTAATGCCTTGTTATAAATTGCATTAACATAATCGGGATTGATTACCAGAAGGCTGTCAATGGTCAGCAGGGCCTTTTCAAAATCATTTTTCGAAAAATAATCCACTGCCAGGTTGTTATAACCCTGTACCAGGACTTTCTGTGACTTCTCCTTATTTGATGTGTTACCATACTTCTCTGATGCAGCAATGGCCGTTTTTGAAGCCGAAACTATCTCTGCTGCCGGTTTCTTTTCGTTCAGTGCAGCAGCTGCCAGTTTATAATATAATCCGGGCAATACCTGTACGGCTTTTTGTTTAAGGTCAGCAGCCTCCTCGCCAACTTTGTCAGCGGTTACAACCACGTTTTCAAATGCCGTAATGGCAGCAGGAACATCTGTCTGCATTGCCTTGGCACCTTCATTATAAAAGGTTATCACATCATTTCGTGTCTGCGAATTCATATTCGTACCTATAACAACAGACAGGGCCAGAAGCCCTGCTATTATACCCGTCACTTTATTTCTCATATTAATTCAGATTATCAGTTTATTATAAACAAATTCAAAATCTATTGCCTGCAAATTTAAAAGTTAAATTGGATTTTAATATTTCCCGGGCAAATTCGGCTTAAGAATTTTATAACCGGGCTATGGAATTGCCATCAATATTATTTTGATCTGAGGTATTGCAACGGCCATTCAATATCGTCTCCGAGTTCCCTTGCGGCCGATAGCGGGAAATATGGGTTCCGCAGCAATTCCCTGCCAAAGAACACGAGGTCGGCCTTCTCTTCCCCGAGGATTGATTCCGCCTGGGCAGCGCTTGTTATTAATCCCACGGCTCCGGTCATGATCCCGGTTTCCCTTAGTGCTGCGGAAAATTGAACCTGGAACCCGGGACCGACAGGTATCCTGGCATTGTAAACATTGCCGCCCGAAGAACAGTCTATAAGATCAACTTTCATTTCCTTTAAAATCACGGCCAGTCTCACGCTTTCTTCCTTTGTCCATCCGCCATCAGTCCAGTCAGTTGCAGACAGGCGCACAAAAAGTGGATTTTCGGCCGGCCATACATATTGAACAGATTCAATGACCTGTCGCAATAAACGGGTTCTGTTCTCAAAAGAACCTCCGTATTCGTCCGTTCGGTTGTTACTCAGGGGAGACAAAAACTCATGCAACAGGTAACCGTGTGCACTGTGAATCTCGATCACCTTAAAACCGGCGATAAGAGCCCTTTCTGCCGCCGCCCTGAAACCTGCAACCACCTTGCCAATTCCTTCCTTGTTCAAGGCTGAAGGTGGTGTGTCACTGTCAATGAAAGGAATATTGGCCGGGCCGACAGTCTGCCATCCACCCTGATCTGCTCCAAGTTGTTTGCCCCCTTCCCAGGGAATGTCACAGGAAGCTTTTCTGCCTGCATGGGCAAGCTGAATTCCTGCAACAGCACCCTGCAGATGAATAAAACGGGTGATCCTGCTGAGTCCGAGAATGTGTTCATCACTCCAGATACCTAAGTCCCCGGGGGTAATCCGTCCCTCGGGCACTACAGCAGCTGCTTCACTGATAATCAGTCCCGCACCACCGACAGCCCTACCCCCCAGATGAACAACATGCCAGTCGTTGGCAAATCCTTCTGTTGCAGAATACTGACACATCGGTGACATGACTATCCTGTTCTTAAGAGTAATATTCTTTATGTTCAGGGATGAAAACAGTTTTGACATGATGGTGAATTTTTTATCAGGTTAACCCATGCCCCCAAAGATAATGGTTAATATATTCCAAATCCCTCATTGCCGGATCCGGGTTGGCTAACACCTTCTGTTGCCGTCTATTTCCTCAAAATAGATTTTATACTTCTGATTGTCGTTCAATGTGATCTCCGCTCCCAGCGGTGATGAAGCCGGAGTCACATCCATGATCTTTACAGCGCTGATGGGAGACAACTCGCCGGGGGTCCATTCTGTATCATCAGTTTTATGCAGCAGGACCGATATCATCAGTTCCATGGCAGGATTTTTCTCATAACGTTTTCTGAAGGCATAGATGACAGTGCTTTCCTCCGCTTCCGCATTCCGGTTTGTATGGACTACATAGCTGAGCCCATCCCAGCCGCTGTAAGTTATCAATGCTATTCGTCTGCCTATTATCGATGCAGTAATGACTTTCCTGTTGCTTTCCTCAAAATGTTCTACAACAGCCATTTCACCTTTTATGTGAGGCAGGCCGAAATGCCCGAGTGTCAACTCATGTTCGAAAGCCAGCCTTGACCGGTCAACCCTTATCACTCCTCCGGGAATGATAATGTCAGCAAGGTCTATGATATACCCCACCCCGTTGTTGGGAGGCCGTCTCATCAACGCCTGCCGGTAGATCACACCGTCCTTTGTGCCGTTATACACCATGCTCTGCGAAGTAGAGAAGACCCGGTTTTTATCCGCACTGTTATTTACGGTCGCCCCGGTAAGATAAAAGTTGATGTCATCACCTCTGACATCTCGCGGGTCAAGGCTCCGGAAACTGTATTCCATCGAAGTCCCCCCATGTGGATTATGATCCTCCCAGGGGAAATGGGTGTTGTATGTCAGTTTCGAATAATTCGGGTCGTCATAGTACACCTTTCCCGGGACTATTTCAGACGCGCCTGTCTTTCCGTGGTTGACCAGTACCAGTCCCGGATTATCGAGCACGGTCACCCTTGAACCGGTACCCAGACCATCCCAGAATCCCTCATTCTCTCTGGCGGTCCAGAACGGAGAATCCTCAGGCAGGGCAAGGCAGATGAAAGGCAGGAACATCAGGAACGGACTGGCCGGACAACTGTAATTCTGAATCATGTATTCCCTATGTCCGTAAAAACCCAGACTAGGTATCTCGTTATCATAGAATTCCTCCCGGGTGACGAACTGAAGCAGCGACCCCGAACAGAGCCGCCGGGCAAAACCGGGGTCCAGAAGGCTGGTGGCCTTAAGCATGAATGCAACAGGGAATGCGCCGGAGACCCAGGTCCTGTAACAGATGCTCCTCGACCACATGTTAATATATCCGTCGCGACCAAAGAATGAAGTGATGGATTCCATCAGTTTCTGAGCCGATTTTTCAATTACACCGGCAATTTCAGGGTAATACTCATCTCCGAACGCCCTGTTCCAGATAGTTGTATAAACAATGAACAGGCTGATTGAGTAATAGTTATATGTTTGTTCAAGATACCATCCGTTCCCGGAATGGTAGGATGCCACCCATAAAAGATGGCTTTTCAGAAGCTCGTCGTCAATCTCATATCCGTATTTCTTAAGAAATGACAGGGTAATGATATTAAAGATACGCCAGTTGTTCTGTGTGGTCCGGTGATGACCCCATTTTGAAATGGTCACGGCCATCTCATTCTTTTCCTGTTCTGAATAAGTATCCCAGAGCGTTTCGGGCATTAACAGCAGCGTCTTGAACAACCCGCCGAACTCACATGTGAACTGGTATGTCGAATCGGGCAATTCCTCAGGCAGCGGGATGGAATTAGGATGACCCGGGGTCAGGGCATTGTAAAGTTGGAGATGATAATAATCCCTCAGTTTAATATGACCGATCATTGTCTCAGGATCAACATGAATCAACGGACCGGCAAGGGTGAATGTCCTCTCCAAAGCTTCGAACTCCAAAGACCGGTAACGCCATACCGGTGCCCCGGGCTGAGGGTATGTCTTTCCCGGTACCAGGGGAAAGGTAATCGGGTCATCCATGGACCGGACATGACTGAATGCGCGCTCAAGTATGTATCTGGCGCATCCGATGTAATGCTCCCTTGTCATCCCCGTAAAGGGACTCCTGGTAAAATCGGGATTTTCAACCTCAAATCTTCTTTCCATTGTAAAAGTGTGAATTAATACACAGGTGAAACACACTTTCCAGCCGCTTCATATTTGCTTACTGCGCTCCAGCGAATGCCGCGTTTGATAATTTCAAGGGCCTCAGGCACCTCCATGTCTGCCGCCACATGACCCAGGGAGGTGTAAAAGACACGGCCCTTTCCGTACATCTTCTTCCATGCCACAGGCATTGTGCAGCCGGCTGCCCAGAAATCGTGATCGCCAGAAAAAGTGGTTGTAGCCAGGACCTTGACATTCGGGTCAACGTGCATATAATACTGTTCGCTGTGCATTTTAAAATCAGTGAGCCCTGTTGTGACCGGGTCATTTTTATCCGAGATATTAACCGTATAATCGATGACACCTCCCGGATGAGCCACCCATTGTCCCCCCACCATATACTGGTAGGCAGGGTTGTTCCTGAATGAGTCAGCCAGTCCTCCGTGCCAGCCGGCAAGGCCTGTCCCGTTCCTGACAGCATCCAGGAGACCCTCTTCCTGTGCGGTGGTTATCTCCGACATTGTGTAGACCTGGACCACCAGGTCTACAGTTCTCATATACTCCTTATCGGTATATATATCAAGAGAGGAACATGTATCAGCCATTGCGCCCTCTGACAACAGCCACGGGTAAAGTAAACCGACGAATTTGCCGGGTTCATGGCCCTCCCAGCCGCCGTAAACGACGAGTACTTTTTTTCCATTCAGGCCGGGGGCAGAACTCTCCTCAGCGCAGGTTATCAGGGCAAGGAGCAAAACAAATGCAAGTGCAGCAGTTTTCATTGGCGGATGATATGGTTAATTCTGTTATTAAAATTATACCTTTATTGTAAAATTAGGTGATATGATACAAAAAAGAATAACACTTTCAAGGAGACAGTTCGTTGGTGCCTCAGCACTTGGTTTTGCCGGCGTCGTGATAATTCCCTCAGCAGGCTGCGGAAAATCAAAAAAATCAGCCGGAAAAGATGCCGGCCTTATCAGGCTTGGCTTCATCGGACTTGGCCAGCAGGCCATGCATCTGATGAATGGCTTTATCAGGATTCCCGGTGTTGAGGTGCTGGCAGGATGCGATGTTTACGGGATCAAGCGGACACGCTTTGAAAATAGGGTTAAAAAGTTTTATTCCGAAGCCGGGAAAAAGATTGAGGCGGTAACCTATGAAAGATACGAAGAGCTGTTAAAGAGAACAGATATAGACGCGGTTGTGATAGCTGTACCCGATCATGCACATGCAATGATTGCCATTGCAGCGCTAAAAGCCGGGAAGGATGTCTACCTGGAAAAACCGATGACTTTCACAATTTTCGAAGGACAGCAGCTCAGAAAGACAGTCCGGGAGACCGGCAGAATACTGGGTGTCGGCAGCCAGCAGCGGTCCGATCCAAATTTCCAGCATGCAGTGAAAATGGTTCAGACTGGTGCCATAGGAACAATTTCAAACATAAATGCCTATGTGGGCCCGCCGCCGGTGCCTTACAATCTGCCGGCGGAGCCGGTGCCTGCTGACCTGAACTGGGACTTGTGGCTCGGTCCGCTTCCCGGAAATATCCACTTCAATAAAGAACTTAACCCTCCCATAACACTCAATCCTGAAAAAGATGAGGAGTTCTGGGGCGGATGGAGATGGTATAAAGAGATGGGAGGCGGTTTCACAACCGACTGGGGGGCACATATGTTCGATATTGCACAGTGGGGCCTCGGTATGGACGGAAGCGGGCCGGTTGAAATATCTCCGATCGGCGACGGTTCGGAGTTCATAACCTGGAAATATGCAAACGGTACGGTGATGACATCTGAGCCGTTCAATGGAAAGAAAACCAAGGGAGTCAAATTCCTGGGCGATAAGGGATGGATCGAGATCTCGAGGGAACATTTCCTCGCATCGGATCCTGCTTTAAATCCACCTGCTGATACCGCCGCGGAGGAAGGTCCGTATGAGACGAAAATGCCTCATCAGCTGAATTTCATAGAGGCAGTACGGAACCGGACCGATCCTGTCGTTCCGGTGGAGACCGGACACAGCAGCTGTACCGTATGTACTCTTGGAAATATTGCTGTGGCCCTGAAGAAAACAATCAGGTGGGATCCGGCAACTGAGGTTTTCGTTGATGATGCAGACGGCGCTGCGACCGGTCTGCTCCACTACAGTTACAGGGAGCCATGGAAGCTGATTTAGAATACCAGCCCAGTGACCCATCCCCATATTACATAACGTAAAAACTTCCCGGCCAGCATGGCAATGGCCGTTATGAAAATATTGGCGCGTAAAAGGCCAAGCCCGACAGCAAAAATATCTCCCACTCCGGGAACCCAGCAGAGAAATGCAAAAATTGCACCTCTCTTATAGAGACGGTCATGCCATTTTTCAATGGTCTCACGTTTTATCCGCAGGTACTTTTCGATCCATTCCCATTTACCGAGATAGCCTATGAAGTAGCTGGTCATTCCACCGAGCCAGTTTCCCGCTGAGGCCACCAGCACGGCAGTATAGGCATCTGTTCCGTTGACGATCAGGTAAGAAAGTAACGCCTCGGAACTGAACGGCACAACAGTAGCTGCCAGAAAACTGGCTAAGAATAATCCCCAGAGACTATAATCAAAAAGTCCTTCCATCTGCCTGAAGAGTCAATTGCGACTGTGAACTTATCCCCTCCTGCTTATATCACTCAGGGCATCGCGTTCCAGCAGCTTTATATCCTTATCGTGCAAAGCAATCAACCCATCCTTTTCAAATGTTTTGAGAAGTTTTACGGTACTTTCAGTTGAGATTCCCGTAAAATCGGCAAGATCTTTCCGCGAGAGAAGCTGAAAAATCTCAATGGTTTCCGTTTTCAGGCTGTCAATGTACAGCAATGTGTCAGCCAGCCTTCCGTTCATCTGTTTGTACATCAGGTTGCGGACAGTACTGAGCAGGCCGGCATTTTGCTCACAGTATCTTTTAATGATGGAGAAACCAAATAAACCGTTTTGCTTAACCACCCTGGCCATTGTTTCCTTTTCGATGAGATATGCCTGGCTGTCGGTCAGGGCAACAGATGAATAATTAAATATATTCTCGTAAAACACTGCCGAGAGACCAACAAACTCACCCGGTCTGATGATGCGTAGGTTGAAGTTCTTTGTTCCATCTCCTTCAATATACTGTTTAGCCAGACCCGTTATCATAAAGAGAACATAGGATGCAAATGCTCCCTGTTTGATTAGGTTGTCCCCTTTTCGGAATGATACCTGGGTCTTGCTTGCCCTGACCAGTTCAGCTTCCTCCGGTATAAGATTCCGGAAGCAGGGTGCCTGGATATCGCAAACAAAATCCCTGTCTGTCTCAAGTATGGTTCTCATGCCAGAATGTTTAATTGTATGCCGCAAAGTTAATCTATAACAATAAAATAGTTGTGCCGGTTCAACCGGTAAGTTGTCGTGCCCGGTCCCCGTTTCCTCTATAAATGCCTCAATACATGGTACTTTTGTTGCATAAATATAAATACATAAAATCATGTTGTACACAAATTTGAAACATCTCGAATCTGCTGCTGACCTTAGAAAGGCAATCAGCGAGAATGAAAATGTTATGGTTGTCTGCGGAAGAATGGGCCCGATGTGTATTCCTGTCTACGGAATTGCAGAGGAGCTTGAAGTTGAATACAGGCATGTAAGGTTCTACGATATGGAATTTGATAATCCGGAATCACATATCATCAAGTCACTACCTGAAGTTCGAGGCTTTATGGGCATTCCCTTTACAATTTATTACAAAAACGGAAAAGTAGTAAAAGCAACTTCAAGTATTCAGACAAAAGGCCAGGTAAAGTCGATCCTGGATAAGGAATTTGCCGTTACGGTAAATGCATAAAGATGGGTAATACCAATCATTATGATGCGATAATAATCGGGGCAGGGCCAGCCGGTCTTACGGCTGGCATCTACCTGTCGCGGGCAAGGGTGAAAACGCTTATCATCAATGAAGGTGTGGCAGGCGGCCAGATGATACTTACGCACGAAATAGCAAACTACCCGGGAGTTGAAAGTATCAGCGGGTACCAGCTCTCCAATATCATGAAGAAGCAGGCGCAAAGTTTCGGGTGTGATATTATGACAAATGTGTCTGTAAGCAACCTTAGTTTTACCGGAGAACTCAAAACCGTGGAGCTTACCGATGGCACAACTTTCACGTCACATGCAATCATTCTTGCCCCGGGAGGAAGATCCCGGACTATCGGTGCAGCCGGAGAAGACGATTTCAAGGGCAGGGGAATCTCCTATTGTGCCACCTGTGACGGCGACTTTTTTACCGATAAGGAAATCATTGTGGTCGGTGGTGGCAATTCAGCTCTGGAAGAGGCTGTCTCACTTACAAAATATGCCAGCAAAGTGACAATAGTCCACCAGTTTGACCATTTTCAGGCATTTGAGCATGCTGTTGAAGAGGCACGAAACAATCCCAAAATCAATTTTATCATGGAATCTGCGGTTGAGGCATTCTATGGTAACGAGAAGCTTGAAAGCGTGGATATTAAGAATCTGAAGTCAGGGGAAATAATAAACTTCAAAACTGACGGTGCTTTTATTTTTATCGGCTATGTGCCCAATACCGAGTTTATTAAAGATATAGTCGACCTGAATCAATGGGGAGAGATCGTTGTAAAGAACGATATGTCTACCAATATTGAAGGAGTTTATGCTGCCGGTGACAGCACTGCCAAGCGCTTCAGGCAGGTTACAACAGCGGTAAGCGACGGAACAATTGCTGCCCTGGCATCGGCAAATTACCTTAATGAACTGAAAATAAGACAAAAACAGCAAATATTAGCGTAATATGAAAACTGCACTTATCATAACCGGTACCTTGATAGTAATTTTTGGCGGGTTGTTTTTAATGGCACGCTACAAGATGAAAAACCTCCCGGTAGTTGCTGATCACAGCAATATTATTGCCCTGACAGATAAAAATTTTGATCACCAGCTGAAAAATAAGATCGTACTCGTCGATTTCTGGGCAAGCTGGTGTGCACCTTGCAAGATGATGGCGCCGGTGCTGAATGATGTTGCGGAAGAGTTGACAGGCAATGCGAACGTGGGAAAAGTGAATGTCGAAGAATATCAGGCACTTGCACAAAAGTACCAGATCAGGAATATTCCGACCATGATTCTTTTTAAAAACGGAAAGGAAATAAACCGTTTCGTTGGCGTCAAGAATAAGGAATTCCTGTTGCAGGAAATTAATAAGATCAGGTAAAAAGGATCTGAAAAGAATTTCCTTCTCAGCTGCTACCGGCATTCTTTAATTCAATAATTACACAGTCTTTTTTTAAATCTTCATGAATACTTCATCTTCAGGTGTGTAGTTTTACTCATCAGGATTCATCAGACACCTGAAATGAAGTAATGCACAACCTATGACAGCTGCCCGACTGCTATCATGCTGCTTCTTTTACCTCTTGCTGCCCCTGAGTGCATTGTCACAGACCGGCAATGAGGCATCATTGTCATCATCTGATTCAACAAAGATTCCGGGCGAAAGCCATGGGCCGTCACTGTACACGGGCTTGGGTTACGGAAGTAATATGGTTTACCTTGGGTCAACAATATCCCGTAACCAGCCTTTTGGGTATGCTTATCTCGCATTTGGCCTCACAGACGACTTATTCCTGTCTGCCTCAGCTTTTCACCTTTCATACTTTGAGCCATACGGTGCTTTTTACAGCGGTGCTCTGACTTACAGTCATGATTTTAATTCCTGGTTCGATATCTCAGCAGGTACTTACAGATACCAGGTACAGCCCTCCCTGGCTGACACCCTGTTCAGCAATTTCACATATGGCGATGTAGCGGTTGGAATTGACTGGAGACTGCTCTATACACAAATCTCATTTGGCGGATTTATAATGAAGGACCCGCAGACATACCTCCAGGTAAAAAATTCCAGGTATTTTGTGACACCTGACTTCCTTAAGAAAAAAGCTAATATTTCTTTTGATCCTTATGTGAACCTGTTATTCGGGAATATGATAACTGTCGAGACCTTTTCAGGGACAACGCTTATTACCACAACACAGACATATACCAGCCCGGCGTCATCAGTTTCCGGTCCAAATTCCGGTACAGATGCCGGTTCAGGTACTGGATTAGGTACTGATGCGGGTACTGGTGCGGGTGCAGGAACAGGATCAGGATCGGGATCGGGATCGGGCGCAGGAACAGGTTCGGGAACAGGTTCAGGATCATCATCAACCACCGGCAATACTTCAGCAACCACCAGTACAACCACAACCACAACCACAACCACAACCCCTGTCCCGACCACCAGTACTGTTTATTCAGAAAATTTCAGGCTCATTGAAATAGAGTTCGGTCTGCCTGTTGCTCTAAACCTGAACTTTATGACTTTGGAGGCTGAAGCGAGCTATTTGCTTCCTGCATACTCCGACAGCGCTTATACCGGTCCGAAAGGTTTTATATTTACAGTAAGCGCCCTTTTTAAAATTTTTTAAAGAAAATCAAATATTTTTTTTCCTTTCGCCTGATATTCATGATACCTTCATTTTCAGGGCCGTATTTTCGAACCGAGAATTATAATCAACACTAAATCGAAAAACATGAAAAAAGGAATTCTCTTTGTCGCAATAGCACTTTTAATAAGTGCGGGCGTAATGGCACAGGATCAGCTCAAGACTCAGGACCAGCTTAAGACTCAGGATCAGCTGAAGACCCAGGACCAGATCAAGGCTCAAGACCAGCTGAAGACCCAGGACCAGATCAAGGATCAAGACCAGCTGAAGACCCAGGATCAGCTGAAGACCCAGGACCAAATCAAGGCTCAAGATCAGCTGAAGACCCAGGACCAGATCAAGGCTCAAGATCAGCTGAAGACCCAGGAGCAGATCAAAACTCAGGATCAGCTCAAGGCCAAGGATCAGACCAGGGCAAAAGCTCAGGTTCAGGACGGCACTGCCACTATGAATAAGACGGCAAAACAGAGTCAGGGGGCAGCGAAAAATTCAGGTATCAGCAACGCCAGAAAAATTGAAACACATAACAATGCAGCTGTGCCTGGCAGCGTAAAAAAAGCCACAGGTACCGGCGCAGGACGTAAATAAACATTTCGTCCTTCATTCAGTCATTGCCAATTAAAAAAGCCGGCTGGACAATGAATGTCCAGCCGGCTTTTTTATTATTCAGTACTCCTAATTCCCTTTAGTGACCTGTCTGTCATCCCCGGATCCAATGAATTCAATTCTTCCCGGATGGGACGGGCATACTATAAAAACTATTCCACAGCTGCGACTATTCCTGTGAGGAACGACTGCCAGTCAATGGTGCCCCTCGGTGAGCATCCGGTACGTACAATTACAAGCTCTTTTGAAGGCAGAATGAATATACGCTGGCCATCATAGCCGTCACAGTAATAGAGATCGTCAGGCATACCCGGGAATTCGCCGTTCCTGTTCAGCCAGAACAAGGCGCCGTACTCTCCTCCTGATCCTTCAGCCGGAGTGGTTGTATAGTTTACCCAGTTCTCAGGCAAGATCTGTTCTCCGAGCCAATTGCCGTTGTGCAGGTAAAGCAAACCAAAGCGGGCATAATCGCGCATGGTTGCATACAGATATGATGATCCCACAAAGGTACCTGAGGCATCTACTTCCCAAACTACGCTTCGCATACCGGCCTTATTGAATATCGCTTTGCGCGGATAGGCAAGGTAATCATCATGGCTTTTGAATGCAGTACGTAAGTAATCCTGAATAATATTACTCGATCCCGAAGAATATGACCATACTGAATCAGGTTCGAAAAGAAGCTTTTTTGATGTGGCATAGTCACCCATATCTCCGTTCTTCAGCAGCATTGTTGTGGTGTTTGTAAGTCTCATTTTATAGTAGGCTTCACTGAACTCCAGCCCGCTGGTCATATGCAGGAGATTGTCAAGAGTTATGTTCTTGCGGTCATCTTTTGCCCATTCCTCAACTTTCATTGGCGCATTGATATCAAGGAGACCGTCCCTGACCATTGCTCCGACCATTGCGTTTGTGAAGCTCTTGGCCATAGACCAGCTCAGAAAAAGGTTGTCAGGGTTGAGATCGCTGCGGAACCGTTCTGCAACCAGCTGGTCTTTGTATACAACAGTGACGGCAAATGTGCCTTTGTATCTGGCGGTATCCTCAAATACCCGGTCAAGCATATCGCTGAGTACCTGTATGTTTAAGCCTGCCGGAACCGTGTCGGCGAGAAGGTCGCCTGCAGGCCAGGAAATGGTATCAGGATTACCTTCCGGCAGAGACACTTCGGGATAATCCAGATTCAAAACGTCTTCAGTTGAGAAATCTCTGACCAGGGTGCACCCCAGTCCCTTGTTATAAACAGCCTCAGACTTCCAGATGCCCAGCAATTTGCTGGTAACAATATCCTTGTCGTAATCGACGGTATTCTTGGTGTACTTTACGGGGAAAAAGTTAATGTCTTCTTTTTCAATGCTCTCCTGTGTTCTTCCCGCAACAAAGACACCTGACGCTATGTTTTTGGCAGCATAGCCGGTAATTCCCGGGGAAAGATAAGTGATGTACAGCATTGCAACGCAAAGAAGCACAATCAGAAAAACCGTCAGGGAAAGGAGTATTCGTTTTTTCATAGCATATGATTTGTCTGTTGCAAATTACCTATTTATCTGATACTAACCCGAGCGGGGTGGAAAAAGAAAATTAAGGTGATATTCATTGCCGGCTTCTGGTTGTCAATTTAATCCTGTCATCAGGTCAGGGAATTATGTTTCAGCGGTAATTCTTAATGTTTATACTTTATAATTTCTTTATACCTGTAAGTCAATTCCTTATAAAACCTTTATAGGATCCGGTATATTTTTGTCAAGACAAAAAATCAAAAAAAATGGAATGGAAAAATATTCTGGCTGTGATCATTTTTCTCATTTCAGCAGCAGCTTTATTTTATACCGGTCGCCTTTTTGTTGAATTACTTGCTGAAATGTTTGATAATATAGAGTAAAGTAAAAGCCGGAAAATATGCCTGCCCGGTCTCCTTGCATTGCCATTTTATGACGATTTGGGTTGCTGGCCGGATGCTTTTAAGATGGCTGATATAAGGAATTGCTAAATGAAAAATAATGGAAAAACATACTCAATAATTTTAAAGGAGACCGGGAATTTACTTTATATGCTCGGTTATGTTTTTATTATCCCCGGTATAGTCTCTGCTCTGTACAGAGAATGGTACTCAGTATCAGGTTTCATTCTTTCAGCTTTCATTACAATGGCTTTTGGCCAGGCGCTCAGGTATTTGAACAGAAACGCTGATGAGCCACTTTTTAATAATGCACTAATTATTGTTGCATTTGGATGGCTTCTTTCAACTATTATGGGAGGATTGCCCTTTTATTTAATTGCAAAAATTACACCATCCGGTATTCTGCAAGGATTTGTTCCTGAAGGGGTATCTTACGAGTTAAGTCTTCTGTATTTCAAGAATCCTCTTCATTGTTTTTTTGAGAGTATGAGTGCATACACCACTACGGGTCTTACAATGGTAGTCCACGAACCGTCAGTCGGGAAGGGAGTGTTATTCTACCGTAGTTTTGCACAATGGATTGGAGGAGCCGGGTTTGTAATTCTTGCCCTGGCAGTTCTCAATCCTGGTTCAGGTCGCAGTTCAATTCTTATGTACAGATCTGAAGCCACCGGAATAAAATTGAAACCTAAAATCATTGAGACTACCAGGGGAATTTGGAAAGCCTATTTTCTCATAACACTATTTTCGACCGTATATCTGATTATCGGGACAAGACTGATCCTCCCCGATTATCCTTTTATTGATAATCTCTTTGATTCAATTAACCATGCTATGGCTGGCCAGTCAACCGGTGGCTTCAGCACTCTGGATGACAGTATTGCCACATACAAGTCACCGATGATGGACGTATTGTATATTTTACCAATGGCCCTGGGTTCATTTTCCCTGCCATTTTTTTACAGGCTTATCTTTTTGAGGCGTTTCAGTGAATTCTGGAAAGATATACAGACAAGGGGACTTATTATTTCATATTTTATCGGAGGTGTTGTACTTGCCCTCTTACTTTACTATGCCCGAATCGTACCAAATCCTGTTCGTGAAGGTATTTTTCAGTTTGTAAGCGCTATGTCTACAACCGGTTGGCAGACTTCAAATATTAGCATTTGGGATACTCCGTCAATAGTGTTTATTGTTTTTGCAGCCATGTTTATTGGAGGAGCATCAGGTGCAACTGTTGGTGGAATTAAGATGATCCGGGCTCTTTTGATAGGAAAGGGTATAAGATGGCAGGTGAACAAAGCTTTCATGTCGCATAATACAATTCAAACAATCCGATTTGATGGTAAATCAATGTTGCCGGATCAGATGAATGCCGAATTGGCTAATGCTGCAGTATTTGCATTTCTTTTCCTGGTAATAATTCTTATTGGGACTTTTGTCACATATTTTCTCATGCCGGAAGGCTTTTCTTTTGCTGATGCACTTTTTGAATCAACCTCCGCTCAGTCAACGGCGGGGCTTTCAACCGGAATTACAGATCCGGGTATGCATCCCGCAATTGAGGTTACTTATATATTTCAGATGTGGGTTGGTCGTCTTGAAATCATTCCGGTCATTGCTTTATTAAGGGCAATCGTAATTGGAACAGGGTATAGAAAAATATAATAATACTGCTATTAATAAGCAATGGGCTAACTTTGTTGATCAAATGAGATTAGAAAAATGAAAAGGTCAAATCCTTTCAGAAAAGAAAAATCCAAATTAGTTCATTACCTGGCTGTAATTATTGTAGTCGTTGCAGTATCAGCGGTATGTTTCCTGTTCAAAGATATAATAGGTTACCGTCTTGTCTCCTTTATCCTTTTGTTTGTTGTCTCAATTCTGGCTGCTTTTTTCGGAACCGGGCCCATACTCCTCGCCTCAACTCTCGGCGCAGGAATTTGGGATTATTTCTTTATACCACCTTCCTTCACTCTGCATATCGGCGACACGGAAGATACCCTTTTACTGGTGATGTTTTTTATAGTTGCACTTCTAAACGGTATCCTTACATCCCGCATCAGAAGACAGGAAATCAATGCCAGAAAAAGAGAGGAACGAACCCTCGCACTATATGAACTTTCAAAGGAGATGCTGTCCGCCGGTGGTTTGTCAGAGGTTGTACTGGTAGCTGAAAAATATTTTAAACAGTATTTTGACATCAGCCGGACTGTTTTTCTTGGGGAAACAGACGGGGTATTGAATGTGACTCCATTGAATGATGGTGAACAAACGGTGGTTGAAGAAGACAAACAGATTGCATTCTGGGTGTTTAAAAACTCCATCAAAGCCGGCAGATATACGGAAAATTTCAGTTCATCAAATGGGTCATTCTATCCTCTCAGAGGAAGCCATAAGTGTCTCGGAGTGATATGTGTATGGTATAAAAAGTTCTTAACTCCTGCCGAGGACCAATTTATGGAAACACTTATTGCCCTGATTGCAGGCAAAGTTGAACGTGAATTCCTGAGCGCAATGGCAAAAGATGCATTTGTACTGTCCGAATCGGATAAACTTTATAAAACGCTCTTCAATTCAATTTCTCATGAACTAAGGATTCCGGTTGCAGCGATAATGGGCGCCACAGACACTCTTCTTTCAGACAGATATCCTGAACAGACCAGAAAAAGACTATATTATGAAATGAGTCAGGCCTCTGTCAGGCTGAACAGATTGATAGAGAATCTCCTTAATATGTCAAGGCTCGAATCCGGACATCTTTCTCCGAGACCTAATTGGTGCGACGTTCAGGATCTTATTAATAAAGTAACCGAAACTCTTAAACAGGAGTTAAGTAATTATAAGTTCATTCAGGAAATCCAGGAAGACATGCCTTTGGTTTACATTGATTTTGGTCTGATGGAACAAGTACTTCATAATCTTATCCTAAACGCCACCCAATATGCTCCTGAAGGAACTGAAATCAGTGTTTCCTTTCATTATCACAGGGATGGCAAACTTAAAATCAGGGTTATGGATCAGGGAAAGGGTTTTAACCCTGCGGAATTCAGTCTTCTTTTTAATAAATTCTACAGAGGCGGGAAAGCACTTTCAGGTGGTACTGGTCTTGGATTATCAATAGTGAAAGGTTTCGTTGAGGCACAGGGAGGTGTAGTAACGGCTGAAAACAATGAGGATGGCGGGGCAGTGATCATAGTTGAAATACCAGTTGAGATTTCTGAAATGACTGAGAACAACCAAAATTAATCATGCGATGAAAACCGGGGAACTTATAATGATTATAGACGATGAAGTCCAGATACGTCGTCTTCTGGAGATCACCCTGTCAGCAAATGGTTTTAAAATACTTGAGGCAGCAACAGGCAAAGAAGGATTAATTTACGCTTCTCAGCATCAGCCTGAGTTGATAATTCTTGACCTGGGACTTCCCGACCTGGAAGGATTCGATGTACTAAGGAGGCTAAGAGAGTGGTTTGAAAAATCCATAATAATTTTATCCGTTCGTAATTCTGAAGAAGATATTATTCGCGCTCTTGACAATGGTGCGAACGACTATCTGACAAAACCATTCCGGACTGGTGAATTACTTGCCAGAATAAGGGTTGCAATCCGCCAGAACAAATCACCTGAGAATAGCCCACATCTTGTTTTCGGTAATATTACAATAGACCTTGATAAGCATTTAGCCTATAAAAATAACGAGATCATTAAACTGACATCCACTGAATTCTCTTTACTGGCTTTACTTGCAAAAAATTCCGGCAGAGTGTTGACTCATAAGTATATCCTGAAGGAAGTGTGGGGAATCGGGCAGATTGAACAGACTCAATATCTCCGGGTCTTTATGGCTCAAATCAGAAAAAAAATTGAAGCAGACCCTTCAAAACCAACTTTAATACTGACAGAATCCGGGATTGGTTACAGGTTTGGGGCTTAGGTAATCGATATAAGCCTGGAATTGTTACAGAATTCTCCAGCCGTTTTTATTTGAAATCCCGGAAAGTCGCCTGTCGGGCTGTACACAAACGGGATGACCAACAACCTCCAATGCAGCCAGATCAGAAATTGAATCACCGTAGTAAAAGGCTTCACTGAGGTTGTAGTTTCTCATTTCACAATATTGAATAAGGCGAATCCTTTTCTCATCCCCGAAACAGAATTTATTTTCAGCCCTGCCTGTAAAAACGCCATCCAAAGTCTCCATTTCAGTGCATATAATATTGTCCGCACCGATATAAGAACCTATCGGTTTGCATATCTGAACAATGGCAGAGGAGAGAATAACGATCTCAGCATTATTTTCCCTGTGAAGTTTGATTTCAGAATATATCTCAGGCCGTATTGCCTTAATAAGATGCTTATTTACAACATGTTCGGCAAGCGCATCCATTTCATCAATGGTCATCCCCTTCAGCCATCTACCCATGCCGGAAACTATAAGAGCAGTATCTCTCAGGTTGAATTTGTACAAAAAGGACAGGAAAATCCCATTCAGAAGATCTGAAAGACTCATTAAACCAGTCTTATAGGCTTCCCGGACCAGAACCGATCCGCTGTTAATGCTTAATAAGGTCTTGTCGAGATCAAAAAAAGTCACATACCTTTTAGCCTTTAAATCCATGATGGCCCGGGTTGTGAGGTTCATTCACAAATACCAGTGAAGACTCAATAATGTTTTTAACAATACTGATTATTTCCGCATCGTCTTTGTCAATCAGAGATTCCCTTGACAGAGGCTCATGAATGAACACGCTGATCCTGGAGCTGAAGTTTATGTAAAACCTGTTTTTAGGTTTCAGTACAAAAAATCCATTCAGCGTCACAGGTAATACATTGATTTCCGATGCCCGGAGCACCTGGATGAATCCCCTGAAGAACTCATTTATCTTACCGTCTTCAGTCCTTGTACCCTCAGGAAAAATTGCAATAGTATGTCCTTCCGATTTCTCAATCAGCCGGTCTATCATCTCCCTTGTATTTGAAATGCTTGCCCTTTTCATAGGAACATAATCTGTCATCTTCAGGACCTGCGAAAAGATCGGAATCTTTAAAAGACGCTCATGCCCGAACCATGATACGCCCGGGAAAAAAGAGATGATTGCCATAATATCGAAAAGGCTCGAGTGATTTGCAATCAGGATATATTTTCCACCTTCCCTTATATTCTCCTTACCCTCTACATACAGCTTCTTGCCGATAATAAGAAATGCTGATTTTGCCCAGAATTGCATTGTCAGCCGGACTGCCCTCTTCAACCTTAATAAGGCCAGCAGAATTAAAATAGTAACCACTATTCCTGTAAACAGATACAGGACGCCAAAAGCCAAAACAGTCAGGAATGTATAAATCCGGATCTTCCACATATAAGCTAACTATATGTAATTAAGTCAATTATAATAAATACAGAGGATTCAGCCCTCATAAAACCAACAAAATTTTCCGGAAATGTACTGCTTTTTCCAATTGACGATGAAAGGTTACCCAATTTATTGGAGGTCAACAGATATTTCCGCTGAAAAGATATATCAGGAATAAAAATTATAAATTCGACGATCTTAATCCAACAGAAAAGTATAATCAGATGGCATTGGGCATCGTAATAAGGCAGATTGCAATACTGGCTATCCTGGTTTTAATCGGAATGGCAGCCTCCAGGGCTAAAGTGATCTCATCCGAAACAAAGGATTTCCTTGCCAAAGTTATATTCTATGTTACACTGCCGGCATTGCTGTTTACCAACTTCAGCAAAATAACCTTAACGCCGGAGCTTCTTTCCAACAGCCTGCAGGCTTTGTTGCTGTCGTTGTGTGTGCTCCTGTTCATGCTCCTTGCGGGTTGGCTGACCTCGAAATTAGCCGGATTAAAGAGTGGCCCTGCAGCAATATTCAGGCTTCACAGCATGCTTGGCAACATAATATACCTTGGCCTTCCTCTGGTTTCATCGCAGTTCGGGCAGGAAGGACTTCTTTACGGAAGCATTTTTATACTTGTATCAAATATCCTGATGTGGACTGTTGGTGTTGCAGTCATTACTCCGGGTAAGGCTTTCACTCTCCGGGGCAGTATTCGAAAGATATTCAATATCAATACTGTAGCTATAATCACAGGGTTCATACTTTTCCTTCTTTCAATAAAGCTGCCACCCTTTATACTCGATTCTGTTGGCTCGCTTGGAGGCACAACCACCTATCTTTCGATGATATTTATCGGGTCAGTGCTTTATTATGCTGATGGCAGGAAAATGCTGAGAAACAGGAATGTATATCTCTTATCGCTTAACAGGCTGATTGTCGTTCCCTTTATAATCATCGGGATATTTGCTCTTCTGAATTACTTCTTCCCGCTCCTGCTTAAGAAAGAAGTCTTATCGGTAATGGTGATGCAGGCAGCCATGCCCTGCATGGTGAACGTGGTGATCATGGTAAATATACTCGGAAAAAATGATGATACCGCTACTGCAAATGTGTTCGTTTCAACGGTCCTGAGCGTAATTACAATCCCGATGATCCTTTTAAGTCTGAGGCTTATCAACTGATTTACAGTACCTCCTCGGACCGTATGGTCCCCTTATAATAAGCCCGCTTCGGGAGCGGATTTAAGTATTATTCAAGATTGCTTTGGAATGACCGATTTTCGACCGGAGGTTATTGTTTAGTAATTAATCACCGGGTCTGAACAGATATATGTCATAATATCAGTAAAATACACGATCATAGCATATCCTGAGTTTTTAGAATGGTTTTTTATATGCTGTTTGAAATAAAACATTATTCATTATATTAGGCCCCTGAACCCTTTCAAAAAAATCATAATTAACACTTACAATTATGTTACTCCATCAGCAATTTGTCCGTATTGCAAAAAAACATGCCGGTAAGCTGGCAGTTATTGATAAGACAACCGGGAAGAATGTTACTTATTCAAGAGCCCTTATCGGTGCTCTAATCCTGAGTTCAAAATTAAGCAAGTACGATAAGGGATTCATAGGGATAATGATTCCGACCTCAGCCGGTTGTGCTCTTGCCACGGTTGGTGCTCTGATGAGCGGCAGAATACCTGTAATGATTAACTATTCAACAGGTGCCGAGGCGAATGCCAGGTATGCACAGAAAAAATGCAAATTCAGAACAATCATTACTTCAAAAGCTTTGCTGGAAAAGATCAACTGTCCGGTAATTGATGGCATGGTACTGATTGAAGATATAATGGCAGGTGTCACAACGGCTGATAAGCTTAAGGCAGCCCTGATGACGAAACTTCCTGTCAGTATGATTCTTAACAGTATTCACGGCGGGGACGAAAATGACACAGCTGCAATTCTGTTTACCAGCGGAAGTGAAAAAGATCCTAAAGCAGTCCAGCTGACCCATCGTAATATTATTTCAAATATTGAAAATTTTGGTGTTTATGTTAAAATAGATGAAACAGATATTCTGCTGGCAAATCTTGTTTTCTACCACATATTCGGACTGACAGTAAATCTCTGGGTTACTTTCTATTATGGGATGACTATGGTGGCTTACGCCAATCCTCTTGATTTCCAGAAAGTCAGTAATATCGCCCGTGATGAGAAGCCGACAATCATGGTTGGTACTCCGAGTTTTTTCTGGGGCTATCTTCAAAAATCCGAACCAGGAGATTTTAAATCTCTCAGGTTAATGGTGGCAGGAGCCGATAAGTGTCCGGATGCCCTGAGGGAAGGGTATATGAAAAAGCATGGCGTTACCCTTCTTGAGGGTTATGGAGCCACTGAAACATCTCCCGTTATCTCAGTTAACTCACATGAGTTTAACAGACCCGGCAGCACTGGAAAGCTTATTCCGAATGTTCAGGTCAGGATTGAGAATCTTGAAACCGGAGAAGAGTGCACAACCCGTCAGGTTGGAAAGATCATGGTGAAAGGAGACTCTGTAATGAAAGGTTATTATGATGACCAGGAGCTTACAGCCGAAGCCCTGGTTGACGGTTGGTATAATACCGGTGACATGGGATTCTTCGATGAAGACGGCTATCTCTGGCATGCTGGCCGGTTTAAAAGATTTGCAAAGATTGGAGGAGAGATGGTCTCCCTTGTAAAGGTTGAAAACATTTTGGAGAAGTATCTTCCCCAGGGAGTATCGTGTTGTGTCGTTGAGGTATCGGATGAAAAGAAGGGGTCATATATTGTGGCAACGGTTTCTGCGGAAGTACACAAGACGACGATACTCAGGCATATGATGAATGAGCTGCCCGTTATTGCTCTTCCAAGACAGTTTATCGTGATTGAAGAGTTGCCTATGATGAGTACGGGGAAGATAGATTTCCGTAAGGTTACAAAAATTGTTCAGGATATACTGAACGCTCCCGACTCAGGCTTGTAGTGTAAAACCTGTTCCTCTTTGCCACTTCAGGGTCCGGGCTGAGAACTTTTAACATTCAGAACAATACAACCAGGATATAATGCCGGATTCAATTGCTTTATATCACCCGGGATAAAATGCTCAATGCACTCCGTTATCAGGTGCTCTGCCTGACAGGATTTTCCAATGCGAGCAACTATTACATATTTTATTAAATTTATGTCTGCTTTGAATTTACCGGAAGGAGCTTTTCTTCAGGCAAATTCTTTAATATTTATGATCATGACAAAAAATTCCAAACACATTTATGTAACAGGTGATATCGCCCAAGATTTTTTTCTATATCGCGGGAATCGTTTCTACTCAGATGATAACGATTTAAGCAAGGCCGGAACGCACTTTGAACAGCATAACGGAGGGGCTTACCTTATTTATGAAATGTTAAATAATATCTCGGAGACAAAAAAGAGCAAATCCGGAGAAGATAATCTGACAGTTCAATTCAGCTATAAGGAAAGCATTTTCGAAAACCTGCCGGATAAGAATAAAAGTTACGTTTCTCTATCTCATTATTTGAAGGATAAAAAGAAAACCTGGCGCATTGATGAGTTTTTGGGGTTTGGTAAATTGTGCGACAGAAAAATAAATTTCAGTGATTACCTGAATGAATATGATGCCGGAACTGATGTTTTGATAATTGATGATGCCGGAATGGATTTTTCTACCCCTGCAAATACGAGAATCTGGACGGATCTCATTAACAATGCAGGAACAGCAAAGGAATCAAATAGTCAACCATTAATAATCTGCAAGAAGTCCGGGGATTTAGGGAGCACAGGTCTGTTCGGGGAATTGTTGAAAGCATCAGCAGCGAAGAAGATAACCCTGATGACAGTCTTATCAGTAAATGATATTAGAAAGCTAGATGTGAGAATATCATCGGGATTGTCATGGGAGCAAAGTGTATCAGATCTGGTATCTGAATTTGGCGCCAATGATACTTTAAACAACGTGCTTAAAAGCACTTACATTGTAGTTACATTCCAGTCTTCAGGCGCCCTGGTCGTCATTAATAAAGGTGGGGGTGAGTACGAGTACTCCCTTATTTTCGATCCTGAAAAAATGGAAGGGGAAGACCAGGGAAAAGGGATGATCATTGGTTGTATGTCGGTTTTTACAGCAACTCTGGCCGGGAATCCTGACCTTGCCGGGACCGTCAATAATGTTGTAATAGAAAATGCCGTAAAAATGGGCCTTACAGCTGTGAGACTCTTTTATGAACTGGGATACAAGGATCCTTCAGAGGGTGTTATATATCCTTTCAGGGATGTGGCGGAGAAACTTAATGATATAAAAACATTTAATTATTCTTCAGCCTTCGTTCCCGGGCACAGCATGCTGCTTGCAGATCGGGATGATGAGTGGTCTATCCTGATAAATAACTACTCCCGGAAAAAGAAAGACAAAGATGTTGAACTAAAATCTCTCACAGCACTGGCTAAAAGCATTGTGTTAAACGGTCCGGTTGTCCTTAAAAATATTCCTGCCGGAAGATTTGGGGCTTTATTTACTGTTGACCGTAATGAAATAGAGAGTCTCCGGAACCTGAAAAAGATTATGGAGACTTATATAAACTTCGACAAGGGTAAAAAACCTTTAAGCATTGCAGTCTTTGGCCCTCCCGGAGCAGGCAAATCATTTGCTGTTGAGCAGATCGGAAAAGGGATCATGGGAGATATGTATGAGCTTATCTGTTTTAATCTCTCACAGTTCAAAGATCCCGGTGATATCATCGGTGCATTGCACCAGGTTAGAGACCTTGTTTTAAAGAAAAGAACCCCGCTGGTTTTCTGGGATGAATTCGATTCAAAGAACTACTTCTGGCTGCAATATCTGCTCGCTCCAATGCAGGACGGAGCATTTCAGGAAGGCCAGGTCACGCACCCCGTGGGTAAATGCATCTTTGTTTTTGCGGGAGGCACCAGTTATACAATGAATGCGTTTGGCTGTTTCAACGACCCGGAAGCAGTAAAAGACTTCGCCCTTAAGAAAGGGCCCGACTTCATAAGCAGAATAAACGGATACATGAACATCCTTGGTCCTAACAGAAGACAGGTTTTCAATCCGGGATACAAGAATGATGATGAAAAATGGAAAGATGACTTTTCAGATGTTTACTATCCCATCAGAAGGGCCCTGTTCATCATTAATTTATTGCGGCTGAAAGAAACTGACTTCCCATATAAAATGGATCGGGGTTTATTAAATGCACTGATAAGAGTAGACAGATATAAGCATGGCTCGCGATCGCTGGCCAATCTGCTGAATGATATTGTTCAGAATAATTCAAGAAACATTCTGCTGAGATCGTGGCTGCCATCAAAACCTATGCTGGAGTTATATTTTAAAGATGCCGGCAATTTCATCAGTTGCATGTCAGGGGAAGAAGATTTTCTCGAGATGGCATGGGAGATCGCACCTCTTATCCATAGTTTCTGGCTGGGAAAAATAAATGATCCGCTTAATCAATATTCTGTTGAATACAGCCTGCTCCCCGTTTTCATAAAGGAAAGCAATGTTATGGCAATCCGCAGAATACCGGAAGTGCTCAGAACCGGCGGATTCAGGGTCACTTCAATCAATGGCCATGATAAAATTGAAGGAGATGATTACCTCTCCATCATTAACTCTGACAATAAAGCGCTTCTCGAAAAAATGAGCAGAAGGGAACACGAACTATGGATGGCGTTTTATGCTGAGAACGGATGGGAATATTCAAAAAATCGCAACGACTATGAAAAGAAACACAATTGCCTTGTCGGATACGATCAGTTACCGGAAGGGCAGAAGAAAAAGGATCGTGATTTCGTTTCAAACTTCTTTTCAATAGTTGAGAAAGCTGGCTTTGGTATTGCCAGGGAATAATAAATCAGCCACATAGAAATATCTTTCCCTTAATTGACAGTAAAATATGTCTTTGCCGCAAAGCGATGTTATGCCCGGAGTAACACCCTATACTTTTAGAGTAGGTGTCATAGGACACCGGACCTTAAAGGATCCTTCCGCAGTGAAACTGGCAGTTGAAAATATTTTCAAAAGGCTGGAGATGATGATGAAACAGATTATCATCAACCCTAATCAGTACAACAGTACAGCCCAATCGACCTGGCGGAAGGCTGAAAGTCAAGTAATTCGCTATTCAAAATTGTTCCTTGCTTCAATTGGCATCTTAAGAAAAGAAACCCCTCCTGAGCAGCGCACAGTACATAAGTGGCATATAATCTCCTCCCTTGCAAAAGGTACCGACCAGATTGTTGTCAAAAGTGCCATGGACATCCTGGGGGCATCTCTGGAAGTTGTTCTGCCTTTCAGGACTGAAGACTACAAACAGGATTTTGATCTGTATGAAGACCTGAAGACATTCAATCTGCTTTATGAAAAAGCAGACTCAAAGCTGAACCACACTTTTGAGCTTGAACCGGCGCCGGCAGAGCGGTCAGAAGGTTACAGAAAAGCAGGTGAAATGCTTGTTCAGTCATCGGAAATAATTCTGGCAGTCTGGGATGGTATGCCTGCACAGGGTGAAGGAGGAACGGCTGAAATGGCAGAATATGCTTTGTCGCTGAAGAGACCTGTAATATGGATTAACGCTAATGACCCTTCTTTGCCAATACAGCTTATTTCCTCCTTAACAAAAAGGGAAGGAAATAGCATTGAAATAAAAACAAAACCTTTCCGCGGTAGAGCCTGTGAACTTTCACAACAGTTTACAGACCTTGTTGAATATAACCGTGACCCCGCTTTCAATGAATCTGGCTATACCGGAATTTATAACAAATACAGTGACAGGCTTGAGAAAGCCAGAATTGAATCAGGTCTTTCAGAAGCTGCTGTAGCCGTACTGTTAAAAAAGACTCTGTCACATTATTCCAGGGCTGATTACCTTGCCCGCCATTATCAGAAAATACATACCAGGTCGGCTAAATGGTTGTATCGTCTGTCAACGATAGCCGTAATTGTTGCCATTGTCCAGGCTTTGTTCTTCCCGGCTTACAGTGGCCTGATCCTGTTTGAAATACTTGCATTGCTGGTTGCCCTGATCTGGTACAGGGTTGGTATTGCAGAAAACTGGCAGAGGAAGTGGCTGAACTACAGACATCTGGCTGAAAGATTACGGATAATGACTTTCAGGTGTCTCATTAAACCCGGAACGACAAGGCCGGAAAATGAAAAGAAACAATCATTGCCCTTCTATCAGGGGCCGGGGGAATGGGTACTTGTAGTTGCGGATCATATACAGGGATTATTAACCGGATCTGAAGGTCCTGAAAACAACCTGAACCAGGTCAGAAATTTCATTCTGATGGGACTTATCAGGGACCAGGCCGGGTATTATGCCACGACAGCCAGGAAAAAAGCAAAACACACAAAACTGGAACAGCGTTTTATCGGGCTTTTATTAGTTATAACTCTCCTTGCTGCTGCATTTCATCTGTTTGATTTAGGTCACAACAGGACATTTGAAAATATGATTGTGACATTAGTAGTTGTACTGCCAGCCATTGCTGCATCACAACATGCCATTGGAAGCATACATGACTATGAACGTATTTCTTCCAGGTCTTCACGCATGGAGGAGATCCTTCAGCGTCTTGAAAAATCATTTGAGAAGGCGGCCACATTTGATGAGTTGCGCACAGAGATTCAAAATGCAGAAGACATCCTGTCAACTGAAAACCATGAGTGGTGCGTTTCATTGAGTTTCAGAAGGATAAGTATACCGGTATAGTTTACATATCATATTTTTCTGCAGATTAAAATTTTTATAAATACAATTGAAAAAATTTCAAATACATCTATTCTTTTGACTTTATGCCCCAACAGACCAAGGTTTTTCGTGTTTTCGTAAGTTCCACATTCTCAGATATGACTGAGGAGCGGCGGTTACTGCAGAGAAATGTGTTTCCCAGGCTGGAAAAATTCTGTGAAGAAAGAGGTGCCAAATTTCAGGCTGTTGACCTTCGCTGGGGGGTCACGGAGGAATCGCAACTCAACCAGAAGACCCTTGAGATATGCCTCAATGAGATCGTCCGGTGTCAAAAAATATCTCCCAGACCCAACTTTTTATTATTACTGGGGAATCGATATGGCTGGCAACCTGTCCCTGCGAGGATCCCGGACAATGAAATGGAAAAGATCCTTCAGGTAACATTAGAGAAGGACCTGCTCAACAGATGGTATAAACTTGACGAAAACTCCATTCCTCCGGAATATATTCTTCAACCCCGCAGCAAGGAATTACCTTATAGTACATGGGGAGAAGAAGAAAAGAAAATCCAATCAGCCCTTCGTGATGCAGTAAGTCTGCTGCAACCGGACGAGCATCAGCGTATCAAATATTTTGCTTCTGCCACTCACCAGGAAATAATTGCCGGAGCGCTAAATCCAACTGGCTCAGAAGAAAAACCCGAAGAGCATGTGCTTGCGATGATCAGGGAAACTGAGGGAATGCCACTTGATGGTACTGGAAAAGATTATGTAGATCTTGCTGATGGTAACCCTGACCCCTACTGCATGCAACAGCTCAATGATTTAAAATCACAGCTGCGGAAAAAGCTTGACAATCACTGCATTACCTATGAAGCCGCCTGGCATGACAGTAAAACTTCTATTAAAGAACCTGTCCTTTTCGAAAAAGAGGTATATGATTTTCTTGAAGGGATAATAAGTGAGCAGATAAACAAGGTGATCAGCAGGGACGAAATTGAGCATGAAAAGAGCCTGCATAAGGAATTCCGGACAAGACTTACGGAAAATTTCTGCGGTCGTAATGAAATACTTGAAACCCTGAAAACATACCTGAACAATCAGCCGGAAAGAAAGGTTCTGGCAATGGTTGGCGCTTCCGGATCAGGCAAATCAAGTGTAATGGCCAAAGCCACACTGGATGCAGAGGCATGCAATACAGGTGCCTTGAATGTCTATCGTTTTATCGGCACTTCCTCACGTTCATCCAATATCATCTCACTGCTGCAGAGTGTTTGTGAGCAGATCGCCGGAGCCTTTGGCACAAACATGACAGCACTCGCCGGTGACGGACAGGAGAAGGCACTTTATGATCTGAACGGGTTGACTGAGATTCTTAAGAAATGTCTCGCTTTAGGAACCGGCCAGAAGCCTGTTATCCTGTTTCTTGATGCCCTTGACCAGCTTTCCGATTCCGACAATGCCAGATCGCTTTACTGGCTGCCGCGGGAACTTCCGGAACATGCCCGGGTGGTAGTCTCTGCCCTACCCGAACTTGAGGCACGACTCTCGAATCAGTGTGTAGTTCACCTGCCCCTGCTTCCTCCTGCAGAAGCAGAGCAAATACTCGGAAGATGGCTGAAAGCTGTTAATCGTACTCTGACCCCTGATCAGCATAAGGAATTAACCGGAAAATTTAACCACTCCGGACTGCCCATCTATCTTAAGCTGGCGTTTGAGCAGGCTAAACGATGGAAATCAAATACTGAAGATTTTACTCTCAAGGAAGATGTGAAAGGCATCATCAATAATTACATTGATATGCTTGAGACCGAACACACACAGGATTTTGTACAGGATGTAATTTGCCTTATGCTGTGCGGGCGTTACCAGGGCCTGGCTGAAAATGAGATCCTCGAGATATTTGCTTTTGATGAAGGTCTGTGGGGAAATTTCCTCAGCAAAACTCATCCGTCTCACCGCCAGGAACTTATTGAGATGAAAGAAGAACTGAAGGGTGCCATGAAGATCCCTATTGTTGTTTGGTCTCGTCTTTATCTTGACCTTGAACCCTACCTCACCGAACGTGATGCAGACGGAGTGCCTATCATAACCTTTTTCCACAGGCAGTTCAATGAAGTCTTAAGGATTAGGTATGGTTTGAATGAAACCTTAAACTGACTAATCCGGAAATACAATGTCTGCGTCTGGAAATAAATATCATCATCAACTTGCAGAATACTTCATGGATAAGCCTCTTTATCTTGATGAGCCGGTAAAAAAGAGACCAAATGTCCGAAAACTTGCAGAGCAGCCATGGCAGCAAACAAAAACTGCAATTTTGGATAATAGAGAAGATTTATGGGATATAGTTGTTTGGACATTGTGTGATCTCCATTTTATTGAAGCGAAGTGTGCCGGGAAATTGACCAATGATCTGATAGATGATTATAATAATGTGATGGATCATATTCCGGAGAATCTTGAAATAATTAAAACAGAACAGCAACAAAGCGGAAAAATTGATCAATGGACAGGGGAAATAATTGAATATTCAAGAAAATGTATCGAAGGAGGCAGTGATTCTTCAATGTTCAGAATAATTAATAAAAGAGAGCCTCAAATTCCCGATCTGCCTCTCTCATGCCGGATATGGACCATGGAAGAGATAGAAAATGAAAACAGGCGGATATCGGAACACCCTTCCCGTCTTGATAAATTGAAAACCTTCTTTGAATTTGTCTCTAAAGAGTTCCAATCCCTGAATGAGTTAAATGAATATCCTGATTTTACCATTCAGCATGCTTTTAATTATGCTCCGGAAGGGATAATAAACAAATCAGCAGAATTATTGCTATCCGGAGCAAAGAACCCAATATTGTTGCATGAATGGTCAGAAAATGAGGTTTTCAATTCAAATCCCGCATTAATAAAAACCCTGGAAGGACATCGCGCCCTGATCAACTGCGTGGACATGTCACCTGATGGTCGATTCATAGTTACGGGTTGTAGTGATTCAAGTATCCGGTTATGGGACTCAAAATATGGGAAATGTATCAGGGAAATTAATCCCAAAGAATACCCGATTACCAATATTTGCATGACACCTGATTGTCATTTGGCAGTCGCAGCTACTTCAGACAGAAAGGGAAATAACATCTTGCAATTATGGGATCTGTCATCCGGGAATTGCTTGCAGATATTGGCAGGGCATACCTCAAAGATCTCTTCATTGAGTATCACACCTGATGGAACTCTTGCCGTTTCTTCAGGGGGGGATAAAACTATTCGGGTTTGGAATATGAAAAAGGGAACCTGCATTCATGTAATGGAAGTACCTGATGGCGAGACAGCATGTGTTTGCTTAACCATTGATGGAATGAAAGTTGTTTCAGCAAGTGGAAATTATATAAGGATATGGGATGTTGCTAAAGGCAGGTTAATAAAGAGTATTGAAGGGGGTAAAAGAACTATATATAACACAACGTCAGACATAAAACTTGACAAAATCAAAATAACACCGGATGGGAAAATTGCAGTAGCTTCTAATACAAGCACACCTCGTTGTATGGTTTGGGATTTGGAAAAGGGAATTTGTATAAAGGAAGTTGAGAAATATGGAGGAGGGGAATTGAGTATTACTCCTGATGCCAGATATGCAATGTTTACGGGAGGCAATGCCCCATATATTATTGATCTCAGATCAGGCGATGTTGTGAGAGTTTTTGAAGGCCACAAAGCAAGAGTAACCGGTGTTTGTATTTCTCCAGATTGTAAGTTTGGGGTTTCGGTAGATTATAATGTAATAATATGGAACATTGAGAAAGGGTATGCACCTCCAGGTAAAAGGCTCAAATCGCCAAACGTAATTAAGAAATTAATAATTTCAGGCAACGACTCTGAAGTTTTTTCGCAAACGGATTGGAATGTAAGCGTTTGGGACGTGAATACCGGGAAATTTCTTAAGCAACTTAAAATTGCTGCAGTTACAAACATTACAGGTAAATCAATTGATAAGTTCTTTTTAACACCAGATTATAAGCATTTTGTCGCAACGTTTAAGTTTGCCGAAAACAAGATTTATATCTGGGATTGTAATAGTGATAGTTTGTTGCATGCATTTAAAGGGCATACAGGCGAAATAGATGATATTCTAATTTCATCAGATAGTAATTTGATAGTGTCAGCCTGTAAATCAGATAACTCAATTAGAGCATGGGATGCACGTTCCGGCACTTGTTTATGGAAGACTGAAGCAGTTAAAATAAAACCGGGATACGTCAATATTTCAGCAGATGATAAGTATGTCATCTATTTTTCTGATGATGGCATAATAAATGTCGTTGAAACTAAAAATGGCAGAAATATTGGATCCTATGAAGTCAAACAATTCCACAGCGCATTTTACGATTTTGGTGAAATCATAAATGACGATACTGTCGGCATTCGGCTTTCCTTATTAAGGCTTAATTCTGTCTATATTATCCGCGAATTGAATAATCCTGGTTGCATATGTACACTTGGTACAGTAAAATTGAGCACAGACAACAAATTCGCTTTTGAATCAAATGTGCATTTTTTAACTATGTGGAATTTAGATACTGCTAATTGTGTAAGAAAATTCGATAATCCACATAAAAGAAGCATTTTTGGCGGCTTGTTTCCCAGTCCGAATTTTAGCGATTTCATTATTACACCTGATGATAAATATATCATTTCAAATAATAATGATGGTTCCACTCGTATTTGGGAAATTTTAAGCGGCAGATGTATTGCAGCTGAACGCACATACAGTACGAGTGTGGCATTCTCAATGGCCAAACAGAAAATAATAACCGGGGCAATATTTGAGGAATTGAAAGTATATAGGCTCTCCGGAGTTAAATTCAAACCCGATCAAAGCTCGAATAATTAATAAATGATTTTAAAAAAATAAACCTTAATCCGGGTTGAAGTTTTGGGAAAGATAAATTACCATAAAACCCTTGCTGATTACTTTGCGGACAAAGGACTGTACCTGGATGCCCTGACCGAAAAACAACCTGATGTTCGCAAGCTGGTAGAACAACCTTTTCAACAAACCAAAGCTCAACTTTGGGATGAAGTGACCGACACCCTATGCGACCTCGAATTCATCCAGGCAAAAGCTGCCGCCAAAATGACCTACGAATTTGTAAAAGATATCAATACCGCGCTGCTTGAAATACCTGATAATGATGAAGAAAACCGTGAAGAACTTTTACGACAGACCCGTCTGAAAGATTATGCCAAAAATTTAATTTTGTACTCAAGAGGTGATATCCCGGAATTAAAAAGTCCGCAATGCACACCAATCTGGAGTGAGGAAAAGCTCAAAACTGAAATTGAACGCGTTAAGACAAATCCTGCCCGCCTGGACAGGATAAAAGACTTTAAGAATTTTCTCGGACAGGAGGCAGCCAACCTTCAGAAATATGCAGGTGAATTCCATCACTTTGCAATACAGCAAGCCTGGAATTATTCAATTGGCGGACCAGTGGGCAAGGCTGCAGAACAAGGCTCACCGGAAGCCTATAAATCACTTCTTCTGTGCCGCAATTCAACTCGTCCGGCTTTTAATCCCTTGCCAAAGGTTTTACAGACTTTGAAGCGCCATACTTACGGTTATTTCAGCTCCCTGTCCATCACCCCTGACGGCACGAGAGCGATCACATCGTCATCTGACAAGGTATGTACACTTTGGGATCTGACAACAGGCGAAGTTCTTAATACCCTGAAGGGACATACCGATTTTATCCATTCTATATCCATCACGCCGGATGGTCATCGTGCAATTTCCTGTTCATCAGACAAAACTTGCATTCTCTGGGATCTGAGTTCAGGCAAAATGCTTCAGAATTTGCAAGGCCACACAGGCTGGATCAATTCTGTTTCCATCACCCCGGATGGTCTTTATGCGCTTTCAGGTTCTGATGATAAGACCTGCATCCTTTGGGATTTAAATTCCGGGCAGGCAATTAAAATCCTTACAGGGCATACTGCCGGAGTTAACTCTGTAGTTATTACTGCCGATGGCAAGAAAGCATTCACATGTTCGACTGACAATACATGCATCCTGTGGGACCTGGATAAAGGAGAGGCACTCCGAACTCATAAAGAGCATACAAACTGGGTAAATACTGTTGCAATAACTCCCGATGGTCACTTCGCTGTCTCTGGCTCCTCTGACTACACCTGCATACTATGGGATCTTAATACCGGTAATGCTCTCAGAAAACTTAAAGGGCATTCCGGAATTATTTCAGGGATATCCATCACCCCTGATGGTCAACGGGCAATCTCTTGTTCATCAGACAAAACATGCGTTGTGTGGGATCTTGCTACAGGTAATCCTATTCAAACCCTGAAAGGACATACTGACAATGTAAATGCGGTTTCTATAACAGCTGATGGCCAACAGGCCTTGTCCGGCTCAAAGGATAAAACATGCATTATCTGGGATCTGATAACCGGGAATGAACCCTGTGCCAATGAAGGGCATAATGGCTATATAAGTGCTGTATCAATAACCCCGGACAGCAAAAAGGCGATATCCTGTTCATCAGACAAAACTTGTATCCTATGGGATCTGAACTCGGGGAAGTCTCTTAATGTCTTTAAAGGTCATACCTCAACTGTCTTTGCCGTCTCGGTAACACCAGATGGCAACAGAGTTGTCTCAGCATCTTTGGACAAGACTTGCATCCTTTGGGATTTGAATACAGGGGAAGCTCTCAGAACCCTTCGTGGGCATACAAATTATGTCGAAAGCATATCAATTACCCCTGACGGCAAAAGAGCAGTATCAGGCTCATTTGACAATAATTGCATACTGTGGGATCTGACCAGAGGAGAGGCGATACATATCCTGAAAGGGCATACAGCCTATGTTCATTCAGTGTGTATAACCCCTGATGGTAAAAGAGCATTATCGGCGTCGTCTGATGAAACATGTATCTTGTGGGATCTGACAGCTGGGAAGATCCTCAGGACATTGAAAGGTCATACTGACACTGTCTTTGATGCATACGTTCTTGCGGACGGTCAGCATGCAATATCACGCTCGTTTGATAATACCTGCATCTTGTGGGATCTGGCTACGGGTGATGCCCTGCAAATCTTCAGGGGGCATACAGATAATATCAACGCATTGTCTGTCACCCCTGATAGACTGCGTCTGATCACAGGTTCTTCTGACAAAACCTGTATCGTTTGGGATATAACTAATGGCAAAGCACTTCATACATTTAAAGGGCATACTGATATTATCAGTGAGGTATCAGTAACACCTGACGGTTCAAGAGTACTAACAGGCTCGGAGGATAATACATGCATTTCCTGGGATCTGGAGAAAAGAGAAAAAACTGGTATTTTCATTTCATCCTCAAAAATCAGTGTTGTATCCTGTTTCCCCGGTGGAATATTCATCGGAGAATCTTCTGGCAGAATACACATTTTGAATGTATAGAAAGAAATTTAATTTCCTTAATTAAGGATTGTCACACTTATAAAAAAGAGATTATGCTGGATAAAATGTTCTATGCAAACGGACAGAAAGTTCACGAGCTGACAGAGGCCAAACTTACATATTTCTTCAAAACCGGAAAAATAAAAGCTGAAGGGCCATACCCGAACGGAAAAATGGAAGGAGAATGGATATTTTACAGAGAAACAGGGCAATTATGGGTGGTTGGCAACTTTAAAAACAATATGAAGGATGGTTCCTGGATCCGATATGACAAAAATGGTGGTGTGGAGTATAACGAGCACTTTGACAATGGCAAAGTGATCAAACAGAAATTGTAGGTAGCCGGTCGTAATTTGAAATCAAGCCAGAGGTAGAGCACCTCGGACAATTAAGTATTGACAGAATTATGCTTGCCTTGTTTTTCTGATCTTCAGCCAGACAATAAAACCTGAAAACAGTATAAAAAGCACAATCAACCCGGCACAAAATTATTCCGTTTATTTGGTAACGATTTACAAATCACCTCTTTATCTTTTGCATTAGGATCAACTCCAAGAATGCAATTTCTTAACAGGTAACAAACGGAGTTTTACGCACAATTGGGGTGGTCAAGATTACTGTCTGTGACAGGTAAAAACATTATATAATTCCACCAATGCTATTTATCTAATTATGCTATCTTTAAACTACTTGTTACTTATTTTTAAAATTGATATGAGAAAGCTCTATTTGCTTACAGTAATTTTAATTTCAGCCATCCGGTTAAATGGACAGACCGTTGAGGATTTTGATGGGAATCAATACAATGTTGTAAGAATTGGTGAACAGGAATGGATACAGGAAAACCTTAGAACTACCAGGTACAATGATGGTTCTGAAATTCCATTAATAAAGGACAGTACTGTTGGATTTTACCAGGGCAATTTCAACATGGGTTGTTCAGTGCGTTGTGTCAGGGCTGTGCCTTCAGATAAAAACCCCGGTGAGTTTCAAAACGGAAAACTCATCCTTAAATAGTATGGTTTAATAATTAATTCATCTTATCTGTAAACTTGACAGTTTCAATTTTATGTTAAATTAATTTAGTCATTCTTAAGGCAGCGCACTGAATAATAATTACTCTTACTGCCATAGGAACTACGGAAATATATATTGTCACGACTACCATCATGTCTGGGAGATAGTACCTGAACGCCAGCCTGGTCGTTGTCAGACTCGCTCGAGGACCAAAAATAAGCACTTGTACCAAGACCTTCCGATGATCCTGTATTCATTATAAACCCTCCGGGAAGGGCGTTAAATCCAGTGGAATTTGTAAACACATTATCCTGATTTACCCAATATCCTGATCCTGGTTTTATCAACTTATTTGCAGCCTCAATGGCAGATTTGGTAATTCGTGAATCTGATCCGGATTCAATCTTGCCGAGATATTGTTCCAGAACGATCCAATCCTCCCCGCTGGGTAAATGCCATCCCTGGGGACAAACTTTAATTGCTGCCGGCCAGTTATACAATGCGCCGTATGTTTTATAATAGGCGGTGGACTGAAATTTAGCAGCATCTCTTCCAGAATAATCAGGAACCTGATAAATAGGTTCTTCAAATGAATAATATCTGTTTTCCAGATCTCCGTCGGGTACAAAAGCCATATTATCAGTCATCCAAGTCTGGTGCCCTATAGGCATGAAGTGATATACCTTTCCTCTGTAATTAAAAGTTCCTCCGTCAGGACTTCCCGAAGTGGTTATCCTTTTGGGCTTGCTAAATCCCGTTCCGTCACCATTAATAGCATAAGCCCGAATATAATAAGTTGTATTGGGTGTCAATTCTGTTAAGGTGCTTTTATAACTGCCTCTTCCCATTCCATCGACGGTTTTATAATCATCAAGTGTCGGATTTTCATGGGTACTCCAGCACGTCCCTCTTTCAATTACTGCAGTTCCCCGGTCACGTATAACGGATCCCTCAACGTTTGCAGTACTATCCGTGAATTCTGTGATGTCAGAAATATCTAAAACAGGTATCCTTATTATGGAATTTTGTGCTATCCACGATCCGTTTAAATACTTGAATTCAATATCATCATAATAACAAATTGCACCATCACTTACTTTGATCAGGGAATCCAAATCCTCATAAATAATTCTTGTCTCTATAAAAAAAACAGGTACATTATTAATTGTGAAGTTTCCTGTCATATTAACTTCACCGGACACTATATAACCAACAATAGATGACATTGAAACCCATTGGACATCATCTTTGCTTCCCGGTAAATTCCCCATCGTAATCTTAAATTCCTTCACTAATGCTGCTGATGTTTGAGGATAGGCTTTGATCTGGGCACCATCAAACTGACCTAAATCAACATAGCTTTCAATTTGCTCGGCATTTATATCATCAGACTTTGACAGGTTGGCAATCAGGGGATACTCCTTACTCACTTTTATTGTTCCCAGGTTATTTGATGCAACCATTTTAAGGAGATTCTCACCAATACCTTTTATAGTTGTGGTGATATAAAACTGCGTTGAATCAGTCCCGGATTGTGCAAAGCTCTGAAGTGTTATTAAGAAGGATAATACAATAAGTACTCTAATCTTTTTCATTTTATTTATGCTTATAGTCAAATCCGTTAAAACGCTTGCCCACAATAATCTGCCTTTCAAGTTAACTGTCTGTTGGTAGTAAGGTCTCCTTTTTTATTTTTTCTCTCCCCATTGTACACGATGTGAGCCGTTACCTGTTGAAATAGAATAACCATTTGCCCTGCCCCAGCTTGCGCCAGCCTCATAAAGCTGATCCTGTCCGCAGTTTATATAGTCTTCAGCCAGGCTCACGTCACCAAAACGGTTTAACAGATTTATTAATTCATAGATCCTTGATGAATCGCCCAGCCTTATGAAGTTATGACAAGCAGTAACCACGTCATATGGCGTAGGTTGAGGATCATCCACAAGCGCAGCTGCCCCGATTACGTTTCCCAGTTTCCCTGCCGGACTGGATTCAATTGAAAAAGCTTCTTCCCAACTTGTTCTTCCCAGGCGGATGTTTGCAGCAAGGACATAGGCCGGATCCTTTGCATCCTTCGTAATTAGATCAAGCGAGCTTTTATCCAATTTCCCGAATGCGGCCTTACGAACTGTCCAGTCATCATTGTCAATAGCAATATTTGCTAATTGTTTCTGATCCATGAGAAGCTCAACAATTCTTAATTTCAATAATTGCCCGACAGATTCTTTCATAAGCCTTGATATATTCTCTGGCTCAAACTTTTCCAACAAAACGCTTAAAATTTTGTTCGGCGGATGTTGCAGAGCAATCTTATACAGAACGTCCTGGTCTGTTACTTTTCTTATTGCACTCAGGCTAATTTCCGCATCATTACTTTCTATTGCCAGCTTATTAATTAAATCCTGATCTGTAATTTTGTTAAAAGCTGCCCATTTTACATCCTTATCTCCTACTTTAATAACAACTTTATATAACAAATCCTGGTCTGATATCCGGTTAAGTGCTGCGAGTTTCACATATGGGTTACTATCGTCCACAACAACCTTAAATAATATATTCTGGTCGGTTATCTTGTTAACAGCTCTCATTCTACTTGCATAGTTTGTACTTGTCAGGCTGGCACAACCATTTAGAATTAAGGCAATTAATATCAATAAACCCAGGCTAAAGAAGCTTTTTACCAGAGCTGTTCCCGGCCTGTAAGTCGCGGTCATAATATTCCTCATAACACTGTTCTGTTTTTAATTGTAATTAAAAGGATTTTCGCATCCTTCATGTTTCGTGAAGTCATTCATATTTGGATATAAACTAAAGATAATGATCTTTTAATTGTCCCTGATATTATTAAGCCTGAATATTACATCGTATGGCCCTTACTAAGTCATAACCTGAAATCAAAATGGGATTTTGAGCAAGAATATCCGGGGTTAGCCCTCAACAATTATAGCAGACATTAACTTAAGCAGTGTTTCTTTAAATATATGCCAGATCACCATGCATACTTCCTAAAATGCTTTATCTTTAATTTTCCTCGATTAAATTAGTGTTCAGACAAAATGGTGCTTGCTGAAAACCCATAATTGAGTAAGACTGATATTTAAATAATTGATGATGAAAAAGAGTTTATTGTTGACGTTATTGATGCTTACGGCATCTATTGCAAGTGCCCAACCCAAAATACCTATCGACTGGGCAGACATACCGGCGGGAACGTTTACAATGGGAAGTCCTGCAACAGAAAAAGGAAGAGGTAACCTTGAAGCACAGCACCAGGTCACCCTAAGTGCCTTTCAAATTAGCAAGAATGAAATTACAATTGAACAGTTTAAGACGTTCATTGACAGCACCGGCTATAAAACAACAGCAGATAAAGAAGGTAACAGCTATTTTCTGTCTTCAGGCGGGACCATGGTAGAAGGAGTAAACTGGAAATATGATGAATTCGGCAAAATAAGAGAGCTGTCAGAATATGACTATCCTGTCATACATGTCAGCTGGAATGATGCAAAAGCCTTTGCTGATTGGATGGGATGTCGTTTACCTACGGAAGCGGAATGGGAATATGCGTGCAGAGCAGGCACGACTACACCATTTAACACAGGCGACGACCTGAGTGCCTCACAGGCAAATTACGGTGGTGCTGTGTCCATAAAAAAAATCATGCCTGTTGGTAGCTTCCCGCCTAACAAATATGGTCTGTCTGATATGCACGGAAATGTTTTTGAATGGTGTAGTGACTGGTATGGCGAATATCTTCCTGAACTTAAAACCGACCCTGAAGGTACCTCGGTCGGGAAACAGCGGGTTGCCCGCGGAGGAAGTTGGCTCCACGATGTGAATATCTGCAGATCTGCAAATCGAGTCAATGTTGGACCTACTCTTTCCTGCGAGATTGTTGGTTTCCGGATTGTAAGGGATAATAATCCGGAGAAAACAGAACACAAATTTATCATGCCGGATTTGGGGGGAGGATTAAGTACCGGTATGACCCTAAAGGAAATTGATATACTTTTTGGACTTGGTATCGATTGGGACTCAATGGGGGGAATATTTAAATCATATTTACCCGAAAACAGTTTTCTCGATGCAGAAAATACCCTGACATTTAGTAAATATCAGTTTAAATTCAAAAAGGGATATCTTATTGATTGGGAGGTTGTGAAATAACCAGGATTGCATCGGCAAAACATTATTGAAATAATTGAATTGTTGGCAAGTTAATTACCAGTCCTTTATACAAAATGAAGATAGGTTGTACAGCTTATGGAACCGTATGTAACCCCTGAAACAATAGATGCAAAATCAAAACTCTGGCTGGAAAAGATTTCCGATTTTAATAAGCATGAAATGCACATTAACCGGGATCGGGCAGCCCTGCTTGTTGTCGATATGCAAAAGTTCTTCCTCGATCCGGCCTCACCAACCTTTACCTGCGGAGGATTGGCAGTTTTGCCACGGATTAAGCAGCTGATCAATACTTTCCGGGAAGCTGATCGCCCGGTCATTTATACATGCCATGTGCACCATCCGGATGGTTTGGATGCCGGGATAATGTCATGGTGGTGGGATGGGATGTGCATTGAAGGAAGTCCGGAAAGTGAAGTCCATGATAGCATCGCTCCTCTGCCTGGAGAAAAAGTAATTCTTAAGCACCGCTATTCCTCGTTCTATAACACGGATCTGGAAACAGTTCTGCGTTGCCTCAAAATTGAAGATCTGGTGATATCCGGAATTATGACGAATATGTGCTGTGAGTCCACTGCCCGTGATGCATATTACAGGGATTACCGAGTCTTTTTTCCCGCTGACGGTACAGGTAGCATCAATGAAGAAATGCACCTGGCAAGCTTGCTTAATCTGGCGTTTGGATTTGCTTTTGTAACAACCGCCAGTCTTATAACTGAGCAGTTAGCACTTTAATTTTTTATGCATACCTCTAAAGCCAATCGGTCATAAGTCGTAAAGACCGGGCTGGCCGGCCACTCTTAGCCATTCTGATTCCGATTAACTTGCATCAGGTAACAATAAGGATTTAACCGTAAAAGCCGGTACGTAAATTATTCCAGTTTTTAAAGATTTAATGTTGCCGGAAAAAGTGTATTTTGAGTGGTTACTTTTTATCAAAACCGTTTCAAATGAAAATTACAGTGAACAATACCCTGCTTGAACTTCACAACGGAGCCAGGGTAAGAGATGCAATCCTGGGATTTTTTACACACACAGAACAAAAAGTACCTAAAAGGCTACCTGTTGTAGAGGACAGTTTCGGGAACAGGGTTGCCCATGACGGCGAGCTGACGGAGGGGAACACGCTTTTCATTGTGTCCGGGCACAAAAAGAGAGCCTCCACCCTTAAGCTGATTGCTGCCATTCTGGCTATCGGGCTTCTATCTGCCTGCGGCAGCATGAAGCAGGCAGGAACTTCTGCCATCTCTGCAAAACAAGCCGGCATCACACCTCCCGCAGAACGACAAGCTGTTATTTTTGCTGTGAACGATATGCATGCAGCAATAGACAATTTCCCTAAGCTTGCTTATATAGTTGACAGTTTGAAAACCATTTATCCTGATATGCTCTTGGTTGCCGCGGGGGACAACCAGACAGGAAACCCGGTAAACGATCAGTATCCGGAGAAGGGCTGGCCAATGATTGACCTGATGAATGCAACTGGCTTTGACCTCAGCGCAGCGGGAAACCACGAGTTCGATACAGGGCCGGAAGGATTAAGCAATCTGACGGGCAAGGCACAGTTCAGTTTCATATGCGCCAATGTTTCAGCAGGCGATCAGCATAATGTAAAGATCAGCCCCTACAAAATATTCAAGTTGCCAAATGGATTAAAACTCTCTTTTCTCGGGTTGCTGCAACTTGGCCAGAACGGTATCCCGGACAGTCATCCGGATAATGTAAAGGGATTTTCGTTCCGTTCTCCGTTTGAAACCGCACGTGAATACCTGTGGCTGAAAGACAGCAGTGACATCCTCATTGCGCTTACGCACATCGGATTTGAGGAGGATGTAAAACTGGCCGAAACCATGCCGGCGGGCATCGATCTGATCATTGGAGGACACTCCCATACCAGGGTAGAAAAAGAACAGGTATATAACGGGGTCATGATAACCCAGGCTGAAAACAAACTGAAGTTCGGAACACTAATCAAACTTTCCACAGGCAGCGACGGGACACTGCACAGAAGCATGCAGCTGATAGACATCAGGAATTCGAAGAAGGAGAAGCCGGTTATTCGCGCAATGGTGGACAAATACAACGACAATCCTGTCCTGAACGAGGTGATTGCAACAGCTTCCGACGACTTTTCCACATATGAAGAGCTGGGTTACCTGATGGCCGATGCGCAACGTAACGCTGCCGGTGCGGATATTGCCCTGATGAACCCGGGTGGAGTGCGAATTGACCGCCTCGATAAGGGTCCGGTGACAATCAAAAATGTTTACCAGCTTGACCCCTTCGGGAATGAACTGGTTGTAACGAAACTGACCGGAGAGGAAATTTACTCCCTTATGCGTGCAGCCTGGACGGTTGACGACAAATCACCTTTGTATCCTTCAGGGATCACAACGGATCTGAAGATTAATGCGGAAGGAAATATTGAATCCATTACCATTCTGGCCGAAAACGGAATTTCTATTGAGATGAACCGCATTTACTCTGTTGCCATGAACAATTACATGACCCAGGTGTATAAGTATAAACACAACGACCCCGGGCAATCGCTCTTCATCACAACAGCAGAAGCATTGATCAGGTATCTTAAAAGCCAAAACCCTGTCGCAAGCTACCGGGGCAAAACCAGAATTAATGTTTACCGTCAGTAATGTCGTGGTATGGTTCAGAGATGAGTTACAGGATTATTAGCGATGAAGCGACAACATCTTATTAAATGAATAATTCAGATTACATAATCTTTGATTTTGACGGAACGATTGCCGACACGCTTGACCTGGGAATAGAGATCTTTAACAGAATTGCTCCCGAATACAATTCCTTGCCAGTCGGTCCGGAGGAACGCGAGCAGTTTCGTACAAAAAAACCGCAGGAGCTTTTTGAGATATACGGAGTCTCCAGGCTGAAGCTGCTGACATTGATGCTGAGGATCAGGAAGGAAATGAGAAGGCATGTTTCTGAAACGAAGCCGTTCACCGGTATGGATGCTGCTCTAAGGGAGATCAATAATGCCGGATACAGGATGGGAATACTGACGTCCAATTCAGTGGAGAATGTCAGGAAATTTCTGGAAATAAACAACCTGACCACTCTTTTCGATTTCATCTACAGCGGAAGGAGTTTTCTGGGAAAAGAGAAATTGATCAGGAAGTTGCTCATACATGAAAAACTCTCGAAAGGCAGGGTTGTATATGTAGGTGATGAGACCCGTGATATAGAAGCCTCCAGGGCAGCGGGGATTCCGGTGATTGCAGTATCATGGGGATTGAACAGCAGGGATCTTCTCGCATCTCTTGCGCCCGATCAGATCGCAGATAAACCAGAAGATCTGACTGCCTGTGTCAGGCAAATTTTTATGGCAAAACCCCGGTAATTAAAAGTCATTGCCCTGACAGCTTTTCGCCAGAATATTATGACCAAAGGCTCCGGCGTTAACCTCCGGATGTATAAGCAAATTCCCCATGGTAAACCTGACCGGCCTGATGTGGTCAACACTTCCGGCTTTGGCAGGCTGATTCAGATCCTCTCTTTTTTGACTGGCAGCCAGAAATCACTTTCTGTCAGGTTACACTCTTTTATCATATCAAGGGCATAGCCCGCGCCGGAAAAGTTACCGTCAACATTATTGGTGCCGACAGTGAATTTGATACCGGCTTTTTTAGCCCTTTTAATTATTTCTGCAGATGGAATCTTGTACCTGTTATTGATCTCCATAGCTATATCATTGGAATGAAGGGCGTTAATAATCTCGGTCACCCTCTCTTCCGTCCAGAAATGGGCATATCTGTCAGCCATCTGTGCGGGAAGGAATGTTGCATTAACATAGATATCGACTGGCTCTGTATTTAAAATAGTAACCAGGGTTTTAACCAGATAGTCCATAAACTCCTCTTCGTCGTCAATAAAGGTCTCCTCAGGTAACCATATACGGTTTCTTCTTCCCTTTTCATCAGTAAAGGTCATGGCATCCGTAAAAACATAATCAAATTTTTCAATCGATTTCTTCGAAAACAGGTTGACCCACTCCCTGCCTTCAGCCTGCATTGCCAGGTAAAACTGTGGGTAATCTTTCATCCTGAGCAGGAAGGAGTCTATCTGGAAATCATTCTGAACAGGAAATCCCAGGCCACAGTTTACGGCAATACCATACCGGATATTCTCAGCTTCGGATTTTCGCACCGCATCTTCCATGGTAAAGTCACCCTTTAAATGTACATGCAGGTCTGTTAGGGGAAATTCAGCTGTCTGCCGGCAACCGATAGTTATTAAGACCAATATCAGTGAGACAAGAAACAGTTGCTTTTTCATCCATGTTGTTTTTAAAATAGAAATTCCATTATTATGTTTTCATTATCTGAAGGAATTTTCTAATTCATTCAGACGGTGTCAAGCGCATATGATGAAAACATGATTGCTGAAACCAAAGATAACACTTGTTTACCTTAAACCGGAAAAGCCAATACCCCTGACCATTTTTCGCCGGAATACAATGCCCCTGCCCGACTGGAGTTAAATCCCTGAGGTTTGGATAAATAAAATTGACTTTGGTTTCAGAAAGGTTTAGCTTTGATATTAGCAACGCTATAATTCCATTGCCGTAAAATCGGAGGCAATCCAATTGTTGCTGTTTACAACGGATCATCATATTACAGTTACTAATCTTAAACTATTTAATCATGAAAAAGAATTTACTTGTATTATTTGCTCTTATTTTCCTGACAGGTACATCCTGCAAGGAGAAAATAGACATTGAAAAAGAAAAAGAAGCAATCAAGGCTGTTTTTGAACAAGAAAAAGACGGGTTCTTCAGTCAGAATTTTGCAACTATGGCAGAGACATGGTTACAGGAACCATCATCTGTTAAAATCTACATGTCTGCCGAAGGCCAGACAAAATTTGAAGGCTGGGATGCCATCAGCAAACAAGACCGGCAAAATGTTGCTGATACCACCTGGGACAGAAAATCGGTCAATCTCACTTTCAGGAATTTTCAGATCAGTCTGTTGGATGATGAGGCAGCATGGGTGATGTGCGAGGCTCTCTGGGAAGGTACGTATCAAGGTAACCCAATGAACACGGTACAGACAAGGATCAATATTCTTGAAAAAACCGGTGGCAAATGGAAATTTACCTTGATGGCAATATATAATCAGCCACAGGAAAATAAAATCACAAACTAAATACTCTGATGTTCAAGTGCCTGTAGGCGGAAAAAGATTTAAAACTGTCTTATTATAGTTTTAGCCATTTGCAAAAATCCAATCAAATGAAAGCAGTTTGTTTGACCACATTGATTGCTGTTCTGTTATTCAGTACAAATGGAATAATAGCACAGACAACACAGAAAGAATTCCCCAAAGCAGGGGTTGAATATAATGTTTTGGATGCATTTTCCGGAATCTGGAACATTCAGGCAGAAGCACGAGACAGTATGTCTGCACACTGGTATCATGTAGATTGGACATTTACAGGTCAACGGATTTTAAATGGCTATGCACTTGAGATTTTCCACAAGTGGAAAACCAATGACTTTACACAAAATGGAGTTGAGATAACAGGTTACGACCCTATAAGGAAAATATGTATGGTACATATTTTTTATGATGATGGAACCTGGTTCAACTCAACACTAACATTTACAGATAAGAGAACTTGCATAGAAGATGGAGCAACATATTATCCAAACGGGAAAGTTGAAGTTTCGCGATGGACATGGAATTTCAGTGATGACTGGATGTCCTTTATTGTAAATGGTGAAAATTTAAAAGATAATGTCTGGTGGAAATCATTTGAAGGGAAAGGGACAAGAAGCAAATAAAATAATTATCTCATTTAATGGATTGTACTAATATGTTAATATCCAAATAAATGAGGGTGGGTGATATTTAGCATCAACATATAAGAAGTAAGTGAAAAATGAAGACATCACAATTAAATATCGCTAATACAATTATTTTAGTTTCATTCCTTTGCGTAGCTCTTGGTTGCCAAAATCAGGCTGACAAAGCCGAGTTGGATAAGTTTGGACTTCCGCTTTTTGTAGGTGTAACTTTGAATTACTAATTCCATAAATAATGAAAACTACAGCCCTTTTCTTAGTATTTATTATTACAGTTTCTTGTAATAATTCGACACAGAAGGAAATCAATTATGGCTCAAATGATAAGGTTGGGAAATATATTGACGTAAACGACATCAAGGTATATTATGAGATATATGGTGAAGGTGAACCCTTATTGCTATTGCATGGGAATAGTGGATCTATCAATAGCTTTGATTATCAGATACCTGAATTATCAAAACATTTTAAAGTAATTGCTGTTGACAGCAGGGCACAGGGAAGATCTTCTGACTCCGAAAAAGAAATTACTTATGCTTTGATGGCATCAGACATGAGCGAACTAATCGAAAAACTGAACCTCGGGAGTGTTTATGTTGTCGGATGGAGTGATGGTGGAAATATTGGTTTGGAGCTAGCTTTGAATAATCCGGATAAGGTAAAAAAGCTGATAACATTTGGCGCAAATTTTACATGGGAAGATTTCTTTGCTACGCCTGATAGTGTAACAATGGATTCAAATGATCCTTTGATTTTGAAAGTTACTCCGGTTCTTCAAAAATATAAAACCGGAATGGATAAAATTCCTCCGGAAATAAAAAAGAAACTTTCTGCTCTCGTGGAGAAATTTCCCAATCTCACGGAAGAACAACTCAGACAAATTAAAATACCAGTTCTGGTTGTTGCTGGAGATCATGATTTGATAAAACTTGATCATACTGTTGCTTTATTCAAAAGTCTGCCACATGCACAACTTTTTATTGTTCCGTGTGCATCACATATGGTAGTTATTGAACAGCCAGAGTTGATAAATAGTGAAATAATAAAGTTCTTAAACACACCCTATCGAGACATTGATAACTATTATTTATTAAAATTTCTGCAATAGCAGAAATTCAGTATTAAGGTGCAAAAGCATACTTTATTATCACTTCAAAATCCGGGCTGATTGCATGAAACATACATGACAAAACAACAAGAATTTAACTTTGGATTCTGAGTAATTTCACTCTTACCGCATCAAAATTCGTCAGATGCCGTCATAAGATAAAATGTGGTGGTAAAGATTTAATTGACTTTGGTTATTTATTGGTTTACCTTTCATCAACTAATTGATTTGTAGTTATTCTTATCCATTTACAAAAATCCAATCAAATGAAAACAAAACTTATTTTTCTGGTTATGCTTATTTTCTGTTTTTCATGCGGGACAAACAATAAGCCTGTATCTGATGCTCAGAAAGAAAAAATAAAAGGGGAAGTAAAAGAAGTTGTAAATACCTTCATAAAAGGATGTGATGAGTTAAATTTTGATATGGCTATTGAGCCATTCCTTGATTCTCCTGATTTTGAATACATCGCCAATGGGAAAACTTATAATTACCAGGAATTAATTGCTATGAGACCTCTTTTTGATAATATGATAAATCAAAAACTTACAATTGCAGATGAGAAATATAAAGTTCTTGATAATTCTACTGTCCTGTTTACAACAAATTATAAGTGGTTACAGAATTATAAGGATGGTCATTCTATACTTGAAGACCCAGGATCATTTATGTTTATGTTTAAAAAAAACAATAACAAGTGGAGAATAATTTATTGGGTTGATTCTTATGTTGAGAAGAATGTTCCCGGCGAAACAGCAAAAGAACTCAATCAGGTTGAATTGATGAAAAAATGGATAGGGACCTGGAAGAATGAAATTGGAAAAGACTCGACCGTTATCTCGAAATTTATACCTATAGGGAAAGGAAGTTTGGAAGGATCCCAAAATAGTTTCCTCAAAGGTAAAATTGTGTCTGAAGAGAAGAATCTTTGGGGATATGACAAAAAAAGTGATAAATATTTCTGTGCAAGAATCTGGAAAGACAAGCCAGACATTATTCTTTTTGCATTTTGGTTCACATCTGAAAATACATGCGAAAGGATTCCATTTGAGTATATTTCAAATCCCGAACAAGCTCCAATAAAAACTATTTATGAATTTAAATCCCCCGATTCGGTTACAAAAACCGATTTTGAAAAAGACAAACCTGTAAAAACTTATACAGGGTTTCGGGTAAAATAGTGATTCATAGTCTAAAACCTTCTTGATTAATATGAACCCATGTTGTTTTACCTCAATGATTACTGTATTCCTGTTGTTCTGTTCATTTGGAATGCAAGCACAAACCACGCAACCAAAAGCAAATAAGGTTTGCCTTGATAACACTGAGCAATTTCAAATAGAATCAAAATCTGTTCCGGATGAAAATTACATCATTCAGGTAGGCTTACCAATCGGCTATTCTCCATCAAAAAGGTCTTACCCGGTACTCTATGTGTTAGACGGTGATAAGTCTTTTGGAATGACAAAGGAAATTGCTGACTGGCTGATGTGGAGCAATGAGATCAGGGATATTATTGTGATTGGCATAAGTTACGGGAAAGGGACGGATATCTGGTGGGAAAAAAGGGCAAGAGATTATACACACTGCAATGATACTGTCTCTGCAAAAGGCTGGTTTAAAAGCACTGGCGGAGCAGACAACTTTCTGAAATTTATGAAGAATGAATTATTTCCTGCCATTGATAATAACTATTCAACCAATAAGGATTCAGTTACAATTGCGGGTATCTCTTTTGGTGGGATGCTAAGTACTTATGTTCTGTTTACACAACCAGAAATGTTTAACGGTTATATTATTATCGCTCCACCATTAAGTTGGAATTATAAAAGCATTTTTAAATTGGAAACAGAATATTTTAGAAATCATACGGAATTGGATAAGACTGTTTATATGGCGTATGGCACTCTGGATGATAAAGATTTGATTATTGATCCAACTGACGAATTCATCAGGATTATTCAGATGCGTAATTATGAAGGACTTAAATTTGTTCCACAAATATTTGAAGGTGAAACTCACATCTCAGTTTATTCCACAGCACTTACTAATGGTTTGAAGAATGTTTTTAAACGATAATTAATCAATGTTTTTATCTTAAATATTACTAAAACATTAGACGATGAAAAAAATTACTTTTCTTTTTTGGACATGCATAATTTTAATCGGATGCAATTCCACCCCGAAAGTGGATTTGGTTGCTGAAGCAGAATCAATTCGCAATATTGAGGCTGAATGGTTGGTCGCTCTTCAGAATATGGACACTGACAAAATTATGAGTATTTATTCCCCTGAGGGTGTTGTAATGAAACCAAATAATGCTATTTATGTTGGTCTTCAAAGCATCCGGGAACAAGTTGAATCAGATTTTGCAGATACTACAATACTTTGGAATACCACTTCATCTAATATCGATATTATAGAAGTTTCAGCATCAGGAGATATTGCATACGCCAGAGGTATTAACAGGGGTAAGGTGAAAACGCAAGCTGGAATTGTCGAAATTTCAGATAAATGGATTGATATGTATAAAAAGAATAATGGGCAATGGAAGTGTATTGTTGGCATCTGGAACAGCAACAATCCATTGGAAACTAAATAGTCTGATGCATGAAGTCCCCGCAGTCTGAATAAGATTAAAAACTCACTGATTATAATTTTAGCCATTTGCCAAAACCCAATCAAATGAAAGCTGTTTTTCTGACCACAATGATTACTGTTCTGTTGTTCTGTACTGATGGAATTAAGGCGCAAATCACTGACACAAAACTTGACCAAATGGAATTAATAAAACAATTGGTCGGCACATGGCAGAGAACTACAGACGATGGTACTGTTGAAATATTGGAAACTAAGTTATTTGGGGAAGCAGTGATAGAAACTTTTACCTATGAAATTAAAGGTGAAAAATCTCCGGTTTTCATGGAACTCAGTGGTTTTGATGATAGAGATGGCAAAATAAAAGGTATTATAGTTTTCCCTAATGGTAAGTATGTTACATGGATCGGTCAGTTTATAACAGAAAAAACCATTAGGGGAAATGTGGTTGACAATTTAAATCCAGAAGTTATTTTGTGGATTCATGAGTATGTAATTTTAAACCCTAAAGAAATTATGTCAATCGGGTATGATTCAAAAGGTATAAAAACGGATGAGTCTAAATTTTCAAAAGTCGAATAGTTTGTATGTACTTACGAAAGAATAATAAGATGCTCTTGTTGGGGTAGGTCTATTTCCAACTCATTTTTTAATCAATAACATCCCACTCTCGTTCAGAAACTGGTCCAAAACTGACGAAGAAGAAAAAACCACTTACCCGAAATCAGTGTAAGTGGTTGACTTGCTTCGCTCCCCAGCCAGGGCTTGAACCAGAGACCCTCCGCCAAGCTGGGCATAATTTGAAATACCCTTAATCCCCCATCTCCGTCTCTTCATAATTGAGCCACACCCATAATATTTGTCACTGGAGACACAATCATCATATAAGCTGGTCGCACATAGTCAAGGAGTAATTGTCGTTACGGGATTGTTAAAAGATTAAATCAGAAAACTTGACGGTACATCCCTGAGCCGGACGATATCACAAATCTTCTCTGATACTTTCCATCCATTCTGGCACACAACCTGGCACGAAGAACAATTATCACAAACCTTACGAGGAAGCACCAGAGATGTCAGCAGGCTGCGAGCGAGAGCTGGTTGTCGATAACCGTACACATACATATATGCCCTCATCAAATCAGGAATCGGCAGTTTGGCAATGCATTGCTGAAGGCACTGGCCGCAACCCTGGCAGAATAATCCCGGGTAAGAATCCTCCTTTTTCAAGTTGCTCGTTTCAGCCTCGGTTAGGCTTAAATCTTCCATAACCGAAAGGTCTGTATTCATCTCTTCAAAGTTGCTAAAGCCTGGTATTGTTGCATGCACATTCGTATCTTGAAGGACCCATTTCAATGACGCGCCCGGATCTATTGGTTTCTGTCCTTCTTCAATATCTCCCCTTATCACCTTAATAGCAACGACTCCCAGCCCTGCTTCGGCTGCATTGGCAATAGCTTCTTTAACCTGAAGCAGGTCTATTTGCCTGGGGTTGTATGCAGCCATAACAACCTCATAAAATTTCGAATCAATAGCGGCTTGAACTGCTTCCGGCACATTACTATGACTGGTCAAACCCAGGAATCTCGTTTTCCCGGCTTTTTTTGCCTTTTCCATGGCTTTCATGACGGGTTCATATAGCGCTGATTCTCTACGAGAGACCATATGGTGGTACAGGATATCCACATAGTCCATTTGTAAGCGCTTCAGAGCTGCATCGAGGTACGCGGTAAATTCTTTCTCGGTCGCCGTTTTTTCGTAGAGACCTGTCTTGTAATCCTGAGGAAGATGGATCTTGGTGCCATAGACAACTGATTCACGAGGCCGTTTCTTAAGGACTTCTCCGATCATTTCTTCATTCCGTATCTGTTGTGGCTGGCCGGCGGTAGAGTCGAAATGAGTTACTCCCGCATCAAGTGCTGCATTAATCAAAGCAGGGCTTCCGGAAGTCAAAATTCCCATCCCGATCACGGGCACTCTCATGCCGGTCTTTCCAAGTGTGCGGTAGATTAATTTTCTTGATAATTCTTTTTTCTGACCCATAATAGGAGTTGCAAGGCCTTTGTTTCCAAATAACCCGGCGCCCAAAACTCCAATGGAAGTACTTTTAAGAAACCATCTGCGGTTTAGTTTCTTATTCATTATAGTAAGGTTTTGTTGTTAATTAATGCAAGATACAAGCTGGGAAAGTAAAAGTCAAACAAATTGCATCAGTCCATGCAAATTTGACACTGGAGACACGATCATCCTATAAGCCTGGTCTTATATAGTCCGGAAATGATCGTCGTTCTGGGCTTGCTAAAAGATGTTATGCTAAAAGTCTGGTATAATCTCATCATGTAAAATCCGTCCTTCTTTGGCCACTTCAAAAGAAGGTCTGAAACCTTACAACATATATACCTAAACAACAGGGATTTAACTCAAATTTCTCATAAGCTTTTCTATAACTGCATCAAAGTTCGTCAGATACCGCCCAAAGTTAAAATGTGGCGAAATTAATTTATTTGACTTTGGTTATTTATTGGTTTACCTTTCATCAACTAATTGATTTGTAGTTATTCTTATCCATTTACAAAAATCCAAACAAATGAAAACAAAACTCATTTTTCTGGTTATGCTTATTTTCTGTTTTTCCTGCGGAACAAACAATAAGCCTTTATCTGATGCTCAGAAAGAGAAAATCAAAGGAGAAGTAAAAGAAGTTGTAAATACTTATTTTAAAGGTGCTGAAGAGGCAGATGCCGACATGATTATTGGTACATACTTTGATTCGCCTGATTTTGTCTTCACTTACAATGGAAATTCTTTTAGTTATAAATCATGTACAGACTTGGTAAAGTCTGCCTTTGGGACATTAAAAAATCAAAAAATCACTGTAGTTGATGAAAAATATGCTGTACTTGATAATTCAACAGTCATGGTTACGGTGAACAATAAGTGTCTGATGAATTACAAGGATGGTCATTCTGTCCTTCAAGACCCATGGATATCACAAATACTATTAAAGAAAATCGAAAACAAATGGAAAGTAATTAGTGGTGCTGAATCTGGTATAGAGAAAAATGTTGCCGGCGAGAGTTCGAAAGGACTTAATCAGGCAGAGTTGCTCAAAAAATTTGCCGGAAATTGGGAAGGACCTTCTGGAAAGGAAACTACTCAATTTATTCAATTTAAAAATTTGCAGGGAAATAATGTTTTAAGTCTAAACGCTAAAGTGGTAACAAAAGGAAAAATATTGTTTGAACAAACAGGTTTTTGGGGATGTGATCCCGCAAACAATAATATTGAACTTTCAGTAATAGTATCTAATGGCTATGTTTTTAATTACATTGGAGAATTTACATCTCCGGATAAACTTGAATTATTCGATGTCAAGAAGGCATCTGGAAACAAGTTTATATTCGAATTTATTTCTCGTGATGAATTCAAAGAAACAACAATTGAAAACAATAAAACATCCTCAAGAATCGTAAAACGGGTGAAGTAATAATTTGAATTAGGAAATACTAACTGCAATAATATAATGTCTCAAGATTTTGGATTTTGAGGCATTAATATTTGTTATAATGTATTAATATACTGATATATAACTAACATCTTGCCACGTCATATTTTGTCCGATGTTTCTATAAATTAAAATGTGGTGAAGTCTCTTTATAAGCAGCAAAAGATTGGAATGCAGATTGACATGAAAAAGTTTGTGTTTTGCTTTGAATACTGGAAAAGTCAGTGCCCTTGACCGCTTTTCGCCGGAATATATTGACCATCTATAGTCGGAGTTAAATCCCTGATGCGTAGATAAATATTACTGTTGTGATCTGACCGGCCGAATGTGGTCAAAGCTTCCGGCTTTTGCACATTCAGTCTAAATTGGTAAATTTGATATAAGAGATTACCGAAAGAACATTAACTGCCCGGTCAGCTCCGGGCAGTTTTGTCTTTAAACTTTTCCAACCTTTTGCTCCCAGGAATCGTCTTAGATACGGAATAGTATACCTCTTAGGGTAAGACTCATATGATAGTTGAGAGAAAATTATTACCTTAAGATCATTACAGTAAAAATATGAGAATGGTCACTATAAAGAATGTCTCGTTTCACCAATTTACCTGCATTTCTCTCGTAGTCATCTCGATGCTTGTACAGCAATCCTGTATCGATGATGAATTCACACGCCCCGTAAGGGTTTCTTTGTCTGTTATTATTACTGAGCAAAACAAAACCAATAACATTTTGTCATTTGAAAGTGGAGAAATTCTCGTTAATGAGATTCAATTTGACGGGCAGAGAGAGGCAGGCGGTGATTATTCTTTCAATACCGAATCAGGTAAAAAATTCGGTCCGCAGAATTTTTATCCGCAGTCTGGGAACCAGCAGGAATTAACTCATTTTGACTTTCCGCAGGGCATCTATACATCGATGAATTGGAAGTTTGAACTATCGGATGGTCTGGAAAGACTAAAAGAGGAAGATGATGACGATGAGGATATTGGAACGCCGGGATTAATTTTGCATGGTAATTATATTGATCCAGAAGGAGTGACTCAACAGGTCAGAATAGAGATTGATCCATTTGAATCATTTGAATGCCTGTCTCTTACCGACACGGGTGATGAGAATATTAATATAATTTCCGGAAGTACTTACACTGCTGTTCTGTGTTTTGATCCATATTTTGTTTTCCGGGCAATTAGTACTGAATCACTTGAAGAAGCCGATTATGAAGATGATGGAATATCTCCGGTATTGCTGATTTCGTCAGATTCAAATGAGGAGTTATATGAAATAATCTTATATAGATTACAGCTGTCTGCTAAAATATTTGTCAGTCAACCCGAGTAATGCAGGAAAAGAGGGAGATATTGGAAATATCAGATGAAATGCTGGTAAAAGGTTGTATAAAAAATGACCGAAAGATTCAGGAATTGCTTTATAGAAAATTTTCCAGGGAAATGTATAATATCTGTTTGGCATATGAAACTGACAGGGATGAAGCAAAAGATGTTTTGCAGGAAGGTTTCATAAAGGTATTCCGGAGTATTGAGACCTTTGACAAACAGGGATCACTTAAAGGATGGATAAGAAGGATAATGACGAACACTGCCATTGATCATTGGAGAATTTCATCAAAAGAAGACAAGTTCATCAGTATTGATTTTCTCACCCCGACAGACCAGCCCGTTGAGTCACCGGTTACATCCTTTAACTGTTCTGATATCATGAACCAGGTGAGCAGGCTTCCTTCTGGTGCCAGGCTTATCTTTAATTTATATGCTCTCGAGGGATACAGCCATAAGGAAATAGCAGAGAAACTGAATATTTCAGAAGGCACTTCAAAATCTCAGGTTAACAGGGCAAGACAACTTTTACAGCAAAACCTTGGGGATTTTATTCAATGAAATGAAAGAGAAGGATTTCATAGAACTATACCGCAACCAGGTTGAAAGCCTCAATGAGACTCCCCCTGATTCATGCTGGGATGAGATCAATACCCAGCTTGATATTGAAGAAACCTGGGATTCTGTCTCCATGGAATTGGATAATGTTTTGCCATCAAATAATGATTTCACGGGAGCCCTGACCGATAAAAAGCTGGTTACATTTTCAAAACTGGCATTATTAATTACTCCCCTGCTTTTAATCCTGCTGGTTATATTATCTGATACCAGAGAAACACAATTAATATCATCAGAAATATCAGCTATTGATTCTTCAGAAGCCTCAATTACACAAACAATAATACCAAAAAGCAGCACATCAATACCGCCTGAATCAGAACAACTGGCAGAAGAGGCAGAAGATATCTCAAAAGGGTTACCTGCTCAGGAACCCAATAATACTTCACCGCCTGACGCTGCAGTCAACGTTACGAATCACTCGTATATTTCTGTTAAAAACGATGTTATAACCACGGGGCAGCCGGTTTTACTTCCATTTGTAGTAAAGCCATCCCGCATTACAATCCCGGTTTCAAAAACCGCAGAGGTAACAGATAATAAATCAACTGGAAATGGCTTTTCACAAGCGGGCGGAACATTCAAATCAAATAGATTCTCTATAGGAATTTCACTCACTGAAAAGAACACATGGTTAATTAGTCAGGAAACAATTGATGGATTTGACAGGCAAGAACTTGGTACCACAAAAGTCACGTTCCTGAACGATTTCGGAATTATCCTGCGGTACACTATGAATGAAAGATGGTCATTTGAAGGAACATGCTTGTTACTATCGAAGACCGGGCAATCATATGATGAATATATCTACGGCATATATAGTTCCAAGATATATGAACTGAATTATTTATCATTTGAGATGAGCGCAAGGTATGCTTTGCGCAGATCATTCAATATCAATAGAGTAAGATCTCACTTTGTAGGTGGAGCTTATATTTCGCATCTCAACAAAGCTTATAAGACAATAGACTATTCTGTATCTGATATCTCCACTGACTTTGATCCTATTGATTATGGTGTGTTACTTGGATATGAGCTTGATATTAAGATAATAGACCACTTTGCAATCACCCCCGGGATTCGTATTAAATGCGGAATTCCGAACATTTTTGGTGATCAGCCCGGAATACCCGATGATTTACATTCTACAAGGAATGCAAGCATGGAGTTCAGGCTCAATTTTATTTTTCCTTTTTGAAATTTCTTTATGATTTTTCCAACCTCCATGCCTGAAATTTCGTCATATATACGAAAGAAGGTTTTTATAAATTTATAACCAAACAAATGATTATGAAAAAGACTACAGCTTTATTAAGTATCATAGGGATAGTATCCTTTCTTATGTTTTCATGTCAGAAGGAAAGTGACAGCTCTAATGCAGAACTGATTATTAAAACCTCTGCTGCACCGTTATTAAAGTCGGCCGTAGCAAGCGCCTCGACAATTGTCATTGATACTTTCTATATAAACATCAAGGATATTGAATTCGAATTCGAAGAAGGCTACGCAGGATCTTATGGAACTGATGACGACATTGATGATGATGATTGCAGTGATAATGATAAAGATGACTCCTATGATGATCTTGAAGCTGAAGGACCATATCTTATTGATATTATGTCACCCGAAGCATTAAATGGTTTGGTACTTGATAGTTATTCAATTCCAAATGCTGTCTATGACGAGATTGAATTTGAACTTGCTTGTTATCACCTGACAGATAATAATAAGATGCAGGGCCGTTCAGCTTATCTTGCCGGCACAATTAACGGAACCCGCTTTAAATTATGGACTGACAAGGTTAAGGAATTTGAAATTGAATTCCCTGATCAAAGCGCTGTAAGTCTCACCGGTGATAATATGAAGCTCTATATCGATATCAGCCTGGAAAAAATCAAATCAAATCTGGAGGCAATGAATCTTGGTGCTGCAGTTGACGGTAATAATAACGGATATATTGAAATAGGGCATGATGATACAGATGGGAATCACTCATTGTCAGGTTCGCTTCTTAACGCAATATCGGGATGTTTTGGTCTGGATGATAATTGCGATGATGACTGCGGTAATGATTGCGGTGATAATTGCGGTGATGACTGCGGTGATGATAATAGTGATGACAGCTGTGATGATGACGGAGATGATGACTAACTCCTGAAATCCTCCACCCTTAATGACATAATTTGGCTGCTTCTTTTTGGGAGCAGCCTTTTTTATTCAATTCAGTGCTAAGTGCCAGATAAGTTTAAAAGCGAAAAATCATACTCTGTCAGGGTAGAAAAGCCGGTGCCGATGACCACTTTTCGCCGGAATGCAATGACCAGACATAGCTGGAGCTAAATCACTGAAATTTAGATAAATATGGTTGTTGTTTTATGACCGGCCGAATGTGGTCAACGCTCCCGGCTTTTGCACCTATGTTTAACCTTTAAGCCGTGAATGCCTTCATTGAGATATTTGCGCTTCCAACGGGCATAAAGCGGTGGCGCAAGATGATACTTTCTGATTGTCGAAGCGTGACCTTCGCGTTCTCCTTCCTGAAGTATAGACAACCTATCTTCAGGTGTAAGTTTTCGTCGTGTTAATGTCATGGTTCCCAAATTTAATAAGACCTAATTTGTTTTTCAAATTATGTCCAGCTATTTGGGGGGCTAAGACACTGTTTGTATCAACTACCTTCCCATTTAGGTAGGAATAAATCCTTAAGATGAATGTCATCACTTATCAATGTGATCACTATATAGAGAATCGACCAGAGTTAAATCTACTACACCGGTCCACCAGAAGGTACTTGGAAAACCGGCTACACCCCAGATATATGTATACAATAAAGCAACATAGAAGATCCTTCCTATAGTAACAGCACCGATAATGAAGAGATACCTTCTCATATTGAAAGAAGATAGGATTTGCAGATAAGCAAAACAAAGAAAGAATGATGCAATGAATATTGCATAAAAACGATGTATCGGTGGGTCTGTATATACAGTTCCGATCATGAATGCATAATTGATTCCTCCAATTATGTCCCATATACCACTGAGGAAAAAAATAATCGCCAAAACTTTTAATGATTTTGATGCGGTCATGGTTTTACTCCTTTCTGTTATGTATTGTAAATCTGTATGATTAACATATATTCTACACCAATTTTAATTACAAAATTACGCCAGCAAATCACCAAAGTCAAATTAATCTGACAGATATTCCAGTCAAAAGAGTACCTGCTATCAGTATTCCATCAATAATCCACTTTTAACTAATCGACCTGAGATTCTTATTTGGATTAAGAAAAGAATGGTGACAATACCACAAACCATTAGATAATGTTAAAATCCGTCCTTCTTTGACCACTTCAAAAGAAGGTCTGATAACACAAACCATCATAATAAAGCAAGTATTTTATTCAGAAAGGTTGGTCAATTGAAATAGCTAATAACTTTACAATGTAACCCAGGCTCCACCATCAATCGTTACTCGGGAGTTTTCCTTTTTTTCTGATCCAATATCTGTGAACTGTCCATGACCAGGATACACTATAGTCGAATCTGGAAACAATTGGTATAATTTTCTTATAGATTTAATTTGATCTTCCCGTGAACCATATTGAGTGTCAGTTCTACCGCATGTTCTGTAAAATAAAACATCACCCGAAAATAAAATATTCCCGGCCAAGTAACAGACTCCTCCCGGAGAATGGCCTGGGGAAAGGATTGTTTTTATTTTAAATTGCCCTACTTTATATACTTGATTATCTTCAACAAATATGTCTGGAACTCCAATCAAATTATTATCAAAATCTATATACTGTCTTGTATTAGGATCGCTTCTTGCTTCATCTACCCATTCTTGGCCGTAATTCGTTAACGCCCACTCTGGATAAGTAAATATACCCTGATAATCGTCTTTATTAATACACCATTTTGCTGTTGGAAATAATTTTTTCATCTCTGGCAGATAATAATAATGGTCGATATGCCCATGAGTTATAAATATGTACTTGAGGTTCAATTTATTATCTTTAATAAACCCTATTAATGTATCAATACTCCATCCGGGGTCGATTATGGCTGCTTCTTTTGACTTTGTGCCAAAAATCAAGTAACTATTTGTTTCAATCGGACCTGCGACTTGACGAATGACTTTAAAATCTTCAACAGCAGTACAGCTATATAGCATAACCTGACCGAGTATTAAAAATAAGACAGTGGTTGTTTTCATAAAGTATAACTCTATAATGTTCCAATAAATAACAATTAATATTAAAAAAACAAACCATTAAAAAGCAATGGTTAAATTAAGCAACTGGGCATCGGATGTCAAGTAAACCATAAAAAACTGTAAGATAAATCGAAAACTAAACTGGGCATAACAGGTCGATATCTGATCAATTGTATTCCAATGATTTTTTGATTACTTCCACCAGGAAAGGTTTTCCATGACCAGGGTAGATCATTTTTATACCTCTATCTATTAAAATTTTCCAGCATTTCTTAATTGCTTCGATATCCTGGGCATATATTGGTAATCCGGGACGAAGCCTGAATGGGAATCCATTATGAGCCATACATCCAATAAATGCTTCCCCTGAATCAAGAATAACACTGATTGATCCTACTGTATGTCCCGGTGTATGAATAATATTTCCATCAATTCCATACATTGACAGGGAATAGGGCTCGTCTGTAATAAGAATATCAGGTTTGAATTTTGGAAATGAGATCTTTTTAAAAATTGAGAATAACAATGGTTTGGTAAGCTTACCGTAGGTATTTACTCCTTTTGGAATTATCATACCACCATTTTCTACATAGGTTATCTCACTTTCGTGAATGGCAATTTTAGCACCTGTAAAATCGCGTATTTCCCGGGCTGAACCGGAATGATCAAAATGCGAATGGGTAAGTACTATCAGTTTGATCTCCGATGACTGTATTCCAAGCTTTGAAAGTTTCCTTTTAAACATATTAAGCTTGTTGGGCATACCGCCATCAATCATAACGATATCTTTACCACGAATGAGATAACAACTGTTCAGTCCCAGCTTTATCGGAAAGATTTTTGTTTCCATATTTTACTGTCTTGTTAGGTCCCCTTCAAACTCACCTACCCACCTGTCGCCTTTGTTGTCTTTCTGGCGGTAGCTGGTGAAGATGTCGTAATTATATCCTTCAATAATGCTTGACATCTGTGGATTATTTGTCTGAAACTCAAAGTTACACTATGTGGATGCCAAAGTCAACTCTCTTTTGATAGGCAGATTTTACTGTAAAATCGTCCTTCTTTGACCACTTCAGAAGAAGGTCTGAAAAGACATAACATACTAGAAACCCACATCAAACTATTTCAGGTGTAGTGTTTGTCTGAGAAAAGGGAGGAGTTTAAACGGGATCTTAGAACCTGATTCATACTGTTGATTATCTTGGTTTTAAAATAAACTTGACTTTGCTAAAATCAGGTCGTAACTTTGGTATAAATATTTTAAACTAAAACTAAGAGAAAAATGAAGAATTCAACTCTTATTATAGTTTTGGTTTTTTTATCCAGCCTGATCACTTCCTGTGAAAAAGATTCTGATCCGTATTCCAACATTGTCACCGACAATCCCCTCAAATCACATATTGACAGCCTGGTTCATAATACTTTTAAGGATTATGCTATTCAAAGTGCGACAGCTGGTTTTTCTATTGCAGTCATAGATGGAAGCCAAATAAACTATTACAACTATGGGGAAACCAAAAAAGGAAATAAAATCCTTCCTGATGAAAATACATTGTATGAACTCGCCTCAAATACAAAACCTATAACTGCTACAGCTTTGCTCTATTGGTTGAACCAAAATTCAATTGACGTCAGTACAGCTATTAAAACTTATTTACCTCAAAACTTATCACCCAATTTAAGCCTTAATGGTGTTGATATTACTTTTAAACATTTGCTAGAACATACCAGCGGAATGCCACCTTATCCAGATGACTTAACATCAGACCTCAGTACAGACTACGACTCTACCAAGTTATTTAATTACATCAGTAGCCATCCTCTGATAAGGACGCCAGGTATAACACCAACAACCGTACAGGAAGCAGGAAACTTTTATAGTGGTATGGCTTATGGTTTGGCTGGAATAATCCTTGAAAGAAATACAAAACAATCATTGCAGAATATTTTTCAAAACACAATATTTCAAATGTTGCAAATGACTTCAACTACATTAAATAATATTGACAATATTACTAACCGATCCTACCCTCACAACAATGATGGACCAACAGCTGCCCATATATTCTTTACTGGCATCGCAGGATCCGCAGGATTAAAAAGCAATCTGAATGACTTAGTAAAATTTGTTCAAGCGCAAATTAATGCCACAAATGATAATAGTTTAGGGCTAGCAATGTTGCAAAGCCAAACTCCTTCAATTCAAATTTATAACATGGATTATTATTCGTTGGGTTGGGCATTTTTTTATACACTAGACAAAAAGAAACTACTTTATAAAGTTGGTAGAAATGATGGTTTCTCATCCTTCATCACCATCGACAAGAATTCTCAGAAAGCTATCATTATATTATTTAACAATAACTCAGGTGATACTCAAAGGATCCCAACTTGGGCTCTTTCAGATGAGTATTTTAAATAAGGGTGAGTTTCTACTAGATTATGTATTAGCTGGAAAAGCCAATGCCCTTGACCACTTTTCGCCGGAATACAATGACCATACATAGCCGGAGTTAAATCCCTGATATTTAGATAAATATTATTGTTGCTTTCTGACCGGCTGAATGTGGTCAACACTTCCGGCTTTTGCA
>CAVURA010000008.1:0-591847 GCA_963743775.1 uncultured Bacteroidales bacterium
GTGACGCGTGAAAATAACTGGCGTCCACCTGAAACCTTGTCATGGCGGGAAACTTCAATCTGACCAATATGGAGGTGATCTTCAATCACCTCGATTGAAATAGGACAGAACCCGGTGGATTTTTCGGACACAATTACCATCCTTGAGAACGTCGGCCATTTTCTTGATGATGAAGTCGAAAGGCTTTACAGACATTATAAGGAAAAAGGTTACACCAAACGTGATATTTCGCCGATCATTGAGAAGGAACTTGATCTGGCCGGTATTCTGCAAAATGCTGCCCACCGCTGGGATGGTGGGTATGTCATGGCTGGGATGCTCGGGCACGGCGACGCATTTGTACTGCGTGATCCGGCTGGGATAAGGCCTGCATTCTGGTATGCCGATGATGAAGTGGTGATTGCAGCCTCGGAGAGACCGGTGATACAAACGGTGTTCAACATCAGGACAGATGACGTCATGGAACTCTATCCGGGGTAAGGCTCTGATTATTCACGCCTCTTGGGAATGGTCTTTGCAGGAAGGTATTGCCTCCGGTGAGCCTGCAAAGTGCTCATTTGAGAGAATTTACTTCTCGCGCGGTGATATTAAACAAAATCCGTGCGATGTGTGGCTTGGTCACCTCAGGTACGGTACATACGGGAACAATAATATTGACAGTGTTCACCCAGTCACGCGTGAAAATAACTGGCGCTCGCGCAACCTGGTAATGGCGGGAAACTTCAACCTGACCAACATGGAGGTGATCTTCAACCACCTCATCGAAATAGGACAGAATCCGGTCGATTTCTCAGACACGATAACCATCCTGGAGAACGTCGGTCATTTCCTTGATGATGAGGTCGAAAGGCTCTACAGGCAATACAAGGAAAAAGGTTACACCAAACGTGATATTTCGCCGATCATTGAGAAGGAACTTGATCTGGCCGGTATTCTGCAGAATGCTGCCCACCGCTGGGATGGTGGGTATGTCATGGCAGGGATGCTCGGGCACGGCGACGCATTTGTCCTGCGTGATCCGGCGGGGATAAGGCCTGCATTCTGGTATGCCGATGATGAAGTGGTTGTTGCAGCCTCGGAGAGACCGGTGATACAAACGGTATTCAACATCAGGACAGATGACGTCATGGAACTCGATCCGGGTAAGGCTCTGATTATTAAAGCCTCCGGGGAATGGTCTTTACAGGAAGTATTGCCTCCGGCCACACCGGCAAAATGCTCTTTTGAAAGAATTTACTTCTCGCGCGGCACTGACAAACACATCTACCGGGAGCGCAAAAAACTCGGCGAGACACTGGCTGAATCTGTCCTGGCTGCTGTTGATCATGACATAGAAAAGACGGTCTTTTCTTACATTCCCAATACGGCCGAGAGCGCCTTCTACGGACTGATCAAGGGTATCGATGACTGGCTCAACAACAGGAAAAAGGAAGCAATACTTAAGAATCGAAAAACACTGACAGCCAGCGAGTTTGATAAGATCATTCAGGTCAGGCCCAGGATTGAAAAGATGGCAGTCAAGGATATAAAACTGAGGACATTCATCACTGAAGATAAAAGCCGCGACGATCTTGTAACCCATGTCTATGATGTTACCTACGGAGTCATAAGAAGAGGTATCGACAACCTCGTGGTGATCGATGATTCAATAGTTCGCGGTACTACCCTGAGAGAGAGCATTATACGTATCCTCGATCGCCTTGAGCCGGCAAAAATAGTTATCGTCTCCTCCTCGCCCCAGATACGCTACCCGGACTGCTACGGTATCGACATGGCAAGGATGGGTGATTTTATCGCTTTCAAGGCAGCAATAGAACTCCTCAAAAAGAGAGAGCGTGAGGACATCATCAGGGAGGTTTATGCCAGCGCACAGAAGGAGCTTCAAAAGCCTGACAATGAGATGAGAAACGTTGTTAAGGGAATTTATTCACAGTTCACTGACGATGAGATTTCGGGGCAGATAGCTGTTATGCTGAGAGCTCCGGGGATCGAAGCAAAGGTGGAAATCGTTTACCAGACTGTAGAAGGATTGCATCAGGCATGTCCCGGACACACCGGTGATTGGTATTTCACTGGCAACTATCCAACACCCGGAGGCAACAGGGTTGTCAACAGGGCTTTTGTAAATTATATGGAAGGAATCACCGCCAGAGCCTACTGAGAAATTTTGAAATTCGCCCGGTAAGAGGCCAGGTGACGGTTGATCTTATCAATGTAAATATCACGTACCGTGATCAATATGCCGGTCTCCTCCACATTGCCAAAGTGATGGTTGATAAATGTTCCGAAGCACCTCATCGAAGGGGAGAGGTTCATGTAGGCGTTGATCAGCGGCGGGATGTTTTCTCCGAGCCTGCGGACCTCCTGGGATAAAATCTTTAAGTCCTCCTTAAAATTCCTGCCGGTAAAGAGCTGTTTCATTTCTCCCTCATGGATATCCAGAATAATGGGATCATCAGGAACAGCTAGTTTCTCAGGATCAGGAAAGTATTTAAGCATGAAATAAAGAATCATATTCCGTGCCTGCACGTTGTAGTGCGTGTACATTGTCACCTTCCCGAAGAGGAATTTTATCTGCCGGTTGTCGATGATGATGGCGCCGAGTCCGTCCCACAGGTTGTCGAGAGCGTAAAGGCTTTTTCGTCCCATGGCTCCGCTCTGGTATTCAGGCCTGACAAAGGAACGCCCAAGTTCCATGGTGTGCGGCAGAAATTTTCTAATGAATTTAGGTGAGAATGTGAAATATCCTGAGGAGGCATACCGGTCCACCGAAAAACCCTTCTCCTTTCTTCCGGGGAAGATAAACCTGTATCCTCCGATTATCTCGCGATTTTCAGGGTCCCAAATAATGAGCTGTTTCTGAGGATGATCGGGATCAAGATCATATTCGTCGAGATCGAGCGCCTTGCCCGTCCCACCGCCGGCATGTCTGAAAGTGAGCTCACGGATGCGGCCCAGCTCATGCATCAGGAGGGATGAACTGTGATGATCAAAAAGATATACTTCGTTGTTGGCGTTGTTCGTCTTTCTAAGCATGCCAATCCTTGACAGCTCTGCCATCAGCTCTCCAGCAGGAACCGCTTCCCCCAGCGGCTCCATATTGTCATGCATGGTTTGGTTTTCCAATCAGAATTATTAACTGTTTCAAAATTAAGAAAATATTATAACCGGGTCGAATACATTTTCTGTAAATCATAAGTTTTCTCCCGTATAAAATCTGCCCATTGCTGCGGGCTTTTCGACTTGTCAAAGGTCTGCCACGGAATCGCTTTACTGAAATAAAGATCGATATCCTTGCCCTTCTGTCTGAACATCTCATCCGCAAGGTAGAGCATCTCGATATTCATCTTAATACCAAGACGTTGCCGTATGTTAGAAAGGTTATAAAAGAAGGAGCTGTTACGGCCTGAGAAAAAGCACGGGACAATATCGCGTTGATACTGTACGGCCTTGACAATGAAGCTCTTCTGCCACTGAAGATCGGTTATCACTCCGTTAACCTTACGGGAACAAATTCCTGCCGGGAAATTCAGTAACTGACAGTCGGAGTTATAGGCTTCTTCCAGGAGCTTTGCAGCCTCACGTCCGAAGCTGCCGACTTTATTTACAGGAAGGAAAATATCTGAGTAGTTGTCGATGTACAGAAGGATGTCATTGACGGGGAATTTTATTGCGCTGTAGTGTTTGGAGAGCTCGCTCATGAAAACCATCCCGTCGAGGCCTCCGAGAGGGTGGTTTGAGACGAAGATATTCCGTCCGCCCGAGGGAAGGTTTTCAAGACCGTGTGCGCGGTACTTTATTCCCATATAGCTCAGTGCGCCGTCATTAAAAGCAGAGCCTCGCAAATGGCTATAATTCCTGATGATATCGTTTATACCATCCTGATGGACAATACGTTTAAGGTAACTTACCACAAACCCCGGCAGCCACCTGGCAAGCTTCGGGTTCTTGGCGGAAAGCACCTTCTCAACATCAATCAGCATGGGGGCTTTTTCAGTTTCCATGGTTCTGGTTCTCGCGATGTAAAAATACAAAAAAACTCAGGCGGGCGGGGTGGTCACCAGCATGAGGTTCGCCCTGGGTTTTTTATGGTTCACCTCATAATCCAAACGATAATCAGTTCCCTCATAGGAAAAACCCGAATAAATATTGGCACACAGGTACGGAAATAAATGCTGTATATATCAGATATACAATGCGTTGTAATTAAAAAATAAGAAGTTTTCAACAAAAGTGAAGAAAAATGGAGGAAAGTGGAGTAAAGTGGGAAATAAATTTCTACTTTAGCCTTCTGAAACAACAACCCTGATGTCCACTTTCATCGGCGACTATAACTGCAGACTTGATCCCAAGGGAAGGGTCATCCTCCCTGCCGCGTTCAAGAAACAGATGCCACCAGCAGCTGAGGATCGCTTTGTGGTCAGAAGGGATATCTTCGATAAGTGCCTTGTCCTCTATTCAATCGATGACTGGAACAGGCAGCTGGACAAAATTCGAAGCAGAATAAACCCATACAACAGGGAGCACAATATCTTTCTCCGCAATTTTTTCAAGGGCACGGCCGAGGTGTCACTCGACAGCAGCAACAGGCTGCTCATTCCCCGCCGTCTGCTTGACCTTGCAGGTATAGGGAAGGATGTTGTTCTTGCCGGGCAGGACGGACGAATTGAGATGTGGGCTGAAGAGGTGTATGCCCACATAGACATGCCTTCAGATGACTTTGCCAATCTGGCAGAAAAGCTGCTTGGAAATCCTGATACCGGAACAGCATAATGGCGATATATCATCTCCCAGCTCTGCTCACTGAGAGCATAGCGGGGCTTAACCTCAGGCCCGACGGGATCTATGTCGATGTTACTTTTGGAGGAGGAGGCCATTCCAGGGCCATTCTTGAACAGCTTACCACAGGAAAACTTATTGCTTTTGACCAGGACCTTGACGCTGCAGCAAATATCATCAATGATGAGAGGCTGACTTTCCTCAATCAGAACTTCAGGTACCTGAAGAACAACCTGCGTTATCTCGGTTACAATGCGATTGACGGCCTGATTGCCGACCTGGGTGTATCGTTCCACCAGTTTGACTCCCATGAGAGAGGGTTCTCCTTCCGCACTGACACCGGGCTTGATATGCGCATGAACCCAAAAGCTCCCCTGAAAGCATCCGACATACTTCAGACCTACGAGGAGGAGCAGCTGGCCAATGTTTTTTACCGGTACGGTGAACTGACAAACTCGCGGAAACTTGCTGCTGCCATAGTTAAAGCACGGGCCCAGGCCCCGGTTGTCACAGTCAGCGATCTCACAAGAGCGCTCTCCGGACTGGTTCCGGCAAGCCAGGAAAACAAGTTTTATGCCAGGCTCTTCCAGTCGTTGCGCATTGAGGTGAACCACGAGATGGAGGCACTGACTGAGATGCTTGAGCAGGCTCTGCAGGTGCTGAAACCCGGCGGACGCCTGGTAATGATAACATATCATTCACTTGAGGACAGGCTTGTGAAGAACTTCATCCGCACAGGCAATTTCGAGGGCAGGATTGAGAAGGATTTCTACGGTAACCAGATAGTTCCGTTCAGGGCAGTCAATCACAAGGTGATAGTTCCGGATGACAAAGAGATAGCTGTAAACAGCAGAGCACGCAGTGCCAGACTAAGGGTGGCAGAAAAGATCTGACGGAGATGGAAGAAGAGAAGATCAGATATAATAACGCCAGGGGCATCATGCAGGATATTGCCCAGAAGAGTACAATATAACAGCACCCATGAAAGCGCCGGGGACAAAAGCCAGAAGAGCTCACAGCAGAGCGCCCCGAAGAGTACCCAAAAGAAAACCGGCAAGGGCTGGATGAAAGGCCTCATCAGCGGGACCTTCATCACCGAGAGGCTCATACTCAATAACATGAAATACGCAGCTCTGGTTGTATTTCTTGGCATCATATTAATAACCAACAAATTCCAGGCTGAGCGTACCAATCGTGAAATAGAGGTTCTGGAACAGGAAGTAAGAGATCTGCGTGCTGAGTCGCTTTCTGTCTCGGCCGAGTTGGGAGGCGTAAGCCGTCAGAGTGAGATCATCGATTTGATAAAGGAACGCGGACTGGGGCTCGAGGAGCTTCGTGAACCGCCATACAGGATAGTAGTGAATGAATAACACGATGAAACCAAAGGATCAGATATTCGCCCGTACCGGCATCATTTACGGTATCGTGGCGATAATGGCCCTTGCTGTGTTCATCCGCATAATCATACTTCAGTTCGTGCAATCTGAGAAGTGGGCTGCCATGGCTGACAAGGTCGTTTTCCGCAGGGAGGTTGACAAGGCCGGCAGGGGCGACATCCTCTCCGATGACGGGCGCATCCTGGCAAGCTCAATCCCGTATTACACCGTCTACATGGATACACACAGCTCAGGTATGGCTGACACCACCTGGGCCAACGGCATCAACGGTCTCTGCAGGGGACTTTCCAAGTACGTCGGGGTGAACTCTCCCGACGGCTGGAAAAACCAACTGACTCGCGCACGCAAGCGCGGCGACAGGTACTTTCTCATCAAGAGGCATGTCAGCTATGAGACACTGAGCTATCTTAAAAAACTTCCGGTATTCAGACACGGTAAAGTTCAGGGGTGGATTGCTTTACCAGCCTGAGAACAGTCGTATCATGCCTAACGGTCTTCTGGCAAGACGAACCATCGGCTATGTGACCGAAGACAGCACATCAAATATCGTGGGGCTCGAAGGATCATTCAACAATTACCTGTCAGGCAAGGATGGGTTCAAGGTGCAGCAGCGCCTTACGGGAGGAGCATGGATTGATGTCGAAAATCTTGAGACCGTCCATGCTCGTCCGGGCTATAATGTTGTGACTACAATCAATCTTGACCTTCAGGATGTTGCCGAGCATGCTCTTTACCGTCAGCTCTCGAAGTCCAATGCACATCACGGGTGCGTGGTGGTGATGGAAGTACACACCGGGGATATCAAAGCCATTGCCAATCTCGAAAAAGGTTCTGACGGTGCATATCACGAGACATACAATTACGCTGTCGGTGAGAGCACCGAGCCGGGTTCAACCTTCAAGCTGATGTCGATGATCACTGCTCTCGAGGATGGTGTTATAGACCTCGATGACACTATCAACACAGGTGACGGTACAGTCAAATATTATGACAAGATAATCCGTGATCACGAAGAGAAAGGGCTGGGAAAGATCACTGCACGCCAGGTTTTTGAGCACTCTTCCAATGTGGGGACAGCAAAGATCATTTACGAGAACTACAAAGACAATCCGCGCAGGTACGTTGACCGTCTCTACTCCATGCAGATCAACAAACCGCTTGACCTGCAGATCAAGGGTGAAGGGAAACCTGTTATCCGTTACCCCGGGGAAAAACTCTGGTCGGGGATATCGCTTCCGATGATGGCTTACGGCTATGAGGTGCAGATGACCCCGTTGCAGATCCTTACGTTTTATAACGCTGTGGCTAACGACGGGAAGATGGTAAAGCCCAGGTTTGTCACCGAGGTACGTGACGGCAACTGGCCGGTCAAAACTTATGATTCTGAAGTCATTACCAATGCAATCTGTTCGCGTTCAACAATACGTAAGGCCCAGTCGCTCCTTGAAGGGGTGGTGGAGAACGGCACCGCCAAAAACCTCAGGAACAGTAATTACAAGATAGCCGGCAAGACGGGTACCGCCCAGATAGCCAATGAGAAGTACGGCTACCGCTCAGGAGAGCGTATATCTTATCAGGCCTCCTTTGTGGGATATTTCCCCGCTGATGATCCTCTCTATTCATGCATCGTGGTCGTCAACGCCCCGTCGAACTTTGTCTACTACGGCAACGTTGTGGCCGGTCCTGTCTTCAAGGAGATCTCCGATAAGGTTTATGCAACAAGTTTCTACCGTAACCTGGTGGCTCTTGCTCCAAAGGATGATAAGCCTCTGAAAGCTCCGGATGCCGGCAACGGTTATTACGCAGACATTAACAAAACGCTCCGCACGCCTGAATATCAAAGCCAAGAGGAACGTCGACAGCGAGTGGGTAAGAACGCGGGAGAACGGCGACACCCTCCGTGTCGTTGACCTGGCGCTCAATGAAGGGCTGATGCCCAATGTGGTCGGGATGGGATTACGTGACGCCATTTACCTGCTTGAAAATAACGGACTCAGAGTAAACTTCAGTGGCCGCGGGAAGGTCGTAAGGCAGTCGCCCCAGCCGGGAGTAAAGATTTCCAGGGGTGCAACAGTGGCCGTTGAACTGAAACTATGACTATGAAGAAGCTCAGGGATATACTGACAGATATAAAGATCAACACTCTTTACGGCGATGAGGACAAAACCATCAGCGGCGTCACCGCTGACTCCCGTGCCGTAAAGCCCGGCAGTCTCTTCATCGCAGTCCGCGGAACAAAGAGCGATGGTCACGCCTTCATCGGCAAGGCTGTCAGTGACGGAGCTGCAGCAATAATTTGCGAGACGCCGCCTGAGCCAATCCCTCAGGGAGTTACAGTGGTTGTCGTAGCTGATTCAACAGCCGCACCGGGACTGGCTGCATCGGCTTTTTATGATCACCCTTCCGGGAAGGTGAAACTGACAGGCGTCACCGGCACAAATGGCAAGACTACCATCGCTACCCTGTTGTATAATATGTTTGAGGCGCAGGGTTACAAATGCGGACTGCTCTCAACGGTGTGCAATTATGTTCATACCAGGCGCGAGGATGCCACGCACACCACCCCTGACCCGGTGAAGCTGAATGCCCTTCTGGCTGATATGGTGGATGAGGGGTGCGAATATGTCTTCATGGAGGTCAGCTCCCACGCTATTGAGCAGCAGCGTATAGCAGGACTGACCTTTGCGGGAGGTGTTTTCACAAACCTGACGCATGATCATCTTGATTACCACCTGACCTTCGATAATTACCTCGCAGCAAAGAAAAAGTTCTTCGACGGCCTCTCATCCCAGGCTTTCGCTCTGGTAAACACTGACGACAGGAACGGAAAGGTGATGATACAGAACTGTAAGGCGGCCAAACGCACATTCTCAATGCACGGCATGGCCGATTTCCGCTGCAGTATAACAGAGCAGGGGTTTGAGGGTATGCTTCTGAAGATAAACGGCATGGCGGTATGGACTCACTTCATTGGCGATTATAACGCATCCAACCTTCTGGCCGTATACGGCACAACCATACTCCTGGGCGCTGAAAGCGGCGAAACACTCAGAATACTCAGCTCCCTTTATCCTGTTGACGGGCGCATGGATGTCATACGTTCAGCCGACGGTATCACAGGCATAGTTGACTATGCTCATACCCCTGATGCCGTACAGAATGTGATCGAAGCGGTAAACAGGCTCAGGCAGGGAAAAGGCAGGCTGATAGTGGTTCTTGGCGCGGGCGGTGACCGTGACCGCACCAAGAGGCCGGTAATGGCAAAAATGGCCGCAGAACGTGCTGACAGGGTGATTCTTACTTCTGACAATCCAAGAAGCGAGGATCCGGGAAAGATAATTGATGAAATGGAGGCGGGACTTGATCAGGATGGCAGGGCAAAAACCATCCGTATCACCGGTCGTGCCGACGCTATAAAGGCTGCGGTGATGTTTGCCACCCCCGGCGATATAATCATCGTTGCCGGGAAAGGTCATGAGACGTACCAGGAGGTGATGGGCGTCAGACATCATTTTGACGACAGGGAAGAATTACGTAAGGCATTTAAAATGAGTTGATATGTTGTATTATCTCTTCAGATATCTTGACACACTTGGTGTCCCTGGAGCAGGGGTGTTCAATTATATTTCCTCCAGAGCAGCTGCTGCCGCCATAGCATCGCTTATTATTTCGATGCTTATCGGCAAGAGCATTATTAATTATCTCCAGCGCAGGCAGATAGGCGAAACAATTCGCAATCTTGATCTGGAGGGCCAGTACAGGAAGCAGGGTACGCCATCGATGGGCGGGATTATCATTATCGCTTCAATTCTGATACCTGTACTGCTCTTTGCCAAGCTTGACAACGTTTATATCATCCTGATGCTTATAACAACTGTCTGGATCGGCCTGATCGGGTTCCTGGATGACTATATAAAGATCTTCAGAAAACATAAGGAAGGACTTGCGGGCCGTTTCAAGATAATAGGGCAGGTCTCGCTTGGGCTCATAGTAGCGCTGACCCTCCTGCTCAGCAATGATGTCGTGGTACGGGTGAATGTTACTGCTCCGGCTAAAGCTGCAGTTGCCTCGGTGGATCAGTCCGGCACACACCCGCAGGATATTCTTCCTCAGACAACGGCTGTCAACATAAAATCAACAAAGACTACCATCCCCTTTGTAAAGGATAATGAGTTCGACTATTCATGGCTGGTGCCTTTTGCAAAGGGAAAGACAAAGCAGATGCTTGGCTGGATTGTCTTCATAGCCGTGGTGATCTTCATTGTGGTGGGCGTGTCCAACGGTGTGAACCTCACGGATGGGCTCGACGGACTGGCTACAGGCACCTCCGCCGTGGCCGGCGTTACGCTTGGCATCCTGGCTTACGTCTCAGGTAACATCAACTTCGCTGATTACCTGAATATCATGTATATACCTGCCACCGGCGAGCTGATGATCTTTGCAGCCGCGTTTGCCGGCGCCACTGTTGGATTTCTCTGGTACAACTCCTACCCCGCTCAGGTATTCATGGGCGACACCGGCAGTCTCACGCTGGGAGGCATCATTGCAGTATTTGCCATTGTGATTCGCAAAGAGCTGCTGATACCCATTCTGTGCGGAATATTCCTGGTAGAGAGCCTTTCGGTGATGTTGCAGGTGGGCTGGTTTAAAAGAACGAAGCGCAAGTACGGGGAGGGAAGGCGCATTTTCCTCATGGCTCCGCTTCACCACCATTATCAGAAGAAGGGATATCCTGAACCGAAGATAGTCACGCGGTTCTGGATTATCGCGATTATTCTCGCGGTTATAAGCGTAGTGACACTCAAGACAAGATAAGAGATGAATAAGAGGATTGTAATACTGGGAGCAGGAGAGAGCGGGGCAGGGTCGGCAATACTGGCGCAGAAGCAGGGTTTTGACGTGTTTGTCACTGACAGCGGCACAATTAAGGAAAAGTACCGTGAGATGCTGGTCTCGCATAACATCGCATTCGAAGAAGGAAAGCACAGCATGGAGCTGATATTGAATGCCGGTGAGGTGATAAAGAGCCCGGGCCTGTGGGAAGATAATCCTGTTGTTGTCGCAGTGCGTGAAAAGAACATACCTGTCATCTCGGAGATTGAATTTGCCGGACGCTATACTGATGCAATCAAGATATGTGTGACAGGAAGCAACGGAAAAACCACAACAACCAACCTCATCAGCCACATGATGAAGAAGGCAGGGCTCAATGTGGCAATGACAGGTAACGTGGGCAACAGCTTCGCGCTGGCGGTGGCAGAGGGAGGATATGATTATTATGTCATTGAGTTGAGCAGCTTCCAGCTTGACGGGATGTACGACTTCAGGGCTGACATCGCCATCCTCATGAATATTACGCCTGACCACCTCGACAGGTACGATCACGAGATGCAGAATTATGTTGACTCCAAGATGCGTGTGATCCGCAACCAGACTTCCGGCGACTGTTTTATCTGGTGTGCTGACGACCCGGTGACAATAAAGGAAGTGGAGAAGCTTAACCTCACGTCACGTTCACTGCCATTCTCGCTCAACACTTGCGAGGGGATGGCTGCCTGCCTTGAAAACGACAACCTCATTCTTGATATAACCCAAAAAACCAGCCTTATGACCATTCATGACCTGGCGTTGAAAGGACGCCACAATGTTTACAATTCGATGGCTGCAGCCATCACCGGCAAGGTTCTGAATATCCGCAAGGAGACAATACGCGAGAGCCTGACCGATTTCCAGGGTGTTGAGCACCGGCTTGAGTCTGTCATAATGGTGGCAGGTATAAACTTCATCAATGATTCAAAGGCGACAAACGTCAATTCAACATGGTATGCACTTGAGTGCATGCAGGCGGGGGTGGTATGGATTGCCGGAGGAATAGATAAAGGAAACGATTATTCCGAGCTGAGTGCGGTTGTGAAGGAGAAGGTGAAGGCGATTGTCTGCCTTGGCAAGGATAATCAGAAGATCATCGACTCATTCAGCGGGCTGGTGCCTACCATTGTTGAGACAACCTCAATGGAGGAAGCGGTGCGGTCAGCCTATTACCTGGCGCACAAGGGTGATACGGTGCTTCTCTCACCGGCGTGCGCAAGCTTTGACCTGTTTAACAACTATGAAGACCGCGGACGTCAGTTCAAATTGGCTGTAAGAAACTTATAGAAAATGGCAGACATCAGGGTTAGACGGTTTTTTAAAGGTGACAGGTACCTGTGGGGGCTGATAGCGCTCTTCATGCTCGTGTCGCTTCTGTCCGTCTACAGTTCCTCTGTTGGAGTAGCCTACTCGTCGCGCCACGGTAACACATTCTATTTTCTTAGGACCCAGTTTATTATGCTGATGGTCGGTCTGCTCATCATTGTGGTAACACACTGGATACCTTATATAAGATACATGCAGTATGCCACCATAGGGCTGGGCGTGGCAATAATACTGCTGATCATTACTCTTTTTGCCGGTGTAAGCATCAATGAAGCGACACGCTGGCTGGAGATACCCATCATTGGTCTCAGACTGCAGACATCTGACCTGGCAAAAGTGGCGCTGGTGATCTATCTGGCACGCGGACTGACGGTTTACCAGCATGAGCTTGAAGAACTTCAGGACAGTGACCATAAGGCTGGTTGCACCGGTGGCACTGGTATGTTTACTGATAATGTCAGAGAATCTGTCTACCGCGCTGATGATTTTCCTGATAAGCATGATAGTGCTTTTCATCGGCCGTGTTCCGGTAAAATTCCTGCTGGGTTATGCAGGTATGGGGCTGGCAGCAATAGTTCTCTTCGCAACATTATTGCTGGTTTTCAAGAAGGATGACAACAGGGTAGAGGTGTGGAAGAACCGTATTGAAACATATTTCAGCGGCGAGAGCTCTCCTGATGCAGATTATCAGTCGAACCAGGCCAAAATAGCCATCTCCACGGGCAAGCTCTTCGGCAAGCTGCCGGGAGGAAGCACTCAGCGGAACATGCTCCCGCAGTCGAACTCGGACTTCATTTTTGCCATCATTGTGGAGGAGTATGGGCTTCTTGGCGCCATCATAGTTATCCTCAGTTACCTGGCGCTGATGTTCAGGGGAATACAGATAGCGCGAAAATGCGATTTTGCCTTCCCGGCGCTGATGGTGCTGGGACTGACTATCATGATCGTTTTCCAGGCTTTTCTGAATATGCTTGTGGCCGTGGGGCTCTTCCCGGTGACGGGACAAACCCTTCCGATGATAAGCTGGGGCCGTACATCAGTGCTGGTGATAAGCTTCTCACTGGGAGCCATACTGAGCGTCTCGAGGGTGATGAATGCACGCGGGAGAAGCGAAAAGCTTTCGGATATTGAACGGACTGACACCATTAAGGTAGCATGAGCGACGGGAGGTCAAATATCAGGATAATCATCAGCGGAGGAGGCACCGGAGGCCATCTATTCCCGGCCATCGCCATAGCCAATGCTCTCAAACGGCTGAAGCCCGAAGCGGAGATACTCTTTGTTGGAGCAACAGGACGCATGGAAATGCAGAGGGTGCCGGAAGCCGGTTACGAGATCACAGGACTGCCGGTTGCAGGATTCGTAAGGGGCCTCAGCTTGAAAAACATAACTGTTGCCGGAAAACTCTTCCACAGCATGCTTAAGGCGAGGAAGATAATCCGCCGGTTCAGACCCGATGTCGTTATTGGGGTGGGAGGATACGCATCAGGCCCGGTCCTTAAGCAGGCACAGAGAATGAATATTCCTACCCTGATACAGGAGCAGAATAGTTATGCAGGGATCACAAACAAGCTGCTGGCACAAAAGGCCGGGAAGATCTGTGTTGCATATGCGGGGATGGATAAATATTTCCCGAAAGATAAAATTATACTGACGGGCAATCCTGTCAGGCTGGCGTTTGACAACCTGGATACACTCAAGGCAGAGGCGCTGGAGCATTTCAAGCTTAATAATTCCATGCCGGTGATACTTGTTCTGGGCGGGTCACTGGGCGCCGGCACGATAAACAGCAGTGTCGGCGGCGGGATAGGCGCGGTTGAGGAGGCAGGGGCGCAGATGATATGGCAGACCGGCAGTCATTATTATGACCGTATGCGTGAGATGACCGATGCGGCTGCCACAAACAATATCCGGGTCACAGGTTTCATCAGCCGCATGGACCTTGCGTACGCCGCCGCCGATATCATCATATCGCGTGCCGGCGCCGGTACAATCTCCGAGCTGGCACTGGTGGGCAAACCTGTAATTCTTGTGCCGTCACCAAATGTAGCCGAGGATCACCAGACCCATAATGCCATGGCCCTGGTGACGAAGGAGGCAGCAGTGCTGGTAACCGACGCCGCAGCACCGGCAGAGCTCATCACCACAGCACTGACGCTCCTTAAAGACAACGCCCGGAGAGAAAAACTCTCGGCGAACATCAGAAAACTCGCAATCAGAGATGCTGATGAAGTCATTGCCAGGGAGGTACTTAAGCTGATAAACCGCTGAAGGAGCTGACGAAAAGATGAGTGAGCTGACAACAGATGACAAAAGACGAGAGCTGATAAACAGATGAAAGAACTGACAAACATAGAAGGCATATATTTCCTCGGCATTGGCGGCATAGGGATGAGCGCCCTGGCCCGCTATTTTCTGGCAGCGGGATACTGTGTGTGCGGTTATGACCGGACCGAAAGTCCGCTTACCGGAACACTGGAGGAGGAAGGCTGCGACATCGTCTATGAAGATAATATAGATGCGTTGCCCACATTGTTTGCCGATCCTGCCGAGCGCGACAGGGTGATGGTGGTTTATACCCCTGCCATACCAAAAGACAGCTCTATTCTTAATTACTTCAAGAATAACGGATACATAATTTATAAAAGGGCAGAGGTCCTCGGACAGGTCTCCCGGGAGACTGATGCTATAGCCGTAGCCGGTACGCATGGTAAAACGACGGTCAGCACCATGATCGCCCATATACTGACTGTGTCACAGTTGAAATGTTCTGCCTTTCTTGGCGGCATCTCAAAGAATTATAACACAAACTTTCTGCTCAACCAGAGCAGGTACACTGTGATGGAAGCTGATGAGTTCGACCGTTCCTTCCTTTATCTGTCACCGGTTATTGCCGTTATCACTGCAATTGATCCTGATCATCTTGATATTTACGGTACTGCAGAGGCCATGATTGACGCTTACAGCGATTTCTGCGGCTGTGTTCAGAAAAACGGCACACTTATACTTCATGAAAATATTGTGCCTGCCCTGAGTCTTCCTGGTGCTGTGCATGTGTACAGCTACGGCATGGGTAAGAATACTTCTTTCAGGGCTGCAGATATCGAAAAAGGAGACGGCTTCTACAGGTTTGACCTGATGACACCCGGTGAACCTGTTAAGAATATTCGGCTTGCACTGCCTGGGCTGGTCAATATTCTAAATGCCACTGCAGCAGCAGCAGCAGCGTGGTGTGCCGGCGCTGAGCCTGATGAAATACGCAACGCACTGCTCACTTATGAAGGTGTCCGCCGCAGGTTTGATACGAGGTTCAATAATAAAGGTGTGGTATACATAGATGATTATGCTCATCATCCTCAGGAGATAAACGCACTTGTCAGTGCCGTGCGCGATTTTTACCCTGACAGACATATTACGGGCATTTTCCAGCCTCACCTCTTCAGCCGGACGCGCGATTTTGCCGATGGCTTTGCTGCGGCGCTTGACAGGCTTGATGAAATATTACTGCTTCCGATCTATCCTGCCAGGGAAAACCCTTTGCCTGGAGTCACCTCAGAGATGATCGCAGCAAAGATGCAGAATAAACACGTGAGGGTGGTAAACAGGGAGGAGCTGTTGCCAATCCTTGAAAACTGCGGTGAAGGCGTGCTGCTGACCATTGGTGCCGGCGATATTGACCGTTTTATAGAACCTATAACAACTATGCTTAAGAGACGGTACCCATGAGCCTGCTGATGAAGATACTGACTGTCGTCATGGGCGTATTTGTGCTCCTCACTCCGCTGTTAAGCCGCATCGGGAGTGAAGATGATGTGTGCACAGGTGTAGTAATCACGCTGGCAGACTCAGCTCAGCATCAGTTTGTCACCCCGGATGACCTGATGGCTCTGATCAGGGCAACAGGCATACGTATCACAGGTGCACAGATGAATGAGATACCACTTAACACTATTGAAAACAAAATAAAAACATACAAGGAGCTGAGGGTTGCCGAGGTATACTTCTCCGCTGACAGGAAACTCCATCTCTATGCTGACCAGCGTGAACCGGTAATGCGTGTGATAGCATCCTACGGTGGCGACTTCTTTATTGACCGCGAGGGTGTCATTATGCGCCGGCATAATCTTTACACACCTCATCTTCATATTCTTGAGATTGACATGCTATTCAATCCCGGGGAGATGACTGGCACAAACATCTATGATTCGGAGAAGACGGAGAACCTGGCGCGTGCCTTTGAACTCGTGAATTATATCAGGGGCGACAGCTTCTGGAACTCCATGATTGACTATCTCAGCATGTCGCGCGACGGCAGGGTGGTCATGGTGCCGCGTGTCGGCAATCACACAATACACCTCGGCAGAACCGAGAACTACGAAGAGAAACTGAACAACCTCCTTGTCTTTTACCGCGAGGCTATGCCGGTAACGGGGTGGGACAGGTACAAGGTGGTGAATATTGAATATAAAGGGCAGGTTGTCTGCCAGAGAAGATAATTGTTGAACAACCATATAAGAAAACTATGAGCAGTAAAGATCAGTTAGTAGCAGCCATTGACATCGGAACGACAAAGATCGTTGCCATTGTCGGGCGTTGTGACGGAAACGGAGGAATAGAAATCCTCGGTCTGAGCAACACACCATCAACAGGCGTAAAGCGTGGTGTGGTGCTTAACATCGAAGAGACGGTAAAGGCTATCAGAACCACGGTCGATGACCTTGAGGCGAGAACCGGCATCGTTCTCACAGATGTCTTTGTAGGTATTGCCGGGAGGCACATAAAAAGCAAGATGGCCCGCGGTTATATCACACGCGATTCCCACGAGACGGAGATCGATATAAGCGATATCCGCAGACTGACGGCTGACATGTTTAAACTTCCCATCGAAGTGGGGGAGGAGATAATACATGTTATCCCGCAGACGTACATCGTCGACAATGAATCGGGTATCAGCAATCCCGTGGGAATATGCGGCAAACGGCTCGAAGCGAATTTCCACATCGTGATCGGGCAGATATCCTCAGCGCGCAACACTGAGAGGTGCATCAACAAGGCCAACATGAATCTTATGAGCCTGGTGCTCGAACCCCTGGCTTCGTCCGAGGCAGTGCTTACAGACGAGGAGAAAGAGGCAGGGGTGGTGCTGGTTGACATCGGAGGAGGCACCACTGACGTTGCCATCTATTATGACAACGTGATCAGGCATACGGCCGTGATACCGTTCGGCGGCAATATGGTCACCGCGGATATCAGGGAGGGATGCTCGATACTCCAGAAACAGGCTGAAGACCTCAAGGTCAAGTTCGGTTTCGCAATAGGCGATATTGCACCTGAGAACAAGGTTGTCTCAATACCGGGCATAGCAGGACGCGATCCCAAGGAGATATCGTTCAAGAACCTTGCTTATATCATACAGAGCCGCATGGAGGAGATCCTTGATGCGGTCAACTTCGAGATACAGAACTCGGGCTTTGCCGAGAAGCTCACTGCCGGCGTGGTTATCACAGGCGGTGGAGCGATGCTCAAGAACCTGCCGCAGCTCGTCAAGTTCAAGACGGCTATGGATGTGCGCATTGGTCATCCCAATGTCCACCTCAGTGGCAAGGGCAAGGATGAGATCAATCAGCCCATGTATGCCACAAGTGTAGGTCTGATCATGAAAGGACTTGAATATATCGAGGAGAACAAACTTGTGGTTCGCTTCGGCGAGAAGAAACAGGAGCCTGTTCATCCCCAGAAACCTGTTTTCCATCCGGAGAAAGAGGTGAAAATGGAACAGGAGGAGGTAATGATCGATGAAATCCCTGATGAAAAGCCACGGAGACCGCAAAATACAATAGTCAGCAGCCTGAGAAAAATCTGGGGTGATATTATGGATGCCACAGACGAAAAGATGGATGATAACACGTCAAATAATTAACAACTGAAGTCATGTCAGAGGATCTGATGAATTTTGACCTGCCCGTTGAGCGGTCATCAATAATAAAGGTGCTGGGAATAGGAGGCGGCGGCAGCAACGCCGTAAACCATATGTTCCGCAAGGGCATCAAGGATGTCAACTTCGTGGTCTGCAACACTGACCAGCAGGCTCTCTCGCAGAGCCCGGTACCTGTCAGGGTGCAGATAGGAGAGACCACCACCGAAGGCCTTGGCGCCGGCAGTCAGCCGGAGAGAGGTCGTGATGCCGCCATCGAGAACATCGAGGATGTCATGAATGCGTTGTCAGGAAACACTAAAATGGTCTTTATAACTGCAGGCATGGGAGGCGGCACAGGCACCGGAGCAACACCGGTCATCGCCAAGGCATGCAGGGAGGCCGGTTATCTGACCGTTGCCGTGGTGACTATACCGTTCAGGTCGGAGCTAAACCAGCGTATCAAGCTGGCTATCAGAGGTATCAATGATCTGAAGGACAAAGTCGACTCGCTTATTGTGATCAACAATGAACGGCTCAGGGAGATTTACGGTGATGAGGGCGTATCTGCCGCTTTCGCCCGTGCCGATGATGTACTCGCCAATGCAGTGAAAGGCATAGCCGAGATCATCACATGCACAGGTTACATCAATGTTGACTTTGCCGATGTTGACACTGTAATGAGGAATTCAGGCGTTGCCCTCATGGGTATCGGTACTGCCGCAGGTGATGACCGTGCAACAAAATCCATTGAAGCAGCCCTGACCTCGCCGTTGCTCAGCTCCAATGACATCACCGGGGCCCAGAGCATACTGCTCAATATTAAATCGGGAACAGGTCAGAACGAGATTACGATGGATGAACTTGGAGAGCTCACTGATTATGTCTATGAAGCAATCTCTGAGGATGCTCTTATTATCAGGGGTCTGTCGACCGAGGAGGAGTTGGGTGATGCCATCAGCGTCACCGTTGTTGCCACTGGCTTTGAGGCCAGCGCTGACCTCGACGCCTATAAGCCAGAGAGACGCAGGGAGGTTGTCAGCCTGAATGCTGCACAGCAGCCCTCTCTTCCCGAGAGCGCCGGTGAGGGAGACACACAATATATTGTCAGGCCCGCCCGCCCCGGTCACCACGACACCCCCTCACACTCAAAGGTGATAAACCAGGGTGTCATTGATTTTGACCCTGACGGCGACATAAGCATTTCTCCCGCTCCTGCCCGCCCCGCCCCGCCGCCGGCCGACAAGAACGAGGGAACGCTGCGCAAGCTCAAGCATATGCAGAACGTCATAAAGAACGAGGGCCTCTCAACACAGTCGATGAACGACAATATCGAGGACTTTGAGGAGGTGCCGGCATATGTGCGCAAGAAGATCGCCCTGCATAATGCCAACAAGGCTGCAGGCAGCAAGGTGTCAAAGTTCACCCTGAGCCTCGATGAGGATAACCAGCCGGTCATCAGGGAGAATAATGCTTATTTAAACGATAACGTGGACTGAGTTTGTTTTTTGTTATTATATGGTTGTTGTTCAAAGGACCGGCCCTCTTTCTCAGGCCGGTCCTTTTTGTTGCCACTTTTTAAGTAAATTTGCCGCTGATGCGCCGCCTCTTAGCATATATGGCCCTGCTGGTCCTCCCGGTGACCCTCTCCGCCCAGGGGATTGATACTATCCCGGCAAGGATCATCAAACCAAAGACCTTGCCGGCCAGGATGGCTGATACCGCGGCGGTACCGGATACTTCACATATTACATTGCCGGATACAGCACGGATACCATTGCCGCCGAGTAAGCCAGATACCATCATTGCAAAGACCACGAGGCAATGGACCCTCTCGTCTGATTATACCACTGAGATAAATATCCCCCTTGACACGGCATTTTCACTCTTTCACCGCCGCCGTGTCACGGACAAAGTCTCTGACTTCAATGCCTATCCCGGGAACTACGGCCTCCCGCTCTACCAGATAAATTTCTTTGACCGCGACTGGAAGCCTGACAGGTACCTGTATTCGTATTATTATCCTTTTATGTACACCCCGGCAAACACACTCTTTATTAATACCCATGTGCCGTTCACCGAGTTGGCATGGACAAACGCGGGAGCCCGTCAGAAGTCAGAACAGACCTTCAGAATAAGACATTCCCAGAATATAACCAGGAGGCTGAACTTCGGACTGATATATGATATAGTGTATGCCATCGGACAGTACGATTACCAGAAGGCGGTTGACAAGAACTTTCTCCTTCACTCATCCTATAACGGCGACCAGTACACTGCCTACTTCAGCATAGGAGCTAATGACCACGAGACATACGAGAACGGAGGGATAGCCGGACCGGAATTCCTCAGTCAGTATCCCCCGGCGGATGTCCCTGTGATGCTTAACGAAGCGAACGAGTCTCAGAACCTTCTGAAGAACAGGTATGTACTGCTGGCTCAGAGCTATTCACCCGGCGGAAAGCGTGACACCGTTACCGGCGAGATGCTTCATGCCGGACCGATTACCTTTTCTCATATCGGAAGCTACGAATGGAACAAACGCGGGTTTTATGACAAATACCCGGCTTCCGGCTTCTATGACACCACATTGATAAGCAATTCTGCAACGAAGGATTCTCTTTATCAGAACCTGCTCTCAAACACTCTGAGGGTGGACTTTGCTGCCGGTAGCACAGGCCGCTTCAGGATTGGCGCCGGGGCAGGGATACGCAATGAGCTTCGCAACTATGGCCAGCTGATCCCAAAAGACACACTCGGCGTGCCAAATGAAATAAGCAGGCATAAAAGCTCATTTGTGCTTACCGGGAAAGTTTTCAACAACATTGGTGAAAAATTCGGGTGGTCGGCAACAGGTGACCTGTGGTTTCAGGGCTACCGTGCCGGTGACTTCATCGTGGACGGCCGCATTTTCAAGGATTTTGCCACTTCCAGCAAAGGCATGATAACGTGGGACGCTACCCTTGCCGTTGCCAGTTATACACCTTCCTTATGGTACGACAGGTGGGGTTCGAATAATTTCTCATGGTCGGTGGATCATGGAAGAGAGTTCAGAACGACGGCCGGATCATCATTGCTATGGCCAGGGCGCAGCCTCAGCCTGAAGTTCAATTATGCCATCATTGACAATTTCATTTACATGGGCAATGATGCCACACCAGCCCAGCATGGGGGCGCACTGTCGGTTGCCGCTCTTTCGCTCAGGAAAGATCTTGTTTTCTGGAAATTTCACTGGGATAACACCGTACTTTTGCAAACAAGCTCGAACAGTGACGTCATGAGCCTTCCCCTTGTTACAGCCCGGAGCGCATTCTTTTTTGATCATTTATTTAAGTTCGAATCGACAAAAGGGGAGCTTTATTTTCAGCTCGGAGCTGAAGCCATGATACATACGGCCTATTATGCAATGAATTATATGCCTGCCACAGGCAGATATTTTAGCCAGTCTGACACTGAAATTGGTAACTATCCGTTTATCAACGTTTTCGTGGATCTGAAGGTAAAACGGACCAGAATCTTCGTAATGTTTGACCATGTTGCCGCCGGCCTGCTAGGATATGATTATTTTTTAATACCCGATTATCCTATGAATATCAGAATGTTACGGGTCGGTTTCGCCTGGACTTTCTATGATTGATAATTTTTGTTATCTTTGCACCGAAAACATTTCCTATATTGGATTGTTTAATTGTCGGACCAATATTTTAGATATTGAGGAAATTAATTTCGTTCTTATTTATTGTTATTCTGTCAGTGATCTCCTGTGAAAAGGAGAGCAGAAGGGTTGATACTGTTCCAGTGCCTCCCCGTGATCTTGATGCAATCCTCGCCGACGGCAAGATCAAAGCGGTAACGAACATTAACCAAACGAGCTACTTCATCTACAAAGGAGAGCCGATGGGCTTTCATTTCGAATTACTTAAGCGTTTTGCCGATCACCTTGATCTTGAGCTTGAGATAATTGCACGAAATGATATTGATGAAGCACTGGAGCTTCTCCAGGATGGTGAAGCCGACCTGGTAGCCGTAGGGCTGTCAGTGAGCCCCGACCGCAAGGAGATGATGCGTTTCACTGATCCTATCATGCAATCGGGAGAGGTGCTTGTGCAACGAAAACCCAACGGGTGGTATAAGATGTCGGCAGAAAACATCGGGGGAAAGCTGATAAGGAACCCGGTTGATCTCGCAGGAAAGACTGTTTATGTCCAGAAAGGTTCTTCATATGCCCAGAGATTATATAACCTTGAGCGTGAATCGGGCATTGACATTGGCATCATAGAGGTGCCATATGACGCTGAGGAGCTTGCGCATCAGGTCTCACGCGGTGAGATAGAGTTCACTGTATGCGATGACTACATGGTAAACATTATCGGATCGCTGCACAGCGAACTCGATTTTGGTACTTCTGTAACTCCTCCGCTGGATATAGCCTGGAGTGTGCGCAAGGATGGAAGTAACGCTCTCCTTGAAGAGCTGAACAGCTGGATAAATGGATTTAAAACCACGCGGGATTATGCTCTGCTGGAGAGAAAATATTTCACCGGCACCCGTCCTGTTTACATAGCCGGATCGGAATATGAGGCCACCCAAACTGGCAAGGTGTCTCCATTTGATGAAATAATAAGGCATTACAGTGATTCGATAGGGTGGGACTGGCGCCTTGTGGCTGCGCTCATCTACCAGGAATCCAGGTTCAATCCTTCGGTCACCTCACCGCGCGGTGCTTACGGACTTATGCAGGTTATGCCTGAGACTGGCAGACATTTCGGTCTTGATGTCACCAGGTCTGTTGAAAACAATGTCTATGCCGGTGTAAAATACCTGAGACTGCTGAACACTATATTCAACGATAAAGTACCCAACCCCGATGAGAGGGTTAAGTTTATCCTGGCCTCATATAACGCAGGGCATGGTCATATCCTGGACGCAATAAGACTCACTGAAAAGAACGGCCTTGACCCCGGTAAATGGGACAATAATGTTTCGATTTATCTTGAGCGCAAGTCTGACCCTGTCTACTACGGTGATCCTGTGGTACGGTATGGGAGGCTCAGAGATGGTGTATATGTGAATGAGTATGTCGATGAGATACTCGATCGCTACGAACATTACAAGAACATCAAATAAGCAGATTGGTTTATTTGTGTACCCGGCGTATGAATTCCTCCACCTCGGGTACACCTCCCTGGTAAACAAGATAACCGTTGTACGGCTCCCGTTCAGTGATCTCACCGTTGACAGGCGTTAGCATTATCTTCTTAACCTCCTCAAGGTCATCTGTCTGACCAAGCGCCCAGCCAAGCTTTGCCCAGGCCACCTCAGGCAGCATGTTTCCCAGCGGAATAACCCCTTTTGCCATCATATCACGTCCGGTCTCATACACGAACATGTGAACGTATCCCCAGATCGTCTGCAGTGTCATGTAGACAGCCACATTCTCCTTCTGAGCACGTTCCAGTGCAGGGTACAGCTCCCTGTTGACATGACCCAGTCCCGTGCCGACAATTATTATGCCCTTGTACCCCATGTCTATCAGCGAATGAAACATTTCGACCTTCATGTGCGGATAAAAATAGATCATCGTCACATTCTCGTTGAAGTACGGCATTATAGTCACATTGCGGTCCTTTCGCCGTGGATTGTAATCAGGTTTCATGGGTTTCACCTCTCCGCGTCTGACTGTTGCCACCGGTATATCACCGATGGTTCTGAAGGTAGACCTGTAGGAGCTGTGCATCTTGCGAACCCTGGTTCCGCGGTGAAGGAACCCGTATTCATCACTTGTGGGGCCGAACATGCATACCATTACCTCGGCAATGTCACCGTGACCTGCTGCCGTGGTGGCATGTATCAGGTTCAGGGCAGCATCCGACGAAGGCCTGTCGGATGAGCGCTGTGACCCCACCAGGATGATCGGTACGGGTGGTTTCTGAACCATGAATGAAAGGGCGGCAGCAGTATGATGGAGGGTATCAGTGCCATGACCTATTACAATACCGTCAATTCCTTCTTCAATCTCCTTGCCGATAGCTTTAGCGAGAATCATGTACTGTTCAGGACCCATGTTCTCGCTGAAGACGCCAAAGAGTTTTTCAGTGTGTATGTTGCATACGTCTGCCAGCTCAGGCACGGCGCCGTACAGCTCGCCGGGTGAAAAAGCAGGAATCACAGCCCCTGTGCGGTAGTCGAGCCGCGAGGCAATTGTACCGCCGGTACCCAGGAGTTTCACGTTAGGTTTGTCATCAGAGTAAGGGAACGCTTTCTCCGGGATCTTGTAATTGGCCTTGTTGTAACCCGTCTCAGTCATCCTGGTGATGGTGGTAATGTCGATCCCGATGTTATAACCACTCTCTATCTTGATTACAATATGAAGATCATCATTGTTCTCAGACCTTGGCAGCACGGTACCGCGGAAGAGCCCACGGGTAGTCTCGATATCTGCCTGCCCCCAGACACGTACATTATATGTCATGAGCACCTTCAGGGCCTCGCCCTTGTATCCCTGAAATAAATCTTCCGTCATCTTGTTTGTTCTGAAACCTCCAGAATATTTGTTATCTCTTTTCTTACATCTGCCAGTCGCAGTGTCCCGATGGCATTCAAATGTACCTGCCCCATTATCCAGTCGATGGGTGACGTGCTCCTGCCGTCATAACATATTCCGGCAAATTTCCTGTCCAGTTCCTTAACCCGGGCTTTGATCTGCTCCATTGATTCGGGTTTGCAGCCTGTCGCGGCAAGGATCTTTTCAAAGTCCGGCTGAGGTGATGCAACGACTTCCGGAAGCATCAGCCTTGCCACGGGCAGAAGCATTTTCTTCCTGCTTATAAACTCGAACAGATCGTACAATCTTTCGTAACTGAATCCTTCTGCTACTCTTCCCCGCCCTTCAAGGCTGCGAAAACGGTGCCCCAATATTATTCCTGCCTCGCGGTGGTCAAAGCCCAGTTCGTCACCAGCCCTTTCGATAAGTGCTACCAGGTTCTTGCTTAAGAGATAATGCCATGTATCTTCAGGCAAACCCCATTCTTTCATCTGCCGGAAGCGCAGTGCGATCTCCTTTGGCTGATTTCTTGCCAGTCTTTCCAGCATCTCGGTTGTCACCGGCAACGGCTGTGAATCAGTATCAGGATACATCCGGTCCCGTCCGGGCAGCACCCGTTCGAACATTGTGGTTCCGTCTGCAAAGGACTTTCGTGTCTCGAGTGGTACTCCTTCCAGGGCAAGCTGGATACGCTCATCAACAGTCTCGAGGGCGGTCGGGATGTCATCCGCCGGTCCCCACAGAATGATCTGCGCATCTTCTTCGGAGGCAGAGAGCCAAATGGCCACTTCAGGAAAGAGACTATTGAAATTTTTTTCTCCGATCTCTTCGGAGTGTATCATATTGGGCTTTTCGATGCAGGCTATCACCTTCAGCCTGTCGCTTATCTCATCTGCAAAGATCAGTCCCGGCTGGGTGAAATGAGACAGTATTCCCCGGCAACCCGGAAGGTTAATCGCAATGACTTTCTCTCCCCTGTCAAGGGCTGCCCGCACCGGAGCAAAATGAAAATGAATTTCAGATTCGGTTATCTCCCTGCTTTTCAGCTTCCATGCTCCGGGATCAGGAATGATCTTCTTCAACCTGCTCCGGATATTCAGAAGGGCGTACTGCCTGAAAGCCTCATTGTGAGACAGCTCAGGTATCCATCTGATATGAGCCACGCCCTTTATCTCCGCACGGTTTCCGCCTTCACAGCTGACATTCACGTCCTCGCGGGCGGCCCCGATGCCCGTACGCACTTTGCCGGTGCTGCGATTGAGAAAGCGGATATATTCTGCAGCCTCGGCCAGTTCATCCGGTGTCAGGCAATCGGGGTAAGTCACTGTTTCTATCAGGGGCATGCCCAGACGGTCAGTCTTGTATATTCTCTTATGCCCTATGTCCGAAATCTCCCGGCAGGAGTCCTCCTCGAGACTTAACTGTATCAGGCGCACCTTTTTGTTTTTCAGCTGCAGTTCACCCTCGACGCTAATAATTGCCGACCGCTGAAAGCCTGTCGGAATGCTTCCGTCGAGGTACTGTTTGCGTGTTATGTGCACCTCTCCCACAATGTTCATTCTGGCAGCGAGGGCAATGTTGATGGCTATCTCAAGAGCCTCATGATCAATAGGGAAGGGTGGCGTATCATCGACTTCATATGTGCATGCCGTCCTGTTATTGATACGGTAGGTTATCTCCTTCCGGGTTCTGAACTCCATCAGTGCCGTACCGTCATAGACGCCCATTTCACTGAGGGTTGGCCTCATATGACGGATAACCTCGGCATCGTACTCCTCGTCCCCGTGGTAGATGCCTGCCGGACAGCGGCAGAAGAGTTTACTGCGGGTTTTAAGCTGCTGATGGACCTCAAGACCTGATTTGAAACCGATTCGCTTATAATCATTAAGCGTAGCATCTTCCCGGGTGACATAACCTATCTCCTCCCTGGTACGTTCATAATTATTTTTTGGATCAAAACCGGTCATCTCAGTCAGCGTTCTTTCTGCAAGTTAAGCAGAAGCTGTGAGATTCGGAGATGCAGAAATGAAGAAAGTTTGCGCAACTTTTTCTATCACCGGACTTTCTTATAAGAGGCTTAAAAATATGTTCATTTTGTTGTTTGATGATTTAAAAAATCAACAACACAACCCAAAAATATCATTTGCATTCAAAGCCCATAAAATGAAGGTAGCTTAATATTATTAAGCAGTTAATATGCAGATAATCAATCGTATCGTATCGCTTTCACTGGAGTTATCCTTGCAATAAGCTGCGAAGGGATGAGAAGCATGAGAATGATTACAGCCATCGTTCCGGCGTTGAGCAGGATGATATGAAGGGGATCGAGGTTTATCGGGACGCTTTTAAGGTAATATGAAGCAGGGTTAAGTGCGAATATTTCCGTTTTCTGTTGCAGCAATGCCAGTCCCAGTCCAATGATGTTCCCCCATAAAAGCCCCTTTGCCGTCAGCCATGCTGCCTGGTAAAGAAATATACTGCGTATCAGCTTGTTGCTTGCACCCATTGCTTTCAGGATGCCTATCATATTCGTCTTTTCGAGAATGAGTATCAGAAGGCCGGAGATCATGTTGAAACCGGCAACAAGGATCATCAGTACCAGGATGATAATGACATTGGTATCCTGGAATCCGAGCCAGTCAAATATCTGCGGATACCTTCCCCGTATGTTGGTAACTTTTACCTGTTCTTCTCCTTCTGCTATGCGATAGCCTATTGCATCGTTCACGACCTCAGTCATATAGTCAAGCTCATCAAAATCGTTTATGAAGATCTCAAAACCGCTGACCTGGTCGTCCTTCCATCCGTTCAGTTTCCTTATATGATCGATATCGCAGAAAAGGTAAGTCTTGTCAAACTCTTCAAGGCTGGTTTCATAAATGCCTGTAATAGTGAACTTTCGCATGCGCGGAGGATCCTGAACAAAAAACATCGAGAAAGAATCACCGAGCTTAAGCCCGAGCATGTCGGCTATTTTTTTTGAGATCAGGACATTGTCCGTTCTGGCAGTATCACTGATCCTTACCACTTCTCCTTCCACCAGGTTAGAGGAGAAAAAACTCCAGTCATAATCGCTGTCTATACCTTTTAGTACCACTCCCTGGATGTTGTCTTCCGTCTTTATTATACCTGCCTTGGTAGCATATACCTGGATTGATTTTATGCCCGGGTGATTGATGATCTTCTCAATGAAAGGCTGGTCAGAGCTGATGGGTACTGTCTCGTATGACAGGTTGGCGTCCCAGTTGACAACCTGTATATGTGCTCCGAAGCCGGCGATCTTGTCGCGTATCTGTTGTTTGAAACCTGTCAGGATGGCGACGGCGAGGATCATCACCGCCAACCCCAGTGCGATGCCGATGATGGCAATTACATTAATCGGGCGTGAGAAGGCAGTATCCTGGCTGCGTTCCTTTATAAGGCGGCGGGCTATGAATGTTCCGGTTGACATCGGAACAAAATTAAGAATTAATTCCTCACTCTACCCTGCCGGGGTAGACCTTAAGAGCCTCTGCTAGTGTCTCCATCGCAAGGCGCAGGTCGTCGATCTTAAGGACGTAGGCTACTCTTACCTCATTTTTGCCAGCACCCGGAGTGAAATAAAATCCGGTTGCAGGCGCTACCATGACAGTCTGGTTATTATAGCTGAACTCCTGTAACAGCCATTGGGCGAACTTGTCAGAGTCGTCAATGGGAAGCCTGACAACGGTGTAAAATGCTCCCTTGGGAAGTGGGCAATAAACACCGGGCATGTTATTCAGCGCTTTGACCATGAAATCCCTGCGTGCCAGATATTCATTGTATACCTCGTCGAAGTATTCCTTAGGTGTTCCGATGGCTGCTTCTGCAGCAATCTGTCCCAGTTCAGGCGGACAAAGCCTTGCCTGCGCGAACCTGAGCGCAGCAGTGAGGACATCCTTGTTGCGTGTTATCAGCGCCCCGATGCGCACTCCGCACATACTGTAACGCTTGGAAACCGAGTCGAGAAGGATTACGTTTTCATCAACACCTTCGAGCTCCATGGCCGAGAAGTGTTCCTCGTCGTAGCAGAACTCCCTGTAAACCTCATCAGACAAGAGGAAGAGATCATGTTTCTTTACGATATCGCGCAGTTGCATCAGCTCATTACGCGAATAAAGTGAACCTGTGGGGTTATTGGGATTGCATACCAGGATAGCTCTTGTTTTGGGGGTGATCTTCTTTTCGATCTCACTGATGGAAGGAAGGGCGAAGTCATTTTCAATATAAGTTCTGACTGGGACAATTGTAACTCCTGCTGCAGTGGCAAAACCATTGTAGTTGGCGTAGAACGGTTCGAAGGTGATCACCTCTTCACCCGGGTTAAGACACGCCATGAAAGCGAAGAGCACTGCTTCCGAACCTCCTGTTGTGACAATGATCTGTTCGTGGGTGATGTTTACGCCATATTTGCCGTAGTTCTCTGCCAGTTTGCGGCGGTAAGATTCGTTGCCTGCGGAATGGGTGTATTCAATGACTTTCAGATCCATGTTCCTGAGTGCATTTAAAGCAATCTCCGGAGTATGAATATCAGGCTGTCCGATATTCAGATGGTACACTTTTCTGCCCTTGCGCTTGGCTTCCTCGGCATAAGGAACGAGCTTGCGTATGGGCGATGCAGGCATTTTTCCGGCTTTCTCAGAGATCTTTGGCATGTCTGTATTTTGTTTAAAAATCCTTGTATTAACGAAGCGCAAATGTATTCAAATTCACCCTATCCTGATATGATTTTAGGCATAAGAACAGACGGTTTTTCCGAAATGGCGACAAAATGTTAATTTTGTGACCTCACTGACAGTATTGCCAAATAGTATAAAAAGAAAATAGCGATCGACAACTCCCTTTGCCAGGGCTTCAAAGGAAACAATCGAAATCGCAAATCGCAAATCGCAAATCGCAAATCCATGGCAGATATACCTTCAAAATATGAACCCGGGGCAGCTGAGAACAGGTGGTACAGTTACTGGATGGAGAAGAACTTTTTCCACAGTGTGCCTGACGGCAGGGAGCCTTACACTATCGTCATCCCGCCGCCGAATGTCACCGGCGTGCTGCACATGGGTCATATGCTCAACAACACCACACAGGATGTGCTTATCAGACGTGCCCGCATGCTGGGCTTCAATGCCTGCTGGGTGCCAGGCACTGATCATGCAAGCATAGCCACCGAAGCAAAAGTTGTTGCCAAGCTCAGAAGCGAAGGTATTGAGAAAACCGACCTCTCACGGGAGGCTTTCCTTGATCATGCATGGGAATGGACAAACAAGCACGGTGGCATCATACTGGAACAGCTGAAGAGGCTGGGAGCATCGTGCGACTGGGAACGCACCATCTTCACCATGGACGACGAAAGGTACCGCTCAGTGATTAAGGTATTTATAGACCTGTACGACAAGGGCCTGATATACAGGGGTGTGCGTATGGTCAACTGGGACCCGCAGGCTCGAACTGCTGTATCTGACGAGGAGGTAATCTATACCGAGGAAAAGTCGAAGCTGTATTATGTCAGGTACAAAATAGTTGGAGAGGAAAACTATGTGATGGTAGCCACTACCAGGCCGGAGACGATTCTTGGCGATACTGCCGTTTGTGCCAACCCGTCTGACGAACGTTATAAGCACATGGTGGGCAAGCGTGTCATCGTTCCGATGACCGGCCGTGAGGTACCGTTTATCTTTGATGCGTATGTCGATCCTGAGTTCGGAACTGGCTCCCTGAAGATCACCCCGGCTCATGATATTAATGACTACGAAATAGGCCTGAAGCATAATCTTGAAACTATCGACATCTTTAATGACGACGGAACCATAAGTGAAAGAGCCGGCCTCTTTATCGGCATTGACCGTTTCGAAGCAAGGAAGCTGGCGGAGCAGGAGCTGATAAGGACAGGCGCCCTTGTAAAGGTTGAGGACTATATCAATAAGATGGGAAGGTCAGAGCGCACTCATGCCGTGATCGAGCCAAAACTGTCGCTGCAATGGTTCCTGAGCATGAAGGAGATATCCAAGCCTGCTCTTGACGCGATAATGAATGACACCATCAGGCTCTTCCCTGACAAGTTTAAGAACACTTACAGGCACTGGATGGAGAATGTTCACGACTGGTGCATCAGCAGGCAGCTGTGGTGGGGTCACCGCATACCTGCATACTATTATAATAATAACGAGTTTGTCGTTGCGGAGACTGCTGAGGAGGCACTCATCAAAGCACGCCGGATCAGCGGCAGGGAAGGACTTGCATTGTCTGATCTGAGGCAGGATGAAGATGTGCTCGATACATGGTTCTCATCATGGCTCTGGCCGCTGACATGCTTCAACGGTATCAATGAACCTGATAACGAAGATATTAAGTATTATTACCCGTCAAATGTCCTTATCACTGCTCCGGAAATTCTCTTTTTCTGGGTTGCCAGGATGATCATCGCAGGTTATGAATACCGGGGCAGGGAACCGTTCCGGGACGTATATCTTACCGGATTGGTGCGTGACAAGCAGAAGAGGAAGATGTCAAAATCGCTGGGTAATTCCCCTGACCCCATTACCCTGATGGAAAAGTACGGAGCTGACGGAGTGAGGGTAGGCATGCTTCTATGCTCCCCGGCCGGCAATGATCTTCTTTATGATGATAGTCTGCCTGAGCAGGGGCGCAACTTCGCGAATAAGATATGGAATGCTTTCCGCCTGGTATTAACTATGGACACTGATGACAGTATTGCTCAGCCTCCTGCTTCAGAGGCGGCAATAAGGTGGATGGACGCCATAATCAACAGGACCCTGGCAGAGATTGATGACAGTTTTTCGCGTTACCGCATTTCAGACGCACTGATGCAGACATATAAGCTGTTCTGGGATGACTTTTCAGGATGGTATCTTGAAATAATCAAACCGGCCTACACAAAGCCGATGGACGGCAAGACCCACAGGGATTCACTGCGTATCTTCGAAACCCTGATGAAGGTCATTCATCCCTTCATGCCATTCATTACGGAAGAGATATGGCAAAGGCTCGGTGAGAGAACCGATGGCAGCAGCATAATGATTGAAAGAATGCCCGAGGCCGGGAAGTTTGATGCTGCCATGCTGAGCCGTTTCGACATTGCACGTGAAATCGTGAGCGCTGTTCGTACTATCAGAAAGGAAAACAATATCCCGAACCGCGATCCCCTTGTTCTCTGTGCAACAGCCGGATCGACGGGCGAAGAATTTGATGAGGTCATCAAACGCATGTGCAATCTCACCGAGATACGCATCGTCAACGGCAAAGTTGAAGGAGCTGTATCTTTCAGGATACACACCTCGGAGTTTTTCATACCCTTCGGGAAAGGAATTGATCATGATGAAGAGATCAGAAAGATGCAGGAGGAACTTGCTTACACTGAAGGATTTCTAGCCTCAGTTGTAACTAAATTGTCAAATGAGAAGTTTGTCGCAAACGCACCCGGAAAAGTTATTGACCTCGAGAGAAAAAAAGAGGCTGATGCCCGGACCAGGATCGCCACGCTTAAAGAAAGCATAGCCTTACTCGGAAAGAAATAATCTGTCAGGGTTACTGTTTACTGACGGCATAGCTGCCGTCTTCACCTGTCACCGCCTGCCATCCGTCATTAAGTATAAGGTGCCATCCGGCGCCGGTAATATGATTACGGTCAATCTCCATAACCCTGGCACTTATGCGCAAGGTACGCAGATCGTTGGCAAGCAGTGCACCGCCGTCATCAACAGTCAGCCTACCCCAGTTGTCTGAAACCCGCAGCCGCTCATACAAAGTACCCAGTGAATCCAGGAAATTTATATCCTCAGGCTCATAACTGAAATTAGGGCTTTCCATTGTAACGGTCACCACCGGCTTCTCAAAGAAAGTGGTAACAATTTTGCCGGTACGTTCATTAATCATGGCCTCGCGTTCACTCTCCTCCGTTCTGATAGCCTGAACATCATAGTTCATGGCAAGTGAGCCGGCAATGTCGCGGCATACCTCCGGAAGGGTCACACCATAGGCTTCCCGGGTAGCCTTGCCCAGATCAAAATCTGCCTGTTTTATCTGCTTAAAATCGAATCCCATGTCGTTCAGAAGGGTTGCATACAGGGCACCGTGCACGAACCCGTAACCTGATGCATAGGAGGAGTTACTGTATATCCTGTCAAGATATTCAAGTATTCTTGCGCGCATCTCATCATTGTCTTCAGTGCAGAGTTTGACATAGGTGAATGTTGTCAGGCCCTCATAATTTTCGAATTTATTCTCGTCGGTGAGGGCTTCAGGGAAGAGCTCGCGCCGTGCACCGCGGAAGATAAGAGCATCGCGTATAGCTTGCCTGCGCAACTCGCCGGTTGCTCCGATGGCGCTGATAAGGGCTTTCCATTCAAGCTTCAGGTAGAACCTGGAATTTTTGTCATTCAGGTGTCTCGTATTGAATGTCGATGGCTTAAGGTCATGCCGTTCCTGGTAGCAGTGAAAGAGGCTGTGAACGCTGCGGGCTGTTATCCTGTACCTGTCTTCCGTATCTGGCAGTGGAACCATTGCGTATCTGACTCCGCCAAACTCAATCACATTATTGGTAATAAGCCTCTCTTTAGGAAGGACCCCTGTGAAGATGCCTTCCCTGGCCTTCAGAATACCGTTGGAATCGGGAACATTTGCATAAATTTCCCGGCTGAGGTTGTCGACGAACATGACAGGGCCATATAGATTCTCTCCCCAGAGACTGCCGTTGTCTTTGTTGCAAATCTCCTCGACGGACTTGAAGTACTCACCGGCTTTCTCTGCCGAGAACCATTCCAGTCCTTCCTTCCTGTTGCAGGAAGAAAGAATTATAATGGCGGCAATAATGATCAACCGTTTCATCCGGTTCTGCATAGGCATCAAAAATATGAAAAAAACGGTTATATGGGCCAGTGAGCATCAGTCCGGAAACTCAATAATGATAAAGGTGTTGTTTTTTACATGTTTAAATATTTACATTTGTCCGCTGTCAAAAAAAGCAAATAATGAATAATGACATACTTATGAGCCGCAATGAGCTGGTACAGTTCCTCAGAAAACCTGCGGACCAGTTCACTTCTGACGATATTATCAGGTTTATTGAGACGAAGGGCATAAAGATGGTAAACTTCAGGTACGCGGCTGATGACGGCAAGCTGAAGTCCCTGAATTTTGTGCCCTACAGCCGTGATCATCTGGCGGCCATCCTCACTGCCGGTGAGCGTGTTGACGGTTCGAGCCTCTTTTCTTTTGTCGAGGCCGGGTCAAGCGACCTTTATATTATGCCCAGGTACCGTACTGCCTTTGTCAATCCTTTTGCACAGTCGCCCACCCTTGAAATTCTATGCTCATTCTATAATTCGGAGGGCAAGCCCCTCGAGAGCTCTCCCGAGTATATTCTGCGTAAAGCCATAAAGCGGTTTACGGAAGCAACCGGTTATACAATAAGGGCGCTTGGGGAGCTGGAGTACTATGTAAGGTCTGAAACCGATGAGCTCTATCCTCTCTTTGACCAGAAGGGTTATCATCAGTCAAAGCCATTCTCCAAGTTCGAAGATCTCCGCGTAGAGGCTCTTGAACTGTGTGCCAGGGCCGGTTGCCATATTAAATACGGACACTCGGAGGTCGGAAGTTTTTCAAAGGACGGTAATGACTATGAGCAGCATGAGATAGAGTTTCTTCATGTACCACTCGATGAGGCTGTTGAACAGTTACTGATAGCCAAGTGGATACTCCGCATGCTTGGTTATGAATACGGTGTGGAAGTCAGCTTTGCCCCCAAGATAACTGTTGGTAAAGCAGGGTCGGGGATGCATATCCACATGCTGCTTGAAAAAGATGGCCTTAACCTGATGATCGAAGACGGTCATTTAAGTGATACGGCGAAAAAAATGATTGCAGGTATTCTTGATCTGAGCAAAGGGCTGACGGCTTTCGGTAATACCATACCCACCTCGTACCTGAGGCTTGGTGCCGCATCAGGAGGCACCAACGAATATCTGCTGGGGCGACCGTAACCGGTCAGTGCTGGTCAGGGTGCCTCTGGGCTGGCTGGGCGCTTCGCAGATGATACATGATGCCAATCCTGCCGAGCAGGCCGGCAGCGAAGAAAAGATCTCAAGACAGACGGTAGAGCTCCGTTCACCTGACGGATCTGCAAATATTTATCTGCTGATGGCAGGCCTCGCCGTTGCGATACAGCACGGACTTGAGATGCCGGGAGCCCTTGAGATGGCCGACAGGCTCTATGTCAACTACAACATCTTCAAAGAGAAGGAAAAGACGGCACAGAAGAAGCTTGAATCACTGCCGGCTTCATGCTGGGATTCAGCAGAAGCACTGCTCAGCCTCAGGCATCACTTTGAAAAAGACGGCATCTTCCCGGCTGGAATGATAGACAGTGTTGCAAAGAAGCTGAAGGCGTACAATGATCAGAAGCTGAGCGAAGAGCTCTACGGCAACAACGAGGCTATTGCGAAGCTGGTGAAGCAGCACCTCCATTGCGGTTAGAATAATTCAAAATCAGGTCTTCTCCTTCAGCCCGGCTGTGGCAGTTTTTATGCTCACGTTAAGCTCAAAGCCCACGAGCAGTGCCAGGGAATTCAGGTAAAGCCATATCATTAAAACAATAAGGGTTCCGATGCTGCCGTACAGTTTATTCCACTGGCCGAAGTTATTGGCGTAGGCAGAGAAACCGAGCGAAGTAATGATGAAAAGGGCAGTTGCAAGTATTGACCCCGGCGATATGAACCTGAATTCCTTCTTCTTTGCCGGAACCAGATAGTATAATGCTGAAATAGCCAGGAAAAGAATCGCGACAATCAATATCCATTTGAAGATCATCAGGATGTAGAACACGAGATTGAGCCGAAGCACGCCCATTTCCACAAGGTTATCGACCGCCGACCGGTTGAGAATGATGAGTGTCCCTGCGATGGTGAACATCATAAGGATGGACAACAGGAGAAAGACTGCAATCTTTCTCTGTTGTATCCAGGTGCGGCTCTGGAAGCCGTGGGCCGTGACGTTAAAAGCATGCATCAGCGCATGAATGCCGTTTGTGGAAAAAACAATTGTAGCAATGAACATCAGAACCAGCAATCCTCCGCTACGGTTGGTGATAACGTCAACGATAGATTCCTCGAGGTAGTTAAATGCATTCTCGGGCAGGATATTTTCAAACAGTTTTAAAAGTTCGGTCTGAAAATTGGGAAGAGGAATAAAGGGAATGAGAGTAAAGAGGAAAATTGCTGCAGGCAGCAACGCCATCAGCATGTTAAATGCAATTGAGGATGCCCTTGTAACCAGCACGCCGCGTCCGAACAGACCATTTACAGCCAGTTTTACCACCATGTCCAGCGGAGCCCCGTCAAAGCCCGGCAAAACAGCTTTTGTGATCTTTTTTGCTTTTATGCTGATGGTCTCCCTGGTACTCATACAGGTTATCAGTAAGCCTTCAGGCTCATGTCAAGACTGTTAATATGATGTGTAAGAGCTCCGATGGAAATAAAATCAACACCGCACAGGGCATAGTCCCTGACATTTTCCAGGTTGATACCACCGGATGATTCTGTCTCGGCAGCATTGCCGATAATCTTGACAGCCTCAACTGTCATGGGTATTGTAAAATTGTCAAGCATAATACGGTCAACACCTGAAGCAGCAAGTATCTCATTCACCTCCTTAAGATTACGTGACTCTACCTCAATTCTGAGAGATAGGTTATTCTTTCTAAGGTACTCTTTTGTCCGCGTTATCGCTGTTGTTATACCACCGGCAAAGTCAGTATGATTATCCTTCAGCATGATCATGTCATAGAGGCCCATGCGATGGTTGGTACCTCCGCCGAGACGTACAGCCTCCTTTTCAAGAAACCGCAATCCCGGCGTTGTTTTCCGGGTATCAGTTATCCTGGCTTTTGTGCCCCGGACCTTTTCCACATAAAGAGCTGTGGCTGTAGCTATGCCGCTCATGCGCTGCATGAGGTTCAGCACCAGACGTTCCGAGCGCAGCAGTGAATGCATGTTTCCTTCCGCCGTAAGTGCAATATCACCAAAGCTGATGTGTTCACCGTCGCTGAAGAATGTTTCGATTTTCAATGAAGGATCGGTCATGCGGAAAACCTCACGGGCAACTCTTATGCCGGCAATGATTCCGCTCTCTTTTATAAGGAGCCTTGCCCGGCCTTTGGCCGATGCGGGTATACAGGCCAGTGAACTGTGGTCACCCTCTCCGGTGTCTTCGTCAAGTGCATGGCGTATTAATGCCCGGAGCTCATTATCATTCATTGTCAGGTTCGATCCGTATCTGATGAATCAATGGGTTGCCATCAACTTTCTTCAGAAGAAAATAAACGCGGAAACGACCCTTATCGGTCTCAAGGATGGCAATAGCATACTGGGCATCGCCCTTTGCACCCTGGTGCCTTATAACAAACTCACGTGTACGGTAACGGGTGAAGAAATCCTTGAGAATGCTCTCTGCAACACTCTTGCTGTAAAAGTCCTCCTTATCCGGAATCACCAGCTCAACGGTGCTGTTGAGGTATTCGGAGAGACCCGCAGCATTGCCTGACCGGAAGGCAATTGAAATGCCTGCAGGTACACTGGGTTGCTCCTGGGCTGCAAGAAAGATTGTCAGAATAAACAACAATCCTGCAGTGGTGAATAACTTCTTCTTCATTTCAATTCCTTTTTGCGCTACAAATAAGGACTAGCAAATTTAATTAATATTATCAAAAATTGAACCACTTTTATATATACCCTTTTTACACGCCGGTTTTTAAGGCCTTAATTGCTATATTTGTCAGACTCAACTTAAAGAACAGCATAAATGAAGCTGGTACTCCTGGTGACCGGAAAGACAGATCAGGCCTGGATAAGGGAGGGTGTCGCCGAATATGAGAAGAGAATCTCCAAATACGCCCGCTTTGAGTTGGTAACTCTGCCGGACGTAAAGAATCCGGGGAACAGATCGGCTGCCGCGGTAAAGGAGAAAGAGGCGGAGAAAATGCTTTCAGCGTTTAAGAGCGATGATCATGTGGTGCTCCTCGATGAGCATGGAAGGAGATACTCTACCACGGCACTGGCGGCCTACATGCGCGGAGCAATGATGTTACCGAAGAAAAGAATGGTATTTGTTGTCGGCGGCCCGTGGGGCTTCCATCAGAGTGTCAGGGACAGGGCAGACCATATCCTTTCACTGTCAGATCTTACCTTTTCACACCAGGTGGTACGATTATTGTTCGCAGAACAGCTTTACAGGGTGCTGTCGGTGATCGCCGGTGACCCTTATCATCATGAATGATATTATGCCAGGCCGACTTAAAGACATAAGAATAGTCTTCATTGCCGCTCTTGTTGCAGCTGCTCTGGCAGTATCATCGGACTATCTCTATTTCAGCAACTTCGAATGGAGGTACCGTACCGCTCGTCTCGACAAAAAGCTGATTGAAAAAGAGCAAAAGGCTGAACGCCTTCTCATGGGCATGGAATCACAGCTTAAGGAAAGCAGTGATCCGTCGCTCTTTTTTCACAACAGCACCGGATCCGACGCTCTTAAAGATGGCATTGCACTGCTCGTCTATAAAGAGAACAGGATTGCATACTGGTCCGATAACAGTATTGCCTTTCCTCTTGTTTATGAGGCAGGCCTGGATAATCATAAACCGGTATTTTTCAGTAATGGCTGGTTTATTCCCGTCCGAAGAGAATATCAGGACTGTAATATTCTGGCACTGATAAAGGTTTACAGGCAGTATCCCATTGAGAATAAATATCTCAGATCGGACTTTCCCGTGCAATTCATGCTGCCGTCCGGAACTCAGATAACTTTCGATAAGACAAAGTCATCTTTCCTGGTAAACGGCATAGAGAAGGAGTTTCACTTTGGTATTGTATTCCCTGAGAAAAAGCCCAACACACCTTTTCTTATTATTCCTGTTTTTTTCTGGCTGATCTTCCTGTTACTACTCATACGGCTCATTGTGCTGTCAGATGAGTGGCCAGGCCGCCGGATGAAGAAGTCATTTCTGCTTCCGACCGGCCTTGCAGCAATGCTGCTGGTTTATATCGTCATTTTGTTTACCGGGTTGCCGCCATCTGTAAGATCAACGGAGCTTTTTTCACCTTTCTTATGGTCGGCCGGCAGGTTTCTGCCATCTGTAGGCCACGTGACTTTATTGGGGCTTGTCCTGGTTTCGGGCCTGAATATCTTTTTAAGGAAAGATATTTTCAATTCACCATTAAAAAGCAACAGTTTGCGCGGGTTAGCCGGTCCCGTAGCCTTGATCATCCTTGGTTTCCTTTTCTTCCTGGCCGGTGAAGCATTGTTCAGAAACCTTGTACTGAATTCCGCGATAAATTTTGAAGCATATAAGATAATTGACCTCAGCTTTATGAGCCTCGCCGGTTTTCTTTCAATATTGCTGATATTGTCAATTCCACTGTTCTTTTTTCTGAGGGCTTACAGGATGATGGCTGAGCTGTCAGTCAGGATAAACCTGGCAGTTACAGCCGCAGCATCACTGGTTCTTCCGGCTGCCTGCCTGACAGTGACAGATTGCAGCTTCTGGGGCATACTCTGCGTTGTTCTTCTTGCCGGCATAACATTATTATGGCAGCGTAAATCCCATTCCATGATGACGCTTATCCTGGCATTTGCGGGGCTTACAGGCATCTTCTCGACGGCTCTGATAATAAAATATTCTGTTCTGAAGGAGGAGCAGAATCTTAAGGTTATGGCAATTTCACTTGCCAACGACAACGATATGGTTGCCGAGGATATGCTTATGGATCTGTGGCCGGAGCTGAAAAATGACACCACCCTTGTCCAGATGATGAACAAAGAGCAGTTTTCGGATGCTGACATCAACAATGTTTACAGGTACCTGGAGGATAAGTACTTCAACGGGTATTGGGGGAATTATGACCTGAACATAGTTATGTGCCGGGATGATTCCCCTTTGATAATACCCTCCACAGGGTCATCGGCTGACAATTGCTTTAACTTTTTCAATGAAAGGCTGAAGAATGAGGGTGATACCATCACAGGCACAGGTTTCTGGTTCATGCACAATCAGGGAGGCAGGGCTTACTATTTTTCGAGGCTCATCTATAAAAACTCAGACTCACTGACAAACGGTCTCTTCATTGAGCTGGTAAGTCACATTGAATCATATCTTGAAGGTTATCCGGAATTGTTGCTCAATGCACCCCATCAGCGTTCCCCACGGCTGCGCAACATCTCCTTTGCAAAGTATTATGACAGCACTCTGGTGTTAAGATCAGGCGATTATCCATATGATAATCTGATCGTTCCTGAGAAGTCTGATGCCGACTACCGGTTCGTGAATGTTAACGGCTACAAGCATCTCTATTACAGCCTTGGAGACATGACCCTGGTCATTACTTCCAAGTCTGTAAAAACCCTTGACAGGATTATCACCTTTGCCTACCTGTTTGTCGTAATTCTGTTGTTCGCCTTTGTATTGCTGCTTGTTTTCATACCCCATCCGGGTGATCTGTTAAAGTTTGACACGTTCAAACGCCGGCTGCAACTTGCTTTCGGGGCAGTGCTTTCCGTCGTCTTCATTATAATTATTATTGGAGCTTTGGTTCTGACTACCAATCAGTTCAGGAATAATCATAACCGGATACTGGAGGAAAAGACCCTGTCCATATCCATTGAACTTGATCATAAGTTTTCATCGGAGCAAAGCCTTGAAGGCTGGAGCTCACCTGATTATCCTTCACTTAACTATCTGCTGGTAAAATTTTCGAATGTCTTTATGACGGACATTAACCTGTATTCACCATCAGGCTCTCTTCTGGCCACTTCAAGACCTGAAGTCTTTTCTCAGAACCTGGAAGGAAACATGATCAATCCCGAGGCCTATGGAATTCTTCTGGATAAAGAAAGGAACGAATATATTGCCGAAGAACACATAGGCGGATTGAATTACCTTTCTTCATATATGTCATTTTACAACGAGGACAACAAACTGCTTGCCTACATCAATCTTCCGTATTTTACGATGGAGAACCTTCTGACCGGGGAAATTTCGAATCTGGTGGTCACTCTTATTAATTTCACTCTGCTGCTGCTGATGCTTATGATGTGGCTCGCCGTCTTCCTGAGCGAAAGGATCACTTCCCCGTTAAACCTGCTGCAGCAGGCAATGGCCTCAGTGAAGTACGGTAAGAAAAACGAACCTATCGATTACGGCAGCCGTGATGAAGTAGGCGAGCTTGTCAAACAGTACAACAGGATGATTGACGAACTGGAGGAAAGTGCAAAAAAGCTGGCACGCAGCGAACGGGAAATGGCCTGGCGGGAAATGGCAAGACAGATAGCCCATGAGATAAAGAACCCTCTTACGCCCATGAAGCTGAACGTGCAGCAGCTTTTCAAATGGTGGAATGACAAGACTCCCGGCTTTGAAGGTAAGCTCAAATCTTTTACCCATAATCAGATTGAGTATATCGACAACCTTTCCAATATCGCAACAGCCTTTTCATACTTTGCCAGGTTGCCAGACCCGGAACCTGCAGAGGTTAACGTCTTTTCCCAGTTAAAAACCACGCTTGAAATGTTTGGAAATGCTGAAAACGTCTCCGTTACCCTCGATAGCGGAAACATCAGTAAAGCTGTGGTCATGGCTGACAGGGAGCATCTGAACGGCATCTTCTCAAATATCCTGAAGAATGCATTACAGGCTATTCCTTCAGGAAAAAAAGGAGTCATAAATGTTAAACTTACTGCGACCCTGGACAAGGTACAGGTCAGGTTCACCGATAACGGGACAGGTATCCCTGAAGAACTGAAATCCAGAATGTTTACTCCCAATTTTACTACCAAATCGTCAGGTATGGGACTTGGTCTCTCAATTGCCAAACGTTATACAGAGACGGCAGGCGGAACAATCTGGTTTGAATCAGAGCCGGATAACGGTACATCTTTCATTGTTGAGCTGCCTCTGCTTTATACTGTAGAGCGTAACACAAATACTAACAGCTAAAAAACCGCGTTTAATAACAGATTAAAATACATATATTAGCAAGCAATATACACCACAGATGCCCCGGAATGTGCCTAAAATAATCAGATTTTATTTGGTATTGCTCTTTTTTATGGTTGCGGGCCGGGGCGCAACGCTTTCAGCTCAGACACCCCTTGTCACCGGAAATATAAACAAATATGCCAGGGTCACCTCGGTCAGTACAGATTATGTAATCGTTGATGATGTTGCTGATTTTGCTGTTGGCGATACGGTCATGATCATGCAGATGAGCGGCGTCAGGATCAATGCCTCACAGACCCTTCCCGGCAATTACCAGAACACGGTAGGTACACCCGGCCGTTATGAAGTCCTTATTGTCTCTGCTATAAACGGAGGTACAAAACGGATATCCTTCTCAAGAAATTTACTGAATACTTATGACCCGCTGGGGAAAGTTCAGATCATTAAAGTACGGTCGTACAGCAATGCAGTTGTGAACGCAGAACTGACATGCCAGGATTGGGATTCTGCCTCTGTAAGGGGAGGGGTGCTTGCTTTCCTGGTTAAGGGAGTGCTTACGCTGAATGCAAATATTAACGTAGGCAGTAAGGGTTTCATCGGCGGCAAAGTGGCCCAGGGTACAGGCTATTGCCAGACATCCGATGATTCCATTACTTATGAATCTTACAGTATATGGACGCATGCCTCAGGTTATAAGGGAGATGGTCTTAGGTTTCAGGACTACGTTGGACGAACCTCTTTATCCCGGTTTTGCACGCGGTAAGGGAGTGAACCTGACAGGCGGCGGCGGTGGAAACGGACACTTTTCCGGTGGAGGGGGAGGATCAAATTACGGTGCCGGCAGGGAAGGAGATGTGGAAGTTCCGTCATGTGCCGGGTTACTGACAGGAGGCAGAGGAGGCTATTCAGTAGGTCCGACAGCTCTAAGCGGCGGTGTCTTCATGGGTGGCGGCGGCGGTGCATCAGTATATCTTACCACACCGACAACCTCGGCAGGAGGTGATGGCGGCGGAATTGTGATCATACTTGCTGACAGCATTGTCGGAAACGGAAGGCTGATCACGGCTCAGGGAGGTGAGCCTAATGCAAACACGGTCGCCAACAGTGGCGCAGGTGGTGGCGGCGGCGGTGGATCAGTACTCATCAGCACGAGATATTATAATACCAATCCTGTCCTTTCGGCAAACGGCGGCAAGGGAGGTAATACAAGCAACCAGAATGGTGCCGGCGGCGGCGGCGGCGGCGGACTGATATGGACCAACGGAGCATTTCCCGGGACTGCAACCGTTGCAGGTGGACTGAGTGGGATACACAGCACAGGAGATCCTGACAAAGACGGCTCACCAGGTGTTTTAGTGACTAATCTTAAACTTCCGCTGAACGGTTTCCTCTTCAATGCCATCTATTCATCACGTACACTGAACCAGATTGACTCAATCTGCGAAGGCATGTTGCCGCCGAAAATGACAGGCACACAGCCCACCGGCGGAAGCGGAACATATACCTACCAGTGGCAGAAAAGCTATGATAACTCTGCCTGGTCAAACACCCCGGGCACCGGAATGGACTATACCCCGGCTACAGCCGAGACCGTTTCCCTCTGGTTCCGCAGAGTGGTAAATGACGGTGCCGGAATTACAGACATCAGCAAAGCAGTACAGATAATTGTACATCCCCTGATAACAGGCAATACGGTCGGGTCAGATACAACCCTCTGTTTTAATCAGAACCCCGAGGAGCTTTACCCTCTGAACACGGGCCCGGGGGGTGGTACAGGACTTTATTTTTATGCGTGGGAGCAGAGCCCTGATAATGCCACATGGGCTGACGCTTCCGGGACGAATACCAACCCGAAATATGACCCTCAGGCCCTCACGGCTTCCACCTACTACCACAGAATTGTGAATTCCGGGGCATGCACTGATGTCAGTACACGGGTGCTGATAACAATACTTCCATCGATTACAGGCAATAATATACAGGCTGACCAGACGATATGCCAGGGATCTTCCTTCGTCAATCTCACCGGCGACACGCCCGGTGGAGGAGCATCGCCCGTTTATACTTATCAGTGGCAAAGCAGTCCTGATAATTCAGCATGGTCATCTGCCGCTGTTCCCAACAGCAGTATCGGTTATGATCCGCAGAACGATTCTCCGGCAACTACATATTACAGAAGAATTGTCTACAGCGGCCTGAACAATACATGCCAGTCGGCAAGCCCGTCTGTTCTGCTGATTTGTCATCCTTCAATTACAAACAACACCATCGCAGCTGCTCAGACAGTATGTGAAGGCTCTGCGCCTGCAACACTGGATGGTTCGTTGCCTGCCAACGGTGCCGGTGCCGGATCATACACTTACATATGGAGAAACAGCATCAACGGCACCACATTTAACGAGATAAGCGGAGTCACTGCCGAGGATCTGCCAGGCACTGTCCTGACAGCAAGCACATGGTACAGGCGTATTGTCAACTCATCTGTCTGCACCAGCACGAGCAATGATTTAAAGATAACGGTTGATCCTGCCATCACCGGATTTCAGATCGGTATTGGCGCAATGGAGCATGATACTATAAGCACCGGAAGTACACCGTCAATACTTACCGGAGCTCCGGCCGGGGGGCTCGGAACATATACATACACATGGGCATCATCGACTGACAATGTGAATTTCACGAACCTGCCTGTAACAACCCAGACATATCAGCCCGGGGCGCTTACATCAACCACATGGTTCAGAAGAACAGTTGCATCAGGTGTATGTGCGGAGAATTCGACGTTCAGGATCACTGTCTTACCACTTATAACAGGCAATACGGTTACCGCCGACCAGACAATATGCAATACAAGCACACCATCTTCGCTTACGGGTAACTCCCCCGGCGGAGGTGATGGCAGGTACAGGTACCTCTGGGAGAAAAAGGACGCCTCATCTCCCGACTGGGTAAACGCTGCAGGAACAAATACCACAGCAAATTACCAGCCGCCTTTGCTCGATGGCACCACACAGTTCCGACGCAATGTCTATTCAGGTGAGAACAACTGTTGTTCATCAGTGTCGCCGGCTGTCACAGTCAATGTTGACATCATGCCACAGAATATCACTGCCGGGCTTGACAGGGAGCTGCTGCCTTACCAGCTTGCAGCCAACCTCGAGGGTAGCTTTGAAGGAACCGGTACATCAGTCTGGACATATATTTCAGGGGACGGAGATCCTGAATTTGAAGACGCCACAGTTGGAAATACTGCTGTGCGGCAGCTGGGCTTCGGAGAGAATATTTTTGAATTCAGTGTCAGGAATAATACCTGCATTGCAGCACCGGATGAGGTTATCCTTTCCGTTCCTGACCTGACCATTCCACAAGGAGTGACGCCTAATAACGACGGGATAAATGATTATTTCAATATAGAAGGGCTGGAATTTACCCGCAACGAGCTTGTAATAATAAATACAGGCGGTGCGGTTGTCTATCAGGCAGATGACTACAGGAGTGATGATCCTGTAAATGCATGGACCGGACTTGACCTTCACGGGAGTGAGGTCCCTGAAGGTACCTACTATTACCTGCTCACAATCAACGGCGCCGTTGACCTGACAGTTCCTGACTATGTGGCTCATATCAGCGGTTTCCTAATACTAAAGAGATAGGATGAAGCTAAGGGTATACATAATATTTGCCTTCGCTGTCCTGCTCCAGACAGTGGCTACGGCACAGCAGACTCCCATCACCAGCCAGTATCTCACCAACGGTCTAGTGATCAATCCGGCATATGCCGGCACGCGCGGAGCTCTCAGCGCCAATCTTTCATACCGCAAGCAGTGGGCACGGATCGCCGGTGCACCGCAGTTCCAGAACCTGTCGCTGCACAGTCCTATTAACAAGAAGGAGAAAGTAGCTCTCGGACTGGTTGCTGAATACAATACCTACGGAGTGACAAAAGATGTGGGCATATACGGATTCTATGCCTACAGCGTGCGCCTTGGCAGCGGCAAGCTGTCGATGGGGGTAAAGGGAGGGGTTGATCTCTCCAATACAAATTACAATAATCTTGAGTTCCCTGACGGAAATCCGGCTGACCCGCTGCTGACCGGAAGCACTAATTATACACTTCCGAATTTCGGTGTCGGGTTTTATTATTATACTGATAAGTATTTTGCCGGACTTTCGGTACCGTCAATACTGACCTATGAGAGTGATGAGATGGATCAGTTCAAGGTCTCTCCCAACTATAAAATGTTCAAAACCTATTTTTCCGCCGGGGCTCTACTGCGGTTCAGTGACCTCTTTAAGGTCAAACCTTCGATGTTGCTCAGGTATTCAATGTCGGAGCCGCTGGAGCTTGACCTTAATGCAAACCTGATAATTGCTGACCTGGTATGGATCGGAGGATCTTACAGGATTGCCGAAAAGGCGGTTGTCGCCCTTCTTGACCTGCAGTTGACGCCACAGCTGAAGCTTGGATATTCTTACGACTATCAGCTGGGCCATCTCAACAACTACACTTCGGGAACCCATGAGGTATCACTGAGGTATGAATTTGAATTTTCGGTTAGTGCAACTTCGCCAAGGTATTTCTGATAAATGAAGAGGCATTCAACATATAAGGCCGTAATATTCGCAGCTCTTCTGGTCTGTCCCGTATTTCTTTACGGTCAGGCAAAAGGTGCTTTTGAGGTTTCTCCGGTGTCGTCTGTATCATCTGGCTCTGATGAGATGGCTCCTGTAATACTCAGTGACGGAATACTCTTCTGCTCGAACAGAAAGACCAATCCTTTCCTTACAAAAAAGAATCTTGAGGGTGTCAGGCTTTACGAGCTTTATTTTGCACCGTTTGACGCAAATGGTGAACCTGGCAAGCCGGAACTCTTCGCATCCAACCTCGGGAAGGATATCAATATAGGGCCCGCATCGGTTTCCTCCGATGGCAAAACACTCTATTTCACCAGGAATTACATCGTGGGAAGAAAGGTGAAAAAGAATGAGTCAAACAAACTCGGCATATTCACGGCTACACGCAACGGATCGCAATGGACAAATATTCAGCCATTTGAATACAATGACCCTGCCATTAACCTTTCTTATCCGTATATCTCGGCAGACGGCATGTACCTGTTTTTCTGCTCTGATATGCCGGGCACCTTTGGCAAATATGACATTTATATGTGTGAGAACGTTGCGGGGAAATGGGCCAGTCCGGTTAATCTCGGTGATAAGGTCAATTCAGCCGATGCTGAGATAAATCCCTTCCTTCACAGCTCGGGAAGGCTTTACTTTGCCTCTGACCGTCCGGGAGGTCCCGGCGGGCTTGATATATGGTACACAACCCTTGCTTTCGGTGCATGGACCAAGCCTGTGGTGCTTGACGATCCGATCAACTCAGAAGCTGATGACTTCGCCTTTTATGCTGTTCAGGGCGGCCTTGAAGGATATTTTGCTTCAAACCGCCGCAAGCACAATGATGATATCTTCAGGTTCGCCAACACGATCATTCGCTGGTCTGTTTGCGATACAGTCAGGAAGAATAACTATTGCTATGAATTTATTGAGGAGAATGCACTGAAAAATGATACTATGGATATCAGGTTCAGGTGGGAGTGGAACTTCGGGGACGGAACAAAAGCCGACGGGGTAACAGCTGAACACTGTTACAGCGGACCGGGAATCTATGACGTCAGCCTCGATATTGTCAACCTTATCACCGGTGGCATTGAAAAACGCCAGGCTTCTTATGAACTGGCAATAACGGATATCGAACAGCCTGTTATTGTTTCCCCTGATGCGATAATGGCCGGAGAGAATCTTATCCTTAATGCCGGAGAATCAAATCTCCCGGGTATGGATATTGCCAGGTATTACTGGAATTTTGGAGATGAAACTGTCTCTTCAGGGCTGGAGGTATCAAAGATTTATTCACTGCCCGGGAAATATAATATACAATTGATAGTTAGTTCTAAACCGGGTGCGGGCGGCGTTGTACGTGAGGTATGTGTCTGCAAGGACATCGAGGTTACCCCTAACGGAAATTAATTATTTTACCACGGAAAATGGAAAAAAACCGGTATATACACATTGTTATCCTTGCACTTCTGCTGGCCCTGCCTGCCGTGGTTAAAGGCCAGGAAGTCCCGGGTCCGGATGAGAATATTCCGTTCCTGATCACTTTCGGTCCGGAAGGAAGGGTAACATCATGGGGAGACGATGACTTCTCCCAGACATTTTTCTTTACCATACCGAAAGATTACAAGGATCCTTTCTATATAAGGATTTATGACGCCGATATCGGTGGCAAGACAGATGAGCTGAACAACTTCTGGAATACCCGTATGGTTTACTCTGTTTTTGGAGGCAAAGGATGCTATACTGACCCTGATGCCAAGGGTATCAATCCAACCGGAAATTATAAAAGTGGCACAATGCTCGCCACGAGGACATTCGGCATGGATAATAAATTCGATGAGAAGTGGTTCACATTTGGCCCGTTCAATCCTGTTGACGGCGAGTATTATCCGAAGTTCTCAAGCAACGTGTTTAAAATAATATGCGACGGCATCTCAGGCGATGACGGAAACCTTTACAGGTACGCCCTATCAAGAAGATCTGACACCAACGTGCCTATCGAAGGAGCCAATGCATTCACCTATGAATACACCTTCAGGATGTGGAATAATAATGATACCTCATTCGTATCTCATATATACCCATATATTGACAGCGGATGTATCTATATTAAACAGAGAAACTTCGACTGGGACAATGACGGTGAATTTGTTGTTGTATCCGTTGAACGTAAAGGACAGGCCATGCCGCTGTCAGGTGAAGACCAATGGATTGAAAACCGTATGCCTATCCTTGATGCTGAAATTGGCAAGTCTCTTGACTTCAGGTTCTATAAGAAAAAGGGTGACCTGGTAAGAAACAACAATGTGGTCATATCAGTCGAAAACCAATATGGAGAGAACCTGCAGTTTTTCAGCGCACCTATTGGCGGCGTGCCGGTATATAAGCCAAGAATAACGGTCAGACCCAAAAAATAAGCATGGTCAGTAGCAGAAGTATCTTAACAACAGCACTCTGCTTAAGCCTGGTGCTGGTGCTGATCCCGGGTCATGCACAAGCACAGACATACAGTTACAGGACCTACGACCAGAACACCGGCTTGCCGGGCGATTATCTCAGCGTGATCGATCAGGATCACGGTGGATTTCTCTGGATTGGACTTGAATCCGGCCTGTTCAGATATGATGGATTTGAATTCCATCCCATGTTATTGGCAGACACCCTCTCAGAAGCATACCCCAACGCTCTCTATTGTGACAAAAAAGGAACAATGTGGATCGGTCTGACCGACGGCTCGCTCTTTACATGGAACAACGCAGGCCCTCCGGTAAGAAAAAGTGAAATACAGGCTGACAAAATAAATCGCATCACCGAGGGACCGGACGGCAGGATATGGATAGTCACCCAGACCAAGGGTATTTATGTCTCCGATGCAGGAACCGGTGAAAAGATGACCAGGATGTCAATGCCGGAAGGAACAGTAATATTTGACATATCATTTTCAGGACCGGATTCAGTTATTGTTGCTACACAGGATAACCTGCATCTTTGCCTTATAACAGGGGACAAGGCAGTCATCAACTATTCCTTCCCTGAACTTGAGTACACCTGGGTTCAGACAGTCAGAAAAATAGATGACAATCACTGGGTTGCAGGTACTGACGGTGCCGGTCTTTACCTGATAAAGCGTGAGAATGGCATCATGACAGCATCGGCAATTGACAACCCTGCGTTTGAGGGCCTTGCGTATTCCTGAACTGATTGCCGGACCGGGGCGGACGCTCCTTATTGCTACCCGCGAGGCAGGAGTGATCAGGGCTGAATTCAATGAAGATTTTTCTTCGCTGAGCCAGACTACGGTTTATAATATGAACTCAGGTCTGCCCGAAAATGATATTAAAACAATTTTCAGGGACCGTGAAGAGAACCTCTGGATAGGCCTTTTCAACCGTGGCCTCGCAGCGGTAACAACCAATGCCTTCTCCTTCTTTGCACCGGCGGTGAACAAAGAGATAAACTTCATCGGCGAATCAGGGGGGAAGGTTGTTCTTGGTAACAGGAACGGCCTCTATGACTTCGATCCGGTCACCGGCAGTTTTATAAACTGGCGTGAGCTGAACCGTAAGACAGGAGGGTCAGGTATTGTCTCCTGGAACAGTGATGAAAACGGAAATATCTGGATTGGAACAATCAGTGACGGTCTGTGGCTGATGAACGCCAGGGGAGACGTAAAGCAGTTCTATCGCTCCATGAACCCCGGACAGAACCGTATTAATTCAATTGCAGTTGAGGCTGACAATATCTGGATTGCTACCTTGAACGGTGTTATCCTCCTCGACAGGGAGACGGGAAAACAGAAGGCGGCATACACCACCTGGGAGATGCTTCCGCATAATAATGTATCACAACTGGTTGTTAACAGGGCGGGAGAGGTACTGGTTGCTACGGAAACGGACAAGTTATGCTATATCCATATCACCGGCGGTGTCAGGACTGAAGGTCTGGTCATGGAGGGTGTGATGCGCAACAGGATACTGAGCCTCTCCGGCTCCCCTGACGGAAAAATTGCCGCAGGTACTAACGGAAACGGATTGTTTTATTTTGCAGGCGATACTCTTCTCAACTTCACCACGGCTGACGGGATGCTCTCAAATTACTGCTACAGCACTCTGATAGCCTCTGACGGCCGAATATGGACCGGTCATGAAAAGGGCTTTTCCATCATCAACCCTGTTACCGGGTCAGCCAGATCTTTCAGCAGTGAGTTCGGCTTCCACGGCGACTGCATGGCCCAAGCGATGACCGAGACGCATGATGGGTCAGTCTATGTGGGCACGACAGAGGGTATCTGGACTTACAGCCCAGCAATGGAACAGAAGATATCTACCCCTCCCCAGGCAGGAATATTGTCAGTGATAATCGGTAATACTGAATATCCTTACCGTGAGTCTTACAACTTACCCTACAAGTCATCATATACTGTAAGGATCAACTACGCTGGAATTTCACTGCGCGATCCGTTAAATGTTGTTTACCGGACCAAACTGGAAAACTCCGATGAGGAATGGGGAGAAATAACTGCAGAGAGGTCGGTAACGTACAGACTCACCGAAGGTCATTATAAGTTCCTTGTGGAAGCCCTGTCCCGCGATGATGCCGAGAATGTCACAACAGCCTCATTCGACCTGGTAATCCAAAAGCATTTTACGCGGAGCTGGTGGTTCATCCTGTCAGTCATTGCACTTGCTGTTGCTGTCGTTTACCTTATAATCTATCTTCGTGAGCGTGCTCACAGGATACAACGTGAGTTTCTTGAGGATGAACTGAGGAAACGAACTTCAGAGGTCTATGCACAGAAGGAGGAGCTGGCCCAGAAAAACCTTGATATCACCGAAAGTATAAAGTATGCCAGGCGTATCCAGAGCAGCGTTCTGCCTGATACCGCAAGACTGGGAACAGTTTTCAGGGATGCTTTCGTTTTCTTCCTTCCCCGGGACATTGTCAGCGGAGACTTCTTCTGGTTCGACTGGATAGACAAAGACAGGTTTGTGGTAGTTTGCTCTGACTCAACCGGTCACGGTGTTCCCGGAGCATTCATGTCAATGATAGGAACAGCTCTTCTTCAGGATATTATCACTGTGAAGAAGATCACCAGACCGTCACAGGTTTTGCATGAGCTTGACCGGCAGATTTTCTCAACACTGAACCAGAACCAGGAGCTGGAAGCTTCAAACGACGGCATGGACATCATTGTCTGTGAGTTTAATATAAAAACCAAACACCTGGTGTTTGCCTCAGCCATGAGACCCGTTATACTTGTTATCGACGGAGAACAGCAGTACGTAAGGGGTAACCGCTCTGCCGTGGGCGGAGAGTCAGTATCTGAGAAGTTTTTTGATGACCAGGAGTACCATCTCAGGGAAGGCGACATGGTTTATCTCTTTACTGACGGATACCCTGACCAGTTTGGCGGTGATGGCAGCAAGAAGATGAAAATCAGCCGGCTGAGGACAGTCATAGATGAAATTAAGTCCCTTTCAATGGCTGAACAGGAAAAACGGATAAGGGATTATTTCCATGAATGGAAAGGCGATAACGAACAGGTGGATGATGTTCTTATGATGGGCTTAAGGGTCTGATCACCCGTCACCGCAGGTACCTGTATCTCCCAGAACGACAACACACGTAGTGGCTGTATTACTCTCATTGCCACCGCGGTCTTTGATCCAGAAATCATAATACAGCGTGTCAGTATCATTATAAAGGAAATAGATTATAGTCACGTCTATCGTTCCCTTGAGTACTTTATTCTGACCCGGCGCATTAAGATATGGAATGCGGTATTCTGAAGGGTAAAGCGGATCACTGGGAGGAGCCAGCTCAAAGACACCTCCTATCTTGCGGTAGAGCTGGAGGAATAGATTGCTACCCGATGATAATGCTATGCTGTCAGGTGCTGACATGCCAAGGTCGCCGTCACCATCCTCAAAATAAAAGTTCAGCTTGCCGGCCTTTGCAGGGTTACCTAAAATATCGGTCGTATCAAAGAGGGCAAAAGTCCTGAACTCTATCGCCGGCTCAGGCGGAAGCTTCTCTATGGGACCGCATGCACCAAGAAAGATCAGCAGTGAACAAATCAATATCGAAATATATATTTTCATAAAGGTCTACCCGTTCTGAACAGCAAAAACCACACCAAATTTATTTATTTTTTTCTGAAATAGATCTTCACAGGTGCACCTGACAGCTCGAAATTCTCTCTCATCCTGTTCTCAATGAACCGCCTGTAAGGATCCTTGATGTACTGTGGAAAGTTGCAGAAAAAGGCAAATGTGGGGTACGCCGAAGGGAGCTGGGTGATATACTTTATCTTGATATGCTTGCCCTTGAGTGCCGGCGGAGGTGTTGATTCAATTAACGGAAGCATTACCTCATTAAGCTGCGAGGTAGATATCTTCCTTCTCCTGTTCTCATAAACCTTCATGATCAGCTCAAGTACATTATGTATCCTCTGCCTGGTTTTGGCAGAGATGAAAAGCACCGGGTAGTCAGTGAAAGGTGCAGTCCGCGACCTGAGCTCATCCTCAAAGTTTTTGGTGCTCTGGGTGTCTTTTTCCACAAGATCCCATTTGTTAACCAGGAAGATAACCCCCTTGTTATTTTTCTGGATGACACTGAGAATGTAAAGGTCCTGTGACTCCATACCGCGTGTGGCATCGACAAGAAGGAGACAGAGGTCTGAATCCTCAATGGATCTTATCGACCTCAGGATGGAATAGAATTCAATGTCTTCATCGATCCTGGATTTTTTGCGCAGACCTGCAGTGTCAATGAGCACAAACTTTGTGTCGAATTTATTATAGATTGTATCTATTGAATCACGTGTGGTGCCGGCTACTGGAGTGACAATATTTCTGTCTTCTCCCAGGAGGGCATTTGCGAGTGATGATTTGCCCACGTTGGGACGGCCTACAACAGCCACCCTTGGTATTTCCGGCGTAGGCTCTTGGGCCTTGTCGGGCATGTGCCTCACAATCTCGTCAAGCATGTCGCCTGTTCCGCTTCCGTTGATGGAGCTGATGGGGAAATAATCTCCCAGTCCGAGACCGTAGAACTCAGCAGCATCGAGCAACCGGCTATTGTTGTCGACCTTGTTCACGACCGTAATGACCTTTTTTTGAATCTTCCGGAGCAAGCCGGCAACAGATCTGTCAAGTTCATGTATGCCATCCTCAACGTTGACCATGAAGATGATTACATCTGCCTCGCTGATGGCCAGCTGCACATGACGGTTAATCTCACTTTCAAATACATCTTCAGAGCCTTCTACAAAGCCTCCTGTATCCACAACTGAAAATTCGACTCCGTTCCACAGTACTTTACCATAGTGCCTGTCGCGGGTCACTCCGCTCACTTCGTTAACGATGGCGTCACGGCTCTCTGTCATGCGGTTGAAGAGAGTTGATTTGCCTACGTTAGGCCTGCCTACAATTGCTGCTATTCTGCTCATGATCAATAAAAAAAGACTAAAGGTATCCAAATTTCTTCAGCATGCGCGGATTATCCCTCCATTCACGTGCCACTTTCACATACAGTTCCAGGAATACCTTTTTACCGAGGAACTCTTCGATCTCCTTCCGCGCGCCTGTACCGACGCGTTTAAGCATCGAACCCTTGTGTCCGATTAAAATTCCTTTCTGACTGTCGCGCGCAGTGTATATTACTGCTGCAATCCTTGTCAGTGTTTCTTCCTCTTTATAGCTCTCAATCTCAACTTCAACAGAATATGGGATCTCCTTCTGATAAGTCTCAAAGATTTTTCCCCGGATGATCTCCGAGACGAAAAACCGCTCATAGCGGTCAGTAAGCTGATCTTTAGGGAAATACGGCGGTCCTTCCGGAAGACTGGCAATTATTTGGCGCAGAAGCAGATCCGTGTTGAACTTATTCAGGGCAGAGAGAGGCAATATTGGAACACCGGGTGCCATGTCAGCCCATTTCTCCACAATATTCTCCAGCTCAGCCTGAGTGGTGAGATCTATCTTGTTGATGACAATGATCTTTTGAACTTCACTGGTTAGGATACGTGCCAGCTGCTCAGCATTTTTGTCAACTGTCTCCACAACATCGGTAACATAAAGGATCAGGTCAGCATCATCGAGAGCAGACTCAACGGATTTCATCATTACCGCCTGCAGCTTGTACTTCGGGTTTAGAATGCCGGGAGTGTCAGAATAGACTATCTGGTAGTCATCGCCCGACAGCACGCCCATTATCCTGTGGCGAGTCGTCTGCGCCTTCGGAGTAATGACAGAGAGTCGCTCACCAACAAGCAGATTCATCAATGTCGACTTTCCTACATTGGGGTTTCCAAGAATATTTACAAATCCCGATTTGTGTCCCATCAGATTAATACCCTATTTGTAAATGCCTCTTTTAAGCATACTTAACTCCTGGTCAGTGAGATGTCTCCAGTGACCCCGCTGAAGGTTTTTCTTGGTGAGGCCTGCGAAGCTTACGCGATCAAGCTTCCTGACCCTGTAGCCAAGCTTTTCGAACATGCGTCTGACAACCCTGTTCTGACCTGAATGGATCTCAAGACCTGCCTGGGTATGATCATCAGGTTCAGGAAAAGATATCGCATCTGCACTGACGATACCCTCTTCAAGCTCCACGCCCGTGACCATTGCCTCCATGTCGTTCTTTGTCAGTATTTTGTCAGTGAAGATATGATATACTTTTTTTGCACCGAAGCTTGGGTGGGTCAGTTTGCCGGCCAGGTCACCGTCATTGGTAAGCATCAGCACTCCGGTGGTGTTTTTGTCCAGCCGGCCGACGGGATAGATCCGCTCACTGGTGGCATCCTTGACGAGGTCAAGTACGGTAAACTCAGCATGAGGATCCTTCACTGTCGTCACATAACCCTTAGGTTTGTTAAGGAGGATATAAACTTTCTTTCCGGGAGCAAGTGGCTTGCCATTATACATCACAGTGTCAGTCGGTTTGACTTTAACGCCCATGTCAGTAATCTTGGTTCCGTTGACTGATATGTGACCGTTCCTGATAAGTTCATCGGCTTCACGGCGGGCACACACGCCACTGTTTGCAATATATTTGTTCAGCCTGATCAGCTCTTCCTTTTCCGGTTTAGCTGTAGGTTTCCCAGTCCTTTTTCTTTGTGGCCCCTGAGGCTTTCTTTCCATTGTAATTGTTTTTCAGTGTGCAAATTTACAACTATTTACCGGTTTTCTCCCCGATCTTTTTTGCACCTTTGCACATTAGAAAATTTACTGGAATATGGCACTGATAAAATCTATCTCAGGCATAAGGGGTACCATCGGCGGCAAACCCGGCGAGGCACTGACTCCCGTTGATATTATAAAATTTGCGTCGGCATACGGCACCTGGCTCAGGAGACGTGGCATGGGTCCGCTCACCGTGGTTACAGGCAGGGATGCGCGGGTCTCAGGAGAACTCGTGGCTTCGCTTGTAAACGGGTCTTTGCGCAGTGTGGGCATAAATGTGACAGATATCGGTCTGGCCACAACACCGACTGTTGAGATGGCTGTCACCGGAAAAGGGGCAGGTGGCGGAATCATTCTGACAGCCAGCCACAACCCTGCCCAATGGAACGCCCTGAAACTGCTCAATGAGGCTGGCGAGTTCCTGAACGACAGTGATGGCAGGGCTGTCCTCGCCCTTGCTGAAGCTGAAGATTTTGATTATGTATCTTATGACTTGCTGGGCACCATTACCTGCGAAACAGGCTGGACAGAAAAGCATATTCAGTCCGTGATAGGGATGCCCCTGGTTGATGCTGAGGCGATTAGAAACGCTGGCTTTAAAGTGGCTGTTGATGCTGTCAATTCTGTGGGCGGAATAGTTATCCCCGCGCTACTGAATGCACTGGGTGTGAGGAAAGTCATTGAGCTGTACTGTGAACCTACAGGCCTCTTCCCGCATAACCCCGAGCCTTTGCCGGAGCATCTGGGAGACATATCACGTGTTGTGAAAGAAAAAGGCGCCGACCTTGGCTTCGTGGTTGACCCCGATGTAGACAGACTGGCGATAATTTGTGAGGATGGTACAATGTTCGGCGAAGAGTATACTCTGGTCTCTGTTGCTGACTATGTGCTTAGCCACAAAAAGGGTTCAACAGTCTCAAACATGTCATCCACAAGAGCGCTCAGGGACATCACTGAAGGTCATGGATGCAATTACAGCTCCGCCCCTGTGGGCGAGGTGAATGTTGTCGCGGAGATGAAGCGTACAGCTGCCGTCATCGGCGGTGAAGGCAACGGCGGCATCATATATCCTGCCCTGCATTACGGCCGCGACGCTCTCGCCGGCATAGCACTTTTTCTGACACACCTGGCAAAGTCAAAAGTGACCTGCGGCGGGCTCAGACGACAGTATCCTGATTACTACATAGCGAAGAAAAGGGTCGAAACGGCGGGCAATACCGATATGGCTAAACTTTCAGCTGTTCTCATTAAAAATTATCCCGACGCAGTCTGTGACACCCGTGACGGTATTAAGCTCGATCTTCCTGCCGGTTGGGTCCAGATACGCAAATCAAACACCGAACCCATCATCCGCGTCTATGCCGAGGACAGACAAAAAGAACTGGCTGAAAAACTGGCAGATGATGTAATCAGGATTGTCAGGAGCGTGTAAAATTAACCCTGCCGGAATGAGTGCCCTGAAAAGCTGAAGGGTATTCGTCCCGGCTTACTCTGTTAAGTTAACGAAAGTTAATGTTTCCTTAAAACAATTGACTTAGCATATTTTTGTGATAATTTCACGACTTAATTAAAATATCAGAAAAAGTTCCGCAGATGAAAAGGACTCTTATTATAACCGCGATCATTGTCGCAGTTGCGATTATTGCCATGATCGTGATCAGCAAAATTGCTGGAAAAGAAGACACCGGTGTGCTGTTTACCGAAGTTCAGCAGGGCGATTTTGAGGTAGTAGTGACAACCACAGGTGAGTTGCAGGCTGAGGTCTCGACTGATATCAGGGGACCGGATGGTCTGATGAGCCGTAACATGAGGTTCGGAGGGATAAAGATCCAGGATCTTGTGCCTGAGGGAACTGAGGTTAAGAAGGATGATTACGTTGCCACGCTTGACCGGTCGAGTGTAGACAATACTCTTAAGGATGAGCTTGACAGGCAGGAGACGCTTGAGACCGAACTTCTGAAGAAGCAGATCGACACCACCATTTCGCTTGGGAATCTCAGGGATGAGCTTCTGAACCTCAAGTTTAACCTTGAGGAGGCGCAGATCACCCTTGAACAGTCAGTATACGAGCCACCCACAACCATAAGGCAGGCGAAGATCTCACTCGAAAAAGCCCAGAGATCCTATGAGCAGGCAGTCAGCAACTATGACCTCAAAGTACAGCAGGCCAGGGCTGATATCAAGGACACACAGCTGCAGCTTGGGAAACAGAGACGCAAGGTATCGGAGATGCAGGACATCATTCAGAAATTCATTATCAAGGCACCTTCTGACGGTATGGTCATTTACAAACGGGAATGGAACGGCGCAAAACGCAAGGTCGGATCAGAAATCAGCCCGTGGGATCCGGTAGTGGCTACCCTTCCTGACCTTTCGTCAATGATCTCAAAGACTTATGTCAATGAGATAGATGTCAGCAAGGTCAAGGCAGGTCAGCCCGTGAGACTTACTGTCGATGCTTTTCCTGAGAAATCCTATACCGGCGTAGTATTCAGCGTTGCCAACATCGGAGAACAGCTCCCCAACACCGATGCCAAGGTGTTTGAGGTAATAACAAACGTCGACGGTTCAGATCCCGTCCTGAGACCTTCAATGACAACAGGGAACCAGATCATCACTCAGACATTCCGGGATGTAGTTTATATTCCGCTGGAGACTGTCTTTACTTCAGCTGACAGCATTCCGTTTGTATATAAGAAGGACGGTTCCCGGCAGGTGGTAGTGCTCGGAGAATCAAACGAGAATGACGTGATTGTCGAACAGGGTTTATCGAAGGGAGACAAGCTTTATCTGACTGTTCCCGAAGGCGGAGACAAATTCAAGCTGCGCGGAGAAGAGCTGAAAGCGATTGTCAAAGAGCGCAGGCAGTTTAAGGCAGAAGAGGAAAAGCGGATACAAAATGTGAACCCGGGGGAGGGCATGAGACCTGATATGACCCCGGAACAAATGCGGGAGTACATGCAGAACCTCACTCCCGAACAGCGCGAAAAAATGAGAGAAATGAGAGGCACCGGAGGTCCGGGAGCAGCCGGCACCCGGCAGGGCAGACCCGGCGCTGCAAAGACAGATACTGCTGCAAGACAGCAGGTCGTTATCCCTAACCAGTAAGTTCAGAAGGTTCAAACAGGTAATCAGCGGAGGAAGAAAATGTTTAAAAGATACCAGCACGATATGCGCATCGCCGTTGAGTCTATACTTGCCAATAAGCTCAAGTCGATACTTACAGCGCTCGGGATCATATTCGGCGTTGCCGCGGTCATAAGCATGCTTGCAATAGGAAAGGGAGCCCAGCAGGAGATACTTGACCAGATAAAAATGGTCGGGGTGAATAATATTCTTATCAGCCCGATTGTGCAGGAGAAAGAATCAGGAACTGACGAAAGCGAGAGACAGCTGAATAAGTTTTCAAGAGGGCTGACCCTCCTTGACGTCGATGCTATCCGAAGCACAATCCCGGCAGTGCAGAGGATCAGCCCGGAAATTTCATTCAACTCGATAATCGTTCTTAATGGTATGAGATATACCGCCAAACTGGTCGGGGTTGCAAATGACTACTTCGAACTGTATAACCTGCCTCTGTCACAGGGATTGTTCTTCAATGATTACCAGGAAGAATACGGAATACAGGTTTGCATCATCGGGGCAAATATCAGGGCCAAGTTTTTCAGCCAGGTAGACCCGATAGGCCAGTATCTGAAATTTGACAATGTGTGGCTGAAAGTAATAGGTGTGCTTGAAAAGACAAATGTCTCACTTACAGGGTTCGAAGATAAAGGAGTGAATGTTTATAATGACAATGTCTATATTCCCATTAAGACAATGTTGCTGCGCTACCAAAACAGGGCCCTGGTAAATACCAAACTTGCCACCCAGGCTACATCAATGCAGCTCTTTGGTGGTGGCGGGCACCATGAAAGTGTCGTTGTCAGCAGCTCTGATGCTTCAGCGAGTGAGACTAACTATAACCAGCTTGATAAGATTGTGGTGCAGGTCAGTGAGACAGAACAACTTACTCCAACTACAGAACTGCTCAGCAGAATGATGCTGAGAAGACATTCCAACGTAAAGGACTTCGAAATTACGGTTCCGGAGCTGCTGCTCAAACAGCAGCAGAGGACAAAAGATATCTTCAATATTGTTCTCGGTGCAATAGCCAGCATCTCACTGATAGTAGGGGGCATAGGTATAATGAATATAATGTTCGCTTCGGTTATGGAAAGAATAAAGGAGATTGGAACAAGAATGGCTATCGGTGCAAAGAAAAAGGATATTGTGGTACAGTTTCTGTCGGAGGCTGTTCTGATAAGTGTAACAGGCGGTTTTATCGGCATCTTCCTTGGTATCATCCTGGCAGTGGCCATACAAAAGATAGCCGGTATCACAACAATCGTTTCGTTGTTCTCGGTGGTTATCGCCTTCGGTGTGTCAGCAGCAGTAGGTGTTATATTCGGGTATTCACCGGCCAAGAGGGCATCTGAAAGAGATCCGATTGAATCGCTTCGCTATGAATAATCACATAACATGAAAAAACTAAAAACACTCTTTATAATAATTTTTGCTGTTTCATTTACCCTTCCGGGTTTTTCGCAGGAGGTAAAACGCCTTACATTTGAGGATGTTATCAATCTTGCCGCGGAACAGTCCCCCAATGCTTTTATTGCCAAGCATCGTTTTCGTGCAAGCTACTGGCAGTACCGTACATTTGTAGCAGAGTATCGCCCCTCACTGATGCTCAGCGGCACGCTGCCGAATTACAGCTCAGCATATAACAGGGTATGGAACTCGTCAACACAGCAATATGAGTATGCGTCGGTAAATGTTATTCAGAACCAGGCATCGCTATCACTCACACAGAATATCGGACCGACGGGAGGCTCCATCTCGTTGAATTCTGATATAACACATGAGATTGATCTTGAGAATAATACATACAAGTATATCACATCTCCGTTAAATATTATGCTCACTCAGCCTCTCTTCAGATATAACGAGCTAAGATGGCAGAAAAAGATTGAGCCGATGAAATACGAGGAAGCCAGGAAAACTTACCTCCGGGATGTGGAGAATGTCAGGATACAGGCGGTGCAGAACTTTTTTGGCCTGGCTCTTGCCCAGATAAACAGGGAGATAGCACAGACCAACATGCAAAATGCTGATACCCTTTATCAGATTGCCAAAGGACGTTATAACCTGGGCACAATCGCAGAGGATGAACTTCTTCAGATGGAACTTTCGTACCTGAACGCGGGAACTGCAATTAATGAGTCGGAGATCAACCTCCGGGACCGCGAAATAAGACTTCGTTCTTTCCTTGGCTTCAACCAGAACGTCCGCATGGAGCTTATTATTCCGGCCGAGATACCTGCCCTTGAGGTGGAGGTGTCAGAGGTTATTCAGCTGGCAGAAGCGAATAATCCTGACCTGATTGCCCTTGAAAGGCAGCTGGTGGAGGCTCAGAGCTCAGTGGCTCAGGCCAAATCAGAGAAGGGACTGAATGCAAATCTAACAGCTTCTTACGGATTACGGGACCAGGATCCCGATCTCAGCCTTGCCTATAGTAACCCTGACAAACAACAGGCAGTAAGGCTTGCTCTGACAATGCCGATTCTGGACTGGGGCCTCGGGCGAGGGAAATACAAAATGGCAAAATCGAGTCAGGAGCTGACCCAGGTACAGGTCGAGCAGTCACGCGTCGACTTTGAGCAGAACCTGCTTCTTGACGTTCAGCAGTTCAACCTCCAGGATGACCAGGTGAAGATAGCTGCGAAGTCAGACACCGTGGCTGCCAAGATGTATGAGGTGACAAAACAGAGGTTCCTGATAGGAAGGATAGATGTGCTTGAGCTCAATAACGCCGACTCCAAGAAAGATCAGAACAAGCGGAGCTATATCCAGGCACTGAGTAATTACTGGAGCTATTTCTATAATATACGCGCACTTACACTGTACGATTTTATTAACCGCAAGCCGATTGAAACCGATTACGAAAAGCTGGTTGAATAATATTTTGATGAATTATGACGACTGCCGGCCACAGCCGGCAGTTTTGTTTTTTAATATGCTTTCAGAAAATAAAGTTATATATTTGCGCCTCGTATATTTCAGCGAGTAAAACACCGGAAAACAATTTTAAAATAGTATACAGATGCAGAACAAAGGATTAATCACAGCTCTGGCTATTGCCCTGACCCTTGTTTGCGTTTACCAGCTTTCTTTTACGGCGACTTCATTTAAAGTCAAAAAGGAAGCCAGGGTATATGCTGCAGGGGATCTTAACAAGGAGCTTAACTATATGGATTCAGTGGCCTCATTGCCTAAGGATCAGTGGGGTTTCCTTGGTAATACCTTCAAAGAGGTGCAGCAGAAGGAGCTTAACCTGGGTCTTGACCTTAAGGGTGGAATGAACGTAATACTGGAGATCTCGGTTGAGGATATCGTCAGGGCACTGTCAAACTACAGCGCAGATAAAACATTCAATGATGCCCTTGCCCTGGCAAAGCAAAAGAAGCTTTTGGGCAATGAAGACTTTATACCTCTTTTCGTCCGCTCATTTGAGGAGATAGATCCCAATGCAAGGCTCGCGGCAGTGTTCGGTACCGTTGAACTGAAGGACCGTATAAACTTCAATTCCACCAATCAGGATGTTCAGAAAGTCCTTGAAGAAGAGGCCAACTCTGCTATTGACAATGCATTCAATGTTCTGAGGAACAGGATTGACCGTTTCGGCGTTGTTCAGCCTAATATATCTCAACTGCAGCCCCGCGGCCGCATCCTTGTTGAACTACCTGGTGTGAAAGACCCGCAGAGGGTACGTGACCTGCTGCAGGGAACAGCCAACCTTGAATTCTGGGAAACATACGAAAACTCTGAGGTAATAGGGTACCTTGCTCAGGCCAATGAATATCTCAAGACTATCCAGCCGGCAGAGACCACTGTTGCAAAAGATACTGTTGCTGTGGCAGATACTACGGCAGAAAAATCTCTTATTGACATCGTAAGCAGTGATACAACTGCAGTGTCAGAATCATCCAATCTTGAAGAGTTTACCCGTCAGAACCCGCTCTTCGGGCTTCTCAGGCCAAACGTTTCACAGGACGGTCAGCCGGTACCTGGCTGCCTTATCGGTTTCACAGCAGGCAAGGACACCGCAAAGGTGAACGCCTACCTGAAGATGAACCAGGTAAAGGCCCTGTTTCCCAGGGAACTTAAGTTTTACTGGAGCCAGAACCCATACAAATATGACGATACCAAAACATTATATGAACTGCATTCTGTAAAGATTACGACGCGTGACGGACGGGCACCTCTTACAGGAGATGTAGTTACCTCTGCACGTCCCTCCACGGGAGTGACCGGTTCAGATATTAAAGTCGACTTTTCAATGAACGGTGAAGGTGCAAAGACATGGCAGCGCATGACCCGTGATAACATAGGCCGTTGCATAGCGGTTGTACTTGACGACTATGTAAGATCATATCCGCGTGTTCAGAATGAAATATCCGGAGGTAACACAGAGATTACAGGTGACTTCACCCTCGAAGAGGCCGAAGACCTTGCAAACATCCTGAAGTCAGGTAAAATGCCTGCTCCGGCACACATCATCTCAGACACTGTGGTTGGCCCTTCACTTGGTAAGGCCGCGATAAACAGCGGTATGAAGTCATTCATTATCGCCTTCTTTGTCGTTCTTCTTTATATGATCTTCTACTATGGCCGGTCTGCCGGTCTGGTATCGGACATTGCCCTGATGGTGAACCTGTTTTTCATGATGGGTGTGCTTGTCTCGCTGAACGCGGTGCTGACACTCCCCGGTATAGCAGGTATAGTGCTTACAATAGGTATGTCAGTTGATGCCAACGTGCTGATCTTTGAGAGGATCAAGGAAGAGTTGCGGGGAGGCAAGGGAGTAAAACAGGCGATCGCCGACGGTTATAAGGGCGCTTCCTCAGCAATCATTGACAGTAACGTGACCACTTTGCTGACAGGTGTTATACTGTACTTTACGGGAACAGGACCTATCAAGGGATTTGCTTCCACACTGGTGATAGGTATCATTACATCACTCTTCTCGGCAGTGCTTATATCAAGACTGATCTATGAATGGCTGCTGAAGAAAAATCTGAACCTGAAGTTCTCTGCACCTTATACTCAGAACTTCATGCAAGGCTTACATATTGACTTCATTGGCCTTAGGAAATACGGTTATATCTTTTCAATCACACTCACATTACTCAGTGTTGTAGTACTTTCGACCAAAGGCCTGAGCAAGGGTATCGATTTCACGGGTGGCCGGACATATATTGTCAAATTCGAGAAGCCTGTAAATACAGAAGAGATTGCTAACCTGCTTTCCGATGAACTCGGCGGTGACCCGATGGTTGTGACCTTTGGTTCAGAAAACCAGGTTAAGATCAGCACAAAATTCAAGGTTGAGGATCCCGCCGCTACAGATGAGGTGAACAGCCTTATTTACAGCGGACTTAAGGATCTTGTACCTGGCGTCGATGAGAATACCTTTATCAATAACTATATCGTAAGCTCCGAAACCGTGGGGCCGACAATAGCCCACGACCAGGCCGGCAAAGCTGTGTGGGCAATTATTCTCGCCCTGTTAGGCATGTTCTTATACATTTTTATAAGATTCCGTAAGTGGCAGTATGGGACAGGTTCATTAATAACTGTGGCGCACGACGTTATCATTGTGCTTGGTCTCTATACAATCCTGCAGGGCGTAATGCCATTCTCAATGGATATCGACCAGGCATTCATAGCAGCAATTCTGACTGTCGTCGGCTACTCGATCAATGACACTGTGGTTATTTATGACAGGATCAGGGAATACCTGCCTCTCTACAGGAAGAGACCACGGAAAGAGGTCTTTAACCTGGCCCTTAACAGCACCCTGGCCAGAACGCTGAACACCGGTATGGCGACCATCTTTGTTTTGATTATCGTCTTTATCTTCGGAGGGGAGGTGATCAGAGGCTTTATCTTCGCCCTCCTGTTCGGTATAGTCTTCGGAACATACTCATCCCTGTTCATTTCCACGCCTGTATTGTATGAGACAACACGTAAAAAAGGTGAAGATGACAATGCCCAACCTGTTGAAACAGAAAAGAAAAAGATAGCCGGATGACGGCACATGATCTGAGGCTGCCCCATTGAGGCAGCCTCATTCTTTTATTAACATGCCGGATTCATTGTTTGCTATTCTTTAGTAACTTTACCGGCAATCTTACAGAACCAATGGGTATAAGCGGACAGGAAATATTTATCATAATTATAGTTATTCTCATTCTTTTTGGCGCTGACAAGCTCCCCGATATAATGCGGACCATGGGGAAGGGCATGCGTGAGGTCAGGAAAGCCACAGACGAGATCAAGAAGGAGTTTGAAAGCAGCACTGAGGATATCAGAAAAGACATTAATGAAGTTACCAACTCAGTCACGAAAGACATAAACGATGTGACCGAAAATTTACAGAAGGATTTCAAGGACGCTGCATCACCGCTCTCTGATGAGATCAACAGTACCGCACACGATATTAATAATGATGTGAAATGATCAGGGCGACCGGTATACTCAAGTCATACGGAGACCTGAAGGTACTTAAGGGTATCGACCTTGAGGTAAAGGAGAAGGAGGTTGTTACGATTGTGGGTGCCAGCGGTGCCGGTAAGACTACCCTTTTACAGATACTTGGCACTCTTGACAAGGCTGATGCCGGGAAAGTGCTCTTTAACGGCGAAGACGTTAGCGCGCTCTCGCAGCGTGCCCTCGCTGCCTTCAGAAACCGGCACATCGGCTTCGTGTTCCAGTTTCACCAGCTCCTGCCTGAGTTCACAGCTCTTGAGAATGTGTGTATCCCGGCACTCATTGCAGGAAAATCGCGCAGTGAAGCCGGAGAGAAGGCCACATCATTACTCTCCTTCCTGGGTATGGGAGACAGGCTCGACCACAAACCGTCGCAGCTCAGCGGCGGCGAACAACAGCGGGTGGCAGTAGCCAGGGCTATCGTCAACAGCCCCTCACTGATACTGGCTGACGAACCGTCAGGCAACCTTGATACCGAGAACAAAAAAGAGCTTCATAACCTCTTCTTCAGGCTTCGCGACACCTTCGGCCATACATTCATCATTGTCACTCATGACCCTCAGCTGGCTTCGATGTCTGACAGGACTATCAGGATAAAAGACGGAATGATCACAAATGAGCCCTGACCTGAATAGTTTTCCCCATTTCACTTGCTGTTGAAAAAAAAAGAAATAATTTTAGTCCTTTAATAAAATTTTCGACTGGTAATTATCATTAATCTTCCGTAAAATCATGGAAAAGAAAAACAACAGCCTGGTACTAGGTATGTCGGTAATATCCTCAATCTTCTTCATCTTCGGATTTGCCACTACCTTCATCATCACTCTCAGCAGCAAGGTAAAGGATATATTTACTCTTAGCGAGGCTTCGGCACAGCTGCTCACCGGGGCATTCTTCCTTACATATCTTGTACTGTCAATACCTTCTGGCTATGTAATCAGAAAGATCGGTTACAAAACGGCTGTAATTACAGGCCTTTTGCTTATGGCTGTCGGTGCATTCATGTTCTATCCGGCCGCAAAAGTACCGTCATTTCCCCTTTTCCTCGCCGCTACCTTCGTTCTGGCAGCCGGTGTGGTCTTTCTGCAGACCTCGGCTAACCCGTATGTAGTGGCTCTGGGTAGTTCGGAAACTGCTTCCGGAAGGCTGAACCTCACCCAGGCCCTGAACTCCATTGCCACCATGATAGCTCCCTATATTATCTCTGTATTTATTTTCAAGGGAGTGAGTGACATAATGACCCCGCAGGAGTCGGCCCATACGGTGCAGATGCCGTTTCTGCTTATGGGTGTAATAGTACTGCTTGTGGCTTTTGCTATCGCCCTCATTAAATTGCCGAAGATCATCGGTTCAGAGGTACAGTCCAGAAAGAGTGTATGGAAGTATCCCCATGTTCTGCTTGGAGCAGTTGCCATCTTCTGTTATGTGGGCGCCGAAGTGGGCAACGCCGGATTGCTTGTGAACTTCCTGAATGATAAGCTGGGTATGACCAAAGAGAACGCTTCAACCTATGCAGCTATCTACTGGGGTGGCGCTATGGTAGGTCGTTTCTTCGGCTCTATCATGATGAGCGATATAAAAGACCCTTCGCGCAAATATCTCTACTTTGCCCTCGTACTGGTTCTGGCAGTCGTTTCCGGCGCCTTTGTCACAGACTGGAACTGGACTATCGGACTGATATTCCTCGGAACATCATTCATTAACCTGCTTGCTATCCAGCTTGGAAGAGGCAATGCAAACAGGACACTTGCTGTCTTCGCCCTTATTGCGGCAGGCCTTGCAATTACAACTACTTTTGCCCCGGGAAATATAGCACTGTGGACACTGGTATCTATCGGTTTATTCAACTCTGTAATGTTCCCCAACATCTTCAGCCTGGCAGTCAGAGATCTCGATGCAGGTGAGATGAGTACGGCATCAGGCATCATCAACACCCTGATTGTCGGTGGCGCTGTGGTACCGGTAATAATGGGAAGAATTGCAGACAGCCCTGCTCTTGGTTACTCGTGGGCCTTCATAGTCCCTGCAATTTGCTATCTGTACATCTTCTTCTTCGGTGTCAAGGGCAGTAAAATACGTACGGCATAATTATCATAGAACAACAGATAAATGAAACAACTAACAATAGGAATCGATATTGGTGGTACCAATACGGTTATAGGCGTCGTCGATGCTGAGGGTAATGTACTTGTAAAGGGCGGAATAGATACTCCGTCTCACGGGGACATAAACCGTTATGTGAAAGATATGGCCGAGGCAATAAATGGCCTGATCAAATCAGTCACCATGGTTAATCCGCAGGTTGAGATCCTGGGCATAGGTATCGGAGCGCCAAACGGAAATTATTACAACGGCACCATTGAGTATGCCCCTAACCTGTCATTTAAGGGAGTTGTGCATCTTGTTGATCTTCTGAAAAAACAGTTTCCTGAATATCAGCATATTGCCCTTACCAACGATGCCAACGCCGCAGCTCTGGGCGAGATGATCTACGGTGGCGCAAAGGAGATGAAGAACTTCGTCATGTACACTCTTGGTACCGGAGTAGGCAGCGGGCTGGTGGTGAACGGTGACCTTGTATATGGCCATGACGGCTTTGCAGGTGAGTGCGGTCATACTACCCTGATACCCGACGGACGTGTATGCGGTTGCGGCGGACTTGGACATCTTGAGGCATACTGCTCAGCTCCGGGCATGAAGCGCACTGCCTTTGAGCTGATGGTGAAATATAATGCGACTGACAGCCTTCTTGCCGGCAAATCCTTTATTGATCTTGAATCAAAAGATATCTATGATGCTGCCGTAAAAGGTGATAAAATAGCACTTGAAGTCTTTGAGATCACAGGCAGATATCTCGGACAGGGCCTTGCTGATACTGTACATCACCTCAGTCCTGAAGCCATCTTCCTTTTCGGAGGCCCGACAGCAGCCGGTGAATACATCTTCAGGCCTGCAAGGGAAAGCATGGAGACCCATCTGCTGCCGATCTTCAAGAACAAGGTTAAGATCCTTCCTTCACAACTCAAGTCCGGTGACGCCCCTATCGTCGGTGCAAGTGCACTTGTATGGAAGGAGGTCAAATGACATTGATGCGAGGCTGCAGAACAGCCCTGGCATCGTTGAGATGATGGATGAGTAGCCCGGAACAAGGGCTACTCTTCATATATGGAAGCGAAGGGAGCCCGTATGTTCAGGAAAGAAATATATGGCAACCGAAGGGGATAAACGCAGGAAGATGCCGGAACTGTCAGACCACAGAGAACTGAAAGATTTTCTTGACGCTTGTGTCGATTTATACAACAGGCCTGAATTTATCGTGACCGATCCGATAAGCATCCCTCACCGTTATTCTTTAAAGGAAGACATTGAGATAGCGGGCTTCCTGACGGCTACTATATCATGGGGCAGCCGTGTATCAATACTGAGAAGTGCAGACAGGATGATGACCATCATGGGTAACACACCTTATGATTTTGTCCTGAACCATACGGATAATGATCTTAAGACAATAGAAGGCGCTGTCCACAGGACTTTCAATGCCGAGGATTTCATCTATTTCATTGAGGCCCTTAAATATATCTATCGGGAGAAGGGCGGCATGGAAAGCATCTTCTGCAACTTCCGGACCAGGGATTCACTTCAGCCGGCCATACATGAATTCAGAAGGATTTTCTTTGAACTACCCCACAACCCAAGGACGATGAAGCACATTTCAGATCCGTTCAGCGGATCTGCGGCAAAAAAAATCAACATGTTCCTGAGGTGGATGGTCAGACGGGATAACAGGGGCGTTGACTTCGGGTTATGGAGGTCTGTACCGCCCTCAATCCTGTCGTGCCCGCTTGACGTTCATTCAGGGAACGTAGCAAGAAGGCTTGGCCTAATTACCCGCAAACAAAATGACTCCAAAGCAGTTGCAGAATTAGACTTAATCCTGCGAAAAATGGACAGAAAAGATCCGGTCAAATATGATTTTGCACTGTTCGGGCTGGGAGTATCGTAAAGATTTTGTAATCATGCCTCTTCAGGGGTAGGTACCTCCTTTTTATGAAGAAAATTTCCAATTGCCATAAAAAGTATTGTAATAAGTATCACAAGAGTGACGACTTCCTGTGAGATCAGAGAGAACCTGGACTCGACGGGAATGCTGAGGAAAAGCAAGATTGTTATCAGACCGCGGGGAGCAAAAAAGACCATTGGGACAGCAGGAAGACGAAGCACCATCTTGAAGAATAACCATCTTAAAAGGAATATGCCAAGGGATATTATTAATGCTGTCAGTATGTTATCCTGATTGAAAAGGTCATAAACCTGTGTATAAAAACCAAACATTATAAAGAAGAAAGACCTTACGAGAAATGTCAGTTCTCCCAGTATCTTCTTGAAGGAGCCGATATCGTTTCTGAATTTCGGGAAATCAATAAACCTTTTGATGAACTCCTTTTCGAGGAACTTATTATTTGCCAGTACCAGCCCGAAGATCAGGATCAGCAGGAGAGCAGGCAGATGAAAAAATTTGGCCAGGCTGTAAATCAGAACTATAAATGTAAGGATAATAACATAATTCACATGATAGGTGGTTTTATGCAAAAGGTAACCCAGAATGCCCGTGGAAATCAAAGCTAATACTACAGTCAATATACCGTCACGGGCAAATTTAAATACACCTAAACCTATTGAACTCTCATTAAGCAGGATAAAATCGAAAATCATTATACCAAAAATGTCAGAAAAGGAACTTTCATAGATAACAAATTCTCTTTCTGAAGAATGCAGACCGATAGCAGAAGGAATTGCAATCGAACTGCTTATAATGCCTAAAGGAATTGAATTCAATAAAGAATTCCGAAGTGGCAATTCAAAGAAGCGAACCAGAATAAATGTGAATATTGCAACAAATACGGCAAGCAATATTAATGCCGCTGATATCGACTTTATAATAAGAGGCTTCTTGTTTCCCTGAAGCTCAATATCGAGACTTGCCTCCATGACTATCATTATCAGACCCAGGGTTCCGATTACAGGTAACACCGGCTCAAGATTGGGAATTTTTATTCCGGTGGATTCTGAAATAATCTGAATGGCCATTCCCAGCAGGATAAGTAATATAACACCGGGAATTTTTGAGAACTTACTGGTAATATCAAAAAAATAGGCAAGAATTATTATAACACATAAGGCCGTAATAATATAATTTGTCATTTTCTGCTGATGGTTTAACTGGTGACCTAACTCTCGACAAATCTTCTGAGATCATTTATTTTACCTGCAAGAATTAGTATGTAATTCTCTCCAAGAGGCTGATTTACATCATAATCCAGATATACCTTATAATTGGTTCTGAAAAATGATGTGAGGATATTCTCTTTAGGCGGTACTTTTACTGCAATTAACCTGAGTTCAAATCTGCCCCTTATATTTACGGCTTCAAGGGAATGACCAATATATCTGGAAGGAATATTCACCTCAGCTACTGAATACTCTTCATTAAGCTCAGTTTGTACAATGATATTTTTAAATTGAAGCATTGAAGCAACATGCCTGGCTGATTCTTCCAGAGGCAAGACAATTTCATCAATTCCGATTTGTCTCAGAATATCATAATGTATCTTGTTTATAGCCCTGCCTATTATTCTTTTTACTTTTAAGGTTTTTAATATTGACGATGTAAGTACAGATGCTCCGATATCTTCACCTATGGCTACAACAGCCGCATCAATATCATGTAACGGAAGGGAACTGACAGCTTTCATATTGGTAGAATCCATCTTAATAACCGTAGTCACTGAATCCTTCAGCTCATCCAACCTTTCATCATGGTGATCGATACCAATTACTTCATGGCCTTTATCGGTGAGAATGGAAGCCAGTTTTGATCCAAATCTGCCTAATCCGATTACTATATATTTCATATTGCTGTCAATTAAGTGCGACTAATTTATAATTATTTCCAATTCAGGATACCTAAAGTATCTTTTGCGGGAAGAAAGCAAAAATCCGGTGAATAGTGTCAGTGGCCCAACTCTTCCTATGAACATTAAAAAAATGACAACCAATTTACCTGTAATACTGAAGCTGTCTGTTTTGGCAAGGCTCAGACCAACGGTGCCAAATGCTGAAACACACTCAAAAAGGAGGTGTACGGGATTCTTTTCCGGCTCTGAAAGCAAGAGACCAAAGAAACCGGCAGTGATTATAATTATTGAAAGGAAAATTATTGATAACACTCTTATCAATGTCTGGTTTCCTATTTCCCGGTTGCCCAGCCTGACCTGGTCCCGGCCCCTTAACTTATTTAAGACCGATATGAAAGCCAGGGCAAAGGTGGTTGTCTTAATTCCGCCTCCTGTTGAACCGGGGGATGCACCGATCCACATTAACAGAATCATAAGAAAGATTGTCGGATAACTCCATAATGAGATATCCACCATATTAAATCCGGCCGTCCTTGCACTTATACTCCCAAAAAAAGAAGCTATGACTTTATCAGTGTTATTATAAAATATCAGGCTGGTTTTTGATTCAAAAAAATAGTACAGTCCTGCTCCTGAAATGATTAATATACCGGTGGTAATGAGAACCAGCCGGGTTGTAATATTTTTTTTCCCCGGTTTCAAGGGAATAGTGCTTCGTTGTATTTTTCTTATCAGGGCAATTAAGAAATGTTTGATATCTGAATACATATTAACAAGTACCGGAAATCCTATACCCCCAAGAACAATCAGCGCAGCGACCGAAATCTGGAGGGAGTAGTTATGTCTCACAACGGGTGCAGACAATCCTTGCGACAATGTTGAAAATCCCGCATTACAAAAAGCTGAAACTGCATGGAAAACTGAAAACATCAGCTTGTCACCAACCTGCCGGTCAAGGCTTGAATATATAATTACAGCTCCGGCGATTTCGGTTAAAAAGGTCAGGATTATTATTTTAACCAGTAGCTTAAAAAGATTGTTTAATGATTCTGTTGAGAAAATCTCTTTTAACAATAACCTGTTCCGGAACGATGAACCGGAAGATGTGAAGATATAGCCAAAAAATCCTGTAAAAGTCATTATGCCTAATCCTCCAATCTGGATCAAGCACAGGAGGAAAACTTTTCCAAGGGTAGTAAAAGCCGATGCCGTATCAACTACCAGCAGACCTGTAACACAAACAGCACTGACTGAAGTGAACAGGGAATCAATATATGATAAATGACCGGTGTGCGCTTTCGGTAACAATAAAAGTCCTGATCCAATTAATATTATCAATAAAAAGCTGGAAGAAAAGATTAATGCCGGAGGAATCTTGATGGTACTAAGTAGCCTAAATGATCCTGATATCTCAGATATACCGATAAGGGTAATACCAACTATTATAGATGTATTTCCATAGAACAAATTCCAGATGGCCTTGTCATGATTGATCAGATCAGTATTTGTCAGGAAAACGAAAAAAGTAAATATAAAAACTAACACTCTGAATATTAATGATATGCCGTTGCTTTTCTTAAAACTTAACAATTCAGGAATGTATTTGGAGAAGAAAAGCACAAGAAACAGTATCCGAAATGCTGAAATTAAACCTTCCGAGGCTTCCGGGGAATAATTAAATCCGATATAGAAAAGAAAACATAATATAAATAAAGCCAGGGAGATTATCAGGAAGAATCGGCATAAGCCATTGATCCATGAAATAAAAACTTTATAGCTGTCGCTTGTGAGGAAAAACCATTTAAAGATTTTCTCTCTTAATTTCAGTTTTGGATTATGCTTATCAGTACTCACGCCAGATGAAATTAATTAGCATTTGAAAAATAGTTAAAATTCTCCCACTGTCGGGTTAAAATGAAACTATTGCATCATCAAAATAAGGATTCTTATAAGAATCTTTTATGACCTCCCCGTCTTTAGAGGGGTCTCAAGTAAACTTGCCTTGATCAAACGCAGGCAAAATCACTGCAGATCAGTGGCAGTAAAGCGTGTTTCTTATGTTCAAACATGACAATAAATTTTTTCACGACAATTAATGCTAATTTAGGCTATATTTTTACAAATATTTATTTCGGCATCACCTGATTTGAAAGATGTCCCGCAATTACTTTAAATTCAAACAGTTTACCATTCAGCAGGAGCATGCTCCGTTTAAAATCACGACAGACAGCGTAATGCTGGGGGCATGGGCTGATTTTCATGGAGCAAGGAATATTCTTGATATCGGTACCGGTACCGGGGTGCTGGCTCTTATGGCTGCACAGCGTACTGATGCAAATATTGTTGCGATTGAACCTGACCCGGGTGCCTTTATGCAGGCTGGCCTGAACATAAGCGACAGCCCATGGCATGAAAGAATAACTCTGATAAATACCGGGGTGCAGGACTACTTTCCGAAGGCAGGCCTTCTTTTTGACGCTGTCATAACCAATCCGCCGTTTTTTGTCGACTCCCTCCCGAATCCTGACCCGGGTAAGGCTATGGCAAGACATTCGCTCACCCTGAGCTTCCGGGAACTTCTTGAGGCAGCAATACGTCTTATGGTACCGTCAGGTACACTGCATCTGGTTCTTCCTGTAAATGAAGCAGGTCAGGTTATTGAGATAGCCGGCTCACTGGGTTTATACTGTCAGAGAAAACTCAATGTCCGGCCTGCACCGGAAACCCCTCCGTCAAGGGTGTTGATGACTCTGGGCTATAGTCAGGGTAATGTTGAAGAATCAACAATTGTGATTGAAAAAGGAGGGAGACATAACTACTCTGACGAGTATGTCTCCCTCACAAAGGATTTCTATTTGAAATTCTGAAAGTTACCTGATCATTTTATCTATTGTCTGGCCGTACTCTTCTTCCATCTTTATTCCATTCAGCGCCAGCTCATCCAGTATAGGATTATATAGTTCAGGAAGAACGGGCCTGTAAACACCGGTCAGCATAATCCTGCCTGTTAGTATCATTTTAACAGCCATGGCTGCAGGCAGGGCTACTGTCCGGGCTATGGACGTATCTGTTGCCGGGCTTCCGAAATCGAGCATCCGTGAAGTGATGACTTCCCGGTGGCCATCAGGATAAGAGGCAAGGAAAAGATGCTGCATTACAACCATATCACGCTCAGTATCACCGAGCCACATCATCTTAATCATAAGGTCAGAGGTGATCTCATATGGGGAGGTCACACCGTATCCCATCACTTTGTCGCTGAACAGTCCCAGCCATTCAAGAGAATCAAGCGCTGTCTCTGTCGGGTTAAGGCCTGGTTTATTTTTCAGCTCGCTGCGGAGATCTTTTCCTGGTAAACCTGCCCTCTCTGCAACGAATTGTTTATAGGTTTTACCGGTATAATCATGGTCGCCATCGTCAATCAGGCCGATTGCCTTTATCAGGTCAAGTGTCTCACACCATCCTTTGAATCTGTATGTGCCACGATACATCGTACTGATGCCCTTAAGTCCGTAAACGTCGACGTAACTGACTGAATCACGGTTCGGGTAAACCTCCATATCGCCCACGCCGGGGAAATAATTTGTGAACCTGTCTTTGAACAGGTCGATGGGCGCAATGGTCACTATTTTATCATGCTTAAGGTATGTGGCGCCGTTACGACTGGCAAGGACAACACCCTTGGGGCTCCATGAGAATTTGTATCCCATCGGATTGTTAATAGCTTCCGGGGCGGGAAGAGCTCCGCAGAGGGAATAGAATTCCTCAATCCTGCCGCCGTTTTTGTGGACGTTATCAATTATCCTCATGGCCGACATGTGGTCAATACCCGGATCAAGACCTGCCTCGTTAAGGAATATAACACCTGCCTTGACGGCTTCGTCATGCAAAGCCTGCATTGCCGGTGATACATATGATGTTGTTACGAGGGGTTTCCTGTGCTGTCAGGCAGAGTTTTGCCACATCAACATGATACCTGTATGGGCAGCAGGCTGACAGTGAGATCAGCATCCTTTATCATGGCTGACAGTGATTCCATATCCTCGGTCATCCAGGCAACAGCCCTGCCGTTCGGATGATTTTTTATCAGCTTGTCTGCCTTGTCTTTGGTGCGTGTGGCAATGATTACTTCAAAACCTTCTTCAAAAAGATAATCAACCATTGGCTTTGATACCAGGCCGGCACCGAGAATAAGTACTTTTTTCATGTTTTATATTTTTACTTTAACTGTCTGTTGGGTTTTCGCAGGCACTTTGTATTGTAGTGACTGCCTCACAAAAGTAAATAAACTCTTCCGGAGTATTTATGATAAAAGTTATACTTAAGTAGAAGGAGATTCTTAATTTTGTTTTGCATAAAGTGGATAATATCCCGCACCGCTGATGTCTCAGATACCGAAATATGCAGAAACTCCGCTGATGAAGCAGTATATGGCTGTCAAGGCGAAGCATCCTGATGCTATACTGCTCTTCAGGGTTGGCGATTTCTATGAGACTTTCGGTGAAGATGCCATACGCGCTTCGGAGATCCTTGGTATCGTTCTCACACGCCGGGCTAACGGGTCGGCGAGATTTGTGGAGCTGGCAGGATTTCCTTTTCATGCCCTTGACACCTATCTTCCCAAACTTGTCAGGGCAGGGCAGAGGGTAGCTATATGCGAACAGCTCGAAGACCCCAAACTGGCAAAGAAGATTGTCAAAAGGGGGATAACAGAACTGATCACCCCCGGCGTTTCATTCACCGACAATGTGCTGAATAATAAGGAGAACAACTTTCTTGCTGCAGTACATATTGATAAACAGGCTGTTGGCCTGGCATTGCTCGATGTCTCTACCGGTGAGTTCTACATAGCGGAAGGCGATACTGCTCATGTAGAGCAGATAATGAACAATTTCCAGCCAAGGGAGGTCCTCTTTGAGAAAGCGCAAGTCAGACCTTTTCCGTGAAAGGTTTGGCAGCAGGTTTTATACATATAAGCTTGACGACTGGATTTTCTCCCCAGAGGCGGCAAATGACAGGCTCCTGAAACAGTTCGGCACCAGTTCCCTGAAGGGTTTTGGAGTGCAGGGCATTCCCAACGGAATAGTGGCTGCAGGTGCCATCCTTTACTATCTCGACATGACTCATCATGAGAATCTTGGCCACATCAACCATATCGCCCGTATCGAGGAGGAGAAATACGTGTGGCTTGACAGGTTCACCGTTCGTAACCTAGAGCTGTTTCAATCGCCATACGAGGGAGCCAAAACGCTCATTGATATCGTTGACCGTACTCTTTCGCCAATGGGCGGCCGTATGATGAAGAGGTGGATATCATTGCCCCTTAAGGATATTGAGGTGCTGAACGCCAGGCTTGACATCGTCGATTTTCTCATGACCAACAGCGGCATTGCCGAGGAGATGGAGGGGCTTATCAGGGAGGTGGGCGACCTTGAGCGTCTGCTCAGCAAGGCTTCGGTAGGAAGGGTGACACCGCGCGAGGTGGCACAGGTGCGAAGGGCGCTTACAGCCATCGGAGAATTGAAAAGGTTATGTTCAGGAACCGGGTGTCAGCCTCTTGTGTCTATCGCCTCGGGATTTGACCCGTGCCCGGAACTGGTGGAGAAAATAGGCCGCACTCTGATGCCTGACCCTCCGGCAGCAGTCAATAAGGGGCATGTAATAGCCGAAGGTATATCACAGGAGCTTGATGAGCTCAGAAATATATTTTACGGCGGAAAAGATTACCTGAACGATCTGCAGCAGAGAGAGAGCATCAGGACAGGTATAAGCTCCCTCAAGATAAGCTACAACAACGTCTTCGGGTATTATATCGAAGTCCGTAACACCCATAAGGATAAGGTCCCCGCTGACTGGATACGCAAACAGACACTTGTCAGCGCCGAGAGGTATATCACTGAAGAGCTTAAGGAGTATGAGAGCAAGATACTCGGTGCCGGTGAGAAGATACTTTCGCTTGAGACGACACTCTTCAATGAGCTCGTCTCTTCGTTGACCCCGTACATCGCACTTATTCAGGCTGATGCTGCAGCTGTGGGCAGGCTCGACTGCCTGCGCTCATTTGCGGCCATCTCTGAAGAGAACGGCTACAGGAGACCGGTACTGGACGACAGTCATGTGCTTGATATAAAGGATGGCCGTCACCCTGTGATCGAAAGGCAGCTTCCCCCGGATGAACCGTATGTGCCCAATGACGTATGGCTTGACAATGACGATCAGCAGGTTATAATACTGACCGGGCCAAACATGTCAGGCAAGTCTGCACTGCTGAGGCAGACGGCTTTGATTGTGATAATGGCACAGTCCGGCTGTTTTGTACCGGCAAGGGAAGCCCGTATTGGCATCATTGACAAGATCTTTACCAGGGTTGGAGCATCGGATAACCTTTCCCTTGGTGAATCAACCTTCATGGTTGAGATGAACGAAGCCGCCAGCATACTTAATAACCTATCCGACCGCAGTCTGGTACTGCTCGATGAGATAGGCAGGGGCACAAGCACCTATGACGGCATCTCCATCGCCTGGGCGATGGTTGAGTATCTCCATGAGAACCGTCACCGGGCAAAGACGCTCTTTGCCACACATTATCATGAGCTGAATGAGATGGAGAACACCTTTGCGAGGGTAAAGAACTACAATGTCTCAATCAGGGAGCTTGACAACAGGGTCATATTCCTCCGGAAGCTGAAAAGGGGAGGGAGTGAGCACAGCTTTGGCATTCATGTGGCCCGTATGGCGGGTATGCCAAAGAGTGTCGTCGGCAGGGCTGACGAGATACTGAAGATGCTGGAGGTCGGTCGCGGCGGACAGACACTGGGAAAGCCAGTAGAGGAGATAGCTGTTAACCGGGAAGGATATCAGCTGAGCATCTATCAGCTTGACGACCCTGTGCTGAAGCAGATACGTGATGAGCTGCTTGGCCTTGACCTTGACAATCTCACGCCCATGGAGGCGTTGAATAAATTGTACAACATCCGGAAATTACTAAAATAAACTGATTGTTCAGGTGAATTATTACGGGTTAGATGGTGTGTTGTCATTCGGATAAACAGCCAGACTAATGCAATTTGCATTATCTATTGTAATTATGGAAAAAGTATTATTTTTGCACTCACAATTGCGGGAATAGCTCAGTTGGTAGAGCACGACCTTGCCAAGGTCGGGGTCGCGAGTTCGAGTCTCGTTTCCCGCTCTGAAAATAAGAAACGCCCATCACGGGCGTTTCTTATTTTATATATTCCCGCCTGCCACGGGCGTTTCTTATTTTATTTACTCAGGCAATCAATTATTGTTTAACTGCTCCCCATTCGATGAGGATACCATCCCTGAAATAGAGCCATTTCTTTGAATAGATCCATTCCTCGTCGACGCTCTGATCAACATACATGCGATTTATCTGTTTGGGTCTGCCCCAGCTGTCAACAGCCATTTCGGAGGTGACACCCTTCCATACCTTATTCTGATACAGGCGTTTTCCAATGTCATTACCGTATTTTGCCACCAGGGCTGCATACCTCTCTTCCGGCTGTACTTCATACTGTTGCTGTTCAGCGACCTGCGGCTGAGCAACAGGGGCAACGGCAACAACAGGTTGATCCGGGCCGAGACCGTCTGACTTGACATAACCTGTAACCTCCCCGAAACGCACCTGGCTGTAGAGTGAATCTGTCTTTATAACCTCAACTGTGCTGCCTTCGGGGATAAGCTGAATCACCGTAGTAAGGTCATCCTTGTCGCCAAAAAGCCTGACTGATCTTGTGGTTGTAGCCTTCTGCAAATCTTGCGCAGACACAATAATGCCCATAAGCAAAACGAGCACGGAAACTATTACTTTCTTCATGATTTAATTATTTCTACCGTGTAAATACTCAAAAATCGTACCACCATTACTTCTTACGGATTATCATCAGTCCGTCTCTCAGCGGTAGCACTATCTTTTCTACGCGGGGGTCTGAACGGACCATCTCGTTAAACATCACCACGCCTTTAGTCTGAGGATCTTTCAAAGCTTCTCCGCCTTCAACCTTACCACCCCAGAGTACGTTATCGGCAATGATAAATCCTCCCTTACGTACTTTTTCAAAGACAAGGTCATAATATTCACAGTACTCGCGTTTATCACCGTCTATAAATACAAGGTCAAATATATATTTCATCTCTGGTATGACATCCTGAGCCCTGCCCGTATGCAGAGTCACCCTGTCAGCCAGGCCGGCAAGGGCAAAATAATGGGTGCTCATCTCATTGAGTTCATCATTGATCTCTATTGTATGAAGCTGTCCCCCGCTCTTCAGTCCCCGGGCCAGGCATATTGCCGAGTAACCCGTGTATGTTCCGATCTCAAGGATCCGTGACGGATGAATCATAAATGACAACATCTCAAGGAACTTGCCCTGAATATGTCCTGAGGCCATATTCGGGTTAACGACATAAAGATGAGTCTGTCGGTAGAGTTCCTCAAGCACCTTATCCTCAGGTGTGCTGTGCTCCTTGATGTATTTGTCAAGTTCTTTCTCCATTCTGTCTGTATATTAATGTTGAGAGTGATTTACGGTCAAAGATAATGTTCGCGATGTCAGCCAGTTCAGTGGTTGTGACAGCGTCTATCTTCCGGAAGGTCTCATTCATCGTGTCGATGCGGTCAAAAATCTGCAGGCTCTTTCCCAGGCTTAGCATGAGGCTCTCGTGATTCTCGTAGGCTCTGGCAAGATAACCCTTGATCTGGTTTTTTGCCCTTGACAGCTGCAAGATGCCGAGGGGCTGGTGTTTCAGCCTGTCCAGCTCATTGTATGTGAGTGCTATACTCTTCTCAAGATTTCGCTTGTCAGTACCGAAATATATGGTTATAAGTCCTGTATCTGTATAAGGGTTATACATTGACTCGACATTGTAGGCATAACCTCTTTTTTCACGAAGCGAAAGGTTCAGTCGTGAATTGAGGCCCTGTCCGCCAAGGATATTATTCAATATGAAAAGCCCCATTCGCTTGTCATTATGAAGGTCATAGGCGATGTTACCCATTATGCAATGGTTCTGGTAGGTATCCATCTGCCGTTCTGTCGTAACAGGTGCGTACCTGTACTCGGCCTTAATCCTTTGCACACCATTATTCGTTTCAACATGTCCAAAGTGCTTTTCAAAAAGATTGATTATATTTTTTGGACTGATAGCCCCGACGGAGCAGAAAACCATCTGTCGGGTCGAATAGTTGCGCTTGATGAATTTACGGATGGTATTACCCGTTATTGACCTGATAGTCCCGGGTTTGCCAAGTATGTTCCGGCCAATGGGTTGGCCGGGAAATACCAGTTCCTCGAATTCGTCGAAGATGTATTCAGCAGGGTTATCGAGATAAGAGTTAATTTCCTCCATGACCACTTCTTTCTCTTTTTCCAATTCGGAAGGAGGGAAGGTGGAAGAGAAAAGAAGGTCGGCAATCAGTTCAACAGTCCGTGGGTAATGTTCCTTCAGGAAGGAAGCATGTATGGCTGTTTCCTCTTTTGTAGTGTAAGCGTTAAGCTCGCCGCCGACGTCCTCCAGGCGGCTGAGTATATGGTATGCTTTGCGGTGTGTGGTGCCCTTAAAGAGCATATGTTCAATAAGATGAGCTATGCCGTGCTCATCTGGCAGCTCGTCACGTGAGCCCGTGTTAATAATTATGCCGCAGTGTGCAACCTCGCTTGATGTCTGGCTGTGTACCAGCCTGATCCCGTTGGGAAGTGTGTGAAAAGTTAGTTCCATGCCTGATTGAAGATATGACAAAGATAATATCTTAAGCAGCTAAATGGTCTCTTTAAAAAAGTGAAAGAGCCCTCTTGCACACGAAAGAAAAAGGCAATATATTTGCAAACCGATTTGGTACCATAGCTCAGTTGGTAGAGCAACGGACTGAAAATCCGTGTGTCCCCGGTTCGATTCCTGGTGGTACCACATCAAAAGAGTGAGAGTGAAAGCGACAGCAGCCACCTCACTCTTTTTCTATTCATGCAATATCACACCGGCATTGTTCTTTATAGTAGCAATTACTGATTTCAGAGCGGTTTCTTCCAGTCTTTGCGTTCAAGCCATCTGATGAGAAGGAAATTTGACAAGCCAATAATTGCCATAACGGCTGCAAAGATCAGGAAGGAGTACCTGATATTATCCGTACCACCGGTCATTACTGTCCACTCGCTCATTCCGAATATGCCTGCCACAAGTGTCAGCGGCATGAAGATGGTAGTTATCATTGTCAGCCGCCGGACGGTTGAGTTAGTCTGGTTTGAATCACGCGCCATCTGGTTGTTCAGCATTGAGGCATAGAGCTCCATCAGACTGGACACGTTGTCACGATTGCTCTCTGTCATTTCAAGGAAGTTTGACAGATGGTCAAAGATATCACGATAATGCACCGTAGCTTTTTCAGGCACCCATTCACAGTCGTTCCGGCTGATCTTGGTCAATACCTCACGTTCATGGAACAGGATCTTGCGGAGTGCAAGGAGGTTACGGCGCATGTAAATAAGTTTGGAGGGGTCGAAGACGGCGGATGAAGCCAGAATATCCTCCTCAGCCTGGTCCAGATCTGCTTCGGCCTTTTCAACTACATCTGCCATCTGGTCGACGATGTAATCAAGGATGATGTGCATCAGCCATGCCGGCCCGCGTTTTACCGCTGAAATATTTCTTTCAATGGCTGATTGAATGCCTTTAATGGGAAATTGTGTAGCCTCGGAATAACCGCTCACCGTAACTACGAAATTTTCACCTATAAAGATGTCAACCTCATCTGACAGGAGTTCCTCCCGGTCATACCGTAATGCGTTGAATACTATGAAAGTATATCCGGGGAATTCATCCATCTTGGGTACCTGGTTCTCATCGGTGCAATCCTCCAGCGAAAGAGGATGGATCTTCAGAGGTTCGACAAGCTCAGCCAGGTCTTCGCGCGAGGCTTTCACATAGTTGAACCATACGTAACCGTTGTCACTGAGAGCTTTCACGGCTTCGCTGAAGGAGTCGAGCTTCTCAATTTCGCCGGACGGTGAGATCCTGTAAAATTCCGAGGTGTTCATGTCTGCAAGATTATTCATAGTTACATGTGAAGTTATTGAATCTGAGAAGGCTATTTAAGCTCTGAATTCATTTCTTAAGATCAATTCAATCATTTTTTTCAGTAATGGCACATCCTTTTTTACCGTCTCCCATATTACAATGTCTTCAATAGCGTGATATTCATGTAAAATAAAATTCCTAAGCGCTCTGACTTTGTACCAAGGGAAGTCATACTTCTCAAGGATTTCTTCATCAATATGACATATAGCCTCCCCGATTACTGCAAACTGAAATAAAGTTGCATCAATGGTCTTTTTGTCATTTAGAAATGAAGACTTTGAGGACGATCCGACAAATTCTTCTATTGCACTTAATGCATCAAGTATGTGACCGAGTCTATCCCTGTTAGTGATTTTTTGATTTCTCATAGATCAGGATTAGTTCAGGAGTAATACGTTTAAGTATTTCAGGAGTGACGGCATTTTGCATCACCACGTCTATTTTACCTGGTATCAGTTTTTCCAATTGATGCTTTATCTCTGCAAGGTCAAATAATGTGAATGATTTTTTTGCTGGAATCTGTACAATTATGTCAATATCGCTGTAAATATCATGGTCACCACGTGCATACGAGCCGAAGAGCCATGCTTTTACTACCTTATTTTGATTCTTGAAGTAGTCCCTGGCCTTCTTAACGATATCTTCTGTTTTTAGCAATGTAACAGGCATATACCTTATTCTTTCCTCAGCGAGCCTGAGGGCTTCATCTGCAATGTCTTCGCCATGCAGCTCATAAATGATTTTGTCAGACAGCCATAGGACCAGAAGGCTGTCTTTCTCAACATTATAGTACTCTTCCAGCCTTACCACATTTTCCCTGGTAGCGATACGCTTTCCATTTTCAATTTTACTAAGTATTGCCTGATCAATATCCACAAAGGCTGATACTTTCCTCAACGGGTCACCTTTTTCCTGTCTTAACTCCTGGATTCTTTTGGCAAATGTAAACATCGTTGACAAAAATGTTTTGACAAATATAGTCAAAATAATTTCATCATAAATATGAAAAAATGTTATTTATTTTATTATTACTGCCTGTTAAGCGGCACAATGAAATTCTTATACGAATTCAACATGGCGGCAATATCCTTATAGGTAATATTGTAACCTTCGTTTTTTAACGACGTTACAAATTCACCGTGCTTTCTGTTCAGTCTGTAATCAGGTTCCAGGCCCGGATGTTTCAGGTACCTTTCAAAAATCCCAGGATCTTCACTGATGTTCAGCACCGCATGGTAAACCAGCCTATTTTCCCTGCGGTGCATTGATGAGCCCAGTATTTTCCTGTCGCCGATAGTGATGTCAGATATTCCCTTCATACCGTAGTTTTTCACACCGAGGTCAGCCAGCACATCAAGCATCATCCCATTGATCACTTTGAAAAAATCCTTTGAGGTTATCGTCTCCCGGAACTCGCGTGCAACTGTTATCACAGCCATCTGCCGCGTCAGCACAACAGCTTCACCACCTGTGGGGCGTTTGGTAACCGGAATGTTGTCAGCTTCGACGTTTTCAGTTATTAGTGACCTTTCCGGGGTGTTACTCTGACCGAGGACTATCAGAGTGTTTTCCGGCTGCCAAACCAGCATGCCATTGCCTGTTCCACCGAATAATGCGGCATCATCGAGGTCGTATGGCTTGACGATTACTGACATTCAGATCACTCAGGCTTTGTGCACCGGAGTGCCCACAGCATCTGATCCAGCTTCCAGGAACACCTCGGAGATGGTCGGGTGCGCATGCATGGTACGGGCGACGTCCCAAACAGTACTTTCTACGGCCATGTAAGCTGCCGCTTCACTTATCATATCCGTGGCGTTGTGCGAAATGATCTGCACACCCAGCACCTCACCGTACTTTGGCTCGGAGATTATCCTCATGATACCTTCGGGATTACCTTCAGTCAGTGCTTTGCCGTTAGCCGACAATGGAAACTCGTTGACTTTATATTCAGCCCCTTCAGCTGTGAGCTGCTGCTCTGTTTTTCCTATCTGGGCTATCTCCGGATCTGTGTAAATGGTCAACGGTACACGACTCGTCTCCATTGTTTCTGTAATGCCCAGTATGTGGTTCACCGCAGCCAGCGCCTGTGCCGAAGCGGCATGTGCGTAAATGCTCCTGCCGTTCACATCGCCCACGGCATAGACACCCTCTATGCTGGTCATGAAATGCTCATCAGTAACATAGAAGCCGTCAGCAATTTCTGGTTTAAGTGACCCTGCGGGTCTGATGCCTTTGCGGGGCATACAGTTCACAATGCCCTCATAATCATCTATATTCAGTGCTTCAAAGCCTGTGCTGCCCTCTATGATCTTAATCTTCATCGACTCAAACCTGCGCATGATATAGGTGTTCAGGTAATCGTCGAGCAGCGGGAAAATCTTTTCTGTTGTTTTAACCAGGGTCACGTCTTTTCCGATCAGCGAAAGCAGCTGTGAGATTTCTGCTGACACCGGACCTGAACCAACCACAAGAAGCTTATGAGGTATCTCCTTCAAGTGAGAAAAAGTTTTCGAGGTTGAGGATCTTTTTATCGCTGACCTTGAACGGCAAAGCCCCTGGGTATGATCCTGTGGCAATGATTATGTTCTTTGCTGTCAGGCTGCGGTTATCCACCGCGACCGTACCGGCACCCTCGACAGAGGCAATTCCGGTGATGATCTCGACATTGTTCTTCTTCAAAAGATATTCAACTCCCTTTGTCAGTCTGCGGACAATGCGCTCGGACCGTTTGACACCCTTTTCCCAGTTGAATGAAAGTGCTTTCAGATCGATGCCTTCAACTCCGAAGTCGGAAGCCATTGATAGTCTTGAAAAGTATTTTGCACTTTCGAGCATTGCTTTTGAAGGTATGCATCCCCAGTTAAGGCACATGCCACCGACTTGCTTCTTCTCAATAATGGCTGTCTTCAGGCCTGCCTGTCCTGCCCTGATACCAGCTACATATCCTGCCGGTCCGGCGCCTATGATGATAAGATCGTAATCCATCTCCGTGATTGTTATTTGTTATCTCATTATCAATGTCAGCGGATCACCTACTCCTGCTGCAACATCATTCAGGAACTCCGTTGCTTCAGCGCCGTCAACCATTCTGTGGTCTACTGAGAGCGACAGGGGCATCACATTCCCAACTTTTATCTCACCGTTCACAACCACCGGTTTCTGGTTTATGCGCCCTATTCCCAGGATGCCAACCTGCGGGTAGTTTATGACCGGCACACCGAACCATCCGCCCAGGGCTCCGTAGTTTGTAATTGTAAATGTACCGTCTTTCATATCGTCAAGAGTCAGCTTGCGGTCACGTGCTTTAACTGCGATCTCTGCCACCGCCTTGCTCAGCTCTTTGATACTCAGCTTGTCGGCGTCACGTATCACAGGAACCACCAGTCCTTCAGGAGTGCTTACAGCGATCCCGATGTTGTAGTAGTTCTTGTAAATTATATTTCCTTTTTCGAAATCCATCTCCGCGTTCAATTCGCGGTGACGTTTCAGTGCAGCAACCACTGCCTTGATCACAAAGGGGAGGTATGTGAGGTTGATCTCTTCCTTTTTGTACTCATCTTTATATTTTGCCCTGGCGGCGACGAGGGCTGACACCTCCGGTTCATCAAACAGGGTCATGTGTGCGGTGCTCTGTTTTGAACGGAGCATGTTTTTGGCTATCGACTTTCTTATCTGGCTCATCGGAGTGATCTCGATGAGCTCACTGCTGACGGGCCGAGAAGCCTGGGCTGCTGTTGCCTTTGACACAGGTGCGGCTGCATGGAAGTTCTGTATATCGCTCTTCATCACCCTGCCTGCAGGTCCGGTACCTTTCACCTGGTTAATATCGAGATTTATCTCGCGTGCCATGGCCCGGGCTACCGGTGTGGCAAGCACTTTCCTCGGTGCTAAACTTGCTGCGGCAGGCCTGACCTCAGTTCCCTCATCGCTGGCGGGGAGAAATGCGTTATTGGACGCTACCTCTATTGTACCCACTACGCCGGCGCCTTTCTCATCAACCATCTCGCTCTCGGCTTTCTGCGCCTCTGCAGCAGCCTCACCGGCAATATCTATCTCGACGAGTGTCTCACCGACATGTATGGTCTCACCCACCTTGCCATAACGCGCAGCGACGACACCCTCACGCGGTGACGGAATATCTGTCACAACCTTATCCGTTTCCATCTTGACAAGCGGCTGTCCCACCCTGACTGCATTCCCCTTGTCGACATACCATTCTATGATGATGCCTTCGGTAAGTCCTTCACCTATATCGGGAAATTTAAATATATATCTCATCGCTTCAGAATTTTATTGTTCGTTCAATCTCATAGAAGATCTTCTCGGGGGTGATCATGTAATGATGTTCACCGCGGGGATAAGGAACTATAACGTCAAATGCCGTCACTCGCTTCGGGGGTGCTTCAAGATTGAGGAAAGCCTCCTCGTTGGCCAGCGCCATTATCTCTGCTCCGACGCCGAAACTGCGCGGCTCCTCACCGACAAAGATAACTCTACCTGTCTTCTTAATCGAAGCTGTAACAGTTTCTTTGTCAAGAGGGTATATGGTTCTCAGGTCTATCAGTTCCACTGAGTATCCTGCTTCCTTGGCCATCACCATGGCCTTTTGCACTTCCCGGATCATTGCTCCGTAGGCAACCACAGTCACGTCAGTACCCTGCGCCAGTACTTTGGCCTTGCCAATGGGAACAGAGAATTTTTCTTCACTTACTTCCTGCTTTATAGCCCGGTAAATGCGTTTGGGCTCCAGAAAGAGTATCGGGTCATCACTCTCCAGTGCGGAGATCATGAGGCCCTTGGCATCATGCGGAGTTGATGGCACGACAACCTTCAGTCCGGGTATATGTGCGAACATAGCCTCCATACTCTCGGAGTGGTGCTCAAGGGCATTTATTCCGCCGCCGTAAGGCAACCGGATGACTATCGGCATTTTATACTTGCCGCGTGAGCGGTTATGCATACGTGTGATGTGCGATATGATCTGGTTAAAGGCAGGGTAGATGAACCCGCAGAACTGCATCTCGATAACGGGGCGCAACCCTGCTGCGGCCATTCCGACTGCTGTTCCGGCAATACCTGACTCCGCGAGCGGGGAGTCAAATACCCTGTCAACTCCGTGCTTCTTCTGTAATCCTTCTGTGACCCTGAAAACGCCGCCCTCAAAGCCGGCATCCTCGCCATAGACAATAATGTTTTTATCCTCTGTCAGTTTGATGTCAAGGGCGTCATTGAGGGCATTGACAATATTCATTGCTTTCATTTGCGTGCTTTTTTCCATTGTAAGAATTTCTCATGTTCAATCTGTTGATTGCGAAGATCCTGCGGCATATCTGCGTACATATATTTAAATACATCCTCAAGCGGATACTGAACAGTCTGTTCTGTCTCCATAAACTGCCGGTCGATCTCCTTTTTGTACTCTTCGGTAATTCTTTCCTCTTCAGCGCCGGACCACAGTTTCTTGTTTTCAAGGAAGAGCTTCATACGTAACAGAGGGTCTTTTTTATCCCATTCTTTCTCCTCTTCTGTAGTCCGGTATTTTGTCGGGTCATCTGATGTTGTATGCGCGCCCTTGCGGTATGTGACTGCCTCTATCAGAACAGCCTGCTTCTCTGTCCGGGCATATTCATGAGCAAACCTTAAGGCTGCCACCATAGCGAAGATGTCATTGCCGTCTACTTTGAGGCCTTTGATGCCATAAGCCTTTGATTTTATTGCCATGTTCAGGCTGGCGGTCTGCATCTTCACCGGCACCGAGATAGCATACTGATTATTCTGAACGACGAAAATGACAGGCACTTTCCATACACCTGCAAAATTGAGCGCCTCGTGAAAGTCACCCTCTGAGGTGCCTCCGTCGCCGACGAAATGCCATAGCCACTTCATCCTTCTTCTGATATTTGACTGCATATCCTATGCCTGCCGCGTGGAGCAGCTGTGATGCAATAGGCACTGAGAAGGGGAGGACATGATTTGCTTCGGTGAATTTAAACGCTTCTTCAAAGCCCATGTTGAACATGAAGATCTCTTTCATCGTCACACCCTTGGCAAGCCAGGCACCCATCTCGCGAAACGCCGGCACCAGCCAGTCGTCATGTCTCAGGACCTTGCCTGCAGCCACGCCTATCGCTTCCTGGCCGTAGTTGGGCGGATAAGTGTATACTCTTCCCTGTCGCTGGTATGAGACGATCATGAAGTCGAGTGTACGGACAAACAGCATATCCTTATACAACTTCACCATCTCTTCGTCGGTGAGCTGCGGCATCCACTCCTTTGCGATAACCTTGCCGCTGTTATCTATTACCTGCAGCATTTTGTCATCTGCCGGATCAAACTGGTCGAACATAATTTATTTTGTTTAACGTTTCTTAAATAACGACAAACAAGTTACGAATTTGTTCATCTGGGACAAATGATTCCTTTCACTTCTTTCTGAAGGTTATTTATTGGAAGAAAGGGCTTTAATGTGAAGAAATGTTAAGGCGGGACAGGCTGTTGATAATTTGTTTTAAATTAGCTCCCACATTACTGCAACTAACCTATATGAAGTATATGAAAAAAGTTTTTGGTTCAATGATGCTTATGGCACTTATCCTGGTTTCAGGGTGCAGTGCTGACAAAAAGACTTCGTTATCAGTACCGTACGAGACGTACAAACTTGATAACGGGCTTACAGTTATTCTTAATGAAGATAAATCTGACCCCATCACATCGCTGGTGATTCTCTATCATGTAGGATCAAGCAGGGAGGTTTCGGGGAAAACGGGTTTTGCCCATTTGTTTGAACACATGATGTTCCAGCGTTCAGAGAACGTAGGGGAAGATGAGTACTTCAAATATATTGAAGGTGCTGGCGGAACCCTGAACGGAGGCACAAGCTTTGATCAGACAATTTATTTTGAGGTTGTTCCGAAGAATGCCCTTGAGATGGCCATGTGGCTCGAATCAGATCGTATGGGTTACCTGATTAATACTGTCACTTCCAAGTCTTTTGCGGGGCAGCAAAACGTAGTGCAGAATGAAAAGAGACAGGGAGTTGATAACAGACCTTACGGGTTCACCGATTATGTTATCCTGAAAAACCTTTATCCAAAGGGTCACCCTTACAGCTGGGACGTCATCGGGGAGATGGAGGATCTGGCAAATGCAACAATTGATGATGTCAAGGCATTTCACGAAAAATTCTATGTTCCGAATAATGCCACTCTGGTGGTATCGGGGGATTATGATGTTGTGGAGGTTAAGGCTTTGATAGAGAAATATTTCGGAGAGATACCAGCTGGTGAGGAACTTAAAGATCCGGAACCGATGAATATCACCCTTGACGAAACAAAGAAACTCTATCACGAAGACAACTTTGCCCGTGCGCCTCAGTATACAATGGTGTTTCCTGCTCCCCAGCAGTTCACAAAAGACTCATATTCTCTTGATGTACTTGCCCAGCTGCTTGGCCAGGGGAAAAAGTCCCCGCTTTACAAGGTGCTTGTGAAAGAGAAAAAGCTTACCTCAAACGTAAGATCATATAATCAGTCACAGGAGCTCACCGGGCAGTTTCAGATTGATATAACCGCAAATCCTTCAACAAGTCTTGATGATGTTGAGAAGGCAATTTTTGAATCATTTACAAGATTTGAAACAGACAAATTTACCGAGAAGGATCTTGAAAGGATCAAGGCAGGACTGGAGACAAATTTCTACAGGATGATGAGCAGTGTAATGTACAAATCATTCATGCTTGCGGTGTACAGTGAATATGCAGGTTCACCGGATTTTATGCTTGAGGAACTTAAGATGATGCAGGGTGTCACTATGGATGATGTCTGGGATGTTTATAACCGTTACATCAAGGATAAGAATTATGTCGCCACCAGCTTCGTGCCCAAGGGTGAGGTCGGCTTAATAGCAAGCGGTTCAGTGAATGCCGGGATAGTTGAAGAGGATGTAACCAAAGCGACTCAGATGAAGGTTGAGGCTAGCGCTGAGGAGGTCATTGAGAAGACCCCGAGTAAATTTGACCGTTCGGTTGCACCGGTACCGGGACCTGATCCGTCGTTGACAACGCCAGAAATATGGCAGGCACAGGCTGGCAACGGAATGAAGATCTACGGTATTGAGCAGCACGAACTGCCGCTGGTGACTTACTCAATTGTAATCAATGGCGGTCACCTGCTTGATGATATCAGCAAACCCGGCGTTGCCAGGTTTACCGCACAGATGCTGAATGAAGGTACAAAAAACAGGACCCCGGAAGAACTTGAGGAGGAAATACAGCTTCTCGGAGCATCTGTTAATATCAGGGCAGGTGCAGAGAACATAACTGTTTCTGTCAATGCCCTTGCACGTAATTTTGAGAAGACAATTGCCCTTGTTGAGGAAATGCTTCTCGAACCCCGCTGGGATGAAGAGCAGTTTTCAATAAACAAGACCCGCACAATCAATAATCTGAAACGTAACCTTGCTGAGCCCAATTACCTGGCAAGTATTACGTTTAACAGGCTCACTCTGGGCAATGATAATGTGTTGTCAACTGATGTCAGCGGGACAGTGGAGAGTGTTGAAGCCATCACGCTTGATGACCTTAAAGCGTTCTATGAAAAGAATTTCTCCCCATCTGTCGCCAACTTCCAAATAGTTGGAGATGTTGACAGGGCAAGGGTTGAAAAAGCTCTTTCCGGCCTAAACAAGTTGTGGATGGCAAAAGATGTCACCATACCTGCACTTGCTTTCCCTCCTCTGCCTGAAAAATCAACAGTATACTTTGTAGATGTCCCGGGCGCAAAGCAGTCTGTCATCAATATCGGTACGCTGGCACTGACGCGTGACAATCCTGATTTCTACAAGGCTCAGGTAGCAAACTACATGCTTGGAGGTACTGCCAGCGCACGTTTATTCATGATTCTCAGGGAGGAGAAAGGATTTACTTACGGAGCATATTCCGATTTTGACGGGATGAAGAACTACGGAACATTTAAAGCCTATGCCTCGGTACGTACAGATGCCACCCTTGAATCAGTGCAGCTGTTCAAGGATATCATGCAGGATTACAGGACCAGCGTACCGCAGGAGACCGTCGATTTCACGAAGGGATCACTCCTTAAGGCGAATGCTTTGCGTTTTGAGACCATTGAGGATAAGCTGGGCATGCTGAGTACCATGACAACGTACGGATTGCCAATGGATTATATCAAGCAGGAGGAGAGTTACCTGAGAGGTTTGACTAAGGAACAGCTTGATGCGACTGTCCAGAAGTACATCGACCCCATGAAAATGAATTATGTGGTAGTAGGTGATGCTACCACCCAGTTAAAGGGTCTGAAAGCAGTCGGTTTTGGTGATCCGATACTGGTAAAATAGTTATATTTGCGCCTGCACAGGCCCGATACACTATCAGTTGCCCGGATGGTAGGGGCGAGCGTTAAGAAAACACCCGGTGGGTGTTTTTAGAGAGCAGCCAGATTGCAGGGGAGGACCATTCCACCATCCCCTGCGGATGACAGAGCTCTTTTAAAAGGCAATTGATTTACATGATCCACGGATCTATATAAGTTGCCCGGATGGTGGAATGGTAGACACGCAGGACTTAAAATCCTGTGACCATTGCGGTTGTGCGGGTTCAAGTCCCGCTCCGGGTACCCAGAGGCACAAGAGGTCAAAATCGACCTCTTGTTTCTTTTTATGACATTCTGAAACCCCCACTAATTCTAAGGATGAGATGTACTGTAATTTTCAGGAAGAAGGTTGCAACTTTTCAATTCTGAAAATCGGTTTTTTGGGCAGAGTTGCAACCATTGATTGGCAGTTCAGTACATTTAAAACTGATTATAACTAGGTATTTTCTTTTAAGCTAATTCGTGGTACCTTTAGCCCAAATATTATAGATTAACTATAAAGTACTCTAAACCTATCTTTTAAGAAAATTCTTAAAATGAAAATGACACTCTTCATGAAATCAATTTTTAGTTGCTGTACTTTTCTTTTATTCATGGCTGGATCAGTATTAAATGCTCAGAAAGATGACAAAGCCACTAGTCCGGCAAATAATCAAATCGTGAAAACTGTTCCTGTTGCATGGGATACTTTTGTCAGGGCCGAAACTGATAAGATGTTCAAGACTTATGTTGGTATCGGAGGACTCGGTAAATTTTTCCACATCCGAAGTCTTACTCCAATCGATAAGCAGGATGTGGTTCGTATGAACAGAGACACACGCTATTCAATCGGTGTTTTTGATTTAACTAATCCTGTTACAGTTACCCTGCCGGATTCTAAAGGAAGGTACATTTCGATGCAAGTCATAAATGAGGATGAATATACCAAATCTGTTGAATACAATGCCGGCGACTATACATTTACGAGGGAAAAGATCGGTACACGATATGTCTGTCTTATCATTCGTATTCTGGTAAATGGCGAAGATGCAAAAGATAATGAGATTGTTACTGGTCTCCAGAATAGTGTCGAGGTTAAGCAATCCTCAGTCGGAACATTTGAAATACCTGATTGGGATCAGAAGTCGCAGGATAACCTGAGAGAAGCAATCAAAGTATTGGCATCAACATTAACCGATACTAAATTGTGTTTCGGAGATGTAAATGAGGTGGACCCGATTGCTCATTTGCTGGGTGCAGCATATGGCTGGGGTGGTAATCCTGCAAATGCTGCAATATATCTCAATGTGGTGCCTGAAAATAATGATGGTAAAACAAATTATACTTTAACTGTAAAAGATGTTCCGGTTGATGGCTTTTGGTCGATAAGTATTTACAATAAGGCCGGATATTTTGAGAAAAACCAGTATAATGCCTATGTTGTTAACAGTGCAACAGGAATTAAAGAGAAAGATGGCAGCATTGTTATTCATTTTGGAGGAGACCCAAAACAGTCAAATTATCTCCCTATTACCGATGGCTGGAATTATATTGTCAGGTTGTACAGAGCTAAAACCGAAATTATTAATGGTTCATGGGTGTTTCCAAGTCCTGTAAAAGTTAATTAACAAAATATAAACTATTAAATTTAATAAAATGAAAACAACAGCAACAATCGGTTTAGTTATTTCATTAGCATTCCTAATCGCCTCATGTGGCAGTAATTCTGGCAAATCTGACAAGCAGAAAGAGTTAACGAATTCAACAGTTGCAATAAACGTTTTGAAAGCCGGGGTAGGTGCCAAAGCAATGCGTTTTGAGAATATGCACCAAACGAGATTCATCGAGTTTTTCTTCGCTATGCGAGATTCAGCAACGGGAAAAATGGTTGCCCCCTGTTTTAATTCTATGTATACATCGGCCTTGACAAAGGATAGCTCTAAGATGAAAGATACCTCCCCTCAGAATTTGGTAGAAGGCCTTGATATGGCTTCTCTTGCTAAGGAATACGGTGTACTCAGCGTGTTCTTGAACGGTCCAAAATTATGGATGCCTGATTGGGTTGAACTTGAAGTGGGCAAGGAAATCGTATCTAACGGTATAACATTAGGTTGGTGTGCTCAACTTGCCCTTCCTGAAAATGGACGTGTTGCAGAAACACCTTATGAACCCATGAAAATTGCACGCACGAGCAAATGGGGTTGGAAAAAGGGCCAAAAAACAATTCTCCTTGATGATTCTGAAGGCAATACCTGGGTGTTGAAAGGATTCCAATTGGGTCTTAAACCTGTACAGAGTTATGATGAATTCCTTGCAAAAGGTGCCGACAATTTCAAGAACCTACCTGCTGGCTGGAAAGTTCGGATCACTATACTACCGGAAGATTTAATCGAAATTCCGGCAACAGGTGTGGCCACGATCATGACAGACGAGATGCAGAACGTATGGGACATGTGCGGACCGGGTATGACCAATTACGTACCTAAGGAATAGAAAAGAACTTGGTATAAATTTTTGTCATTGATTGCTATATCTCCACATTACAACTACGAATATTTAAAGTAAAAGTAATTTGGATATACAAAATAGAAAGTTGTTGGCCAACTGGTTGCAACTTTTGTCCGTTCGGGGTACCGAACGGGACAAGAGGTTAAAAACGACCTCTTGTTTCTATTTATGACATCCTGAAACCAACACTAATTCAAAGGATGGGATCTACAAGAATTTTCAGGGAGAGGGTTGCAACTTTAAAATTTTGAAAATCGGCTTTTTTGTAAGAGTTGCAACCAGGGATTGGTTCAAATCGATTTCATTATTTTTTTCTGACCTTCTCATGACATCACTAATTCGAAGAATGAGTTGTATGGGCTCTGTGAAAACGGGTTCTGTTACTTTCCCATTTATCACAATCAGTTTTTCAGCAAAGATGTTATTAAGTATTTTCTTCTTGGTGACGCCATCAGACTTCCTGTAATTAGGCATTTTGAAAGTTTTTATTCTCCTAATTTCAAGACATTCTGTGCCTATTCTGCAAAATCAATCATATCTAATTTTATTATTTCCCAATGTTTGCCTTGTAAACAAATTGGATCAAAATCATCATCTGCATTCTGGAAATTTGAGAAATTTCTTCTGATTTGATCCTCGTCATGGGTGTAAGGATATCTTTGCTTGTGAAGGGCAAGCATTCTTCCGATTGAATAATCATCTTTTAGTTCATGGATATCCCAAAAATCCTTTTTCCTTCCGACCCTGGAAATGACATCAATTTTCATGGCTATAATTTCTTCAACAGTGGCACATCTTATACCATCTATTAGGATAAATTCTTGAATAAATTTATCCGTATAGAATAAATCCAATTTTACACAATCTTCTTCACTATTACCAATATAATAGGACTTACCTAGCCCAACTACTTTATACTCATTTGTATCAACATAAGAAAATGTATTACATAAAAATTCATAGATTGCTCCAAAATCAATTGAATCATAGGGAGCATCAGAAAACAAATCAATATCAATTGATTCCCTATGTCCTCTTAGCAAACTTAAAGCAGTCCCACCAACTAACCTAAAAGGAGTAAATTCCTTAGCTGCCATTAGTGTTTTTAATACACTTTGCAATTGTTGACCAGTAGTATTGTAATGAAGTTTACTTTCCATGTGTGTTCAATATACTATTGACATTCTCTCGTCCATAAAATCGAATTATTTCTCTTTTCTCAATTTCATTACCTCGCTCAAATACTCTTTTAATAATTGCATTTTTTTGTTTTTCCCAGTCTATAATTTCCATTTTCGTATCCCAAAACAGAACTCGCCTCAATTTAGTTAAATCAGGATGTAATTTATGTTGTTTGTTCTTTATTTCTTTAATGTCATAAAAAACCTGCAAAGTCATAAAAATCCTTCTTCAATCCCTAAAGCTTCCTCAATTTTCAAAGCAAGATTTATATTCATCCTTCTCTTACCCTTAGTAATTGATACTAGCGTTTGCGGGTACTCCTTCAAAGAAATAGCAAACGGCCCTTTATGCAGATGTCGCTGTTTAAGCTCACGCTCAAGAATAAATCCAGGATGGATTCCTTTTATTATTGATAATTTCATTTTTCATAATACAAATATAAACATAATTGTTTACACAATATTGTTTTTTATTATAAATTTCTTACAAATTAAGCCTGATTAATCCTATGCGATTGATTAACAATCACGTAAATGATCAACATTATCACCTATTAAAGAAGTTAATCCTATGAAAAGGTTGCAACTTTTGTCCGTTCCGGGTACCCAGAGGCACAAGAGGTCAAAATCGACCTCTTGTTTCTTTTTATGACATTCTGAAATTCCCACTAATTCAAAGGATGAGATGTACAGTAATTTTCAGGGAGAGGATTGCAACTTTTTTTAAAGTTATCTGTTCAGTTTCTGCTATTATCTGGTATGAGCATCTTTTAGCTTAAACAGATATGAGGAAGGTAACAGTGTTAACAGCATAATTACAACTACCAGTGTTATCATCAACAGTATTTCAGGCTGATCACTGAACACCTGACTTGCGATCATCAATGCAATGCTCGCATTGCGTGCTCCATGCATGTATCCCATAGCCAGTCTTGTACCACGTTCCGGCCACCCAAGCAAATATCCGGTTCCAAAACCGGCAATAACAAAGATTAAAGCCGCCAATATCGCCCCTGTTCCAAACAATCCCAGCATTTGCCTATAATTTATCAGGATAATCAGCGCTGCCATCAGTAGCATGAACAGAGATGAAATCGTGTGCATATATTTTGCAATTCCGTCAGCAAACTTTTCAAAGCGGGCTTTCAGAAATAGCCCCAGCATAATAGGTATTGCAACGGTCAGTAATAGTTTCATGAGCAGATGACCCTTTTCAATATGAGCTTCCGGAAGGAGCAATCCAAGCATAAGAGGTGTATAGAAGATAGTTATGCACAGGGAGATTATAAGTATCCCGACAGAGAGTCCGACATTGCCATTGGCTATAGCAGTAATTTTTGGTCCTGCTTCTGCTCCTGCGGTCATGGCTAAAAGGACAAGACCATACATTAAAGGCTGCTCAATACCTATAAGTCTTGAAATGACTACAGCCAACAGGGGGACAACAATATAACTTGCTACCAAAACAGAGACAGCAATACGTACATTGCGGAATGGTCCGAAAATCTGACCGACTGTCAGGCTTAAACCAGATGCTAACATAGTACTGACAAGGAAAATAAGTATTACTGGATTTAACGCATTCGAGAGAAATTCAATCATATATCTTCTCCTCTATACTTTAATTAATCAAACGATCTTATCATAATTGATGACATTCGACTATTCTCCTGAACGCATGTGTCTAACAATTTCCTTAATAAAGCTATAAATTCGTTCACGAAAAACCTATTAAAACAGCGAAATCCATGAAACGGAAGAGGTTCCATTCTATTATTGCTACATAGTAGTTATGCGTGAACTTTTATAATATAGTTTTAAAACACTGATAGTAAATTAAATATAAGTGTTCTTTGATTTTTTGATTTGATTTGACCAGTAGTATTGCACCTTATAAGTGCAGAACTATGAATTCAGGTAAGTATGTCTTTGCTCAGATACTTCAGTTAATCAATAAGTATGAGTTTGATAAGTGCGTATCACTATACAAAGGGGATCATCGAGACCATCTTTAACCCAGACGAGACAACAGCACTCAGAGGTGATAAAACCATCAAGTTAAAAGGGCCAAAGTCCAAGCTGCTATATCTTGAAAATCTTGTCCAAATTTGGATTGCTATCTGCACCTATCTGATCGTTACCCGGATAAAATATACCCTGAAGAGCACTTTGGCAATGTATGAAACAATGCAGATTTTGCGAATATCTGTTTTTGATAAAACACCTGTAAAAGAGCTACTTACAGCATCAAAAGTCAATCAAACTTTCAAAAAACAAGATAATTTATTTAAGATCAATGATTTATTCAAGCATCAGTAGTAACAGAGCATTATGAAACAAAAAGGAATTTGCATGATTTTACTGCTTCTAATGTTTGCAGGAAAAGGTTTGGCTCAGGAGAGTACAGAGCAAAAAGCGCTCGAAATTTACGGTTTCATTATGACCGATGCAGGCTATAATGCCAACCAGATCCATCCTGACTATTTTGACGTGGTCCGACCCACGAAACTGCCGGCTTACGAAGGCCAGTACGGTACTGACGGAAACACTTACTTCAGTGTCAGGCAGACACGTTTTGGAGTAAAAGGTTATATACCCACCAGACTGGGTGAGCTTAAGACAGTCTTCGAGTTCGGGCTCTTCGGTGCCGGTGTTGATGCGGGTCAGACGACTTTCCGGTTACGGCATGCATATGCTGAACTGGGTCATTTTGGCGTAGGACAGTACTGGAGCCCGTTTATGGATATAGATGTTTTCCCAAATATTTTAGAGTATTGGGGACCCTCGGGAATGGTTCTTTTCAGGAACATCCAGGTCCGATATATGCCCATCATGGGAGATACCCGGCTTACCTTCGCCCTTGAGCGTCCGGGAGCGAGTGCTGATCAGGGCGTTTATTTGGATCGTATTGAGCTTGAGAATGTTAACGGCCGTTTTCCTGTGCCTGACCTCTCAGCCGAGTACCGGCATGCATTTAATTTCGGCTATGTTGAGCTGGCAGGTATGTTACGTTACATGGCATGGAAAGACATGAATGATGATGGGATAGACCTGAGTGGTAATGCTGTAGGCTGGGGATTTAACCTTAGCTCGAAAATAAAATTTGCAAAATCAACAGTCGGAAAGTTCCAGGTTGTTTATGGCGAGGGTATTGGAAACTACATGAACGATGCTCCGGTAGATGTCGGAATAACTAATGATGTCTCAAATCCTGGTGTCGCCATTCCGGTATTAGGTATAGTTGCTTTCGTCGACCAGCAATGGAACGATAAATTCAGCAGCTCCGTCGGTTATTCGATGGTAAGTATCAGCAATTCCGAAGGAATGAATGATGATGCATTTAAAAATGGAAATTATGCATTGGCCAACCTGCTTTACTATCCGGCTGAGAAAGCAATGGTGGGTGTTGAAATGCAATACGGGACCCGTGAAAATTTCAACGATGGTTGGAATACAAGCATCTTCAAGGTACAGTTCTCTTTCAAGTATAACTTCGGACATACTCTTTACAGGCAATAGCCAACAGGTAGCAGGCAGTATTGACGGCCTGAGGAAAATATACATTTAATAAGGAGAAAGAAAATTATGAAAAACATTAATTACAGAAGGAACTGGCTTTTAGTTTCAGCCATGGTCCTTTGTCTGGTAGCCGGTACGGCTGTCAGTCCCGGCACATTCGGTATAGCTGTTGTTTCGCCCCCGCTTGATGATGCAGGTAACAGCGTCAAGTCTCAACTGGCAATAAAACACATTGTTGAAAAACTTGCCGCCAATCCTTATCTTATTCAGCCTAATCAGATCTAAAACATAAGCTATGAAATATCGAGTTAATAGTGTTAGTGCAACTACCGGCAAATTAATTCTGCTGGCAGCTACACTTTTATTCTTCCCGGGAATCAGGATGGCAAGCGGACAGATGACACAACCGAATACTGTATTGGTAGATACAAAACAGGAAGATCCAAATACTAAGGTATTCCAGAACCAGGCAGCGGGTGAATTTACTCCGGGCAAGGGTTTCCAGCTGGTAAAGAACGAGTATGCCAGTCTGAACCTCAGTATGTACGGGATGGCAAGATGGGTTAACCAGTTGCCCGGGGAAGATACCTGGTATGACCACAGGGACAGCTTAAGAACTTTTGACGGAAGAAATGACATTTACTGGCACCGTGCAATGATCTGGCTTACCGGATTTCTGGGAACACCCAACCTTACATACATGGTTACTGTGTGGACCGTGACCACAACTCAGCAAACGCTGGTATATGGTAATCTCCAGTATAAGATAAATAAGCATTTTACCCTCGGAGCCGGAATTACACCTAATGTTTGCATCAGAAGCATCCAGGGGCCATTCCCGTTCTTCGCATCCACTGACAGGACTATGGCTGAAGATGGAATACGGGGCGGGTTTACAAATGGTGTATTTGTGATGGGGGAAATTTCACCCAGACTGAAATATACCGTGGCACTTGGAAACAACCTCAGTATTCTTGGAGTCAAAGCAACAAACCTCACCCGGCGCTTCTCAAAAAGTGTTTCTCTGAACTGGACACCGACAACCGGTGAATTCGGACCACGTGGAGGGAACGGTGATTTCGAGTATCATGAAAAGCTTGCCACCCGCTTCGGAGCCTCTTTCTGTCACAGCCGCGAGAACCGCTTCAATAATGTGGGAGCACCAAGTCCTGACAATACTCAGGTACGGCTTTCAGATGGTCTGCTCTTTTTTGAAAAGGGGGCCCTCGCTTCCGGTGTGACTGTCATTGAGGCTGATTTTGACCTGCTGGCCGTTGACCTTGGCTTCAAATACAAGGGATTTGCCTTCCACTCGGAGTTTTATTACCGTACTCTTTCGGATTTCAATGCTGACGGAGAGGTTCCTTACAGTTCCATTACGGATAAAGGATATAGCCTTCAGGCCTCGTATATGGCAGTTCCCAAAAGGCTTTGCGTATATGGTGTAAATTCAATGCTGATTGATGAATTTAAGAGAAATCCTTATGAAATCGGCGGGGGAGTAAATATTTACCCGGTCAAAACACGCAGCTGGAGGATCAATCTGCAAGGTATGTATGTGTATAAATCAGCCGGCGGAGGTACCTTTGGATTGTACACATCCGGCCAGACAGGTCCGACATTTACCATAGGGACCGATATTTTACTTTAGAACAGAATGAACAAAACGATCATCCCAAACTAACAAAATCAGATATTATGAAAACCGAAAATGCATATTTAATGAAATGGTTCTTGCTGATCCTGCTCGGCACCGTGGGCTGTGTCACCCTTGCCCAGAAGCCTGAGGAAAAAGCTAAACATGATGGCTATTTGTTTCATGACGCCCATGTTCACCTGACCAATTATATCCAGAAGGGAACAGATATCAATGTATATCTGGATAGCATTATGGGAGACAAGATAGGCAGATCAGTCCTGTTCGGCCTGCCTCTGCAGCAGCAGTGGTCATACCGGGTTACACAGGATGTTGCCCCGACCTACTATCTTGATACTGATGCAAGTCTGTATTACTATTCCTTCACAGACGCCTTTATTGCAATGGCTTACAAATCACTCTCTCCTGAGCAACAGGCAAGGATTGATCCCATGATAACAGGGTTCAACCCTACAGATATGTATGCAGCAGATCATATCAGGAGAGTACTGCTGACTTTTCCCGGTGTTTTCTCGGGTGTGGGGGAGTTTTCCATTCATAAGGAATTCGTCTCGTCAAAAATAGATGGTGATGTGGCCAGTTTTTATGACCCTGCACTTGACAGCGTCCTCAGCTTCTGTGCGGAGGCAGGTCTGTTGACTATCATCCACAATGATATCGATAACCCGTTCCCGAAGCCAGGCAGACCGAATTATCTGGATGGGATGAAGGACCTTGTCAGGCGCCATCCGGAGACAACAATAATATGGGCCCATATGGGTGTCGGACGGATAGTGGCTCCGCTGAAGGATATGATGACACTGGTTGAGGATATGGTGAAGGATCCGGCTTATGATAATCTTTATTTTGATATCTCATGGGATGAGGTCGCGAAATATATCTCTGCCTCAGAGCAGTCATTATCAAATTCAGCCTATATAGTCAATAAATATCCGGACAGGTTTCTATTCGGAACCGATAATGTGGCACCAACAAATCAGGAAAAGCATCTGGGGGTTTACAATATCTTTGAACCATTATGGAAGCTCCTGACTCCTGAAGCCCGCGAAAAAATCCTGAAGGGAAATTACGAGAGGCTTTTTGATAAAGCACGAAATGACGTGAGAGCATGGGAAAAGGCAAATATTAAGTAAGATGCTGATTGGTAAATAATTGAGAATAAGGCCTTTCTTTTCATGAGGTGCAAGGTTGAAAGTACTTTTGTTGATCCAAAGAAATGAGAAAGATCAGTCCTGTTCGTTAGTTCAATCATTATATCGCCTGTTTCATTTTCACCAGATCTTTCAATGAAATGTTGCTTTTGAAAATTGAGTGTATCGCTTACCGTAATCAGGGACTCATAAACATATCCAAATGAGCTCGACTCTATATCAAATACTTCAACGAAACCATTTTACGGTTCGCGGGAAAGAATAATAAGGAGATTTGAACTGCTTACACTATATAAACCCTGGCATTTATTCCGGGACCTTCCCTGAAATTTATTTCAGACCTGGAACCACCAGGTTTAAGCTGGCCAGATACCGGGGCCCCAAATACTGACAACAGAATTAAAGCAACAAGAAATTGAGGATTCGTAAGTTTCATAAGCTGGTTTAAACTAACAGGTGATTTAATAGTAATAATTCCGTTATGAATATTATCTGTGTATAACAGGAAAAGACAGAACTCTTTACGTTTTTAACAAGTGGTCGGTACCGGTCCTGAATTTAGCCTGTTAATTTAATAGTTATCCGGAGGACTTATGACTCGGGGGAGCATTTTTCACGGGTACCTTACGATTCATTCTTGCAACAACATCTACCACATCCCGAATAAGGCTTCGAATCAATTCCAGGTTCATATCTTCGTTGATTAAACGGGTATAAAAGGCATCACGTGCAATAACGAACATTGCATTGGCCACCTCCTGATTATCTGCAATATTCAGGTAGGAAGCCCATAAATGTAATTGGGCTCTATCATTTCTCCTGGAGAATTTTAAAAATGCTTCTTTGAACATGGAGATGTCGGAATGCTTCCGCAACTGCATTTGTACCATGAGCGAAGTTTTGAATTTTAACAGGAGCTCATAATAATCAGGATCGAACTGCCGTAAAAGAGAAATTTCCTGAAAGATTTCTTCACCCATTTTGTCATGGTATTCCAGAAGGTTTGAGAAATAACCTTCACGGTCACCAAAATAATGGTAGAATCCCGACTTATTTAGTTTGAGAATTTTTGCCAGTTTCTGCGCTTTTATTCCTTTTGGTCCTTCTCTGGCGAATAATTCGTAGCCGACCTCGATCCATTGTTTTCTCGCTTCCATCATCAGTCGTACTTTCAATATTCGTGTTTATTGGCAAGAGCTGATCATTGCACAATAAGCTGGCCTCAAATATAGAGTAATTCCAAGTATATTGTTCTCCATTGAAATCTCCAGAATATGGAGATTGAATTAAATGTGCCAGAAACGAAATGGGCTTCAAGGTGATCGCAGCTTTTGTCCGTTGGGGGTACCCAGAGGCACAAGAGGTCAAAATCGACCTCTTGTTTCTTTTTATGAAATCCTGAAACCTTCACTAATTCTAGGATGAGATGTACAGTAATTTTCAGGGAGAGGGTTGCAACTTTTTTTTTGAAGAATCTGAGTTTTTTGTCAGAGTTGCAACCAGGGATCTTCTTTTTTGGTGGCACTAATTGACTTCCTGTAAACAGCTGCTTGGTTCTTCTGGCCTCCAATTATCTTTGAATAGTCAAGAGACATTAAAAAGATTTGTACTTTTGCAGTAAAGAGTTGAATATGACAACTAAAGAGTATATAATATCTGCAATTAAGACTAACCTACAGACCCTTAAGAGGCTGGGAATACGAAATGTTGGTCTTTTTGGCTCATATTCCAGGGATGAGCAATCAGTTAAGAGTGATATTGATATCCTGATTGATTTTAAACCTGAGATGGAGAACTTTGATAACTACATGGCTGTTTGCGACATATTTGAACAGCTTTTTAAGAATGAGAAAGTTGAAATTGTTACTAAAAATGGTCTGAGCCCATATATTGGTCCAAAGATACTTAACGAAGTGGTATATGTCTAAGGAACCTGTTGAATATCTGAAACATATTCGTGACGAGAGTTATTACATACTTTCTATCATAAGCAAGGGTATTACCAAAGAAGAATTCCTAAACGATGAAACATTAAAGAGGGCTGTTGTCCGAAGCCTGGAAATAATTGGTGAAGCTACCAAGAAGATTCCTGCTGATTACAAAATAAAATGGAACAACGTTAAATGGAAAGAAATGGCAGGTATGAGAGACAGGCTGATTCATGATTATATGGGTGTAAATTACTCAATAGTTTGGGATGTGATAAAAAATAAGATCCCTGAATTATGTGAGCAGATTGTTATTGTTATTGAAAACGAATAGAAAATTCCTGGCATATCAAATCATCCCCTACTGGTTGCAACTTTCGTCCGTTCGGGGTACCAAACGGCACAAGAGGTCAAAATCGACCTCTTGTTACTTTTTATGACATCCTTAAATTCCCACTAATTCAAAGGATGAGATGTACAGTAATTTTCAGGAAGAGGGTTGCAACTTTTAAATTTGAAAAATCGGGTTTTTGTCAGAGTTGCAACAAAGTGGTTGTTGCCAGAGGATTAGCATGCGAATTTAAATGTGTAAAATCGGTGTGGGGTATGTCATTCTTCTATCCAAAGTCATCTACTTTAATTTTATCGTAATTAACACTGTTGTTATTGAGTATGTCTCGCATAGATTTCACGAATGATTTCGTCCCGACAATATAGTATTTGAAATCATTCAAGTCATCTAATTTTTCTTTAAGGAAGGTTTCATTTATCCGACTGCCTGTTGATGTATAAATTGGGTGGTAGATGTAATTATCTAATTGAATGGATTGTAATTCATTATGATAAGCTGAAGTTTGAATTGCTTTATTTGTGTAAAAAAGAATTATACTGGCTTGATGCTTTCTTGACTCTAAATCTTTTAATATTGGAATGATTGGAGTAATGCCGATACCTGATATTAAGAAAACAATTTTAGAATCAAGGTCATCAAGTAAGAAATTACCTGAAGGTCCGAACAAAGTTACAGTATCACCTTCTACCATATTAGCTATGCTCTTTTTGAAACTACTATTACTTAAGCGCACAGTAAATTTTAGTGCCTCATCATTTGGATGAGAAACAACAGAGAGTGAACGGAATGGCAGATCTAATGCTGTATGTCGAGGTCTATCTATTTTCAGAACCGCATATTGTCCGGCTTCGTGTTCAAAATGCTTTGGCTTTTCAAAAGTCAATTCAATGGTGTTTTCAGCTACATATTTTTTGTCAATTAGTTTTACCTGTCTTTCATCTTCAATTCCCGAATTATCATGCTTAAACCAACATGTTGACTTTGTTATTTTATTGGCTGTCAGAAAGCCGCTGATTATAGTGCCGGTATAGCCACCACCCGGAAATGTCCAGGCAGAAGCAAAATGTAAGTTCTTAATCTGTGGAATTGAAAAATTTCTTTTTTGAGCAGATTGTGACAACTTCTGAGCATATCCATAAGGTGTTCCCTTGGGGTTTAGGGTGTATCTTTTTATGGTTTTTGCTGTGCCAACTTCGTAATACTCTAAATGATTCATTATACCGGGATAGAGTTGTTCTAACCGATCGAAGAAAAGATGCGCCACCTCTCCCTTTTTCTCTTTGTAGGAAATGTCATCCAAGTCGTCCCATTCTGATAAATAATCAGCTGCACAAATTACCCCTACACTTTTCCCTTCGGGACAAAGATTTGAGTCTACCTGACTGTAATCCACAAATACAAATGATTTGTGTCTCCAGTCGCCTTGATAATTATTTTTAAGGTCTCTCAAATTTTGAATATCTTCTCCCTGAAAGAATGAAGAATAATGCTTTACACCGAATTTTTTTAAATCGACGTTGAAACCCATGTATATTGATATGAGAGAGCAAGATTCTTCCAGATTTCTGATTTTTTCTCCAACCTTCTGCTGGTATTTTATTGGAACCATCTTTAAAACATTTGGGATGGCTGCATTGACAATAATTGTGTCTGCATAAATGCTGGCGTTTTCTGTTTTCCTGTTAAAAGCATCGCGATATTTCACTCCAACAGCAACTCCATTATATACAATTATATCTTCAACAATTTTACCAAGTAAAACCTGACCTCCCGCTTGTTCTATGGTCTGAGCCAAATAATCTGATAGTTTTTGTGAGCCTCCTTTAATAAAATGTCCTCCGCCTCCAATGTAGCCTCCTTGTGCTACCGAGAAGTACATCATAGATGTATTGTAAGGGTCATCACTGTAGTAAAGTATGTTGGTCGTGAGAATTATTTTGAGCTTTTCATTCATTATGTGTCTATCAAGCCAGTCTCCAACCGAAATACCTGAAGATTCCACTATATTGGGAAATAGTATTGGCATAAAAGGGTAGAGAATAGTAGAAACAAATTTGGATTGAGGAACTCGCGGAATTTCTTTAAGTACACCATTCATTAACTCAATAAATTGTTTTATACCCTTTTCTTCATCAGGAAAAGTTTCCGTAAGTTTCTTTATTGCTGCTTCTATACCATGAGGAAAAGTGAAATTGAATTCAGGTCTGTATAAGTGAAAAAGCTCAGGCACTTTTAGAAATTCTATATGTTCAAATACATCCAGATAATCAAATATCTGCACCTTGGTATCTAATTCATGAAGCCCGTCTAATTCATGTAAACCGACTTCCATTACAAAATCCTTTCTTTTAAATGATGTAGCACATCCACCTGGAATATAATGTTGTTCTAAAAGCAAAACCTTTTGACCCCTTTTTGATAAGGTAGCGCCTGCAATTAATCCACCCAGTCCACCGCCTATAATAATTGAATTAAAATTATTCATATTTCAGTCTTTCATTTGTTTCAGATAAATGGGGTCTGTCTAATAACCTTTAAAACCCTCCGGAACAGACCAAATTTACGCGAGTTTCCTGATGTTTAATTTCATTCCTCTGCAAATTTTTCTAAAACCATTGTCATAATTATATTCTTTTTAACAAGGCTTGAAACTTTAAGTGAAATAGCCGCTTATAAAAGAAACTGATTCACTCTGCAATTATTAACTTTAGGAACTTCAGGCACTCAAAACATTGGGTACTGATTAGTTATGATTTATTAAACCATTAAATATTATTGTATAATGAAAAATATTAGTGATAAACTAGTTCTTATTACTGGTGCATCAAGTGGAATTGGTGCTGAAACTGCAAAAGTGATAAGTAGTAAAAATACCACAGTAATCTTATTAGCCCGAAACCGTGAAAAACTGGAGCAAGTTGCAGCTCAAATTAAACGACAAGGGGGCAAATCATATTCTTATGCTGTAGATTTATCCAATAGTGATCAGGTTGAATCGATCGCACAGAGAATTAAAAAGGAAGTTGGTATTCCAGATATAATAATCAACAACGCAGGGGCTGGCCGATGGCTGACTATCGAAGAAACCTCGGCTGAAGAGTTGAAAGAAATGATTGCGTTACCTTATTTGGCGGCATTTTATATTACAAAAGCTTTTATTACCGAAATGAAAATGCGTGGTACGGGACATATCATCAATCTCACTTCAGATGCATCATTCCTGCCAAAAGGGATGGCACTTGGCTATTCTGCGGCACGATTTGCCTTACGCGGATTTTCAGAAGGTTTAAGAGGCTATCTTCTGACATCAGGGATTAATGTGTCATTAGCCGTATTTGGAAAAGTTGAGAGCAGTTATTGGAAAAATAATCCCGGTAGTGAGAAAAGAATTCCAAAATCAACACCATTTATGCCAACATTGACTACCAATCAGGTTGCAAAATACCTGGTCGAAATGATTGAAAAAAATAAACGGATTCTGATTAAACCAGGAATTTTCAAGATTCTTTTTTGGTCATTCCGTCATTGGCCTGATCAGATAGCAGAACGTATGAATAAAACAGTTTAAAAGATCACATATAGCACCATTGGAGAGTATTTCGAGTGCATTTGTCAGTCCATATCTTGCACCTGAGGAGTTGATTAAAAGGTTGCAACTTTTGTCCGTTCGGGGTACCTAGCAAGACAAGAGGTCAGAATCGACCTCTTGTTTCTTTTTATTACATTCTGAAATCCTCACCAGATGATAAAATGAGAAATACCCATTTTCACTGGTTCAGGGTTGCAACTTTTAAATTTTGAAAATCAGGTTTTTTGTCAGAGTGCAACCAGGATAATACCTCAAAATAATCAAAATAATGAAAATAGTAGTATTTGGAGCAAGCGGTAAAACAGGCTCATTGTTAGTAGATGAAGCATTAACATCAGGTCATTACGTAGTAGCTTATGTTCGCAAACCTGAATCTGTTAAATCAGATCATCCCAATTTAAAAGTTGTTGCAGGGTATCTGAATGAAAAGGACAAACTTAAATCAGTCATTTCCGGTTCGGATGTATGTATTTCAACTCTCGGTGGAGCATCTCTGACAAAACACAGTCGCGAAATTATTGAGGGAATAGATAATATCGTCACCATTATGGAAGAAGAAAAAGTAAAGCGCTTTATTTATTTATCGAGTTTCGGTGCCGGCGATAGTCGCAAATATATGCCTCAGCCTTTCCGGTTTCTTATTGCTGATGTAATGCTTCATGTACCTTTGGCAGACCACAATACCAACGAAAGCCGTATTACTAAAAGTCAACTTAATTGGACAATAGTTCGCCCCGGAGGATTAACCAATGGTGCTAAAACTGACAATCTGAAACATGGTTGTGAAATGACAAAAATTAAAGGCAGTATAAGTATCTCCCGGGCAAATGTGGCAGCTTTTCTTCTTGATCAGGTAAGCAATAATGACTACTCGAATAAAAGTGTTTGGTTATATGAATAATATTGACTATCAGCACAGCATACCTGAAAGTTTTCAATCCAGACTTGTACAAATGGCTATGGGTTTGTTTGGAATGAAACAAAAAACGGAAAGAATAATGATAACAAACGGTTTTGCAAAAGAACCTGCAAAGATCCCTGGTTCATTATTGAAGCGCTTTAATATTCAGGAGGCTGAACAAGACACCCGTAAGATTTGGACAATTTCTCTTGTTGCTAGTAAATCTAACCTGATTATTTTATATTTCCATGGCGGTGCATATATGAGTAGTCTCATCCAAGAACACTGGAGTCTTATGGAGAAATTAATCAGTAAGTCTGGTGCGACAATAGTTGTTCCTGACTATCCATTGACACCTGAAGCAAGCTGCGAAGCTACATATGATTTTATTGAAGGATTATTTACGAGATTGATAACTGAATATTCTGACAAACGCATTGTTTTTATGGGTGATTCCGCAGGTGGTGGATTAGCATTAGGATTTACACAGCAATTAAGAGATGAAAATAAAAAGCAGCCTGAGCAGATAATCATTTTTTCTCCCTGGTTAGATGTCACAATGTCCAATCCACTATTAGAGATATTAGATAAAAAGGATAATATTTTAAGCATTAATGGTCTTAAAAATGCCGGACAGAAGTATGCTGCAGACCTGGATTTGAAAGATTTTCGGGTTAGCCCTGTTTACGGAGCCTTAACCGGGTTGTGCAGGATATCTCTTTTCACAGGGACAAGAGACATATTAAATGCAGATGCTCAAAAATTTAAACAGCGAATGAAAGAACAGAAGATAAGCTTTAATTATTTTGAGTATCCTGATATGTTCCATGATTGGGTGATAATTACGAGTTTAAAGGAATCACTGGATGTTATTGACAAAGTGGATAAACTTGTAAATGATTATGTATAAAAGAGACCGGTAACGCAACATAGCCGATGGAAGCTTTTTCAGCATATAATCTTCACTGTGATCATGTTGTAATAAATCCAACAGCTGACTTGCTAAAAGTGCTTATTAAGATCACTTACTGATCTGATTGGATAAATATTATTATATTTTTCAATAACAGGTTCGTATGCTTAAGGTTTGTTTGCGCTAGACAAAAAGGATTTATTTTCAGATTGCAACTTTCGTCCGTTCGGGGTACCCAGAGGCACAAGAGGTCAAAACCGACCTCTTGTTTCTTTTTATGACATTCTGAAACCCATACTGGTCCTAAGGATGAGAGGTATCGGAAATTTGAAAGCGAGGGTTGCAACTTTTTATTTGAAGAAAATGAGTTTTTTAGTAGAGTTGCAACAAGGAATAATCATATTTATAGAAATTGCGACTTCCCGTAATATTCCAGGAGGCTCTCTAAAAATCATCCACCAAATAAGATCAAAAGGATTTTTGGACATTAAAACTCCGAATCCTCCACTGAGTTACAGCTATCAATTAACCAGTCAATTTCCATGGTTAATTATTAGCTGGTAAAAATATTTTTTTAAATTTAATTAATGTTTGCGCTGTTTAAGAAACAGTAGAAATTATTCTAAATGATTATTTTTTGATAAACATAAAACTTTTTTTAAACCTAATTGTTTAACGTTTTTGATATTTTAAATTAATTTAAATCATTTACCGAAATTTTTTTCGTTGACTTTCATTAGTGGGCACTTAAAACCCACTGATTATTAATTGTTTATTTTGTAGTTCTTTGACATTATTGTAATCGCACTTCGTAAGTATCTCTTTTATAGGGGTTTTGTCCAGTAAAGATATACTCAAAATCTGTAGGATTTCGTAGATTGAACGGTCAACTTTCAATTTGTTACCTACTAAGGCAACAAGACAGTAAGCGATGACTGCACAATACATTTGGATTTTTACAGCATTTAGAGTTGTACCCCAAAAGGATTTAATCTTAAGATGCTGTTTCATCCATTTGAAAAACAGTTCTACTGCCCAGCGTTTTTTGTATAGGAATGCTATTTCAGATGCTTTCAGGTCCATATTGTTGGTTAAGAAAACAAGATCCTTATCATGTTCAGCAGTCATAAAACTTTATTCGACGGAGCTTTTCAGGATATTCGTTTTTTGATTTATAGATCACCAACTTACCAATATGATCACTTTGGACCCCGGTTGTTTTATCTACAGCTCTGGAATACATTCTTTTAAATTGCAGGTTTTCCTTTGCTCTTGTTACAAAGAATGACCCATTAGTATGGATTTTATACAGCCTCAGAAAGTCAGTATATCCTTTATCAGCAACATAAAAACTGCCTGCTTCGTATGGGAATGATATCCATGATGTTGACATCGTGAACGCTAGCATTGGTTATATACAGAAAGCTGGGAATAGAAGTTTTAACATCATATAAGGTATGGAGCTTTATTCCTCCTTTATGCTTTCTGAACTCGGCCCACCAGAAGATGCTTAAACATAGGTCGATTGTTGTAGAGTCCAATGCATAAACATTACCATCAACTTCGATCTCAAAATCATCACGGTAACAACTTCTGCGGGCTTCTTCAATCAGAACATAGGCAAACTCTTCAAAGATTTTATAGTTACGCCTTTCATTTGCTGTACCAAGATTCCTGCGAGAGACCGTTGAACCAAAGCCCAGATGATAATACTTTTGTCTGATGAGCTTCAAGACTTAACATCAAATCCCGCATGCTGTCCCTGGCTGTTAGTTGTCCAAACACCATACAAAGCATCTGATTCCAGCAGGTAAAAGACCTTACATGCTTATTACCTTCATACTTATCAACTAGTCTGTCAAAAACTCTGCGAGGTAAAAAATCTGTAAGCTGAGCGAAAATATATTTGCCTTGATTCATGGATTGATGCTTTTTTAAAGCAAAAATCCAACTTTTCAATTCAAATCGTCACGCTACAAAAAAATGCTACAATTGCGATTACTTCATAATTTCAAAGAACAATTTTAAAATCTAATGCCCACTAGTGTAAACAATTATGTATTCGGATTGTTTTATGGTAGTCGAAATATGCTTGCAGGTAACGGCCCGGCGGTTTGATTAGTTGGCGTCAGCGCCGCGGTGACTTGTTTTTTGCCAGTCCTGGCAGATGAAAGAGCATTTAACTGTCATGATGAAATTGTCAAGATAGATCAAGTCCCGATAAGTGGACGAGTAGTTTCGTGTCATGATTAAACAGTCAAGATGGCGAGCAAAAAACGAGGCACTAGAGCGTCGGCCGCCAGCCCCATTGACATTGTCACGGTTGCAGGAATAGTCAGGGTTTACAAAACTTAATAAGTAGGTGAATATTGAACTCATTGACTTTGGAGGGATCACTAATCAGTCAGGGCTGGCGAGCCAATTAATTAAACCGTCCGTGTTATATGTAGGGTTAGTTTTAAAACTGTCCAGATGTATGAAAACGTTATTGTCCAGTCCCAATTAAGTAATACAGATAAGGAAAAGATGTTTTACTTTTTACTTGCTTTGAGTGTTCTTTCAAGTATGATTTTATATCTTTTTAAACTTTCATCATTTTGGGATGTAGCTAGTTCTACTGCCGTTTCAATACTTTTAATTGCATACTCATAATTTCCAGCAGCTGAATATACTTCGGCAAGGTAGCTATAGGCCTCTGGATATTTAGGATGTCTACGAGTATTATCTTCGAGTATTTTTATTGCTTCTTCAAGTCTACCTGAACGTTTTACTTCCCACCCAATAGAATTCATAGTATTTCCATCAGGTAGAATTTCGTATCCAAACCTATCAGTAAGATTTTGGTAAAAGCTGTTGATCGCGTTTAATCCACCGTATACCATTTTATCATTATCAGATTTCCACCCTTCATATATAAATCTCAGACTGTTATAAAGAGCAATCGTAACTTGACTTCCATGATCTTCATTCGCAATATAATCGAATTTCCACCTCAATGTTGTAGGTGATTTTACCTTTAGTGTTTTAGCAAAAGTATGTGCCTCTCCAATATCGGAAGGAGTCTCATCTCCTCCTATACTGAAATAGTATTGCCTAAATTTAAGGTTTAAGCCTCCGATTTTTTCATCGGCTACTCTATTTAATAAGCTGGAGTCCCAATAAAGTGATGGGCTCATTGCAATGTAGGCATTGAACATATTTATATGTGAAAGGAAGGCATGAGTTACGCACATTGCTGCTGCTGAGTGACCTGAGAAAATTCGGTAAGGAAGTGTTCGATAATTCTTGTCAATAAATGGGAAAAGTTCAGTTTCAATAAAGTTTAGAAATTTATCTGCCTCACCCACTTTCTCATCACCATAATACTTTATTTCAACACCTTGTTCATTATATTTTGGTTTTGATGGAGCCATATCCCGAATCCTAACTGTATTTTCAATTGCAACAATTATCATTTCGGGACATAAATCATAGCTGAATAAATTTTTTACCATTCCTGAATAAAATGTAATTACATCAGGATCACCATCTAAGACGTACATCACCGGAAAGGAGGCTGTTGAATCAGTATATCCCGATGGTGTGGAAACAAAAATTGTACGTTCCTCACCGAGTATTGTCGAGTTTATTCTAATTCTTTTTGCAATGATTACGTCATTGGCATTTTGAGCGGATACAGTTCCTGCAAAAAACAAAAGAATTACCAGCAATTTAAATGTTTTCATGAGATTTCGTTTTATAAAGAACAGATTGAATATCTTGGTGATATGCAAGAAACCTTACATATAACTCGTTTATTTCGTTAGAAAATTGGCATTTTAAAATCAAATGCTTGTTAGATAGGTGTATGTTGTCCAATAATTCCATCTAACTAACTCCTTGCTTTGTGTAAAAAAGCTCACCAAAGTTTCTATATTAATATTCAATAAAAATCAAAATATAATTTGTTTTCAGGAGGTCATTTACTCACATCCTTTTAAAGAAAACCCCGTCAGTCACAGAAGCATTTCGATACTTGGCATAAAGACAAATCTGTACTTTGCTTATTCTCTGACTATCACAATCACAAATCATATTAAAATTAAACAAAAAAATGAAATTGGTTTGTGTTATTACTACCTTATATTCATTTCCTTGCTCTACAGGAATAATCTTCCTATTTCAATATTTCTAGGAAATCAGGGAATATTTTTATATCCTGATAAGAATACGTGACTATTTTATATAAAATAAGTATTATCTATAAAATAGTTGTTCAAACTTCATCTTCTCAGAAGAATCGGTGCAATTATATAAGTCCTATGGCTAAAAATCCTTACCAAAAGAATATTCTCGCCCCTACGGATGGGTGAGGGGGAAATTGTAGACTCTCTAATATATGTTCCAATCAAAATTAAGGTTATATCGAACTATATATAAAAATCTCATTTAGCTGGTTGCAACTTTTGTCCGTTCGGGGTACCCAGAGGCACAAGAGGTCAAAATCGACCTCTTGTTTCTTTTTATGACATCCAGAAATCCTTACTAATTCTAAGGATGAGATGTACAGTAATTTTCAGGGAGAGGGTTGCAACTTTTTTTTTGAAGAAATTGAATTTTTTGATAGAGTTGCAACCCGTGATGGAAACGCCAATTCCTTAAATCAGATTCCACCAGGAATCGTTGGCCTCCAGGTGCCGGAATTATCTTCTTGTTTTATAATTAGTTATATTCTTGACAAATTGACCTGCCAAATGAGGTCCATGTGTCTGGCTATTGAAATAAGTTACAAGATGGAAAGCTTCTCAAGTTGAGAGATGAATAATACGTTTGCTCTTTTGGATTCACCCGCAAGCCTGCCAGATAGTGCAGAGGGGTATACCAAATGGAATGCTGCCATAATCGAGACATAGTAAATGCTTGCAAGAAAAAACTGCATTTACTTTGACCAGTAATAAATATCTGTATTTTTATCTTCCAATCACATATATGGCACCGTAAAAAAAAATATTAAAAATTTAATTGTAAGCATCATATATCTGTTTCAATGCGAAAAAAGAAAGAAGCCATTGTACCTAAACCCAATGCATTTTTGTACTATACTGTTTGTTTTTTTGCAGGTTTATATTTCCGATGGGTACTTGGGCTCCGGGTGGATCACTCTGCCATAAAGGGTATCAAGCCCCCTTTTTTTGTGGTTGCCGGGCACACCAGCTGGCTCGACTTTTGTACCGTTTCCATTGCGCTTTTCCCAAGAAGGATGAACTACATTGGAGCCTACAATTTCTTTCGCGATCCTGTTCTGAAATTCCTGTTGGGATTAATGGGAGTTATTCCTAAAAATCAATTTACCAGAGATGACCAGGCCATACTCAAAACGAAATATGCTATCAGTTGTGGTCGTATCGTAGCTATTTTCCCTCATGGGTGCTTATCCAATGAAGGTCGTCCGGGGGGATTTGCCACTCCCAGCATAGCAAAGCTTATAAAGACATTTAAAATACCCGTGGTTGCTGTACAGATTAACGGTGGTTATCTGACTCGCCCCCGATGGACAAAAAGAACTCGCAGAGGACGTATGGATGCCACTGTGACCAGATTGTTTACCAGTGAGGAGCTAAACACCCTTTCCGCAGATGTTATTTACCGCAGACTGATTAGCGCCATCGACCTTTGATGACTACCGATGGCAGAGAAAGCATAACGTTACGTTCAGAGGAAGCCATCTGGCCGAAGGTGCCGAACAGGTACTGTATAAATGTCCCAAATGCAATGCAGAATTCAGTTTACGCTCCAAGGGGAACAAGCTTTTTTGTCTTGAGCTGTGACAATGAAGCTATTATGAACAGCAAGCTGTTCTTTGAACCCGGCAAGGATGACAGCATCGTGTATGATGGTTTTGATAATTGGTATGACTTCCAACAGGAGAGCCTTTTAACCGAAATTCATGATCCGGACTTCAGAATAACCACTGCCACGTCGCTCCAATGGAATGAGCCGGGGAAGTATGGATATCAGGATATGGGACACGGAAACCTGAGCTTAACCCGGGAAGCGGTAATCTATGAAGGGAAAGTTTTTGAAAAAACAGATACCCTTTATTTTGATATGAAAGATATCCTTATGGTGCCCTTTGCAGCCGGTGAGTATTTCGAGATCGCCAACGGATCTGACATCCGCCGCTTTGTGCTGGATGATGTCAGGATGATGATGAAATGGGTGCTGGCCATCCGGCTTATCCGGGATGAATACTATGAAAAGAAAACTGGATCATGAAAAACAGAAAAGAACTACTCAGCAGGATGGCCTATGCCAGTGGTGATATTTACGGTGGCGGATCCTTTATAATTGTAGGTTTACTGCTTCTTGTGTACCTGACAAATGTGGAGGGATTCTCCGGAACCAGCGCTGGCATCATCGTTTTCATCGGGAAAGCCTGGGATGCCATTACCGATCCTTTTATGGGGCAACTATCAGACAGAACCAGATCCCGTTTTGGTCGTCGCCGCATTTATTTCCTTCTGGGCAGCCTTCCTGTTTTCTTCTCCTGGGTAATGCTATGGTACGGTTTTGGCATCACAGACAGTACTGCCAAATTCTTATACTATACCCTGGCTTATATTTTCTTTTCCACGGCATTCACCATAGTGATGGTTCCCTACAACGCTATTCTGTCGGATATGGTAAGGGACTATAACAGGCGTAGTGCATTCACAGGAATGCGCCTTGGTTTTTCTGCTGCAGCTGCCATTTTTTGTGCCACTGTTCCGGCGCTGATCACAGGAGCCTACACAGACCCCAAACAGGCTTACCTTATAATGGGGCTTACCTTTGGAGCAGTATTCGCCATTTGTTGGCTGGTAGTATTCCTTGGTACCTGGGAGAATCAGATGAAGCCTATCCCTGCGGTTAGCATTAAGGATTGGCTGAGCGTACTCAAAAATCATTCCTTTCGTATTTATGTAACCATATTCATTCTCTGTCAGATGGCTATTGATACCGTTATGACACTGGCTGTTTATTTCCTGACGGTTTCTTTGCAGAAAGAGGAACTTTTCGTCCCGATCATGGGATCTATCCTTGCTACCCAGCTCGTTTTTATCGGTATATTCTCTCATGTGGCTCAAAAAACTGACAAAACTACTCCGGCATACATCTCCGCCGGAGTGTGGATTGCTGCCAGTTTTGCCGTCATATTCTTTTCGAACGCTACACCAGGTTTTATTGTAATCTCCACTTGCTCGCTGATCGGCGTGGGAAGTGCAGGACTTAATCTCTTCTCATGGTCCGCCCTGCCCGACATAGCCGATGTGGATGAACTTATCACCGGACGTCGCAGGGAAGGGCTCTACGCAGGCGTATCGACTTTCCTGCGTAAACTCTCGGGAGGTGTGGTAGTGGGTGCCCTTGGTATTGCCTTGGATGTGATCGGTTACAGCAAGGAGGCTCTCAGTGCAGGAAATATCTCACCTACAACAGATTGGGGTATACGTATTCTGTTCTGCGCCATACCCTTCACCTTCCTGATTTTCGCTCTGCTATTCCTCCGCAAGTATAAGTTGGGAAGACAAGAGTTCAATATAATGAGTAATATTCTGAACCGCTACCGGGCGGGAGAGACGGATATATCCATTGAGGGTGAGGAACTCAGGGTTTGCCAGCAACTAACAGGTTTGAAGGATGATCGGTTCTTTAGAATTGATCAGGACCCAGACCAGGTGATACATTCATAGTGAGGCAATCGTTACAAAGAACGCCAGCCTGGTATTGCAATTTATGGTAAAATGAAACCCACAGGAAAATATTGACATTTCTTTCCCAGACCAGGAAGTTGTCCTGTGATTAGTATTAAATTTGTCATAATCCAAAATAAAAAAAATGAATAGTAAAAAGAATTCAGTTTCTGGAAAACGATTTATTAATATTTCGTTACCCGCTTTTTTTGCATTTGTATCCTTAAGTCTTCTTTCGGGAAGTGTATTTGCCCAACCAAATTTTTCGGGTTCATGGGCACTCAATGAATCGAAAAGTACTCTTGGCGATGGACCAAGGATGTCTGCATCATCAATGACAATTAACCAGCAGGAAGGTTTGATTTCCATTGATCTTGTCCGACCTTCGTTTGACGGGGGAGATGTAAGCAGCAGCGAAAAATATACTCTTGATGGCAAAGAATCAGTCAACCAGGGTATGATGGATTCCTCCATTAAGACTATTACAACCTGGTCAGACGATAAGAAGGAGCTCACATTCGCTAAGACTATCCTTTTCGACATGAACGGAGACACAATGGAGATGAAAATCACTGATGTATGGAGCAGTTCTGATGACGGTAAAACTCTCACAGTGAAATCAGCGATGTCAAGCCAGATGGGAGATTCAAATCAGGTATTGGTTTACGACAAGAAATAAAGTTAACCAAGAAAAAGTCTGATTAAACGGGTGCTTCGTTAAAGAATATGTTTAGTGAGCCTTAAAATTCCATTTGGAGTTGTCACTATTCATATCAAACTTTGCAAGCGTCGGTGTGCTGTCTCCAATAGATATCAGCGCTAATTTCTCATTTGAACCTGGAACTACCCTGGGCATTATTCTATATGTTCCATCTGTCAATTGATCGATTCGCCATAATTGTTCCGGCGCGCCGGTAAATGTTGGAACCGTTATTACTTCAGCTTCTGCTGTTGCCGCCAATGCCCGCTCTGTTCCAGCTATTACTATTTTGTAATACGGGCCACCGGGGTATCCTCCTGCATCAGGTACTGCTGTAATTGTCCATTTCTGATGTGGGCGGAACATGTAATCTCCTATTCTTACACCAATGTTCCCGGTTGGCCAGGTATTAATTACATCTGCCAATTCCTGGGATGGAACGGGTTTTACCGGTTCATCTGTATTACGTCCGGGCCCTCTCATTCCGCCTGCCATTCGTACGAAATCAACTACTAATTCCAAGGCATATCCTCTTCTTTCAGATTCAATTTCATAAGTTCCTTCTTTGAAATTATCTCCTGCAACCGGCCATCCATTTTTCCACAGTAACGGACGGATGCCTAATACGCTGCGTCCGCTCTGATCTAAATCTGCTTCATAATGGCAGGACATTTTTTGAACTCCGTCACCAAGGTCTAATAGTCCAAAGTGTCCTGGTCCGATAACTCTTCCGCCGGCTGCAACTACCAGCTTGCCGCCACCTTTTAACATGTCTCTTTCCATGTTATCAAGGTAAGGACCGGTTACTTTTCCGGAACGGCCAACAACTATATTATATGTCGAGTTTGCGCCATCGCAGCAGGTTCCATGTGTGCCAAGAAGATAATACCATCCGTCACGATACATCAATGTTGTGGCTTCACAATCTATTGCTATATCCAGTGCTTTATTGCCTTCCACGCGTTTTCCTGTCCCGGGATCAAGTTCTATCAGGCGAATGAACCCAAAATAGGTGCCATATGTCATCCATAATCGCCCGTCAGTCGGATCCAGGAGAAGTCCGGGATCGATAGCATCATTATCTTCAATGCCATCGGATGATGCAACTACTACAGCTTCTGAATACTTAAAATCTGGAGATTTTGGGTCAAGAGTTGTATTCCACATTGTAAATATTTTTCCATTATGTCCGCCTCCCAGGCCACCGCCAGTTGCGCCATAGGCTATAAGGTAGCGATCACCAATTTTTATTGCATCCGGGGCGGCTCCTCCACCAGGTCTTACTGCGCCACCGTTCCATGCCCAACCATCTTCGGATATTAATCCGCCTCCGCCTGTGCCAAATGTATAATACTTCCCCTCACATTCCATGATTGTTGATGGATCATGTATAAATGGTTTCCCGACTTGTGCTGTCAATGTTCCTGTAAAACACGCTGAAAACAGGACTGTTACGATTATTTTGCTTCTTATTTGCATGATAACTTCAATTTCCAAACAATTGATATCCTAAATGGGATGATTAATAAATTCTATTCACAACTAATAGTGATGCCTTTTATCGGGTCTCCTTTTTCATCAAGGAAGCGAACACAGAAATCACTCATTCCGGGACCATTGATCACTGCTCCCCTGATGATATTCTTTCCTTTGTTAAGTGTCAGGCGAGCAGAGACACAATCATCCATCACCATACGCCTGTCACCGGAGAGTATAACTGCTTCCTTCCCATTCAGCCACCACATTGATGCTGAATTTGAGCCGACTGCCATTCTTACATTTTTCATTTCTTCCGGGCTGTTGACGACAGTTACTGCCCAGAACAGAACCCCATAAATCTCTTTTCTCAACCCATAGGCGAAACGGAATAATTTGACATTGAAGTTTGTACTCTCCAATGAATGCCATTCCAGTTCCTTCTCTCCAACTTTTACTTTCTCCCCATCTTTTGGAAGAACAGTAAACTGGTTCGGGAAATACTCGGTTGTGAATGCTGTTCTTATGTAGCTGTCTGTAAAAACAGTATTGCTGCGATTTGGTTTGCTGATTGGTTCAAGGAGCAACCAGCGTTTGATGAACCCTTCGCTATCCGGAGTCATAGTCTTTGTTGTCGCCGGAATGAAGTATGGTGCGATGGTACGTGCAGTATCGCTCCTGACGGTAGCATCAACCTGGCTTTTGGCGGTACCATCAGTTTTTGAGGTACTATCAGTTTTACTTTTTGATGTAACGGAACATCCTTGTAATCCTAATCCTATCAAAATTACAGAGATCACCGCTAATGACAATGTTTTTGGTTCAATGTTCATGGTTGATCTTTACAGTGTTTACGATCGTTGTTCCTGAAAGAATGGGCATATTTTTTTGCAAAAGTACCAAATTAATTTTCGCTTTGTACTACATCGACAACAACCGGAAGAGAATAGTTTTTTACCGATACAAGAAAAATCAATCGGAAGCTAATTAACTTGAACTAGATAGATAAGGAAGTAAGATTGATGATTACATTTGGTTCAGGAAACTTACTTTTAGGCATGAATTTCTCAACTCTCATAGCAACTTGCGGGAAGATGAGTTCAGTAATGCAAAAATATGGGATTAAATGCCTTTATCCCGGCCACTACTTCGGGAGCAACGCCAACCAATCCAACAGGATAAAAGAAATTATGAAAAGACTCTTTCTCTTAATCATTGCAACCTTGATTTTGGCGGCATCGGCAGCCACTGGTCAGGGTTCTTTTTACAAAAATACAGTAATTACCAAAACCGACCTCGAAAAGGCAGGTACATCAATCCCGGTTTCATCCATCGGAGAACCGGTCAGCTCCGTTAAACTCTATGTTCCCCGTTGGGTTGAAGCGACCGATGCCACTCCTGCATACGCCATTGTTGAAGGTTCGATTTTCCCTGTAGATCCTAATGGCTGGCCCATTAATTTTCGCGTTCTTCTTCCGGCAAACTGGTCGCACCGTGCCATGCAAGTCGGTGGTGGTGGTATCAATGGATCGATCACAGTCAGGGAAGGCAAAAATCCGATGATCAATAAGGGATTTGTGATGTATGGCAGCGACTCGGGCCACCAGGGAGGAATGGGCGGCGGAGGTACTGTTCTGGCTTCAGGTCCTGCAGGAGCTAAACCTGATGATTGGGCTCTCAACGAAGAGGCGATCCGCAATCTTGGTTATATGCAAATGAAGAAGACTCACGATGTCGCAATGGTTATAATTGAAAGAATTTATAAAGAACGGCCCTGCTTCAACTATTATGTCGGAGGTTCACAGGGAGGACGCGAAGGACTTATGGTTGCACAAAGATACCCGGCTGATTATAACGGTATAATATCTGATGTTCCAATAGTCAGCTTTTCAACTCTTATGCTTGCTCCTGAACTGATCAGGATAAGGGAAAAACCATTGGTAAGCTGGGTGACACCTGCCAAAGCTAATGCAATCAGGACCGAGTTTCTGAGACAATGTGACAAACTTGACGGATTGTCTGATGGGATAATCAATAACTATATGGCGTCACGTGCTATTTTTGATGTAACAGACGGTTCCGGCCCTGTTGATCCATGGGTAGCCCTGCGTGAGCCAGACGGAAAGGATCCAAAACCTGAGTCTAATTCTACATCAGACAGGCTCACAAATGAACAGATCAGGACACTTGAATTTGTTTATAGCCGATTAAAGTTCCCATCACCTCTTGCAAATGGTGTTAAATCGTTCGGAATGTGGCTTCCGACTACCGATCCTGAAGCATTTGGGACGATTACCCCTACCCGGTACAGGGGGCAGGAAGGCGCGCCGGATAACGCTCCGGTACATTCATCACTCGGAGTTCTTGGAGTGACCGGGTTTCTGATGCAGAATCTGTCAGCTAATCCACTGGACTATAACGAAGATAAAGCCATGCATAAGCGCCGGAAACAGATATCTGAATGGCTCGATGCTACAGATCCGGACCTAAATGCATTTTACAGAAATGGGGGGAAGATAATTCTTACGGTCGGAACACAGGATTTTATTGCCTCTTCGGGTGCACAGCTGGATTACTATCAGTCTTTGATAGATAAGATGGGACAGAAAAAACTGGATAAGTTTGCACGGTTGTATGTGGTTCCTCAGGGAGGCCATGGATTATCTGGCAGGAGCTATAAGATGAACGGGGATGGAGAATCAGTTATGGTAAGAAACATTCCGGCACCAAATTCCAACGACAAAATGGATATGATAATGTCATGGGTTGAAGAAGGCAACGCTCCTGCTAAAACACTTGTTATCAATACCGATGGACGAATTGGTGTGAAGCCGGCAGGTAAAGGATATATTCTCTGCTCATATCCGAACTATCCAAAGTATATAGGAGGACAGCAGGATCAGGTGGATTCGTATATCAGCGCATCGAAATAAGTCAATACAAATGCAGCCGGCGACCTTCTCTTTTGTAGCATCATTGACCTTTCTGTAGTATTCCAGGAGGTTTTCCTACTTCGGGACTTCCTTTTGAATACATTGAATCCAACATTTCTTTAAGATAACAGGACTGAAATTGTTGAACAAAAGTGTAAATTTATATGAAATATGGCGGAAGATGTATTCATTTTTATCCCTGTTAGGTATTTTTCTCTCAGTAACCCTCCTGTCTTTTACAACCAGATATTATAAATCAGCAATTTATCTTGGCTTTTTCTTTTTCATGATTAGCGTATATAATTTCCTTACGTATGTTACATTATATTCAAAATCAGTCCTCCTTGTCAGTATCTTCTTTCTAAATTTCACTTTCCTGGTCTATCTCATTGGGCCCATGCTGTTTTGGTACGTCCGCAGCATTTTGACCGATAACCCGCATCTGAGAAAATGGGACCTTTTGCATTTCCTGCCAATGCTGACTTTCCTTGCAGCCACTGTCCCTTATATGTTAACTCCCCATTCAGTTAAAGTTGAGGTAGCAACCAGGATAGTTGAGGATTCAATGAATTTGGGTAAGTACAACGGAGAATATATTATATTTCCTGTAATTGTGACATACCTGAGTCGTCCCGTCCTGATTTTGGGTTATACACTCTGGTCGGCCGGATTATTTATCCGTTATTTATTACAAAAGGGCAAATCATCGGTACTATCCCGCCAGCATTTTATGACTAAATGGCTATCTGTTTTGCTGGCTTTACTTTTCATATGGATTTTCAGCCATTTCATGATCTTTATGGAATTCTTCGCACAGTACGATATCAAAATTTTTTATACCCTTAATGTTTTACAGATTTTGTCAGGCACAGGACTCATCGGATTGTTGATTTCGCCTTTCTTTTTCCCGGGAATACTATATGGATTACCCAGGGTGCCTCAGGAAATATCAACATTGGAATCCGATGGCGCAGAAAACGATTCCTCTTCTGAAAGGACTAATAAACATCCACTTAGTTTTGAATCTGATTACCTCTGTTCCATCGGCAGGAAAGCAGATTTGTGCATGACAGAACTTCATCCTTTCCTTCAGCCGAATTTCAATCTTTTCAAATTATCAGTTCTGATTGATATTCCGGTCCATCATCTCGCCTATTATTTCAGGGAGGAGAAGAAACAATCCTTTAACGATTTCAGGAACGAGTGGAGGATAAACAATGCAAAAAAACTTATCCGGGAAGGCAAAGCATCAGAACTGACTATGGAAGCTATCGGATTATTATCAGGATTCTCTTCGCGCAACACCTTCCTGGCTGCCTTTAAGAAAGCCGAAGGGATTGCCCCGGCTGTTTTTGCAGCTCAATTCACTTCATAGCCTTTCCTGCGTTTCACTGGTTTGCATCAATTTCATAAAAACGATGCAAGGATAGCGGCTTATTTGCCTTCCAGTTATAATTCTTGTCCGACATTTATGCCCGGAAGATTACAAGGCACCGGATATTAAATTTACGGAAAGACCTGAATAAAGAGAGAAATAACCAAGAATCTTAAGCAAAATGTCTATGAAAAAATCAAGCAGGATTTTAGCTCTGAAGCTGGGTTTGATTTTGATCAGCACCGCCTCAGTACATACAACTTAAATATTCATGCAACATAACCTTAATTTATCTAACAAAAATTAAACTATGAACTACAAAACAATCTTATTGCTGACAACTGCAGCAATTGTCTATGGGTGTACCCAAAACGGAACAAATCAACCATCGACAGCCGGAGTAGATGATCGTTTCAAAGGCATCATTAAGCTTGATGTCCGTGAATCAACACCTGACTGGGAACCTTACATACGCAAAAAAGCACCCGAAGGATCACCAAATATTCTGTTCATACTTTATGATGACACAGGTCTTGCCGCATGGTCGCCATACGGAGGAAGAATAAGTATGCCAACTTTGGATAAACTGGCTGCTGATGGGTTGACTTATACACAATGGCATACAGTTGCCCTTTGTTCTCCTACCCGTTCATGTATCAATACCGGACGCAATCATAACCTGAATGGAATGGGTTCAATTACAGAGGCCCCTAACGGATTTCCCGGATATAATTGCCATTTGCCCCCACAGACTGCTACGATGGCACAGATCCTCAATGACAACGGATGGAGTACTTTCTGGCTAGGGAAGGACCACAACGTTCCTGAAACCGATCTTTCTGCCGGTGCGAACAAAAGTCAATGGCCGCTTCAACAGGGCTATGACCGCTTTTATGGTTTTATTGGCGGAGAAACAAACCAATGGTATCCTGATTTAGTTGAAGACAATCATTTTATCGAGCCGCCTTACACCCCTGAGCAAGGCTATCACTTGTCAAAAGATCTTGCTGATCAGGCTATCAAAATGATCAGTGATCAGAAATCTGCAAATCCTTCCAAACCCTGGTTTATGTGGTATAATCCCGGAGCCAACCACGCTCCTCACCAGGCGCCAAAGGATTACATTGCAAGGTATAAAGGCAAATTTGATGACGGTTATGATGCCTACCGGAAATGGGTATTGCCACGCATGATTGAGAAAGGCATATTACCAAAAGACACCAAACTGACTGATTGGAACCCGATGCCTGAAGATCAGGCAAATCCAGGGGATTATGCCCGACCATGGGAATCGCTTAACGCTGACGAGAAGAAGCTTTTCTCGAGCTTATGTGAGGTATATGCCGGATTTTCTGAATATACCGATGTACAAATTGGCAGGTTGATTGACTATCTGAAAGAAACCGGGCAGTATGACAATACTATTATATTCTATGCTGCCGATAACGGAGCTTCAGGAGAGGGATCACCCAATGGATCAGTAAATGAAAATAAATTCTTTAATGGCTACCCTGATGATTTAGCTGAAAATATGAAGCTTATTGATGAGCTGGGGGGACCAAACACCTACGAGCACTACCCGACTGGATGGGCTGTTGCGTTTTCTACCCCTTTTAAAATGTTCAAACGCTATTCTAATTACTCCGGTGGTACGGCAGATCCGTTGATAATAACATGGCCAAAAGGAATTAAAGCCAGGGGAGAAGTTCGCAACCAGTATCACCATGCTGTTGATATAGTTCCTACTATTCTGGAAATATGCGGTCTTGAAATGCCAAAAGTTTACAGAGGTGTTGAACAGTATCCATTGTCAGGTGTATCAATGAAGTATACATTCGATGCAACTCCTGATTCACCTACTCAGAAGCATGTGCAGTATTATACGATGCTTGGTACACGCGCCATATGGCAGGATGGATGGAAAGCTGTGGCAGTGCATGCACCGCTGGTGAATAAGGGTCATTTCGACCAGGATAAATGGGAACTGTATCATACGGATGTTGACCGGTCAGAGTCTGATGACCTGGCTAATGAATATCCGGAAAAGCTGGATTCATTAAAGAAATTGTATCTGGAGGAAGCAACAAAAAACTTTGCATTGCCACTGGATGACCGCTCTGCACTGGAAGCTTTCACTACGGTGCGTCCGACAGACGAAGAAGTAAAAGATACATATTCCTATTATCCGCATGCCAGTGCAGTACCTGAAGCTATGGCAGTAAATATCAGAGGTAAATCATACAAGATCTTAGCTAATGTTGAGATTAAAGATGCCAATGCTTCCGGTGTAATTTTTGCACACGGCTCACGTTTTGGTGGTCATAGCTTATTCATTAAGGACCATAAACTGTATTACGTTTACAACTTCCTTGGCATTACAGAACAGCAATTGGTATCTGCTGCGATCAAACCCGGTAAATATACTTTTGGCATGGAGTTTACCAAAGAAAAAGCAGGTCAGTATGGGGAGTCACTGGGAACTGCAAAACTTTACGTGAACGACAAAGAAGTTGCATCGGGCCCGATGAAAGCACAGGTAGGAAAATTCACCCTCACCGGAGATGGCCTTTGTGTTGGCTACGACAGCGGAGACCCGGTGAGCAAACAATACAAATCGCCCGGCGAGTTTACAGGAGGTATTATTTCCTTTGTAAAAGTCAGTACAGGAAAAGAGCAGTACGTTGATTTAGAAAGAGAAGCACAGAGAGCATTTGCTATTCAATAGAAACTGTTAAGTGCTGATTAAATAATATCAGTGCGTACCTGGCAACTACATTTTGTAAACGACGGCCAACTGCTGAGGTGGCCGTCGTTCATCAATAAAACTCCTTCATCTGGTTGCAACTTTTGTCCGTTCGGGGTACCTGACGAGGCAAGAGGTCATTTTCGACCTCTTGTTTCTTTTTATGACATCCTGAAACCCTTACTAATTATAAGTATGAGATGTACAGTAATTTTCAGGGAGAGGGTTGCAACTTTTAAAATTTGAAATTCGAAGGAAACTTAGTCTCTCAAGCAGCCTATTGGGACTACCAGTACACCATCCGGCCGCCTGTATGCAACCTGACCACCTGTTATAACCATAAGAAAAGATGGTTGGTTCATCTTCTCAGAATCAACCTTTTGCCTGAGTTTAATCAGGTTGGCCGCAGCTTCTTCAATCTGTTTATTTCCCAGCTTTACCTCAACAGGAGCCCACCGACCGTCATTAAGTTTAATGATAAGATCAGATTCAAGTCCTGATTTATCCCGATAGTGAAATACTCCTCCATCAATAGCCTGCGAATATACTCTCAAATCACGTGTGCACAATGATTCAAATAAGAAACCAAATGTCTCGAAATCACGCAGGATCCCTGTTGCATTTGTGCGCAAGGCAGCTGTTGCTATTGAGGGATCAACAAATTGGCGTTTGTTTGCAGCACGTATGGCTGTTTTTGAACGAAGTGAAGGTTGCCAGGCCGGAACATCTTCAACAACAAACAGTCGACGAAGTGCATTAAGATAGGAGTTCAATGTCTTGTCTGTAATAGAAGCCTCGTTAACCTGCATATCATGCATTATTGTTTTGGATGTTGCGAGAGTAGAAATGTTGCGAGCTAATGATTGTAGCAATAAACGAACTCTTTCAGGGTCCTTTTCTACACCATCAACACAATGAACGTCTGAATTAATAACAGCATCAACATAGTTCATTGCTATTCGGGAAGACTGTTTCCCCAATATTACAGCAGCCGGCCATCCTCCTCTGCATATAGCATGTGCTATCTGCTCGATGATCAAGTTACTTTTTGCAGCAATATCTGTATTTCCTGCAAAAAGATCCTTAAGGGATACTTTACCATTAGATTCATTAGATTCAAACAGGCTCATAGGTCGCATAAGCATCCGGGCAATTCTGCCAATACCCGAATGAGTCGTTACATTGTCACTTGGCGTTGCTGAGCCAGTAAGGATAAATTGGCCCATCAGACCTCGTTTATCTACAGCAAATCGTACAGCATCCCAAATAACCGGAGCCATTTGCCATTCATCAAGAAGCAGTGGAGGTTCCCCTTCCAGCAGAAGTGATGGTTTGGTATCTGCTATTGCCAGATAACCAGGCCCCTCATCAGGATCTTGCATATACACGGCACTATTAGCTATTTGTAATGAAGATTGTGTTTTGCCGCACCATTTTGCGCCTTCCACAAGAACTGCTCCAGCCGATTCAAGCAAGCTTCTGAGAAGCTTGTCACTAATTCGAGATATGTAATTTGAGGTCTTCATTTATTTAATAAAAACATCCACAAAGATATTGATTTTAAATCTATAAGTTTGTGAATTCCGTGGTTTAGCGGTATTTTATTCCGTGTTTTGGCAATATTTTATTCCGTGTTTTGGCGGCTTATAGCTTCAGTAAATAGTGAATAAACTTGAATAGGATGTGCACATCTGTAAATTCCCCCTGATTCAAGGGATGATATATATTGAAATTTAGGGAAGGTGGTTGCAACTTTTATCCGTTCGGGGTACTAAAACACAGCGAGTGTGAGAGCGAGCACATTCGTGCTGTTTTCTCACACTCACATTTCATCTTCTATTTTGAGAGCGAGAGTCTCAGTTGATAATATTGTAGATTTGTCAAGGTATTAAAAGACTATATCTTATTATTTAAAAACTGACAAGAATGAAAAATGTTTTGTTAATCATAGCCGTAGCTGCATTTATGGCTGGTTGTATGAAACAAAAGAATGCCACTATGATAACAACTACCGAAAAGGAAGCATGGATAGCACAGGGAGATCTTGTTCCGGTAAAAAGCACCGATCCGGCCGATGCAATCATTGACCCGTCAAAGGTCAAGCAAACTATCGAAGGTTTCGGAACCTGCTTCAATGAACTGGGATGGACTTCCCTGAATCAGTTAAAACCTGAAGACCGTGAATCTGTGATGAAGGAACTTTTCGCACCGGGTGAAGGTGCTGATTTTAATATTTGCAGGATGCCTATTGGAGCTAACGACTTCTCCTTAAACTGGTATTCGTACAACGAGACCGATGGGGATTTTGAAATGACGAACTTCTCCATTGCAAATGATGAGAATACATTAATTCCATTCATTAAGAATGCCCAGAAATACAACCCGTCAATTAAATTATGGGCATCACCATGGAGTCCTCCATCATGGATGAAATACAATAAGCACTATGCCAGCCGCTCTTCGGCCGCATTCCTTGTAATGATTGAAAAAATGATGAGGGATGCCAATCCCGGTTCTGATGGCGCACAACCAGTTGCATCAGATATGATTGCCACAATGCTTGATCCAAAGTACCAGAACGATCTTCCTAAGGATAGAGAAGGAAGGGAAGGAACAGATATGTTCATTCAGGATGATAAATATCTTAAAGCTTATGCTCTCTATTTCTCCAAATTCATTGACGGATATAAAAAGGAAGGGATAAATATTTACGCTGTCATGCCTCAGAATGAGTTCAACTCCGCACAAAATTTTCCAAGCTGCTGCTGGAAGGCTTCCGGACTGGCAAACTTTATTGGAAAATACCTTGGGCCGGCAATGCAGGAAAAAGGTGTCGATATCCTGTTTGGAACAATGGAAAGGCCAAAGGAGGCCCTTGTTGATACCATTCTTAATGATCCTGATGCATCAAAATTCGTAAAAGGTATCGGTTTCCAGTGGGCAGGCAAGGATGCACTTCCCGGTATATGTAAAAGGTACCCTGGACTGACTTTTTACCAGACGGAACAGGAGTGTGGCGACGGAAATAATGACTGGAAAGGAGCTCTCCATTCATGGGATCTGATGAAGCACTATCTGAATAACGGCGTTTCCGTTTACGAATACTGGAATACATCACTGGTAAAAGGAGGAATAAGCCGCTGGGGATGGTCGCAAAACTCCCTTGTGGTAGTCGATCCTGAATCAAAAACCTACAATTATACCATTGAATATTACCTCTTAAAGCATATGAGCCATTTTGTAAGACCTGGTGCAAGAAAACTGGAAACCGACGGGGAATATAATGATTTGCTTGCCTTCCTGAATCCGAACAAGAGTGTTGTTGTTTTGATTGCCAACCAGTTGCAGACGGCCAAGGTTGTGAAAATCAGGATCGGAAATAATACTTTTATGGCAGAACTAAAGCCAAATTCATTCAGTACAATTACTGTGCCTTCAATATAACTACAAGGGCCGGAAGGGTTGACTACCTTTGGCCATTTCAACTACAAATTTCATAAATATTTAAACTACAAGCACTTAATTTCGGCCAGGGATGGTCAATTTACTCCGGCGAAAAGTGGTCAGAGCCACGGGCTTCTCCAACCAGGCGTTGTTTATTTGAGTGTAACTTGTTTTTTCAGACTGATATCGCCGGCTGAAGAGCCAACCAGGAGTTCAATATTGCAAAGGTCATCATCCCAGGCATGACTTTCATCGTTCCAGTACCTGAGATCTTTAACAGGTATCACAAGCGTTACCATTTTGTTGCCGCCAGGATTTAGCGTTATTCTCGAAAATGCCTTGAGTTCTTTTTGCGGCCATTCAACTGAAGGATTCACACGATGGACATAAGCCTGAACGACTTCATCAGCCGTCATTTTTCCTGTGTTTTTCAATTCAAACGAAAGGGTTATTACATCGTTTTTGGCATACTTCTCCTTGTCAGTGGTAAGGTTGGAATATTCGAATGTAGTATAGGTGAGGCCGTAACCAAACGGATACATCACCGGAACATTTTTTGTGTCAAACCAGCGATATCCTACGAGCGATTCTTCAGAATAGAAAGCGGTATTCGGATCATTTTTCTGTGATTCCCCAGGTTTCCGGTTCGTTTTTCCATCTGTTTCGGTTTTTGAAACAAGGCTGGCAAAAACGTCAGAATTGTTGACTTCCTGAGGATAGTTTTTCAATGCATAGGCCGGTGAATCTTCCAGCTTGACAGGCAGTGTGAATGGCAGGCGTCCGCCCGGGGAGATTCTCCCGAGAAGTACGTCAGCCAGAGCATTTCCACCTTCGGTGCCGTTAAACCACGAGATGAGCAGTGCTTTGGAAAGAGGATTCACCGTGTTAAGATCGTTTGGGGCGCCGCTAGTCAGTACTGTAACAATGTTAGGGTTCACTTCAGCAATTTTGCTTATCAGCTTGTCCTGTCCAGAAGGCAAAAAGATCTCATTTCTGTCGCTGCCTTCAGTTTCAACGGCACGGTTATTTCCTCCTATAAAAATGACAATATCGGCTTTGGCTGCCACTTCGAGCGCATCCTTTAAAAGCTTTTGTGCAGTCAATTCTTTTGCCTTTGCAGCTTGCTCAAGTTCTTCCGGAGTCTTTTTCTGGAATCTGTCGAAATAATTATATTGAACCGGTTCGTAACCAGGTGTATAAATTATTTCGGCTTTGTCTCCTATCCGGTTTTTTAAACCCTCATAAGGGGTCACTTCATACAAAGTCTTCACACCGGCACCCAGTCCGCCGGTGGCCATCTTCTGGACAGCGTTGGCTCCTATGACGGCAATTACCGGTTTATTCACCAGTGACAGCGGAAGCACTCCTTCATTCTTCAGAAGTACGATGGATTTACAGGCAATGTCATAAGCGATTTTCTGCTGGGCAGACTGAGAAGTCATTTCCTTGTTTGCTTCATTTTCAGGAACAGGGATGATGGCCATCCTGACTCTCAGAATTTCTTGCACCCGCCGGTTTATTATGTCTTCGGAAACCAATCCGGCTTTTATAGAATCAAGCAGGGCCTGTCCCATAAATTTTTTATCGGGCATTTCAACATTCAGTCCGTTCTTTACAGAGTTCACTGTACTGTGAGTTCCTCCCCAGTCGGAAATAACCATACCGGCAAAGCCCCATTCGTCACGGAGGATCTTATTAAGCAACATGTCATTTTCAGCGCACCACCAGCCGTCAACTTTATTATAGGCAGCCATCACGCCGTAAGCATCAGCTTGTTCCACCGCAGCCCTGAAAGGAGCGAGGTAGATCTCACGCATGGCCCGCTCTCCAATGATCACATTTACAGTCCCACGATTGTTTTCCTGGTTGTTAAGTGCAAAATGTTTAAGACAGACTGCGACACCATTTTCCTGAACGCCTTTGGTATATCCTACTGCCAGTTGCGAGCTTAAAAACGGATCTTCACTCATGTATTCATAGGTTCTTCCACCAGTAGGAATACGCTGGATGTTGATGGCAGGTCCCAGTAACATGTCTTTACCGCGCAAGCGGGCTTCACGCGCAAGACCGGTGCCGCAGGCATAGGCCAGTTCCGGGCTCCACGTGGCTGCGAGGGCCGAACCTGTAGGGAAGAAAGTAGCCTTATCGTTGACCCAGCCAAGTGGCATCCATCCGTCGGGCTGCATCTCCTCCCTGATACCGAAAGGCCCGTCAGCATATTTCATGTCGGCAATCCCCAGCCGTTCAACTCCGGAGGAAACAAACATGTGTTTTGCATGCAGCATGTTAACTTTCTCCTCTATTGTCATCTGGCTGATGATGCCATCAATCTTTTTGTCGTTTTGAAGCAGGACCGACTTATGTACCTGGCCTGTAACACAGCCTGCCAGAAGAACTGTAACTGCTGCAAAAACAATCATTTTTATTATTTTCATATAGGTTATTTTTATTCTACTTCTACTGTCGGTAGGTTATTTCTATTATTTCAAAAAGAATATCTTCCCTGTCCCGTTTCAGGGCTATCTTGTCTCCGGCCCTTTTGTTAATCAATGCTTTGGCCAGAGGTGATATGAAGGAGATTTTTCCATGGGCAATGTTTGCCTCATCAACGCCTGTTATCTGAAAAACCTGAATCTTTCCTGACGATTCGTTTTTGAGGGTAACAGTTGCACCGAACCGTATTTCTTTCTGAGGCTGTTCCTTCAGATCAACAACCCTGGCCTCGGCAATTCTGTTATTCAGCAACTGCAATTTTGCATTGATATAGTTCAGTGCAATTCGTTTCTCATGTTCGCTGGCGCCGGTCAGGCTCTCTTTTTCACGGATCAGCGACTGCTTTTCAGCCAATAGCTGTTCCATTCCGGCCGGGGTGACAAAGTTTGATACACCCTCCGGTAAAAATGCCCTTTGGGGCACTATCGGAATTTCTTCCTGATCGTCTTCCTTGACAAATCCCCTGCTCATGGTTAATGAATCCGGTTACAATCTATGATCGTTCGGGGTGCACAAAAGAGGCTGCTCAAAATGCAAATACAATCTCTTTTTCGTTAATTTTATCCGTAACCACCCTCGAGTGTACTATTAAAAATTCAATTCTCCGGAGGATAAATTACTTTTAATACATCCTCTTTTATATTCATAAATCGTCACTGCTTCTCTTTAAATCCTTTTAAATTCCCGACAGGGAACATTGCACCTGTTCTATATTTTCGTTGCAATAAAGTAAGTAATGACAGAAATGGCGGATGCCAGTACTGTTCCCCAGATTAAATCAACAACTGTCACTATTACAGGCCAGTCTTTCAAAGTAGCGAGATTTGTCAAATCGTACGTAGCATAAGAAATCAGACCAAATAAAGCCCCGAATATCAGTGCATGAACCCATGAAAGTTTCTCAACAGCCGGTGAAATGACAAATAGTACCAGCCCTGCAATAAACAATAAATAGAATATAATTGCAGCAAGCCAGTTAATATCCGGTTTCATCAGAAATCCAATTTGCTGCTGATAAAACTTTTTCGCCACAAGGACCAGCCAAGCCATATCAATTACAAAAAAGACCGGTAATGCAATAAAAAACAGTTTCACAAACATGGCATAAGTATTTTGAGGTTTAGGGTAATAAAATTAATCAAAATTAGCCTGACAAATCAATATTACTATCCTGGCTGCACAAAAAAGTATTTTCTTAGCAGGAACTATTCTATGGCAAAGATTGTTAAGGTAAAAAGATTTACCAGGTGAAAATACTTCTTACAGGCGCAACAGGATATATTGCAAAGAGATTATTGCCTGTTTTACTGGACAATGGCAATGAAGTAATTTGTTGCGTACGTGATAAAGCCCGGTTTGATACTGACAGGTACCGATCACGGTCTTTGTCAGTAATTGAGGTTGATTTTCTGAAAACTGAGACCCTTGAAAATATTCCTTCTGACATTGATGCAGCCTACTACCTTATCCACTCCATGTCGAACTCAACAGGTGATTTTGAGAAAATGGAAGAGACCTCTGCTGTCAATTTCAGGAACTGCATTCAACGAACCAAAGCCCGTCAGGTTATTTATCTCAGCGGGATAGTAAATGAGGAAATACTATCAAAGCATCTTGCCAGCCGAAGAAATGTAGAAAGAATACTCGGTTCAGGATCCTACTCATTAACAACACTCAGGGCAGGGATCATCATTGGTTCGGGTAGTGCCTCTTTCGAAATAATCCGCGATCTGGTGGAGAAATTGCCTGTAATGATAGCTCCAAGATGGCTTGAGACAAAATCGCAACCAATCGCAATAAGAAATGTAATTGAATTCCTTTCAGGGGTACTGCTTAACGCTGCAACTTTTAACCATAGTTATGACATCGGGGGCCCTGATATCATGACTTACAAGCAGATGCTTTTAAGATTTGCAAAGGTAAGGGGGCTTAAGCGAAAGGTTGGTATTGTTCCGGTTATGACACCAAAACTTTCATCTTACTGGCTGTATTTTATTACATCGACATCCTACTCTCTTGCGCAAAACCTGGTCGACAGCATGAAAGTTGAGGTTATCTGCAAGGATAACAATCTGAAAGAATTGCTTGGATTAACTCCGGTCAGTTATGAGGATGCAATAAAAGAGGCATTTGAAAAGATTGAGTTGAATCAGGTTCCTTCGAGCTGGAAAGATGCACTTACATCCGATACTTTGAATAAAGGGATTGCACGTTATGCTGAAGTGCCGGTTAACGGATGCTATTTTGACAAAAGGAAACTTCATATCGATGACATTGAAAGGATCCTTAATAAAGTATGGTCAATCGGTGGCAGTAACGGCTGGTACTACGCAGACTGGCTTTGGGGAGTTCGCGGTTTCATTGATAAATTATTCGGTGGTGTAGGCTTAAGAAGGGGCAGGAAGAACCAGACTGAAATATCACCGGGTGACACTCTTGATTTCTGGCGCGTACTGATTGCCGATAAGAGAGAAAAAAGACTGCTGCTGTATGCCGAAATGAAACTGCCGGGAGAGGCCTGGCTGGAATTCAGAATTGATGATAAGAATATACTGCATCAGACCGCAACTTTCAGACCGGTTGGCCTGGCGGGCAGACTATACTGGTACAGTGTCCTGCCGTTCCATAGTTTTATTTTCAGGGGCATGATAGGAAATATAGCAACGAAATGAAATTATTTTTCCGTCAACTGAAAGGGGAAAAAACATAAAACAATATATGATGAAAAAAATTCAGATTGGAGATATTATACCAGCCTTTTCGCTGCCTGATCAGAATGGCAATATATTTGATATAAGCACTTTTATTGGACAGAAAAAACTGGTTATTTTTTTCTATCCGCAGGATGGCAGCCTGAACTGCACAAAGGAGGCCTGCTATTTTCGCGATCTTGCAGATGTGTTTGAAGAGGTAGATGCAATTGTTATCGGCATAAGCGGCCAGTCGGTTGAAAGCCATAAGGAATTTGCAGAAAAAAACCGGCTCAAATACACCCTGTTAAGTGATGAGCGAAATACTGTAAGGAAATTATTCGGTGTTCCCGGCAGGGTCTTCGGATTTATTCCGGGCCGGGTGACTTATGTCGCTGACCGGTCAGGGAAAGTAGTTTATATTTTCGATTCACAGACAGAAACTCAGCGCCATGCAGATGAAGCTTTAAAGATCTGTCTCCTGCTGAAAAGAGCTGATAATGTAAAGAGTTGATTTTAAACATTCTATAATGAATGATTAGAAAACATTCTACTACTTATTTTCACAGTGTTCTTGTTAATAATGTTGTTATAATGAGCCTCTGATAATTTAATTACTTTTGGATGATTTTTGTGACTATTTATTATTGTCCCATGGATTAAACCTGACTTGCTATGCTGACAAAAGATTTGGTACTGGATTTATGGAGCAAAACCTACAACACAGAAGGGAAACCCGATTGGTCACATATTCTTCCGTATTATGATGATAACATATATTTCAGGGATTCCATTCAGGAAATACGCGGGATAAAGGAATTTACAGCGATGACGGAACGTCTGACAAAACGTTCAAAAGACCTCAAAATGAAGATTATCAATTCTGCCATGGTTGAGAATATAATCTTCCTCGAATGGGAAATGACTCTCAGTTTTAAGAAATATCCGAGCTCCGTACTTTACGGTTCAACCCGGCTAACTTTGAATGAGGAAGGGAAAATCACAGAACAAAGAGATTATTATGACTTATGGGGAGATATTTTTGATAATATTCCAAGATTTGGCAAAGCTTACAGGAAATTTATGATCAAAAAGTTCGGTTAACGAGTGCCTATGAAAAAAAACAGAAAATTCTTTAAATATTTTAAAGAATATCAGTGGTCTAACATATTTGCCATGATTAAAAACAATCGGTTAGACCCCGGGATATGCACTGAAGATTTTAAGCAAAAACTGGTTATTATAACCGGAGCCACATCGGGTATAGGTTACCATGCTGCCAGAAAATATGCGTCCCATGGTGCAAACCTTTTATGCATAAATCGCAATCAGAAGAAATCGGAGGCGTTACGCTATGAAATTGAAAGTGAATTCGGAGTTAAATGCGAATACAAAATAGCTGATCTGAGCAATTTAAAGGATATTCAGCAGGTGGCAGATGAACTGTCCCAACTTGATAAACCTATAGATGTGCTGATACATAATGCAGGTATCTACCTGACAAAAAGAGAATTAACATCTGATGGACTGGAAAAGGTTTTTGTGGTTCAATACCTCTCTTCCTTTATTATAAATTTTGTTTTAATGGCAAAGCTGAAATCTCAGGGAAATGCCAGAATTATTATGGTTAATTCCGAAGGTCACCGTTTTGCCGCCTGGGGATTGAGAACTGACGATCTGAATTGGGAAAAACGCAGGTATTCAGGATTTAATAGTTATGGTTCGGCTAAACTTGCCCAGCTATTATCCATGATCGTTTTTAATGAACATTTCCAAAATACGGGCGTATCGATAAATGCGATGCATCCGGGAGCTGTTAAGACTGATACAGGTCAGGAAAACGGGCCGGTGTACCTTTGGTTTAAAAGGAACTTTATTGACAGAACGTTAAGATCCCCTGAAATATCTGCCGAAGCATTGTACTATCTTGGAGTTTCAAAAGAGGTGGAAGCTGTCAGCGGAAGTTTTTTTAATTTGACCACTGAAGAGGAACCCGCACCTCCCGCTCTGGACAACGAAGTCGCTTACGCACTGTGGGCAAAAAGTCTGGAATTAGGCAGGTGTGCCGATGTCAATCTTAATCGGTAAACTTGCTGCTGACAAAGCATTAAAGCAACTCAGGAAGATCAGGGATAGTTAATTTTCCGGACTGTGAATATGAAGATGATTAATCGTATATTTTAAAATGATAACAGTAAGGTCTGTTTCGAAATCTTTCGGAAGTATTGAGGCCGTTAAGAATGTCAGTTTTTCTATTGACAAAGGAGAGATATTTGGTATTCTGGGTCCGAACGGTGCGGGCAAATCAACTATAGTAAACATATTAAACACTTTAGTTAAACCAGATAAGGGAGATGTTATCATTGACGGAGTTAATATCAAGGGCGATGGAAATGCCATTAAGCAGATAATGGGGGTAGTCCCGCAGGAAATTGCCCTGTATGAAGAGCTGACAGCTTTTGAAAATCTTATGTTCTGGGGCGGATTGTATAATATCCCGAAATCGGTCCTGAGGGAAAAAGCAAATCAAACCCTTGAGGTAGTGGATCTGTCACTGAGAAAAGGTGACAGAATAAAAACCTTTTCAGGGGGAATGAAGCGAAGGATTAATATTGCCTGCTCATTATTACATGATCCTAAGATCTTAGTTCTGGATGAACCGACTGTTGGTGTTGATCCTCAAAACAGGAATCATATTTTTGAGGTTATAGAGAGATTACATGATGAAGGGATGACAATAATATACACAACTCACTATATGGAAGAGGCTGAGAGGTTTTGTGATAAGATTGCCATTATGGATGTCGGCCGTATTATTGCTCTTGGCACTCTTAAGGAGTTGAGGGAAATAAGTGACGCCAAAGACAAGCTGACAATTAAGCTGGTAGATTTCAATAATGAAACAATTTCCGGTATCAGGTCGGCTATTCCACTGATCAGATTTGACAATACCTCAAAGACACTGGAGTTGGATTGTGAGAATGTCAGTAATGAAATTTCAATAGTTACAAACCATATACGGAACGCCGGTGGAGTAATCGAAAGAATTTCTACCCGGGGAACGAATTTGGAATCAATCTTTTTGAAATTGACCGGGAAGAAATTAAGAGACTAAATTATGTTTAAGCTATTCAAAAAAGATTTGATGCTTTTTTTTCATGATCAGCGCTCTGTCATTCTCACATTTTTGCTGCCACTGATTTTGATAAGCCTTTTTGCATTTGCTTATGGAGGTATTGGTGAATTTGATGGCCGGTCTGAACCAGTCAGGTTACTGATAACGGATTTTGACCAGACGGTCTCTTCACAGGAAATTATCAGCAGTATTGATTCCTTAAAGGATATCAGAACAGTTATTTCAAATTCTGTAAAGGCTGAAGAATTGGTAATCAATGGAAATTATGCTTGTGCTTTAATTATTTATAAAGGATTTCAGGATTCCCTGGTCGCCGGAAATGCATCGCCCCTTGAGATGGTGTATGACAGGTCAAGGGAAATGGAAATCGCTGCTCTCCAGCAAAACCTGATCAGCACTTTGATGGCTTCGACAGGTAAAATAGTTGTTAAAAAAAGAATTGAGAATTATCTGAAAGTGCAGTTTCCTTATATTGACAAGAACATTACCGATAATATCGCCAGAAACGCAACAGATAATAACGATAACACGGCGGTAATAAAGTGGACTTCAGTTGTTGGGGAGAAAAATGACACTAAGCTGGGTCTTATACAAGCCGTTGCAGGCACCGCCATACTGATGCTGCTCTTCAGCGTTGCCGGTGTGGGTACAAGCATACTTGAAGAAAAGGAGAACGGAACAATAAACAGGTTGCTCTATTCACCCCTTAAGGGCAGTACAATCCTCTATAGCAAAATGCTGTTTGCTTTTTTTATCTCGATACTTCAGCTTACAACGATGTTCCTTTTTGCCTGGCTCGTTTTAAATATGGATCTGAGCGTCAATATCCCGGGATTGATCTTAATGATAACAGCTACATCTTTTGCTGTTTCAAGCCTGGGTATTTTCCTGGCTGCTGTTTCCAAAACACGTCAGCAGGCACAAAATCTCAGTACCATTATTATTCTTGTCATGTCGGCTATTGGCGGAAGCATGATACCTCTTTTTATAATGCCTGCAATACTTCAGAAGATTGCTCTTCTGAGTGTCAATTACTGGGGAATTCAGGGATTTTATGATCTGTTCTGGAGGGTGCTGCCGTTGAAGGAAATCCTTCCGAAAATACTCATATTAATGGGCATCGGGCTAATCATGACATTAGCATCGATTCAATTGTTTAAAAGAAGGATTATGAAATTGTAATAAGGCTGGTTCAACTGCAAAATACCGGTGCCAAGTTCACAACTGGCCGGTGCATTTGGGCAAAAACAACTGCCATTTACTGCCGGAATAATAACATTAAGCGCAATGAGTAGGATAGCGACACTTATGAGGGATGCACCAATGATGCCCGTACTGTTTCTCGGACATGGCAGCCCGATGAATGCCATTGAAGAAAATGAATTCGTCACAGGGTGGCGTAACATTGGAAAAACGATCCCAAAACCCAATGCAATCCTGTGCATCTCGGCTCACTGGGAAACAAGAGGCACATTTGTAACAGCAATGGAAAAGCCCGGGACCATTCATGATTTCGGTGGATTTCCAACGGAGCTTTACGAGGTACAGTATCCTGCACCGGGTAGCCCTGAACTGGCAAAAGAGACTAAGACCCTGATTAAAAAAGCTGAGGTCGGTCTCGACGATAAATGGGGCCTTGACCATGGATGCTGGAGCGTGGTAAAACATCTTTATCCGGATGCTGATATACGTGTAATTCAACTTAGCCTTGATTACTTACAATCACCTCAATATCATTATGATCTTTCGAAAGAACTTTCATCTCTCCGTAGAAAAGGGGTGCTTATAATCGGAAGCGGAAATATGGTACATAATCTCGGGATGGTCAGCTGGGATAAAATGGAAGAACCGGGGTACGGCTACGACTGGGCAATTGAGGCGAATGAAAAAATGAAAAAGTTTATTCTCTCCAATGACCATAAATCTCTGATTAACTATAAACTACAAGGGAGCGCTTTTAACCTGGCAATTCCCACGCCTGAACATTACCTTCCGTTGCTGTATTCGCTGGCATTAAAGGAGGAAAATGAAAAAATAGAAATATTTAACGATAAAGCGGTAGCAGGTTCCCTGACTATGACCTCGATCAAAATCGGATAACAAATTTGCTTTCAATCTTTTGTACCAATAGCATGAAAACCAGGATTACTTATTTCATTTATTTGATGTTGATTTTGACAGGATGTCAGAATAACTATTATACATTAAAAGATTATCAAACAGTTTTGAAGATTGACTCTCATGTGCACATTAACAGCGACAGGGGATACTTTGAGGATCAGGCAATAAATGATAATTTCAGGCTGATCACTCTTAATACTGATCACTCGGATTCAGCAGCGGTCAAACAACAGCTTGATTTTGCACTTACAGAAGCAAAGAAGTACCCCGGGAAGGTATTTTATGCAGCTACTTTCCATTTTGATACGACCGGATGGGAAACTGATGACTGGAGTAAAAAAGTAATCTCCCAGCTTAAAAGTAATGTCGGGAGAGGGGCAGTTTCGGTAAAAATCTGGAAGAACATCGGAATGACCGGGAGGGACAGAAATGGCAGGTTTATAATGATTGATGATCCATTGCTTAAACCTGTCATCGATTACATAATCAGCAGGAATATGTCAGTTACTGGCCATCTTGGTGAACCCCGTAACTGCTGGCTCCCTCTGAATGAAATGACTATCACAGGTGACAGCAGTTACTTCTCTGAAAATCCGCAGTATCATATGTTCCTCCATCCTGAATACCCGTCTTATGAAGATCAGATAATTGCGGTTGAAAATATGCTTGAGGAACATCCGGATCTTAAATTTATTGGGTGCCACCTGGGAAGCCTGGAATGGGATGTTGATGAACTTGCCATCAGGCTTGATAAATTCCCGAACATGGCGGTTGACATGGCTGCCCGTATTTGCCACCTTCAGTACCAGTCAGCAAAGGATCGCAAAAAGGTCCGGGATTTTTGTATCAAGTATCAGGACAGGCTCCTTTATGGTACTGACCTTGGAGATAATGGAAGCAGTAATCGTGAAGAGCTGGATAAACAGATAAGTGAAACATGGCTTGATGACTGGAGATATTTTACTTCAAATGATGAAATGACCTCAGAAATGTTCAAAGGCAGTTTTGAAGGACTTCACCTTCCTAAAGAGGTGATTAACAAGATATACAGAGAGAATGCAATTAAATGGAATAATCTCCCTGTTAAATAAATTTGTTACATGACAAGCTGTGGGGAATCTGAATTTTTAAAAAGTCACAAACTCAAAAATATTAGTTTTTATATTGGTCAACAGGATTTGTCGGTAAAGTGCTGATCAGGTTTTGTGTCAGATACCTGTTCATCAACCTGTGAAGAAATTCCCCGGTATTGACTGTCAGGGCTATTTCACAATTGGGTTCTTTGTTTTCATCTATGACAGTATAGGCTTCACCTGAGATTTTTACATGAGCAGGACGGGTTGTGAAAAGATCAGGCCACAAAATCATTCCAACAGCAACGGCATCGTGAAGACAGGGTTTATCACCGCCCCATAATGCGGTCAGCCCGCAAATGGCATCTGTAAGGGGCGACTGGCGCATCAGGAGCTTAAACTGCAATTCTTTGTCGAACCATACCTTCGTGGTGACATCCAATCCACAGTAGGTGATTGGTGCCTGAGAGTCAACAAGCAGTTTTGAGGCTTCACTGTCGCCTCGTACATTCCATTCCTGTGATATTACCGGATTAGGATCTTCGGCAGTTCCATACCCTAAATAAAATGATCCGAACATTGAATATACATGCTTTGCCAGTTTCAAAACTTCCGGATCTTTTCTGATTACGTCGCCTATATTGGTGACAGGACCGACGGTAATCAAAATCACTTCGCCGGGATACTTTCTCAGGTTTTCAATTATAAAATCACTCGCCGGTTTGGCTATTGGCTTTACCTTGTCAAATCCTTCAGCCCAATAAAACTGGCCTGAATAATCTGCAGGAATGTCAGTCCCGATAATCTGGGTAGTTTTCCTGCCGACCACAACCGGGATATCCTGCCGGTTTGTCAGGTATAACATTTTGCATGCTATCTGTGCACGTTTATCGGTCAATCCGTGATCCAGGACTATCCCGAGAACATCAAACTCAGGGCTTGAAAGTATGAGACCCAAGGCATAAGCATCATCTATATCACCTCCCAGGTCGCAGTCGAAAATTATTTTTTGCCGGGTCTGACTTATTACTGACTGGATACTTAACAGCAACAATATCAGGAACAGGCAGATTATAGACAGATATTTTTTCATGATAAATTATTTTTTACAGTAAAAGGCGTGTATTTCCTGTTATTACAAATCTAAGAGATTTCTCACAGAGGATTTCTTAACGGATAGGATCTTTTATCTGCCGTTCGCCGGAACCGGTGGGTGTGGGATACCCAATGAGACAAGAGGTCATTTGCTGACCTCTTGCTCATTTTGAGCTACCAAAACCGTACTTTATTCTGCCTTGCTGTCTGACTTCCGGGTGTGGAGCTTCGATGGAAAATTTAATAAGAAATCAGTTTCTTAAATATATCATCAGAAATTAAACCCAAACCTTATCTCCGGGCCAAATTCATTTACATCGAAAAGAAATTCCGCCGGCTCTTCGCCTGTCTTGTAGTCGGTTGACAAAATCCTGTAACCCAGAGACATCTGGAATAGCTTGCTAAATCTGTAACCTGCAGTAGCATGGAGCTGCCAGGTTAAGTCCGATCCAACTCCAAAACCGCCAATATCTCCCCTGAACTGGAAAAGCCATTTATCATTTATGTCAGTTGAAAATCTGGCGATCACAACCGGATCGAACCAGGTCTTTGATTTGACTCCTGTGACTTCTTCAGTCCCTGAGGGAATTACTTTTCGCCACACATCGATACCTGTTTCAAGGTAGTTCAGACGGCCGCCGACACCTGCCTCCAGGAAAGGTGCGATCCGGTAAAGGCCGGCTGCTTCCCAGATTAACTGTTTCGCATTTACGTTTCCTGAACTCACAATTGTCCCTGGTGTCACATCCTGTTTCAGGTTCATATAAACCAAATCAGATGTTACAGCCCATTTGTCGGTTTGTGCCTCAAGGTACAACATGGCGCCCATTTTCAGTTTACTGAATATATCGCCCGGATTGGCTTCCACCGGTAGGATGAGTGATTCACCAATGCCTGTCTCCCCGTCCATATAGGGAAACATCAGGTAGATATCGGTAAGGAAATTCCATTTTTTCTCAGGGGCTGATGATTGAGCAGCAAGGGGCTGATATCCGATAAAAAGCAGCAGAAAACTCAAGCTTAAAAAAGCAAACAGTTTTCCGGATGAATGAATTATCGATTGAATTCTTTGTTTACCAGATCTGAAATTCGGGAGCTTCGCCATATGTTTATTCATTTTAACCATGAAATTCAAAATTAATCGCGGTGTGAGGGCGTTGCAATACCTAGGAATAAGTAATTATTATCAGTACAATCAGATACTAATTCTGATAAGTTAAACCATCCCCTGACAGTTTATGCACCGTACTTCTTCAGGATGAAAATATTCCTTGAATAAGCCACCAGACCTGAAAGATGCCCTATAAAGAGAACAGGATCTTTTCTGAAGATCGCATAAACGAATATCAGAAAGGAACCGGTAAAACTCAATATCCAGAAGCCCATGGGCAGCATTGATTCCTTTCTTTTTTCCGAGTAAGCCCATTGGTACACAAACCGTAAGGTGAACAGTACCTGAGAAATTATTCCCAGGATCATCAGTATCGGTGCAATATGTTCTTTATTGAAAAGGTTTACTTTATCCAGGATATTATTATTGTAACCGTATATCAGAATAATGGTTGGGAAGAAGTATATAAAGATTCTAAGCCATTTAGGAATTTTTTCCCACTGGTGTTCAAGCTGGATATTCCTTATGTAAACATAATAGGTGATGACCTGCCCTAACATTATGGCAAAGTCATCACGTAAGTATCCGTAAATAAACAGAAGTACCGATGCGAAAAGGCTGATCTCCCAGAACAGGTGAGGTGCAAGAACTTTTTTTTGTCTTTCGGAAGCGATCCACTGCAAAAAGATCCGGCTGGAAAACAGCAGTTGTGCCAGAAATCCAATCGCATAAATTATCCAGTTACTCATTGTAATTATCAGAGATTTTGACTGGATTCTTCAACCTTATAGTTGATGTACTTTTTCTTCATCCACAGATAGGCAAAACAGTCCGCCAGCGGTCCCGTCAGACGGTTCCAGAGGTAGAAGTTTGACTTGCCGTCTGTTCTCGGAAAATGACGGACCGGCACCTGCTTTATCTTCCCGTTCTGAAGTAATACCATTGCCGGCAGGAACCTGTGCAATCCGTTGAACATGGGAATACGTTTGGCAATGTCAGTCCTTATAATTTTCAGCGGACAACCTGTATCATCCATTCCGTCATGGGTGAATGCCCTCCTGATTTTGTTAGCTATCAGAGAGGAGATGTTTTTCACTGTGGAATCCCGTCTGTCCAGCCTGACACCGGTTATAAGGTCATACTCATTGGTGAATTCCAGTAAGATATTGAAATCCATTGGTGTAGTCTGGAGGTCAGCATCCATATAACCTGTCCATGGTGTTTCAGAGTAATCGAATCCGGCTTTAACAGCTGCGCTTAACCCATAGTTACGGTCAAACGAGCAATATGTGAAGTTGTCTGAACTCTCACAAATCTCTTTGATTTTTTGCAGGCTGTTATCCGTGGATCCGTCATTGACAAACAGCACTTTGGCTTTCATCACGGAAAAATCGAGGAACCGGCCGAGCTCTTTATGCAATCTTTCAATGTTCCCTTCTTCATTATAGACAGGAACGATGATTGTCAGTTCAAAATCCATTTGCAATATTTCTGTACTGTTCTTCCAGGCAGTCGTTCATAATTCCATCATTCAATTTCAACAAAACTGTAATTACCGGACTTATAGATATATTTTCCTTTTATAAAGAGCTGCAGGGTATCATTCCGTTCGACAGCCTTATTCCCAAGGAAAAGTATAGCCGGTGCTTCAATTTTACCGGCCGGGGCATACAGATCCTTTATTTCAAGTTTCCCTGGTTCTTTACCGAGATAAACATCAAGATTACCTCCCCGAAACACTTTGCAATAATAGAAATTAGGATTGTCATAACCGGCTGCTCTTTCCTTTGCTTTTTTGCACAATTCACCAAGGCCGATCATATAATTATATTTTGGAACTGAGAATGATACCGTAAAAATTGAAAGCAGGATTCCGATGCACATTGTAATAATCCCGCTGTTCAGGTTGCGTTTAAAAAGAAACCTCGCCGCCAGGAAACCCGAAACAGATAAAATAAATGCTGCCAGAAAGACCAGCCAGGAAATGTTAATCTCATCCGGCAGGAAAAATGCATAAGCGACAATGATCCCGGGAAATATCAACAGGAGAATGAGGGCGGGTACCGATGCAAGCAGAAACGTCCACCATTTACAACCGTTTTTTGCCAGCCACAGGACAGAGAGGTAAACAAAGAACGGGAAAGCCGGAAGCAGGTAGATGGCTAACTTGGAGCTGAAAAGTGACAGCACTGTAAAAGTGGAAAGGGCAATGACAAGGAAGAATCGTTCAACATCTGAGTCTGCAGATTTTTTTATCAAACCTGAAATCAGGACCCCGGCAATTAAAAGCGACCAAGGGGCAAGCGAGTAGAGGAATGATAAAAAGTAATAATAAAATGGCTCTTTGTGGTGGAATGAATTTACGGCCCGATCTAAAGTCTGGTGGAACAGCAGGTTCTCAAGGTACTGACTTCCGCCTTCCCGGTAGACGCTTGCAAACCAGATACCGCAAAGCACTAAAATTATTGATAATGTTTTCCATCCCCAGTAATGGCCGATTGATTTCAGATCGCGTTTGATGGTTAAATAGACCAGGGTAGATACCAGCGGGACAATTATCCCCACCGGACCTTTTGTGAACAGGGCAAGGAAAATATAAACCGGAAATAGAAAGGTATAGCGCTTTTTAGTACTGCCGCTGTACATTTTAAAAAATGTATACATCGACAGGACGATGAACATGCACATCAGCATATCCATCCGCAGATAGACAGCAGGGCCTAAAAAGTACACACTGGTTATAAGCATCAATTGAGCAAGCACGCGTTCATTCTGTGTCAGGCGGTCTTTGACCCAACTGTCCATAGTATGGAGAATAACCAGGGCTGGCACAAAAGAGAAGATTACAAGGAAGAGCAAACTGTGCTTCCCGAGAATCATTTTGCCTGACATAACTATCCAGAAGTAAAGCGGTGGTTTGTCGGCATAATCAATCCCATGGTTTGTAAAAGTGAAGATTGAACCGGCTCTCAATGCTTCATCGGCTATACTCAGGTATCGAAGTTCGTTGACAGAGGTAAAATCACGGAAGATACAAAGCGGCAATACGGCCAGTACAAGAAGGCTGTATTTTATATAATTCAGTTTAAAGAGTGAGTTTAACACAACTAAAGGTTCTTTTTTACTCTCTGTCGAGACTTGAGTTTATAGTACATTCTCCATAATCATCAAGAATGTTACAAGTTAAAAAAAATATATCCAGAGCAAGAAAAAATTTTGTTTAACTTTTCAGCTTCCATGTAACGGTTCTGAACCGGTCATGTGAATAATGGTTGAAGAAGATATGGCAAAAAAGAATAAAAGCTGCATACTTGTCACAGGAGGTGCAGGATTTATAGGATCACATCTTTGTGAGTATCTGCTTAAGTCTGATCACAAGGTGGTCTGCGTTGATAATTTCAATGGTTTTTATGCTCCCGGCATTAAAGAGCAAAACATTTCCTCCATAATAAACAGGGAAGATTTCAATCTCTTCAGAGCTGACATACGGGATAAGTCAGGACTGGCAGAAATATTCAAGGAGAGCAAGCCGGATCTTGTGATTCATTTAGCTGCAATGGCGGGCGTCCGTCCGTCGATTGCAGATCCATTCCTCTATTATGATGTGAATGTAAATGGTACGCTGACCGTTTTAGAAACGATGCGGCAGTTCGGTGTCCGCAGAATGATATTTGCTTCCAGTTCTTCCGTTTACGGAAACAATTCAAAATTACCATTCTCAGAATCAGATGCGGTGGACAGCCCGATCTCGCCTTATGCTTCTTCAAAAAGAGCCTGCGAACTGCTTTGCAGCACCTATCACAGTTTATACAGGTTTGATATTTTCTGTCTCCGCTTTTTTACCGTCTATGGTCCCAGGCAAAGGCCGGACCTCGCAATACACGGTTTCACAAACAAGATCCTTGATAACAGGCCCATACAAATCTATGGCGACGGAAACTCAGTCCGGGATTATACGTACATCGAGGATACCCTGCAGGGGATTAACAATTCCATCAGTCGCCTGAAAGGATTTGACATCTATAATATTGGGGAGTCAAGGAAAATTTCGCTCACAGAGGTGATTGAAACAATTGAACATGCCCTCGGCAAAAAAGCAACCAAAGAGTTTCTGCCATTACAGGCCGGAGACGTAAATGCGACATTCGCTGACATCAGCAAGGCCAGGAAGGAACTGGATTATAATCCCTCATTCGACTTTAAGAAAGGTATAGCCGAATTTATAAGGTGGAAGCTTACTTAAGATATTAAATGATGTAATCTAAGGGAACCGCCAGCCCGTTACAACTTATAACTGCCTTCGCTCTACCCCGCCTTCCTGTCTTCCTGCCAGCCGGCAGGAAGGCGGGGAATTGGAACACTTAGTTCATGATGGCTTTGCTTTTACTGTCGCTCTCCACTTCGACCTTCCTGTCGAGCTTTTTGACATTCTTCCCCTTGTTGAATTTATAGGAATACATGAACTGGATGTAATTGGAAGCGTCAAACCCGACTATGTTTGTGGAAGTATAACCGGTTGTTTCGGTTTCAGTCCTGTTTAATTTTACGTTAGTTGAAAAAGGCAGAAGCCAGACCACACCTATTGTGTGGTTTTTTATCTGAGCCTGAATGCCGGGACCGTAAAAAGGAGTGTTGTATGTTTTGGATTGTGCGTTTACGTTAACTCCCTCATAGCTCAGAAATGCAAATGCAGTTATTTTCTTTTTCTTGTCAAGATTGGCATATGCGTAGCTTGTAATACTGTAGGAAAAGTAATCTCTGGAAGGTATGGTGCTTGTTGGCCCCGCGTATTCGTTGAAATGCCCCTTATATATTCTTGCATTGATATTTACAAACCATAACATTGTATTAATGCCACCCCCCAGTTCATTGCCGTTAAGCAGGTTAAAGGGTTTTGTGAATGTGGTCAGGAAATTGTTGCCAGGAGAACTGATTACCTGATATACGTTTCCTACCTTATTTGAAAAGAATTCAGTGTAGGCATATGGTGATAAGTAATTGCTGCCGAAGTTCCAGGTGTATGTAAGCTGCAGACGGTCGCGGTAATCGGGCTTCAGATCGGGGTTCCCCTGGGTGATGTTATAATTCTGGTCCACTTTGAAATACGGACTCATATCATAAATTCCCGGCCGGTTAATTCTTCTGTTGTAGGTAAATTTGAGATTATGTGATGCCGAGAATTTATATTGAAAATTGACGGAAGGCAGGAAACAGGTATAAACGGGTTCAGAAACTGAATCAGCATTAATCTGGCTGTTTTCTGTCCTCAGCATAGCCTGAAATCCTATCTTTTTCAGATTATATGTAATTCCGCCATAGACCGAATTGCGGAACTCGGCATATTCGAACAGGTTATTTGACTCCTCATTATTTATTATGAAATCGTAGCCCATTTTCTGATAATAAAACTGATATCCTGCTTCAATTTTTGCTGACATGCCCAATGGGTGGACATAGTTTAATTTGACTGAATAGTAATCCCGGGTATTCAGATTTTTTTCCGTTCTGGCAAAGGTGCTGATTATTGAATCTGTGTTATACAGGTACCTTGTATTTGTAAAGTCATTTGTTTCATCTGAACCAAAGTGGTAATAACTGGCTTCACCCGTGAATTCCTGGATTGGATTTTTAAATGATTTCTTATAAAACAGGGACAGCGATGTCTCATCACTTTTATACCCATTGGTGTAGGGCGCTGATATTGTATGCATGGGAGTCTCGTTTTTCGAAAGCAAAGTCTCGCTGAACAGATCTATATTCTGCACCAATGGTTTGTAACTGGCATTAAAACTGAGGCTGTTTTTATCATTTATGTAGTAATCGAATCCGGTGTTGACAGTTGTCATTGTCACTTTTATGTCTCCGTCACCCGACATGCTGATTGTCGAATCATTCATTGCAAAAAAACTCTCCTGAGTGTTGGTTATATCAAGACTCTGTGAGAAATTCACTGCAGTGACATAAAATGTTATTTTACCGAATGCATAATCGAGGCTGCCTGTTTCCGACCTTGTGATCTTATTGAACGGTTTGAGTGAGAATCCGATATTCCCGTTCATCCCGTACCTGGCTTCTTTTTTCAGGATGATGCTTATCACGCCGTCGATGTTGCCTTCGTACTTGCCGGACGGATTGCTGATAATTTCAATGGTTTCGATGTCAGAGGGAAGAAGCCTGGCAAGGTATTCCTTATCGCGTTGCCTTCCATCGACCTGGATTATGAAATTGCTGCTGCCGTTGAGCGTTACATTATTCTGAAAGTCAACATTGACCTGCGGTATTTTTTTCAGGAGATCGTACCCGTTAGTTGATGATTTGGATACTACCTCAGGAATGGCATATACAGTCCGGTCAACCAGTTCCTTCCCTTTCAGTCGCTCAGCCGTAACTGTCACTTCACCTATGGATGCCGTGGTCTCATGTAAAAAAATTGTATCAACCGCAACTTCGGCATCTCCTTCTGCCACAACTGTACTTTTGCCGCTTGTTTCATAGCCAACAAAACTCACTCTGATAAAATAATTACCGGGCTTTACTTTTTCGAGCGTGTAGCCGCCGTCAGTTAAAGTAATAACTCCTGTAATCATTGTTGAGTCGGGCAGTTGAACCAATGCAACAGTAGCAAACGGTACAGGAGATTTGTCTTCTTCAAGGCAAACTTTTCCCCTGATGTTCTGAGCCTGAGCAGTTACGGTGGTTACAAGAAGTAACCAGACAATATATTTCCCCATTTTATCTGTAATTAATTTTGCCAGAGAGCAACTACTTTTGATTCCCCGTTAATATCCATAGGCATCTGAATGCTGAAACCCGGACCGCTGACACCAAGATTTCCGGTAATATGTGTCTTCCCGATGTTTTCAACTGTGAGACCGGTACGGATATCAATCACCATGTTTGATTTGCTTAATCCCTTGATGTCGTCATAGGTCACTGTGGCGCCACCCGACTGGATAGGTACTGCATTCGCTGAAGTCTTTATATCTGCTACGGCGGTAACATTTGCATTGTTGCCATCTATTCTGTCAAGATGATATGTAGTTATTATATCGAGCATCATTCCGCCTGAACTGATTTGTTGCGTGATAACCCATTCATCACCGACCGAAACCTGTTTGCCCGGTAAACTCCAGGTAAACATTTCGACAATTGTTTTCAAGTCGTTGTCGCTGACCGAATTTACTATTTGCTTTTTAACAGCTTCGGCTGTCTGTCCGGTAAGAGTAATGGAACTGGTATCTTTCAGAACCATATCGGACAGCAATTTTAAATTTATAATCTCAAGCGGCTTGCCTGTGAAATCCAATTTAACATACAGGGCGTTTTTGCTTAGCCGGTTCATTGCGTATGACAGAACCTCAGCCATCTCTGCTGATTTTATGTCGCCTTCATTCACGGAACTGTAACTGGCCGTTTTTCCCATTGTGTTCGTACTTGTCGACAGGGTATCAAAATGAACTTCTGTGATCAAAAAATCGGCTGTTGCATCAATCATTTTCATGGAGAGCGTATAATCGACTTTTGATTCCGTGGTTTGCTGAACCCCGTTTATCGTTTGCGTAATAGTTTGTTCCGAAACAGACTTTAAACGGTAAACATTGTTTTTCTCAAGGTTCATTTTAAGAATAACAGTGTTTTGGGCGAGAACCGAAAAGCTAAAAAGAATTGCAAGGCATAAAAGCGTAATCTTTTTCATCAGGTAGTTATTTAAGGTTATGAATCATGCTCAAAAATAAGGCTGCAACAAAGTTTAATGAATAAAATATCGGTAAACGGAGGAATTACTCTTGTGAATAGCATGTTTGCAGGGTATAAGGAAACAACCCGGGACAGTAGTATCAGGGAAAAACTGCCGTAACAGCCCTTAAGTAATTAAAGCCTGAGCCTTATATTTATTTTTGCGAGCAAAGCAGCGAAACCGACCATTGCCAGCGCCCAGGCGGCAGAACCAAGCACTGCCATCCACTGACTGACATCCTGCTTGTAGAAGAATATTGGCAGGCCAAGCGCCCATACCGCATAATAAATAATATCCGGAGCAAGGTATGTTGTGAGGGAGTTTTGTCCGGCAGGCTTAAAAACAGAGGCCCATTTTACCTTTTGGTGAATGTCGATTATGAAGTACATAAGCGAAAACACGATCATGCTTATTCCATTGCATATCATGGTCCAGCTTGGGGTACCCTGAATTTTTGAGATTATAAACCAGTGACGCAGAAAGAAACCTGTCAAAATAGAAAAAACACCTATCAGGATAATTATACCGGCTTTCTTTACCGGTGTCAGCATACTCTTTTGCAGGATCAGGCTTATAACGAGGCCCGCCAGAACAGCTGAAGGCACATCGCCATTTATAATGACTCCGAACACCGGTTTAATGAAATCCAGGAAATCTGTTAAACCAAGCGATGACAGTATATTCATCATAATGAAAAACAGCCAGACAGCAATTGTCGGCCATAGTTTCGGGCCGATTAACAGGTTGACTGATGCTGCAACGAGGTACCCCCATCCGATTAATCCAAGAATACCCCACCATTCTGTATGGAACCAGGATATATTTCCAGGCTCCCCGGCTCTGAAAACAATAGCTAAGAGAGCAAGGCCCGTTATACCAAGAATTCTTAAACCATTAAAAAGCGTCTTCCGTTTTTCATTAACCGGGTATTTATTCCAGATCAGGAATACAGAAACATACATTAAGATAGCCCAAAGATTTGATTTTATTCCGCTTAACTCCGGATTTAGTCTTTCGGAATTAAGCATTAGCACTCCTATGAGCAGTAAACTCAATGTTCTGAGAACAACATGTCCGAAGATCTTCTTTTTTGGCTGACCCTCCTTTAAACGTGAGTTAATTGCATATTGAATTGAGAGACCAACTATAAACAGAAATCCCGGGAATACCCAATCGGCCAAACCCATCCCATCGAAATCAGCATGTGTATGTACCATCCAATTCGGCACACCCGGTACAAATAAGTCGTTTACAAAAAGCATCAGGAACAGTGTGAGTCCCCGCATAATGTCTATCGAAAGGATCCTGTTTGTTTTTTCCATTTGTTTGTCAGAGGTTTCAGGGAAGTTTAAATGCAAACGTAATTTAAATGCAAAGGACAAAATTATTATTTGTCAAAAACATTTTGATCCTGTTTTTTTTCAATCGGATTGAAACCAGAGGGATAATCTGTTCCGGAATTGACCGGTTTCTGTTAAAGGAAAAAGCATCCATGGTCGCTAAATCAGTACATTACTTTTCGGGCTTTTTCCCCCGGGGAAACTCCCTGGTAAGCCTTTTAGCAGTGCTTTAAAAGTTATGTTTTATCCTGATTCCGGTGAATGGTCAGAACCAGCAGTCCCATCAGCAGGAGTGCGCCACCAAGGATTAAAAGTGAAGTACCCGTACTCCCGGTCCTATCTGTGATGATTCCTACAAGTATAGGGCCGACAAATCCTCCGAGGTTACCTACGGAGTTTATGAGTGCGATCCCGCCTGCAGCTGCCGTTCCGCTCAGAAATGCTGTTCCGAGAGCCCAGAAGGGACCCATAGTGGATTTCAGTCCGACGAAGGCAAGCGTGAGTGCGGCCATGGCAAGATAAGGGTTCTTTAAATATGCGCTCAGAGCGAAGCCAAGTGCCGATGAGGCAGCAGCAATGGCCACATGCCATCGCCTCTCACCGGTCCGGTCGGAATGACTTCCTGTAACAAGCATGGCAATCATTGCCGCAAAGTAGGGAATGGCATTTATCCATCCCACTTTCGCGAAGTTCATTTCCGAGAAACCTTTTATAATTGAAGGTAACCACATCTCAAAGCCATATCCGCCAACGTTCAGCAGAAAATAGATGAGGCAGAGCAGCCAGATACGGCCGCTTGAAAAAGCCTCCGAAAGCCGGATATGTGACCGTCCTTTTGACAGAGCCGCCTCCTCGTCGAGGCGGGACTGAATCCATGTTTTTTCTTCGGCGGACAGCCAGCGGACCTTTCGGGGGCGGTCGGGCAGGGCAAAGAGGACCACGAATCCGATGAGTACTGCCGGGATCCCTTCAAGAAGAAAAAGCCACTGCCAGCCTTCCAGCCCGCCCTTGCCCTGCAGTTCGAGTATTGAGCCGGAAAGGGGTGAGCCAAGAATACCTGCGAGGACCGCCCCTGAAGCAAAAAGTGCGACTATGCGGGCTCTCTCCTTAGGTGGATACCAGTATGTAAGGTAGAGGATTACCCCGGGGAAAAAACCTGCTTCAGCCACACCAAGAAGGAATCGTACTGAATAAAAGCCTGCCTTTCCACTGATGAACATCATGGCCATCGAAACCAAACCCCATACTATCATAATACGGGCGATCCATAAACGGGCTCCGACACGCTGCATGACAAGGTTGCTGGGGACCTCAAATATAAAATAGCCAATAAAGAAAAGTCCGGCGCCCAGGCCGTACACGCTTCCAAAGACATTCGGGTCAACACCAAGGACTTCACGGAGCTGCAGCTTGGCAAAGCCGATGTTGATGCGGTCAATATATGCAATTATGTATGAAAGAAAAAGCAGCGGAACCAGGCGCCAGGTGATCTTCGAATAGAGTCGCCGGGACTGTTCCGCAGTCAGAACTGGCTGACCGGGCTGAGGTGGAACAGGCGGGGAGGCCAGGTTTACTGTGGAATTGGATTCCTGATCAATCATGATGTCCGGAAGGCTCTTTCATATACAGGTCCAAGGTCTCTGTCTGCCCAGACCTCTTTTTTATATCAGCAGACAAGATATAGAGAGATTGTCATTTTAACAACATCCTGTTTTTAGGATGTACAGAACAGTATTTGGGACAAACAGAACAATTATTGGTACGCCTGGAACAATTTTGGGACACACAGAACAATTTTTGGTACGCACAGCAAAATCTGTCTGATCTAATGGGGTTACCTTTGAAGTGGTGGAAGGCTGCCTGATCAGAGAGTAATCGAGTGATGCAGTCCGGGTTTTTAGCATTGGGTTACTAAAATTGCTAAACCTGGTCAACTGGCATTGTTTTTATATGAAACTTCGCCATGGTGAGAAACCGCACGTCTGATCAGTTATTTATCAGTGAACTGACAGAAATAATTTTAGCCAATCTCCGGAATGAAGATTTTGGAGCTAAGCAGCTTGCCGTTTCCATGGGCATGAGCCAGTCATGCTTGTACCAAAGGCTACATTCGATCAATAATAAAGGTATAAATCAATTTATCCGTGAAATACGTCTGCAGAATGCATTGGAGATTCTCAGGAATGAAGATCTGACTGCTTCCGAAGTTGCATTCCGGGTCGGCTTCAGCAGTCCCGCCTATTTTAATTCATGTTTTCATGATTTTTTCGGATATACACCCGGTAACACAAAAAAGGTTATTACAGAAAGTTTTGAAGAAGGCAAGCTGGTCCGGTTTAGTCCTGAGTCCGGGCAAAGTGAAATTACACGTTATTCTTTTACCCTTAAACAGCCGGGTAAATTGATCCCCGGTTTATTCATTTTCTTCATGATTTTTGCATTCTCCCTCATGTTTATACCCCAAATATTGGATCATATTAAATCGGGTTCTCAGGAAGATACGCAGGAGATTTACGTCGCAGTCATGCCATTTTATAACATAACCAATGATTCTTCCTTTAATGTCTGGCAGGTTGGGATTCAGGATAACCTTATTAGCTACCTTTCTAATTATCCTGAAGAATTTATAATCCGGCAGACAAGCACAATCACAGGTTTGCTTCAAAGGAAAGGGATTAAAGATTACAGTTCAATCTCCCCTTCAGCAATCACTGAATTCTCCAGGAAAATGGACGCTAATGTCTTAGTTTCCGGAAGTATAAACCATTCAGGTAATATAATACGGGTTAATACACAATTGATACATTCTGAAACTGGAGATATTTTCAGATCCATGCAGGTGGAAGGAGACTCCGGAAATATACTTCAACTTGTTGATTCACTGTCGGTGCAGATCAGGGATTTTCTTTTAATGTTAAAGTTGACCAATGGAGAATCCCGGGATTATCAGGGAATAGAAATTTCCACACATTCCCCTGATGCATACAAGTATGTGAAAGAAGGTGAAAAAGCAATGGCAAGAGATGATTACAACTCTGCGATTGAAATGTTATCATTGGCATTAACTGCTGACTCGACGTTTGTTTATCCTGCCTTAAATATTTCCTGGATCTGTTTTCTTCAGGGAAAGTACAATGAGGGGAAGGAATGGTGTCTGAAAGCATATGCAAAAAAAAATCAGATGTCTTTACAACAAAGAATCTATGCTGATATCGTACATGCTTATTTTTTTAAGACACCTTATGAAGCAATAAAGTACCTCAGGCAACTTCGCGAAATTGATGACCAGGCTCCTTCTTCATATTATTATACGGGAGACAACTATTTTGAATTGCAGCAATATTCTAAAGCAATCCCTGAATACAGAAGATCACTGGAATTATATGAAGACAGGGATACAAAGCCATTTTACTGTAAAAACTATACCAACCTGGCTGTTGCTTATCAAAAAACGGGTCAGGCCGCAAAGGCGAAAAAGCTTTTGAGAAAAGCAGAGCGGGACTTTCCGGACGATCTTACAATAGTCAGCATGAAGGCCATTCAGGAATTAACTGATAAAGACACCGTCAGTGCAAATAAATACATTAACAGAGGCATATCTCTTCTTGAAGAGAATATGGTTTCCGAGGCAGAGATAACATCATACCTGGCTTCTATTTACGATGAAGCGGACTTACAAGGTCAGGCTTTGCAATTTTACAGTCAGGCACTCTCCTTAGAGCCGGAGAATCCGTTAAGAATGTATGATCTGGCAAGTTTCCTGATTGACAACGATGGAGAAATCAATGAAGGCATACGGCTTATCAATAAGGCCATAGAACTAAGTCCTGAGAATTATTCTTTCTATGATTGCAAAGGCTGGGGGCTTTATATGCTTGGCAGAAACAAGGAAGCCCTTGAGCTTCTTGAAAGGAGCTGGGAGTTAAAGCCCGTTTATAATCATAAGATTTATCTGCACATGGAGGAAGCCAGAAAAGCAGTTTCAGGCAGGAATTATAAGTTAGATTGAAAATTGTAAGATAATTCTCTCAAATTGAAACGAAGTCAAATTAAATGATAGCATTAGCTTAAATATTGATATGTTCTACTCCTCTAATTGTCTGAACTTTGATGGAAGAAAGAATGATGGTGAGTACTAAACATTAACAAAATTCTCAATTATGAAAAGGAGTATTTTTATTATCGGTCTTGTACTGCTTATGGCAGGAATTGCAAACGCTCAGAACCAAAAGACATTCAGTAAAATAGTGGCCAGGGGAAACACTGACACTGCTTTTGGTAACTACATTATCAAAGTCGGCGATCAGCCCGTCATGCTTGAGGGAGAAAAGGCTACATGTTATCAAATCACTTATGACAGTTCGCCTGTCTCTGTTGAAATCCTGGTTGATGAGGAAGTAAACTGTAAAAACTACATTGTCACTTCAGAAGGTATATCTGTCATGTACAGCTGCAATGGAACCTATTTCGGGATCAACAGAATTGACGAAAAGTATAATAAGGAAGGTTACGTGACTGACGAAACGTATCTTGACAAGTTAAGTTATTATCATCAGAAGATCCTCGCAAGAGGTAAACAGGAAGAGATTCCTGCTGCATCTCTTATCGCATGTTATTATCCGCTTTTAAGTACCAGGTAGCAGATCGGGATAGAATTTCATTTTCTGTTATTGTTACGATGGATGACTCTTCAGATTCTGTAATTTGAATGTCAGGGGTACCAAACGGGACGAGAGGTCAATTCTGACCTCTTTCTTTTTTTAGAAGGTTGAAGTAACTTTCAGGTATCGGTAAAGACTAGTTTTTTACAGACAAATATTTCGATACGGCTGCGAATACCAGGAGTCGGACCGGGTTTACATTATAATATTCACCTTCATCCGACAAACCGCAATTCTGACGGTTGATCAGAAGTATGACTGAGATTTTATCATGCGGGATAACAGCGATACTGGTCCCGGTAAATCCTGTATGACCAAAAGAACCCAAGGGTGCATTTTTCATAAATGAATTTTCGGGATTCATCATCCAGCCAAGACCATTATTGAATTTATCTTTTGTCAGAAAGACTTCAATTGTCTTGCCTGATATAAATTGTTTTGAGCCTGATAATCCTTTGTTAATCAGCATGTCAACAAGCTTTTGCAAGTCGCTGGCAGTAGAAAAGAGTCCTGCAGCACCTGAAATTCCTCCATTGGCATACCAGGCATTCCCGTCATTTACCTCTCCTTTAAGGATATATGTACGCCAGCCATCCCATTGTTCCGGGTCAATTTCTTTTATTTTGAATCCCAGTGTTGAATCATAAACCATTCTCCTTTCGTAAGGATTACCTGCTGATGTTGCTGCAATTTTTGAAGGACTACATGAAGCAAGAGGGTTGAATGTTGTATTCTTCATTCCAAGAGGCTGAAAAATATTTTGTTTCATAAACTGTTCCAGAGGCAAACCAGATACAATTTCTATTATTTCACCAAGAAGAACGAATCCAAGATCACTGTAACGGCGTTCTTCTCCAACCGGTGACATTAAAGGAAGCCCTTCTATTATCCTGTAACATTCCTGTTTATCTGAAGCAAGATAATAAAGCGGATACCATTCATACAATCCGGCAGTATGAGTGAGAAGATGACGTATGGTTATTTCTTTTTTATCCGCAGTATTAAAAGCTTCAATGTACTTGCATACGGGGTCATCAACGCTGATCTGGCCCCTGTCTGCCAGTAACATAACTGATGTTGTAGTTCCTATCACCTTTGTTAATGAGGCAATATCAAACAGGGTATTGACTTTCATCTTCTCAGGAGGATTGAGCAGATTATGGTTGAAGTCATACTTTTGAGCATACCCGTAAGCATGTCGATAAATAACCTTGTTATCTTTTTTTATCAGGACAACAGCGCCCGGGATTTTATCACGGTCAACCTGGCTTTGAAGAATGCTGTCAATTTCAGATTTCAGCTTTACCCTGTCTTCTTTGAGCACTGTCCTCTGGCTATACGAAAGCAGAGTAAGAAAAGAAAAGATAATTATGGCAAAATTTCTCCTGTTGAGCATGACAATGTTTTTTATCGGGACCTGTATCCAACTCTTGGTCCGACAGTTTTACGAAGCAGTAATTCTGTAAAACCTTCTTTTACAAAATTATCCAGCTCCCCAACCAGTTTAAACCCAAATTCATAATATAGCCTTATTGCCTCGCTGTTAAAAGAAGAGACACAGATAAACACATTTGGTGAAAATTTCAGAATTCTCTGTTCGCAAAACTCCAGCAGCATTGTCCCAAAACCCTGTCCTCTGCTATCTTCTCTTATGCATATTGTCTGGATGTATCCTGAAAAAGTACCGCAGACCTGCAGAATAACAAACCCGACAATATCATTTTCATAGCTGACAATATAAACTTCCTTGCAGTCCCCCTCAAATGCATTCAGGCATTGGCTGTAATTCATCCCAAGCGTAATCCATGGGTCTGTATCTGACATCATCAAAGCGCAGACGCCAAAGTGTCCGGGATCCTTCGTGACAGTGATAATGACATTCTCTTTCAGCAAGATTACTCCTTCTTTTTTATGATAAACAGGAACAAAATAGTCAGAATTGCATTTACAAAAATATTCATAAACCCGAAATCAAAATTGAATACCCGTACAAAATATCCATTCAGTAACCAGGTCAGAACTGCAGACGAGACACATGCCACAGGGACCCACTTTTCCCTGAATTTGATTTTCGAAAACAGGCCGGTCATGTATAAACCGAGGATAGGCCCGTAAGTATATCCTGCAGTTTTAAAAATCGTATTGATTATGGCTCCCTTACTGTTCCAGAACGCCATTACAATCAGAAACATCACGATATTTACCCCGATCAGCACCCTTGTTTTAATTTTCTTTTTAACATCGGATGGTTTATTCGCGATATTCATAAAATCATAACTGAATGCAGTTGTTAAAGCCGCAATACAGGAATCTATGCTGGCAAACGTGGAAGCAACTATGCCAATCAGAAATGCAACGGCTCCGATTTTCCCGAAATAATTCAGTGTAAGAAGCGGATAAAGTTCATCGGTATTAATAAAATGTCCGTTCTGTTTTATGAGATTAATCCCATTCCGCTCAGCATACAAATAAATCAATATCCCAAGTGCCAGAAACATTGTCTGTGCAAATGCAATAAAAAAGCTGAATGTCAGTACGTTTTTCCGGGCATCCTTCGCGTTTTTTACTGTAAGTGTTTTCTGCATCATACTTTGATCGAGACCCACCAGGGCAACAGTAATCAACAATCCGGAAACGAATTGTTTGAAGAAGTTGGAGCCGGAGTGCATGTCCCAGTCGAAAATTTTTGCGTTCGGATGGTGTGCAATTGCTTCAGTCATTTCCGAAAAGGAAAGGTCTAATGAATTCCGGATAACAAGAATTGAAATGACAACAACCGTAATCAGAAAAAATGACTGGAGAGCATCGGTCCAGACAATTGTCTTGATACCGGATTTGTTTGTGTACAGCCAGATGAGGATTAAAACAATAATTATGGTTATAAAGTACGGAGTATGCAGCGCGTCAAAAAATGCATACTGTAAGATTTTAATCGATAAGAGAAGCCTCAGTGCAGCACCCAAAGATTGTGATACAAGAAAAAAGAGGGAGCCGGTCTTGTATGAAACATTGCCAAACCTGATATTAAGATATGTATAGATTGAGACAAGTTTCAGTCTGTAATAAATGGGGGTCAGGACAAATGCTATGAAGAGGTAGCCGACTATTGTGCCAAGGATAAACTGAAAATAGTAAAGATTGTTATTCCCGACATTTCCGGGAATTGATACCAGGGATACTGCTGATATTCCCGAGCCGATCATCCCAAAGGCAACCAGGAACCATGGAGAAGCTCTGTCTCCGTCAAAAAAAGTGGTATCATGGATATGCCGTGAGGCAAAATGTGAAATCACCATCAGAAGTGAGAAATAGCAGAGTATAATAATAAATAACAAAAGAGGGCTCATAATGCAGATGCTAGGCTCATAATCTCATTCTGACATCTGCTCCTTTTCATTTATATCTGCTTCACCTTCCGGGATATTGTCAGGTTCAGAGGGCGGCTCCTTCCTGACTTTTTTTATAAGAACATTTATAAGGTCTGAGATCTTCGGCAAAACAACCTCCCTGGCAAGCGAAAAGAACTGGCTTGCCACGGAGAACATCTTTCTGACTTCCGACTGAGTAAGCCTTAACTTAGCTTCCGCCAGCTCACTTCTGGATTTAAGTTTCTCTTTTTCGGAGTGAAAATCGTCAAATGATGATATTTCAGAATACTTTCTATGAGTTTTTTTCATTGTCACCGGACTTTGGAAAGAAAAGTTTAACGACGGCTTTAATAATTGGCCTCTGGATAATTTGTTTTCTGAAAACCATGAAGATTGCCAGTATCAGCCCGTAGAAGCCTGCCACGCATAAGAATCCCAAACCATTTGAATTCAAAAGAGAGGCAAGGAAATAGCCCGCAGCAAATGAAAGGAACAGGAGAATAATACACAGAAGACAAATATAAATGACTGTGGTTACTGAATTGCTCAATATACGGGAAATGTTCTCCACGGTCTGCAACCGAAGGAGGTCAAACTTAACTTCAATATATTCCTCTATATCTTTTTTAATATTGCTGATTTCTTCAAGCATTCTGTTTATGTATTAATTTTCCTGTCCTGAAGACCTTGTTTCCTGTGTTAAATAAAGTACTTTATCCGTAAAATTCAAAATATTTGGTTCTTAAATGCTTTAATGTTACAGATTTATAAAATGCGTTGCAATTTTTATAAGTCAGGCGTACAAAATCAGGGTGGGTAATACTATATCAGCGAAAGCGAGTCATTATCTTTCTTGCTCTGAACTAATTTATTCCCAATACCTTTTTTATTGCAGCAAGATTTTCCGGATTTATGATATTTTTCCCTTCAGAGGTATACATATAATCTATCTTATCCTTGTGTTTTTCAATGATTTTTGCCCTGACCATTTTCCCGAGGCTGTTTAATTGTTTGTTATCCGAATTAAATGGTTCATTGAGTATAGCAACAGCTGCAGGCAGCCACCTCGAAGGAAAGAGGTCCTCAAACGAACCTCCGGTCCTGTATTGACTGATCACGGAGTCCAGTTCATTCAATACGGCCTCAAGACCTTTTGAGTCAGCCAGATCGATATTCTTATTCTTTGCCCACCTACCAAGGGCATCTCCGTTCGGGACAAGCAACGCAGCTGTATATTTGTTCTGATTATTATACAGCATCATCTGGTCTATAAAAGGAGACCTGTCAGTTATGGTTTCCTCTATTCCTTCAGGACTGTATTTTTCTCCGTCATCTGAAATCAGAAGGCTCTTGAACCTTCCCAGAACATACAGGAATCCGTCTTCATCTATATATCCCATATCTCCCGTATAGAGCCACCCGTCGCGGAGTGTTTCTTTTGTAGCTCTTTCGTTTTTCCAGTATCCCTTCATTACATTTTCTCCGCGGATTACTATTTCGCCTTTTTTGCCAACAGCCAGCTCAATTCCGTCCTCATCACATATTTTAAGCTCGAGATTTTTAACCAGGAAACCTGATGATCCAAGCTTATATCTTTTTTCCACATTTCCGGAAATCACAGGTGAAGCCTCGGACAGTCCGTAACCCTGCAGCATAGGTATTCCGATTGCAGAAAAGAACTTCTGAAGTTCAACATCAAGCAACGCTGCTCCGCCAAAGAAGAACTTCAGTCTTCCGCCAAAACTCTCCCTGATTTTTCTGAAAAGAATGACATCGTACAGTTTGTACAACGGTTTGAGAAAGATTCTGAACCCTTTGCCCTTATCCCATCCGATGCCATTATAGGTATATGCAATCTTTAATGCGTGCCGGAACAACTTTTCAATTAATTTACCTTTGTCTTTGATCCCTTTTTCAATCCCTTTACGGAAGTTTTTTGCCAGGGCCGGTGCACTCAGGAGGAAGACAGGTTTAATTTCCCTGATATTTTCCGGAATATGTTTAAGACTGTCAAGATAGGACTTACCGGATTGTACAGCTGCCAGGCTGGCTCCGGATGCCATCATAATATATATTCCCACCGTATGGGCGAATGAGTGGTCCCATGGCAGAATAAGCAATGTTGTCCACCACTCCGGCACATCCATCAGTGTAAGTGTCTGTTCAATATTGGCGGTATAATTCCTGTGAGACAGGATTATTGCCTTGGGATCAGCAGTGGTCCCTGAAGTATAACTGATATTTACATAATCATCCGGGCCTATCGACTTTACCCTTTCCATGAATTTGTCATAGTTATTTTTCAGATATTCCTCGCCCATTTTTTTGACTGTTCCCATATAAATCTCATCCGGGGAGTAACTTTCCCTGGGGTCCAGCAGAATTATTTTTTCAAGATTTTTAAGATCCTGCTTAACTGAATTTATTTTATCAATCTGGTTACCTGATACTATCACCCATTTTGATTCTGAGTGATCCAGCCTGAATTTCAGATCAGCACCCTCTTTCAGTAAAATTGACAAAGGTACATTTATGGCCCCGGCGTGCAATATTCCAAGCTCGCTTAATACCCAGTCTGTACGGGATTCTGATAATAATGCAATACGGTCGCCCTTCTTTATCCCAAGTGCCATCAGTCCGGCTGCTACCATGTGGGCTTGTTCTTTAGTCTCTTTGTAGCTAATCGATTCATAGTGGTCAGTTTTCTTCTCCAAAAGGTAGGGGTTATCCCCAAACTGATGTGCACTGTTTTCAAGCAGCTCTACTATGGTTTTCATTTCAGTATCATTAAAGTTAAATATCCAATATCGTCAAAGTTACACACCGCATCGGTTAATGTCAATTTTATTTTATCAGGAATGCTCCCAATTACTTCCTGTTTTTACTGCATTTTGGCTTAAAGACTTATCTTAACGGTCTAAAAATTAGTCCGGGATCAGGCTGAATTAAAATCCTGATTTCAGAAAAATTCGCTTACTTTTCGAATAACAAAATTTGAAGCCCGATGGAAAAGAAATTTGTTCCGTTTGAAGTTCTGGAAAGGTTCCTCGTGGATATTATGGTTAAGGCCGGCATTCCTGAAGCTGATTCCAGGATAGTTGGTGACGTTTTGCTTCAGGCTGACAAGCTTGGATTTGACTCCCATGGAGTAAATCGCCTTAAGAGCATATATCTTGACCGTATTCATGACGGTATACTGGAGCCGGTGACCAACTATAAAATCATAAAGGAGGGTCCAACTACTGCTGTTATTGACGGGCAAAACGGAATGGGCCAGGTTATTTCATTCAACGCCATGAAACTGGCCATTGAAAAAGCAAAAAAATACGGCATGGGGATGGTAGCTGTGCGTAATTCAAGCCATTATGGTTTTGCCGGATATTACCCGTTGATGGCTGTCCGGGAGAATATGATGGGAATCACCGGCACCAACGCCCGGCCTTCAGTAGCTCCGACATTCGGCGTGGAAAACATGCTGGGTACCAATCCGCTGACATTCGGGATACCAAGCGATGAGCCTTTCCCATTTTTACTTGACTGTGCTACCTCAATTACCCAGAGAGGAAAAATAGAATTATATGCCCGTACAGGGAAAGACCTGCCTAAAGGCTGGGTCATGGATGTCAATGGTGAAAGCAAAACAAATGCGTCCGAAGTACTTGACGACATTATTGCAGGAAATGCTGCACTGATGCCTCTCGGCGGAGTGGGTGAGGACACAGGAGGATATAAAGGCTACGGATATGCTGCAGTGGTAGAGATATTGTCGGCAGCGTTACAGCAGGGCGCTTTCATGAAAATGCTTACAGGCTCCCTGGATGGGAAGAAGGTGCCGTATCGCATCGGTCATTTCTTTATTGTGATTGACATCAGTGCTTTTACTGAGCCTGAAGATTTTAAGGAGACCACAGGCAAAATTCTTCGTGAGCTCAGGGCTTCGCGGAAAATGCCCGGTCAGGAGCGCATTTATACAGCCGGTGAAAAGGAATACTTCACCTGGCTGGAAAGAAAAGATAAGGGTGTGCCCTTCAGCGATGAACTCCTGGAAGAGTTCCGGGGATTATGCAATACATACAATTTGAAGGAATACCTGCCTGATTTTGAAGCCTGATGCTATTTTACTGAAAAGAGCAGTGTAGCGCTTCCCCTGTGGCCGTCAGAAGTAAATCCTTCGACGAATATCATGTAATCGCCAGCCTCATCGGAGGTATAAAATTCTACAGCAGCTCTGCCATTCACGTCCGTTCTCACATCAGGATTCCAGTAGAGTGTGTTCCGGTAATCAGGTATCCGGCTCTCTTTCCTTGAGGCATCGGAATAGTCTGGCGAAGTGAAACGATAAACCGGTTGTGGCGCTTCAAACTCCTGTCTGAACACAGGTTTATCAAATTCGATAACTGAAAGATCTCCATCATACGTGGTAATATCAATTACTCCACCCAGCGCAATTTCCGAAACATAATATTCCTTACTCAGCAATTCAATCTTTTCTATCTTATTACCTTTGATGTTCAGAACCTTTTCATGATTTAGAACCGGAACGCCATCAACTATTACAAGAGGATCCCTGACTTCGATCTGATAATTTTGTTTATAAATAGTGTTGATGACAGTCTTTCCCTTCCTGCTCGTGGTAACAGCTCCCGGAACAATCTCTTTGATAGCTTCCATGACTGAGGTCAGCTGAATGAAAGTTGACATTTTGGTTGTGTGATCGGGAAGGCCGTAGAAGTCCTTTGGGGCGGTTTTCTGCTGCACTACTGGTTTCTCCGGCATGAGAGGATCATAAATCAACTTGACCTGCATGCTGATGACAGCTTTGTTTATCAATTCCAGCATACCGGTATCAAGACTGAAGGCAGGCGGATAAGTTTTACTGAAAGCCTCCGGGAAAGGATTGTCAAGTTCGACATAATAATCATCAAGGTCAGGAGACAATGGCTGGATGACAATCTCGCGAACCCCGTCTTCAGGGGTTACGAATACAAACCTGCCTTCTTCACTTGTTTTGGTAAAGCTGCATAATGCTGTCCTGCCAACGAAAGAGAGCACAATATTTTCCTTCCTGAGAGGCTCTCCGCTGACCGAATTTCTTATGACACCGCTTATAATATGACCATCCGGCTCGGGGAGAAAAACGTGTGTTTGCCGCCCGGTATTCCCCGTAATCCGGCCTTCTGTATTTTGCATAAATACAAGGCGGTCATTTACGTTGCGTATACCGGCCTTATTGTTTACTTCAGGCAATCCTGTGATTTGCAGGTCTTCCGCATTTATGTCCTCCAGGTCAGGCATAGTAATCAGATTGACCGCTGATACCAGGAGATCACTTTCTACAGGCTTACCCATGGCATCAATGGCGGTAATGTCAATCTTAACCTTCTCCCTGGCAGAATAGTTTTCTTTATCAGGTTTGATGATAAGATTAATCGCCTCTTTTTGTTCATTGTAAACCCATCTTTCAGAATACCTTGTGCCTGTCTCATCAATAAGGATGATTGATGCAAGTCCGGCAGGCAGGGAATTCCGGGTGAATATCTTCTCTCCGCCGGACAGGGGTTCTGCATCCAGAACGAAGGGTTTCAGAGAGACAGGGGCATATACCAGCTGGAATTTTTTGTTACCTGTATTGAACTCGTGACTTCCTGTTACCCTGACCCTGAAGTTACTCAGCACTCCATCTTCAATGACTGAGAGAGCTACCTCTGAATCATTTGCAGTAGGCAGTTCAAATTCCTTTGGGGTCTGCGCTGCGTCATCCGGCCTGAAAAATAATTTTTCATTCAGAGGCAGAGTCAGCCTGAACAGTCCGAACCCGTTTTCATCTGACTGTACACGGCATATAATATTGCTGCCGGAGTCTGTAATAATTCCCTTCATTTCAACAGGATTCATATCAGCCCCAAGACACCTGAACCCGATAGCGGTTTCAGCGCCGGCAATTATATTGCCGCTTTCCGGATAAAAGATTACTGTATCTGTCTCAGTATCATGTCCGCGCATCCTGATGCGGTCAATATTCCTGAAAGGATTAATTACGGTGATGATCTTGTAAGAATAGAGCTCCGGAGAGAAGTTTCTCATCCAGTGAGTACATGTAGCTATGGAATAATTGCCAGTGCTCAGGGAGTCAGGCAGTGTAATATACCCTGATCCTGAGAGGCCATGGATACGGATCTTTGTTTGGAGAACTGGGTTACCGGACCTGTCGAGCAAGCTTATATAACCAACATTGCTTATCCCTGATTTATTATGGGTCAGGTTACTGAAGCAGAAAACCTTCAGGTATACCGATTCCCCTACAATGTAAATATCCCTGTCGGTCCGGACATAGAGTTCCTCTGAATATTTTCCCTTAGCAGTTAAGCCCGGAATTTCATCTGCTGACTGTGAAAATGAGCCGGTGGTGCATAAAAGCAATATAAAGACAGTTAAGACTTTCTGACCGGGGAAGGATAATAATTCCATTCTGTTGTTTGAAATATTCATGTCCAATTCCGATATCACTCCAGGTCAACCCAGAAATCCGGTTTATCAGGGCTGCCGCTACGGGTGCAGTCTGAACAGTTTTTATCCAGAAACATAAGCCTGTCAAGGACTGAGGGGTTTATATACTGTGGAGCGATGAAATTGTAATTTAAAGCGGTATAGTTATGATATATCCTGTCAAAGGTCATAGCGCCGCCAAGATAATCCTGCGGTCCAATCACTATCATGTCACAGGTATAATTGTAGGGTGGAAGTCCCATTGCCGTGATCTCACTTCCTTTAATATAGATCATTTTCTTTTTGACGCCACATACCTGAAAATAACCCAATACACTTTCATCGGGATCACTGATGCAGTGAATGTTGCTTATGATAGGGAAAGGCTGCTTGTCGAAAATATCTCCTCCGCTTTCATTTATTTCCTTCGTAAGCCTCCAGAACTCGTACTCTTTTTCTGATATGGCATATTGGCTGACCTCTATGCAGTATTGTATGAGTAATCTTTCTGACTTGTCGGAGGCAATGAAACATACAGGTTTTTTTATGAATTCAGCGTTTACTTCGGGATCACTGAACTGAATCATTACCTCATCCGACTTCCTGTTTTTATAGCATGTAACGTTTTCTATCGGGATCGGATAAATGTTATTCTGGTCTACATATTTATGGGTCACCGGATACGGGATATTGAATTTCCACCACTCCTCATAAGCCCATCTGTAGTATTTGTGTTCCGAAGGGTCTTTTGAATCGATAAAAACCCTGATGCCTTGCTCGACTTCCCCGTCATCATTTGTTTGATTCGCCTGGCCAAAATAGACAGTGTCAATATCACGGGCTTCATTAAGGAGACAGGCATTGGATTCATACTCTTTTCCTTCTGCCGTACGTATTCTGAGAGTATATTCCCTGCCGGCGGTGCCCCTCAGGGCAAGGACATCAGACTTGTAGTTTCCCTCGGAAACTTCAATCAGAGATGTACTGTTTCCGAGATCGTCTGTTATCGAAACAATGGCACCGGTAACCATTGGCAAATCTTCATCAAGTGTTTCTGTCGTACGTGTAATTCTTACATACGCGGACGCATCTTCATCCGTAAGCAAAGCATCAACAACAAGCAGTGATTGAAAATTTTCAAGCTTCGGAAAGAATGGATCGATACATTTGATCAGGGTCAGAGACAGGATCAAAATGACCGGAAATAGAACAAATCTCTTTTTCATGCCCCGCTAAAAATGCCTTTTCCTTGTTTTTGTTTATTTCCTTACGGGCAAAATTAGCATTAATAACGATGGATGGCACATGCTGAACAGTATAATTTATCCCGCGAATAAATCGGGGAAGGCTGATTTTAGTTCTAACTTTGTTCTTTCCGGTTGTAGATTGCAATTTTATACTTTATGCTAAAGACGATCATTACAGGACTCCTGTTGCTTATTTCAATCGCGGGATTTTCCCAGACGATTCAATTGCCCATTAATACGGACAATGGCGAATTATTTGTCAGAATAGATAAAGACCGGTTGAAGGATCTTGATTCTCTCTATGTGGTCGAATCCGGTTGTGGAAGCGATTTCATCAGTGGCAGGGAATACAGAGGGTATTATTTTCGCTCTGATCATAAACCTGTTTTATTTTCCGGTACAGAACGGACAGCTTCACTGGTTTACAAAGGAAGAACTTACTCGAACCTGGTTTTGCAGTATGATACTTATCTCGACGAGGTAATCTATATGGTTTACAACAACTGGAATGCAAACCAGGTAGCACTCAACCATGATAACATAAGCCGGTTTGACCTATATTTTGATGGCGACACCTTATCATTCAGGTACATTTCAGATGAGCTGTATCCGTCTTTTAATCTGGATAACGGATTCTATGAAGTGGTTTATGACGGAAGGTGTAAATATATAATAAGACATGGATCAACACATTATTTGCGTGATGGGGTGGATGAATACGATTATAAACCGATCGGATATGTCATGATCGATGGCGGATTTATAAAAATAACATCGCAAAAGAAGTTTATGCGCCTGTTCGGTAGCAAATCGAAAGATATCAAACAATTTGCGGCTGATAACAGGATCAGGATAGGCAGGGCTGACAAGTACCAGATTGAAGCCATATTGAAATTCTACGAAAGTACAGCGACAGGAAAGCCTTAATGGGCTCAGAAGGAACTGATCCGTTAAAAATCCGGCATTTCCGATTGATCTGACTAGTGTCTATATTTGCAATCCAAAAATCACTACATCTTTTAATATTATGGTAAAGGAAGAGATCGGACCGATCCTGGAGGACCAGAGAAAGTTCTTTGCTACCGGCAAAACACTTGATATAGCTTACAGGCTGCAAAATCTCAAAAAACTCAGATCGCTTATCCTGAGCCATGAGGAGGAGCTTATCGATGCTCTCCGAAAGGATTTTCATAAGCCCGGATTTGAGGTACTGGGAACGGAATCGAGATTCACGGTGGCTGAACTTAATTTGATGATAAGTAACCTTAAAAAGTGGTCGGGCAGGCAAAGAGTCAGGACTTCACTTGTCAATTTCGCTGCAGGAAGCTATATCATGCCCCAGCCATACGGGCAGGTGCTTATCCTTTCTCCCTGGAATTACCCGTTTCAGTTGTCCATGGTACCTGCGATAAGCGCACTGGCGGCCGGCAACTGTGTTGTCCTGAAAGTGTCACAGAAAGCCGAGCACACAGGAGATGTCATTTCAAAGATACTCAGTCATTTCCCGAAGGAACTGATTGTCCTGGTCAGGGGAGAACACCACCTGAGCGATTATTTGCTGACCTATAAGTTTGATTATATCTTCTTCACCGGAAGTCCGGCGGTAGGGAAGAAGGTAATGGCAAAAGCGGCTGAGAATCTCACACCTGTCACACTTGAGCTTGGAGGTAAAAATCCATGCGTTGTGGCTGCCGATGCCAGGCTTGATTATGCAGCAAGGAGAATAGCTTCGGGGAAGTTCATTAATGCCGGCCAGACCTGCATAGCTCCCGACTACCTGCTTATCGACGCAAAGGTAAAAGACCGGTTCCTTGAACTCCTTGTAAGAGAGATAAAATCATTTTACGGTGAAGACCCGGCTGACAGTAAGGACTATTGCCATATGATAAACGCGGATAAGACCGCAAGGATGGAATCATTCATGCAAAACGGTCAGATTATTCTGGGCGGCAAAACTGATACAGAGAAGTGTTATGTGGCGCCAACTATCATTACCGGGGTCAAACCTGATGATCCTGTTATGCAGGAAGAAATATTCGGCCCGGTTCTGCCCGTGATCACATTCACTGATTTTAAAGAGGTATATTCAGTCATCAGCAGACACCCGAAGTCACTTGCTGCTTATATTTTTACTAATAGCAGGAAGCTTGCACGGGAGTTTCTGTCGGGGACACAGAGCGGCTCAGCAGCGGTCAATGATACTGTGATGCAGGTCGCATCTCCAGCCCTGCCTTTCGGAGGTGTTGGCCCCAGCGGGATGGGCAGGTATCACGGAAGGCAGTCGTTCGAAACATTCTCTAACATGAGAGCTGTACTGAAAAAGTCGAACCTTGTCGATATTTTTGTACGGTATCCGCCGTACACAAGCTTTAAGGAGAAGGCGTTAAAGCTTCTGATGAGATAAAAAGAATTATCCGGATCAGATGACGCTTGATCGTTTAAAATACTCCGACCTGGCAGTGGGAACTACATATCCTGAAAACCGTTTGTTGCTTCCTTTTGTAGGTGTTATAATGACATCGGCGTAATTGCCTGCTTTCTTCTTTAGTGATATTTCGACCTTTGCCCTTAGATAAAAGCCTGATACCTGCATGGAAATTCTGACATTGCCCTTTTTATCGGTTTCCATAATGTAGTCAGATACCGTCAGTTTGTTCGTTTGGGCATTATCTGCAAGAATCATTCCCTGAAGAAACATAAACTCTTTTTCATAAGAGATGAATTGTGCGTTATCGGTATTGGTTTCAAAACTACCGTCTTCCTTTGCGTAGGAATCCACAATAATTACAAAATCCTTTGCTTCAATATCAGCAATTGCCCTTTCAAATTTTACAAGAGCGATAGAATCTTTATCCGCTTTCTGTGCCGAAGCAAACAAAGCAAGACTGATAAAACAAACCGACAGCAGAACTCTTTTCATAATGCTTTATAATTATTTACGATGGTTCACAAAAATACTAATTATCAAATACGTCGAACATCTATTTATTCATGATGATTGTAAAGAATATCAAAAATCGTTCCGGAATAACGGTTTAAGTGTATAATTTTAGCTTTGCATAATCAGGATTGTCACTGACGGTAAAGAGTATGTCAGGAAGGATGTTGTAGTGTATTAACGGGAGTTCAGGCGTTTTCCTGTTCTTTATTTCGGCCCCATGATCTGGAACAGCAGATAAGATACCCCGAGTGTAAAAATGATATTGAATCCCTGGGCTATCAGAAAACTGTAGAAGGGCCTTTTGCTGTCCATAACTTTCAGGTCGGAAAAACGGGTCTCAAGTCCTATGCTGACAAATGCCAGGTTAAACCAGAAGCTGCTGAACGCCTTGATTATCTTACCCGATGACTGTGCAGTTTCAGGGTTTAAAAGGAAGGAAAATGCCAGTGATGCCACAATAAATCCGAGTACAAATTTCGGGAAGCGTTCCCAGATTATGCTTATGGGGACATGTTTGGCGGGACCGTTTCCCTTATGCCTGTAAGCCCAGAAGATTGAAATGGCAAATGCAGCCAGCCCAAGCAGCACAAGTCCTATCTTGACAAAAAGTTCTGTCTGCACACCGGCACGTAACCAGGCCGGCAGTCTGAATAGGTTAGAGTAAAAAGTTCTTGCAAATATGAACACAGTTATGATTTATTTTGTAGGTATAAATTCGTATTCTTCATCAGTACTAATTTCACACCCTTAGTTTCAATCTGATTTTAACCACAAGAATTGTATTATGGACCAGACAGGTTTTCAGAAGAAAAGCGAGGGAAAAAACGGACTCCTCAGGAAAATACTTCACTTCATGAGTCCGGCTTTACCTGATCGGTGTTGACATTGCCATTGCTCCGGGTATCCATATTTCACCCAACTACCAGGGATGGAAGCCCGCCGGCACTGATATGCCTTTTATCTCACGGTTTTCCCTCTCGCTCGATTTGAAAATATGACCCTCCCGTATTCATTCAGATGGAAAGGCCAGACCATCAGGTGCGGTCGATGCTGATGTCAAGCATTGAAACAGGGTCTTCTATTGGCTCAAGGTGAGTGAAAACAGTTGTTTGCGTATTTGGGAACAGCATCCGCAAATCATTTTCCACTTTTTCTGCAAGGTTGTGACCCTGTTGAATATCCATTGTCCCTGGCATTAAGATGTGCACGAAAATAAATTTTCGCTGTCCGGACTGCCGTGTCATTAGCGAATGAAACTGTATATTTTGCTGCTCGTATTTCTCAAGGACACGCCTTATACTGTCCATTTCGTCTTTAGGAAAGGCAGTATCAAGTAAACCCAGGGCCGATCGTTTTATAAGCGTATATCCCATCCAGATTATGTTTATTGCAACTCCAACCGCAACAATGCCATCGAGCCTCATCCAGCCTGTCACCTTTATCAGACCTATTCCCAGCAGGACACCTGCTGAAGTTAAAACGTCAGTCATCAGGTGCTTGCCGTCAGCCTCAAGGGTTATTGAATTGTACTTTTTCCCGTTCTTAATAAGAATATTTGAAGCTGCCAGGTTTATCAACGAAGCCCCGACTGCTACCAGTAATCCCATGCCGACATTTTCGAGAGGTTGCGGGCTGATAATCCTGGGCACCGCTGACCATATAATGCTGAACGCCGCCAATACTATCAGGCCGCCCTCTACCGCACTCGAAAAATATTCCGCTTTGTTATGTCCGAATTCATGCTCCCGGTCAGGTGGCTTTTCGGCAATTCTGATCATAATCAAAGCAACCACAGCCGCAACCAGGTTCACACCAGACTCCAATGCATCAGATAATATCCCGACAGAATTGGTAAGCAGATAAGCAATGAGCTTTAGCGAGATCGTCAGTATTGCAGCTGCAATTGAAATATAAAGGAACTTCTTGAGTGACGGGGTTACCATTAAACTATAATTGTATTATGTTTTTCCTGCCTAAAGGTAATTCAAATTTTTTCAGGGGCTGATTATCATTGCCGGAATAAATTTTATATCATAATTTGATTTCGGGTATCTTTAGATCAAAATTGCATTCATAACAACCATGACCTGGAACCATGTCCGTTCGCTGATACTGAGCCTGAATATTATTTTAATATCCGGTTTCATAGCCTGCAACACTGATCAGGCTGCCCGGAAAAAAGTCATGGGTTCTCCGGATGAACAGGATTCAACTAAAGTCCCTGAAGCTTCAGAGGAATACCCATCAGTTAATGCTCTGCTTGTATCACCAAAAATTCCTGCACCGGGAGAGATGTTCCGGATTGTTGCCATTGGCGGAAAAAATATCCTGAAAGCAGAGGTTAAAGTCACCGGTCCGACGGGTGATCTGAAATCCTTAAAAAGAAAAACAGGTGAGGAATCTCCTTACTGGAGAATTGATGATTATCCGGGTGGTCCTGCGGGTAAATACATTGTCACAGTGGTGGCTGGTGAAACAGTTCTCGGAAATCTTGAATTCACGGCTTCAGATACTGAAAAGACAACTCTGTCAGGCGGGGTATGGAAGACTGTCCGCGGGTGGGACAGCGGGACCGAAGCTATCTATTCTGCCTGGATCAACGCCCTGTTTCATGGTTGCAGCGAGAACGCTTCATGGCCTGCATTGAATGAGGTAACACAGAACCCTGAACAAAACTTCCTTTTTAATTATCTTTCCCTTGGTGAAGATGACCCTCAGGCAGAAACAAGGGTGATCATGCAGCCTGACTGCGCCGATAATCCGTTTTTTCTAAGGGCATATTTTGCCTGGAAACTCGGTCTTCCGTTCGGCTATCATGTGTGTGACAGGGGTAGTATCGCTCATAATCCCGGAACAGGTCAGTGGATCACCAATGCAACCCCGGCTGCGAAAACAAATCCTGTGGCTGCATTCAATATTTTCCTGCGAAGGGTGATGGATGGTGTTCATTCAGGGACTGCCAGGACTGCCCTGGACAACACTAATTCTGATTATTACCCCGTCGCTCTTGAACGCAGCTCTTTGCTTCCGGGCACCGTTTTCGCTGACCCGTACGGACATACACTGATAATAATCGGATGGATACCGCAAGCCAATAATCACCCGGGATTGCTTCTCTCAGTGGATGCGCAACCGGACGGTACCATCGGTATCAAGAGATTCTGGAAAGGAAATTTTCTTTTTAACACCTCCGGAGTTGTCGGAGAGCCGGGTTTCAAGGCATTTCGGCCCATTTCGTTTGAACAGGGAGTAACCAGACTGGTGCCCTTGGATGCACTTACAGAATCATCTGGTTTCACACCCTTTTCCCTGCAGCAGAGAAAAATGGAAGCCGATGCCTTCTATCAGACCATGGAACGGCTTATCAACCCGAAACCGCTTGACCCTGAGACCGCTCTGAACGAATTAATACAGTCCCTTCACGAACAGCTGATGGTGCGTGTCACGTCGGTAGCCATCAGTGAGGCTTATTTCAAACTCCATCCAGGCACTGTTATACCGATGCCGTCAGGCGCTGCCGGGATTTTCCTGGCTGGCGGACTGTGGGAGGATTATTCAACGCCTAACCGAGACCTGAGGCTGTTGATAGCCATGGATGCAGTTCTCGGTTTTCCGGATCAGGTAGCCAGGTCACCGGGGGATTTTAATTTTCCGGCCACAACGCCTCCAGACCGGATAAGGGAAAAGCTTCAGCTCGTCCTGGAGAAAAAAGCATCTGAGCTGTCGGTCAGCTACACCCGGACAGACGGTTCAGAGCAACAACTTACTGTAAGCGAACTGCTTGGCAGAAGAGATGCTTTTGAGATGGCATACAATCCGAATGATGGGATTGAAATACGCTGGGGAGCGCCAGAGGGTAGTGATGAAATAGCCACATGCCGCCGTCATGCACCAGCAGCCCAGACTGAAAAAATGAGCTCGGTACGCTCATGGTTCAGGAAACGCCTCCATCCGCCAACTTAAGATCCTGAAATATTTATCGGGCTGAAATAGCGAAAGGACAGGCTTCATTCATTTGCCAATCATTTAAAAAAAACTAAATTTGAATACTCCGAAAACATGTGCGGTATCATTTTTTGTTTTAACCAGTGACACCTGACAGAATATGAAATATGATGATTTCCTTGTCAAAAGCCTTGGTAGGGGAAATGTGATTTCGCCCCTTAAGCAAAGCCCCGACAGCCCGGTCCATAAGTTTGTCGATGATGATGACAGGTTGCTGTATGATGTTTCCTCCGATTATTATGAGCACTGCAGGAGTACCGGGGAGCTGCCCGTGTCTTTTGAGAAAGCCGGTCCGAAAGAAACAATATTCTTTGAACCTGCCAAGACAAAAGTGGGCATTGTCACGTGCGGAGGATTATGCCCCGGGGTAAATAATGTTATCCGCAGCCTTGTCAATCAGCTTTACTACAGGTACGGAATAAAAAGGATCCTCGGGATCAGATACGGATATGAGGGCCTGATTTCGGAATACAGCCATGAGGTCATTGAACTGACGGCACCAATGGTAAGTGAAATCCATCTCTCCGGTGGCACTTACCTTGGCACATCACGTGGAAATCAGGATGTCGGGAAAATGGTTGATACCATTGAGATTTTAAATATCAACGTACTTTTTTGCATCGGCGGTGACGGCACTCTCAGAGGTGCCCATGCAATATATGAAGAAATTCAGAACAGAAAGCTTAAGATTGCAGTTGCCGGAATTCCCAAAACAATAGACAACGATATAGACCTCATACAGAAATCGTTTGGTTTTGAAACTGCATTTTCAATTGCCAATGATATTATCAGGAATGCTCACAACGAAGCCCAGGGAGCATATAACGGAATAGCCCTGATCAAACTCATGGGTCGCGATTCGGGTTTCATAGCAGCACATGCCGCCCTGGCAATACAGGAGGTCCAGTTTGTGCTTATCCCTGAAATTTCTTTTGATCTATATGGTGACAACGGATTTCTCAATATCCTAAAAAAACGTCTTGAAGCAAGACATCATGCCGTTGTGGTAGTGGCGGAAGGGGCCGGACAGGATCTGTTCGAATCAAAGATTGAGGAAAGGGATTCCTCAGGGAACCTAAAGCATAAGGACATAGGTATCTTCCTGAAAGAGAAGATCAAGTCCGAGTATACCGCTTTGGGATTTCCATTTTCAATCAAGTATATTGATCCGAGCTATATCATCCGTAGTGCACCGGCAAATGCAAATGACAGCAAGTTCTGCAACCTGCTTGCACAAAATGCGGTCCATGCAGCCCTTGCCGGGAAGACCGATTTCGTCATCGGCTACTGGAACAACCAGTTTACGCTTATGCCCATTCCGGCTGTTGTGGCAAAACGCAAGAAAATAGATATCGAGGATGAACTGTGGTGGAATGTTCTTGAAGCAACCGGCCAGCCTATCAGCATGAAAAATCAGTGATACGGGAAATATTATGAATAAATTTCTTGCATGTTGTACAGTTATCAGCCTTGCCTTAGGGTTGGCTGGCTGCGGCAGCAAAACCTCAAATACGGATTTGAAGCCGGAGCCTCAGATAAACCCTGACGACAACCAGGTTTATGTTACCTCCAGGGATAGCGAACTAAGAATGACACTCTCGGATAAACTGAAATTCGAGGAATACGAACATACTTCAGAAAGGCAGCCAATTGTCTTTGTCAATGAAAAGGTTACTTTCCAGACTGTTGAGGGCATTGGCGGTGCTATAACCGATGCCGCGGCTGAAACATTTTATAAAATGCCTGAAGGTAAAAGGAAAGAAGTTTTAGAAGCATATTTTGGCAAGGGGACTGGCATAGGTTACAATCTTGTCAGAGTGAATATCGCCAGCTGTGATTTTTCATCCTCTTCTTATTCATATGTTGACGAAGGAGACACTTCACTGGCTTCGTTTACAATCGACCACGACCTGCAATATAAAATCCCGATGGTAAAAGAGGCAAGAGCTACAGCTGGTGAGGAAGTGCTGATGTTTGCATCACCATGGAGCCCTCCGGCATGGATGAAGACAAACGGAGACGTTTTGCATGGCGGTAAACTTCTGGATGAGTGCAAACAGGCATGGGCAAACCACTATGTAAAGTTTATTGATGCATACACCAAGACCGGTATTCCCATCTGGGCTATATCAGCACAAAACGAGCCGCTGGCTGTCCAGACATGGGAGTCATGTGTCTTTTCCGCCGGTGATGAGGCTGAGTTTATAGGCAAATATCTTGGTCCGACAATTGAAAAGAGTCCCTACAGTAATACAAAAATAATTGCGTGGGACCATAACCGTGACCTGATTCATCAGAGGGCAAGCATGATCATGAACAACCCGGAAGCCGCAAAATATGTGTGGGGATTCGGCTTCCACTGGTACGAACCGTGGACCGGGGGCGAAATGCAATTCAACAACGTCAGGCTGGTGAACGATTCCTATCCCGATAAAAAAATTCTTTTTACTGAGGGATGTGCTGAAAGGTTTGATTCAACGAGGATTGACAGCTGGGATCTGGGTGAATTTTACGCCAACTCAATGGTAAACGATTTCAATTGCGGAACTGTTGCCTGGTTCGACTGGAACATACTCCTAGATGAAAAAGGCGGGCCAAACCATGTCGGAAACTTCTGTTTTGCACCGGTACATGCCGATACACGTACCGGCGAACTCATATATACCAATGCCTATTATTACATCGGTCATTTTTCAAAATTCATTCACCGTGGCGCCAGAAGAATCGGAGTTTCTTCCTCAAGGGATCATATAAAAACAACAGCCTTTATCAATCCTGACGGTGAAATTGTTGTTATCATTTTCAACAAGTCAGATCTGAAAACCGATCTCAAATTGTGTATTGGCACCAAAGCGGCTGATGTGACCAGCCAGCCGCACTCTATAATTACAGTTATAATATAAAGACCGGCTACCGGTTTCCGGTAAGAATTCTTTTTCTACTTTTGCAGCCCGATAGCATCTGCAAATGGAAGAAATAAGAAATATAGCCGTTATTGCTCACGTAGACCACGGCAAGACCACCCTGGTTGACCGTATCTTGTACCAGGTCAAGCTTTTCCGTGAAAATCAGGTCATGGGTGACCTTATCCTCGACAGCAACGACCTGGAAAGGGAACGAGGCATAACAATTCTCTCAAAAAACGTTTCTGTAAGATATAAGAATGTCAAGATCAACATTATAGATACCCCCGGCCACGCTGACTTCGGGGGAGAAGTTGAACGGGTTCTTAATATGGCCGAGGGAGTTTTGCTTATTGTTGATGCTTTTGAAGGACCTATGCCGCAAACCCGTTTCGTCCTCCAGAAAGCACTGGAGCTGGGCCTGAAGCCAATCGTTGTCGTCAACAAGGTAGACAAGCCAAACTGCAGGCCTGAGGAGACTCAGGAAAAAGTCTTTGACCTGATGCACAGCCTCAAGGCAACGGAAGACCAGCTTGACTTCCCTACTGTTTTCGGTTCTTCAAAGCAGGGCTGGATGGGTCCTGACTGGTCTGTTCCGACAACTGATGTGAGTTATCTGCTCGACACCATTCTGGAGCATATTCCACCTGCAAAAATGGTGGAAGGGACTCTGCAGATGAGAATATCATCACTTGATTATTCTTCTTACCAGGGGCGGATTGCGGTGGGCAAAATCAGTCGCGGAGTACTCTTACCAGGCAGCCAGGTCTCACTCATGAAGCGTGACGGCAGTGTGACCAAAAACACTGTAAAGGAAGCTTATCTCTTTGAGGGACTGGGTAAGGAAAAGACAAAAAAGCCGATAAGGTCAGGCGAGATTTGTGCATTGTTCGGTATCGAGGATTTTGAAATAGGCGATACAATATCTGATGCAGAAAACCCTGAAGGGCTCTCGCATATTCAGGTCGATGAGCCTACCATGAGCATGCTCTTTGTGTCCAACAATTCACCTTTTTTCGGACGTGAAGGGACTCTGGTCACTTCGCGCCAGCTGAGAGACAGGCTTTTCAGGGAAACGGAAAAAAACCTGGCCCTGAAAGTTGAGGAAACAAGTACCTCAGAGGCTTTCATGGTCTATGGCAGAGGTATACTTCACCTTTCGATCCTGATTGAAACTATGCGCCGCGAGGGATTTGAAATGCAGGTTGGCCAGCCAAAAGTCCTGTTGAAGAATATTAACGGCATTAACCACGAGCCCATTGAAGCACTTACCGTACAGGTACCTGACAATTTTGCCGGCAAGGTGATTGAGCAGGTGACCCAGCGAAAGGGTGAGATCGTTAAAATTGATATAAAGGATAACCGGGCCAATCTCGACTTCAAGATTCCAGTGCGTGGAATCATCGGACTGAGAAACCAGATCCTCACAGTGACCGAGGGTGAGGCCGTCATGGCACACCGCTTTGAGGGTTACGAACCCTGGAAAGGAGAGATGGCAGTGAAACGCAACGGATCACTCATAGCCATGGAGACCGGTACATCAGCAGGGTATGCTATTGACAAGCTGCAGGACCGCGGCAGATTCTTCATATTCCCAGGTGAAGAGGTTTATATGGGACAGGTCATCGGTGAGAATACCCGTTATGATGACATAACGGTCAATGTGACAAAGACGAAGAAACTTACCAATATGAGGGCTTCAGGCTCAGACGACAAGGCACTCCTTGAACCTCCGGTGCGCTTCTCGCTTGAAGAGGCGATGGAGTATATCGCTTCTGACGAATATATTGAGATAACACCTAAATCGATGCGCCTGAGAAAGATCCTGCTTGATGAAAATGACCGCAAGAGGATCAGGAACGCGCAGTAAGGGCTTTCAGGGAAAAAAGAAGAAGAATTCTGTGCCCTTCCCGGGTTCGGATAAGACCCTGATAGCGATATCATGAAAATCAGCTATTGACTTAGTGATTGCCAATCCTATTCCGGTACTGTCACCTTCGGGGTCCAGCTTTGTTCTGAATCGTGAAAAGAGGTTGTCAAGCTGTTTCTGAGTCATGCCTTTGCCAGTGTCGATAACGGAGACTTCAAATATGGCATCCCGCCATTTCCCTCCGATTTCAATTTTTCCCTTACGGGGCGTATGCTTCACGGCATTATTGACAACATTGTAGAACATTGAGAAGATCAGTGACCTGTTTGCATTCCTGAAAATAAAATCATCATTGCATTCAAGAGTGATTTTTACGCCGGCATCTTCGGCAACAGGTGACAGTTCCTCAATAACCTCACCCACCAGCTCCCTGATTTTAATGCTGTCTTCCTTCATGTACTGCCGGCTCTCGATACGGGCTATTGTAAGCAATGAGTTTATCAATGTCTTTAACCGGTGCAGCATCCTGAGAGATTCTTCAATGCCTTCTTCAACATCATGATCAAGACCTTTTTGAAGCATCATATTCTCAAGCTTGCTGCGGAGTACAGAAACAGGGGTCATCAGTTCATGCGAAATGTTTACGGTGATCTCCCTTTCAGTACGGAAGAGATCCTCGATCTTTTTCATCATTTCCCTGAGCGTCTGATCAAGCTGAAGAAAGTCCTTTGTTGTTGTTCTGAGCTGCTTTGAGTCAGGGAAGGATGGAGAGGAAGTGGCTTCCAGCCTTCGTGTGATGATCTTCAGCGGACGAAGCACCCTTGCAGTATAAAAAAGATCAGACAGAAGCGTGACAAGGATGAATAGAGCAAGGAAGACCAATATGACCGTTCGAATATTCTTTGCGGCATACATCATGCTTGAAAGACTCTTTCCGATTTCCAGGAGATAGGTCTGGCCGTCAATTTTCAAAGAGTAGTTAAGCACACGGTAGTCAATAGTTTCGTTGTCGATAAGCCGCTGGGTGACTTCAATGAAATTCCAGTCCCTGGAAAGATCGATCTTTTCGAGACTGATGAATTCTTCCTTAAGAATGTTATAACTGCCGAAACCGGCTAAGGTATTGTCAGTGATAAAGGGTTCAATACCCACTTTGGAAATAATTGCGATTACTTCCTCTCTCTTATCAATAAGTTCATTATCAGTCTGACGGGTGTTGATGCGCTCTGTGATCAGGGGCAGGAACCCGATGAAAAGAGCAGAGAAGACCAGTTTCGAGAGCAGGTTGAAGAGGGCAAGTTTTGTCTGTAATCTCATCATGCTCCGCTGATCTTGTTACTGGTCAACGCTTATTCTGTATCCTACGCCTCTGACTGTCTCGAGCCACGGAGTTGGTGCACAGATGTTCAGTTTCTTGCGCAGGTTCTTAATGTGAACGTCAATGAAGTTACTGTCGTACTGATCATCAAGGGTGTTTCCCCAGAGATGCTCATAGAGTTGATGACGCGCCAGAACTTTGTCGTGGTTCATTACCAGGTAATGAAGCAGGTCAAACTCTTTTTTCGTGATCTCAACTTCCCTGCCATGGTGGAAGATCTTCCTTGCCTGTATCTCCAGGACAAATTCACCGAGGGTGATATCCGGCGAGGTGATATGAAATTTTCTTCTGGCCACCGCCATAATTCGTGAATGCAGCTCAGCCAGGGCAAACGGTTTTGAGAGGTAGTCATCGGCTCCGAGGTCAAGTCCTCTGACCTTGTCTTCAACGGCACCACGGGCGGTAATAATGATAAAAGAGACATCAATATTGTTTTTTCTTGCTTCTTTTATAAGGTCAAGGCCGTTGTAATCCGGAAGACCCAGATCAAGAAGGACGAAGTCATAAAGATTAACAGATATTTTTTCCGAAGCTTCTGTTCCCGTATGGGCTATCTCGCACAGGAAATTCTCTTTATAAAGATAAGCTGCTATCTCTTTTGCCAGGGCCTTTTCGTCTTCAACTATCAGGACGTTCATGATCCAAAGTTAAAAAATCCTGAAGAAGACACTTGCCAAAAAGACAAAACCTTGTGTACCTGTTGTTCCGGCATCCGGGTATAAAGGCAGGACATACCCTGGTTCCAACTCAAGGGTAAAGAAGTCATAGCTGAAAGCAATCGGAAGTCCGAAGTCCATTTCCATCAGACCGAACTTTTCAGAGTAGCTTGTGGCTGAGTCCTTAGGGGGTCTGTGCCATCCTCCGTGACCGGGAGATGACGAAGTTGTGTCTTCTGTGGTCTCGATTGTGTAGATGGTTCCAAAGATAAGATTTACATAAGGGTCAAATGAAAAGAAGGCTTTGCCCCCGGCGAATGAAGGTGTCTCAAAATATCTTGAATTTCGAGCCTGAAGATAAAACCAGCTATCATCAGAAAAGAGACCGCCGGTCGATATTTGTGTATAAAGGATCCTCCAGTCGAAACCCAGCGTCGCATTTGCATAGGTGAAGCTGCTGAAGAGCGTGTCCTCAAGGGATTCAGCAATATTGTACCTGGAGAGGCTCAGGCCAATATCAAACCATGAGTTGAATGTATGGCTGAAACTCAGATCAAGACTGTAATAGGCCACGAAAGGGGTGAAGCCGCTCAGCGTGTAGCCTGTGGCAGACAGATAAAGCTGATCTTTGAAGCCATAGGAAACGGAGGCATAACCGAAGGGATTGTTATCTGATATTGTGGTTCCGAGATAAACCATATTGCTGCCAAATCCCGCCCCGGCATATAAGGCATGAGTCTTGCCTTTTTCAACGGTGACCGGAGAATCTTTGACAATAGAGGTATCAGCTGTAATCTGTGCGGAGGCGTCGGTAAACAATGCCTGTAACATGATGCAGCAGACAAATGTGCCCATCGCCGACCCTCTTTTTTTCATAATGTCCGATATCCTCGTTTACTTTCCTCCCGGGCCTTTTGCCCCATGTGGCTTACCAACACCCTTTGGTATGCGCGACCCTGAAGGCCTCTCAACAGAGGCCGGGCGCGCTCCCCTTGCTTTGCTCCAGTCTGGCCGTGCACTGTTTACCTGCTTAACGCCGGAAGCATTTCCTTTCTGAGACTGCGACTTAGACTGAGCTTTGGACTGGGCCTGCGTCTGCTCCTGTGTCTGGGCTTCAGCCTTCTCCTGTTTCTGCACTTGCTCATCATACTGTTGTGCCCTGATAGCTGAAGTGTCAGCATTTACACTGACCTGCTGACCGTTCGAGACTCCTGCCGTGCTCACCAGGAAAGTAAAAATAAGCAGAATATTTTTAATCTTTTTCATGCACTTTTGGTTTGCCCTGTCATGGAATGTTTTAATTTTCCGTAAATCATTTGAAATACAGATTATTGAAAAACTTCACCACAAAAGTATTCAATCAAATATGAAGAAGAGATGAAGGATTTCTGTTTTTTTAAAAAATATTTTAGAAAGTGTAATAATTACATTTAAAATATTATTTAACTTGCAATTGATAGCATGCAGCATACAGCAAGTTGACGAATGCAATGAGGAAATCCCGCGCAGCGGGAGAGCACGTGGCCTCAAGTAAGCTGGCGATCTAAATGAGGCAGTCCCGCGAGGCGGGGTGAAGCGTTGAGCAAGAGCAAGGAGCATGGGGGCGATCAGTTGCTGGCGGAGAAGGCAGTAATGTAAGGCAGGAGATCATGCTGAGGAGTTTTTGGATTGCGGAGAAGGCAGGATCGCGAAGCGGGTGGGAAGAGGAGAAGGTGACACTCTGAGTGTCACGGGTTGTTAAGGATTACAAATTGCGTTAATAAAGACCATAAATATTCTCATAATTAACCTAATAACCTAATAAACATGCAATTACTAGACTGGATCGTACTGGGGGGGTTCTGCCTCGCACTTGTAGCATTTATTGTCTTTTCGATGAAATCAAAAGACAAAACATCAGCTGACTACTTTCTGGCCGGACGCGACGCCACATGGGTTGCAATCGGCGCTTCTATCTTTGCCTCCAACATCGGATCAGAGCACCTCGTAGGCCTGGCCGGTGCCGGTGCCTCTTCGGGTATGGCAATGGCTCACTGGGAGATGCACGGCTGGCTTATCCTTTTGCTCGGATGGCTGTTTGTACCGTTTTATGCCAGGAGCGGGGTTTTCACAATGCCTGAGTTTCTTGAGAAGAGATACAATAAGGAATCAAGGTCCGTACTTTCAATTATTTCACTGGTGAGTTACGTGCTCACGAAGGTAGCTGTTACTGTTTATGCGGGCGGTGTAGTGTTCAAAGATGTCTTCGGCATAGAATCAGTCTGGGGCATTGACTTCTTCTGGATTAGCGCAATCGGTCTTGTCGTATTGACAGGTATCTACACTGTCTTGGGCGGCATGAAAGCCGTGCTCTGGACGTCTGTCCTGCAGACACCTATTCTGCTTGCGGGATCTATTGCGGTTTTGATCGCCGGTCTTATCAAGGTAGGAGGATGGGATGAGCTGATGCATATATGCCGGGCTGTGCCTGTGAATGAGTACGGTGATACAATGACCCAGCTCATAAGGTCACCAAAAGATACCACATACCCATGGACAGGGGTTCTTCTCGGGTCCGCAATAATCGGCTTCTGGTACTGGTGTACTGATCAGTACATTGTTCAGCGTGTGCTTTCAGGTCGTGATCAGACTCAGGCTCGCCGCGGAACTATTTTCGGGGCATACCTGAAGCTGACCCCGGTATTTATTTTCCTCATCCCAGGTATGATAGCATACGCGCTTAATCAGCAGGGAGTTATACATCTGACCAGCTCTGATTCTGCATTCTCCACCCTTGTAAAGGAACTGTTGCCAATGGGTTTTAAAGGCCTTGTTGTGGGAGGCATCCTCGCCGCACTGATGAGCTCCCTGGCTTCGCTCTTCAATTCTTCCGCCACACTGTTTACAATAGACTTCTATCAGAAGTATAAACCGAAGGCACCGGAGAGTGAGCTTGTAAGGGTAGGTCGAATTGCCACCGTGGTAGTTGTAATCCTCGGGATTCTTTGGATACCGGTGATGAAAGGTATTGGCAAGGTCCTCTACGCTTACCTGCAGGATGTGCAATCGCTCCTTGCTCCAGGTATAGCTGCAGCATTCCTGCTTGGGGTAGTCTCCAAGAAAACCACACCTACAGCCGGTCTCACAGGCCTTCTGTTAGGATTTACAATTGGGATGCTGCGTCTCGGATTTACGATATTCAAAGGCCATGTAAGTCCTGACGGAATGATTTACAGCGTATTTATCGAGCCCAACTGGCTACATTACGAAATCATCAACTTTGCTATCGTAATACTCGTTATGATAATTGTAAGTTCCTTCACGAAGAGGATGGATGAAACAAAGATTGTGGGGCTTTACATGGGGTCCGCAACGGCTGAACAGAAGGCTATCACCCGGGCAAGCTGGAACGTCTGGGATGTTGTTCTCTCAGCCATCGTTATTGTTGTAATCTTAGTCTTTTACGCTTACTTCTGGAATTAGCATCCAGAAAATTTTAAATAATACTCATTCAAAATGAAAAAAGATACTGTTGAATTATGGTTCATCACAGGCAGCCAGCACCTTTACGGAGAAGAGACGCTTAAGCAGGTTAATGCTGATTCTAAGGCAATTGCCGCTGCACTTGACAAGGCTAATGCCATCCCCGTGAAGATCATTTTCAAGCCTGTTCTCACAACTGCCGATGCCATTACGGCAATCTGCATTGAGGCGAACAGTTCATCCAAATGCGCGGGCCTTATTGCATGGATGCATACTTTTTCGCCTGCAAAGATGTGGATATCAGGGCTTAAGAAGTTAAATAAACCGCTTCTGCATTTTCATACCCAGTACAACAGAGATATTCCGTGGCCGGAGATCGACATGGATTTCATGAATCTGAACCAGGCAGCTCATGGCGACCGTGAGTTCGGATACATATGCTCGCGTCTGCGTATTGAACGCAAGGTTGTTGTAGGTCACTGGCAGGACAAGGATGTAGTTAGTTCAATTGGCGTATGGGCGAGGGCTGCAATGGCTGCTCTTGATGCCCGGTCGATGAAGGTGGCCCGCTTCGGAGACAATATGCGTGATGTGGCGGTCACCGAAGGTAACAAGGTGTCAGCACAGATCAACCTTGATTATCAGGTACACGGTTATGGCGTTGGCGATCTGGCTGCTGTTGTCAATAAGGTTTCGGACAAACAGGTCTCTGCACTTGTCAAAGAATATGGCGACGAATACAAGGCTTCATCAAAGGTACTGGCCTCTCCGGCAATAAAAGAGGCGGCACGCATTGAGATCGGCATGCGCACTTTTCTTGACAAAGGAGGGTTCAAAGCCTTCACCACAACCTTTGAAGATCTTCACGGGCTGGTACAGTTACCCGGTCTTGCTGTCCAGAGACTCATGGCTGACGGTTACGGCTTCGGCGCCGAGGGCGACTGGAAGACCGCAGCGTTGCTGCGCTCCATGAAGGTGATGGCAGAAGGGCTCAAGGGTGGCACATCTTTCATGGAAGATTATACCTATCACCTTGATCCGAAGAATATGGCAGCTCTCGGTGCTCACATGCTCGAAGTATGCCCTTCAATCGCTGCCGGCAAACCGACACTGGAAGTGCACCCGCTGGGAATAGGCGGCAAAGCTGACCCTGCGCGTCTGATCTTCAGGACCAGTACCGGTAAGGCTGTTGTTGCCTCGATGGTTGAAATGGGTGACAGGTTCAGACTTATAGTCAATACAATGAAGGTTATCGAATGTCCGCCCATGCCTAAGTTGCCGGTGGCAAGCGTACTGTGGAAACCTGATCCTGACCTTAAGACTGCCGCAACAGCATGGATTTATGCCGGCGGCGCTCACCATACAGGCTTCAGCCAGGCGCTTACGGCTGAACATCTGGCTGACTTTGCTGCAATGACAGGGACAGAGTATTTACTGATCGATGATAAGTGCAAGATAGATGAGTTCCGGAAAGAACTCAGATGGAATGACCTGTATTATCATCTTAACAAAGGTTTATGCTAGAGATCTATTCAAGGCATCCTAAACACTTTCAGGCTGTTGACTGCATTATTTTCGGTTATGATATAATAGAGAAAGAGCTCAAGCTCCTCCTTATAAAGAGGAGCTTTGAGCCCGCAAAGGGTCAATGGTCGCTTTCCGGAGGCTTTGTAGAGGAGGGTGAGGGCCTTGATAATGCTGCAAACCGTGTGCTCAGAACGCTGACCGGTCTTTCGGATTTATATATGGAACAGCTTTACACATACGGTGATGCCAGCCGTGATCCGGGCGACAGGGTGATTTCCACTGCATATTTTTCACTGATAGGAATACATGAGATTGATGATAATATAAAGGTTAAGTACGGGGCTGAGTGGAGATCAATATCCAACCTTCCTGAACTGATCTTCGATCATCGGAAGATGGTCGACAGAGCCCTGAAGGAACTGGTTGAAAAAGTAAAGGTACATCCTGTCGGCTTTGAACTTCTTCCTGAGAAATTTACTCTTGTGCAGCTTCAGAACCTCTATGAGGCTATCTATCAGAAGTCAATAGACAAGCGTAACTTCAGAAAAAAGATCCTCTCAATGAACCTTTTGGAAAAACAGGATGAGAAAGAGCGGGAAACATCTAAGAAGGGAGCCTGGTATTACAGGTTCAATGAAGAAAAGTACAACGAGTTCACGAATAACGGTTTCTTCTTCAACCTTGCAGTGAGCTGACCCCCGGGTCCTGACGGCAGGTATAACTTTTAAAATTGAATAATCATGCTTGAAAAGCTGAAGGAAGACGTCTTCAAAGCCAACCTTGATCTGGTCAGACACGGCCTTATCGTCATGACTTTCGGTAATGTCAGCGGCATCGACAGGGCATCAGAGCTGATGGTCATTAAACCGTCTGGCGTTTCATACAATGAGATGACTGCCAATGATATGGTTGTTACCGATCTCAATGGGAATGTTGTCGAGGGCATTTTAAAACCGTCCACGGATACTCCGACCCATCTTGCGTTATACAAAGCTTTTCCGGGAATAGGGGGAGTTGTGCACACCCATTCCACTCATGCTACAGCCTGGGCCCAGGCCGGCACAGCAATCCCATGCCTTGGAACGACACATGCTGATTATTTCTACGGACCTGTGCCTGTGACACGGAGGCTGACAGAAAAGGAAACGGAAAATAACTATGAATATAATACGGGACTGGTCATTGCAGAGATCATTGCCGGCAGAGATCCCCTGACCATGTCAGCAGTTCTGGTGAATTCGCACGGTCCGTTTACCTGGGGTGTGACGCCTGCAATGGCTGTTCACAGCGCTGTCATTCTTGAGGAGATTGCACGCATTGCATCTTTCTCAGTAAATATTGCCCCTCCGAATGAGATAGACAAGCACCTGCTTGACAGACATTACCTCCGGAAGCACGGCAGCGGTGCATATTATGGCCAGAAAAAGTAAAAAAACGATAAAACCATGCATAAGTTTTCCATTGGAGTAGATTTCGGCACCCTCTCGGGAAGAGCCGTTCTTGTAGATATTGTCAACGGTGAGGAAGTGGCAGTCGCTGTCCATGAGTATACTCACGGCGTGATGGATGAAAGACTGCCTGACGGTACTCCTCTGGGGGTTGACTGGGCGCTTCAGCACCCGCAGGATTACCTGGATGTATTCAGGATGACCATCCCGCAGGTGTTGAAAATGGCTTCAGTGGGCCCTGAACAGATAGTGGGAGTGGGCATTGATTTTACGGCATGCACCATGCTTCCTGTCACGGCTGACGGCACACCTCTGTGCTTCCTCGATGAATTCAGGAACAGACCCAATGCATGGATCAAGCTGTGGAAACATCATGCAGCGCAGGATGAGGCAAACAAGCTCAATGCCATTGCAGAAAAGCGAGGAGAGAAGTTCCTTAAACGCTACGGGGGAAAAATATCGTCAGAATGGCTTATCCCCAAGATCTGGCAGACAGCCGACGAGGATCCTGAGATATATGACGCTGCAGCACGCTTCCTCGAGGCAGCTGACTGGGTGATCTGGCAGCTGACAGGCATTGAGACGCGTAATACATGCACTGCCGGTTATAAGGCAATATGGCATAAACACGACGGATACCCTTCGAATGATTTTTTCAAGGCCCTGCATCCAAAAATGGAAAAACTGGTTGAGGAAAAACTCTCACAAAATCTCCTTCCCGTAGGCACAAAAGCTGGCAGTATTACGGCAACAGCAGCTAAGCTGACAGGCCTTAAAGAAGGTACTGCCGTGGCGGTGGCCAATGTTGATGCACATGTCTCTATACCGGCAGTGGGAATAACATCATCCGGCAAAATGCTGGCAATAATCGGCACGTCAACATGCCATATGTTGCTTGGTGACATTGAGAAGGAAGTACCAGGCATGTGCGGTGTCGTTGAAGACGGAATAATAGAGGGTTTCTTCGGATATGAGGCGGGACAGAGCTGCGTTGGTGACCATTTCCAGTGGTTTGTCGAGAACTGCACACCCGCAGATTACAAGGCAGAGGCTGACCGCAGGGGCATTGACATGCATGCACTCCTCACAGAAAAGGCATCAGCCCTGAATCCGGGGGAGAGCGGACTGGTGGCACTGGACTGGTGGAACGGCAACAGGTCGGTGCTGGTTGATGTTGACCTGACAGGCATGATGCTTGGTATGACACTCACAACAAAACCCGAGGAAATTTACCGTGCTCTCATCGAGGCTACGGCATATGGTACAAGGATGATCATTGATACATTCGAGGAGAATGGCGTACCGGTAAATGAGTTCTATGCCGCCGGCGGTATTGCAGAGAAAAATCCGTTCGTGATGCAAATCTATGCAGATATCATAAACAGGGAGATAAAGATTTCAGGCAGTCCGCAGGCACCGGCACTTGGCTCTGCCATGTTCGGTGCAGTGGCTGCCGGCAGAATGGCCGGCGGCTTTGACACCATCCAGGAAGCTGCAGCGGTGATGGCCAAGGTTAAAGATCGTACCTACAAACCAGTGCCTTCAAATGCCGGTACCTACAAAAAACTGTATGCAGAGTACAGGATCCTGCACGATTACTTTGGACGCGGCACCAATGATGTTATGAAGAGACTGAAGGATATCAGGAAAGAGGTCAGGGGATGAGAGTTAGATACGTACTGTTGCTGGTATTTTTTGTTATTTCCTCTTCATGCGGGAATAATGCACCGGAGAAAAATATGGGCCAGTGGCTTGAAACTCCGGCGTCCGGCGATGTGCGTATTACTGATAATTTCTGGAAGCCGAAGATCGACCTCAACAGGGAGGTGACCATACCTTATGTATTCTGGCAGTGTGAGGAGACAGGCCGTATAGACAACTTTGCCATAGCCGGAGGTCTGAAGAAAGGAAAGCATACCGGCGAGAGATACAATGATTCTGATGTCTTCAAGATTATGGAGGGTGCCTGCTACTCGCTGATGGAGACTCCCGACCCTGATCTGCGTCAATATGTCGACAGCCTTGTGACACTTATCGCTGCGGCACAGGAGGATGACGGATATCTTTACACAACGCGTACGATTGATCCTGTCAATATGGCTCCCGGTGCAGGCAGGGAAAGGTGGATCGATGAACGTGTAAGCCATGAACTTTATAATGTTGGGCACATGTATGAGGCAGCTGTTGCGCATTATGAGGCGACAGGCTCAAAAGCGTTTCTTGACATCGCCCTGAAGAACGCAGACCTCGTCAATAAAGAGTTCGGATGGGGCAAAAGAGAGATCGCGCCAGGTCATCAGGAGATAGAAATAGGGCTTGTGAAGCTGTACAAATGCACCGGCGAAAAGAAATGGCTTGACCTTGCACAGTTCTTTCTTGATGTCCGCGGCCGTGGGGGTGATTATCTGCGTCATCCTCCTGATTCAAGATTTGAGGTTTATAATGATTCTGTATACTTCCAGATGCATAAGCCGGTTCTGGAGCAGACAGAGGCGGTGGGGCATGCCGTCAGGGGCGCCTATATGTACACCGCCATGGCTGATGTTTCGGAACAGACAGGTTATAACAGGTATCTTGAAGCATCACAGAGGATTTGGGACGATGTCACTGAAGGGAAAATATATATCACCGGGGGCATCGGTTCAAAAGAACACGGTGAGGCCTTCGGCCAGAAGTTTGAGCTTCCCAATATGACTGCTTACACTGAGACATGTGCATCTGTGGCAAATGTCTTCTGGAACCACCGTCTTTACCGGGCTACCGGGGAGGCAAAATACATTGATGTGCTTGAGCGCACTCTCTATAACGGACTTATCTCAGGTATCGGCAGTGACGGGTGCCACTTCTTTTATCCCAATCCCCTTGAATCAGACGGTAGCTTTGAACGTGCCGGGTGGTTCGACTGTTCCTGCTGCCCTGTCAATGTAGCCCGCTTCATGCCTGCCCTGAAACAGTATATCTGGTCAGAATCAGGTGACGGTGTGAACGTTAACCTCTTCATCGGCTCGGAAGCAAGACTTAATACTTCCGGGGGGGAAGTCTTTATCAGACAGACTACTGATTTTCCGTGGAAGGGAGACGTGACAATCAATGTTGATCCTGATAACGATGGAAGCTCTTTCAGGATCAGAATACGCGTCCCCGGCTGGATAGGCAATGAACCAATAGCAGGCGGCCTTTACAGATATCTAACTGCCGGAAAGGGAAACATGGAAATAAAGGTGAACGGGAAGAAAATCACTCCGGAAGTTATAAAGGGCTTTGCAGTCATTGACAGAAAATGGGACAAAGGTGATGTGGTTGATGTCACGCTTCCCATAGAACCAAGATTCATTGCAGCCAGGCAGGAGGTAAAGGCTGACAGCGGAAGAGTAGCCCTGGGAATAGGCCCTATGGTCTACTGTCTGGAAGAGGCAGACAACGGGAAAGTAAGAGAAATAAAAGCAGACCCTGAATCAAAAGTGGATATAGTGTATGAGGACAAAAATCCCGCTGCTGTCATGATACTTGAGTTTGATGCTCTGACGCCTGACGGGTCAGAACGGAAGGTCAGGGCAGTGCCCTATTACTCCTGGGCCAACAGGGGCAAAGGTGAAATGATAGTCTGGATGAAAAATAAATAATCATGTGATGAAAAGAGTAAGCAAAGTAATTCTTTATTCAGCGGCGGGATTGATATTCGTAGCCTCATCGTGCTCTACCGGCAACCATGATGAGAATTACCCTGTAAGACCTGTGCCGTTCACCGCTGTAAAGATGACGGATAACTTCTGGGCTCCGCGGATAAAGAAAAATCATGAAGTAACTATACCGATTGCATTCGGATACTGTGAATCGACCGGCAGGGTAAAGAATTTTGAAATAGCAGGCGGACTTGATACCGGGGCTTTTCAGACAATATTCCCGTTTGATGATTCTGACATAACAAAGATCATTGAAGGGGCAAGTTACTCACTGCAGACATTTCCTGATCCTGAGCTGGAGGCTTACGTTGATACGCTTATTTACAAGATAGGACTGGCACAGGAGGATGACGGTTACCTGTACACCAACCGTACCATTGCCGAAAAAGGGTACGGCAAGCTGCACGAGTGGGCCGGTGAGAAAAGATGGGAGAAAGATAATATACTCAGCCATGAACTCTATAACCTTGGTCACATGTATGAAGCAGGCGTAGCATACTACCAGGCTACCGGCAAGAGAAGCCTGCTTGACATTTCGATCAAATCAGCGGACCTTGTCGATCATGATATGGGATGGGATGCCTTTGTCACCTATCCCGGTCATCAGGTCATTGAGATCGGACTGGTGAAGCTTTACAGGGTGACAGGAGAAAGAAGATATCTTGACCTGGCAAAATTCTTCCTTGATGCCCGCGGAACACGCCCTGACGGAGAAGAATATTCGCAGTCACACAAAAAGGTTGTGGATCAGACTGAGGCAGTGGGGCATTCAGTGAGAGCGACATACATGTACTCCGGCATGGCTGACGTCGCTGCCATACTTAAAGATGAAGCCTACCTAAATGCTATCACGAAGATCTGGGAAGATCTGGTTTACAGGAAAATGTACATAACCGGGGGCATCGGAGCGAGCGGCGGCAATGAGGGATTTGCGGAACCTTATAATCTGCCCAATATGACAGCTTACTGCGAAACATGCGCATCGATAGGGGATATCTTTTTCAACCACCGTATGTTTTCAATGAATGGCGACGGCAAATATTTTGATGTGCTTGAAAAGACACTGTATAACGGAGCACTGTCCGGCGTCAACATTGCAGGCGACAGGTTCTTTTATCCCAATCCTCTTGAGTCCGGCGGCCAGCATGAAAGATCACCGTGGTTCGGGTGTGCCTGCTGCCCGTCAAATGTGACCAGGTTTATTCCGGCAATACCGGGGTATATATATTCAGTAACAGACAAAGACCTGTATGTGAACCTTTTTGCATCAAATGATGCAGATATCAGCTTCGGAAAGCATAGCGTGAAGATCTCACAGGAGACAAACTATCCCTGGGATGGCGATGTGAACATAACTGTAAATCCTGAAAAGGAAGGCAGGTTCAACCTCAGGCTTCGTATTCCCGGCTGGGCGCGGAATGAAGCTATGCCAGGCGGACTGTACACCTTTACGGGAACTGATGAAGAAAAGTTTGTAATACGCGTGAACGGCGAAGATTACAATACCACCGTCACAGATGGCTATGCATCCGTTTCACGCAAATGGAAGAAGGGTGATAAGGTTGAATTGCTGTTACCCATGCCGGTAAGGACAGTGACTGCAGACAGCAGGGTAAAAGAAGATAATGACAAGTACGCAGTCCAGCGCGGTCCATTGATTTTCTGTGCCGAGTGGCCTGATAATCCCGAAGGGCGGGTTCTTGACCTGGTTCTGGATGAGCAGCCTGAACTGAAATCAGAGTTCATACCCGGTCTGCTAAACGGTACGGAAGTAATCAAAACCAAAGCCCGCCAGGCAGCCAGAAACCTTGACGGGGCTATTACTATGGGTGATTATGAAGAGATAACTCTGATTCCCTATCATTTATGGAATAACCGCGGGGCGGGGGAGATGAGGGTTTGGATACCTTTTAATAAATCTGTTTTGTAAATAATTAATCTAAAAGCACGATCATGAAACAAATCACACTTTTATTGACAGGCGTGTTAATACTGTCAGCTCTTGTACCATCAGCTTATGCCCAATCAGATAAAGAGGCTGGTCAGGCGAACATTATCGTCAGCACTGACCTGGGGACTGAGACAATAAGTCGTAATATTTACGGACATTTTTCAGAGCACCTTGGACACTGTATTTACGGAGGCTACTGGGTGGGAGAGAATGCAGCTATCCCGAACACAAGAGGTATCAGGAACGACGTCGTAGAGGCCCTGAAGAAGACTCAGATACCCAACCTTCGCTGGCCGGGCGGATGCTTTGCTGATGAATATCACTGGATGGATGGCATCGGACCGCGCGAAAACAGGCCGAAAATGGTCAATACTCACTGGGGTGGGGTGACGGAAGACAACAGCTTCGGCACGAATGAATTCCTTGATCTATGCGAACAGCTCGGTACCGAACCGGTTATCTGCGGTAATGTGGGCAGCGGCTCAGTCGAGGAAATGTCGAAATGGGTTGAGTACATAAATTTTGACGGCGTGAGCCCGATGGCCGACCTGCGCCGTAAGAACGGCCGTGAAAAGCCGGGGAATGTCAGATACTGGGGTGTTGGCAATGAAAACTGGGGCTGCGGAGGCAATATGACCGCAGAATTCTATGCCGATCAGTTCAGGAGATATGCCACCTATACACGCAATTATGGTGAAAATCGCCTGATGAAGATAGCGGGGGGAGCGAGTTCTACAGACTATAACTGGACTGAAGTACTGATGCAAAAGATACCCCATTATATGATGTGGGGCATCTCACTTCATTATTATACAACCAATTGGGAGAAAAAGGGTTCAGCCACCAATTTCGGAGAAAAGGAATATTTTGAAACCCTTGAGCGCTGTCTGAATGTTGAAACTGCTCTTGACAGGCACATCGATATCATGAATAAGTATGATCCCGAAAAAAAGGTCGCCCTTGTTGTTGATGAATGGGGCACATGGTGGGATGTTGAACCGGGCACAAACCCGGGTTTCCTGTTCCAGCAGAACACCCTGCGTGACGCTATGGTAGCGGGTTTATCACTGAACTATTTCAACGATCGTTGCGACAGGATCAGGATGGCCAACATCGCACAAACAGTAAATGTCCTTCAGTCACTGATTTTCACAGACGGCGAAAAGATGCTGCTTACGCCTACATATCATGTCTTTGAGATGTACAAGGTTCATCATGACGCAACCATGCTTCCGCTGCATCTTAACTGTGAAGTTTATGTCATGGACGGGAAGGAGCTTCCTGCCCTGAGCGCCTCAGCTTCAAAGGATAAAAACGGTTTAGTACATATTTCAGTGGTCAACATTGACCCTGCGAAAGAGGTTAAACTGCTGATAGACCTCCGCGGAGGAGACTATTCTGATGTCACCGGAAGGATTCTTACCGCCCCGGAACTGAACACTCACAACACGTTTGAGAAGCCTGATGAGGTCAAACCTGCCGCATTCAGTAAGGTGAAAATCAAAAAGAATATTGTAAGTCTTGATATACCGGCAAAGTCAATTATTGTACTTGAAGTGAAATGAACCCGGCGCTGAAATATAAATTGACGACCATAGCGCGGTCATTTTTCATCGCTGTCTTTTTTTTGATTAACGGGTGCTGCGGAAAGGATCCTGGTCCTGAACCCCCGCTTCAGGATCCTTATGATCCTTTGATAGCTGATGATTACAGCAATATTGCCAGCCAGAACTATTCATACCTGTGGGGGCCTTACAACCTGCATGATCCTGCAATCATCAAACATGGAGAGTATTATTATATTTTCTCCACTGATGTAGCATACGGCCCCAACGGCGATTGTGGAATAATGTGGCGCAAATCGTCGGATCTTGTCAACTGGACTTTTCTGGGGTGGGTGTTCAACGGTGTGCCGCCGAAAGCCCTCGCTTTCATGGAGGCTAACCAGCCGGGTTATGACCAGCTGTCAATTTGGGCTCCGTTCATTCACAAGGTAAATGGCACCTACAGGCTCTATTATTCCGTTCCCGGTAATAACGGGCTGAAGCTGGCATGCATAGCCCTGGCTACAAGCACATCGCCCGAGGGACCGTGGATTGATGAAGGTGTAGTTATTTCATGTCTCCCCGCAGACAACTATAACGCCATCGACCCGTCGGTAGTGGTTGACAGGGTAAACGGGAAACACTGGATGTGTTATGGTTCTTATTCTTCAGGATTGTACCTGGTAGAGCTTGACCCTGCCACTGGTCTGCTTAAAACTCCCGGAGACAAAGGCAAACTTATAGCAAAAAGAACCAATTTCAATGATGCTATCGAGGGTGGCGAGCTGCTTTATAATGCTGAACTGAACAAGTACTATCTCTTCGTATCATATGACTGGCTTGAAGATAATTATAATGTCAGGGTGGGTCGTGCTGACTCTCCTGAAGGCCCTTACTTCGATATTAATGGCAATGATATGTCTACAGCAGGCGATAATTTCCCCATGATAACAGCCCGGTATAAATTCGACGTTCATTCAGGATGGCAGGGTTTCGGCCATAACGCGGTACTTTATGAAAACGGGAAGTATTTTTACGTCAGCCAGGCAAGACTGGGTGCAGATAAGTACTGTATGGATCTCCATATTCACAGGATGGTCTGGTCCGAGACCGGGTGGCCGACCATTTCGCCTGAAAGGTATGTGAATGTTCCTCAGACAACCATCACCTCTGCCGATCTTTCGGGTGAATGGGAGCATATCGAACTGATCAAAACAACTTCCTTCAACGAATCTGTTACTATGACTTTAGTTGCTGACGGTTTGATTGAAGGGATCACAGGCTCAACCTGGACTTTTGAAAACAACGTTCTGACCCTTACACTCAGGAACGGCACTGATATTTTCAGATGCCATGTGATTAATGAGTGGGACTGGGAGAAAAGACAGAGGACCCTGGTTTACACGGGTATGACATCTGTCGGCAAAAATTGCTGGGGTAAAAAAACAGAAGCATTTAAAAAAGAATGAAAGCGATAAAAACACTTTTCACTGCATTAGCCCTGGCTATCATGCTGCCAGCGTACTCTCAGGCAGACAGGATACAGGTACATGACCCTGTGATGATAAAGGAGGGTAACACATTTTATCTTTTCTGTACTGGTATGGGTATCTCAGTATGGTCTTCAACAGATATGAAACAATGGAAGAGCTGTAAGCCGGTGTTTGATAAAGCTCCGGTATGGGCTATTGAAGCCGTGGAAGGATATAAAGGGCATACCTGGGCTCCTGATATTTCTTACCATAACGGGAAGTATTATCTCTACTATTCAGTTTCAGCCTTTGGCAAGAACACATCATGTATAGGCGTGGCCACCAATACCACTCTTGACCCTGCTGATCCGTCTTTCAGGTGGATTGACCAAGGCAAAGTCATACAATCTGTTCCCGGACGTGATATGTGGAATGCCATTGACCCCAACCTGATGGTTGATGATGCCGGTACTCCATGGCTGGTGTTTGGCTCTTTCTGGGACGGGATGAAGCTGGTGAAGCTGGACAAGAGTTTAATCAAAGTGGCTGAACCGCAGGAATGGCACACTGTCGCTGCGCGCCCGCGCGATTATTATACCGATGAATACAATGCAGGCGAAGGCTCAATCGAAGCGCCGTTCCTGTTTAAAAAGGATAAGTATTACTATTTATTTGTCTCCTTTGACTTTTGTTGTCGGGGTCTTGAAAGCACCTATAAGGTTGTTGTGGGAAGGTCAGAAAACATTACCGGCCCGTATGTTGACAGGGACGGACGTAAAATGATATATGGCGCCGGGACCCCGGTATTGACAGGTAATAAAGACTGGCCGGGAGTGGGTCACAGTGCAACATATGCATTTGATGGTAAGGACTATATAATCTATCATGGCTATGATGCTTCTGATCATGGCAGGCCGAAACTGCTTATTGACACCCTTCAATGGGATGAAGGTGGCTGGCCTGTGGTAAAAAACAGCGTCATATCTGCGAAATAGAAAATTTTATGCAAAAAATAATCATATTAAATAATTAAGAGATGAAACGATACAGTGTTAGAATTGCGATCATTGCGTGCGTGATGATCGGTCTGCCGTTCCTTTTAAGCGCCCAGAACGCCAAGATCAAAATCGATATTGACCGGACGATCGGGCAGGTTGACAAGAACCTCTACAGCAATTTCACAGAGCATCTGGGACGATGTATTTACGGGGGTATTTATGAACCCGGATCACCACTGTCTGATGAACAGGGTTTCCGCAAGGATGTCCTCGAAGCAGTGAAAGGACTTAATGTTTCGCTGGTGAGGTACCCTGGAGGCAATTTTGTATCTAACTACCACTGGCTCGACGGTGTTGGCCCGGTCCGTAATCCCCGGATGGAGCTGGCATGGGCAAGACTGGAACCGAATACTTTCGGAACAAATGAGTTCATGCAGTTCTGCAAAAAAGCGGGCGTTGAACCTTACTTCTCAGTCAATATGGGTACGGGAACAATCGAGGAAGCACAACAGTGGGTTGAATACTGCAATGTGAAGGAGGGGCCTTACTATGCTGAGCTGCGCAAGAAGCACGGTTTCGCTGAGCCCTACGGAATTAAATACTGGAGCCTGGGAAATGAAATGGACGGCTTCTGGCAGATGGGACATCTGAATGCCGAGGATTACAGCAAAAAAGCCCGCGAGGCTGCCAAGCTCATGAGGCTTACCGACCCGGGTATCAAGCTTGTGGCCGCCGGTTCGTCAAACTACCGTCCTAATGCTGATCCTGATGAGTGGAATGCCAAAATCCTCCATGAACTGAGAGATGTGGTTGATTACATCGCCCTCCATATTTACGTCGGAAATCCTGACAACAATTACTACAACTTCCTTTCAACCCCCCTTGTTTGCGAGCAGCGTACACAGCTGGTCAGGGGAATGATATCGGAAGAGATGTCGAAGGCAAATCGTGGTGACAGGGATCCTGTCTATATTGCCTGGGATGAGTACAACATCTGGTACCGCGCACGCACCGATGAACACATGCAGGGTACAAGAGCTCTAGAAGAGCCGTATAACCTTGAGGATGCTCTTGTTATTGCAGGTTTCCTGAACGTGTTTGTCCGCAATGCCGATATTGTCAAAATGGCTAACATGGCTCAGCTTGTTAATGTTATTGCACCAATCTGGGCCGAAGAAAAGGGAATGTTCAAACAGACAATTTATTATCCTCTTGCTCTTTTTGCTAATAATGTAAAAGGCACTTCCCTCGATCTGTTTGTCGATTGCGACACATATGACACTGAAGAGTTCTTTATAGGACTGGGTGAGAGCACCACAAAGCAGACTGACGTTCCTTATCTTGATGTCTCAGCTACCTACAATGATGGCCAGATGGTCATGTGCGTTGTTAACAGGAATAAAGACAAAGCCATTACCACAGACCTACTCTGTCAGACCGGAGAATTCTCGGGTGAATTCCAGGTTTTCGAGGTAAACGGTCCTGATATCAAGTCAATGAACAACTTTGACAAGGAAGAGGTAAAGACTGTAAAAAAACCCGCTATAAAAGGGAAAGGCACGAAGCTCACCTATTCTTTCCCCGCGCACTCGTTAACAATGATGATCGGGAAGATTGAAAATTCTAAATAAAACGCTTATTTTTAAAAAAAATGAATATGCAAAGACATAAACTTGTTTTCAGCGCTGCATTGACTCTGGTAATGCTGGGCATGATCTCATGCGGTAACAATAAAACAAAAGAAATGGTAACAACTCAAAGTTTCGGTTCCTTCGACGGGAAGGATGTTTCCCTTTACACCCTTACCAATAAGAAGGGTGATGTACTTAAACTCTCAAATTACGGAGCAGTGATCGTTGAGATCATTGTCCCTGACCGTAACGGTAAGAAGGAAAATGTCACTCTCGGGTATGACAAATTCGACGGATATGTCAACGGGGATCCTTATTTTGGAAAGGTAGTCGGTCAGTATGCCAACCGTATTGCGAGGGGTAAGTTTTCACTTGACGGAGTGGACTATACTCTTGCAATTAACAATCCTCCCAATGCTCTTCACGGAGGTCCGACCGGGTGGCACAGCCGCGTATGGGATGCACAGATACTGAAAAACGCCGATTTCCCAGCTATACGGTTCACATACAATAAACCTGATATGGAAGAGGGCTTCCCGGGCAATGTAATTGCTGAGGTGGTATATACATGGACTGATAATGATGAGATAATACTGGACTACAAGGTCACCACCGATAAGAAGACTATAGTTAACATTACGAACCACGCATATTTCAACCTGCACGGTGCCGGTGTAGGCGATATCCTTGACCATGAAGCAGTCATCAAGGCTTCCTCCTTTACCCCGGTTGATTCAACTCTTATCCCAACCGGTGAGATCAGGCCTGTCGAGGGTACTCCTTTTGATTTCCGCGTACCGCACCTTATTGGTGAAAGGATCGGGGCGGACTATGATCAGCTTAAACTAGGTGGCGGTTATGACCACAACTTTGTGCTTGACAACGCCGAGGAGGTGGATGCAATGGTTTACGATCCTTCCACCGGAAGGGTTCTGGAGGTTCTGACAGATCAACCCGGTGTACAGCTGTATACCGGCAACTTCCTGGATGGAACGCAGACCGGCCACGGTGGCAAAGTCTATAATTACCGTTCGGGCTTTTGCCTCGAGACGCAACATTTTCCTGACAGTCCAAACCAAGCTGCGTTCCCTTCAGTAATCCTGATGCCGGAAGAACCGTTTCTCTCATCAACGACATTTAGATTCTCTGTACGGTAATTGATCGTACACAGTAATATTATTTTGTCTTTTTGCCCCAATATGTAGCGTTCAGATTTTTTTCAGTTCCGGCATAAACAAATGTTACACGGCGTGGGGTGGCTTCCCAGTCGACTTCGCGTTCGACGCAGACAATTACGTTGCCCAATGTCAGTTGCTTTTTTGTAGCATCGTAACTCCAATTGCCTGTCAGTGCTCCCGACATAGTGCCGTCGGCATTGAGGGTCAGAGCAGAAGCGCCATCCTGTAGGCCATAGCTGTATTTAAGGTTTATGTGCTGCCATGTTCCTGCAAGCGAGTCTTTGGTTACAGTACCGTAATCAGGTACGGCGGCGTAACGTTCGGGCAATGCTATTGGCCACAGGTTGTCGGGTTCGCCCGGAGAGGCCGGACACCATACAATACGGTGTACGTGACCCATCATAATGGCATTGGAGTAGGCATTGCCACCAACGTTGACAGGCAATCGCCCCTGCGACATGTAGAACCATTCGTTGGTATTCTCCTTTTGGAAGATACAGCAGTGTGATATACCTACCCATCCGTAGCTAAGATTGAATTTGTAAGGGTGGATTACGATAGGGTAGCAGTCACCGCTGCCGGTGGTAAAGTTGCGCCCGGTGATATCGAAGTATGGACCTTCGATGTTTGCGCTTCTGACCACTCGTGTGTTGTACGGTATATCGAGGCCATCGTAGGCCATGAACAAATAGTAGTAACCATCTTTGTATATTATTTCGGGAGCTTCGCTGCCTTGCCATCGCGACGAGGCTGTACGTGTGCCAATTCTGACACCATATCGGGCCGTCAGCTCACTTGCACTGTTTGCGTAAGGCTCACCTAGTGTGTTGAGAGGCTTACCTGTCGTGGAATTGAGTTGCAACAGTGCGAAGCCGCTATGCCACGAGCCATGTATCAGGTAATGTTTCCCACCGGGTGTTACTATATAGGCAGGGTCGATTGCGTTGTAGTAGAAATATGCGCTCCAATCCGATAAACTGGAACGACTGTAGTTTTTGCCACGATCTGATGATGAACATGTAACGAAACCCTTGTCAGTCCATACAGCTCCGGCGGGATCGGTTGATTCGCACATGCCTATAAAGGCGCGTTCGGACCAGCTTCCATCAAAATTGGCTGATGTGTTGGCTTTGCCGGTTTTGATGTAATTATCGATAACGATGCTGTAGTACATACGCAAGATCTCTTGTCCTCCAGCGTTGACCCGGCGTACTACCGGTGCCCAGTAACCGTAAATTATATTGTCCCTGGCAATGGCACCAAGCCCCATGCGCGAACGAATGGCGTTGAGCGAGTCGGCTACCCAGGAGGGTGCTTCATAAAAAGGTCCGCCTACCCACTCCCAATTAACCAGATCGGTTGAACGTTTGCCTTGAAAATGTCCATGTCCTTCGTGAGCATTACCATAAGAGGCATCGGTGCCGTACATATAGTAATATCCATTGTACCAGGCAACCGATGGGTCATGAACGTTTGCCAGATTCCACTGGTTTCGGTTTGCCCATGATGATATCGATGAATAGTCATCGGCGTATGTTGGAATTGTGAAACCCGGAACGGGATCAGGCTTATCTTTAGGTTCAGCAACATCGTCTTTGCACCCTGCAAACGAAAGAACAGTGATGCTGACAGGTAAAATAAGCAAATACCTAAGTCTCATGTCTGATATATTTTTTTAAAGACTTCCTTATCAACCCAAAAAAATGTGCCGATAAGGAAGTCTCTGATTTCCGGGAATGCATCCTACTCTACAACAGGATGAATAGTCCATTTAGCTTTGAAAGCAGGTCCATTATCTTCATTCTTGTTTGCCGAGTTACCTGTAAGGTTTGGATTGGCATTAAGAGTATTTTGAAATATTGGGAAATATTCATGTCCCTTATAGTAGTAGTTGAAAGATGAATCGTCAGCGGTTTCGGCGGTAAGCTCATCGGTTGAGGCTTTTCCATCGCGCTTGTAATAACCATGTTCAACCAACTGATCCAGACGACCTTCATCGTAGAAGAATCCCCAGCGGAGCAAGTCGATACCACGTCCGTTTTCGCAACCAAATTCTTTAGGACGTTCAACGTTTGCTATTTGTTCGAAAAGAGCATCAGCAGACGGGAAGTCGGAAAGCTGAAGATCTTCAAGAGCAACGCGTCGACGCACGATATTAATGTAATCGATGGCAATCTGGGTTGGGCCACTGATTTCATTTTCGCATTCTGCTGCACGTAGTAAAACATCGCTGTAACGCATAAGGCGCAGATTGATTCCGCAATGCAATCCGGTAGTAATAGAACTGTAGATGTTGTTTCTTGCATTGGTGAACTTAGCTATTGATATACCACCCTGGGCAGTGTTGGACAGAGGAGTTTCAGTTATGTCTGCCTTATAAACAGTGTTGCTGCGGGGATCTCCATTGGGATATGCCGCTGTTTTCAGCCCGGTATAGCTGTTATATTCATCTTCGAATGTAACCAATGTCCAGTATAAACGAGGATCGAGACGGCCATCTGTAGAGTTCTCCTTTATGAACAGGTTATACAACCAGGGTGAGCCGGCCAGGTCGCCCCAGCTACCCAATTGCTGAGAAGCGTAGTTGCTTTCTACAGCGTGACCCTGAGTTGCTTCCGGGCTTATGTTTACCGGAGTCCACTCCTGGTCAGTGCCACCTGTGCCATAGTCCATAAACTGAACTTCGAAAAGACTCTCTGAGTTATTCTCATATGCCGGACCTTCCCTGAAGTTGTCACCATAGTCGTCTGTAAGTTCATAATGTCCGTACACGCCGGCAATGATGTCTTTCAGTACAGCATAAGCCTCAGAGTATTTATGACGGAACATAAGCGCACGGGCCAGATATCCGGCAGCAGCACCGCTGGTAGCACGACCTTTGGCAAATTCGCCTCCATCGTCCCGCGATGGCAACATTTCCATAGCTTTTGTGAGGTCAGTCTCTATCTGGTCAAACACCTCATCCTGAGTATTGCTGGATGCATACATGGTGTTGATGTCTGAATAAGATGCATAGTCTATTATCAATGGGACAGTCTGGTAATATGTGGCCAATTCATAGTATGCAAGAGATCTGAGGAAAAGAGCCTGTCCGGCTATCTGATTGTAGGAAGCTTCCGGCATATTGACAACATCGACTTTCGACAATACAAAGTTTGTACGGTTTACTATATGGTAGCAGTCGCGCCATGGCCACTCGTCACCTATCCCGATTGTACCGGGAGAATTGAGGTTGTCGTACTCCAGATACCACTGCTGGGATGAGTTCCAGACTTCGTCGCCACGCACAGCATCCAAAGTGTAGCCAACACGTGAATATGTACCCTCGAGGCGTATACGGTTGTAGCACGCGATTATAGCCTCCTGAAGATCTGATTCTGAATTTCCAAAATCGTAGGTTGTCTGACTGTTGGGGTTCGTAACGTCGAGTTCGTCATTGCAGGCTGTCATGCCTCCAATCAGCGCCAACATTATTAGAATTATATTTAAACTTTTCATATTATATTCTATTTTTCAGATTATATATTTCAGAATGAGAGGTTTGCTCCAAGCATTATGGTTTGTGGTGTCGGATACGAACAATAGTTGTAACCTGGAGTGAAAGTTCCTCCGGCGAAGTCCACGTTGTAGCCTACATATTTGGAAAATGTGAGCAGATTTTGACCCGATGCATATATGCGAACGCCACTGACATAGCCGCCAAACCATTTGTCAGGGAAGTTATAGCCCAGCTCGATGTTGGCAATTTTCAGATATGATGCGTCTTGCAGGAAACGCTCACTGAACATATCGTTGGTGATTGAACCTGTCGATTTGTATGCTACGCGGGGCACATTGGTGTCTGTGTTATCCGGTCTCCAGGCATCCAGCAGATCAATGTTCTTGTTGAGTATAAAGTATGAGCTGCGCAACGTGACGTCAACATAATCCAGGGCTTTGAAAAATGCAGCTCCGTATGCCGATATGCTAAGGTCAATACCTTTCCATTCAACACGTGCATTTAAGCCGTAATGAATCTTTGGTATGCCGCTACCCAGGAATTGCTGGTCCTCGTTTGTAATTTCGCCGTCGAGGTTGATGTCGGCGTATGCAACATCACCTGGCTGTGCTCCGCTCTGATTGATGAATTCTCCTTCTGCATTGACACGGGTATCTATCTCTTCCTGCGACTGGAAGATACCATCATAAACGTAGCCATAGAATGAACCAACTTCACGACCCACCTCTGTCCGGCAGTAGCCATCGGTACGGGGTTCGCCTGAAACTCCAAGCTTTGTTACCATGTTGTGGAGGGTAGACAAGTTTGCGGAAATGTCATACCTGACAGCGTGCTGATGATTGTGATATGCAACCAGGAACTCGAGACCTGTGTTTTCCATCGTTGCTGCGTTCATCGTTACCGTTGAGTTGGTAACACCTGCATTGGTTGGAACTGCCACACTGTAAAGAAGGTCTTCTGATATTGACTTGTACCAGTCGAAAGTAAATTCCAGCTGATTGTCGAACATGCCGAGGTCGAGACCAAAGTCAAGAGTTTTCTTCTTTTCCCATCTGATGGCTGTGTTTACATAGTTTGATATTGCAGAGCCGGTAACCTTATTGTTATTAAAGCTGTATGTGTAGTTACCTCTCTGCATAACATCCATGTACTGGTAATCGCCAATGTTCTCATTACCAAGCTCACCATAGCTGCCTCGAATCTTGAGCAGGTTGATAAGCGATTTGTCAACAGGGAAAAAGTCTTCACGTTCGATACGCCAGCCTGCTGACACAGACGGGAACCAACCCCAGCGGTCAGCTGAAGAAAGACGGCTTGAGCCATCACGACGTGCTGTTGCCGAAATAAGGTATTTCTCATCGAAATTGTAGTTGACACGACCTACAAACGATGCCAGCACGTGTTCGCTCTCATAGCTTGTTGATGATGTCTCCTCAGCGTTGTTTACCTGCAGATAGTATGGTTCAGGCAACGTAATGCCTTTGCCTGTGAGTGTGTGATAGAGTTCGCGCTCGAAGGTCTGGCCAACAATCGCATTGATGTGATTTCGTCCGATACTGCCGTCGTATGTTATGGTGTTTTCCACAAGTACATCGCTATAGTTACGATAGCCCTCCGTCAGGTTCTCATCGCTCTTTGACAGGTAGTTTGTTGTACTCTGTATAAATGCAGGGAAGAATGTCAAATCCTTTGCATAGGTCCTGCTGTAGGCCAGGTTCAGGTTGTAATCTATCTTGTGATTGCTGCTCGTGAGACCTACCATGTTTATGAGGTCAACATTTAAAGAACCTGAAGCAACAATGCGATCAACTTTTGAGTTCCTCGTTATCAAACCGTTTTCCAGCAGAACGTTCGTTACACGCAAGTCTCCGTGAACGTCGTCATAGTAAGTGCCATAACCGTAAGAGTCGTAGTGGTATTCTGATGCAGCCGAAATTTTGTCGTCGAGAACCCAGGTCGATTCATCATAAGCCCTGATTGTCGGAGGTGTAATCAGAACCGAAGCCATTACAGGATATTGTGCACCATACAGACCTTGTACATACTCATTGGCGTTGCTGAGAGCCATATTGTCCTGATCGCTGTGGCTGTACACTATGTTAGCTTTGATTTTGATGAACTTGACATCCATAGTGTTGTTGAAACGGGCAGTAAAACGTTCGAAGTTAGGACCGGCACCTACCATCGTTCCTTCCTGGCTAAAGTAGTCGAGACCGAGGTTGTAAGTATTATTGGCGCCACCTCCTGACAGGTTGAGGTTGTGATTCTGACGAATACCTGTTTTAAACGCCTCATCGTACCAGTTTGTGTTAATTTCACCCGGATCGATATATTTTGCGTTTGTGGGATCGTATCCGGCAGGAACATTCATTCCGCTGTTGGTGTATGCCATTGTTACGTATTCACCATATTGGTAAGAATCCATAACATCGTAAACTCCATTCTGCACCTTGTCCAGACCAAAGTAGCCGCTGTAGTCTATCTTCATGGCTTCGTTCTTCTTACCCTGCTTTGTGGTGATGATAACCACCCCGTTGGCGGCACGCGAACCGTAGATTGCGGCAGCAGAAGCATCCTTAAGTACCTGAAGGGTTTCGATATCATTTGGCGAAAAGTCGCGTATTGTTGTACCCATTGGTACTCCATCGATAATATAAAGAGGTGCGGTACTGCCGAACGAACCAATACCACGAATACGAACCATAGGGTCGGCTCCCGGTTGTCCGTCGGATGTAATTTGAACACCCGCTACCTTTCCTTCAAGCATAGTTGAGATGTTTGAGTGTGATGCTTTCTTCATCTCTTCAGTGTTGACAATAGCAACTGAACCTGTGAGGTCAGCCTTGCGTTGTGTACCGTAACCTATTACCACTACCTGGCCGAGTTCTTCTAATCCCGAAACCAATATGATGTTGCCGAGTTCAGTTTTTCCTCCGACGGTTACTTCAATACTTGTGTATCCTATAAAAGATACTATCAGCGTAGCATCTGAAGGAACAGAAAGAGAGAAGCTACCATCAAGGCCGGAACTGGTACCTTTGGTTGTACCTTTTTCTATTATGGTTGCGCCTGGAAGCGGTTCTCCGTTTTCGTCAACGATTTTACCCTTTACTGTTATGTTGCCTGTTTGAGTGACAGATATCGGGTCAGCATTGCCGTAGCCTTCTGCGTACGTTGCCGTTGCGATCGCCAGCAATCCCAACAGTATTAAATATAAATATTTCATAGTGTTAGTATTTTTATCTTAGTGATTATTCAACCATTACGAGATAAGACACCTCTGTTACGAGCGCGCAAGTCAGATCAGCACTGTCTACCGTTACACCCGCATACTTTTGGAAATGCGTTTCGCCGGTGGCGTAAGTAACATTGTAGAGTATATCAGCAGTATTGTTGCCATTGTTTGTAACTGTGATGACTACCATGGAACCGCTTATGCTTGATGTGAATATACCCCAATTCCAGTCAGATGTGCGAATGGCTGTGCCATAGCCGGTGCCCCATCCGAAGTTGTCCATGCGAACTACAGCATATTCAGAAGTCTTGTCCGCTTTGCGAAGAATTGTACAGGGGCTGTGCCAGTTTGCAAGATTGTCGGAGTAGCAGTACAATGTAAATGTCTTACTCGAACCTGATGCGACTGTATAGTCAGGAGAAAATGCCGTCCACCAACCGGAGGAGAAGTTAGTAGCACCTACCTGACTTACACCTTGTACCAGAGTAAATGGGCAAGTTGTAGTTACTGTTTTTGTTGCACCAACATAAGAAATGACAGCGGTCTGAGAACCTGAGGCAGCTGGAATCTTGCCAAACTTAAGAGATGAGTTTGGTAAGACAGCTTTTGTCCCGTCGGAATATGTGGCTGTTATGACAATACCTGCAGTGTTGAATATGATAGAGTCGCTGCTGTAGTAGTAGTATGTGGTTATGGTTGGCAAAGTAGTAACCTCCAGGCTTGAAACAGAATTAGTTACTTCCAGAGTGTAGTAGCCTATTACAGCCTGGCAGTATGCGCCTTGCTTAGTTTTGCTGTAAGCTACAGTAACTGTCTTGACTCCGAGTGAAGTCATATCAGGTATAACGGTGAATGTTATATCTGAAGAATCAACTTCCGCGGAAGATCCGTCAGCGTAAGTGACAGTAGCTATTGCATCACCCCAGAAGTTTGCGTTGCCAAATTCAACAAATGCAGGAGCTCCTGCAATAGCGATTGAAACCGGATTAACGTCTTCTATAACAGTGACTTTAGAAGGTATAAGGTATGCCTTTTTCATTTCGAAATAACTGCCATCGCAAACTAAGAAAGCCACGATATCATCAGTGGCAGAAACAGGTTGCTGATATGTTTCGACCAGCGTAGTACCATTTGTTCCAACGGCAGTGGCTGTTACATATACATTGCCGGTAGCAGAGTGGTCAACTTCGAGAGAAACACGGGCACCTTGCATGGTTGCGCGGAAGTCGTTCCAGATATCGTCGTCTCCGTCAGTGTCAGGATAGTTTTGGGTGATCATGTTCCCGTCGTAATCAGCATTACCCCAGCCGTAAGCATCAGAACGGAGAAGAAAGTATTCCGCATAGCCTTCAGCATCACGCTCTGCATTGGCGAGGGCAAGATTCCAGTTGTTCCAGTTGTTGATTCCGGTACCGTGGTTAACAAACTCCAGATGCAATAGCTTGTTTGCAGGAATGGTAAAGTAATCAGAGAAGTAAGCCCACCAACCGGCACTGTTATCTTCAGGTCCGACTATCGGTGTAGCGATGATAAGGTAAGTAGTGTCACCTGTATTTGGTTTCGAAGCTGCAATTGAGTCGATCCTGCGCTGCAGGTCAGAGGGTGCATCAATTGAATAAGGTTCCAACGATTCGCACCCAACTAAGCCAAATGCTGCCAAAACTGCTGCGCCCAAAGCGCACCTCATTAGGTTAGTCGTTTTCATAAATCATTAGTTTAGTTGTTTTCATAAAATTAGATTTGAATTAGTTCATCTTTTTTATAATTATAATTGAGATGGTCTGATTGAACCGGACAAATTGTTAATCAACTATAAGTGCTTATGCTGTAATGGTCCTTGCCTGCCCGAATACCGTTGCAGGCATCAGAGTCAACAGCAGTATGCAGATAAGAAAACGCATCTTAATGAAAAGGTCTGGTTTCATTTTACTGGGTTTGTCAGATTAGAAAGGGCTTTATTTTAATGAGTTTTGCCAATTTCTTTGCTCTTACCCCGGGGAAAATCCGTATTTGCGTTCTGTAATTACGTGTAATTCTTACATTTTCAAATTAAAAAAAATAATATTTTCTAATGCTTCATATTTATTTAATGTAAAATATACACTTTTTCCTGCGTATGAAAGATAAACTTATTTTATTAAAATAAAAAATATATTTTCGCATTTTTACAAACGTTTGCAGCTTTGATGCTCAGGCATCTCATTCCACCACTAATTCATAAATTCCGGATGCAAAATCCTTGTTAAGGTTACCCCCTTAATTTGATGGCAGTTGCTGCAACAGGTTTAAAACCGATAACGTTCCATGCATCCTTGACCACTTTTAACGGAGTATGGACAGATCTCAGACCTGTCTCTACGTGGTACCAGGAACAATTGGGGATATACAAGAACGATTCCGGTATTTATAACGGCCGTATTTTGATTGACCTGAAATATACCTCATTGCCGTGATCCTGGAGAAGGATGTGTCCTTTTTCCGCTTCCCCGAATCCGACAAAATCTTTATACTTACTCTCCTTCACCAGCTTGCGGTAATCTTCGCTGCCCCTGTCATATTCAAGCACCTTGAACCCATTCAGCCAGTGTTCAACATGGCCGTTGAGCGACACTATATGTCCGGCATTCCATTGACCTACTCCGTTGAACCTTTTGTTTGCAGCGGGTATGAGATCATAAAGGGAGGCCACTGTCCTGTTACCGTCACGTCCCAACTTTGCATCAGGGTGACGCAGATCGTCAAGAATCTGGTATTCGAGTCCTATTGCGGAACCGGTGGAGGCATAGTCTTCCGTAACGAAGTATTTGACACCGCTGTTGGCTCCTTCGGTGATCATGAATTCAAAGAACAGGTCAAAATTGCCATATTCATCCACTGTCACAATGTCTCCACCGCCCTTTGATTCAGCCCCGCCCGTTGGCAGAACCTTCAGATAACCGTTTTCGATCACCCAGCCCGATTCGGGAAAGGTTTCCTTTTGAGCGCCCCGCCAGCCGGTCGGAGTGGAGCCATCAAACAGCAGTTTCCATCCGTCACTAACCTCTTTTTCCGTAAGTGTGTTGGGGATGAAATTCGCCTGGTAGATCTCCGAAGAATCAGTGATCATATATTTTTCAAGGTTCTCCGTGGCAATTCTTATATTCTTCCAGATTACCCGTGTACCGGCAAGTTTTTCAGCCACGGCATGGACCTGGAAGCCAATGAAGCCTGAGCTATCCGTGTCATCGATCAGGTCAGCAACGGGAATGCCGTTGACCCATGTTCTGATCCTGGTGCCGATAGCTTCCACGTGGTATTTATTCCATCCGTATCTGTCAAATGATTTCACTGCTGCCTGGTTGTTGGGTGTAACAGGGTACAGCCACCCTCTGCGTGCCTCGTCGTATATGCCTCCGCTCCAGCCTCTGTCGGTAGGATCAATCTCAACCTGGTAACCATAAACCAAAACTTTGCCCGCAACGTCTTTGCTGTGGCTCCTGATCTGTACCCCGGAGTTCAGAAGGGTATCAACCTTTACTTCGAATTCAAGAATAAAATCGGAGTACTCCTGAGCTGTGCACATAAAGCTGTTTGGTGTGTCAGGCGTTGAGATCCCAACCATCTCACCGTTTTCCACTAAATACTGAGCTTGTCCTCCGAGCTGGACAAAACCGTCAAAGTTTTTTCCGTTAAAGAGCATCTGCCAGTCGCTTCTCTGACATCCGGATGCTATAACTATCAGAGCAATCAATGAGATAATCAATTTTGGTTTCATAGGTAATGTTGTAAAGGTTAGTATTCGGGAAATTTCCAGGATGGATCATAATATGGTTTGATGAGGGCATTGGCATCCTCCTGTCTGAATATGCCGGCAGTGTTATCCCATGCAAGCGGTTTTCCAAGCCTGCAGGAGACATTTGCCAGGTGTGTCATCGTGGCTACTTTTGCTCCTATAGCCACATCGGCATTTGGAAGGTTGCGTGTGTTCATGCAGTCGAGGAAGTTCGCAACATGAGCGGCAAGTCCTCCTCCGGCAACGGCCTGGCCCTCCACCGTCTCTGATTTTCTTTGCACGGGAACGGCCTCCATGCGTGGGGCTGAATCGACTTCCGGGATCACTTCCCAACCATTGCGGTCGATCACCAGGGTGCCGTTCTCACCAATAAACGCCAACCCGTGTTCACGTCCGTAAGGCCCGTCTTTAATACCGCAGGCATGATCCCAGCTGATGGTGAAGTCGTCATAGACATAGGACACCAGAAGTGTATCAGGCGTCTCCATGGCATCGGTGGGATATCCGAATTTGCCTCCCGCGGTGTAGATTTCCTTAGGCAGGTCAGCCTTCATTCCAAGCATGGCATAATCAAGGAGATGGACTCCCCAGTCAGACATCAGCCCGCCTGCATAGTCCCAGAAGTATCTGAAATTATAATGAAAGCGGTTCGGGTTAAAAGGACGGTGTTTTGCCGGTCCGAGCCACATCTCATAGTCAACTCCCGGTGGAACGGGACCATCAGGCTGAACAGGAAGGGTCTTTTTCCATATCATGTAAGCCCATACTTTAACTGTCCTGATACGGCCAAGCTTGCCTGAGTGGATGAATGCGACAGCATCCTGCCAGTGCGGATCGCTGCGTTGCCATTGTCCTGTCTGCACCACCCGTTTATGTTTTCTTGCCGCGTTTACCATTGCATTACACTCAGCGATGGAATTTGCCAGCGGCTTCTCGCAATAGACATCCTTGCCAGCCTCCATGGCTGCAATCGCCTGCAGGCAATGCCAGTGGTCAGGTGTGGCAACTATCACCGCGTCAACCTCCCGGTTATCCATTACCCTACGCCAGTCCTTTTCAAGCTGCGGAGGCTTTTTACCCGCGATCTTCTCGACGTCTGCGGCCCGTTTGTAAAGCCATTCGTCATCAATGTCGCAGATCGAAACACACTGTACCTGCGGGAATTTAAGAAACGTCTCGAGGTCTGACCATCCCATGTTCCGGCCTCCGATAAGGGCTACCCTTATCCTGTCTGACGGGCTTGCTTTTCTGCTGAACATGCCGTATGCTCCGGGCATTGATCCGATGCCTGCAATGCCAGCGGCAGCCATGGCACTTGTCTTTACAAAATCTCTTCTGTTGCTCATATCCGGAAAACAATTTGATTAATGATTTATAAGTTAAGGTTCTTTCCAAAGGTAATAAATCCTTACTTTAGCTTCAGACCATTTATGATCATAATATTATGAAAAAACTTCTTTCGACACTTTGTTTTTTGTCCGTCGCACTGATAGCATGTGCCCAGGAACCGGCTTATCTTAATACTGAACTTCCATTTGGAGACCGTGTCAGCGATCTTGTCAGCCGCATGACGCTGGAGGAAAAGGCAGCACAGCTTCTTTATACCGCTCCGGCTATCCCGCGCCTGGGCGTGCCTGAATACAACTGGTGGAACGAGGCCCTGCACGGTGTTGCCCGCGCCGGTTATGCCACAGTCTTCCCGCAATCGATCACCATTGCGAACAGCTGGGACGAAGAACTCATGGGTGATGTGGCCAATGCCATCTCCGATGAGGCAAGAGCAAAGTACCATGAGTTCATCAGACGCGGTGATCATGGCATCTATCACGGTCTGACATTCTGGTCGCCTAACATCAATATATTCCGTGACCCCAGGTGGGGCAGGGGGCATGAAACCTATGGCGAAGACCCTTACCTGACCGGCCGCATGGGACTGCAATTTGTAAAGGGTATGCAGGGATCAGACCCGAAGTATCTCAAAACGGTGGCCACGGCCAAACACTATGCCGTACATTCAGGCCCGGAGCCTCTCAGACATAAGTTCAATGCACAGGTGAGCGAGCGTGATCTGCGCGAAACCTACCTGCCTGCATTTCGCACCCTGGTGACAGAAGGCAAAGTCTATTCAGTTATGGGAGCCTATAACCAGTTCCGGGGCCACCCGGCATGTGCCAGTGATGAACTGTATGGCATCCTCAGAAACGAATGGGGATTTGAAGGATATATCGTCTCCGACTGTTGGGCTGTGTCTGATTTCTATACTTTCCAGGGCTACGCAAAAGACCCTGCCGAGGCGGCTGCGCAGGCAGTCAGGGCAGGTACAGACCTTGAATGCGGCTTCGATTATAGCCACCTGATGGAATCTTTTAACCGCGGATTGATCACAGAGGCCGAGATAGACAGGGCTGTGAAAAGAATCATGACTGCACGGTTTAAGCTTGGCATGTTCGACCCTGATTCAATTGTGGAATATGCTCAGATTCCATATTCCGCCAACTGTTCTGACTACAACAGGTCGCTTGCCAGACAGGCTGCCAGGGAATCAATAGTTCTGCTTAAGAATGAAAATAACATACTGCCACTGAAGGGTGATGTAAAGACTATTGCGGTAATAGGTCCTAACTCAGATAACTGGGAAGCGCTTGTAGGTAATTATAACGGCATCCCGAAAGATCCTGTAACAATCCTTGATGGCATCAAAGCGAAAGCTTCGGCATGCACCGGGGTGGTATGGGCGGAGGGAAGTGATCTGGCTCCGGGCATACATAACCTGACCCCGGTGCCCTCATGCTTTTTACAGACCCCTGACGGGCAACAGGGCGCTGTCGGAGAGTATTTTGACAATCGTGAAATGAAAGGCGAGCCGCTTTTCACGCGTGTTGATGATGAAATCAATTTTTACTGGGACAATGATTCACCGCATTATCTCATGCCTGACAACGACTTCGGCATCCACTGGGTTACAGACCTGATACCTCCTGTCAGTGGAACTTACCACCTTGGTACGTGGGCTTCCTCAGCTTACGTACTGAAAGTCAATGGTGATACGCTGTTGTCTTTCCGTGGTGAACATCACGGGTTTCATAAGGAGGTACCTCTTGAACTGAAGGCTGGCGAAAAGTACCGTATAGAGCTGTTCTACCAAAATTACAGCGGTGATGCGGATATGAAACTCCTCTGGGCTATGCCGCGTGAAAATATTGTTGAAGATGCTGTGGCAAAAGCATCCATGGCTGACGCTGTCATTCTGGTCCTCGGCCTCTCGCAGCGTCTCGAGGGCGAAGAAATGGGGATAAGGATCGAGGGTTTTGAGGGTGGCGACCGCACCAGCCTTGCCTTGCCCGCTATCCAGGAAGAGCTGCTGACTGCGATGATCGGCACCGGCAAGCCGGTTATAGTGGTTCTCATGAACGGCGGTCCCGTGGCTTCACAGCAGGCACAGGAGAAAGCGGCAGCGGTGATGCTTGCCGGTTATCCCGGTGTGGAGGGCGGAAGCGCCGTGGCAGATGTGATCTTCGGTGATTATAATCCTGCCGGGCGGCTTCCGGTCACTTACTATTCCTCTGTGGATCAGCTGCCTCCGTTTGAGGATTATGATATGGAAAACCGGACTTACAGGTATTTCTCAGGCACACCGCTGTATCCGTTCGGCTACGGACTGAGCTATACCACTTTCAGTTATACAGATCTTACTCTTCCGGAAAAGATCGATGCCGGCAGTGACGCAAAAGTGAGTGTCAGAGTGACCAATTCCGGAAAAATGGCAGGTGACGAGGTTGTGCAGCTTTACATAACCGATGAAAAGGCATCCACGCCAAGGCCGCTGAGACAACTTGAAGGATTCAAACGTGTACATCTTAATGCCGGTGAAAGCAAAACCGTGGAATTTATACTGAAAGCTGAACAGTTCTCAATGATTAACAAGAATGATGTCCGGGTCATTGAACCTGGCTGGTTCACTGTAGCCGCCGGGGGTGGGCAGCCGGGATTCACCGGAGCTTCAGATTCCCGTGGCACACAGGTGTTGAGCAGCAGGATAAGGCTTACAGGCAAAGAAGTCAGACTCAATGAATAAGTTTTGCCTTTTATCCCTTTCCTGCTTCATTTGTTATCTTTGCCGGCAAACAGAAAAGCGTGTTCCCGGAGGATTTTCTTAAACGTATCAGTCATCAGGATTATATTGATGCAAAGGGGCTGACTGAAGCTCTGGGTCAGCCTTCCCCGGTTTCGGTGAGAATTAATCCGTATAAATGGACATATCCCGTCAGCGGATATAAAAATGTTCCGTGGGAGCCGCAGGGTTTTTATCTTCCGGTGAAACCTCTTTTTACGCCTGATCCGCTGTTTCATGCAGGGGTGTATTACCCCCAGGAAGCATCCAGTATGTTCACCGGAGAGGTTTTCAGGCAGGTGACTGCGGGCATGGGAGATCTTCGCGTGCTTGACCTTTGTGGAGCGCCCGGAGGCAAGAGCACTCATTTGTCAGCCCTGATTGGAGACAGAGGATTCCTGATTGCCAATGAAGTAATCCGTTCGCGGGCGGCAGTTTTGGCTGAGAACATTACTAAATGGGGACTTGGCAACACTGTTGTGACGCATAATGATCCTTCATCTTTTGCATCACTGCCGTCATTCTTCGATGTAATAGTTGCAGATGCGCCATGCTCAGGTGAGGGGATGTTTCGCAATCCTGCGGCCGTTCAGGAGTGGTCGATGCAGAATGCCAGGCTTTGTAGCGAGCGGCAGAGGAGAATAGTGATGGAGGCATGGCCTGCCCTTAAACCCGGAGGTATACTGATTTACTCGACATGCACCTTTAATCCTGCCGAGAATGAGGAGAACATCTCATGGTTCAGAGATAGCACGGCCGCTGAATCTGTCGGAATTGATATTTCAGGCAACAATGGAATTGAGACAGTCCGTTACGCGGGAACTGAGGGATACGCATTTCACCCCGGGAGGGTGGAGGGTGACGGATTTTTCATCGCAGTACTCAGAAAAACAGAGGGCCAAAGTGAAGGTCATCTGAAGGTCAGGGCGGTCAACCAGAAACTGTCAGCAAAAACCTCTGGCCTGGCCGGGCCGATGATTGATGTTGACAGTGACAGGCTGATCATGGCGGGAAACAGGATCATTGCACTTGCCACTGACCGGAATATTTTCGGTCATATTGATGACAGGCTTGCAGTCATCAAGTCGGGAACCATGATCGGCGAAACCAAGAATGACAGTTTTATTCCGGCCCATGACCTGGCGATGTCGGTAAAACAGAAGGAGGGAGCCTGGCCGGTGTATGATGCAACTTATGATGAGGCTGTAGCATTCCTCCGTCTTGAACAATTCCGGATTGAGGGGATGCCCCGGGGGAGAATACTCATACGTTACCGCGGCGTACCGCTGGGATTTGTAAACAATCTTGGGAACAGGATCAATAACGGATACCCTCAGGCGTGGCGTATGCGGATGGAGAGACAGCCTGATTACAGGGAGATATTGTGAAGAAGTAAATATGTCTTATTTTTATTCCAAAGAAAAACCTGATGAAAACAGACATTGAGATTGCACAGAGTGCGGTAATCAGGCCTATAGTCGATGTGGCTGGCAAGCTTGGGCTCAAAGAGGACGACCTTGAACTGTATGGGAAATACAAGGCAAAGCTGCCTCTCTCCCTGATTGATGAAAAGAAAGCAGCGAAAGCAAAACTTATACTTGTGACGGCGATCACTCCAACCCCGGCCGGCGAAGGCAAGACAACGACTTCGATAGGCCTGGCTCAGGGACTGAATCTCCTCGGTAAGAAAACCACCGTAGTGCTTCGTGAGCCATCCCTGGGGCCTGTTTTCGGAATAAAGGGAGGCGCTGCCGGCGGCGGATATTCTCAGGTTATACCGATGGAAGATATTAACCTTCATTTTACAGGTGACCTCTCAGCCGTTGAAAAGTCTCACAATCTTCTCTCGGCAATGATTGACAATAACATACAGGCGTCTGAGAGCAACCTTGGGATTGACCCGAGGACGATTGCCTGGAAGAGGGTTATGGACATGAACGACCGTTCCCTGAGGGCTGTGGTTATCGGCCTCGGCGGCACGGCGCAGGGTGTGCCGAGGGAGACAGGATTTGATATTACCGCTGCGTCCGAGGTCATGGCAATCTTGTGCCTGGCAACCGGCATCAGTGACCTCAAGACACGTCTGGGCAATATCTTTATCGGCTTCACTTATGCCGGCAAACCGGTCTTCGCCCGTGACCTGAAAGCCCAGGGAGCAATGGCCGCACTGCTGAAAGACGCTATAAAGCCAAACCTGGTGCAGACACTTGAAGGTACACCGGCAATAATTCACGGCGGTCCGTTTGCAAACATAGCCCAGGGTACCAACTCAATACTGGCGACCCGGATGGGTCTTACACTGAGCGATTATGTAGTCACTGAAGCCGGATTTGCAAGCGAGCTGGGCGCCGAGAAATTTTTCAATATCAAGTCGCAGATAGGCAAGCTGAAGACAAACGCTGTGGTAATAGTAGCAACCGTTAGGGCGCTGAAATATCACGGAGGTGTAAAGCTGGCTGATCTTACCAGGGAAAATACCGATGCTCTGGGCAAGGGTTTCGAGAACCTTGACAAACATATCGAGAACATGCATTATTACGGCTTCAGGCCTGTGGTCGCAATAAACCGTTTCGACACAGACACAGATGCCGAGATTGCACTTGTGAAAACATACTGTGAGGAGCACAATGTACGCGTTGCAGTCAACACTGCATGGGCTGACGGCGGCAAAGGTGCTGTGGAGCTTGCGCAGGCAGTGCTGGAAGCAACTGAGGCATGTACGGATTGTTTCACACCTCTTTATTCCATGTCATGGCCTCTCGAGAAAAAGATTGAGACCATAGCTACATTGATGTACGGAGCACGCAATGTTGAATATACTCTCGAAGCCAGGGAACAACTGAAAAAAATCAATGACCTGGGCTTCGGGGAGTTAGCAGTATGTATTGCCAAAACCCAGAAGTCTCTCTCTGATGACCAGACAAGACGGAACCGGCCACGCGATTTCACCATCCGGATACGTAAAATCGAGCTTTCATCCGGTGCAGGCTTCATCGTTCCGATTGCCGGCTCAATAATGCGTATGCCCGGGCTTCCGCCCGTGCCATCTGCAGAGAAGATTGACATTGATGATAAGGGACAGATAAGCGGATTATTCTGAAAACAGTTTTCCCTGACATATCGGCTGCTGTTCTTTGCGGAGGCAAAGGATCACGTTTCGGTGGTATCAACAAATCCATGATCGAGATTGAGGGAGTGCAGATTATTACCCGTACTGTTACCATCCTGAAACCTTTGTTCCGTAATATTATCCTGGCGGGATGGCCCCCGGATGATGCATTGCCGGAAAGCACAATAACAGTCGCTGATAACTTTCCTGGTTTGGGACCACTGGCAGGCATCGAGGCAGCCATGAAAGCTTCGCCGGCACCGTGGCTCTTTGTCTTCGGAGGTGACATGCCATGGCTGTCTGAGGAAATAATAACAGACCAGGCGTCAGCCTTCCTGGAGTCCCCGGCGGATGTTCTGATACCGAGAATTGGCAATTCGATTGAACCGCTCCATGCCATTTACAGATGCAGCCTTCATCCTTACCTCGAAAAATACCTGCTGACAGGAAAAGATACAGCTGTCAGGGCTTTCTTCAAACCATTAAAGGTCATATATTATGAGCTTCCGGGAGATAAAAAAACACTAAAAGTCTTCACAAATATCAACTCTCTGCAGGATCTTTCCTGAGTCTTGTACCAGAGCGATATATGCTTTTTTATTCTTAATTTTGGTGAGTACCTAAAGGACTGAACCATGAGGAGACTTCTCATTGGCATTGTAGCACCCATGCTGTTTTCCGGTGCCTGTCAAAGTTACCACGACTACAGCAAAGCCGGATGGCAGGAGAAAGACCTTCCCGACTGGGAGAACCTGGCGGTCAACACCATTAATACTGAGAAACCGCATGCCACAATAGTCAGCTTCCCTGACAACGCTGCTACACTCAACGCAGGATGGAGAGAATCAGAAAATGTTATGTCACTTGACGGCAAATGGAAATTCAGCTTTGCAAAGACTCCGGCAGAACGTCCGTACTGGTTTTTCAAGGATGACTATGATATCCGTTCATGGTCAGATATTGAGGTGCCTTCAACCTGGGAGCGTGAGGGTTATGGCATTCCGTATTATGTGAACATTGGTTACCCGTTTAAGATGAATCCTCCTTTTATTGACCATTCCGATAATCCGGTAGGATCGTACAAGCGTTCATTCATTCTGCCTTCCCGATGGAGGCATAAGGAAGTTTTCCTGACCTTCGACGGTGTCAGTTCTGCATTTTATGTATGGGTGAACGGTGAACAGGTTGGTTACAGTGAAGACAGTAAAACGACTACAGAGTTTAATATCACGCCGTTTCTGAATAAGGGAAAAAATACAATAGCTGTTGAAGTGTACAGGTACTGTGACGGGAGCTATCTGGAAGGGCAGGACTTTTTCAGGTTAAGCGGCATTCAGCGCTCAGTATGGTTGCACGCAAGGCCGGCCACTTACATTCGTGATTTTTTTTCCAGGGCAACACTGGTGAATGATTATACTGACGGGCATCTCGATCTCGATGTTGAGCTGGCCAATGCCGGAAAAAGACCGGCGAACCTTCGCCTTGAAGCAGGACTCTATGATGGCACCACAAAGATACTGGGCGAGATCAGGGATGCTGATGGCGTTGATACAACAGCGCTACTGCATCTGAGTACGGAATTACAGGATGTAAATCCATGGTCGGCTGAATCACCTTCGCTTTATACTCTGGTATTAACCCTTGCTGACAGAAGGGGAAGGGTGCTGGAAAGCGTAAGCAGCCCGATAGGGTTCCGGACCACCGAGGTAAAGGGAACGCAATTCCTGATAAACGGCAAAGCAGTGCTTCTGAAGGGCACCAATATGCACGAGCACGATCCTGTTACCGGACACACCATTGACGAAACAACCATGCTGCAGGATATCAGGCTGATGAAAATGCACAATATAAATGCAGTCAGAACATCACACTATCCACAACCTGAACGTTTCTATGAACTGTGCGACCAGTATGGGCTCTATCTCATTGATGAGGCCAATATCGAATCTCACGGAATTGGTTATGACAAGGACAAGACCCTGGCGGACAAGCCTGAGTGGCTGGGTCAGCACATGTTCAGGACAGTCAGAATGCTGGAGCGCGATAAAAACCACCCCTCTGTGGTGTTATGGTCGCTCGGCAATGAGGCAGGTGACGGACAGAATTTTGTCGCAACTTTTAACTGGATAAAGGAAAGGGACAAAACCCGCCCGGTACAGTATGAGAGGGCGGAGAAGACATCCAACTCCCCGGAGAGACACACAGACATATGGTGCCCGATGTATCCTTCAATTGAGGAACTGGAACAGTATGCACAAAATGCCGGGAAACCCGGATATGACAGACCTTTAATAATGTGTGAATATGCCCACTCAATGGGTAACAGTACCGGTAACCTGCAGGATTACTGGGACGTTATAGAAAAATACGATATACTCCAGGGCGGGTTCATCTGGGATTGGGTTGACCAGGGTTTGCTTGAGACAGATGAGGACGGAGAGGAGTATTATGCCTACGGCGGTGATTATGGAGAACCAGGGGCACCCAGCGACGGTAACTTCTGCTGCAACGGACTGGTGGGTCCTGACCGTATACCGCACCCTGCTCTTGATGAGGTCAAAAAAGTATATCAGTACGTGAAATTTACCCCTGCTGATCTGACCAATGGTCTGGTAACAATAACAAATAAATATGATTTTACCAACCTGTCGATGTTCAACATTAGCTGGGAGGTACTGGCTGACGGTGTACTGTACAACTCCGGTCACCTGGGGCAGATAGACCTCGGACCGGGAAAATCATCGACGGAAGTGATACCTTACGGTACAATAACACCTGAACCAGGTGTGGAATACTATCTGAACCTGTACGTTTCAAGAGCTGATGAATGGGGCATAGTACCCCAGGATCACCTGTATGCTTCCGAACAGATACTTTTGCCTTTCCATGCTGATGCAGCTTCTGCCGGCTCAGATAACTTCGCACTGGTAAACATTCAGACTGAAGGGACGGATTTAACTGTAGCCGGAGAGAATTTTACCGTAGTATTTGACATGTCCGCCGGGGTTATGAAATCACTCAGGGCATGGAAGCAGGAGTTTCTCCGGTCAGGTCTGCAGCCTGATTTCTGGAGGGCCCCAACTGACAACGATTACGGTAACGGTATGGAAAAGAGAAATGCCGACTGGAAAGATGCAGGCCGGAATGCAGTATTGAAATCGGCGGAGATAAGTCAGCCAGGCATGAACAGCGCCAGGGTACGTTTCACCTTTGATATCCCGGGTCAGGACAAAAGAAGAATTGCATCACTTGTAACGACATACCTGGTTCATGGTGACGGAGTGGTCGATGTATCATTCAGTCTCACCAAAACTGACCTGAAACTGGAAGAGATCCCCCGCGTAGGGATGCAGATGACAATGCCTGACAGGTATACTGATCTTGCATGGTACGGCAGGGGCCCTCACGAGAATTATGCCGACCGTAAGACCTCAGCCTTTGTAGGTATCTATGAGAGCACCGTAGCTGAGCAGTACGTACCGTATGTCAGACCGCAGGAGAACGGATACAGGACAGATACCCGGTGGCTGACGGTTACTGACAACACGGGCACAGGGCTTCGGTTTGAGGGCAGCCCTGCCTTCTGCTTTGCCGCGATGAACTACCTTCATGACGATTTTGAATCGCCCGGCAACCTCTCAGTCTACCGGCCGGACGCAAAACTTGTTAACACTCATATTGATGATGTCAGACCGCGTGACCTTGTATGTGTCAATATCGATTACGGCCAGATGGGTGTCGGCGGAGATAATTCATGGGGTGCACGTACGCATGAAAAATATTGCCTGCGTGATGCCAGGTATGATTACTCATTCAGAATCATCCCTGTAAACAGGGCAGAATAAAAGAGTACCTGACAGGATTATTTTAACGGCACAGTTATTTCAGCCCTGAGGACTGTCCCGCTTCCTGTGGTGATATTGCTTACATCATATGTGAGAGGCTGGGCAAGGTACCGCCTGTCAGCTTTTACCCTGACGGCCATGTTGGCCGGTAATGTCAGCACTGCAGGGGCTCCCTCAGAACCGCGGGTCAGCTTCATCGGCAGGTCAGAATTATTACTGATTTCAAAAAAGATATTCTTACCGTCATCCTTATAGGGAACTCCTGCTTTGACAGCAGCTCTGAACAGAGGGCCGGTGAACTGCTCAAAGCCTGCCAGGGAGTCGCCGTGCCAGACGGCAGTGCGCCCTGCGAACAGCGCTTCGCGAAGGGATTCCATTGTTCTTTCTTTTGCAAAAACAAGTGTGACAGGCCGGTGGGTATACTCCGGCTCCATATAAGTTTCACTGATCACACCGTGGATGTCACTGTTACCCGTTACTGCAAGGTTATGTTCACGGCACATCTCCATTACAGTATCATTCCTGTAGGTTTCAAATTCGTTGAAATATTCAATTCCGTGAAGCCATCCTTTTGTGATTAATTCCAGGTGGACAGGATAAAGTCTTGGTATGCCGTCAGGTTGCTGTGCCTTCCATCCCGGATGGTTATACTGGATGAATGCCCCCTGCTTTATTGCAGCCTCAATGACATTCATGAAGTCAGGCTTGTTGAGAGAGTCGGCATCCTGAATGAAGAGTGCATTAAGGTGTCCGGGAGGCATGCTGCGTGTTATCTCAGCCCCATGGACAAGGATAATATTATAGTCTGCGGCAATATCTTTTGCTATCTTCCACGCAGCATTCTGGTCAGCGGGTATGTATTTTTTATGCGGCTGGTACTCGATATGGTCGGTGATGGCGAGGGCGTCAAGTCCGTCTCTCCATGCTTCTCCGACTCTCTGTGTTGGCCACACGTTACCGTCAGAAAAGACCGTATGGGTATGAAAATCACATTTCAGTGTGACATATCCGGGAATATCCGGCATGTTCAGCATCCGTCTCTGTGCATTCATAGTCAGGGTCAGAGAGCTCAGGAAAAGAGCTAACACAATTAGTAAATTGTTTTTCATATCTCGATATTATGCAATGTTGTCTTAAGGACTGAGGGTCTGAAGTCTTAAAAATACACAATTCTTAACCCATAATTCTTAATTTCCATACTATTTCCCGCCTACTTCCCTTCCCCTCAGTATGAACCTGTCGTATACAAAAAGCAGGATGCTTGCCGTTATTGCTATCGCAGCAAACAATACCCATATTTTTGAAGGGTTGTAAGTGTCCCACAGGTATCTGGTGAGCTGGTGTGAATCCATTCCGAACAGTTCCTGCGCCCTTGCGTAATAATCAGTCTGGGTGAAGGTGCCTGAAATGTCAGGGATATCAAATCCTTTTTCAGACACTGCTCTCTTAAGCAGGAAAAGCTTGTCAGCCATCACCTCAAACGGTTTTCCTGATATCAGGCCGGCTCCCAGGTGTCCCAGGGCTATGGGGAGAAATGAAGTGCCCATGTAAAGGGCTTTCCTGTCAGACGGTGCGATACCGCCCAGGTATTCCTGTATTTTGGGTGAAGAGGCCATCTCGCCGATACTGAAGATCAGCATGCCCAGAACAATCAGCCACGGGTTCAGGTTCGCGAACATCATGGCAAGGCCGAAGGCAAAGATGAAAATGCCGATCATTATGGAATTCAGAGGTCTGAGCCTCGCGGTTACTGATGAAACAATAAGCTGAAAGAGAATTATAAAGAATGATGCCAGACTTGATATTGTAACAGTTGTAATCCTACCTGGGTCGAGACCCAGGGACAGGGAAAGTTTATCAAGGTTCACCCACGCATCGAGGAACACAGGGAATGAATAATAAAGCTGGTTGTAAGCTGTCCAGAATACGCCAATGATAAAAAGGAACATCAGATAACGCCAGTCGGTCAGCGTGAGACCGATGTTTTTAAATGCAATGACTATATTCTGCAGAAATGTCTTGTCAGTCACCTCCACGGCAGGCTCTTTATAAACGAACAGGACCAGGAGATAATTCAGGGTCATGGCAGCAATGGATACGTAGATTACCATATCCCAGCTGTTTTTATACAGCATGCTGGCGACAAAAGGTCCTAAAAAACCTCCGATATTCACCATCATGTAAAAGATTCCGAAGCCCAGTGATGCTGTTTCTTTATTGGTCACCCTCGCAACAGTCCCTGATATGATCGGTTTAAAGAGGGCTCCGGCGACGGCAAGGAGTATGAAAGCCGCAAAGATTGCCCCGAAGGTCTCGAACCTGCTGAGCATGAAGAAAGAAAGGATATAAGTAGTAAAGGAGAGGATAAGCACTTTCTTGTAACCCACCCTGTCAGCTATTGCGCCTGTTATTACTGGAAGAAAGTACAGGATCATTGACCCGGTGCCCATGATGGTTCCCTTTTCCACATTGGAAAATCCCAGGGCGCCGTCCTCTTTAGCGGAGGTAAGATAAAGGGCAAAAAATCCGCTGTAAAAGCCGTACCAACCCCAACGCTCGAACAGCTCAATAATATTCGATATCCAGAATATTTTCGGAAACTTTTTCAGGACGCGGGTGAAGTATGTCATCGGTGAATTTAATGCGGGATGAAAATAATGAAATAATTTAAAATTGCAGAGACACCCGGATTGGCGTTTCTACAAACGATCATCTGCGTTTATTTTCGCCACATAAAAATAAGCTTCTTTTCTGTCAGCGTCGTCCCATGTGTATACATTACGGTGGTTGAAACCCCTCATAAATCCTATCAATGCAGTATCGCCTGCGCACATTGTGGTGTGGGTGAAGAGTGCAAGTGAGAGAACCCATTGCCACCAAGGGGTGCAGAAAATGATGGCTGCTCCGATACCGGTTGTGATTACCACAAAAGGGGTGAAGGCCACAATGGAAAAGAGTCTGAAGTCAGCCACGAAACGGTGGGCAGTGACGTAGATAATGCCCTGGCGGAGGTCAGCGCCGTACCTTATGTCTCTTGCCCCTGACAGGCGGAAAGGTATAAGGTGAAGGCCTTCATGAACGGGAATCAGCAGCACAGGCACTGCCAAAAGTCCAGACGCCAGACCGATAATTATGTGGAGATTGGCAGGTGTGTACCTGACACCCGGCCAGAACCAGACTGTAAGGAAGGCGGTCACTGCCAAAATTACCCAAACCGTCACCATGGGCAGATTGAACGATTTAAGGCTGCCTATTACAAACGGCGCAATATCACTGTACGGCAAGGTCAGCACCTTTTCGTATGACGATCCGTCTTCGAGTTCCTCTATTGTAGGCCTGAAAATCATGTGAGCGCAAAGTTAGTTTATCCGCAGTAAGGGAAAATGATCCAGGTCAGTTTTGTTGTGTTTTGAACCTTTGGCACAACAATTGGTTAAATTTGCAGAGAATAATGAAGAGGCTGTTTATTATATGTATGGTTTTGCTTTTCTGTGCAGGTGGTTTTAGCCAGACCGTTGAGGTCGCTGCCCCAGATACGACACAGAGTATCTACAATGTTCTCAGGACTGCCACATACGACGGTCAGACATACCCCCTTGTGGAGCTGAGTGAGATTACCGTTATCGGCAAGATGCCCCGCGGGGTAAAATTCAATTATCGCAGACATGCCCGTCTTGTTTATAATGTCCGCCGGGTTTATCCTTACGCTCTGCTTGTCAGGAATGAGGTCGGCCGTGTAAACAGGCTGCTCGAGACAATGCCCAATAAGAGGGATCAGAATAATTTCCTGCAGCAATATGAAAAGGATATTTTCAAGGAATATGAAGATGATATGAAGAAGCTTACCTTTTCCCAGGGCAAGATACTCATCAAGCTGATTGAACGGGAGACTCAGAATACATCCTTTGATCTTATCAGGCAGTACCGCGGCAAGTTTTCAGCCACCTTCTGGCAAAGTATTGCACGCATTTTCGGAGCTGATCTCAAGGCGAACTATGATCCGGCAGGCGAGGACTATCTTATTGAGCAGGTAATAACAGAGATTGAAGCCGGAAGGTTGTAATCACTTCGCTTCAACCATTTCCTTTATTGCTTTAATGACTTCTTCAGCGTCGCGCGCTATTTCAGTAATGGTTGCATTCAGCATATAGGCCGGCGCTGTGACAATCCGGTTCTTTTTATCGACTGATACCTCACCATGTCTTTTTGTCTCATGTCTGCCTCCCATAGCGGCTATGTCTTTGACTGTTGAGGGGTCATCGCCTATGGTGACGGTCACATCGCCAAGCACTCTGGTGATGAGTACCGGTGAAATACACAATGCACCTATTGGCTTGCCGGCCTTTTGTGTGTCACGTATAGCTGCTTCCACCACCCTGTCGACATGGCATTCAGGACCGTCAAAAGCGTAAGTGCAGAGGTTTTTTGCCACACCAAACCCTCCGGGGAATATGAGAGCGTCAAAGTCAGCCACCCTGTATTCTGTCAGAGCTTTTATTTTACCTCTGGCAATGCGGGCTGCTTCGGTCAGTACGTTGCGTGCTTCATTCATGGCTTCGCCGGTGATATGGTTAATTACATGATGTTGCTTCACATTTGGCGCAAAGATCTGATAAGTGCCTCCTATACTGTCAATGGCATACAATGTCATCACGGCTTCGTGGATCTCGGCTCCATCGAAGACTCCGCATCCGGCAAGCACTACAGCAACTTTCATAACAGGTAGGATTTTGTTGGGTAATAAAGTTAAGGAAAACCTTTTACAAACCGGGAGATTTTAAGATCTCAACTGAAACACGGCCTCCCGGTTTCACATTTATGATTTCAGTATAATATAGGCTTTAACTTTATTTTATTTGTCATTATTTTCCTTTTATGCAAAAAATGTGCTCAAAATCAGGTACTAAGAAGAAAATATTCCTATATATAATGTTTGTCTTGTCTTTCGGGGAGCGAATCGGATGATGCGAACCCTGTTTTGCCGGGCAGAATTTGACCTAACTTTTAGTCATTAAACTAAAACTCTGATCTATAAACAGACTAAAACTGTTGCTTGCACTGTTTGTGTTTACGGGCTTCTCAGCCCTGATGGCTCAGACGGTGACAATTAAAGGTACTGTTACTTCAGTAGACGATGGGGTTCCCATTCCAAGTGCTTCTGTAACAGTTCCAGGTACCACACTCGGTACCCTGACGGATGGTGCTGGTAAATATTCCATCACTGTCCCTGTCTCATCAAAAACCCTCACCTTCACTTTTGTCGGGATGAAGATTCAGTCAGAAGAGATTAGTGCAAGGACAACCATTGACGTTGCGATGGCCACTGACATGGTTGGTTTGGATGAAGTGGTTGTGACCGCCCTGGGTATAACAAGGGATAAGAAAGCCCTTGGTTACTCAGTTCAGGAAGTGAGCGGCGATAATATCAGTAAAACCAAGGAATCAAACTTTGTGAACTCACTTTCAGGCAAAGTTGCAGGTGTTCAGATCACGCAATCAAATACGATGGGTGGATCTGCGAACGTTCTTATAAGGGGTCATAAATCCCTTATGAGCAATAACCAGGCACTCTTTGTAGTCGATGGTATACCTCTGGATAACAGTATTACAAACAGCCAGAGTCAAATTGAAGGCGGTGGAGGCTACGACTACGGTAATGCTGCTTCCGATATCAACCCTGAAGATATTGAGTCAATGTCGGTTCTTAAGGGCGCGGCTGCCGCTGCACTGTATGGTTCACGTGCTACCAATGGCGTCATAATGATTACCACCAAGAAAGGGGCTTCCAGAAAAGGCATTGGTGTGACACTTAGTGCAGGTCTAATGTTCAGCCAGATCGATAAGGCAACTCTGCCAAAAATGCAGAAAGAGTACGGAGGCGGTTATGGTGCGTATTACGAAGATCCAACCGGATACTTCTTTTATTCTGACCTCGACGGCGACGGAACAGAAGATCTTATTGTACCAACGTCAGAAGATGCTTCGTGGGGTGCAAAATTTGACCCCAACCTGATGGTATTTGACTGGGTTAGTCTTGAACCGACTGATACCGAAAACTATCTGAAAAAAACACCATGGGTGGCTGCCAAGCATGACCTCGCTGATTTCTTTGAAACAGGTGTAAAACAAAATTACAACGTCGCTTTTGATGGCGGGAATGACAAGGGCACCTTCAGATTATCATACACTAATCTCACTGAAAAGGGTATTATGCCGAACAGTGAGCTCAAAAAGAACTCAATAAACTTTGCCGGATCGTACAAGCTGAGTGAAAGGCTTACAGCAGATGCCAATGTTACTTATATAAACGATAAGAATAAAGGCCGTTACGGTACCGGTTATGATCCGGGTAACCCCATGCAATCACTCGCCCAGTGGTTCCAGGCAAACGTCGATATTTATGACCTGAGAGACTATTGGATCACTCCTGACCGCAGGCAGAGAACCTGGAACTATGCTTATTATGATGATCTGGAAATTCCGATTTATCATAACAACATCTACTGGACCCGTAATATGAACTTTCAAAATGACGGCAGGGACAGGGTGTTCGGATATGGGATGGTTCATTACATACTTACCCCCTGGCTTACTCTTGAAGGCCGTGCATCAACTGATACCTATTCTGAATACCAGGAAGAAAGAGTAGCTGTTTACAGCAACCAGACATCCGAATACAACAAATTCCTGAGAACCTTCAACGAGACCAACTTTGATCTGATGGCAAAATTTAACAAATCATTTGATAACTTCTCCGTCAATGGCCTGGTTGGTGCAACTTCAAGAAAAACATCCGCCAAATCAACCTATGGAGAAACTGTAGGCGGGTTACTTATCCCTGAGTTTTACAACCTTATGAACTCATCATCTCCTATTCAAACCACGGAGACTGAAAGGCTATCGGGAGTTAACAGCTTATATGGAAGCATTTCTCTCGGATACAAAAACCTTCTATATGTTGATGTTACCGGGCGTAATGACGTTTCTTCGACTCTTCCGGATAAGAACAACAGTTATTTTTATCCTTCAGTTTCAACCAGTTTTATTCTTTCTGAACTGCCGGGCCTTAAAGGATCAAAGGTATTCTCATTCATTAAACTCAGGTTGAACTACGCTGAAGTTGGCAGCGATGCTCCCGTCTACAGCCTGAATTCAACATATGTTCAGGATGCTAACTGGGGAACACGTGGTGTATTCCGTAATAACCCGGTTTTATTAAATCCTGACCTGAAGCCCGAGAGAACCAAAAGTATGGAAGCTGGTCTGGAGACAAAATTCTTCAATAACAGATTCGGATTTGATCTGTCTCTGTACAAGACAAACTCGGTTGACCAGATCATGCCTGTGAACATAACAATTGCCTCAGGGTTCGATCAGAGATATGTTAACTCAGGTGAAATAGAGAACAAGGGAATTGAGCTTGCTCTGAACGCCACAGTTATCAGGACGAAGGATTTTACATGGGATATGCAGGTGAACTGGTTCAGGAACAAGAATACTGTAATCAGTCTTTATGAAGGCGTTGATAATATCCTGCTGAATTCAGTATGGGATGTAAGCACCAACATCGTCAAGGGTATGTCATACGGTCAGCTTCGCGGAATTGATTTTGTATATACAAATGGCAAGAGGACAGTAGGATCCGATGGGTACTACTTGATGGGCGAGGAGACAGATGCACTTCTCGGGTCAGTACTTCCAGAGTGGAATGCAGGTATAACAACAGTATTTAACTACAAAGGTTTTGTTCTTTCAGGACTTGTTGATATTTCACAGGGAGGAAGCCTCTATTCAGTTGATATGAAGTATGGTCTTGCCACAGGTATTTTTGCTGAAACAGCAGGACTGAATGCAAAAGGCAATCCTATCAGGGATCCTGTTGAAGACGGTGGAGGTATGATCTTCGATGATGCCGTTTATGAAGACGGTACACCGAATACAACATACATCTGGGCAGGTGACTGGGACAGCGGTTGGAATTATGGCACACTCCCGACTGCTTACAGCGTTTATGATGCCTCCTATGTAAAACTCAGGGAGGTTTCATTCGGATACTCACTTCCCGGTAAGCTTCTTTCAAAAAGTCCGGTTTCTAAAGTTATGATCTCATTAGTGGGAAGAAACCTCTGGCTGATCCACAAAAATATGCCGTATTATGATCCTGAACTCAGCCTCAGCGCTGGTAATATTCAGGGTATAGCTGATGGTGCATATCCTTCAACAAGAACCATAGGGTTTAACTTAACGGTAGGATTCTAAACGCATTAAATAGAAAGATCATGAAAAATAAAACTTTATATGGCTTATTTCTCATCCTGGCTGTTTTTGTGACTTCTTGCGAATTGCCGGACAACATCGATCCTAAAAACGCGAAAACTGTCTCGCCAAACGCATTATTCACACAGGCTGAGTATGCACTGTTTCAACAGGTAGCAGAGTTGGATTACAACCTGAATTGTTCAAGGTTCCTGGCTCAATATTTATCTGAGGTTACTTACACCAACGAAACCCGATACAATTTCTCTGACAGACAGGTCCCGGATAACTTCTCCGGAATATTATACAGGGACGCGCTGTTTAACCTTAAAGACTGCGGACAGCAGATTGCGGCAAAAGCAATAACTCCCAGTTTCACCGAAGGAATACAGAAAAATCAGCTTACAATAATCAACTTGCTGGAAATATATGCTTATCATGTGCTGGTTGACCAGTTTGGTGATACTCCTTATTCCGAAGCTCTGATGGGTGCCGAGAACAGCCGTCCGGCATATGACGATGCCCTGACGATCTACCAGGATCTGATCACCCGTCTGAATACGGTGATTACTGATCTTGATGACACCTTCAGTGGGTTTGGTGATGCTGATATACTCTATAATGACGATATAGTTTTATGGAAGAAATTTGCAGCATCTCTTAAACTGAGAATTGCCCTGAGGATGGCTGATGTGCCCTCAATGAATTCAAGCGCATTGGTGTCCCAGGCTCTCTCAGCAGGAGTATTCACCGATCAGTCGGAAAGTGCTATTTTCCACTTTTACGGTATTGCCCCTTATGTCAACCCGTATTATCAGGCATTTGTTCTTAATGCACGTAAGGATTTCTGCCCGACAAATACAATCATTGACATGATGAATACACTAAACGACCCGCGCCGTGCGATCTGGTTTACTGAGTACCCTGCCGGAACCTATACAGGCTTGCCTTATGGTAAATCTGGTTCGAGCAGTTACAGTAAATTTTCTCACATAGCTGACAATATCAGAATAGATCCTGAGTATCCGGCTGTTGTGATGGATTATGTCGAAGTTGAGTTTCTGCTTGCTGAAGCTGCTGCAAGAAATCTGGGCGGTGTGACAGGTGCTGCAACACATTACAATAATGCTATCCTGGCAAGCATGGCTTACTGGGGTGTTTCTGATGCCGATGCCGCTACCTACCTTGCCCGCCCTGATGTTGCCTATGCAACTGCTACAGGGACTTACAAGCAGAAGATCGGAACGCAGAAATGGCTTGGTCTCTTTGACAGGGGTGTCGAAGGATGGGCTGAATGGAGAAGACTGGATTTCCCGATCTTAACTGTTCCGCCCGGATTGACTTATGCTGATATTCCGGTCAGGATGCCTTATCCCTTTAATGAAAATAAAATGAATAAGGTAAACTATGAAGCTGCATCAGCTGCTATTGGCGGCGATGAAGTTTCCACCAAATTATTCTGGGACCTGTTCTAGGAATATGCTAATGTAGAGACTTTAATTTCTCAACTGTCATTAAGTAAATGAAAAGAGGAGGTCTCAGAAGATCTCCTCTTTCTATTTTATATATAACTTTACATTGAATAAAACCATCAGAAAATGAGGAAGTTCATTCTATTTGTATTAATGCTGCCTGTATCTTCATTATTCACGGTTATCTTTTCACAAACCAGTTGCAAAGTTCTAATTCCGGCGATAAGTGACAGTTATACAGGTACTTGTAAGCAAGGTTTAGCTGACGGTAAGGGCGAAGCATTTGGCGTTGACCAGTATAAGGGAGATTTCAAAAAGGGGCTGCCTAATGGCAAGGGGACATATATCTGGCAAGCTGGTCCTAAATATGAGGGCTCATGGAAGAACGGCATGAGAGACGGTGATGGAAAATACTCATTTAAATATGATGGCAGGGACTCGGTCCTCGCCGGAATTTGGAAGGAAGATAAATATGTGGGAATGAAGACGGTGGCACCTTATGTTGTACAGTATCTCAGTGGTATCTCGAGAGTTTCCTGTATCAGGGCCGGTGAGGTTCCATACGTAAATTATAAATTTTCCCGGTCTGGAGGCAAAGCGGAAGAGAACGACATTATGAATCTGACCTTTCAGGGAAGCACAGGACAGGAAAGTACTCAGTCTAATTTTGTTGGTTTTGAACAGGTGACATTCCCATTTGAAGGGAAAGTAAGATTTGAGGCTCCAAATACTCTCAACACAGCCACAGTTAATTGTGAACTAAGGCTTTTAATCAACCAGCCAGGTTCCTGGACTGTCACTATTAATTTCTGATCTAAAGTCCCTTCCCTTTAATTATCGTGCCCAGGGTATAGAAAATAATTTTCAGGTCAAGGTACAAAGATATATTCTCAAGATAGAGAAGGTCATAGTCCAGTCTCTCAAGCATTTTATTCACATCCGAAGCGTATCCCAGTTTCACCTGCCCCCAGCAGGTGATACCGGGCTTGACTGATAATACCCTGTTGTAATGAGGGGCTTTCTGAAGTATCTGTTCAATATAATGCCTGCGTTCGGGTCTGGGCCCGACAAGCGACATTTCTCCCTTCAGGATATTTATGAAATTGGGTATTTCGTCAAGCCGGTGTTTTCTCATGAACCTGCCAACATTGGTGATGCGTTTATCTCCTCTGACAGCAAGCTGCGGTCCGTCAGACTCGGCATCATTATCCATAGACCTGAACTTATAGATCATGAACGGTTTACCGTGCCGCCCCACCCGCTTCTGACTGAAGATCACCGGCCCTTTGCCTGAAGTTTTTATCAGCAGTGCAAACACGCCCATCAGTGGTGATAGCACAATCAGCGCCAGGGCTGAGAGGAAATAGTCCAGCAAAACCTTTATCATATACTGCCAGTGCGGCATTGCCCTGTAGGATACCCTGAGAAGTGGTGTTGCATAGATAGGGCCTGCTTCCACGTGTCCGGAAATAACCTGCCTCATTGAAGGCACTGCCTTGACCAGTACATCGCGGTAGCAAATGTTATTGACGAGTCCTTCAACATGGTCATATTCATTCTCTTCGAGTGCGAGGATTATCTCTTCGATCTCCTGCTCCCCGATGACTTTAATGACATCATTCTTTGTTCCAAGCCAGGGCACTTCACCGGCTAGCGGACTGCCTTCAGAACTGTCCAGGCTGATGTATCCCGAGATAAGATTGCCTGCCGGCATCTTTTCATTCTTAATATTGTTGATGAGCCTGGCAGCTTTGCCGTTACTGCCGATGATCAGTGTCCGGAATCCTGCTACCCTCCTGTGAATCCTGCCCGATACCATCGAAGTTATCGCGAATCGCGGAAACCAGGTGAGTATGAATTCCAGTAAAAAGAGAACAGTAAATGATTTATAATAGGTTGAGTAGTGACCGACAGCATCATCCAGTATCAGGGCAAAAAACAGCGCAACCACGGCTGCCAGGGTTACTGCGAATGATTTACCGAATTCAAGCAGCCTCGATCTCCGCAGGGGATCGTAATAAAATCCTGCCAGGGCATAGACCGCAAGGAAAAACAGCGGTATAAGAAGGATGCCCAGGTAGAATTTGTTACCCAGCTCCATCCTGAAATAATCGCCGTATAACTGTGTCTCAATAAAGTACTTGCGGAAGAGGTAAAAAAGGCTCCATGCAACAGCTGAACCAATGAAATCGGCAACAATATATGACGCAGTGATCCGGCGGGCAAATTTTTTCATCGGTAATCGCGAGGGTAATGCAAAGATATCTGTTATTTTTAGATCAAAATCATGCAGTGATGATTGAGGAGTCGTTTGAAGCCAAAGGGAAGAGGAAGAGGCTTATTGAAGAGCTGCGGAGCAAGGGGATCACTGACGAAAATGTTCTCGGGGCCATTGGCAGGGTACCGCGTCATATCTTCATGGATGACGCTTTCATGAAACATGCGTACCAGGATAAGGCGTTTCCCATTGCAGCAGGGCAGACGATATCACAGCCATATACGGTAGCCATACAGACAATGCTGCTAAATGTGGGAAAACGTGACCACGTGCTGGAGGTTGGCACCGGATCAGGCTACCAGGCTGCCGTGCTGGCCGAGATGGGGGTAAAGGTCTATACAATCGAGCGTCAGAGGGAGCTGTTTCGCAAAGCACAGACGCTGCTCAGCTCAATGGGTTACAGGATACAGTTTTTTCTCGGTGACGGTTACGAGGGACAGCCGCAGTATGGCCCTTACGACGGCATCATCATCACAGCAGCGACAGCAGAGGTGCCAGACAAGCTACTGAAGCAGCTCCGCATAGGGGGGCGACTCGTCGTACCGCGCGGCGATCGTGATACCCAGGTGATGACGCTCTATACAAGACGCGGAGAGGATGATTATGAAATTACCACCCACGGCTATTTCGTTTTTGTGCCAATGCTGAAAGGCATCGCCAACGGCGGCGAAAAAGAGTAAAAGGATGAAAATATATAAAGAGGTATTCTCGCCAATAGATGTCAATACCTATATTGTTACCGGTGATGACACTTCCTGCGTGGTCATCGATTGCGGCTGTTACGGCAAGACGGAAGAGAAGAGGCTGGTTGACCTGCTCTCTTCTCTGAAACTTGAGCCCGTTCTGCTGCTTAACACCCACTGCCATCTTGACCATTTATTCGGCAACGCTGTTATGCTTGAGAAGTACGGTTTAAGGTCATGGTTCCACCAGGGAGAGAAATACAATCACCTCACCTCGCCAAAGCATGCACTGATGTTCGGTCTTACCATGGAGCCTCCTCCTGAGCCTGCAGGATACCTGTCAGACGAAGAAATCCTGACCTCTGCTGGACTGGATCTGGAGGTAATTGCCGTGCCGGGTCATTCAGCAGGAGGTGTTGCATTTTATTCGAAAGAAAACGGGGTAATCTTTACCGGCGATGCACTCTTTGCAGGAAGTATAGGGCGTTCCGATCTGCCCGGAGGCAACCACCAGCAACTCCTGGATAACATCCGGAACAGGCTTTTCACGCTGCCTCCCGAAACAGTCGTTTACGCGGGTCATGGTCCAGAGACAACAATTGGAGAAGAAATAAGGAGCAATCCATTTTTCTCATAAATCATGATGAAAATGCTTTTTTTTGTGTGCAGGTTTGTGCTAATTTCGCCCCGACCTTTTTACATGATTATAAACCATCTAAAATATGATATCTGATCAGTTTGTTAACCGTCATATCGGTCCGCGGGACAGTGAAGTTGCCGGAATGTGCAAAACAATAGGTGTTGATTCCGTCGACCAGTTGATCAGCGAAACAGTTCCTTCATCGATAATGGCAGAGAAACCGCTCAATCTGCCGCCGGCAATGAGCGAATATGAATATACGGCTTATCTCAGGGACATGGGTAAGCTTAACAAACAGTACCGGTCGTTTATCGGGCAGGGTTATTACGGTGTGGCCGTTCCGCCCGTGATCATCCGCAATGTGCTTGAGAACCCTGCATGGTACACTTCCTATACGCCTTACCAGGCGGAGATCTCCCAGGGCAGGCTTGAGGCACTGCTCAACTTCCAGACCATGATCACGGGTCTGACGGGTATGGAAATAGCCAATGCATCACTCCTCGATGAGGCTACGGCAGCCGGTGAAGCAATGATAATGATGTTCAATGCCCGGTCAAGGGAAAAGGTAAAGGCGGGTGCAAACAAATTCATCGCAGACAATTCGGTATTCAGGCAGACACGTGATGTGCTGATCACACGTGCAGCGCCGCTGGGAATAGAAATAGAGTTCATTGATTATACTCTTTTTGAGGCTGACAGCAGTGTCTTTGGTGTGCTGGTCCAGTACCCCGCCGCATCAGGTGAGATACGCGATTACCGGGATCTTGTTGATAAGACACATGGTTCAGGAGCACTGGTTGGTGTTGGTGCGGATCTGATGAGCCTCGCACTGCTGACACCTCCCGGAGAGTGGGGAGCAGATATTGTTTATGGAACCAATCAGCGTTTCGGCCTGCCCATGAGCTATGGCGGTCCTCATGCCGGATTCTTCGCCACAAGGGATGAACTGAAACGCAGCATGCCGGGACGCATCATCGGTGTCTCTGTCGATGTACATGGGAACCAGGCTTTACGCATGGCCCTTCAGACGCGCGAACAGCATATAAAACGCGAGAGAGCAACCTCAAATATATGCACCGCTCAGGCCCTGCTGGCAACCATGTCAGGCATGTACGCACAGTACCACGGTCCGGAAGGCATCCGTAAGATAGCAATGCACATTTTTTCGACAGCATGCACTCTCTCGAAGGCGTTGAAGGATCTCGGATACACCATCAGGCATGAACAGTTTTTTGATACTGTCAGGGTACAGGCTGTTGCCGGTGTCACCTCTGACATGATTGAAAAGATAGCGCTTGGCAAAGGATTTAATTTCTGGTACCCATGCGCCAATTGTGTACTCATCAGCACCGATGAAGTAACTACACTTGAAGAGATCAATGCTATCGTAGAAATCTTTGCCGAGGCGGCAGGCAGGAAAGCAGTTGCGGTGACATCATTATGCGATTGTTTCTGCGTTGATGATAAATTTCATCGGACTACACCTTTCATGCAGGAGCGTACATTTACCAGCTACCACAGCGAGACTGACATGATGAGGTATATAAAGATGCTGGAGCGCAAGGATTTCTCTCTTGCCAACGGCATGATACCACTCGGTTCATGTACCATGAAACTTAATCCTGCAGTCTCGATGTTCGCAATGAGCTGGCCTGAGTACGGTAATATTCACCCGTTTGTGCCTGCTGACCAGGCACAGGGTTACCGCAGGCTCATGGATGATCTTGGTGAAGCGCTGAAGGAGATAACAGGCTTTGACGCCGTATCGTTCCAGCCCAACTCCGGCGCTGCAGGTGAATATACCGGACTGATGGTCATACGTCAGTATCACATCAGTCGTAACGAAGGACACCGTGATGTTGCCCTTATACCCTCATCAGCACACGGTACCAATCCTGCCAGTGCCGCCATGGCTGGTATGAAGGTTGTTGTCGTTGAGTGCGATGAGAGAGGAAACATCAGTGTGGAAGACCTGAAGAAAAAGGCTGGCGAGAATAAGGAGCATCTCAGTGCTGCCATGATCACTTACCCCTCGACACACGGGGTCTTTGAGGAGGCTATCGTTGAGATGGTAAATATTGTTCATGAGAACGGCGGCCTGGTCTATATGGACGGCGCCAACATGAACGCCCAGGTAGGCCTGACCAGTCCCGGAAGAATAGGGGCTGATGTCTGCCACCTCAACCTCCATAAGACCTTTGCCATACCTCACGGCGGCGGCGGTCCGGGGATGGGCCCCATTCTGTGCAACAGCAAACTGGCGGAGTTCCTTCCTTCGCACCCTGTGGTGAAGACAGGAGGGAGTCATGGCATTACCGCTGTGGCGGCAGCTCCTTTCGGCAGCGCTCACGTACTGACGATAAGTCATGCCTATGTGATGTTGCTGGGAGCTGAGGGACTTACAAAAGCCACCAGGTTCGCAATACTGAATGCAAATTATATTGAAGCAGGACTCAGAGGTTTTTACAAGGTGCTTTATACGGGCACAAAAGGGCGGTGCGCACACGAGATGATACTCGACTGCCGCTCATTCAAGGAGGCAGGCGTAGATGAGTCTGATATTGCAAAACGACTGATGGATTACGGTTTCCACGCACCCACACTCTCATTCCCCGTTCACGGAACCCTGATGATCGAGCCCACCGAGTCGGAGCCAAAGGCTGAACTTGACAGGTTCATTGATGCAATGAAAGGCATATGGAAGGAGATTCAGGAAATAAAGGAGGGAAGCGCTGATAAGGAAGACAATGTCCTCAAAAACGCTCCTCATACAGCAAGGACTGTGATTTCTGACAACTGGAGTCACAGCTACGGGCGCGAGAAGGCTGCCTATCCTCTGCCGTGGGTTGTCGAGAACAAATTCTGGCCGACGGTTGGCAGGGTTGACAACGGTTACGGTGACCGCAACCTTGTATGTTCATGTGCACCGATAGATTCGTACAGGTTCGATACGTTCAAATTCGAGAAGGATTAGAAGTTTTCCGCAGGGGTTGATATTTTGGGTTTCCACTCCAACTTAGGAGGGGAAATAATTTCCAATAATTATTTAAAACAGATCTTCGATAACCATCGAATACAAGTCTGTCTGTGATATTCCAAACACTGCGGCCTGTCGGGGGATGATGCTTTCCGGTGTCATGCCGGGGATTGTGTTTATCTCAAGGAACTGCGGGCCTTCGGAGGTAACGATAAAATCGACCCTGACAATGCCCCTGCAGCCAAGGATATCATAAATTTCAGATGAGAGCTCCTGAATGCGTGAGGTGACTCCCTCGGGCATTCTGGCCGGGGTAATCTCCTCCGACATTCCTTCCGTATATTTTGCTTCGTAGTCGAAAAACTCCTTCTTCGGAACGATCTCTGTGACCGGCATGACCATCTTTCTCTGCCTGGTTTTGACCACACCGCAAGCCACCTCTGTTCCCTTCATAAATGATTCAACCAGTACCTCGTGACCTTCAGCAAATGCCTTTTCGAGGGCCGCTGCAAATTCACCAACCTCTTTCACCTTGGTCACTCCAAAGCTTGATCCGCTGGCGTTCGGTTTGACAAAACACGGCAGGCCTGTCTGCCTGACGATCTTGCCGGGATCATACTGCTGACCTTTTCTGATCAGCAGACCGCCGGTCATCGGGATACCATACTCATTGAGATACAATTTACAGGCTTGTTTGTTGAATGTCAAAGCTGAAACAAAGGCATCACAGCTGGTATAGGGTATGCCAGTCATATCAAAATAACCCTGCAGGAGGCCGTTCTCACCCGGGTTGCCATGTATCGCAATGAAGGCAGCGTCAAACCGCACCTTTTCACCGTCAATTGACAGTGTGAAATCGTTTTTATCAATGCTGAAGAGGCGGCCCCTGGGATCTTCCCAGTACCATTCCATTCCCCTTATTGTAATAATGTACAACACATATTTACCTTTCAGCGCCTCTTCCACACCCTGTGCACTTTTGACTGAAACGGGATATTCCGATGAATTTCCCCCGGCAACAATGGCAATTGTCTTCATCTTTTATTTAATGTGATTCAAAAATAATACAAATTCATGGCCTGATGAGCCGCGAAATCAAAAACAATTCGTCTTTATGCAGATGTTGAAGGATTGCAATCATCGTCCCTGCAACGGATCATCATCATTGATTTTTTTTTGTAATTTTGACCATAACCAAATTAATCTTAAAATGAAAAAAGGCATTATTACCGTAATAGTCATTGCAGTTTTTGCTCTGCTGGTCATATCATGGGGTGTCGGCATCTATAACAAGATCGTACCCATGAACGAGAAGGTAGGTACAGAGTGGAGTAATGTTGAGACACAATACCAGAGAAGGGCTGACCTTATCCCGAACTTCGTAAACACCGTCAAGGGTGCTGCTGCATTCGAGCAGGAGACCCTCACAAGGGTTATTGAAGCAAGGGCAAAGGCAACACAGGTGACAGTTGACCCGTCGAATATTACCCCTGCCCAGCTTCAGGAGTTCCAGGCTGCACAGGGTGAGGTCAGTTCCGCATTGGCCCGTCTGATGGTTGTTGTTGAACAGTATCCCGAGCTGAAGGCCACACAGAATTTCCGTGACCTGCAGGTTGAGCTTGAGGGCACTGAGAACCGCATTGCCGTGGCAAGGAATAACTTCAATGATGCTGCGAGAGGTTACAATACATTTATCAAACAGTTTCCAAATAACTTTATCGCTTCCCTGACCAAGTTCACTCAACGGCCATATTTTGAAGCTGCAGCGGGTACCGAAGTTGCCCCGAAGGTGGAGTTCTGATCACATCACAATGAAAGCCGCAACCTTTTTCACCCGCGAACAGAAGGAAGCTATTGTTCGGGCCATCGGCGAGGCCGAGCACGCAACATCGGGCGAGATCCGTGTTCATATTGAGACCTCATGCAAGGCCGACGTGCTTGATGAGGCGGCATGGCTTTTCCGGAAAGTGGGGATGCACAAGACAGCCGAGCGTAACGGTGTGCTCATCTACCTTGCCGTAAAAGAACGAAAGTTCGCTATCATAGGCGATACCGGTATCAACAGTGTGGTGCCTCTGGGTTTCTGGGATGAAATACGTGATCACATGAAACATCGCTTCAGTGAGAATCTGTTCACGGAAGGACTCACCGAGGGTATCATCATGGCTGGCCAGCAGCTTAAGGAACACTTTCCACATACCAGGGATGATGTTAACGAGATCACTGACACGATCTCATTTGATACTAACGAAACCGGGGAGTGAAAATGAAGAATCTCTGTTCTTTAATATTACTGACTGCACTGCTCTTTTTGCCACTTTCTCTGGGTGCGCAGACACTTCTGCCCCGGCCTGACCCTCCCAGACTGGTGAATGATTTTGCCGGTGTATTAAGTTCATCTGAATTACAGTCGCTTGAGAATAAGCTTGTTGCTTTCAATGACTCCACCTCCAACCAGATCGCTGTGGTGATTGTGAATGACCTGCAGGGATACGACATGTCAGGGTTTGCTTATAAGGTGGCCAAGGACTGGGGTGTAGGACAGTCTGATTTTAACAACGGCCTTCTTGTACTGGTAAAGACAAAGACCGATGAATCGCGCGGCCAGATCTTCATCGCAACAGGTTACGGCCTCGAAGGGGCTATTCCCGACATTGCATGTGCTGAGATCATTGACAGGGTGATACTGCCGCGTTTTCAGAAGGATGATTACTATGGGGGACTTGATGCAGGCACTGATATTCTGATGTCGCTGGCTTCCGGTGAATACAATTTTAAATCCAAATTGGGGTCAGGAATGCAGAGTCATAGGGCCTGTTCCTATTATCTTTCTCATTGTCTTGATTATCATCATTATAATGGCCTCATCGGGTAGCTCGAACAATAAGCACATTAAGAAATCCGGTACCAGTAACCTGCCGTTATGGCTGCTTATGAGCATGATGGGTGGTGGTAAGTCGCACGGCGGAAGCTGGGGTGGCTTCAGTGGTGGTGGCGGCAGTAGCGGGGGTTTTGGCGGCTTCGGCGGCGGTGGCTTTGGCGGCGGCGGGGCAGGAGGAAGCTGGTAGAATTCGAAATTGCAAATTGCAAATCGCAAATTATTTTAGTCTCTGCCGACTATATAATTGCGCCATTTCTCAATCGCCTTTGCCATATCATCAGGCAGGGGTGATTTAAAAGAGAGACGTTTGCCTGTCACGGGGTGATCAAACGAGAGCGTCTGCGCATGCAGCGCCTGGCGCGGCAGGAGATCGAAGCAGTTACGAACGAACTGCGTGTATTTTGTAAAGGTCGTGCCTTTGAGAATACGGTGCCCGCCGTACTCCTCATCATTGAAGAGAGGATGACCGGAACAAGCCATATGCACCCTTATCTGATGTGTCCGTCCCGTCTCCAGACGACATTCGACGAGCGTTACATATCCGAGAGGTTCAATAATTTTATAATGTGTCACGGCATGCTTCCCCTGGCTGCCGTCAGGGAAGACCTGCATTATCTTACGGTCCCTGATATTGCGGCCTACATGACCTGTGATGGTGCCTTCCTCAGGGTCAGGAGTACCCCATACGAGCGCAATATATTTTCGTCCTGTGGTCCTGTCGAAAAACTGCTTACCCAGCCTGTTAAGGGCATATTCATTCTTCGCAACCACCAGCAGACCGGAGGTGTTTTTGTCGATACGGTGTGCCAGCCCGGGTCTGAGTTCACCTGTCTGAAAGAGTGGCAGGTCTTTGAAATGGAACATCAGGGCATTCATCAGTGTACCTGAATAGTTTCCATAGGCCGGATGAACAACCATGCCTGCTTTTTTATCGACCACAATCACATCGTCATCTTCATAGACGACACTGATGGGGATATCCTGCGGTATCAGCTCGATCTCACGGGGCTCGTTGGGGAGGAGGATCTGAATGACATCAGAAGGCTTGACCCGGTAACTGGGTTTGACGGGATTGTCATTCACCATGATATTCCCTGCCTGCGCTGCTGTCTGTACACGTGTCCTGGATACACCCTCGAGACGGGCAGTAATATACTTGTCTATGCGCAGCATCGATTGTTTGGGATCGACCACCACGCGGAAGTGCTCAAAGAGCTCCTGCTCCTGGTTGTCTGCCAGTTCCTCTTCTGTCATTGGAAAAATCAGTTAATTTTTATAAAGCGTATCAGGGAGAGCGGCTTGCCTTCCTGTGTTTTTATGATGATCATATAAGTACCTGACGGAAGGGAGCTGAAGTCGGGGTGGTCAGTGCGGGCCATTGACATCACCCTGGCGCCGGTGAGTGAGACGACGTCAATGACAAAGTCCACGGGCGCCCGGTCCGATGCACGCAGGGTGACCAGCCCACGTGTCGGATTGGGAAAGATCACGAAAAGGTCATTAATGAGGGTGCCTTCGTCTGATGATGTTGCTGATCCTGCGCCCGTCATCACCGGTCTCAGCATTACCGTGCCCGGCACCTGGCTTGGCTCCCAGGTTCCGCTAAGCGAGTAATAATGTCTGCCGGAAGTAAGGGTGTTAAGATCCAGGCCTGTGTTAAGAAATTTATCTGTCAACTGTTTCCATCCCACCCAGAAGTCGCCGTTGACGAATACCGGCTTGTCGAAGAGATAGGTGACAAATCCGTTCAGGTCGGCACCCGGGTCTGCCACAGGACCATCTGTGGTGCCGAGAAGCACGCCGGGTTTACCGTTGTCATCAGCCCATACCATGATATCAAATCCGAGTTGGTTGGCGTTGTCAAAGGCATCGTTGAAGCAGATCTTCAGTGCTTTCACTGAATCGGGAATAAAGGACCTGAATTTCAGCGCCACCGTGGCGTTGCGTGAGCCCTGCCCGTTTATGCCGTAACCGGCTTCTGCAGTGCCGTCGTCAACGGCAAAATAATCGGTGAAGCGCTGGTAGTATCTTATGGTGTCATTGGTCTTGGGATCAAAGTCGTCTGTTACAAGGGAGACTGTCACGAGAAACAGTGCCGAGTCTGTGGAGGAGGAGTTATATGTGTAGATAAGAGGCGCATCATACTCCGTTTCCGTCAGCGGCCCGGCATTGACGGCCCCTGCATCGAAGTCGCGTACGACGGCATTCTGAAGAACATCCTTAATCGTGACATGCCGTGTGACATTCCTGACAATTGTGTCGTTGTTGCGATAGTTTATTGCAGCCGTGGGACTCATTACCGAGAGGTAAGCCTGTCTGAAGTGGCGCCAGGGCATGGCCTCATACTCTTTGATAAGTGATCTCTGGGGCAGGGTAAGAGCAACATCATGAAGAACAGTGTCATTGACTGAGCGGCCCTTGTCAAGCATCACATTGTCTATGTTCCACTGGTCAGCGTTGCCGGCTCGTGAAGGATCAGCAATAATCCCCGAGAGAGATGCATAGCCGGTGAACCTGAAGCGGAAGCCCTTCTTCAGGAACCTGTTGTCCTTAATTGGTATCATTACATTGCGGAAGCCGTTTGTCGGTCCGCCTTCAGCCCTCCAGATGCTGTACCACCGTTCTTCTTCGGGAGCCCAGAAGCTGAGTGTAAGGCTGTCATCACGCTCAGGCATGTCAGCCACACCCCCTGCCTCATAGAGGAAGCTTAGCCAGATACTGTCTGCAGGCTGAAGAACCAGATTGAGCGGCGATGATGTCAGGCTGTCGGCGGCAAAGACACCCGTTGAAAGATTGTCATACAACAAGCCGTACTCGTCCAGGCAATCGAAGGTTGCCATCCCCATCGATGGTTGTTTTACCGAGTAAGTATTATTTATAAAGACCAGTTTATCAGCCCATTTCTCCGGAGAGGGATAAAGGCTGTCAAGGGCGAAGTCGTCTGTGAAGGGGAGGAGCAGGGTGTCAGTACCCGTGGCACTTTTCAGCTGAGGCTGATTCTTAACGTCTGCAAGCTGCCTGTTGAGAAACAATCCGGTGACGATCTCCTGGGAGCCTGCCCGGGTGGCGGGCAGCATTATCAGCAGTATGTATATCAGCCATCTCTTCCTCATCAGGAGGGTTATAACTCTATTTCTGCAGCTCCGCCGGCCGCAGTCGTATCATTTAATTCAACAGGGGTGGTATCGACAGTCATTTTGAGAGTATCAACAGTGAGCCATATATATACGGCCGAACCAAGCTGTGCCGTTGCATCCGGGTGATAATCAGGATTTTGTTTATATACGAATGCATTAAGGGAGTCTGTGCCCGTGATCACGGTAGCATCAAATACATAAGCACCGAGGTTCAGTGATGAGCCCAGTATCTCATTCCGGGCCTGATCAAGAGTGGTACCCAGAAGGCGTGGCACCGGAGTATGCTGGCTGCTCAGTCCTCTGCCGAGAACAAGGTCAATGACCATACCTTTCTGGACCGAATCTCCCGGCGAGACTTCACGGCCGTGAAGGGTTTGTTTAAGCACGAAATCAACTGTCAGGTCAGGCACATAGTTAAGCTGTCCAGGCTGGAGACCTGCCGTTTCCAGCAGCGACAGTGCCTGGCGGCGCGGCAGGCCGACGAGGTCAGGGACGGCAACCATCTCAGGGCTGAATGCGTTTATAGTCACCTTGATCATGCGTCTTCTCTTCACACGGTGACCCGGCAGCGGCATCTGTTCCGCCACACAGCCCCGGGGTACGAAAGCGGTATAGACAAAATCAATTATCTGAAATCTCATCCTGTTTTTTGTCGCAACCGCCTTTGCCTCATCGATTGAGAGGCCTCTCACCTCGGGTGTGGGCCGTGACTGGCCGTGACGTGTGTAAATGTTCAGCCAGATAATGAGTATTATTAATATGGCCACGCCAACAGCAAGAGCCAATCCTATCTGCTTCCAGAAGATACGGCTTTTGAGAAAATCCCTTGTGCTCATCGTATGATGAAGTATTAAATAGTAAACGCTGCGGTAAAGATAAAATTATATTGCGAGAGTACCGGCTATCACCACTCCTTAACGGTCCGGTAAAGAGTGTCCCTCTCTACCGGTCTGAAGCCTGCTGACCGGATCATGGCAACAAGTTCTGTCGTTGAAAGGCTGGGGTTGCTGTCTTCGGCGCCTGCCATGGAATAAATCCTTGTGGTGTCGTCTATGGTACCGTCGAGGTCATCGGCGCCAAAGGCGAGGCTCATTACTGCCGCATCCTTGCCTGTAGCCGGCCAGTATGCTTTTATATGGGGAAAGTTATCAAGGAAGATCCTTGAGAGGGCATAATTGCGCATATCTTCTGTCACAGGCACTTCGCCAAGGTCTGACATACGGTTATTTTCCCTGCGGAATTTAAGTGGAATGAAAGCGTTGAACCCGTGGGTACGGTCCTGCAGCTCACGAAGTCTCCGTCAGGTGATCAATACGCTGCACAGGGCTCTCGGCATGACCGTAGAGCATTGTGGCATTTGAGGTTATACCCAGGCTGTGGGCCGCCTCGTGGATGGCGAGGTAGGTCTCAGCATCAGCTTTGTCACGGCATATTTTTAAGCGCAGAGAAGCATCGAAGATCTCAGCGCCTCCTCCCGGAATGGAATCAAGGCCGCAGTCCTTGAGAAGACTGAGCCCTTCAACGTAAGTCATGCCGGCTTTCCTGATCATATAGTCAAGTTCAACAGCCGAGAAGGCTTTGATGCTTATGTCCGGTCTCAGCTTCCTTATAGATGCAATTATATTGCCATAATAATGAATATCGCGTGAGGGGTGCACACCGCCTGTGATGTGCACTTCTGTAACAGGAACACCTTCAAAGCGTCTGACGATATCAAGTATCTCGCTTTCAGTAAGCTCCCAGCTTTCGGGATCGCCTTCAGGCTTATGATACGAGCAGAAACGACAGTTGAATACGCAGATGTTTGTTGGTTCTATATGAAAGTTACGGTTGAAAAAGACCGCGTCACCGCTTTTCGCCTTCTTCACTTCTGTAGCGAGCACGGCCATGAGTGAGAGATCAGCCCTTGTCATACAGTGTCAGTGCTTCCGCGGGAGTTAATCTTTTGCCGTCAAGGACTGCCTCAGCAATTGTTCTGAGGTCAGGGTCCGTGTTTTTCAGGATAATTTCTTTCATTTTCCGGAGTATTGACAAATTTAACCCGCCTGATCAGATTATAAAAGAAGAAACCGCCCTAATTGTTCATTAAGACGGTCTCTTTTTATCTGTCAGCCGATCAGTCCTTGTGTCCTGGCTCATCAGAAACGGTCAGTTTCTTCCTGCCTTTGGCTCTGCGGGCGGCAAGTACACGCCTGCCGTTAGGGGTTGACATTCTCTCCCTGAAACCGTGGGTGTTGGTCCTCCTCTTTCTTGATGGCTGAAATGTCCTTTTCATCTGTAGTTATAATTTTGTGTCGTACTTTCCTGTTTTTAAGACTGCAAAGGTAGACATTTTTTGAAATAAAAAATCAGCGGGGTTATTTTTTTAATGTTACCAGGGCAGGTAAACGATTTTTTTTGCCTCAAACCAGGGCTCTTCAAACCATTGGCTGATAGGTTCTACAACGACGGCAGGGGCGAAGGGCTCCAGCTCGGCATCCAGATCGCCGCCTTTCAAAAAAATATAACCGTTCTTCAGTGTATTCACGGACCGGGGGGATATCAAATGCCTTGTCAGGTTAACAAAGCGGCCCGTTTCAGTGACAGCACGACTGATTACAAACTCAAATCGTCCGGAATAATCCTCTGATCTTGCAGCAATTGCAGTGACATTCGTGATACCCGTAGCAGTGACGATCTCTTTTACAACCTTTATTTTCTTTGCAATGGAATCTATGAGAGTGAATTTGACTTCAGGGAACATGATTGCCAGGGGTATGCCCGGCAGTCCGCCTCCGGTGCCGACGTCAATTACCGAAGTGCCGGGTAAGAAAGTGATCAATCGTGCGATGGCAAGTGAATGAAGCAAGTGGTTTACCTCAAAGTTCAGGATATCTTTCCGGGATATCACATTTACCCTCTCGTTCCATTCCTCGTACAGCAAGGGCAGCATCGAGAATTGCCGGCGTTGTTTTTCAGTCAGCGACGGAAAGTATTTTTCAGCGACAGTGGTCAAATTTCGCTCTTTTTATCCTGTACCATATTGAAAATAAGGACCTTTGCTCTGAAGAGCCGTGCCTTTACAGTACCAATTGGAAGGCTTAATTCGGTGGCGATATCTTCATATGAGTAGTCCTCAAAATAGCGCAGTTCAATAAGGCGGCGGTAACGGGGCTTGAGGCTTTTAACTATCCTGTTCAGATTGGCAGCTGTTTCCCTGTCCATCATCACCTCATCAGGCAACTTCATGTCAGAAGCAACGGTAGCCTCCATCTCATCCTCTTCTCCCTCATCATGGTCAAAAGGCCTGGGGCTCTGGCTCTTTTTCCTCATAAAGTCGATGCAGTTGTTGGTGGCTATACGGAAGAGCCAGGTACTGAATGCATGTGAGGGAACGTATTTTGACAGGTTATGAAAAGCCTTGCCGAATGCTTCGATAGTAAGATCCTCCGCATCCGACGGGTTATTCACCATCCTCAGCAAGACATAGTATACAGAATCACGATACCTGGTCAGCAGCTCGGCGTACGCCTTGCTCTCTCCATGCAATGCGCGGTCAATGACCTTCAGGTCATGCCTCGCTTTCTCAGATAGTCCTGTTTCTACTTCCATGTTTCTCTCCCCTTACCTTTTCTTCTTGAGGTCAGGTAAAGGAATGCGCTGACAAACGGCGCGAAGATATCAAAAAAGAGTGAGAAAAACCACAACCGCTCTTCATTGAAGGTAAGGGCTGCTTTCCTGAGTATCACTGCGCGCATGATCAGCCTTCCCAATGCTATGAACAACACTGCAGGCCATGATACAAACATGATGAGGAGGGTGGTCATGAGGCCATAGTAAGCTACTCTTGATAAAGGCTCAATGGCCAGCCTTGCCTTGTCATCCTTCCTGTAATATTCGGCGGCGGAGAAATGCCTGCGTTTCTGCTTTGCCCATGCTCCGGTGGTCTGCTGGGCCACTGACCGTGTAAAAGAATCATGGGAGAGCATCAGGCTGCAGTTGTCGGCAGTGGCATTTCGGTTGACGAAAAGATCGTCGTCACCTGACATGATATGATTATGAGGGCCAAATCCCCCACGGTCGAAAAAGAAGGTTCTCCTGTATGCAAGGTTACGTCCGACACCCATATAGGGTACACCAGCCATTGCCATTCCAAAGTACTGCATGGCAGTGAACATTGTCTCGTACCGTATGTAGCTGTTGAGGATGCCCTTTTCAGGAAAATAGCCTCCGTAACCGATTATCAGCTCAGCTTTGCCGGCAGCAGCCGAAGCCACCTCGCGCAGCCACATTTTCGATACCGGCTGACAGTCAGCGTCGGTGAAAACAAGAAGGTCATTTTTTGCTGCCTTGATGCCAATAAGCATGGCAAGCTTCTTTGTGTGTGCGAATCCCGGATCTTTCTGAATTGTTGAGACCTTCAGAAAGGGATAAAGCTTCATCATCCCGCCGAGGATATCAAAGCTGTTATCCTCAGAGCAGTCGTTCACCACCACCACCTCAAACGACGGATAATCCTGGTCAAGTACCGCCGGAAGGAATTTACTCAGGTTCTCCGCCTCGTTACGGGCGCAGATGACAACTGAAAGAGGAGGGAGTTTCCCGGTACCTGCAACGGCATTCTGCCTGGCATAGGCTGACCTGCGGTAATACTGAAGCCAGTACCATGCCTGGATAATAGCCATTATCAGGAACAGTGCAAGCAGAACGATATGTATGGGATCAGTTGAAAAAAGCATTCCGGCGGCTCATTTTTGCGTCGTAATATTATAAATAATCAGAAAACGATTGTCAGAATCTTTTCAACAATAAAAGAACCGTTTCCTCAATTTACCATCAGGCTGTTCATAATGAGGTGCAGAAAGCTTACTTTTGTGACCATTATTCAGAAGAGGATGTTCAGAATTGAGCGGACAGATCAATCCACATCAGCAAGGGCAGGTGTACTGCACACCGATCACGGTGACATACCCACACCTGTCTTCATGCCCGTGGGAACGGGGGGAACCGTCAAGGGGGTGCTGCACCGCGACCTGAAGAATGAGATCAATTCTCACATCATCCTTGGTAACACATATCACCTCTATCTTCGTCCCGGAACAGATATCATCAGCAAGGCAGGTGGTCTTCACCGTTTCATGTCATGGGACAGAGCAGTGCTTACTGACAGCGGCGGATACCAGGTCTTTTCCCTTGCAGCTAACAGGAAGCTGACCGAAGAGGGAGCCATTTTCAGATCTCATATCGACGGTTCAAAACATACCTTCACTCCTGAAAATGTGATTGATATCCAACGATCAATCGGCTCAGATATAATGATGGCTTTTGATGAGTGCGCTCCTTTTCCGTGTGATCACAAATATGCCATGAAATCCATGGAGCTGACGCACCGCTGGCTTGACAGGTGTGTTGACAGGTTCAGGAGCACTGAGCCCCTGTACGGTCATGATCAGTTGCTGTTTCCCATTGTGCAGGGGTCTGTCTTCGCTGATCTAAGGCGTATCTCTGCGGAGAAAATTGCATCAAAAGAAATGCCGGGCAATGCCATAGGCGGGCTCTCCGTGGGTGAACCTGCGGAAGTGATGTATGAAACTATCGAGGTTGTGAACGAAATATTGCCGGCGGATAAGCCCCGTTACCTTATGGGAGTGGGCACGCCGGCTAACCTTCTCGAGTGCATCGCCCGCGGCATTGATATGTTTGACTGTGTTATGCCTTCGCGCAACGGCCGTAACGGGATGCTGTTTACACGCGATGGAATAATCAACATCAGAAACCAGCGATGGGCTGGTGACTTTTCGCCGGTCGATGCCTCATCAGCTTCTGAAGTGAGCCGAACCTACTCAAAAGCTTATCTGCGCCACCTGGTAATATCAGGTGAGATGCTCGGAGCACAGATAGCTACAATACATAATCTCTCGTTTTATCTCAGCCTCGTCACCGAGGCAAGGGAAAAGATACTTGATGGCACTTTTGGAACATGGAAGGAAGAGATACTAAAAAGAATATCAGAAAGAGCCTGAATAAGCTTCGACCGGGAATACTTGACAAATATATTATCAGGCAGTTTCTCGGGACATTCTTCTTCTCCCTGGTGCTGATATTAGGGATAGCGGTCATCTTCGACTTTTCCGAGAAGATAGATGACTTCATCGAGAAACAGGCTCCGCTGAAAGCAATTGTCTTCGACTATTACCTCAATTTCATCCCCTATTTTGCCACCCTCTTCGCTCCGATGTTTGTCTTCATTTCGGTGATCTTCTTTACATCGAAGATGGCAGTGCACACTGAGATCATAGCCATGCTTAACAGCGGGATGAGTTTCCGCAGGCTGCTGGTTCCGTATTTTGCGGGAGCAGCCGTCATTGCTCTAAGCTCTTTTCTTCTCATGAACTATGTTCTTCCTCATTCAAACATTGTCAAGCTGGATTTCGAGGAGAAGTACTACCGTGGCTCCGACTTCAGGAGAGTGAACGTTTCCTCAGTCCACAGGCAGGTTTACCCCAATGTTTACATTTACATGGAATCATACAACTCCATCACACAGAGCGGACGCAACTTCAGCATGGAAAAGTTTGACGATCACGGCAAACTGGAATCAAAGATGACTGCCAACATGATCAGGTGGGACACCACAACCAACAAATGGGGTGCATGGTGGTATCATATAAGGGAGACCGACAGTCTTGGAGAGAGGCTTACCACAGGAAGAAGAATAGACACCGTTCTGAACGTCGGGCCTGATGATTTTGCCAGGTCACCGCAGTTTGTCGGCACCATGACACGAGGCGAACTGATTGACTATATCGATGTATTAAAGTCGCAGGGCTCCGATGAGATCAAGCTCTATCTCAATGAGAAGCACAGAAGGAATGCATCACCGTTTGCCTTTTTCGTGCTGACACTTATTGGTGTTTCTCTCTCGTCACGCAAGATAAAAGGAGGGATAGGCATGCAGATAGGAATAGGTCTCGGCCTGACCTTCTCATACATTCTCTTTATGCAGTTTGCCTCCCAGTTCTCACTCAAAGGCGACCTTGACCCCGCTCTTGCCATGTGGATCCCGAATATTATCTATACCGGTATTGCTCTTGTTGTATACCGGTTTGCACCTAAATAATGAAAAGGCCATTTAACCCCGGTGCAGGGGAATTTAATTTATTTGCTTTACTTCGCGCGGAATAATAGGATACAGTTAAACGAAAAACAGGATTATGGCTCTTGATAAAAAGATACGCGAACTGAAAGAGAGGCGTGAGAAGATGCTTCTCGGCGGTGGCGAGGAAGCCATCGAGAAGCAAAAGGCCATGGGCAAGAACACTGCACGCGAACGCATACTTGCAATACTAGACCCCGGCTCTTTCAGTGAATATGACATGTTTGTTGAGCATGATGCACGCGACTTCGGTATGGATAAAAAACATCTGCCTAGTGACGGTGTTGTTATCGGCACGGGAACCGTACACGGCAGTCCTGTTGCCATATTCGCCCAGGATTTTACTGTGGCGGGAGGCTCATTGGGGCTGATGCACTCACGCAAGATCACAAAGATCATGGATCACGCGCTGAAGATGCGGATACCACTGATAGGTATCAATGACTCAGGAGGAGCCCGCATACAGGAAGGTGTCAACTCGCTTGCCGGTTACGGAGAGATATTCTTCCGCAACACGATATCGAGCGGTGTTATACCTCAGATATCCGTTATACTCGGTCCTTGTGCAGGCGGGGCAGTATATTCCCCGGCACTGACTGATTTTGTGTTTGTTGTCGAGAATATCTCCAAAATGTTCATCACCGGCCCTGAGGTAATCAAGACCGTGCTTGGCGAGGAGATCTCCATGGAAGAGCTGGGTGGGGCAAGGGTGCACTGCGAGGTTTCGGGCAATGCACATTTCTTTGCCATGACGGAAGACGAATGCTTCAGTCAGATCAAGAAGCTGGTGTCGTTTATTCCCCGTAATAATGAGGTGAAGGCAAAAGTGATGGAGACTGTTCCTCCCGACAAAAAATATGATATTGAGAAGATTGTCCCGGGTGATCCTACGCTGCCGTATGACGTCAAGGATGTGATAAGGGCGGTGGCCGACGGGTCGGATTTCTTTGAGATACAGGAATTGTATGCCCGCAACATGGTCATCGGGTTTGGGCGCCTGGGGGGCAAAACAGTGGGCTTTGTTGCCAACCAGCCTCTTGAAATGGCCGGAGTGCTCGATGTCGATTCATCAGACAAGGCGGCACGTTTCATCCGTTACTGTGATGCATTCAACATACCGGTAATAACTTTTGTTGATCTTCCGGGTTATCTTCCCGGCGTTGATCAGGAACATGCCGGGGTGATTCGGCACGGAGCAAAGATCCTCTATGCCTACAGCGAAGCTACTGTGCCTAAACTAACAGTCATACTGCGTAAGGCTTACGGCGGAGGATATATTGCAATGGGCTCACGCCATCTCCGCGCTGATTTCGTTTTTGCATGGCCAACAGCCGAGATAGCAGTAATGGGACCTGAGGGGGCTGCCAACATTATATTCCGCAAGGAGATTACCACCGCAGCCAATCCGGATGAAGTCCGGCGTCAGAAGGTGGAGGAGTACAAGGAAAAGTTTGCAAATCCATATGTGGCTGCATCACGGGGTTATGTTGACTCGGTCATTGAACCTTCTGAGACGCGTAAACTTCTGCTTCACGGCCTCGAGGTGTCGGAAGACAAGGTTGTACAGATGCCAAAGAAGAAGCATGGTATTCCGCCATTTTGATTACCCCTTTTTAAAGGACGAATATGGAAAAGAAAGAAGCTGGCAAGCTTAACATAGACCAAACACTGTATACCACCAGGCTCAGCCGCCGTTATGCCGGGAGAAAGGCATATACACCGCCGCGTCCCGGCAGGATATACAGCTTTATCCCCGGCACGGTGATAGAGGTGCTGGTCAGGCAGGGTGATCTGGTGAATGCGGGGGATGATATAGTGATCCTTGATGCCATGAAGATGAAGAACAGGCTGAAGAGTCACGTCACAGGCAAAGTAGCAGCAGTCAACGTGAAACCTGGAGACAGGGTGTCGAAAGGGATGGTCCTCGTAGAGATAGACTGAGGAATACTGACAGCAGAAATCAGAGCTCTGCTGATATCAGCATCGATTTTACAAGATAATGAGGCAGGTCAGGTACCTCCCTGAAGATGCCATAAACTACCGACCCGCTGCCCGACATTGATGCAAATACTGCCCCTGCATCATACAGCGCCGTTTTCAGTTCGTCCAGCCTGGGATAGTTACGGAAGATATTCAGTTCAAAATCATTCATCACCTTGCCGCGCCATTCTGCCACCGGCAGCTTGAGCAGCTGCCTGAGCGACAAGCCTGCAGGGTTAGGCACGCATCCGGCATACGCTTCAACAGTGCTTATGTTCAGGCCAGGGTTAAACAGCATTATGTGGTAGTGACTAAGGTCAAGAGGAAATTCTGAAAGGATATTGCCTACACCCTCTGCAAAAGAAGGTGTTGCGTCGATGAAGAACGGTGCGTCGCTGCCAAGTTTCTGGGCAAATGATCTCAGCTCCTCTGAATTAAGTCCGAACCCGAAATACCTGTTAAGGGCCTTCAGCATGCCTGCGGCATCCGATGATCCTCCGCCCAGGCCGGAGCCAACAGGGATGGCTTTGTGCAGGTGAATTCGTATGGACGGGAAGTCAAAGGAGCCTCGCATCAGTTTCACTGCCTTCATCACCAGGTTTTTTTCCGGATCTGGTTCATCCATCACCCCGGTAACCCTCAGTGAATCGCCTCTGCGGCTGTCTCTCCGGACGACAAACTCAAGAGCATCAGCGAACTCAACAGGATAGAAGAAGGTCTCGATATTATGAAAGCCATCAGGCCTCTTTTCAACGATCCTTAAGCCAATATTTATTTTCGCCTTGGGAAAAACAACCATAACGCTGTCAAATCTTCAGGTATCAAAAATATATGAACCTTTTCATATTTCATCATCTTTCGGTATTATATCCGTTTTCAACATTTTTTTAACACCTCCTGTTTGAAACAAAAAGCAGGCAGCTGAGCCCTGATGGTTTGTTATTGTTAAATTTGATCTTGGTCGGAATACTGATTCATTTTTCATATATCATTGTAAAATAATACCTTATCATAATGGCACAAGTTACATCCAGGTCCAGGCAGGACAAGAAGTCTTCAGTTATGGTCATTCCGGAGGGAGGGAGGATACCGCCACAGACACCTGAGATGGAGGAGGCGGTGCTTGGAGCCGCGATGCTGGAGAATGAAGCTGCAAGGATGGTGGTTGATATCCTGAGGCCGGAGGTGTTCTATTCAACTGCACATCAGAAGATCTTTGCTGCCATTGATGAACTGAACAAGCGTGATCAGCCTATAGATCTTCTTACTGTCACTCAGGAGCTCAAACGGGTGAACGACCTTGATGAGGTCGGCGGGCCTGTCTACCTCACCGAGCTGACCTCAAAGGTTGTCTCTGCAGCCAACATAGATTATCACGCGCGCATCGTCCTTCAGAAATATATACAGCGCGAGCTGATACGGGCGGCAACCCTGATCCAGAACCTGGTTTATGAGGACACTCTCGATGTGACGGAGCTCCTTGACAGGAGTGAGGATGAGCTCTTCAGGATTGCTGAGGGTAATATAAAGCATGAGGTTGCTCCGATACATGAGGTAATTAAACAGGCTCTGTCTGAGATAGAAGAGTTGGGGAAAAAAGAGGATGCGCTGGTGGGTGTGCCTTCGGGGTTCACCAAGCTCGACAGGCTGACTTCAGGATGGCAGAAGTCTGAGCTGGTGATCATCGCAGCGCGCCCCTCGATGGGCAAGACTGCTTTTGCGTTGACGATGGCACGCAATATGGCTATTGACCACGGGAAGAAGGTGGCCATTTTCTCACTCGAGATGGCAGCCATACAGCTTGTCAACAGGCTTATTGTGACAGAGACAGAGATACCCGGAGAAAAGATCAGGAACGGCAAGCTCACTCCTGAAGAGTGGTCGCTTCTGGAAACGCGCATCAAATCACTTACTGAAGCATCGATATATATTGATGACACGCCTGCCATTTCAATATTTGAGCTAAGGGCAAAGTGCCGGAGGCTCAAGGCGCAGAATAAACTTGACCTGGTCATTGTCGATTACCTGCAGCTGATGACCGGACCGCCTGATGCAGGAAGCCGCGAGCAGGAGGTCAGCTCGATCTCAAGGTCGCTCAAGAGCATTGCCAAGGAGCTGGCAGTACCCGTTCTGGCACTGTCACAGCTGAACAGGTCGGTCGAGACCCGTGGCGGAAACAAGAAGCCCATGCTGTCTGACTTGCGTGAGTCAGGTGCAATCGAACAGGACGCTGATATGGTTGTGTTTATCCACAGACCTGAAAAAATGGGTGTCCTGCAGTTTGAAGATGGTGGATCGACCAAGGGTCATGCCGATATAATACTTGCCAAGAACCGTAACGGTCCTACCGATGAGATTCTTCTCTATTTCAAGGAAGACCGTGCCACCTTTGTCGAGCCTGACGACTTTGGTTCTGAAGTATCATTTCCAGCATCGCCGAAAGGTGGTGTCTATACGATGAAATCAAAGATGAACGATGATCTGTCGGCCGATTACAGCGATTATTCGCCGGATGACAACGGACGCAAACCGTCATTCTGATCTGTTAATTGAACCTGAGCCTTAGGGTGATTCCGACACTGTTGTATTTCAGGTCATGGAAGCCTGCATATACTCCCAGCTCTGCCATTAGGAAGATCTCGCTCACAGAATATCCGATCTCGGAGTAAAAACCATAGTCCGGGGTCCAGAGAGATGCGATCCCGATATTTTCTCTCATGAGCGTCCTGCTTAATCCCGGCAGACGTTTAAGGATCAGCCATGGAGTGGTATAACGAATATGTGCCTCAGAAAAGAATGAGGGTGATGAGATTGAGTAGTATGGCTTCAGGTAGAATGCGTCACTGAAGCTGTTAAGCAGCACAGGGGATTCCTGGGTGTTAAAGAAATACATGTCCTGTAACTGAAGGTGTTCCCTGTTAATAAAACCACCTCCGGTCAGTCGCCAGTTGAATTCACTGAGGGCCCCGAACCTGTTTCTGCTTGAAATGTCAGCCTTAAGCAGATCATACTGGTCTGACATTGTATCATTGTAATTGTAACCATGTTTCCATGTTAGTGTGAAGGTAGGATAGTCTGATCCGGCGATGATCTTTGAACCGTTTGAAATGCGGTAATGCTGACGGGGGGTGTACTTCAGTTCTGCTATAAATGAGGCGTGAAAATGGTCTGTCGGAGCTATTGTCCCATAGCCGGGTACATCACCGGTGACAAACGGATTCTCGGGCAGGTTGACGGTATATTCTTTTTCGGGTTTGAAGAGAGAGAAATCGGAATTATTTTCGAGTGTCTGCCTGTGTTCCCACATAACCGACAGATTCATGTTAAGACCATTTGCCAGCTCTCCATTGTGTCCGGCAATAATGAATGTGCTGTTATAAAGTTTCATCCAGTTCTCCCTGAAAAGAAGAGAGGAAAATGTATTTATCACAGGGTTAATCCCTGAAGGAGAGAACTCTTTTGAAAAACTGCCCGTACGGATATAAATGGTGCCTGATGTCATGGGATTGTACAGTATGCCGGCATTCACCGCCCACATCAGACGCTCCCGGCCGAAGGCATATTTCACGGAAGGGGATAATGTCAGCCTGCCTTTCTCACCGGTCTTTGTTGTCATTGTCATTCCGGTACCCAGAACAAATCCGTCAACAGTATTGAACGAAGCGGCTTTCAGGCTCACCAGTCCGTCAAACTCAATCACAGTTTTTTCAGATGCCTGCCATCTTTTTCCGCTTATCACGGCCTTAAGGGCTTCTATGCCCGGTTTCTTGTCCTGGTCTTCAGATCCGTCCCCGATTTTTATTGCGAGTTTTGATGTATCGCGGGCAGCCAGGGTCCCTGAATCCGGTCCCTCCAGGGGCAGGCTTGTTACCTCCTCTGCTGTAAGCGGGATGGGGCGGACCTTCTCCCAGTACACAGAATCATTACTGAGGGTATCCTTGTCGATTATATAAGTTGTTTTTTCCTTTATTTCGAGGCTTTTGTCGTCGTCCCTGGCAGCATTTGTTTCATTCAGTTTAACCAGTCTCGACATGTCACGGGTCGTGAGCTCATCTTTGGCTAATATTTTTTCAATCTCTTTCTGTGTTGGAGTCTTCAGCTCCGCCACAGGGCCATTTGCTGGTACCGCGCTGTATCCTGAAGGAGGAGAAAGTGATCTGTCAGGCTCCACCTCAAGATATTTCACGGCGCTGTTATAGGATGCCCCGGCCTTCACTCCGACAACTGATAGGTCAAACCTGAATTCAAGGCTGACGGGTAACCAGATGCCTGCTTCAACCGGCATATAAACCTGCCTGACGTTGACCCTTCCTGCCATATTTTCATTTGCAAGGTCGAGGCTGTGAATAGCCCACAGATCCTCAACTATATAGATTACACCCTCAAACAGCTGCTGGCTTTTCCTCTTCGGGGTAACTTTGATCTTGTCAATTACGAAATCACCCTGCGATGTCGAACCCAGGAATTCGAAGTTGTAATGTGAAAATGCATCAGGCGAGAGTGGAGAAATGGCTATTTCTGCTATGACAGGCTGATAGAAGCTGGCCTCCAGATAATCCATCGGGGATGTCTCGTTTTCACTTGCAGGAATATTGGATCGCGATGAGATTACCTGGTGGATGTATTTATCAGGCGCATTGAAAGTGATAACATTGACAGACTCCATGAAGTAGTACTGGCCCTCCTTGATCGGTGTTTCATTTGCCTCCACCTTCATCTGTCTCTTCAGCATCTTCGGGATCTTATCAATTTTGCCTCCCCCTTTTATGTATACTTCGGCCTTATACATTTTAACCTCGTTAAGATGGAACGGAGCCATTCCTATTGCCTTACGCATTATGAAGTACGCCGGGTCCCTTCCTGAGGAGGAAACCCTCACTGCGGGTATCTCAAAGAGTTGCTCGGTGAGGGTGATATCAGCGATGATATCTGATTCTCCGACACTGATATTTCTAATGACAGGAGTATAACCGAGAAACTGCCAGGTGACGGTGAAGGTGCCGGAGGGAAGGGTTATTTCATAAAGTCCGTCCTGGTTTGAGGTGGTACCCTGTCTGAGGCCGGTGACATAAACTGACGCTCCCGGCATGGGCATACCGGCTTCATCGGTTATCGTGCCGCGCAGTACCTGAGCATTGCATGCCATCCATGGAAACAGGATTGCCATAAGAATGATCAGCGATTTTCTGTTCATCACAGAAATATTATTCAGTATGATCTTTCAGGGAGGTACCGGCCACAACTATTACGAATTCACCCCTGGGGGCAGTTTCTTTAAAATGACCTGCGAGAGTACCAAGTGTTCCGTGAATTGTCTCCTCGAATTTTTTTGTCAGCTCCCTTGATACTGAAGCCCTGCGTTCATCACCGAAGGCTGCGGCCAGCTGCTCGAGGGTCTTAAGCACCCTGAACGGAGATTCGTAGAATATCATTGTACGCTCCTCCTCTGCAAGTACAGCCAGTCTCTTCTGTCTTCCCTTTTTCAGAGGGAGGAATCCTTCGAAGCAGAAACGGTCAGATGGCAGTCCTGAACTTACCAGCGCCGGCACAAAGGCAGTTGCTCCGGGCAGTGCCTCCACAGGTATACCCCGTTCAATACACCTTCTGACAAGCAGGAAACCAGGGTCGGATACACCGGGAGTACCTGCATCGGATACAAGAGCAGTTACAGTACCGTTTTCTATATTGTCACAGACAGCCTCGAGGCTGCGATGTTCGTTAAACTTATGATGCGACCTGAGCGGCGCTTTAATGCTGTAATGATTAAGAAGCACGTGTGTTGTCCTGGTATCTTCGGCAAGAATAAGGTCTGCAGACTTCAGCACCTCAACGGCACGCATGGTGATATCACCAAGGTTGCCAATGGGTGTGGGTACCAGGTACAGTTTAGACATTAATATTGAATTTTCTGCGGACAACATCAACAAAAGATGACTGGGCTGCCGGGTCAGTGCCCATCACGGTGTTTTCGTCAAGGATCTTCATGGCTTCACCCAGTGATGCAGAAGAGTTGAGACGCTTGATGGTATCCTGATATGCCCTTGTATCGCCGCTGAAAAGTTCGCGGATAAAATAGAATTTATCATTGATGCCTATTGCAGCGCCGATATCGCTTATGGGTTTGCTATGAAGGGCAGATGTTATGGCCTCATCCTGTCTGACAGATGTTGACTTTTCACCTATGGTATCACCGGCACTGAACTTGTCTGCCAGAATAGGTTTGCCTTTCTCTGCTGCCACTTCAGCCCTCACTTCCTGCTTGACTTCCGGCTTCGTCTCAGTCTTCACTTCCTGTTTCACTTCCGCCTTCACGTCAACCACCACGTCCGGCTTTGCTTCAGCCTGCACATCAATCTTCACTTCCGGTTTTACTTCAGTCTTTATCTCAACCACCGGCTGCACTGAAGGAGCTGATCCTGCCTGATGTACCGGTGACTGTACCGGCACTTCACTCAGTTGCGGCAGCAGCTTCAGCATTTCCGTAGCGCTGTGCACTCTTGAGCGTGCCAGCTCTATCTCTGCAATCTGTGCACCGGGCGTCAATGACAGCTGGTCGAGCAATGCACTCACCTCATCCAGATCCCTCCTTATAATACTCACCGCTTTAATCAAATCCATCACCCTTTATTTTTTATAATGATCGCTTTTATTTATTTTGCAAAAGTAAATAATAATCGTATCAGCCTGATATAATCGTTTTACATTATTGAACGGTGAAATCCTGATCTGAAGTATGGAGTTTCTCGAAAATTCGGTAGATAATGCAGGTAAGCGCGGGTCAATAGAGGTGATCGCGGGGTCAATGTTCTCAGGCAAGACGGAAGAGCTTATAAGGAGGCTGCGAAGGGCATTGTTTGCAGGACTGAAGGTTGAGATTTTCAAACCGTCAATTGATGTAAGATATTCAGAGGACAGGGTTGTCTCCCATGATGAAAAATCAATCATCTCCACCCCGGTGGAAAACGCCTCGTCGATACTCCTTCTGGCTTCCGGTGTCGAGGTTGTTGGTATAGATGAGGCACAGTTTTTTGACGCCAGCCTGGTGGAAGTGTGTACCAGTCTGGCTGATGCAGGCACAAGGGTAATAGTGGCAGGTCTTGACATGGATTTTGCCGGCAACCCTTTCGGACCCAATGCCGGCCCTGATGGCTGTGGCAGAATACATAAGTAAAGTACATGCAATATGTGTCAGATGCGGTAACCTCGCGAACTACTCCTACCGCAAGGTCAAGGATGATAAAATTGTGATGCTCGGGGAGAAGGATATCTACGAGCCGATATGCAGATCGTGCTATATTAAATCAACTGAACAGGTGAAGATCAGCGCATCAGAGCTGACTCAGATAACCGGTGGCGAACTGACAGGAGATCCGTCGCTCGTTGTTACCGGCATTATGACTGACAGCAGGTCATCGGGCGCCGGTCATGATGTAATGTTCATTGCCCTGCGGGGTCCGAACCATGACGGGCACGTGTTTATCGGACCGCTTTTCAGCAGGGGTATCAGACTGTTCCTTGTTGACACACTGCCTCCTGATTTTGATCTCATGACCGGCGCCGTATTCGTGAAGGTTATAGACACGCTGGAGGCGCTGCACAGTCTTGCAGGCTGGCGAAGAGATGCTTTCAGTGGAAAGGTGATTGCTGTGACTGGCAGCGCCGGCAAAACCGTTGTAAAGGAGTGGCTGGCAGAGACACTGGGCACAGTCAAAAGCGTCATACGCAGTCCCAGAAGCTATAATTCCCAGGTGGGAGTGGCACTCTCACTGATGAATATTGACAACAGGTTTGATGTGGCGGTCATAGAAGCAGGTATATCCAGACCCGGTGAGATGGAAAGGCTGGCCCGCATCATAAGGCCTGATACGGCAGTCATAACCAATATCGGGGATGCTCACGGTGAAAATTTCGGGGGCAGGGAAGCCATCGCCACCGAGAAGCTCAGGCTGGCGGAAGGAGCAAAGTTACTTATATACAGCTCTGATGATGAGTTGATTAAGCGTGAAGTGGCTTCGAAGTATTCAGGTATACCTGCTTATACGTGGTCAGTATCCGGAGCTGATGCATCATTAAGGGTTGACATAACAGAATTAACCGGCGACGGGCAAGTTCTGAGATGCACCACGGAAGATTCCGTTTTTGAAGTGGTAATACCGTTTGCAGACCGGGCATCTACCGAGAATGCCGTGTCAGTGATCGCCTGTTGTCTCTCTGAAGGTGTCCCCGAAAACAAAATAAAGGGAGCATTGGCAGATATGCCGGCAGTGGCGATGCGGATGGAAGTCAAAAAAGGGATCAACAACTGCACGCTTATAGAAGATTATTACAATTCAGACCCCGGCTCACTGAGCATGGCCCTGGATTTTCTTCGTTCCCATGCCAGGGGTAAAACGACACTTATTCTTTCAGATTTCCGGCAGATAGGAGGAAGTGAAGAACGTCTCTATGAGGGTGTTGCGGAAGCAGTCAGGGGTGCAGGTATTGACAGGTTCATAGGCATCGGTGAAGCCCTTACACGTCAGAAGGAGAGGTTTCCGGGCGGATCAGTTTTTTATGGCTCAACCTCTGAGTTTGCAGAGACATTCAGGAGTTTTGCCTGGCATGAAGAGACCATACTCATCAAAGGGGCTCGCGCTTACGGGTTTGAGCGTATCAGCAGCCTGCTTGTACTGCAGCTCCATCAGACACGTCTTGAGATCAACATGAATGCGGTGGTCCATAATCTGAACGAGTTCAGGCATCTGCTCCAACCCGGAACAGGGATCATGGCGATGGTCAAAGGCATTTGCTTACGGCTCGGGTTCAGCGGAGATAGCGTCGCTTCTTGAATATAATCATATCAGTTATTTTGCAGTGGCTTATGCTGACGAAGGAGTAGCACTCAGGGAGGCCGGCATAACAACCCCTGTCATGGTTATGAATCCTGATGAGAGTGTGATGGAGCTGATCATCCGTCATAACCTCGAGCCGGAGATCTACAGCATGGAATCGTATGCAAGCTTCATAAAAAATGCCAAGAGGCACGGCCTGCTCCACTATCCTGTTCATCTGAAAATTGACACGGGGATGCACAGGCTGGGCTTCAGTATAAGTGAGACAGACCTGCTGGCAGAGATGTTGCCGAATGAGCAGCATATCAGGATCGTCTCACTTTTCTCGCATCTTGCTGCGGCTGACGAACCTGATCATGATGAGTTCACCCACCGCCAGGCTTCCCTCCTAATTATGGCGGCTGAAAAGCTGAAGAGTGTCCTTGGTTACAACTTTAAGACCCATCTTCTAAACTCAGCCGGTATAAGCCGTTTCCCCCAATACCAGTTTGACATGGTTCGCATGGGTATCGGGTTGTACGGGATAGGTGACTATCACGGTGTTGCGTTACGGCACACCGGACGGTTTGTCACCTCTGTTTCACAGGTCAGAACGGTACCGGCAGGAGAGCCTGTGAGTTACGGCTGCAAAGGGGCTGCGGATCATGACCGTGAGATTGCCGTTGTTCCTGTTGGCTATGCTGACGGATTGCGTCGCGAGATGGGTAACGGAAGAGGCAGCCTGTTCATTAAAGGCAGGAAAGTGCCAATAACAGGAAGTGTCTGCATGGATATGTGCATGACTGATGTCACAGGATTGAATGTGAAGACAGGCGATGAGGCTGAGGTTTTTGGCAGTAACATTACAATCGAAGAAATTGCTGGGCTTTGCAATACAATTCCTTATGAGATACTTACATCAATACCCACCAGAGTCAGAAGGGTATATGTAAATGAATGAGGGAAGCGGGAAAACATAAATTACCACCCCGTCCCGACAATCCATGAAGCTCCCCCTGCAAACTGGCTCCTCCCTGAAATTGCCTACCAGGCAATTTATTTACGGTCGGCCCCCTTGTCAAGGAGGGGAAATAATCGATTATCAGTGATATTTTGAAATGATCGGAATTCTTCTCCCACTTCCGAAAGCCCTTGAAGAGACCCGGAGCACAGGCGGTGACTGCCGTCTTTTGAACTCACTGCTGCGTACAAGTTTCGCGACTTTTTCTACCAGGACTGCGTCAAAACCTTCGTCAATTATCTGTTGCGGTGATCTCTCAAGCTCGATATACCTGAAAAGCACTGGATCAAGCAGGTCATAGGCCGGAAGGGAATCAGTGTCAAGCTGATCAGGTCTGAGCTCGGCGGACGGTGGCTTGGAAATGATCCTTTCGGGAATTATTTCCTTTTCAGAGTTGATCTCCATGGCCAGTTTGTAAACCTCTGATTTATATACATCACCCAATACAGAAAGTCCTCCGATCATGTCGCCGTACAGTGTACCGTATCCGGTTGCAGCTTCGCTTTTATTTGAAGTGTTAAGCACCATGTAACCGATTTTGTTGGAGAATGCCATAAGTATCACTGCCCGCAGGCGGGCCTGGATGTTCTCCTCGGTCACATCAGGGGCTCTGTCACCGAAAAATGGTTTCATTGTTTTCTCAATCGCCTGCCGGATTTCCTCAATGCTTACAATGTGATGCGGCACCTTCAGGTTCTCAGCCATCAAAAGGGCATCTTTCACGGAGTGTTCAGAGGAGTAAACGGAAGGCATAAGCACTGCCAGGGTGTTGTCTGTGCCGAGGGCTTCGGCAGCAAGTGCCAGCACCACGGCAGAATCAATCCCTCCGGAGAGGCCGACTACAGCTTTCTTCTGCCCGCTCTTTACAAAGAAGTCCGTTATACCTGTCAACAGTGCCTTGTGGATAAATCCTGTCATGTCAGCAGGGAACGGTGCCGGGCGTGAATATATGTTTTTGTTTGTTCTGGCAGCGGGGATATCAATGACCTTGATTTCTTCCCTGCAAAAGGCAAGTTTTTCCAGTACCGTGCCATCAGCGTCAATAACCATTGAGGAACCGTCAAATATGAGGTCTGTATAACCGCCTGTCTGATTGACTGATATGAGCGGTGTTCTGTACTCAATGGCATTCTTGATAAAAATCTCTTCCCTGATTTTTATCCTGTTGTGAGAGAAGGGATTGGCCGCAATATTTATTATCAGTGAGGGTTTTTCCTTCATCAGTTCATCAAGAGGTGTCACGCCATAGAGGCGGCATACTCCCTTGTCGCCGAATGGCTGTTCATCCCATATATCCTCACAGATAGTAATGGCTATCCTCTCTCCCTTATACTCAACTGTCTGGAAGGTTGACCCCGGTTCGAAATACCTGTTCTCATCAAAGACATCATAGGTGGGAAGGAGGGTTTTGTTTATTACGGCCATGACCTTACCATCATGCATGAAGAAGGCCGAGTTAAAAAGGCTTTTACCAAAGACGCCGGTATTGGGTGAAGGTCCGCCCAGAACAGCTGCAATACCCTTACAATGCGATGCTATTTCTTTTACTGCATCCATTGAAGCATTGATGAGATCGCTTCTCTGCAGCAGATCAAGCGGCGGATAGCCGGTGACTGCTAGCTCGGAAAAGACTATCATGTCTGCGTCAAGCGACCGAGCATAACTGATGGCTGAAATGATTTTGGTGCTGTTATGCGCTATATCACCGGGTATGTAATCGAGCTGGGCAAGTGCAACTTTCATGGTGAAAGGGTCAGAACTTTACGCCGAGCCTGAATCTGAACATGTTTAATCTTGACCTGTCTTCAGGCTGACCGGCATCCGCGAGGTCCTTTGTCACATCAAAGAAGTCGCGATTGAAGCCCAGCCCGAAAACGAGAGATGTTTCCGTGCTCAGTTCATATTCAAGGCCCAGATGGATATGCCATCCGGCATTCATTCCATAGACCTCAGTCCTTGCATTCTCACCGTCGATAGGGCCCTCGCTGCTGACGGGCAGGTCCAGGGTTGACTTCAGCAAAATCCTGATATCGAAACCCAGATCAGTGAAATATGTCATAGGACCGGTCTGGTTTGTCTGGAGGTGAGCTGCCAAAGGGATATTAAGATAGCTGAGGTTGTATATCATCTCATCGCCGGGAGCCACATCTGCCTGAAAACTGTTGAACACTACGGTGTGAGGATCAATAGCTTTTTGTCTTCCTCCTGCCGAAAGAAAGCTTATCCCTGATGAAGCAGCATAGTTTTCAGTGAAGTAATAAAGGACATTGATTCCAAGGTCCAAGCCTGGCTTTGCTCCCATACTGCTATAATCAGATCCGTTGGAACTCATCCATGTGATAAGGGGGTCAGCATGTGCAACGAATTTAATTTCCTGTGCCACTCCTGGTGCAGCGAAGGTGACAAACGCCACTATTATAAGTGCTTTCACCCGTAACAGGTTTATTACTCTTTCCATAATCTAATAGTTTGCAGGGTAAATTTATAAATAAATGTCCTTATTTTGCGAATAATACCTGATATTACCGATATATGACTTCCAAATCTGTTCTCTTCGCACTGTCAGCATCAGTAATTATATTTTTTGGTGCTACGGCATGTGACCGAAACCCTTACAAGGTAAATCTCTCAGGAATTGAGTGTGACCTGACGGTGAAAGATCTTGGCCGTGAGATATTTGAGACGCCACCGCACGCGCTGGCTGATAAGGCTGATACATTAAAGCTTGAATATGGTGATGCCCTCAGGACATACAGTTCGGTTATCGGTCTGGGAGATCCCGCAGATGAACAATGGAAGACAGCATTTATTCTTTTTGCCACTGACCTGCAGAATCTCGCTTTATGGGATGAGGTAAAAAAGGTCTGGCCCGATCAGAAGTCGCTTGAGCAGGGCCTGGAGAACGCATTCAGGCACTACAAATATTACTTCCCCGGGAAACCTATTCCTGAGGTAATTACCTGTATATCGGCTTTCAATAACAGTATCATCATTGACGATTCGCTGCTTATGGTCAGTCTCGACCGTTACCTGGGGTCAGATTCAAAATATTATCCTTCGCTTGGCATTTACGATTACCAGTCGCGCAAGATGACACCCGCCTACACTGTCTCTGACTGTATGTATGCCTGGGCATCAACGGAGTGGGACTTTCGTGACTTTGACTATGGCACAAAGAACCTGCTTAACACCATGTTGCACGAAGCCAAGCTTGTCTATTTCACAAAGAGGATGATTCCCTCGATAGCCGACACGGTACTGTTCGGTTTCACTGAAAGGCAGCTGAGTTTCTGCAAAGAGGGCGAAGGGGTTATCTGGGAGTACCTTGTCAGCAATGACCTGCTCTTTTCCACTGACAGTTTCATGATACGCAAGTTTACCGGCGAAGCGCCGTTCACCAGTTATTTTACGGCAGATTCACCGGGAAGGGCTGTTGTATGGACCGGTTTCAGGATCATTGAGCGGTTTATGCATAATAATCCTGACGTCACGCTACTGCAGCTGATGGAAATGAGTGATTGCCAGGCAATACTTACAGGGGCAAAGTACAAACCCGGTTAGAAAAAAAAGAAGCTGTCTCTTCAGGCAGCTTCCGGTCTCCTTAAAAGGGAATGCAGTCTATGCGGGATGAATTGCCTCAACAGGGCAAACGTCGGCGCAGGCACCGCAATCGGTGCAGATATCGGCGTCTATCTTGTAGATATCGCCTTCTGATATAGCCTCAACCGGACATTCATCTATGCAGGTTCCGCAAGCTGTGCAATCATCTGAAATTTTGTAAGCCATTACTACTGTTATTTAAAGATTACGGGCGCAAAATTATCTTTTATTTTATTAAGTTCCTAAACAAATAATAAATAATATTCACCCTTGTCAGGTCTTTATCAAATTTAGTGCCAACCATGCCATCGTCGCAGTTCCTGTTGCCATGGAGCTCTCATCGAGGTCGAAGAAAGGAGTGTGTGCCGGTCGCATCTTTTCTCCATCCGGTGTAATCCCTAGCCTGAAGAGAAACGAGGGATATTTCTCAGCAAAGAAAGAGAAGTCTTCGGAGCTCATCCTGTCAGGAACTTCTTTTACCCTTTCTTCCCCGAGAAGTTGCCGGCTCAGGTCCCCGGCTCTTTCAGTGAGCGCCTCATCATTAACCAGGACAGGATAACCTTCGACGATGTTGACGTCTATTTTCACACCTCTCTTGCCGGCTATCTCCGATGCCGTGTTCCGTATAATCTCCTTTGCCTCATGTCGCCACCGTTCATCAAAGGTTCTGAAGGTACAGGCTATCTCTACTTTCTCCGGTATCACGTTTGTGGCGCCCATCCCGGTTATCTTTCCAACGCCAAGGATGGTGGCAGCCTGTCCCTTGCTCTTTTCCGCAACAGTATCCTTAAGCCTGATTACAAGTTCTGAAGCAATATAAATCTGATCAGTGTACTGTGAGGGTTGGGCGGCATGGCCCCCTTTGCCGGTGACTGTGATATATATCTCGTCACATGACGCCAGATAGGGGCCTGCATGGAACCCTACCGTACCCGAGGTCAAGTCAGGCAGGACATGCTGTGCTATGAACATATCGGGGTTATAGTTCCCAAAAATGCCTGTTTCGATCATCATTCTTGCTCCCCCGGGGGCCTTCTCCTCTCCGGGCTGAAATACCAGAAGAACTGTCCCGGCAAATTCTTTCCGCAGGTTTCTGATTATTGCTGCAGAACCGAGGAGCATGGCAATATGCGCATCATGGCCGCAGGCATGCATCACACCTTCATTCCGGCTCCGGTATTCTGATTCTCCGGCTTCGGTGATGGGCAGGGCATCCATGTCTGCCCGAAGTCCTATGGTAAGGCCACTTCCGGCACCCTCGCCCCTGATGAAACCCACAATTCCGGTGCCGGCAATGCCGGTACGGTGCTCTATCCCCATGGCGTCAAGCTTGCTGCTGATGAAGGCAGCAGTCTCATACTCAGCGTATGACAGTTCAGGATGCCGGTGAACATGCCGCCTTATCTTCACTATTTCCGGCAGAAGGTATTCAGCCTCGCGAAGTATATGTTCCCTCAGTAACATGATAGCAGTCAGGTGCAATCAGAAATCCAGGCTGAACGAGAGATAAAACAGCATCGGAAGGATATATCCGTTATCTATTCCCCATGAAAAGTCGGCTCTGATGAAATAGCCGAACAGCTGAGCCCTGGCTCCGCCGCCGAAGCCTGCAACGAGTGGATCCCTCATCGAATCAAGGGTTACCGTTACCGGCCCGTTCTCGTAAACTTTGTCGTCCCAGTAGTTCTCGTTGCCCCACGGATTCCATCCTGACCATGCCATGCCAATATCTCCGAATCCGACGAGCTGGAGGCTGTTAAGGAAGTTGGATTTCAGTGGGTGGCCGGCAAAATATCTAACAATAGGCCATCGCAACTCGCTGTTTATCAGGGCAAAATTACTGCCGTTGCGTATGTTCTGAGAAAATCCGCGAAGGTTTGTTGCCAGCGCCTGGAAGCCATAATTGACGTTTGGATCAACCGGAACAGTCGGATCAAACATAGTCTCATTGAAGAAATAGCCCATCCAGTTATCTACGCCGCCGAGGTAATAGATCAGCCTTGAAGGCCCGAAGGATGTGCTTGCAGCAAATCTGTTCGCCCATATCAGGTCGCGGTCGATCTTCAGATAGTGCCTGAAATCTGCCCCCAGCACATACATGTCGCTGTTCTTCGCATTGACCTCGCGGTAATATTCAGCGAAGATTTTGAACCTGGTCCCGTAATAGATATTCACTAACCGTTTACGGGTGTTGTCGTATATTACCTCACCTTTAAGTCCGGCCCAATGGCGGCCAAAGTTAGGAGCGGCCAGGCTTGCCGCGTCTGTCGACTGAACGACATAGTTGTCAAATCTGTAGGTAAGGGTTCCCTTCAGGGATAGAACTGTATTGATTGGTTTCCTGAACGAGAGATATGTTGTGTAGCTCTTTATCTTGTAATAGCTGGTGTCATTATAACTGTCAAATGACTGCCGGTGGAATATAAGCTGTTTGTCAAATTTGCCTTTAAGCGCTTCAAGGCTGACGAGGTATTCATTACTGTCAAAGTTACCTGCGAACCTGAACCCGCCTGTAATGCGATAATCCTCGAACAGATCAAGGGTGCCTATCTTGAAAAGAAGGTTCAGTCCGGGATTGAAATAGGGTGCTCCACCGTTATAGGCCTGGTAAGTGTTGTTCAGGAAGTTGAAGTCTATCTGGGTGGCAGTGTAATTATTGTAGAATGCCGTACGGTAGACCCTTGCTTCAGGCATTACCATCCTTGAAGTATCAAGGTTAATATCCATGTAATCCTTGCGCCATTGAAGCTCGTAGTAATTTTCCTTCTCCTTCTCAAAGACATAATTCCGGAAGTCGATAGGCTCATCGGTGGCATAATATTCATAGAGAGGTTTCTGAAGAGTGTCGTTCATCCTTGCACGTTGGGCAAGCAGTTCGTCTCTCAGCCTGTTGATACTGTCTGCGGCCCGGAGTGCGGCAATTTCTTCCGCGCGCCATTGGGTTGATTTTATTTCACTGCTGTCTACGGCCTGTGATGCCTCCGTCAGGTCACTAAGGAACCTGTAACGTCCTTTATCATAGATTACTGCGGCATCCCTGCCCCCGTTCCTGTCAAATGCTTCCAGGTTACGTGGAAAATCAGTAACCTGTTTTGATTCAATAAAATACCTGTAATGCATTGCAGTATCTATATAGGCAATGGCGCTGTCTATTCCGGCATTATAATAATTAATTATGCCGTTGCCGTTCCCCAGGAAGCCTGTCGATTTAACTGATGCTCTCATAGGATCGGTATAATCATTGAGTGTTCCTTCATCAAGGCGTGTCAGTTTTCCGTTTCCTGCCTTAAGGTCATATGTGAAGAGGTTATAGGTGAGACCGGTGGGTTCCTGCGGGTCACCCTTGTTGGTAAGGGAGTCTGTCAGGCGGTTTGATGAGAATATAATAGTCTCTTCACGTCCCTCAACAAAGGAGGGATTCATATCATCCGCCACATCAAATGTAATCCGCTCGCTTGTGCCCGATATAATTGTATGTACATAGATATCGGTCATACCGTTAATTATCCCTGACAGGAGCAGCCTGGACCCATCCGGGGAGTAGGAGAGGGACATGACTTTTTCAAAGAACGGCATTGTACGCTGCTCGAATTTTTTCTGATCGGTACGGTAGAAATAAAGCTGCATGCCTCCCTTCTCTTCGTTGACGAAGGTCAGTATCTGTCCGCCAGGGTGCCAGGTCAATACGGGATAAGTATAATCTACCGTCTGCTCATACTTCGGTTCAAACGTAAATATTTTCTTGTTTTTGCCCGTACTTGTATCATACAGCCATATCTTTCGCTTTCCCCAGTCATTGGATACCCAGGCTACCATCCGGCCGTCAGGACTTACCTTAACGGAGGTATACCGTTCAAAAGGCTTTGAATGTTTGATCTCCGCGGGTTTCCTGTAATCTTGACCAGGTTTTATCTTATAGTATTCATTATAATAATTTCTCCAGTCCTTGTAAGTGTCTTTTATGCTCTTTCCGAGGCCGTAAAGAAACCCGTCCTCAATGTTTTTGTAGATAGTGGAGAGATAGATAATATTCGGAATAATGGCGTCGCCGTAGGTCTCGCCGATATATTTCCAGAATGACTGGCCGGCATATACTGCTTCTTCGTATTCAAGGTTTGCGATGTTTTTATACCTGCCGCTTTCAAAACCGTCCCTGACCTTGTTGTCAGTCTCACTGTCCCAGTTGAAGGCAACATAGTTCACGAGTCCCTTGATGTACCATGCAGGCACCTGTATCTCTGAGCTGCTGGTCACCTTGTCACGCGATTCGGCATTGTACAGCATTTCATAGACCACGATCTCAGCAATGGCTGATGCAATCAGCTTATCGAATTCCTCATGATCCCCGTTGAACCAGAGCATCACTTTGTTTTTGATCACCCTGCTGTACCCTCCGACATTATAGTCCTCTTCCGCAGAGATGAGTCCTATGTTGCTCTGTCTGAAATCGTTCTTCTTGTTATAGATAATAAGAATGGGTCTTTTGTCAAGGGTGTAGTCAAAATAATCCTGGATCTCATTCAGTTTCTGATCGGCTACTTTGCAGGCGTATTCAGCAACTTCCCGGCCGAATTCATTGTAGTAGCAGTCAATATCCTCAAACCTGAAGTATGTCCAGTAGAAGTCTTTATACTGCACCCTGTTCTTTCCGAAGGTCATCTGCATCCCGTTATAAAACTGTCCGGACGCCGGAGTAACCTGCAGAAGGCAAAGAATGGCAAACGCCAGTATGAAGAGTTTTTTTCTTCTCATAAGTGGAATTCGGGATACTCTCATCGCTTGTCGCAAAAAATGTTCCAAAAAAGACTATCCGTCAGACAAAACTAATGGTTTAAGCAATAAAAAAGCAGCGACGTATCGTTTTTTATTATTTTTGACGTTAATTATGATGCAACCTATCTGGTCTGATATTTGTTATGTGAACGGAAGGATTAACATTATCCTCAAAGAAAAGGGAAACAAAAACAACTTAAAATGAAAAGGAATTTATTAGTATTAGTAATGATGATCCTGGTCTCAGGACTTAACGCACAGCCAAAGCTTAATTTCAGCACTGTTCGTCATGATTACGGGAATATAAACGAAGCAGCGGGCAAGCAGGAAGCCATTTTTAATTTCACCAACACGGGTGATTCAACTCTGGTGATAACCAGGGTGCAGCCTGCGTGCGGATGCACTGCCGCAGATTATACCAAGTCACCCGTGCCTCCCGGAGGCAAAGGATTTGTCACTGCTGTATTCGATCCACGCGGATACAACTCTCATTTTGCAAAGAGCATCTCGGTCTATTCAAATACCAAACCCAATGTAACGGTTCTCATTATTGAAGGTACAGTGAGCCCCAAGGAGAAGACCACTGAGGAGCTTTACACATTCGAAGTAGGACCGGTACGGTTTGAGTCAAACCACCTTGCCTTTACCACCACAAAGAAGACGGAGAAGAAAATCAGGGTGATGCCGATTATCAACACATCTAAAGAACCGGCAACGGTTGAGTTTGAGGGTCTGCCGGCTCATCTGACGCTTAAGACCAATCCTGCCACTCTTAAGCCCGGCGAAAAGGGCATTATCGAGGGTACCTATGACGCCAAGCTTAACAGCAGCGCCTGGGGTAACGTGAATGATCTTGTGAGGCTTAAGGTTAACGGCCAGCCGCTGCCGAATATCTATCTGTATGTCTCGGCAAATCTGGTGGAGGATTTCAGCAACCTGACAAGCCAGGAGCTTGCCAATGCACCTGTTTTCAAGCTTGATTCCAATACTGTTAACTTCGGGACTATAAAACAGAATTCGTCTGCTGATGTGGAGTACGTCTTCACCAACCAGGGCAAGAGCGACCTCATCATCAGGCATGTCAAGGCAGGATGCGGCTGCACGGCCCTTATGCCTACGGAAAATGTTATCAAACCCGGTGGTAAAGGATCGATAAAAGCGAAATTCAATTCAGGTGGATTCAAAGGCGACATCTACAAAAACATCTTTGTTTACACCAATGATCCCAAGAACTCAGAGGTGATGCTTATGATCAAGGGCAATGTCCTTGTTGAGGGAGAGGCTTCGAAGTAAGCGGCTTCTGCCAAAAATAGTGTAATGAACAGGAATAAGGGTCCGGCCGGAGCGCTCACGGTTCAGAAAGGTGTTGTACAACCGCCGAGCATCAATCCCGATATGCTGAACCGTCTCAAAAAGAGCAGACGTAAACGGCTCACAGCCGATGATTATGTAGAGGGTATCCTGCGCGGTGACCGCACCATTCTAAGTCAAGCTATTACACTGGTAGAGAGCTCTTTGCCCGAACATTATGATATTGCACAGGCGGTTGTTGAAAAATGCCTTCCTGCCAGCTCACGTTCAGTGAGGATTGGTATAACTGGTGTACCCGGCGCGGGTAAGAGCACCTTCATTGAAACCTTTGGCACCATGCTTACGCGGCGCCATGGAAGGCGTCTTGCAGTTCTTGCAATAGACCCAAGCAGTCAGCAGAGCCGCGGCAGCATCATGGGGGACAAGACCCGGATGGAGCAGCTCAGTACAGACCCGGACTCCTTTATTCGTCCATCGCCCTCAGCCGGCACACTGGGAGGTGTGGCACGTAAGACACGTGAGTCGATAATATTATGCGAAGCAGCAGGCTTTGATACAATTATAGTTGAAACGGTAGGTGTAGGGCAATCGGAGACGGCAGCACATTCCATGGTAGATTTTTTCCTGGTGCTGATGCTTGCCGGTGCAGGCGATGAACTGCAGGGAATCAAGCGCGGGATAATGGAGATGGCTGACACAATAGTTATCAACAAGGCAGACGGCAATAACGTCGCGAAGGCGGAGATGGCGAGGATTGAGTATAAAAATGCCCTCCACCTTTTCCCCCTGTCGCCTTCAAAATGGAGCCCCAGGGTGCTCACATGCTCCTCACTTGAAAAGACTGGAATAGCAGAGGTGTGGGAAACAGTGAGGGACTATGTAAGCATGACCAAAAGCAACGGCTGGTTCTGGGAGAGAAGGAGGGAGCAGGCTGTCACCCGGATGCACGAGACTGTGATTGACACACTGAAGTACTCATTTTACAGCCACCCGGAGGTGAAGGCCATGCTGCCGGAGCTCGAAAAACAGCTGCTCGAGGGAGAAATAACTTCATACAAACCTGCTCTGATCCTGCTCGAGAAATATTTCAAAACCAAGGGGTAATCTCCAATTATTTCTATCTTTGACCATTCTGAAAAATCATACTAAATACTGAAAAAATATTCCGAAATGAAAAAGCTTTTTATCCTGTTTGCTGTATTGGTTCTTGCTGTTTCCTGTGCGAAGGAGCCAAAATTTGTTGTTACCGGTACCATTGACGGCGCTCCGGAGGGGCAGGTCCTTCTTCAAAAACGTATCCCGGGAGGCTATTCGACCCTGGATTCAGCCGTACTTGAAAATGGCACATTTAGAATGGAGGGTTTTGTTGAATATCCGCAGATGGTCACCCTGTCTCTTAAGGACAAGAGGGGTGGTCTGAATTTCTTTATCGAGAACACAGAGATAACCATCACCGGCCATGCCGATTCGATTTACCAGGCATCAGTCACCGGGTCAAAGACACAGGGTGAGTTTGAGGCATTCAGAGCTTCGACTGAAGAGATGAACGTTGAACTGAGGAAGGTTTACGACCGCTATCGTGTTGCCAGAATGGACGGTAATGAAGAGCTGGCCGCCTCAATTGAGAAAGAGATTGATTCCATTGATGCCAGGCAGATGACGATGCAAAAAGAGTTCATCATCAATAATCCGACTTCATATATCGCTCCGGTACTCCTTAATGAAATATCGTATTCTCTTGAGAGTGACGAACTGGAGACCATACTGAACAAGCTTGACACCACTCTCAATAAGGTCCAGATAGTGACCGATATGAAGGAAAGGCTTGTCCAGATGAAATCAGTTGCCGTAGGGCAGAAGGCTCCGGACTTTACGCTGAATGATGTCACCGGAAATCCGGTTGCACTTTATTCAAAGATAGGCGGCGCGACAAAGCTTTTACTCATTGATTTCTGGGCAGGATGGTGCGGACCGTGCCGCCAGGAGAATCCCAATGTTGTCAAGGTATGGCAGGCCTATAATAAAAATGGTTTTGACGTGTTTGGCGTATCGCTTGACAGAAGCGCTGATGAATGGAAAAAAGCCATTGAGAATGACAAACTGACCTGGACACAGGTCTCTGATCTCAAGTACTGGGATTGTGCTCCGGCAAAAATGTATGCTGTGAGAAGCATCCCGGCGAATTTCCTGATTGATGAGAATGGAGTGATCATAGCTCATAACCTCCGCGGTGCAGCATTGGAGGAAAAGGTAAAGGAGTTGCTGGGTACAAAATAAGTACCTTATTTCCTTTGTGAATTTAGCCGTTGGAGCCAGGTGTCCAGCGGCTTTTACATCATAAACATTCAGGTCATGAGTAAAAAAGATGAATTTTTAGGTCAGATCAATGAAGGCTATGCCTGCAAGGGTGACTTCATCATTCTGGGAGGCGCAATGCTCGACGGAGAGCCAATTCCTGACGCACATATCAAGGTGCCTCTGAAGACCATAAACAGGCATGGCCTGATAGCCGGAGCCACCGGCACGGGAAAGACCAAGAGCCTGCAGATCTTCGCCGAGCAGCTGTCGCTCAAGGGAATACCATCCCTTGTAATGGATGTCAAGGGCGATTTCAGCGGCATTGCCATGCCAGGGGAGGAGAAACCGTTCATCACTGACAGACACTCAAAGATCAACCTGCCTTATTCCACGATGGGATTCCCGGTGGAACTTCTTACAATCTCTGACCAGAACGGCGTTCGCCTCCGTGCAACTGTATCTGAGTTCGGTCCTGTACTCTTTTCCCGCATTCTTGACCTTAATGATACCCAGGCAGGCATCATCTCCATTATCTTCAAGTATTGCGATGACAACAAGCTGGGGCTGATCGACCTGAAGGACATAAAGAAGGTAATACAGTATCTGCAGGGAGAAGGACAGGCAGAGCTTGAGCGTGAATACGGTGCCATGTCGCCGGCATCAACGGGGGTTATCTTCCGCAAGATCATTGAGCTCGAGCAGCAGGGCGCAGAGCGCTTCTTCGGCGAAGAGTCATTTAACATAAATGACCTGATGCGCCGCGACAGCAAGGGTAACGGATATATTAACATCATCCGGCTCAATGACATCCAGGACAAGCCGAAGCTGTTTTCAACCTTTATGCTGTCGATACTGGCAGAGGCATATAACAGGATGCCTGAGAGGGGTGACGTTGCAAAACCGGAACTGGTGATATTCATTGATGAAGCTCATCTCATCTTCAGCCAGGCAAGCAAAACCCTGCTGGAGCAGATTGAGACCATTGTCAAACTCATCCGTTCAAAGGGAGTGGGTGTCTATTTCATCACCCAGAACCCGATGGATGTCCCGTCTTCAGTGCTGGCGCAGCTCGGGCTTAAGGTCCAGCATGCACTCAGGGCGTTCACTGCAAACGACAGGAAAGACATTAAACTTACTGCTGAGAACTTCCCGATTTCCGCATTCTATAATACCGAGGAGGTTATTACCTCACTGGGTACGGGTGAAGCTCTTGTGACAGTTCTTAATGAGAAGGGTATACCCACGCCGCTGGCAGCTGCCATGATGCGTGCCCCGATGAGCAGGATGGATATACTCACGGACCAGGAGATTTCATCAATAAACAATTCATCGGACCTGGTAAGCACGTATTCACGTGTTGTCGATCGAGAGAGCGCATATGAGCTGCTTGAACGCCGCATATCAGATTCTGAGCGCGAAAGGAGGGATGACGAAGAGAGAAAGGCCAGGGAAAAGGATGCAGGGCGATATGGCCGCGCACCTGCGTCGCGCAGCAGATCAACAATAAATCCGGTTGTGAAGGTACTTACTTCAGCTACCTTTATCCGCGGGATGATGGGCGTGCTTACAAAAGTTATCAGGAAGTAACCATTACAGCGTCACCCGGTCAGGGCGACGGTTTTCCATCAGAATACGAGAGGGAATACGAAAACGACCACAACCGTCCATGCCATATAGACCGGCAGGTATTTTGCCGTGGTCAGATTTACCCTTTCAAAAGAGGCGTTGCGGAAGGTGACCCTGAACAGGTCTATAGTGATAAGTATCAGGTTGCCGAGAATCAGCAGGTTTGATCCAAGCACGGCGACACGGTTGGGAGTGATGCCGTACTCGCTCAGACGGTAGAATATCGCTGAGAGCGCAACAATATCCACCACAAGAGTGACCACTGAAAGAGCCAGCAGCACCACCTCGCTGACCTTTCTCCTTCTTCCTGCAGATGTTTCGGACAGTGAAAAGACAATTAGCGCCATCACCACCAGCAGCATCAGGTTGAACAGGATCAGGAAGTCGCGGTCAGTATACGGGTCTTTACCGGAAAAGACTACGGCAATAAGATAAATCACTAGTGTTATAAGCACCAGGGGGGTGAAGATCGTAGCCAGTATCGGGGCGATCTTCTCAGTCAGCCTGGGGTAATAATGGAGTATAAATTCTGTAATAGCCGGTGCTGCAACTACCCCGCATATTGCAATATATTCCATAACGAATTTTTCGATCCTGATCTCAATTGAGGAAAAGAGCCCTATTGAGAGGCCGGCAAGCAACATCCCCGACAGCAGTATAAGAGCTCCGAGAATGGCCATGTCACCGTTATGCCTGATGAATGACACCCTCTTGCCGTTGTCACGGAAATCGAAACCGGTATAAGCCATCCCGTAAACACACCAGAGCAAAAGAGGCAGGTGAATGCATGCAAGAACGACTGTCTGGTTCTTGCTGTCAGCCGGCAGAAGGTTAATGAATACCGCAGAGACGGCAAATATGGCGATCAGCAGGAATAACCATTTATTGTCAGTTATTTTTCGCACTGTAAGATTGTACGCAATAAGTGCAGCGAAAGCTATCATGCCGGCATTCTTTGCGTAATAAAGGCTGTCAAAAGGATCAAATCCTGCATATCTCGGAATAAGCACCAGGGCGCCTGCCAGCAGGCAAATAACCAGAATAACAGCCAGGTCTCTGATGGTTATAAGTGATGATGGCTGCCTGATCTCATCAGGTTGTTTTGTTTCTGAAATAAGGTTTTCCATAACTGCATTTTTCTGATAACCGAAAAGAAAGGTACGACTTTTTAATATCCCCGGGATGCATAGCAGGCCCCACCCAGGGATTATTATTCAATTCTTAATTCTAAATTTTTAGCTTTTAATTCCCTTAAAACCCTTTCAGCTGCATAAATACTGTCGGCAGCAGCAGCAGGAAGCCGAGCAGAAACAGTATCACTATCAGCGGCAGCACCCACCTGAACCATTTATCATAAGGTATTTTCGCCATTGTAAGCACTCCGAGCAACACGCCTGATGTCGGAGTTATCATGTTGGTGAACCCGTCGCCCAGCTGAAAGGCTACCACCGTAGCCTGGCGAGAGACACCTATCAGGTCTGAAAACTGCGACATGACCGGCATTGTCAGTGCCGCCTTGGCTGAGCCCGAGGGCATCACCAGGTTAATGAGGGTCTGAACGACGTACATCATGCTTACCGAGGCCATTTTGCCCATCCCGGAAATCGATTCCGAAAGGCTGTTGAGAATAGTGTCAATGATATTTCCATTCTCAAGTATTATGATGATCCCTCCCGCAAGACCCACTATCAGCGCAGCAGACATTATGTCCCTGACCCCGTCAAGAAAAAGTTTGGTTATTTTATTTGCATTGTAGCTCATCGCAATCCCTGTCGCCAGGCCCATAACAAAGAAAAGTGTGGCGATTTCCATGATGTACCAGCCATAGCCCATCACTCCCGTTATCAGGAAAAGTATTGTAAACATAAGTATGGTGATCACGAAAAAGTGCACAGATTTCCTGAGCGAGAGCCATCCGGAAATGACAAACAGGCCAGTCAGTACCGGTATGGCCGGCACATTTATTTTCCCCTCTCCGAAGGTTACAGTGGTATCAGGGTTGGAAAATGAGAATATTACCATCGCTACAGTCAGCAGAACATATACCACCCATGATGATGCCGGTGTTCTGTACTCAATTCCTGAGTTCCCGGCGGCATGGAGTTTACGCCAGTATTCATCCTCTTCCTTTACCAGTGACTTATTCGGATCCTTCTTTATCCTGCGGGCATAGTACAGTATGTATGCAAATCCTGCAGCGCTTATTATCAGCCACATAACCAGCCTGTACTGCAATCCTGAAAACAGGGGAAGGTCTGACAGGCCCTGTGCAATACCGATTGTAAAGGGGTTGAGGAAAGCGCCTGCAAACCCAAGTGCAGCAGCCACAAAGCAGAGTGACACTCCGACGATCGAATCATAGCCCATTGAGATAGCCAGGGGAACGAAAATGATGACGAAAGCGATGGTCTCTTCGCTCATCCCGAATACGGCGCCGAAGAAACTGAAGATGATCATTATCAAGATGAATATCAGGTTGTCAACACCTATCTTCCTGATAATTCCCCTGTTGCCTATTCTCCTTGTGAAGCGCAGTACCGAGGCAATGGCGACATCGATCGCCTTGCTCTCGTTCATTATCCAGAAGGCTCCGCCGATGATCAGGATGAATATAATTATATCTGCTTTGTCTACGAAGCCGTCAAAGAGGGCCGAGAAGACCTGCCATGTCTGAGGGTGTTTCTCAGTCTGGTGAAACGAACCGGGAATGACCACACTCCTGTCAATACCGTTGACATTGACTGTCTCTCTTTCAAATGTTCCCCCGGGTACAAACCATGTCAGCATTGCACATAAAACAACAATGCTGAAAACAATTACGTATGTATGGGGGATCTTCTTCAGCATAAAATTATTGGCTCAAACATTGCCGCTCTCGGAGCGGTAACTACATTAATATTTAGCCCTTTTACCTTAACCTTTATCCTTTCTACTTTAACCTTTCTATGACGAGCCTGACCCTTTCGCGTGTCTCTTCAGGGGTGGGATTCAGCTCTTCCGTTGAGAATGATCCCTTGTCGGGATCAATGCGTTCAAAGACCATCATGTACAGGTCGAAGATGATCTCCAGGCTGAGTCTGTAACGTGGCTCAAGAAGGGGGCACACATCTCTGATCACCTTCAGGGTGCTGATACGGTATCCGTCGGTAATCCTGTAATATTCTCTCATCATCTCACGGAAGCCATCGCTGACAGGAGCTCCGAGAGCGATTTTCTTCAGATCAGCCCGGGTGAGGTTATGTCTGTAAATGATATCGTCGGAAAAGTAACTGAGGTTATTCAGCTGGTCTTTGCGGAAATCGCGTATTATATGGACGAAGTAGCTGAACATGGCGCAGGGTGATGCCGTCCGGCGGACGTTAAACGGCGGTTCGGAATAGACACCGTCATTTTTCTGCAATCCTGCCAGGTGAACAAAGACGGAAGCAGGGGCCACTGAGGCTCCTCCGGCATACTGTACAAAATCACCTATTGTGGCAAACCCGTCGTGATTGATATCGTAAAGCATTGACTCGGCAAAGGCTTCAAGGGCCCAGAGAGGTATCCTGAAGCGGTTTATTGTTTCTGTCAGACCGTTGCTGAAAGGTTCCGGGTTCTTACCTGCACGAAGCATGTCCATCCACTGGTTCAAACTGCCCTTTAAGTGGTCTTTTTCCTCCTCGGCAATACCGTTGTGTTCAGCCTTGTGATTGTCTATCAGGTCATCGAGAGTACGCATGAACATGTAACAGGTCCGGGCAGCCTGGTAGCGTTCTTCATCCCAGAAGTTTGCTGCAATAAGTATATTCGGATGATCGATGATTTTTTCAAAATCGATTGACTCAAAAAGTGCAATAAACTCTTCCCTTGTCTTCATTTAAATTTTTTCCCTTCTCTTTTTTGTTCGCTGATAATTCTCTCCGATACCAGCCTGGCGGAGAGGAGCACCATAGGAATACCATTTCCCGGGTGAGTGCTTCCTCCGGTGAAATAAAGGTTCCTGTAGCGGCTGTCCCTGTTATGGGGTCTGAAGTAACCCATCTGAAAGATATTATGTCCGAGACTGCCAAAGACAGAGCCCCTGGTGATATTCAGGAATTCTTCCCATTCTGACGGAGGTACGGTAATCTCGAATTTTATATGATCTTCAATGTCAGTTATGCCTATCTTCTTCAGTTTCCTGAAGACGGTTTTACGGGCAATATCGGTGAGGCTGTCCCAGTCCTGCGGGTGTTTTTTGTCAAGATGGCCGACGCCCACTGCCACTGAGAATGTATCACATCCGGCAGGTGCCGCAGACGGGTCGCTGCGCACAGGGGCATGTATATAAAAGCAGGGATCGTCTCCCATCGACTTATCCCTGAATATCTTATCAAGCCCGGTGCGAAAATCGTCCGGAAGGAAGGTGCTATGGTGTCCGATCTGCGGGTACTGCTTGTCGAGCCCCCAGTGAATAACCAGTGCCGAGCATGAGTATTTCAAACGGTCGAGGCGGCGGGACTTACGGCCCGGAGGCAGAAGTTTGCGGTACACATAAGGCAGATCAGCATTGGCAACAACGACATCCGCCTTTGCCTCCCCGCCGTCACTGAAGACCACACCAGTGGCTTTTTTGCCCTCAACTGTAATACGCGATACCGGTTTGCTGAAATGGAATTTGACCCCATGCTCTTCAGCCACCTCCATCAGCCTGGCTGTTAAACTGTACATACCACCTGTTGGAAATAATGACCCTTCAGTCAGCTCGGCGGAAGGTATCATCGAAAAGAGGGCAGGAGATGAGAAGGGACTCTGGCCCACATAGATATTCTGAAAAGTATAGGCCATCTGCAGATGCGCTGACCTGAAGAAGCGGGCAGTATAACTGCTGTGTCTGATGTATGTCTTTAACTTTATGAGCAGCAGTGCGTTGCTGAGGGTAAAGAAATCGAAAAACCTGGTGAAGTTGCGTCCGATCAGCTTTTCGAAGGCAGTCTTATAAAGGACAAAACCGGCGCGGACATATTTCTCTGCCCTGGCGAAGCTGCCCTTTTCAATCTTCTCGAGCTGTTCCTCCATTCTTTTCCTGTCAGTGGTGAAATCCAGCCTGCTGCCGTCGTCAAAGTAAAGGGAATAAATATCGTCAAGCGGTTTGACACTGAGCTCTTTCTCCAGGGTCAGCCCGAGTGAGTTGAAAACATCCCGGTAGACATCCGGCATCAGCATCATTGTTGCGCCAAGGTCGAAGCGGTGACCGTCGCGTACAATCTGTCCGCAGCGTCCTCCGGGGGCGTTGTTCATTTCGTAGACATCCACCTTGTATCCATTCTTTGCCAGGAAAATTGATGTTGTGATTCCCCCTATCCCGGCGCCAATGATCAGCGCTGTCCCGGTACTTGCCATACGAATTGATATCTTGAGTTAGCCTTTAGTTCCCTTAGCTGCAGTAAAAAAATGCAACAGTGAAGCAAATATATTAATAAACACAAAATATGAAAGGGCTGATGGCGGCAGATGACGGAATATTACGGGTAAACGGCGGAAAATGACTGAGCATTACATGTAATTAGCGGAAAATGACTACGGGTCACAGGAGGTCATGCCTGCAATGGTTTCACTGCCGGACCGGAATGTAAAACGAAAGGTTCATTCCAAATGTGAAATGATCCAATCCAATCTCACCGTCAGCTGTCAGCCGGTTTCCTTTTGAATAGATCCATGGCTGCTGGTTCAGCTTCATGGCATACCCTCCGAACAGTCCAATCGACCAATATTCGCCGTTGACGTAGGCTTCGTTGTACATCAGGCACTCAAGGTTTATGCCTGCAACGGCTATTGTCTGGTTGAATCTCAGGTCAAGGTCTCTCTCGTCAAGGTACTGTGACAAGGGTATCTTATCTTCTTTTGCATAATTAAGCAGCTTTGATCTCAGCCATCTTACTGAAAGAAGGGGAGTCACGCGCAACCTTGTGGCTTTGATGACATCATATCCGAAATTAATATAGTATGAAGTATTGTTCTGATCGAGAACAAGGGAATCATAATCGTGTTTTCTTCCGTATCCGAATCCCATCCCGATTCCGGCATAAATCTTTGAGAATGACACACCTAACTCCGGGCCGATAACCCTGAATTTATCCATGATGTCAGTGTTGTACGAGCCGATGGTCGCTGCATACTGGCTGAAGTCGGTGGACAGAGCGTCGAGGTTCACGGTCCACCTCATTGTTGCGACGGGAGTATCTTCGCTGTTGTAATCACCCGCATAAATATCATTTGAGAGATACATCGGCAGCAGGGTGATCTTCAGAGGATAAGTCGTGGTTTCGTTCAGTGCCAGCTCAACCGGATTGAATCCGGGGCATTCGGCACGCAGTTTCATCTCCTTACCTGTTTCAAGGTCAAGGAAGAACATTCCATTCCTGTCAGCCACTGCGCAGTTGGATGTGTTTTTCTGGCAGATGGTCACCCCTACAATGGGTACTCCGCGCTTATCGATGATGGTGCCGGACACGGTAGCTCCCTGGGCTGATAACCGCAGGGCGCCGGCTAACAGCAGGAGTATTATTGATATGCTTTTCATTTTCTTCATCTTTCTTCTTTGTCAGGCAAAGCAGCCTGAGTCAGTGCGTTCTTGCCAAAAGCATGAAATGTCTCGGTAATTTTAGTAAAAATATCGGAAAGAGTTGCAGGACAAATTTCTATTTTCCAATGCGGCAGGAATATTTTGCAACCGTAAAATAACTTTTGCTTCCTATTAGTACTATTTTTAACCGGTAAACCCTTGCATGCCCAATCTATGAAAAGAGTCATACTGTTATGCTTAGTGCTGTTTATTGGAAAGCAACTTCCTGCTCAGGAAAAAAGGTCACTCACATTTGATGATATCATAAAATGGAACCGTATCACAGAGAAAGTGATATCCGATGACGGGACACTCATTGCCTTTACAACTGAGCCATGGGAGGGAGACCCGACTGTAACGTTTTATGACGGTAATGCCGTTATGAAAGCCTCATTCAGTTGCGCCACCGGAATTAATATCACCCCGGACTCGCGCTTTATGATATTCACTATCAAGACGCCGGAGGATAAGGTCAGGGAGCTGAAACTGAAGAAAACAAAAAAGGATGATATGCCGTCCGATATGCTGGGCATTTATAATGTTTCGGAAGGTATTACAGATACTGTCGCCCGGCTGAAATCGTTCAAGGTACCTTCAAAATGGGCGGGATGGATTGCCTGGCAAACAGAGCCGGTGAAGGATAAACCTGCCACACCCGCAGACACCACCGGTGAGGGTAAGGAAAAGGATAAAAAACCCAAAACTGAATCTCCTGAAAACGGTTATACGCTCCATATTCACAATCTCACCAGCGGTCAGACCGATACTGTAAAATTTGTTACTGAATATCTCTTCGCAGAAGAGGCGGAGATGATTTTATATACAACATCTGGTGATGATCATGGACTTGAACCGGGAGTCATACTGGCTGACCTTAAAAATGGTGTGAAAACTTATCTGTACACCGGAAAGGCTAAGTACAAGCAGCTGAGTTTAGACAAAAAGGGAGAGAGGGCTGCCTTTATTCTTTCATTTGACGAAAAGGACAAAGCTGGAAACACATGGTCACTCTGCTACTGGAACGGAAAAGGGTTGGCTGTTATGGCAGCCACGTCGGGAACGCCAGGCATACCTGAAGGATGGATCATAAACGAGAATTCGCCACTAACATTTGCTGAAAAGAGTTCCAGGCTTTTCTTCGGTACGTCACCGGCTTATAAGATCAAAGATACCACCATGCTCGACGAGGACCGTCCCAATGTGGATGTGTGGCATTATTCGGAGGGGAAGCTGCATTCGGCACAGGTGGTCAGCAAAGCACGTGATCTCAAGAAGTACTACACCGCGGTTTATCATGCTGATCTGAAAAAGGCAGTTCAGCTGGCCACTGCAGCGATGCCTGAAGTACAGCTTATTGATAAGGGCGATGCGGCAAGTGTTGTTGCAATGTCAAACCTGCCTTATGAACTTGAATCAATGTGGGAGGGCGACCCGAGGTACGACATATGGCTTGTTGATGTGATCACTGGCATGCCTCAGAAGGTAAAGGAGAATTGCCGGGCCAGGATACGGCCCTCCCCGGCTGGAAAGTATCTCTGGTGGTACAACGGCGCTGACAGTTCCTGGTATTCATATGATATAAAGGAAAGACGTGAGCACAGGCTGACCACACCTGCAACTCTTGCCGTTTATAATGAAGAAAATGATGTACCTGATCTGCCCGGATCATACCCGGCAAGCGGATGGCTTAAGGATGACAGGGCTTTCCTGGTTTCCGACAGGTACGATATATGGTCGCTCGATCCTGATGCCGGGCGTGCTCCGCTGAAGGTCACCACAGACGGAAGGGAAAAGAAGACCAGTTACAGGTTACTGGACTTTGATACCGAGAATGATTTTATTGACCCTTCAGAGAAACAATATCTCATTGGTACGGACGAGGTCAACCGGGGAGACGCATTTTATTCAATCGATCTGAAAAAACCTGATCTGCCTGTGAAACTGACATCAGGGAATTTCGATCTGGGGACACCTGTAAAGGCAAAGAAGAGCAACACTTTAATCTATACAAGGGAGGACTTCGGTTTATTCCCGGATTACCTTCTGAGCGATCTCACATTTACCGCAGAAAAGCGCATTACCGATGCCAATCCTCAGCAGAAGGATTTCCTCTGGGGCGGGGCGGAAGTTGTACGGTGGGTGTCGCTTGACGGAAGGGAGGTAGAGGGGCTTCTCTATAAGCCCGCCGGTTTCGACCCCGGGAAGAAATATCCGATGATCGTCAATTTCTATGAAAAAAGCTCAACGGAGCTGTACAGGCACCGGATACCGGAACCCGGCCGTTCAACTATTGATTATCACTATTATACAAGCAACGGCTATCTTGTATTCAGTCCGGATATTTACTACACTGAGGGCTATCCCGGTCAGAGTGCCTATAACTGCGTGATGCCCGGTATCATGTCATTGATTGAGAAAGGATTTGTTGATGAGAAGCACATCGGAGCGCAGGGTCACAGCTGGGGCGGATACCAGGTTGCATACCTTGCAACGCGAACAACTCTCTTTGCAGCAATAGAATCAGGAGCCCCGGTTGTTAACATGTTCAGTGCCTACGGTGGCATCAGGTGGGAGTCGGGACTTAACCGGTCGATGCAGTATGAACATGAACAGAGCCGCATAGGAGGAACCATCTGGGAGGCGCCGCAGCGTTATTGGGAGAACTCGTCTCTGTTTTGCAGCCGATAAGATTGAAACTCCCATTCTGATAATGGCCAACGACCAGGACGGCGCTGTACCATGGTACCAGGGGATTGAATTCTTCGTTGCCCTCCGTCGCCTTGGGAAGCCGGCGTGGCTGCTGAATTACAACGGCGAGCCCCACTGGGTTGATAAGGCTCCGAACAAAAAGGATTTTCAGATCAGGATGGCACAATTCTTTGCCCATTATCTGAAAGACGAACCGATGCCCGAATGGATGGAGAAAGGTATACCAGCCACCGAAAAGGAATTCACCCTCGGGTATTGATTCCTCGTGGTTTATTTCTGGTTGCAGACAGCCTCCGGTTTACTCTGTTATTGCTTTAAAATTCAGGATTATTTTATTTCCTCAAGCACAAATCCCATCCCCCTTAATGTACGAAGGGCCAGGCCATGATCAGAGGAGAGATATTTTCTCAGCCGGCTGATGAAAACATCCATGCTGCGTCCAAGGAAATAATCGTCCTGACCCCATATTTCCGTCAGTATCTGTTCGCGGGTCAGTGTCTTGTTCCTGTTGATCATGAGATGCCTCAGGAGCTGGGCTTCACGCAGTGTCAGCTTCTCCTTGCCGGCAGGGGTGATGAGCTCGAGCGCATTGTATCTCAGGGTTGTCCCTGATACTGAAAATTCATCATCGACACCGGAGTATACTCTTCGCAGAATATTATTTATTCTCAGCATAAGCATCTCAGGATCAAATGGCTTGGTAATGTAATCGTCGGCCCCCAGCTTCAGCCCCCGAATTATATCCTCCCGGAGGCTCTTGGCAGTCAGAAAGATGAACGGAATTCCGGGCTCGGCTTCCCGCAGTTTCTCAGCAAGGGTAAAACCGTCCATTTCAGGCATCATCACATCAAGAACGCATATATCAGGCTTGTCTGAGTGAAACAGCTCCCAGGCTTCCTTTCCGTTGCGTGCAAGGATGGCTTCAAACCCGCTCAGGGAGACATACTGTGAAAGGATGTTCCCGAAATCAATGTCGTCTTCAGCTATCAGTATTTTCATGGTGACTTTTTATAGTGGCAGTCTGATTTTGAATGTCGAACCGCGACCCGGCCTGCTTGAGACGGAGACATCTCCTCCATGGGCGGTTGCAATGCGCTTCACATAGTAGAGACCCAGCCCCAGTCCTTTGGTCTTGTGAATATTGCCGTAGGGTACACGGTAAAACTTGTCGAAAATATGATCGGCATGCTCATGCGGTATGCCTATACCATTGTCTGTAATGGTTAAATGAAAATAATTGTTATCAGTCGCCGTAGATACCAGTACAACCGGATCCTTGTCGCAGTACTTTACCGCATTGGTCAGAAGATTGTTTACCATGGTGGTAAAATAAACAATATCAACAGAAAGCGAGGTGCCGGTTGCCTTATAATCCTCCATTAGCTCAGCGCAGCCGTCACATGAGGTGAGAAAGGAAGCCACTATCTGGTGTGTCAGCTCATCGACGCTGACCTTTTGCCTGTCGAGTTCAAATTCGGTTCTTTCAAGCAGGCTCACCTCAAGGATTGTATTGATAAGCTGATTGAGGTTCACGCTTTGCTTGCTTATCATTTTTGCCGTCTCAAGCACTTTTTCAGGATCACTGTTGATCTGTGCCTTTTCAAGCGTCCGTCCTGCTACCGTAATGGTCGACAACGGCGTCTTGAGCTCATGGGTCATGTTATTTATGAAGTCGCTTTTAAGGCCTGAAAGCCTCCTCTCTTCAATAAGGTTGCGCCATGTAACCCAGAAAACCAGGAACACTATCAGGACACTTAATGTGATAAGCAGAAATGAAAAAAAGGCCTTTTTGAAAACGAGACTGCCTAATTCTGTCATGTCAATGAGAGAGACATATTCAATAACGAAATTATTATGCTCTTCCCTGTAACTTTCTACCACTATTACGGTCTTTGCAATCTCGGCTTTGTCAGGTACGGTGTCAGTGATAATGAACTGTCCTCCGTCTGTTAAAAGGCTTAAGTAGGAGATCCAGATGAATGACTTGTAGTTTGTGCTATAGCCATTTTTCCTGATGTATTCTTTAGTAGATGATGAGAGCACTTCATTTTTTTGAAGTATTGAATAAGTTTGTGTAAGTACCTTCTTTCTGAGTTCTGCTGTATCTGCAGCTTTGGACAGTTCAGGCAACTTCCCCTTGATAACCAGGCCGGCAAACTTGTCTGTCACATCCATTGCTTTTTCAAACCCGTTGGCCTTTTTCCCTGCCATCAGCCTGGCGGCCGCCTCCCGCGTAAGTGACTGGTATCGCATGAGCATATTCTCCTTTTCCTGCCGCCAGATACTTACGATCATGAAGACCTGCACGGAAAGAAATACCAGCAGGGCTATCAGCGGCAATATGATTATCAGACGACGCTTCACGATTATTACTTTTTGTCAAAATTAAACATTGCTTCGGAACAGAATAAGGATTAACCATTCATTAACCTCTCATTAACTCATGGTTTTATTAACCGGTTGTAATTTTACATCATGAAACATTTAAAAGGGACAGTCATGAAAAGAATGGTACAGACAATTGCAGTCGGATTAGTGCTGCTTATGATTTCAGGTTCAGTCATTGCACAGGTGGCATCACCTCCGGAGGCTGATAAACAAAAACAGGAAGAACTGGCAAGACAAAAGGAGGCGGAAGCGCAGAGGAAGAAGCAGGATGAGCTTGCGAAGCTGAGAGAATACGAGCTTCAGAAGCAAAAGCTGCACGCTGAGCAGGAAATGGCAACGCACAAGAGCGGCCCTGAATATGAAGAAGCCTTGCTTGATTATGATGCAATCCGTATGAGGGCAGAGGAGATGTCTAAAGATTATCAGATGGATGTTATGAAGGATATGCCTCCTTTTATCATCCCTGATGACAAAGTTTTCAGGTATGCCATACCATACAATGAAGATTTCTTTATTTATAACGAGATGGGTCAGTCGGGCAAACCCGGGTCATCGTGGAATTATACACGCCAGGTGCTGGAAGCAACATTTACAAATGAATTCACAATGGATGCCGGATCAGACGACGGCAACGTTAACCTTTCGGTCTCAGGCAACTGTGCGGAAGGATCAATTATCGTCGCCATAGTCATGCCTGACGGCAAACAACTTTCGGAGGTACTTATTGATGAAAACGGCAGCCTCAACTGGAGGAAGAGCCTTGAAGAAAACGAGGAGAGCAAGTGGAAGAACGGCAAATGGATTTTCAAAATCAAAGCAAAAAATGCAACGGGTAATTTCCGTATATCAATGAATTCAAATTAAATACTGGTTTTCGGTTTTCTGTTTCCTATTGGTTTTTATCCGGTTACAAATCGTGTAATCAAAATGGCAGAGACAGGTCTCACACCTGTCTCTGCTTGTTTATGCAGAACGTCCGGAATTATTGTTTGTGTTTTTTGCCCTCATTTGCCATAATGTTACATTTGCATAACCAATTACCCGGTTATGAAAAGGACGACTTTCTGGTTTATTCCCCTCCTGTCTTTAGTTGCCTCCTGCGGCTCACCTTCAGTTAAGGACGGCGGGAAGGTGATAACAGTCAGCATACCGCCTTTTGCTTATTTTGTTGAGGCTGTGGCAGGGGACGACTTTAAGGTCAACATCATGCTGCCACCGGGAGCTGATCATCATATATGGGAGCCCCTGCCTGCACAGATCAATGCCCTTGCAGGATCAGAAGCATTTATTATCAACGGACAGCTTGGCTTCGAGCAGGCCTGGATGGGACGGTTCAGGGAGATCAATCCGGATATGAAGATCCTTGACCTGTCGCGCAACATCGACCTCATTGAGTTGAACAAGGCGAAGGATGAAAATGAGCATGACGGCCATGAAGGTCACCTCCACAGCGGACCAGATCCTCATTACTGGATGTCGCCGCTTTCGGCATATGTCATTGCTGAAGACGTGACAAGGTTCCTGACACAACTTAATCCGGCATCAGCTCAGATATACGAGGCTAACCTGAAGGTGCTTCAGGCTGACATAGCACGTGTCGATTCAGCACTCAGGGAAGAGTTGTCCGGGGCACCATCGACAACATTTATGATTTTTCATCCGGCCCTCGCGTACATGGCGCGTGATTACGGTTTCACGCAGATATCTTTTGAGGATGAAGGAAAGAGCCCCTCTCCGGCACGTATGAAAGAGCTGATTGATATAGCCAGGGACAAAGGAATTAACATTATCTTCATACAGGCTGAGTATGATCTCAGGAATGCGGAGTCGCTTGCCAGAGAGACAGGTGCCCGGCTGATTGTCATCAATCCAATGAACAGAGACTGGCCGGCCGCTGTTTTAGAGGTAGGAAGGGGCATGAAGCAAGGAGCAAGGAGCATGGGGCAAGGAGTAAAATGAACAATAGAACATTTGAACAAACGAATTAGGAATTCAGAACTGCCTTTCAACCCATCAACCCATCAACAAATAAAGACCCTCAGACTTAGAAATGGCTACACTTTTTACCATAGAATCACTGACCGCCGGATACGAAAACAAAGTTGTCTTAAAGGATATCTCGATGAACGTCGATGAAAATGATTTCATCGGTATTATTGGCCCTAACGGCGGAGGCAAGACTACCCTCCTCAGGGTTATTCTTGGCCTGTTAAAACCATTCTCCGGGATGATCGATTTTTCAACGGGAGGTTTAAAGTTCAACCAGATCGGTTACATGCCCCAGGTGGCACAGGGCGATACGCTCTTTCCGGTGACCGTTGAGGATGTTGTGCTCTCGGGAATGATGCTGAACAAGTCCGCCACTGGCCGGATGGGGCGCGAAGATAAGAAAACGGCCTCAGCCGTTATGGATGAACTGGGTCTGTCACCCCTGGCTCATCAGGCTCTCAATGAGCTCTCCGGCGGACAGCTCCAGCGCGTCTACCTGGCCAGGGCACTGACAGGTTCGCCGCGACTCCTCCTCCTGGATGAACCGGCCACGTTTGTTGATAATTCGTTCGAAGCCGACTTTTATGACAAGCTGAGGGCGCTGAACAGCCGGATGGCAATAATGATGGTATCTCATGATGTCGGTACCATATCCGCCTGGGTCAAGTCATTTGCCTGCGTCAACGGAACCCTTTATTATCATCCCCACAGCAAAATCACGGATGAGGATCTCAGGATGTACGGATGCCCCATACAGCTTGTAACCCACGGTAATGTGCCGCATGTCGTACTGCATAAACACGAATAATGGAGAATATTTTTGAATATTCGTTTGTTATCAAGTCAATGCTTGGTGCACTGTTCGCCAGCATCACGGCTGGTCTGGCGGGGACATACATTGTGTCACGCAGACTCGTCTTCCTGAGCGGCGGAATAACACATGCGTCATTCGGCGGGATTGGACTGGGGTATTTTCTTGGCATAAATCCGGTCCTCGGCGCTGCTTTTTTCGGAGTGGGATCTGCCCTGGGAATGGAATACATGTCGGCAAAGGGAAAGATGCGTGAGGACAGCGCCATAGGTATCCTGTGGGCTCTGGGAATGGCCATAGGAATAATATTCATCTACCTGACACCAGGGTATGCACCAAACCTTATGAGCTACCTGTTCGGCAGCATCCTCACGGTCACAAAGGGAGACCTGATCGCCCTGGGCATAATCTCGCTGATCATGATTATCTATACAACACTGTTCTACAGGACCTTGCTGTATATTTCGTTTGATGAGAACTATGCGCGCACATTCACTCCGCATGTTGATCTTTTTAAATATATTTCAGTAGGGCTGACTGGCCTCGCCATAGTGCTTAATATCAGAATGGCAGGAGTGATCATGATCATTGCCCTGCTGACTATTCCGGCCAACATCATAATGCTTTTCACACGGAGGTATCTGCGTATTGTGGTTTTCTCCTCTGTTGTCAGCTTTTTAAGCATAAGTGCAGGGTTTGCGGTTTCATGGTTCACAAACCTGCCTACAGGAGCCACCATCGTGGCTGTTCTTGTAGTATTCTGGTTAATCGCCAGGGGCATACGGAGTTTGAAAACCAATAACAGGATTGAAAGAATTAAAAGTGTAACCCAATGAATGATTACGATCTTATAATTATCGGCAGCGGCCCCGGAGGGTATGTTGCAGCCATAAGAGCATCACAGCTTGGTATGAAGGTCGCTGTAATAGAGAAGGCTGAAACGGGCGGCATATGTCTTAACTGGGGGTGCATACCCACCAAGGCACTGCTTAAAAGTGCACAGGTGCTCGACTACGTGCGTCATGCTGCAGATTATGGAATAAAAGCAGGAGAAACTGCTGCACCTGACTTTGGTGCGGTCATCGCCCGCAGCAGGGGAGTGGCAGATGCCATGAGCAAGGGAGTACAGTATCTTTTCAAAAAATACAATATATCGGTCATCAACGGCTTTGGCCGCCTGAAAGGCAGGAAAACGGTTGAGGTGGAAACTCCGGATGGAGGCACACAGACCTTCAGTGCCCCGCATATTATAATTGCCACGGGTGCCCGGTCAAGAGAGCTTCCGAACCTGAAACAGGACGGGAAGAAGATTATCGGGTACCGTGAAGCTATGAACCTGCCGGTGCTGCCTGCTTCCATGGTGGTGGTCGGCTCAGGTGCCATAGGAAGTGAATTTGCAGGCTTCTACAGATCGATGGGTACCGAGGTTACGCTTGTTGAGTTCATGCCCAGACTGCTACCCCTGGAGGATGAGGAGGTGTCACGCACCCTGGAGCGCGCTTTCAGAAAAATGAAAATGAAGACAATGACAGGCTCCTCGGTCGAAAAGGTGGATACTTCAGGAGAAAAATGTATTGTAACAATTAAAACACCTAAAGGTGAGGAAGTTACAGAAGCTGACATCGTTCTGTCCGCAGTAGGTATTACTCCTAATATCGAAGGCATAGGGCTTGAAGAATGCGGTGTGAAGACTGAGCGCGGGAAGATAATTGTTGATGCATTCTACCGTACATCGGTCGAAGGCATATATGCCATCGGGGATATTGTGCCCGGGCCTGCCCTGGCTCATGTGGCATCAGCCGAAGCTCTCGTCTGCGTCGAGAAGATTGCGGGACTTGACCCTGAGCCCGTCGATTATGGCAATATACCGGGATGTACATATACCACCCCAGAAGTGGCATCATGCGGGATGACTGAGGAAGCAGCACGGGCAGCAGGTATAGAAACAAAGACAGGTAAATTCATGTTCATGGCCTCGGGAAAAGCTTCTGCCGCGGGAGCACGCGAAGGCTTTGTCAAACTTGTCTTCAACGCTTCTGACAACAAACTGATAGGAGGGCATCTGATCGGCATGAATGTCACGGAACTGATTTCGTCAGTAGTGGTGGCACGCAGGATGGGAGCCACAGCCCATGACCTTGTACGCAGCATCCACCCTCATCCCACAATGTCAGAGGGTATAATGGAGGCTGCCGCTGACGCCCTCGGGGAGGCAATACACGGTTAGCAATAAGTGTATTTTTTACTTTTAACGCAACCTTTCCACTCTTTTTATCATCAATATATTGACAGGCTCAGATATTATTTCTTATCTTTATAACTCGAGTTAATATCGGGTTTGCATAAGGAGAAGAATATAATCGACGGATGTCTGTCAGGCAGCAGACGTGACCAGGAACTGCTTTACCGCAGGTACTCACCGAAGCTTTATGCCGTTTGCCTGCAGTATGCAGGTAATACGGAAGAAGCCAGGGATGTCCTGCAGGAAGGCTTTATAAAGATCTTTGAAAACCTGTCATGCTACAGCCACGAAGGTTCTTTTGAAGGATGGATGAGGAAGATAATTGTCAATACCGCGCTTGAGAAATACCGCAACAGGTATTATCTGTCGAGGGTTGACGATATCGACGAGGCTGCTGAACCGATTGCCGGGCCCGACACAAATGACTTTGCCGGGCTGGAGGCTAATGATCTGCTGAATATGATCATGGAACTGCCGCCGAAGTACAGGATGGTCTTTAACCTCTATGCAATTGAAGGTTATTCACACAAGGAGATCGGAACGATGCTGAATATCACGGAGGGTACCAGCAAATCGAACCTCTCAAGGGCAAGAGATATCCTCCAGAAGAAGGTAACAATACTGACAGGTGTCACCAGGAGAATGGTAAATGTTTGACAAGGAGCCAAATATCGACATTGTATTCCGCAACGGACTGAAAAACATGGAAGTCCTGCCGCCGGCTGATGTCTGGGATAATATCCCGCCCATGCAGGTCAGGATTCCCGTATACAGGTTTGCCATGCGTATCGCTGCCGGTATCACCGTACTTGCTGCATTGACTTTCCTCGTCTCATCATATTTCCGTAACACCAACGGGTCGGGTGAAATTTCACAGTTAGCCATGGCAGCGGGTGATCAGATGCCTGAGTCCGTCGCTCCCCTTGGGGTATCAACCCCTTTGGGCGCTAAAGGCAACACTGTTTACCGGAAAATTATTGAGCCGTCAGCAATCGCCAGGGAGAACGAAACTGTTTTCGGGGACCAAGTCAACATACCCGCGGCATCGTCGTTAATATCTGACTTCATGCAGCCACAGGAGAACCTTAAGGATAACAATCCGCTTCCTGTATCTTCGGATGAGATCACGTTAATTGTCCCGAAGACAATGAACGGCCTCAATGACTACCCGATACAGGCAGCCGGATCTGACAAAACTGCTGCCGCTGTGCAACGGTTTGAGATCGGTGCATCGGTGTCACCAGCCATGGGTTTCTCATCGGCGAATAATAACACGAGGCTGGCAGAGCTGGTCAACAGCGAACAGACAAGGCCGACATACTCGACAGGACTGACATTTGGTTACAAAATATCTCCCCGACTGACAATACAGTCAGGTATCGGACTTTCCTCGGTGGGGCAGACTATTACTGATGTTGATGTGTTTGCAGGCCTGTCAGACTTTTATACTGTAAAAGGCGCTTATCTCTACAGTGTAGAGACTGCCTCAGGAACCATACTGGCAGGGAATACAGATCTCTACCTTGCTGACAATGCAAACCGGGTCAGCTCAACAATCCCCGGCAACATGGCAGATCCTTCAAAATACAACCTCACACAGGTAAGCAATAATATTCACCAGGTATTCCGCTACCTCGAGCTTCCGGTAATCATCAGGTACAAAGTCATTGACCAGAAGGTTGGCCTTAATTTCTCGGGAGGCATGTCATACGGGTACCTGGTAGAAAACTCTGCCTATGTAAATGACGGTGCAAACACGATACCAGTGGGTCGTACCGAAGGGGTGAATGTCCACAGCATCAGCAGCCAGCTGAGCCTTGGCATGGAGTACAATATATCTACCAATATCTCATTCAACCTCGAGCCTGTCTTCAAATATTATGTAACACCGGTCAGCGCTCTCTCAGGAACGCTTTACAAACCTTACTCCATCGGTTTCTTTTCCGGCGTGTTTTTCAAATTCTGAAAAGCTTGCTTTCACTCTTTGTTTTACTTCTCCAAGAGCAATAATTTCGCTACTTTTGCAGTTTCTTAAAAAACTGTCGGATCATGAAAGTTACAATAGGGAAGGCAACATTAGGATTAATGATGGTGCTCAGTGCCGGGTTTCTTATTACCCTCTTCGTTTCGGCGGACAATAATCAGTCCCTTGACGCATATAATGAGGAAAGCACCTTCGCAGCAGCTCCCTGGGCGTTGCCGGAAAACGTCACCTTCGCCGGCGAAGCAATGCCACTGAAAAACTTTGATACCCGTGAGAGCCTTGACAGGGAGCTTAATGCCACAGCCTACAGGCATGGTTCAACTCTTCTTACAATTAAAAGAGCAGGACGCTATTTCCCTGAGATAGAAAAGATACTGCGTGAAAATGGCATACCGGATGACTTCAAGTATCTTGCCTGCGCTGAAAGTGACCTCAGCAACGCAATCTCACCTGCAGGAGCAACCGGATTCTGGCAGATAATGGAAGGAACGGGTAAGGAGATGGGAATGGCAATCAACAAGGAGGTTGATGAGCGGTATAACCTTGAACAGTCCACCCTCTTTGCATGCCGCTATTTTAAAAAAGCATACGAACGTTATGGCAGCTGGACAATGGCCGCTGCTTCATATAACAATGGTTTAAGCGGACTGGATGAACAGATGGAAATACAGAAGGAAGCAAATTACTATGACCTCCTTCTCAATGATGAAACAGCAAGGTACATTTTCCGCATTACAGCTCTCAAATTAGTCATGACTGAACCTTCCAGGTACGGATTTGAAATCGCTTCGGACAACACATACAAGCCTGTACCTTACACAGAGGTGAAAGTTGATACTGCCGTGACAAGCTTTGAGCAGTTCTCAAGGCATTTTGACACTAACTACAAAATGCTCAAATTTCTTAATCCATGGCTGCGCAAACCGTTCCTTACCAACAGTGACGGCAAGGAGTATATGATAAGGGTGCCTGCCAGAGATGCGAGAGTATCCCCGGGATTATAGAATGCTCTATGCCGGAGCGCAGCGATGAGATAAAAGTTTACGGTGCCAGGGTTCATAACCTTCGCAATATAAGCCTTACCGTGCCCCGCAATGAGCTTGTGGTGATCACCGGCCTCAGCGGCAGCGGCAAATCGTCACTTGCATTTGATACTATCTATGCCGAGGGCCAGAGAAGGTACATGGAGACACTTTCAGCCTACGCCCGTCAGTTCCTTGGAGGGATGGAGAGGCCTGATGTTGACCGTATTACCGGCCTGAGTCCTGTCATATCAATTGAACAGAAGACCACAAACAAGAACCCTAGATCGACGGTAGGCACAATCACTGAGATCTATGACTTCCTGAGATTGCTCTACGCCCGGGCGGCCGATGCATATTCGTGGGAATCAGGTGAAAAGATGGTCAGGTATACGGATGACCAGATACTTGAGCTTGTCGCATCAAAGTATGACGGAAAAAAAATCTATATCCTGGCTCCTCTGATCAAGGGAAGAAAAGGCCATTACAAGGAACTGTTTGAACAACTGAGACGCAAAGGATTTCTTCATGCCCGCATCAATGGGGAGTTGAAGGAGATTGTTCCTGGACTGAAGCTTGACAGGTATAAATCACATTTCATTGAACTGGTTATTGATAAATTCCATGCCGGTCATGTGACTGAAAAGAGACTCCATGATGCTGTACTGCTTGCGCTTGACCAGGGAGACGGTGTCATGATGGTGCTCGCAGCCGATGACAACACGCATCGTTATTTCAGCCGTCACCTGATGTCGCCCGTTACCGGATTATCCTACAATGAACCCGCCCCCCATACTTTCTCATTCAATTCCCCGCAGGGGGCATGCCCTCATTGCAACGGCCTGGGAGAGATTTCCGAGGTGGATATAAAACGCATGATGCCTGACCCTGAAATGAGCATTCGCCGGGGAGGTATAGAACCGATAGGTAAATACCGCAATATCTGGATATTCTGGATGATCGAGGCGCTGGGAGAGAAATACGGTTTCACTGTTGACACCCCTGTAAAGGATATTCCCGAGGAAGTTCTGAACAAGATCTTTTTCGGCTCTGATGAGGTCCTGAAACTGTCAAACACCCCTCTGGGAGTCACATCCAATTACCTGATGACATTTGAAGGAGTTGTCAATTATGTCGGGAACCAGGAGGCTGTCAGCGGCCGCAAGGCAAACGGAAAGGGGAAGGAACAGTATGTCCAGTACCATACATGCCCTGAATGTGGCGGCACGCGGTTGAAGAAAGAATCTTTGTGGTTCCGGATAGGAGAAAAGAATATAGGTGAGCTTGCGGCGATGGATCTTACCGAGCTGCAGGTCTTCCTGGAGCATGTCCCGGAAAAGATGACTGACAGGCAGAAGAAGATCGCCTCAGAGATACTCAAGGAGATACGGTCACGGCTTGGTTTCCTCCTCGATGTCGGGCTTGATTATCTCTCACTGAACAGGGGCGCCAGAACGCTTTCGGGAGGGGAGAGCCAGCGCATACGCCTGGCAACACAGATAGGATCGAAGCTGGTGAATGTGCTCTATATCCTTGATGAGCCAAGCATAGGACTTCACCAGCGTGATAACCGAAGGCTCATCGGAGCACTCCGCGACCTTCGTGATGCAGGCAATTCGGTCATAGTTGTCGAGCACGACAAGGAGATGATCCTCAGTGCTGACCATATAATAGATATGGGTCCTGGCGCCGGTGTTCACGGCGGCATGGTGGTGGCTGAAGGATCACCGGCACATATTCTGGAGGCTGATACGCTTACGGCACAGTATCTCAGCGGTCGCAAACGGATATCTGCGCCCGGCACTCGCAGGAAGGGCAATGGCAAGAACCTCACAATCACCGGCGCTGAAGGTAATAACCTGAGAAAGGTTACCATGACAGTACCTCTCGGAACATTTATATGTATAACCGGGGTATCGGGCAGCGGCAAGTCCTCACTCATCAACCATACACTTCATCCGGCACTGGCACATGTTCTTAATGGCGCCGGCAGAAAACCGTTGCCGTACGATGAGATCAGAGGGATTGAAAATATCGATAAGGTCATTGAGGTGGATCAGGCTCCCATAGGACGGACACCACGCTCAAATCCGGCTACTTATACCGGCGTATTCAGCGACATACGAAACCTGTTCGCCATGACCCCCGATGCAAAGATCAGGGGTTTTGGCCCCGGGCGGTTTTCATTCAATACAAAGGGAGGAAGATGTGAAGGATGCGAGGGAGCAGGTGTGAAAACCATCGAAATGAACTTCCTCCCCGATGTCTATGTGATGTGTCCCGACTGCAGCGGAAAACGCTATAACAGGGAAACGCTTGAGGTAAAATACAAGGGCAGGTCGATATATGACGTCCTGGAAATGACAATAAACGATTCTGTCGAATTCTTCAAGGGTATTCCTTCGATATACCATAAGATAAAGACATTACAGGAGGTAGGACTGGGCTATGTCCGGCTGGGTCAGCCCTCGACCACACTCTCGGGAGGTGAATCACAGAGGGTAAAGCTTGCTACGGAACTCTCGCGCCGTGATACCGGCCGCACACTGTACATCCTTGATGAGCCTACTACAGGACTGCATTTTGATGACGTCAGGGTGCTCCTTGAGGTGCTTGACCGGCTGGTGGAAAGAGGTAACACAATCATTGTGATTGAACACAACATGGAAGTTATAAAAATGGCGGATTACATCGTTGACCTCGGCAAAGAGGGAGGCCGTGGAGGAGGAGAGATAATGTTTGCGGGAACACCTGAGCAGCTGGTGAAACTGAAAGATAATTATACGGGGAAATTTCTGGCGCCTGAACTGGCTGGATAGAAAATACTATATTTAAACCTTCTAAATATTTAATCTATGGACGAGACAACAGACCTGATAAAGGAAGCATTTGAGCCAAAAACATGGAATGAGATACACACGATGGACTCATGGCGGGTCTTCAAGATCCTGTCCGAACTTGTTGAAGGATATGAAAAACTGTCGCGCATAGGCCCGAGTGTAGCTATCTTTGGTTCTGCACGCACTCACTTCAATAACAAATACTACAAGCTCGCGGAAGAGATAGCCTACAATCTTGTACAAAAGGGATATGGTGTCATTACAGGAGGCGGACCCGGCATAATGGAGGCTGCCAATAAGGGAGCCAAAAAGGGTAAAGGCAAGTCAGCAGGAATAAATATAGACCTGCCTTTTGAGCAAAGACCAAATCAGTATATCGATCGCGACAAACTCATCACTTTTGACCATTTTTTTGTACGCAAATTAATGTTCATGAAGTATTCCCAGGGATTTATTGTACTGCCTGGCGGTTTCGGGACATTTGACGAGATGTTTGAGGCAATCACCCTTATTCAGACCAAGAAAATCGGTCGCTTCCCGATTGTTCTTGTCGGGGTGGATTACTGGGCAGGCCTGCTGGAATGGATTACAAAGGTGATGATGGAAGAAGAACATAATGTATCTCCTGATGATCTGAACATTTTCAGGGTCGTGGATACAGCTGAAGAGGCTGTGGCTTTCATTGACCAGTTCTATTCGAGGTTCCTCCTCAGCCCGAACTTCTGATAATTCGGCTTACCTGCTTCTCTCCTTGACGTGATGGTCCATTTCGCGTGCGGAGTCTCTTTTCTTTATATCCTCACGCTTGTCGTACTGCTTTTTGCCTTTTGCCAGGGCAATCTCAGCCTTGGCCAGTCCGCGTGCGTTGACAAAGACCTTGGTAACAATAATTGTAAGGCCCGTTTCATTAACCTTTCTTTCCCATTTTCTGAGCTCCTTTTTGGTCAGCAGCAGCTTCCGTTCACCGAGCGGATCATGGTTGTTCAGGTTACCCCAGTAATACTCGGAAATATGCATCCCCGTAACAAACAACTCTCCGTTGCGAAATGCACAGAATGAGTCTGTCAGGTTAGCCTTGCCCGCACGTATCGATTTTATTTCAGTGCCGGCAAGCTTAATACCGGCAACGAGCTTTTCAAGGAACTCATAATCGTGAGATGCCCTGCGGTTTTTGATAACGATATTGCTGGTGTCTGACCTCATCACCGGCTTCAGGCAAACAGGGCAAAGTAGATCGTCTCTGTAAGGAACGAAAGCACTACCTGCAGGAGGCCGAAGATTATTATCATCACAATGACTGTGGCTATCATCATCGGCAACTTCTTATGCTCAGGCGGATTGACCATCTCCTCCATTCCTGTCCAGAAAATATATAATCCGTAAAGGCCCAGGAGGTTGATAAAGAGCAGTGATTCCAGGAGGCGGCTGAAAGTCAGGGTAAGAAATAAGGGAGTCAATGAGTAAGCTACCAGTTTAAAGGCGACAACAAAATCGTGACCGAGGTCAAGCGCCCTGGTGATCTCCTTGACAATAAAGGTTGATATGTACACTCCTAAAAACAGAAAGAGGAATGTATTAATGCATGACAGCACAGAATACATTGGCTTGAGAGTGGTGTTGATGAAAAACATTGAGCCGAAGAAGGAACTGATTGAAACAAGGATCACCAGTGGCAGGAAGAAGCTGCCCCAGACATCATTGATCGGCCTGTTCTCACGATGGACGACCTCCCATGCTTTTACAGGACTTATTAAAAAGTACTTAGTACGATTGTATAAAAACCTGAAGTCCATGTATCTATTGAGGATATGAGTGGCAAAAATAAGCAAAATTGATTTACTGTGACCTCTTTTCGGCTATCTTTAATTTCTGATGGACAAGCCACTGCATGATATCGTCGTGATCACCGGTCCAACGGCCACCGGCAAGACGCGGCTTGCGGCCATCGTAGCGTCAAGGCTGGGAGGGGAAGTCATAAGTGCGGATTCAAGGCAGGTCTACCGTGGGATGGATATCGGCACAGGAAAAGACATCAATGATTATATGGTTGATGGAAGGAGGGTGCCGTCTCATCTTATTGATATTGTAGATGCCGGCTACAAGTATAATGTGTATGAGTACCAGCACGACTTTCTGAACGTTTTTGACGACATGCGTCAGCGAGGCAGCTACCCAGTCGTCTGTGGTGGTTCAGGCATGTATGTTGACAGTATAGTGAGCGGGTACAGGCTGATACAGGTGCCGGTAAACGAGGAGCTTCGTGCTGCACTGTCAGGGAGGTCCCTGGATGAGCTGACGCAAATACTTTCCCGCTATAAGAACCTGCATAATAAAACCGATGTTGACACGGTAAAACGGGCTGTCAGAGCGATTGAAATAGAAGACTACTGCATGCATCACGCTGTTGATGATAAGCCCTTCCCTGTCACTGATCCACTTGTGACAGGCATTTTCTTTGACCGGGAAACCAGGCGTGAGCGGATAACTGCAAGGCTTAAGGAGAGGATGGAGGGCGGGATGATTGAGGAGGTGCAGAGACTCATCGCAGCCGGAGTTCATCCGGATGATCTGATTTATTATGGTCTTGAATATAAGTATGTTACGTTATATTTAATGAATAAGATGAGTTATTTGGATATGGTCCGGAAACTTGAGGTTGAGATCCATCGCTTTGCCAAGCGGCAGATGACCTGGTTCAGGGGCATGGAGCGTCGCGGGATATTTATAAACTGGATCGACGGGAGGCTGACGGATGAGGAGAAGGCTGACCAGGTTATAAGGTTAATGGGGACCGACCGTTAAGTCCCGACATGGTATGTCGGGATAGGGAGGAGACAGACTGCAGGGGAGGCACTTTACAAAGTGCAAGGGGCATGGAGCAGAATAAACAATAGAACAAGCGAATTTTGAAATCAGAACCGGCTTTCAACCCTTCAACTACTCAACCAATCAACTGACCTTCAGACCCTTAGACCCTCAGATCTTCAGACCTTTATTCCCATTTTCTTCATCAGAAGCGATGCATTGAAACTTGAGCAGACACCGGGGGTCAGTTTGTAGTCGAAGAAGAGTTCCTCGCCGCTTATCTTCACATCAAAATGGTAGTTGTCTATCTTACCCGGAATATCTTTTGACAGCCCGGCAAGCCTCAGGTCGTGAGTGGCAACCATTGCTACCGTTTCGTAGCCCATAAGCTGTTTAATCAGAGCCACTGACCCCGTGAACCGATCGTCCGAATTGGTTCCGCGGAGTATTTCGTCAAGCAGAAGAAAAACCCGGGGATCCTTCTCAGCTTCTGTAATGACAAACCGCAGCCTCCTCAGCTCAGCATAGAACGATGATATATTCTCTTCGAGTGAATCGGTGATCCGCATACTTGAATGGATCCTGACATGTGACAGCGTGAAAGATGATGCACATACTGGCGCTCCTGCAAGAGCCAGCACGGTGTTTATGCCGCATGTGCGGAGAAATGTGCTCTTGCCAGACATATTTGACCCGGTTATCAGTACTGTTTTGCCTTGTCCGGATGACGCAAAATCATTGTTGATCCGCTTCTTTTCAGGAATGAGCGGGTGCCCCATGTTCACCGCCCTGAAGGTGAAAAAATCCGGAACGATCTCAGGAAATACCCAGGAGGGATTGTTATATGTCAGGTTGGCCAATGAAGACAAGACCTCAAATTCTGCCATTGCAGCAAACCACCCGGGTATCCTTGCTGCATGTTGTCCCTTCCACTCCTCGAGGGCCAGGCAATAACGTATATCTGTAAAGAAGAGAAGGTTAAGCGGGATAGAAACAAGTACATTCAGCCTGGAATCGAGCCTGTTTACCAGTCGGGCGAGGGTTCTTACCTGAACAGAAGCATCAGCCCCTCCCCTGAATGATCCCTGAAGCATCTTTAGTTTCCCTGCTTTGAACGTCTCCTTCTCTATCATTCCGATCGAAGAGGAGTAATTCCTGAGAAGTTCAGATGACCTGCTCACCTGTTCATGGAGCTTCGTTATTTTTCTGAACCTGGTAAAATAGAAAATGAAATTGACTGTAAAGACAGGGGCAAGGAGTGCTGCGGGGACGCCGGCGATGACCATGGCGATTGATGCAAGTGCAAGTATGCTCAGGAGCCAGATGACTGTTATTTCCCGTTTCCTGTTTCTGAAAAGATCATCACTTCCCAGCCATTTCAGTAATGCGGACGGGTCGTTACCTGCGCCGGCATTCTGATATCCAATGGTCATAAACTCCTGCCGCCAGCCGGTCATAGGTGCCAGCTCTTTCACCGCCTCCTGCCTGGACATTATTTCATCAGTTGGTGCTGGTTGTTTCAGGTACCCGGCCAGCAGATCGGAGGCCGGTTTGCTTGTGGTGCGGCATATAAGCTGAAAAAGGGAGGTCCGACCGAAGATGTCGAGGTCATACGTATAGGGATGATCCCTTTCTGCATACTCCCCGCCACTTTTGAAACCTGAAAAATCACCTTCAAGGCACCTGATCTCCAGCTTGTTGATCTCTTCTAGATGGCGGAAGTGATTTCTCTGCCTTTCGGTAATCCCGTAACTGATAACCATCCATGCAAACAGTATCATGGAACATATCAGGACGGCGATGGCTGCAATGACGGACAGAGTTGAAAGGGCTGCGAAAAGTACAAGCCCTCCGGCAAATACAATCAGGCGCCCCATCGACAGCCGGTTTGACAGCTTCTGCAGCCGCTCCGCTTTTACGCCGAACTCTTCAGCTCTTGATTTATAGAATTCCCCTGGTAACATATTTGCTGTGATCGTGGTATAAAGCTAAGGAATATGCCATGAATTTGAAATATGATCGAAAAATGTTTGCATAATATGCAAAACAGGTCTAAATTTGCAGGTATGAACGACATAATTCGACATATCGCGATTCCTGATGGTTCTTTTTTTCTCTTTGGTCCGAGGGGGACAGGTAAGTCCACCTTTGTCAAAACTCTGATTGACAGGGATGTATTATATGTGGATTTCCTTGATCCGGAAACATTCAGGACATATTCCGCTTTTCCTGAAACCCTGATTAAAACTGTTGATGCCACGAAGCCTGTGCTTGTCATAGTTGATGAGGTGCAGAAGGTCCCATCGCTTCTGGACGTTGTGCATAAGATCATGGAGGAAAAAAAGATAAGGTTCATCCTCACCGGGTCCGGTGCGCGGAAATTAAAAAAGAGCGGAGCCGATCTTCTTGGAGGAAGGGCAGCTTATTGCACTATGCATCCGTTCACGGCGGAGGAGCTTGGAAACTCTTTTATTCTTGAAAAGGCATTGCTGACCGGATTGATTCCAGTTATAGAGAGAAGCAGTGACCCCGGTAAATCGCTTTCGGCATACGTAGATATTTATCTTCGGGAGGAGGTACAGGCAGAAGGACTTGTCAGAAATCTGGGGACATTTGCAAGGTTTCTGGAGATTATCAGCTTTTCTCATGGCGCTGTACTGAACGTAAGCAATGTTGCACGTGAATGCCAGGCTGCAAGAAGCGTGGTAACAGGATACATTGATATACTCGAAGATCTCCTGCTTGCCTACCGTCTTCCGGTCTTTGCAAAGCGGGCAAAAAGAAAAACAGCTGTACACCCAAAATTTTACCTGTATGACAGTGGTCTTTACCGGCGGTTAAGGCAGAGAGGTCCGCTCGATATTGAATCCGAGATAGCAGGTCCGGCTCTTGAAGGTCTTGTTGGCCAGCATCTGAGAGCCTGGATAGATTACGCTTTACCTGAAGCGCGGCTATATTACTGGCGGTCACTGGCAGGTAACGAGGTCGATTTCATCCTGTACGGGGGTAAAACCTTTACCGCAATAGAGGTAAAAAATGCCAGGGTGCTCAATCCCGTTGATTATAACGGACTAACCGCTTTCGTGGATGACTATCCCGAAGCTAATCTCATATTACTCTATAGGGGCATGGTACCCATGAAGCATAAGAACATAATGGTTCTGCCGGTTGAGGCGTTTCTATTGAATCCGGGTAACTATCTTAGCCCTTAGCTAATGACCTTTATCCCTGAACATTGATTAGATCGTAAGACATAAGACCCTCAGACCTCAGACCCCTGACCCATGTTTAACATAGAAACAATACTATTTGAAGCCCTTGGCTACCGTATGAGCCTTCTTGAACTGCTGGCAGTATTGACAGGTCTCGCAGCAGTCTGGCTCGCCGCCAGGAGCAATATCCTGACATGGCTTTTTGCACTCGTCAATGCCGTACTTTTCTTCATACTTTTTTACCAGGTCAATCTCTACTCAGCCATGGCGCTGCAGGTCTTCTTTTTCTGCAATGCCCTGTACGGGTGGTACAACTGGCGGCGAAGTGAGAGTGACGATAAAACACCAGTCACCATGCTCATACATAAACAGAGAGTCATCTGGCTGGCAGTGGTTATGCTGGGTGCAATCGCCCTTGGGACGGTAATGAGCCGGATTCACATATGGCTTCCGGATCTTTTCCCTGAAAGGGCAACATTCGTGTATACCGATGCCATGATTGCAGTGATGAGTATTGTCGCCTCACTGTTGCTGGCAAAACTAAAACTGGAGAACTGGATATTGTGGATACTGGTTAACCTTATGAGTGTTGTCATGTATGCCATGAAAGGTGTGATGTTTGTCTCGCTCCAGTATGTCATCTTCCTGTTTATGGCTTCATACGGCTTCGTGGAATGGAAGAAAAAAGTATCCCCAACACCTGCTCAACGTCATTAAAAATTATCTTCATGAAAAACCTGTTTCAACTTATGTTTATTTGTCTGGCCCTCATTGCATCATCATGCAGGGAAGATGAGAAATCGTTCCTTGTTTCCGGATATACCGCTGAGAATAATCCTGATGTGATGCTTTGCGCTATCGATGAAAAGGGATCAGCCCGGATGGTATCTGAATTTAATGCCGGGGATAATCCGTCATATTTTACATTCGGTGACAATAACCTTGTTTATTTTGTTAACGAAGTAGACTCTTTTAATTTGGCTAAGGGTGGCGGAATAACAACATTGCGCCTCGATAAAGACAGTATGAAGCTGACCCGGGAGAGCTCGGTTAATCAGGGCGGAGGAGGCCCTTGTCACATAACTCTTTCGAATGATGGCAGGTATCTTATCACTGCCAATTACGGAAGCGGATCAGTGTCACTGGTACGGCTGAACAGCAGCGGCATTCCTGAAAGAGTATCCGATGTGATCTTTTACGGGGAGAAGTCGCATCCGCACATGACACTCTACAATGAAAGGACACAGATTTATTATGTCTCTGACCTGGGGCTGGACCGGATCCACAGGTTACGGCTCGACACAACCATAGGCAAGCTGATGACCGAGGATGTACCTTATCTTGAATGCCCGAAAGGAAGCGGACCGCGGCATATGTTAATAGACAAAAAAAGCTCAAACCTGTATGTCATCAACGAATTGAATTCAACAGTGTCAGTGTTTAACATTCTGTCAGATACCACTGATATAAGGCAGACTGTCAGCACCCTGCCGGAAGGATTCCGTGAGAAGAGTTTTTGTGCGGATATTCATTTCTCTGCCAATGAAAAAAAGATTTACGGATCCAACAGAGGAGATAACAGCATCGTGACATTCAAGGTGGGTGCCGGCGGAAGATTGTCATTGGTGAAGCATCAGAACTGCGGCGGCGACTGGCCGCGTAATTTTGCTGTATCACCTTCCGGTAAATACATCATTGTGGCCAACCAGCGTTCAAACGAAGTGTCTGTTCTCCCTTCCGGAAGCGATCAGGCCGGAGATCCTCTCCCCGGCCTGAAATTCAATGCTCCGGCCTGTGTCCGATTTGTCAGGTAGACATTCCGCCTTATTTTAGATATGTGTCCAGAAATCGCGAAGAACTCCTTTTGCCATATGACCGCATTCTGTGGCTTGGTCACCCAATGGCTCTCGTTTTCGAAAAGCAGAAGCTTGCTGGGCACGCCGCGAAGCTGTGCCGAGTTGAACGCCTCCATGCTCTGGGTGTAGGGGATACGGAAGTCGTTAAAACCCGAAATTATAAGTATGGGAGTATCCCATTTGTCAACCATTGTATTAGGTGAGAACTTATTGTAGCCAGCCGGCTGCGGTTTATCCCACGGAGCGCCCTGGTAGTCCTTGTTCGGGTACCAGTACTCTTCGGTGGCACCGTATTCTGCCACGGTATTATAAACGCCGCAGTGTGCCACGAAGGCCTTGAAACGCTTGTTATGCATCCCGGCAAGGTAAAATACGGAGTAGCCTCCGTAGCTTGCCCCCACAGCCCCAAGGCGGTCTTTATCCACAAACGGCTCCTTCGCCATGGCATCTATGCCGTCAAGATAGTCCTGGATGTTCTTTCCGCCGTAATCGCCGGAAATCTGTTCACGCCAGTAACTGCCGAAGCCCGAGTTGCCGCGCCGGTTCACTGCCACCACGATATATCCGTTTGCAGCCATGATCTGGTAGTTCCAACGATAGCTCCACGATTGCCCCAGTGGTCCCTGCGGCCCGCCCTTGCAATAAAGCAGAGCCGGATATTTCTTTGAAGGATCGAAGTCAGGCGGATAGATGATCCACATCTGAAGGTCCTTGCCGTCTTTCGTCTTGATATACCTCTCCTCGGTCTTGCCCATCTTGATGCTCTCATAAATATGGCCGTTGACATCGGTTATCATTGCAAACTCACCGGTTGTCATGTTGATATTTGCAACCTCCGTAGGCCGTGACATAGACATCATGCCGGCGATAAGCACACCGTTCTGCAGCTGAAGGGGACCCATGTCAAAATCACCCCCGGTCACCCTGGTGATCTTGCCGTCAGCAAGATTTATATTGAAAACGGGTTGTGTCCCGCGGTAAGGACTTACAAACCAGATTGAACCGGTACCGTTCCATTGCATGTTCTGCACATCATAATCCCATCCTTCCGATACCCATTTCCTCTCACCGGAAGTGATATTGTAAACGAAGAGTCTTTCGAGGTCAAACTCGTAACCGTCCTCTTTCATGCTCGAGTAAGCTATCATTGAACCGTCCGGAGAGAATACCGGGAACTTGTCATATCCCATATTTCCTTCAGTGATGTTGGTCTCCTCACCGGTCATGACATTATAAAGGTAAATGTCTGTATTTGTGCTTAATGAGTACGCCTTGCCGGAAAGCTTCTTGCATGTGTAAGCCAAATATTTTCCATCGGGACTCCAGCTTATTTCTGCCTCGTCGAACCAAGGAGCGTCAGGCGTTTCAAAGCGCTGCCCCTCCATTATATCCTTTTCGTTGCTGATGGCGTTACCGTCGAAGGAAGCGGTGAAGAGATGACTGTATGAGTAATCGCTCCATGAGTCCCAGTGCCTGTACATCAGGTCATCGATAATTCTGACTTTGGCATTCGGGAGGCCGTACTTTTCATTTGCAGTCTGGTCGAGCTTGACGCGTCGCGTGAAATAGACCTTGTCGCCGGCCGGAGAAAATGAAAGTATCTCAAACTCCTCCAGTCCTGTTATCTCTTTCTTAGCCGATCCGTCAGGCTTCATGGTCATTATTTTCCCTGCGGCCGTGTACGCGATCGCTGACCCCTTGTCTATCCACTGCGGACCTGATCCGCCGTTCATCGTCAGCTGAACAGGAGTGCCTCCTGACGAGGGTATTGAATATATGTTTGTGGTCCGTGCCTCGGTAGGAAGGTCATAGTTTGTCACAGTGCAGAGTACCGTTTTCCCGTCAGGTGAAAGGACTATTGATCCTATGCGGCCGTATTTCCAGAGTATCTCCGGCGTCAGTAAACCTCCGGCCTTTTCAGTATCGGTAAGAGATACGTTGATGGCTGTGGCTTCCGGTTGCTCTTTAGTCTGCTGTTTGCAGCCATTCAGGACCAGAACTATTACAGCAATAAAAAGGAATGAAAGCTTTTTCATAGTTAGTGAGGGTTTGATAATTTCAGTCATTGTTGTGCTAATCCAAAGGTAAATAATTAACTCATCGGTTAATTCACACGTTTCATGCCTCCGGCCTAAAATTTAATTGCATTGTACCTAAATTTTTATTAAATTGTGTAAGATTGTGATTTTCAATATTTGATCTGTTCTAAGAATGAAAACCCCCTTTCTCCGGAAGGCAGACAAATGGATCACTAAGAGGCTCAGTTATCCTGGCATTGATGAAAAGACTCTCGGCCAGAAAAAGATTAACTGGCTGGCGAGCATTGCTGTCACGGGAATGATTTTCTGTCTTACACTTGCTTACCATATTATTTTTCCGCAGCTACGCATACTAATCTATTACGGATTATTCCTGACACTGGTTTTCTTGCAGGGTGTTATATACCCGATAATCTTTCGACGTATAGGGTTATGGCTTTTAATAGTTGATCAGACCCTGGTGGCTGTCGCAACATTCTTTGCTATTATAGAACTTGGAGGGATACCGTATTCAGGCGGACTGGTGGTGGTTGGCCTGGCCATGGTATTTTTCTCCTTTAATTTCAGGAAAAAAAGCCACTCAGTCTGGATTTACATCATATATGCGATCACCGTCATACTTGCCGGCGTCCTGAATCCCTATCTGATTGTTCCGCCTGAAATGACTCCGGAGGTCAATATATCCCTTTATGTGATAAACCTTCTATGGATCTCGGGATTTGCCACGGTTTTCGTGTTGAATTTCATATCACAGGGTGTCAAATTAGAGCAGCATGAGACAACGCGCTTAAAGGAGCTCGATGAGGCCAAAACAAAATACTACACTTATATAACGCACGAATTCAGAACACCCCTGACAGTCATTACGGGGATGACAGACCTGATCAGGAAAGACCCGAAGAAGTGGCTTATTGACGGAACTGAGAAAATTGACAGGAACGCAGGTGTCCTGCTCAACCTGGTAAACCAGATGCTTGACCTTTCGAAACTGGAGGCAGGAGAAATGCCTGTCAGGATGATCAGGTCGGATATCAATCTTTATATCAGGTATATTGTTGAACTTTTTCAGTCAGTAGCTGCCGGTAAGAGGATAACTCTGAATTTTACTCCTGCCAACTCGAGTCTTATATTCGACTATGATGCGGAAAAACTGATGCACATAGTGTCCAATCTTATCTCCAACGCACTGAAGTTTACACTACCGTTAGGTCATGTTGAAGTTACCTCATCCCTGACTGTTGACGGAAGATTTGAATTACGCGTAAGCGACAGCGGCACAGGCATCTCTGAAGATTTCCTGCCATATATTTTCGACCGTTTTTCCCGGGAGCATGCAAACAATTCAAATGCCAACCCCGGATCCGGCCTTGGGCTGGCCTTGACAAAGGAACTGGTAAGGCTCCTTAACGGTACAATTTCAGCTGAAAGTGTCGTGGATGAAGGAACAGAAATTACTGTAACCCTGCCAGTCACATACAAGGCAGCCTTGCAGGAGGGGCCGGGATTGCATGAGCTGAAAAGCAGAATATCATTATTTTTTAGCCATCATGACAAAAAGGAGGAGAGGCAGGCGGGGCATTTGCCCAAGAGTACAGAAAAACATATTCTGCTTATTGTCGAGGACAATGACGATGTCGTCAGCTATCTGGTGAACCTTTTTGCCGGGGAGTATGAAGTACTTGTCGCCAATAACGGAGAAGAGGGGGTCCGCAAAGCCATTGAGAATGTGCCTGATATCATCCTTAGTGACATAATGATGCCGGTGATGGATGGCATCCGGATGCTCGACATAGTAAAGAATGACCTTCGGACAAGTCATATCCCCTTTGTGATTCTCACTGCCAGGGCTGATGTGGCAAGCAGGCTTGACGGGCTTGCCAGAGGTGCCGATGCATACATCGCCAAGCCATTCGACATGAATGAACTGCAGGTCCAGCTCCGTTCTCTGATTGAACAGAGAAAAAAGCTGCAGGAGAGGTATGCCAAACCAGGCCACCCGATACTTTCGGATGAAATGGATTTCCATTTTGAAGATGCTTTCATGAAAAGCACTATGGCTTTGATGATGGCAAACCTGAGCAATGAGAATTTTGATATCCAGAAGCTCTGTCACGAAATGACAATGAGTCGAACGCAGCTGTACAGAAAGTTCAGGTCCCTGACAGACAAGTCCCCGAATGATTATTTCCGGTCCCTTCGTCTTCATAAGGCAAAGGATCTTCTGGCCGGGACCAGGATTACAGTAGCTGAGGCAGCTTACAAATCGGGGTTCAAGAATGTATCACATTTCAGCAGGGTATTTACGGAGGAATTTGGCATCAAGCCGAGGGAAATTCATAAATAATTGATTTTTTCTGCATTTTGGCACAAATAGAACAATAATTGGCACAAATAGAACAATGTTTTAGGTGGTGTTTATCTAACTTGCTTATGTAATTTAAAAAATAACCGGCCTGGGAGTAAGGTCTAAAAGTGTACCCGCCACGGGTATCTTTCACCGGTTTTTCAGATTGGGTTAAAGTTCAAGTAGTTCTCAGGAAGTGAAGTGCAGGCTTCACTTCTTCATTTGAAAGAAGTGCCCGGCTTAAGGGGGTTTTAAATAGTTCCATTTAGGAACAGAATTATCAGGGGTGCTTCGGTGAGTGAGGCTTCGGCCTCACTCTTGCTCTTTTGGCACAAATAGAACAAAGATTGGGACGCAGAGAAAAATGCCTGCCTGAATTTTAGTTTACCTTTTCACTTGAATTAATTTCACCACACTATGAAAAATGTAAAAACACTCCTTCTGCTTACAGCAACCCTCTGCATGATCATCTCCTGCGGAAGATCTGACACAGCATCCAAAGAGGCTTCCCTGAAAAAGGGCAGAGCCAAAATGGTTACCCTTCCATTTGATGTCACTGCTGTAGGTAATTATATCTACGCAGGTCCTGATACTCTTCCGGTTCCTAAATGTGTTGCTCCTTTAAATATCTGGCGTGCCATTGTTGAGGGCAAGGGAACCGGTACTCCCGTCGGGGATTTTACAATGCATTTTGATTTCTGCGGAGACTCACTTAGTTTTTATGGCAATACCGAAGCCTATATGGCTCTCAGTGACGGTGATACCTTGTTTGTCAGTGGCTCCGGAAGGGTAATGGACGGAAGACTCGACGACCATCCTGCTTTTGTTGTTTCATACTGGAGAGATCCGTTCGTTATCCTTGGAGGTACAGGGAAGTACGATGGAGCTTTCGGCGATATAATCACGGATGATTATAACAGTTCTGAAGATCCAAATTCCCACCATCACTGGAAAGGAACGATTACTATGAAAAAAGGAAAACAATAATCTGAAATGTGAGAGTGAGGTATGGCTTTACTCCTCCAATTATAACTTTTATTTGCTGACTTGCCATCTGATAAATTGCATTCTAACTGGTTGAATATTAATTATATGGATGGATCTCTTTCATTGGATCAGGCATTTATTAAAAAACTGACTGACATTATCCTGACTAACCTGGAGAATGACCAATTCGGTGTGGAAGAGCTTTCCCGGATGATGGGCATGAGTCACTCAACAATTCACAGAAAACTGAGATCATATACACATCATTCTCTGAGCCAGTTCATCCGCGAAGTGCGACTTCAGAAAGCTCATGAGATGTTGGAGCAAAATCGGGGCACAATCTCCGAAATTTCATACCGGGTGGGGTTCGGCAGCCCGACTTATTTTGACAAATGTTTCCACGAATATTTCGGCTATTCTCCCGGAAAAGTTAAGAAAGCAGACTCGCGGAATCCGAATGAAAGTTTTGGTATTCAAATCAGTTCCCGTCCTGTGCCAAAAAAAACTATCCCCGAAACGCTTTCTTTTTATAAGTTCTGGGTACTGGTCATGATTGGATTAATTGCAACAGTTTCTATTCTTTTCTATCCGGAAATATTCAAAAAAACGGAACTGGACGACCTGAGATCTTCAGATGGGAGAATTTCCGTTGCAGTTATGCCATTTCAGAATATGACGGATGAAAAGACCTGGAACGGAATCCAGACTAATTTAATCAGTTATCTTTCAAACTATGAAGAATTGACTGTGAGGAATAAAGAAGCAATAAGCAGCCTGCTTGAAAGCAATGGTATTGCAAATTATGCTTCAATAACACCTTCGGTTGCAGGCAGAATCTCACAGAAACTGAATGCAAATATCTTTATCAACGGCATTATAGAAAAGGCGGTTCCTGTATTCCGTGTAAATGCTCAACTAGCCAACGCAAAAACAAAAGAGGTTATCAGATCTTTTCAAATAGAAGGTCCCGCAAAGGAAGACGAAGTTCTTCGCTTAATTGACTCGCTTTCATTACTGATTAAAAATTTTCTTGTCATATCCAAAATGGAAGAGGAAGTATCTCCTGACCTTAAACCTTACATATATAATACCAACTCACCGGAAGCCTATCAATACTTTATTGATGCCAACGATGCTACAAAAAGATATGATATTACAGGTGCCTTAACCCTGTATTCCAGGGCAGTGGCTATCGATTCGAACTTTTTACCTGCAATTGTTTTCCTTTCGATGCGATATGAGGAGTTGGGTCTGCATGAAGATGCAAAGAAATGGTGCCTCAAAGCATATGAAAAAAGAGAGGAAGCAAACAAAAAGGAACGAATTCTGGTTGAATGGCACCATGCTGCATTATTTGAAACCCCTGTCGAGGAAATCAAATACTTAAAACAATCTCAGGATGCTGATGATCAGATACCTGTCAGCTACTGGCGGACAGGGAATGCTTATCTTAAGTTGTCTGAATACAGTAAAGCAATACCTGAATATGAGAAAGCCCTCGAAATCTATGATAAATGGGGAATAAAGCCCATGATGGCGGGTAACTATACTGCACTTGGATTAGCATATCATAAAACCGGACAGTATAAAAAGGAGAAGAAACTTTATAGTAAAGCAGGAATTGATTTCCCTGATGATCCTGATCTGATCGCTTCTCAAGCTCTCCTTTCATTAGCTGAAGGAGATACTGTCTGTGCAAACCGGTACATAGAGAAACTCAGATCTGCCTTGACATATTTATCGCAGTCAGAGACACAAATAGCAGGTAATCTTGCCTATGTTTATTCTGAAGCAGGCTTTATGAATAAAGCTGAAGAATATTATCGGCAAGCACTTTCATCTGAACCTGAAAATGCTGATCGGTTAAATGAACTTGCCTGGTTTCTGATTGATAAGAATCGGAGTATTGAAGAAGGTTTGGAGCTGGTTGAAAAAGCACTTGAAATTAATCCTCTCAATTATCTTTATTTACATACCAAAGGCCTGGGATTATATAAACTTGGGAAGAATAAAGAAGCACTGGAACTACTTGAAAGAAGCTGGGGTTTAAAACCTGTATATGATCACGGACTATTTCTTCATCTTACGGAAGTTAAAAAGGCTGTTGCCGGTCAAAAGAACATCTGATCCTTTTCTCAATTTTTAAAGTTATTGAAATATAGTTTCAAGACTGTCCGAAAATTTAAGCTTATCGGTCTGTGGTTGCTATGCACTACCCTGCCTTATTTAGGAACTTTAACTTAGCAAGTTTAGGCGGTTTTTATTTTCTGAATAACACTATAAACAATGAAAACACTAATGAAACTTTTACCGGTGTTTGCATGTATTATCATGCTGATGAGTTGTGAAGACTGGTATGGGAATTATCCAATCGTCCTTCCAACCAAAGACATTAATTCTAAACCTTTTGAGATTCCTGTTAATGCGAATTTCAATACTACATTCTCTAAGAATATGATATTGGACGGACACATTGACCTGGAGGGTTCTGTTTGCCAGATGGTACAGACCGGATCAGGGACAGATGGTGAAATAGGGTATTTCCAGATCAGACTGGTATGCTGTTGGAGTACAACTGACTGTAATGCCGGAAGATCAGGTGGTTCTCTGACTGATGGTATGGGGAATACCATTTTTATTAAATGCAAAGAAAACTTAGCAGCAGGTGATCTTACAACTGACTATCCGCAAGATCAGACAATCATATCAGGTAGATTCGAATTTGCAGGTGGTACAGGTAGGTTCGAAGGTGCAACAGGAGAGGGAACCATTAATTGCCTGGTCACCAATGATGGCAAAGTTGCGGAAATGTCACATCATTGGAAGGGATTTATAAAATACGCAAAACCGGATTAATCCGGATATTGTTTTTTGTATAGTTAAAAGAAGCAGCCCCGGTTTTCGGGGCTGCTGTTATTATCTACTTCGCTTTTTCCTTAAGTTGCTCGGAGATCTTTGTCTTGATCTCCTCGGCAAGCTCGGGGTTGTCTTCAAGGAGCTTCTTCACTGCGTCACGCCCCTGGGCGAGTTTCGTATCGCCGTAGGAGAACCATGACCCGCTCTTCTTGATGATATTGAAGTCTGTCCCCAGGTCAACAATCTCACCCGTGCGCGAGATGCCCTGGCCGAACATGATATCAAACTCGGCTTTCCTGAACGGCGGGGCCAGCTTGTTCTTCACCACTTTTACCTTCACACGGTTACCGACAGCGTCGTCGCCCTCCTTGATCTGGTTCGTACGCCTGATGTCGAGCCTGATGGATGCATAGAACTTCAACGCATTACCTCCTGTGGTGGTCTCGGGATTGCCGAACATAACACCTATTTTTTCCCTGAGCTGGTTGATGAAGATACAGGTGGTATTGGTCTTGTTGATATTGGCCGTGAGCTTTCTAAGCGCCTGTGACATCAGCCGCGCCTGCAGCCCCATCTTTGAATCACCCATCTCACCTTCAATCTCAGCCTTGGGTGTAAGAGCAGCCACAGAGTCAATGACTACAATGTCAAGCGCACCTGATCTGATGAGGTGATCGACTATTTCGAGCGCCTGCTCGCCGTTATCCGGCTGTGATATCAGGAGGTTGCCCACATCGACACCCAGTTTCTCGGCATAGAACCTGTCAAAAGCATGTTCCGCATCAATGAAGGCGGCTATGCCGCCTGCCTTTTGTGCCTCAGCAATGGCATGAATAGCCAGGGTGGTTTTACCTGAAGATTCAGGTCCGTAAATCTCCACAACCCTGCCTCGCGGTAGTCCGCCGATGCCCAGCGCAGCATCAAGACCGATAGAACCGGTCGAGATGACCTGCACATTTTCAATGGCATGATCGCCCAGCTTCATGATGGTGCCGCGGCCAAAATCCTTCTCGATCTTGCCCAGCGTAACCTCAAGCGCCTTGAGCTTGTCCTTGTTTACTTCTTTTCTTTCCATAATTATTCCGTTGTTGTAAGTTATTTGGTGTAAAGCTTGAAAATCTGCGGGGCGTGCTCTTTGGTGTCAACCTTTTTGATCACCTTCTCAATGATCCCTTTCCCGTCAATAATAAATGTTGTCCGGATCACACCGGTAACTTTCTTCCCGTACATGACCTTCTCACCGTAAGTTCCGTAAGCCGTCAGAATCTTCTTCTCCGGATCAGCAATCAGAGGGAAGGGCAGATTATATTTTTCAGTAAATCCTTTATGCGATTTCTCACTGTCAGGACTGACGCCCAGTACTATAAATCCCTGTTTGATAAGCTCCTGATAATTATCCCTGAGGCTGCATGCTTCTGCGGTGCAACCCGGAGTATTGTCCTTGGGGTAAAAGTAGAGCACTACTTTTTTGCCGGCATAATCACTGAGTTTTACAGAATTTCCATTCTGATCCTTGCCCTCGAACTTAGGAGCAGGCATCCCTTCTGTGAGTTGGGTCATGACTTTTTCGTATTTTTGTTCAGATGGGTAAAGGTATGAAGTTATCATTTATGGTAAAAAATTTCTTCTTCAGAGTTATTAACATGAAAGCCTGGCCGGCTTATATCGCCCTGGTCATTACCCTTCATTTTTCTGTTCTGACCATCAGCGGTCAGGACACCAATGCCAGACCCACTTCAAATGATGTTCAGGAAGCCTTGAGCACTGGAAATCAAAGCCAGCCGGGCATTGCACAGGGAAAAACCTCCGGAGTGCCTGAGGAATTTGACAGGAAACTTGCAGAGGCGGTGAAGCTTCAATACAGTGCGGATTCTCTCACGCGGTTGGCCCAGGGTGTCAGAAGAGAGATGGAGACGGCAGCGCCGGAGCGGCAGGAAGTGCTACAGAGTATAGCTGAAGAGTTTGAGCGCGAAGCAGCTGCGAAACAGGCCAAAGCTGACATGGCATTTATAGCAATTGAGCAGAATGGCACGCCGGTGCTGCCGGTGTCACCCGGTTCCACTCAACAGGAGCAGGGGCAGGCATACTCACAGTTTGTTGTGCTATCCAGTCCGGCATACAGCGACGCCAATCCGATACCTTTCGATATTAAGCTGCCGGCCGGGCTCGTTTATACGATACAGCTTGCGGCATTTAAAAACCCCGTTCAGCCCTCGCTCTTCAAGGGATTATTTCCGCTGTACGGTAAAAAGAAACCCGATAACGGAACCAGTTATTACTATACGGGATTATTCAGGGTGAACGAAGATGCACGGCAGGCCCTTTCAAAAGTTCGGGCAGCAGGTTTCTCCGACGCTTTCGTCATTGCCATGATGGATGACGCTCAGGTATCAATGGAAAGAGCAACGATGCTTGAGAAGGAGTGGGCGTCAAAACCGCTGCCTGTTAATGACCCTGTAGTTCAGGAGAAAAAAAATGTTCCTGCAGCCGACACTCACTGCCAGTCGGGACACTGACGTTCAGAGCTGAGGCAATACGCTCGAAGAAGCCAGTCAAACCTGAAGTAGTCGAAAAGATGGAGCTGCTTGCAGGTACAAGGGGACTTGACATGATTAAAAACAACCAGGACGAGACTGTTTATCTCATTGGGAATTTTATTACTTTTGAAAGCGCTGACGAGTATGTCTCGCTGCTTATACGCAATGGCTACGGCACGGCAAGGGTTGCGGCATACGTGGGCATACAGGAGATACCCGTCGAAGCAGCAAAGGAACTGTTAAACAGAATTGAATGACAAAAGGAGCACCATTTCCCTGGGGTAACATGAGGGGGCAGGAGGAGGAGAAGTCCCTGCTGCTTATAAATGATGATGTCAACTCGTTTGACCATGTCATCAGATCACTTGTCGAGGTGTGCGGTCATGATGAGGTACAGGCTGAACAGTGTGCCTACCTGACCCACCACAAGGGAGGTTGCGTGATAAAAATGGGTGATGCCGTCACGCTTGAGAAAATGAGCCTCAGGTTGAAGGAGATGAACCTTGATACCGTCGTAATTTAAGCATTCCTTATTGTGCACCAGAGTGGATACAGATCTCAGACCTGTATCTGCGGTACACCCACCACCATTATCATTGTAAATAGAACAAAATCATTTCCTCTATCGCCGTCTGGCATACCTCGCAGAATGAATCTGCCTGGTTGCTCTTCATGCGACAGTCAAACGATGGACGGTATATTCCTTTTGCCGCGTAACCCCCGCCTTCAAAAAGACCTGTGACGCCGGTGTACCTCTTGTCATTTGGCGTTGGAACTGGTACTGACTTGGCGATCATATCCTTCCATTTTGATTCGAAATTGACCCTTGTGGTGATGTTAGGCTCCCACGGCTCAACATCCAGAGGATAGAACTCTTCATAAGCCACTTCAGAATTATAGTACTCATCAGCCAGTCCTGCAAACCCGTGACCAAACTCATGTGTGAAAACCTGCGGGGTAAAATGATGGTCGGAGGTCACAGCACTATAGTAGTTATATACACCACCTCCGCCGTATCTCGGACTATTTATGAGGACAACGATCTGATCATGAGGTGCCGACGCGGCATAGTCATTCACAGCCCCTAAATCCTGAGTGGTGAGATACCGGTCAACATCAAAGGTATAGTAGCTTGAGTTGAGTGCCGTGTTTACATATATTCCTTCTCCGGGAACATCAGTTCCCTGTTCCTGGGAGGGGGTTTCCACTGCCCATATGTTAATACGGTCCTGGTATTTGTCAAACGGCGCTTCCAGGAAGAGTACATCAGCAAGACGCTTTACATCAGCCCTGAATTTTTCGGCTTCCTCTTTGGTATAACCCTCAGCAATAAACGCTATATCAAACGATGTATGAGGGTCGCCTGTTCCGTATATTCTTGTCGCAATTGCAGCATCGGGCTTCTCCCTGGTGAGGAAATAGCTTGCAGGGTCAATGGGGGTCTCGTACAATTTGCTGAAAAGGCCATCACGACCGCGGATGCTCAGGACAAAATTTACCTTGTTTTTCGGGAAAGGAAAGGTAGCTACCTCGTGAAAGCTTCTTTCGATCTGTTTGGCCTCCGCTGTCGTCTGCCATTCCTGGTAAAGGGTGCAGAATCCTCGCGAATAGATCAGCGTTCCCGTTGCAGCATCAAAGACCTCGTACTTAAAACTGCCGTAATTGAATTTGTCAGTAAGATTTGTCAGCGAGCCTCCCCAGAATGGCTCTTCCCTGAACGATATAGGAAAAACTTTGGTAGTGACACTGTTTCCGGCCAGCATAAAATCAAATCTCATGGTCCGGTCAGTGAAATAATTATCAAACGCCAGCTGTGCAGGAGCTGTAAGCGACAACGCGAGCAACAGGTAAACCGGTATTAATTTCATTATTTCAGTGTTTTGTAGTGTAAAGATACTAAAGAGAGGGGCTTAAAAAAAGATAATTAGTAATTTAACAGCCGGTTATCAAAGAGTAAGAGAATGTTCGACAGAGTTGATCCGGGATTGTTTGTAAGAGAGTTACTGGCGAATATGGGATTATCAGCCGGTACAGTCTCGTGGCTGAGTACCTTTGTGATGGTATTGCTGGTGGTCATTATTGCCTGGCTATCCCAGATATTCGCAAGAGTAGTTATCATGCAGGTTGTCACCCGGGTGGTGAAAAGATCAAAATCAGATTATGATGACAGGTTCCTTGAGACAAAGATGTTTCAGAGGCTTGCCTGGATCGTGCCGGGTATTCTGGTTTACTATATCGCATCCTGGCTCCTGAAGGATAGTCACGGCTGGCTTGTTTTTGTCCATAAGCTAACGGCAATATACATCGTATTGCTTGCCACCGGAGCCGTCACTGCATTTATTGAGGGCTGGCATAAGGTCTACCTCATGCGCCCCATCGCCGGGGGCAAGTCGATCAAACCATACATCCAGGTTCTAAAGGTCATAGTGGTCTTTGTTGCAGTCCTGGTGATAGTCTCGATCATATTCAAAACATCGCTTACAAGTGTTGTTGCAGGACTGGGGGTTGCCACAGCGGTTCTGGCGGTGGTGTTCAAGGATACCCTGCTCGGATTGGTGGCAAGCATACAGCTGTCGGCAAATAATATGTTAAAAATGGGCGATTGGATCACGATGCCCGGAAGGAATATTGACGGTTCCGTGATTGACATGACTCTCTATACAGTGAAAGTTGAGAATTTTGACAAGACTATATCGACAGTCCCTACCTGGGCTCTTATCTCAGAATCATTCCAGAACTGGAAGGGTATGCAGGATGCAGGCGTAAGACGCATAAAACGCGATATACGCATCGATGTGAGATCAATAACATTCCTCACCCCTGAGCATCTTGACCGGATCAGCAGACGACAGTATATGGAAAAATGGCTCAAGGCGAACAGCGAGGAGATCAAAGCGCTGAAGAATGGCGAGACAACTACACTGACTAACCTGGGAGCTTTCCGGGCACACATGATTGGGTATCTTCTGAACCACAGGTACGTGGATAAAAAGATGACAGCCATGGTACGTGATATGCCACCTACAGATACCGGTATGCCGGTTGAAATTTATTGTTTCAGCGCGATAAACGAGTGGGTGCCCTATGAAGATATACAGTCAGGGATTGTGGACTATGCATATGCTGTCGTGGGGCAGTTTGGACTGAAGACTTTCCAGAGCCCGGCAGGAAGCGACCTGGAGGCATTGAAAAAGTAACCTTCAAAACAATTAAAAACATGGATGCCAATTACAATGAGAGAGTAAGCAGGTTCGTAAAATCAGGAATAACCGACGCACCGGTAACTGGCAGACCTGATCCCTTCTGGCAGTCGTTGCGTGCCACGGGCACGGAGCTGTGGCTTGACACCGGCGACATGGCCGAGGCCGAGGCCAACTGGACTGCTGAAATGACTGCCCTCACAACCAACAACACGCTGCTGAACAACGAGATACAAAAGGGTATATATGATGATTTTATCCCCTCGGCACTTGAGCTGGTGAGACACCTGCCTCTCAATGAGCAGATAAAGGAGATAGCTTTTATACTGAATGCCCGCCATGGGCTACGACTGGCAAGGAAATTCGGGGGCCTGGTAAGCGTCGAACTGCACACTGACACTGCATATAATGTTGACGCAATTGTAGCATACGGGCTTCGATTCAGGGAGATATGCCCTGAACAGTTCATTGTGAAGGTCCCGTATACGCCGGAGGGATTTATAGGTGCGCGCCGGTTGCGTGAGAAGGGTGTCAGGATCAACTTTACCCTTGAATTCAGCGCGCGGCAGAATGCTCTTGTGACTATTGTGGCCAAGCCTGACTACCTCAATGTTTTCCTTGGCAGAATAGGAGCTTTCATTGCAGACAATAAACTTGGTGACGGCAGCGGAGCAGGTGAAAATGCTGTGCTCTCATCACAGACGTGGGTGAAACGGATGTCAGAATCCAATCAATGGCCGACAAAACAGATCGCTGCCAGCCTGAGGAACTATAGCCAGCTTGACCTTCTGGCGGGAACAGATGTCTATACGATGCCTCCAAAGGTGGCAGCTGCGGGCCGCCAATCTCTCACCGGCATCTTTAACAACCGGTTGGGAACACATTATGATGTGCCTCTTAATGAGACTGCGAAGAATCTCGGGATTGAAAAGTTCTGGGAGGTGCCGCAAAGCGTTATTGAGCTTGGCCGGTCGCTTGACCGTTATATGCCTGCTACAGGCGAAGACTTCGTGACCAGGGTTCATGCGGCAGGACTGGGAGATATGTTTCCCGGGATGAGTAAGGATGATAATGAGCGCATTGCTGCCGGAGGCAAGATCCCGGTGCTCGCTTCATGGCGTGACAGGATTATTTCAGGTGAGCTGGCTTGTGACACTCTGTTGACCCTTGCCGGAATTGCATCATTCACTGCCGATCAGCGGCAGCTTGACGACCGGATTAGGGGAATAATAGGTTAAAAAATTAAAAGGTCTGAGGTCTGAGGTCTGAGGGTCTGTCGCCGCGCGATGCGTGGCGCCGTCATGCATTCATGCAGTCTGAGGGTCTAGGGAATTTTCGATTTTCGATTTTCGATTTTCGACTTAAGATTAACGATTTGCGAATAAGCTGAATCTCAAATTCTTAACTCTTAATTCTTAATTCTTTTCAGTGCCTCTTTGTCTATTGATCTCATAGAGAATAATCCCCGCCGAGACCGAGACATTAAGCGAGCCGATCGCACCTGAGATCGGAACCGAAACATGCTGATCCGCCGACGCCATCAGCTCGCGGCTGATCCCTTTCTCTTCAGAACCGAGGATAATTACAACGGGCCCGGTTAGTGCTGAAGCCTGAATACTGTTCCTGGCTTTCTCGTGCGCCGCAACAGCCCTGACACCTGATTCCTTCAGATAGGTAAGGCACTTTGTGATGCTCTTCACCCGGCAGACAGGAAAGGTGCTGAGCGCTCCCGCCGAGGCTTTGACAGCATCTGCGGAGATGCGTGCAGAGGATTTCTCGGGAATAATAACGGCATGAGCGCCGAAGCATGATGCAGACCTGACAATGGCGCCGAAATTGCGCACATCGTTGACGCCGTCAAGCATCAGCAGCAAGGGTTCATTACCCTCCTCAAAGATACGCGGCAACAGGTTCTCAATATCCTGAAACTCGATTGCCGAGATCCAGGCAATGACTCCCTGATGGTTCTTGCGTGTTATGTAATCGAGCTTTTCCGGAGGCACAACCTGCCAGGGTACACCCTTCTCGTTCACCACCTTCATCAGCTCGTGGTACAGTTCCCCACGCAGTCCCTGACGTACAAGGACGCGATCTATCTGCCTTCCCCCTTTTATCGCTTCCATAACGGGGTGCATTCCAAAGATGAATTCCTTTTCGCTGTATATCATTTGAGTTCGTCGGGATTATCGAGCCTGAATACCTTGCCTTCACGCCAGCGCGCAACAGCAATATCCCAGTAACTTAGGGGGGTAGCAGCTCTGTTCAGAATAAAATCGTTGTCTGAGAAGACGCTTTTCTGCCTGCGGAAGTTAAACCAGAGATACTCATCCTGGACTGTGTATCCTGATCCCCACCGGCTTTTTACAGGTGGCAACTTGTAACCCCAGCTCTCGCCTTCAGTGTTCTTGTAAACTTTGTCAGGCGGTCCGTACATAATGTACATCATGCCCCTGTCTGTCAGCCACCCTGCCTTATATGAGCTGAAATAGTAATTGGAGAAAAGCGTCCGGTTATAATATATCCTTATAAGTTCCTTTGATCTCTCGATGCTGCCGGTTCGTGCAAGCCAGAAATTGTCAAGCGCAAGCTTTGGCTTTACAGCAGTCGTCAGGGTGTCCATTTCATCCGGTGTGGCAATATATGCCAGAATGGGAATCATTGCCTCCGGACTTGTCATCGAGGGATGATCAGTGCCGAAATTGCACAGGACTAATCCTTCCCGTATCAGACTGTCAGGCGAGAAAAGATAGATGCCTTCGCGGGGAAACATCATAGGCAGAGTGTCTGAATACACCAGGGGAATTATCAATTCAGGTTCCGGAGATAGCGTGACCTCAGGCAGAACGGTTGAAGGCGGTGCCGGGAGCTCCTTGACAGCCTTGTAATAGAAAAGCCATAGTGTGTCAGGCTGTAATGACGGTGCGAGAATATTAATGTACTCGTCCCTTCTGACGACATCACTGAGCATCTCGGTGTGGCTGAAATAATCACGCGTCCTGTAGTTCAACCTGCTGTAGGGTCCGGTACGCTCAAATTCAGCAAAGGTCTGCACGGCCCGTTGCCTGATCAGGTCGATGACCTTGATATCGGCAGTGTATTCCTTGCCTTCATAGGTTTTCAGCGGGACATGAAAGACATACTCACCTCTGATATCATCGCGGCGGATATCATACTTGAAAGTGGAGGTGTCAGCCAAAACCCCTCCGAGGGTGTTGTCAAATAGCCTTACCGAGACCAGCACTGTAGCCATGGGAACACTTTCAGGGTTAGCCTCACTGAAAAAGAATTCGTTTTTACGGATACCGATGGCGAGAATGGTCGTTTCTGCATCCTCATTGTAAAGGGCGATATCGGGCGTAAAGACATTCTTGGCAGGATTATAAATGTATGACATGTCCTTGGTATCGACAGGGGTCTTTTGTGTTGTGGCACAAGAATAGCCAAGCGACATAATGATCACGGCCGTGACAATCTCAATTGCATTGTATGTAAATCGCCTTAACATGCTCTAAAGGTAATAAAGATTCTAAATTTTATTCTCTCTCCAGTGTATCCTGAGCCTGCACAACTCTGTTCTGTCATTTTCTCTGACGACGGAGTGTATGAATGGTGCTGATCTATCATCTCCCGCCTTCGTGATGATGTTCACCATGTCGTCTCTGTGACCTTCTGACAGGTAGTTGACCTCGATCAAGTCAGGGGTGAATATGCTTATAAACTCAGGCTCGTAGCAGTTCATGACCCAGTAAATATAGAGGGCGTTATTCACATGGAGGTTCACGTCGAGGTCGCCAAGCTTTGCCTTCAGGCTTGTGACCTGGTGATCTCCGGCAGCCATCGGAGGGATTTTCCCGGCGTTGGACTCAAGTGCCTTCTCTTCAGGGAACTGTGCATTAAGGAATGATAATGCCCTGTCAGGACGTTGTACCTTCCGGGTCTCGTAATCGACTATCACCCATGACGATGACGCACCGGCCAGCCTCCTGCCTTCAGCGTCATACATTTCAAGATCGCGGATCGCATAGATGGAGTCAGTTCCGCGAGGCCATGTGCGAACTGTGACTTCATCCCAGGTCAGAGGCATTCGTTCTATTTTTACCGTCATTCTTGCCAGCACCCAGAAAAAACCGTTGGTCATCAGGTGCTCACGCCCGAAGCCGAGCTGAGAAGCGTGTCTTCCCGCCAGGTCCTGGAAATAATTGAACAATGCTCCGGGACTTAGTCTTCCGGTGATATCTGTGTCGAACACATTAACCGGGTAGTTCCTTTCAAAGATTAGCATCGCCGTTCATATAATCTGCCATGAAAACTTCAAGTTCATTATGCGCTGTCTCCCATCGTTGCATCAGGAGGTCGAGGGCTTTTTTCTTCTCCTCATAACTTGTGTAGAATGCCGGGTCACTCACCACAGCGCTGTCCCCGGACGCCAGTTTTGCATTCATCTCAGCGATCTCCTTCTCCAGCTCGGTTATCTCCGCTTCACTCTCCTCTGCCTGCCGGCGAAGCCTACGGTAAACGCGCTCCGTCTCCTTCTTCTCGAGGTACCGCTCCTTACTGTTCAGCGGCGGGGTTGCCTTCGCCGGCGTAGCAGTAACCGATGCAGACGACGCCAACTCCGACGCCAACTCCGAGGCCGATCCCGAAGCCGACCCTGATTCCGAGGTCGACCCTGACCCGACCCTGATCCCGACCCTGATCCCGACCCTGATCCCGAGGACGACACAGCAGAAACCGGTGAAGCAGAAATCCGGGAAGCTGAGCCTGTCGAAGCCGAGCTCCGTGAAGCTCTGGCCGCTGCATCTCCTGTAGCTTTTGCCGCCGTACTATCCTTCTTCTCCAGCTCCCTCAGGGACTCAATTTTTCTCGATCTGAGGAACTCGGCGATACCTCCCAGGTGCGTCTTTATCTTTTTATCCCGGAACTCGTACACCTTGTCCACCAATCCGTCAAGAAAATCCCTGTCGTGTGAAACCACAATTAATGTGCCATCAAACTTTTTGAGGGCTTTTTTCAGGATTTCTTTTGACCGTATATCGAGGTGATTTGTGGGCTCGTCGAGCAGGAGAAGGTTATACGGCTCGAGCAGCAGTTGTATAGTGGCCAGCCTGGACCTCTCGCCGCCGGAGAGCACCTTCACTTTCTTGTCGACATCCTCTCCGTGGAAAAGGAATGCCCCCAGGATGTCACGCAGCCTCGTACGTACATCTCCTGTGGCTATTCTTTCAACAGTTTCAAGGACCGTCATCTCATCATTAAGCAGTTCATCCTGGTTTTGTGCAAAATACCCGATGCTGACTTTATGTCCCCGTTTTATAATTCCCTCAAAATCAATCTGTCCGAGTATCATACGCGACAGTGTCGTCTTGCCTTCGCCGTTACGCCCCACGAAAGCCACTTTCTCGCCTCTTTCGATCTTTAACGATATTTTATCAAGGACCAGATGGTCTCCATAGCGTTTTGAGGCTTCATCGGCTTCAACGACCACGGTACCAGAGCGCGGGGCAGGAGAGAAGCGAATGTTGATTGCAGAAAGATCTTCCTCTTCGATCTCGATGCGGTCAAGCTTTTTCAGCTGCTTGATCTTGCTCTGCACCTGGACAGACTTTGTAGGTTTATACCGGAACCTTGCAATGAACTTCTCGGTGTCATCGATCATCTTTTGCTGGTTGCGGTATGCTGCTATCTGCTGTTCACGGCGCTCACGTCTGAGCTCAGTGTATTTTGTATATGGTACTTTATAATCATAGATTTTGCCAAGGCTGATCTCTATGGTGCGCCTGGTGACGTTATCCAGAAAAGTCCGGTCGTGCGAAACCAGTATGACTGCCCCGGCATATGTCATCAGGAAATTCTCAAGCCACAGTATTGATTCTATGTCGAGGTGATTGGTTGGCTCATCGAGCAGGATGAGGTCAGGTTTTTTAAGCAGTATCTTGGCCAGCTCCACGCGCATGCGCCAGCCGCCGCTCAGCTCACGTGTTGGTCTGTCAAAATCCGACTGGCTGAAGCCGAGGCCGGTCAGCGTCTGGCCGGTGAGTGAGACATAGTCGTTTCCTCCGAGCATGCGGTACCTCTCACTGGCAGTATGGAGTCTGTCGCAGAGATTCCTGTAGCTTTCGGTCTCATAATCAGTCCGTTCTGCTACCTCACGGGTGCAGGCGATTGTCTCTTGCTCCAGCGCCTGCAATTCGGTAAATGAGGTTAGAGCCTCCTCGAGCACTGTAGTGGTGTCTGACACCTTCATCTGCTGCTCGAGATAACCTACCGTCAGCTCCCTGGGCCGCTCTATCGACCCTGAAGTGGGATCCTGCAGACCCGCAATGATCTTCATCAGTGTCGACTTTCCGGCACCGTTTCTCCCTGTAAGGCCGATGCGTTCCTGCCGGGTGATCAGGAATGACACCTCATCAAGAAGCACAAAACTGCCAAAGAGAAGCGATACGTTATTGACGGAAACCATCGGATGAATCGTTGAAGGGGCAAAGATAGAAAATTGCTCGGAGCAAGGTGCATGGTGCACGGAGCAAGGTACAAGGGATTTAAGAAGAAGACATTTCTCCTCCTATGCTGAGAGGAGTACCCCGATCCGCCGGTGGGCGGTATGGGGGAGGTGGTGTGTCGCACCACGGCCCTGAGGTATTGAAGTTCGAGAATTTTTATTTTTTCACTTTTAATCCCACACCACATGCTCTTTGAACTTTAACCTTTAGCCTTTAGCCTTTAACCTTTCACCTTTAACCTTACCCTGCCCCATGCTCCCTGCCGCATGCAACTTTTTTTGCCGTATCTTTGTCCTGTAAAAGGAAAGTCATGAGAAGCAAAATAAGAGTATTAGCGCTGGCGCCTGTTTTGTTGCCGTTGCTGTTGATGCAATCGTGCTCCGAAAAGGAACCGGATCCGTTTGCGGATAATGCATACCTCCTCTCCAGCAAACTGGAGTTTATGAGGACAAAGGAGAACATGGTCACTCTACTCAATTATGCAGCGATCCTGTACCCTGAGGTTGCTGAATTAATCCCTGAGGTTAAAACCGGGGTGAATATTTACAGCATCACCTACAATACAACATTTATGGGTGAGGATGTCGTGGCCTCAGGATTGATTATGGTACCGTCAGTTCCGGGAGCATATCCCGTGCTTTCGTACCAGAACGGAACAAACACCCTTAATGCCAATGCACCCTCGGTGGATCCTGATTATCAGCCATATCAGTTTCTCCAATGCATTGCTTCGACGGGCTATGTGGTTGTGCTGGCCGACTATCTTGGCTTCGGTGTTTCTGATAACATGGCGCACCCTTACCTCCACAAGGAATCAACCGTTCAGACCCTTGTTGACATGTTATACTCCCTTGATGAGTTCGATGCAGACATAGCAAAAGACATCACCGTCAGCGATGAATACTTCCTGCTCGGATACTCACAGGGAGGATGGGCTACCCTTGCTCTCCTTGACGCTGTAGAGAATAATTACGGCTCTGATTTTACAGTCAAGGCCGCATCCTGCGGGGCGGGTCCGTACGACTTAAGCTACTTTAACTCCCAAGTTCTCAGTCTGACTGAGTACCCCATGCCAGTCTTCCTGGGATATATCTCAAACGCATACAGTGAGTATGATCTGTATGCAAATCCCCTCAGTGATCTTTACAATGACCCCTACGCCGGCCGCATCCCTGGTCTGTATGATGGGATGCATTCATCAGAACAGATCAATGATCAGCTAATCTCCTCCATCCCGGCTCTTTTCAAGGCCGATTATATAAGCGGATATTCAACTTCGGTGGCATACCAGGAAGTACGCAATGCGCTTACAGCAAACAGTATCCAGGGTTGGAATAGCAGTGTACCATTGCTTTTCCTGCATGGTACAGCTGACGATTACGTGTTTCCGGTACTTTCGGAAAGAATGCATGACGCCATGCTCGATGCGGGCACCAGTCCTTTGACCTGCCTCTATGTGCCTATGCAGGATCTCAATCACTCCGAAGGAGTCGTTCCGGCAGGACTGGCGGGACTGGAGTTCTTTAAAATATACAGGTAGAAAGGTGGGAAGGAAGAAGCAGCTGCCCCTGCTCAGGGGTGTGACGATCACTGATATCGGATCGGAGGGAAACGCCATTGCCAGAGTCGACGATATGGTCCTCTTTGTGCCGGGCATGATACCCGGTGACGTGGTTGATGTCAGGATCACGAGGAAGAGAAAGCGCTATATGGAGGGTACAGCAATTGCTGTGACTAGCCCGTCGCCGGACCGCGTAAAGCCCCCCTGCAGGCACTTTGGCGTCTGCGGCGGCTGCCGCTGGCAGCATCTGCCGTATGAAAAGCAACTATTTTATAAAGAAAAGCAGGTAAAGGATAATCTGACCCGCATCGGCCACACACAAATACCTGAGATTGATCCTATCATCGGGTCTGAAAACGAATATTTCTACCGTAACAAGCTTGAGTTCACTTTTTCTGCAAGGCGGTGGATGACACGCGAGGAAATTGCGGGAGGAAATGATATTGCTTCTTCACCAGCACTTGGATTTCACATTCCGGGCATCTACGACAAAGTGCTTGATATCCATGAATGTCTGCTGCTGCCCGAGCCTTCAAATGCCATCCGCAATGAAGTGCGGAGTTATGCCCTTGCCAACGGTTTGCCTTTTCATGATCTGCGTGATCATAAAGGCCTGATGAGGAACCTGATAATACGGATAACCGGTGACGGAGAGGTTATGGCTATCGTGATAATGGCTGAGGATGAGCCTGATGCAAGGGAGAAACTGTTAAGTCATATTGCTGCTAAGTTTCCTATAATAACATCGCTATGGTACGTCATTAATACAAAACACAACGACAGTCTGGCTGATCAGCTTCCGGTTCATTATTCAGGCACTGAGTTCATAACGGAGACGATTGACGAGATCAGGTTCAGGGTGGGCCCCAAATCGTTTTACCAGACCAATAGCCGGCAGGCAGCAAGACTTTATAATGTAGTAAAGGACTTTGCAGGACTGACCGGTTCGGAGAATGTTTATGACCTTTACACCGGGACAGGCACCATTGCTTGTTATCTCGCTTCAGGAGCCTCCAGGGTGACAGCAATAGAATATATTCAGGAGGCTGTGGCAGATGCGGTTATAAACGCTTCAGTAAATAACATCAGCAATGTTGCTTTCATTGCCGGGGACATGAAGGATATGCTTTCTGAGGAGCTCTTTGCCGAAAGAGGCAGGCCCGATGTCATTATCACCGATCCTCCCCGGGCAGGGATGCATGTTGATGTCGTTGGTGCCATCAGGAGATCCGGTGCCGTCAGGATTGTCTATGTCAGCTGCAATCCCGCTACCCAGGCCCGGGATATAGACTTGTTGTCATCGGCTTACAATGTGGTACGGGTGCAACCCGTTGACATGTTCCCGCAGACTTTTCATGTGGAGAATGTTGTACTGCTAGAGAAGAGACAGTGATACAGACAGTTAGTTGGAAAGGGAGGATACTTTTGTCTTTGACCCTTTATCTTTTATCTTGTTTACTGCTTTTTGCCGTTCCTCAGTTTACTGTGGTGAATGCCGTAGGTGAAATAGATAATAAGTCCTATTGCCATCCAGCCGATGAGCCTGTACCAGGTTGGGGCGGGAAGTGAAAACATCTGCACAAGACAAACACTGGCTCCAAGGAAGGGTATCAACGGCACCCACGGTGTTTTGAAAGGACGCTCAAGCTCCGGCCTCTTGTATCTCAGCACGATAATGCCGACACAAACAATGGCAAAAGCCAGCAGTGTGCCAATCGAGACAAGTTCACCAAGAATATTGATAGGCAGAATACCGCCAAGTACCATCGCAACAGAACCAGTTATGATAGTGGCGGCATAAGGTGTCTTAAATTTCGGATGCACTTTAGAAAAAATCGGAGGCAGAAGACCATCGCGTGACATGGAATAGAAGATCCTGGGTTGGCCAAGCATCATGACAAGAATGACAGAGCTTAATCCTGCGATAGCTGCAATCTTGATCACGGGCCTGAGCCAGAAAAGTTTTTCACCCATCGCGTTGACCCCGACAGCAATAGGATCTGCAACATTCAGCACTTTGTAGCTTACTATGCCGGTAAGTACGATCGCAACTAAAATATATAACACTGTGGAGATCCCCAGTGAACCAAGGATACCAATCGGCATATCGCGTTGAGGGTTTTTCGCTTCCTGTGCCGCCGTGGAGACAGCATCGAACCCGATATAGGCAAAGAAGATAACCGCCGATCCGCGCAAAATGCCGCTCCATCCGAAATGTCCCCACACTCCGGTGTTCTGCGGAATGAACGGATGCCAGTTTGCCTTGTTGACAAAAAAGAAACCGATACCTATAAATAATATGATGACAAAGACTTTGACCATTACCATTATATTATTAAATCCGGCCGATTCTTTAATACCGATTACCAGCAGGGTTGTTATGAGGGCAATGATGACCATGGCCGGAACATTAATCACTCCGATGAGGTGAGGAAGCGTGTCAGGATTAATTCCCAGCGATGAAAGGTTGGTCGTCAATTGCGCTGTAAGAGTCTGCCAGCCTGTCTCGGGAACATTGACCATCACAGTGCCCCATGCGGCTGTGAGCTGAGCGGGGATATTTACACCGAAATCCCTCAGGAAACTGACTACATAACCTGACCAGCCAACAGATACTGTCGAAGCGGCAAAGAGATACTCGAGGATCAGATCCCAGCCGATGATCCATGCAATGAACTCGCCCAGTGTGGCATAGGCATATGTGTAGGCACTTCCGGCAATGGGTATCATTGATGCAAACTCAGCATAACAGAGTCCTGCAAAGAGACACGCGAAGCCGGAGATAATGAATGAGAACACGATTGCAGGACCGGCATACATTGCGGCAGCCTGGCCGGTGAGGACAAATATCCCGGCACCAATGATTGCACCTATACCCAGTGTTGTGAGGTTAGTTGCGCTGAGTGCTCTTTTCAGTCCCTGATCCGATTTAGATTCAGACATCAGCTGGGACATCGGTTTGGTATTAAAAAGTTTCGACATATCTGGGTAGGTTAGCATCATCAAAAATAATGAAATTGTTTTCCCGACGATGATCATCGGTGGAAAGGTTTAATGTTTTTCGACCTTTTCTTATTGTATGGGTTCCGCGGGCGGAGAAAAAGGGAAGATATTTGTAAAGTATACAACGATTATATATTTTTGTCCCGCTGCTGAAGCAGAAGGAGCGATGGGTGAGAGGCTTAAACCAGCAGTTTGCTAAACTGCCGTACGGGTAACCGTACCGGGGGTTCGAATCCCCCTCTCTCCGCCAGTAAATTTAAGAACCGCTGTAAGTAAGATATTTACAGCGGTTCTTTATTGACTACATGCTAAATTACATACACTTAATAGCATAAACCTCCAAGAAGGTAATAAATGATGCGAGGAGCAGTAACAGCCCCGGATTATTTAAGCTTGAAGTTATATGTGATAGTCCCTTTCTGCAGCAAGGGAGCACTGTCATTACTGTCGAACTTTGCCTTCATCGCCGCATCTCGGGCTCCTCTGAGCAGGTTTTCGTCCAGTGTGGTCGATCCCTTGACACCGGCAACAGCCTTGGTGACGGTTCCATTTCTGTCGACAGAGATGTCCACTACGACAACTCCCTCACTCTGGTTGTCATATCTGGGAACGGGAAGCGACTGAACTCTTCTGTCACCAAGCCTGTATGAAGGAGCCCCGCCACCTGTTCCTCCGCCCGGGCCGTAATTACGGGCATCGACTGAACCCGTCTCCACACCCTGGTTACCTTCACCGCCGACTGCACCTTCGTTAATATATTTGAAGTCTTTGTTTTCTATTTTCAGCTCAACCATGTTAACGAATAGGTATGTAACCATTTCATTCAAAATTTTAATTGAATCAAGAAGGACCTTTTCATTCCAACTAAATTGGGCTAAATATGTTCCCTCAGGAATATTTTCAGCGTGGAATTTATCTTCTTGCTTTATGTAATTGACACCAACGCTTGGAATTTGGATGCTAATGCTTATTGGCAACGATTGGATTGTAAGATTTCCTTTTTTTACGGATATTGTCTGCTTTTCTTTATTTCCCTCCTCTGTAATTTTAATGGCAGAGACAAAATTATTGTCAATCTGATACATAAGAACCTCACCAGTTTCAACAGTTAAAGTATATTCACGAGGGCTATATCCTTCTTTGATAACTTTAATCGTATGCTGTCCGGAATTTACGTTCTGAATAATGAGCCCGCCCTGATCTATAGTAGTGATACCTTTTAATTGTCCATCCAAGAGGACTGTTATTCCGGGTTCAGCTTCAACCTGAATATGGCTGTTCTGTGCCACAGCGCTAAATGATATGGCAAGTAGAATGATTGTTATAGCGAGTGATTTCATTGGAAGATATGGTGTCGTTTTTGAGTTGGAAATATAGTACAAACTGCAATTGAAAGTTAATGAAAATTCTAATAATTGATCTGGATTGTAGTCCCATCTTGACTATTAGGAACACTCTACACACGAGAAGCTGTAACGAGACATTTTGACCCCAGGAGACCACACAACCCAGGTTTTTTTATTGACTTACCCTCAAGGTAGCAAGACATTTTATGGAAATGTTGATTTTTTCATTCCAGTATGGTTATCTTTAGAAATAATACAAATAGTCTTTTATCACTCTAAAATCTTGCATCATGAATTTAACGATGGCTCTAATTCTTGCTGGCGTCATAATAGCAACAATCTTGATTTTTGTATTCAAAAATAAACGTCATTCTGATGAGGCTGAAGAGGAAATAAAAACTACAAAACAAACACTCCCACCCTTACCTGATTTTGCATCACGAGACCCACAAACAGGAGAAATGAAAATAAATTTCCATCTTGACGATTCCGAAAGCATGGAAGGAATGTATTTATTTGTTGATGTTGAGACTACTGGTTTGGCAAAAAGTACAACTGTCAGCAGAGAAACCGCTGAGTACTTTCCAAGAATTGTTCAAATCTGTTGGATGTTAGCAGACTCTGAATTTAAGGTTGTCAATAGTGATGTAGCATATATAAAACAAGATGCCCCAATTCCAAAAGCATCAATAAAAATTCACAGGATTACTGATGAAATGGTGGCAGAAAAAGGAGAGGACCCAAAAGCCGTATTTGAAAGGATGTTAGTTGACATTAATAAAGCCATTTACATAGTTGCACATAATATTGATTTTGATATTCCAGTAATAGAATCAGAATTCCTTAGACTTGATATGAAGAAACCTTTCAGGGGTAAGAAGAAAATTTGCACAATGAAATCGGGTACACTTTTCTGTGAGTTACCTAAAAGCTATGGTAGAGGCTATAAATACCCCAAATTAGAGGAACTTTTTGGATGTTGCTATTTCTCAGGTATCGGTGTATCACTTTCAGAATCACATAACGCTGAAGTCGATGTTCATTTAGTAATAAAATGTTTCATTAAACTGAAAGAATTGGGATATATTGAAACTGAATAATTTTTCCAATATAAAAGAACGGAACAATGACTGATACCTCGCTTGCTCCAGAACAACCTGTGTTGCAAGGCCTCCCCTTGGGGATCACGAGCGAAGCGAATAATCCCCCTCTCTTCGTAACACATGAATGGCCCTGCCAACAGCGGGATTATTTATTTTACAGGCCGGCTAAATAATATTGAAATTGTGGTGGACATTTAATAACTTTATATCCTAACCCAATAAAACCCGGAGGTCAATCATGTCAACTGAAGAAGTAAACACAAACCAAAATCCAAGTCCGAATCCTACCCCAGCACCGGCACCAGCATCGACTCCATTGTCTGCCAGTATTCCCGATCTGACAAAGTACATGCGGCTGATAGGATTGCTGCAGATGATCGGCGGAGTGATTTATTGCCTGACAATTATCGGCGCAATCATCGGAGTTCCTTTATATATCATGGGCAAGAGACTAAGGGAATCGGCTGATGCTTTTACAAATTATAACTCATCCAATTCTGGTAAGGATCTGGAAACGGCCATAGAGAGGCAAACGCGATCTTTTTTCATACAATATGTGTTGGCTATCATAGGTCTCGTATTTATGGCAATATATATAGTGGTAATAATTGGTATGCTGGCTTCGGGAGCCTTCAGGTAGATTTTATTAGTAAAACCAGGCAGCGGCATCAGGATTTGACGTCGCTGTATGGATATTTTCTATCCCTGTGCAATTGACAGGCCTCTGCATAGACTAGGCATGTTCATGATTTGTCAACCCTGCAGGCTTACGTCTCCAAGAAAATTGCCCGGTGGGCAATTTCTTACAGCCGTCTCCTCACCGAGGAGGCCAAATTGAGTTTGTTACATTTTGTGTTATTACGGCAAGACGAGGACCGGATTGGGCTTCTTGACATGCCTACCGTCCAGTCCCGCAATCAATACATCACTATATATTATCGGTAACTCCCCGCAAATACCAAAGATTTTTTTCAACAGAATCAATGAAACAGTTAATAATTTCTTCAAAAAAAAATTTTTCTAACCAAAAAATAGTTACTTTTGCGAAGTTTTTAAGAACAAAAAACAAGACTTTTAACACTAAGAATAACAGAACCAAATTTTAAACACAAATGAAAAACAGATTCTCTTTAGTAATTGCTACCATCGCTGCAGTGGCTATCATGACCAGCTGCGCTAAAGTTCCTCAGGAAGCTCTTGATGCTGCTAAGGCTGCCATCACAACAGCTCAGACAGGTCAGGCTGACATTTATTTTCCGGCTGAATTTGCAGCTCTGAATGATCAATTGACTGTAATCAATCAGGATATTGAAACTCAGAAATCAAAAACCGCAAAAGATTTCAAAGTTGTTAAAACTAACGCTGAAGCTATAGCTCTCCAGGCAGGCGAACTCGCAGGCAAAGTTGAAGCTAAGAAAGCAGAAGTGAAAGCAGAAGCCGAAACAATGATGGCTGGCGCTACAACCCTTCTCGATGAAGCTAAAGCTCTCCTCCTGAAAGCCCCCAAGGGCAAAGAAGGCAAAGCAGTCCTTGATGAGATGAAGAATGAACTCGCTGCTGTTGAAACTTCTTTAACTGATGCAAAAGGTCTCTTTGACGGCGGTGCCAACTACGTAGTGGTTGTTGACAAAGTTAAAGCTGCTACCGAAACCCTTAACGGTATTATCGGCGAACTGAAAGCTGCTATCGTAAAAGCTGGTGGTAAAGTTTAATTTTACCCATAAAGTATAAGTGAGATCCCCGGGACCAATCCCGGGGATTTTTTTAAGTATGACCTACAGAATGCGGCGCTCACTGATTAAGAAGCTGATATACATTTTATTAGCCGGGGTTGCTGTATACCTGCTGGTCTTACTCTTTAGATCCCTGGTTCCCGAACCGCCGGTCCAGGAGATCGAACAGGCAAGAGAAGCCATCGCCGTTGCAAGGGATCACAATTCCTTAATATATTCGCCTAAAATTTTCAGGGAAGCCCGCAGTTACTATGACTCGGCAATGATTTCATGGAAAAGCGAAAACGAACGTTTCATACTCTTCCGTGATTATGAAAAGGCCAGGGAATTTGCTGCCATAGCCAACAAGAAAGCCCTCGAGGCCACAAGGGCGACCATCGCCAAATCGAACAGCCTGAAGTCTAATCTTACAAGTGAGATAAAACGCCTTAAAGGCGAGATGGCTTCCTTCGAGAAGATTTTCCAGTCGATGCCAATCCCTCAGGATGTCAGAAAGAAACATGCCCGGGGAAAGCTGCTTCTGAAGGAAGCCGAAATCGACCTTAACAAGGATAACTATGTCAACGGTAATGTAAAGATTACCGAGGCAAATGAGTATATCTCCGATGCCTATTCCATGGCCCGCAAAAAGCTGGAAGAGTATTTCAGGAATTATTCCGACTGGCAGGATTGGGCGGTAAGTACCATAACGGAAAGCCGCAGGGCAGGTTCATATGCTATCCTGATTGAAAAAATTCCACCCCGGCTGCACCTGTATCAGGGTGGCAAAAAGAAATATACCTTTGAGGCAGAGTTTGGCAGCAACTGGATAGGTGACAAGAAAAGCAGGGGAGACATGGCCACTCCCGAGGGGAAATACCAGGTGACCAAGAAGCTGTCAAAAAACTCTACCAAGTATCATAAGGCATTGATGATCAATTATCCCAATAAACAGGACGTTGAGGAGTTCAATACCAGGATCAAGAATGGACAGATCCCTGCAGATTCACGCATCGGCGATCTTATTGAAATACACGGCGACGGCGGGAAAGGCGGGAACTGGACCCAGGGATGCATAGCTCTGAAAAACAGCGATATGGATCAGCTGTTCAAATATGTGTCCACCGGGACACCGGTGACAATAATAGGCTCAACATCAACACTTGAGGAGTTTCTCTCCTCAAGATAACCAGAATTATGGAAGAGCAGATTAATAATATCAGCGACCCGGTCGCATCCCCGAAAGGGTTCTGCAGAACTGCCGGTGAATATCTCAGCACTCACAGGGGTGCGCGAGCAACCCTTATAAGCGCAGCCATCATGCTGCTTCTGATTTTTCTGATTGCAATCCCGGTTTACATTGCGCCTTCCCTTCAGCATTCATGGGGTAAAAGCAGGGCTGAATGCAAGGTTGATTCGGCGCTGCTCAGTGACAAGGCAATCAGGAAACAGGTTGCAGTCATCAACACAGAAATAACCAGGCTTGAGCGCAAGCTTGCATCTTTTATTCCCACCCAGACCTATATTGTAATAAATACAACTGACAACCGGTTTTCCCTTTATCGCAACCGTCAGCTCATCCGTGAAGGGTTTGTTTCATCAGGCAGTTACACCCTTCTGAAGACCGAAGACGGTGAGAAGGAGTGGATCTTCAGGACACCGCGCGGACGTTTTACCATACAGGGAAAGACTACACATCCCGTCTGGCGCAAGCCGGACTGGGCATTTGTGGAGGAAGGCCTGCCTATTCCCGGTCCCGCCCATCCATCCAGGTTTGAGTACGGGGTACTGGGTGACTATGCCCTCAGCCTCGGAGACGGATATCTTATTCACGGCACACTCTACCAGAGATTGCTCGGCATGCCGGTGACACACGGCTGCATCAGGCTCAACGATGATGACCTTGCGGCGGTCTTCAACGCCCTGAGCATCGGGTCGAAAGTCTATATTTACTGAAAACACCCACTGAAATGAACTGGTCAAAATATAAATGGTACATTATCACAGGGGCTGTGCTGCTTGTTTTAACTGTACTGTACCTGGCAAAATCCGTTTCGGCGGTAAACCATGCGGTACGTACGTTTGACGCTGCATATTTCGCTTCGCTGGAACAGAAAGAGGGCGACACTATTGATCACTGCGCTATACCGGGTTACATCGACCTTATCAGGAAGAAGGCCTATCTCGGCGCACAGGTGAAGCTGGCGGAATCTGATTCGATCGGACTGATCATCAACATGCGCGACAGCGTGATACAGCTCCTGATAAAAGGGTTGCCGATAAGAAGCGTGAAGATCGATGAATATGAAATCTCCCCGTTCTTCCAGCGTGCCAATCAGGAAGCCATTTACAGCATGCTTTCATCGCCGATGAAGATAACCGGGATGCAGGCTACCTTCATGAAGGATCCGGTAAGTGTGAAGATCGCTCCGAAGGACACCTCGGAGGCAGTGGTGGCTACGAGGCCTGACACGACTGATTTTGAAGCAGTCTTTTTTACTTTGAACACTGATCAGAATGTTCGCTTATTTTTTGAGCAGCAGGAAGATACGATTGGTGCAGACAGGCGGGCGCGTTTCTTCTTCGACCTGAAAGACAGGTCAAAGAATGCAAAAGCCACCATGAAAGCTGTCGCCAGGTTCGATGTGCCGCCTTATGTGCCGTATATAAAGATATGGATACCCAAGGCGGAAGCGAAGATAGTTTACAGGGCTCTTCCTCGGGAAGGGTTAATTGTTCTCACGCAGTGAAATTGTCGTGGCAGATTAGCTGAAAAATACTAATTTTGCACAATTATTTTTCGGTCTGTAGCTCAGATGGTAGAGCAGCTGACTCTTAATCAGCGGGTCCAGGGTTCGAGTCCCTGCAGACCGACAAAAGACAAAGGGAAGCCCACGGCTTCCTTTCTTGTTTACTGCATCTCAGATGGCAGAGCATACCGCTCCGCCGACTGGCAGACCGGGAGGGTGCAGAATTCATTAAACATTTTCCTTTTTGATGTGTTTTTATAACGGCCGCCTGAATCGGCCGCCTTTTTATTGCACAAGATACCTGTCAAATGTCCACTCTTAATGAGTAACTTTGCCAGGTCATTCTGATCATCATTCACCAACTAAAGCTAAATGGCGATAGCAGCAACTTCACCCCTGAAAGAGATAGACGGCCGAAACCTCTATTATACTTTTATCGCCGGAGGTAAAAGAGTGATAGCCTCCCAGGCTGAGCTTAACAGGATAAACGTCTTCCCCGTAAATGACGGCGATACCGGCACTAATCTGGCCACCACAATAAGGTCGGTGATTGAGTGTCTTCGTCCCGACAGAAATTATAAAGTCACCGCGGTAAGGATTGCTGAAGCGGCCCTGATGAATGCAAGGGGCAATTCCGGGATAATCTTCGCACAGTTTCTCTACGGTTTAAGTCGCGAGACAGAAAGTTCTGCCACTGTCAATCTCAGACAGTTTGCCGAAAGTGTACAGCGGGCGGTAAGATACGTGTATGAGGCTGTGGCCAATCCTGTTGAAGGAACAATGCTTACCGTAATTAAAGAGTGGGCTGAATATCTCAACGCCAGCTGGCATAAGTTCACTGATTTTAACCTCTTTCTCATGAGCTCCCTGGAAGTGCTCAGAAAATCGCTGTCAGAGACGACCTCAAAACTCAGGATCCTGGCCACTGCAAAGGTAGTTGATGCCGGTGCCAAAGGGTTTGTACTGTTTGTGGAAGGCATAATTGACTATATCTGCTCAAGAAATGTGAAGGAGCTGATACAATCAAAAACAGCAGCAGTACCGCTCTTCACCGAAGAACTGAGCATAGCGGAGACAGTCAACTTCAGATACTGCACGGAAGCAATAATAAAAAACTGCACTATTGACCATGACAGGCTCTCCGAAATATTGGGCAGGTACGGAGATTCAGCTGTGATAGCAGGTTCGGAGGAATTGCGGAGAATACATGTTCATACAAATGACCCTGCTGATCTGTTCAGTGAACTGAGAAATCACGGATTGCTTACTTTCCAGAAGGCTGATGATATGGTCAGGCAGAGTGACACAGTGCATAACCGTAAATGGAATATTGCCCTTGTAGTTGATTCCACCTGTGACATCTCACCTGAGATACTGGATCATTATCAGATCCATATGTTGCCAATAAATCTCTATTTCGGTGACAATCATTATCTTGATAAGGTTACAATCAAGCCTGATCAGTTTTATACACTCCTTGATGAAAGTCCTGATTATCCGAAAACGGCACAGGTAAATGAAAAAGCATTTGAAAACCTCTATTCGCAGCTCGCATCACGTTATGATTCTGTTATCGCTCTGAACGTTTCCGACAAGTTCAGCGGCACCTTCAACTCAAGTCAGAAAGCAGCGCTGAGGGTTTCACGCGAGTTTAATAAACCGATATCAGTCATTAATTCAAAGAGTGTCTCCGGAACCATTGGTCTTCTGGCGCTGCGTATCGCAAAAGCAATAGATGAGGGCCTCACTCATGATCAGATAATATCAATGTCTGAGCAATGGGTCAGCGATACCAAGATCTTTGTCAGTGTCAGGACTCTCAAATATATGGTCCGGGGAGGAAGAGTTTCTCATTTCAAGGGATTTATTGCGAATCTGCTGAATATTAATCCCATAGTGTCTGTTGATGCTTCAGGGAAGGCAATTGTTTTTGACAAGGCCTTTAACCAGAGAGCAAACATGGAAAAAGTAATGGGTCACATAAAAAGATTAACAGGAAGCAGAAAGGTATGGAATTACATTGTTCTGCATGCACAGAATTCTGATGCTGCTGACTGGTATGCCGCAAAAATGGAAGCCTTGTTTGATAAAAAACCGGTATCGGTTGTAAATATTTCACCTGTAATAGGTGCCCATGCCGGTGTGGGAGCCGCTTCCGTGGCGTTTATGTTTGAATAAAATAGATAATGTCATTGTTGCAGATATGGGTGCAGGCTCTGGTTGTCATCATGATCATGATGGCATCACTGTGGGTCATCAGTGTCATAATAAAGAACGTTAGTATTGTCGACCTTTTCTGGGGTCTCGGCTTTGTGATCACCGGGTGGTTTTATTTTTTCCATACTGAGGGATTTGAGCTCAGGAAGCTGGTTCTGATGATCATGGTGACTATATGGGGCCTGCGTCTCTCAGGGTATCTTACCTGGCGCAATACGGGAAGGGGAGAGGATTTCAGGTACCAGCAGTTCAGAAAGAATTATGGCGAAAAGCGTTACTGGTGGATCAGCTTCTTCCAGACTTTTCTTTTACAGGGTGTGCTCATGTGGCTTATCTCTGTTCCATTGCTGGGAGCGCAGTATCACACCGGCAATAATCACCTGGGAATTTTAGATTTGGCGGGAATATTTCTGTGGATCATCGGGATAACCTTTGAGACCGGGGGTGACTTTCAGCTTGCGCGCTTTAAGGCTGATCCGTCAAACAAAGGCAAGGTTCTCGATTCCGGCTTCTGGAAATTTTCGAGACATCCGAACTACTTTGGTGATACTGCAGTATGGTGGGGTTACGGATTGCTCTCACTAGCAGCCGGAAGCTTTCTCCCGGTGCTCGGATCACTTCTCATGACGGCCCTTATCATCAAGGTGTCAGGTGTGGCATTGCTTGAGAAATCGCTTGTGTCAGATAAACCAGGCTATAAGGAATATATTGAAAGGACAAGTGCGTTTATTCCCTGGTTTCCAAAAAAAGGCGATAAAAAACTGAATTAAAATAACTCAATTGTATCCTATGAAAAAAATCACTGCAATTTCATTAATGCTGCTGTTTTGCCTTGCAGCCATGTCCCAGAACCCTGCTAAGCTTCCAGTTCGTATGGAAGAGCTTACCTCCCCGCAGTTCGTCAAAGCAGTCGAGCTTTCAAAGGGAGTTTGTGTAATCCCAATGGGAATCATTGAAAAACATGCCACCCAGCTTCCTCTCGGATCTGACCTGTTTGAAGCGCGGGCAGCGGTTGAAGCGGCTGTCGCAAAAGAATATGCTGTGGTCTTTCCTCCCTATTATTTCGGCCAGATTTTTGAAGCCCGGCATCAGCCCGGCACTGTTGCATACAGCAATGACCTGATTTGGCAGATCCTGCAGGAAACATGTGAAGAGATGGCAAGAAACGGCCTGAAAAAGATCATCCTGTTCAGCGGCCACGGAGGAAACAATGCTTTCCTTCAGTTCTTTTGCCAGTCGCAGCTTGCATCTGAAAAAGACTATATTGTTGTTCTCTTCCAGCCTGGCGAGGACCCGGTAATGGATAAGGAAATACAGTCTTTAAAGAAGGCCTCGAATGACGGCCACGCCGGCGAGGAAGAAACTGCAATGATTTATTATATCAGGCCTGACCTTGTTGACCTCCCGGCATTAGGTGCCGAGTCTGGCGCAGATCAGGCCCGCCTGGCTCTGATGAAGAACGGTTATGTTGGCATATGGTGGTATGCAAAATACCCGAACCATTATGCCGGAGACCTTGCACAGCCCAATAAAAGACTGGGTGAGCTCCTGATCGAAAAGGATGCCGCGCAGCTTGCCGGACTGATCAGATACCTGAAGGACAACAATGAAATTGAGCGGTTGCAGAATGAATTTTACGAAAGAGCTTCAGATCCCTTGAAAAATAAGTGAAACGCAAAAGCGGAACATTTTTATTCCGGCATCAGTACCACTTGAACATTTTCAGACCAAGTCCGAAGGTTACAATACCAATAAGGCTCATTATCAATGTCTTGTCAAGTACGGCAGCCACGCCGGCGCCTTCATTGATGATACTTCTCATGCTGTCTGCAAGCAGTGTCAGCGGCAGATTCTGAATAAACGGAATGCTCCATTCGGGAAAGTTGTGATAGCTGAAAAAGATACCTGACAGGATCATCATCGGCATATTGACAAAGTTGATAATGCCGTTTCCTACCTCGGTGCTTGATGTCCGTGAGGATGTGAGAATGGCAATCCCGGTGAATGCTAAATTCCCTGCAACAAATACCATTATCAGCGCCGGCACGCTTCCCTGGATCTGAATGTCAAAATAAAGCCAGGCAAACAGCATCAGCAATGCGGCTTCAACAAAGTTCATCGTAACACGGGCGGTCATCAGTCCCAAGAGGATATTCTGCCGGCGGACAGGTGTCACCATCATCCGCCTGAGCAGGTTTCCCTTTCTTCGCTCAATGATGGTCCAGCTCATACCCCACATGCATGCCATCATGATATTCATGGCAATTAGTCCCGGGACAAGAAAATCTATGTACCTGGTTCCCTTTACCTCGAGCGTGATGGTGTTAGCACCCGAAAAGGTATCATCCTCATGTCTTTCGCCGAGCAGTGTTGCAATCTGCAGTTGCAGCAGTCTTGCCTCCGGGTTGGCCGGATCAAGATAAAAGACCGTACTGTCACCCTTGTTATCCATCATGAGTTGATAAATGCCACGCTTGACACCCAGTGTTGCATCAAGAGAATCAAGCGGTTCAAACCTGAAGATGTTTTTGCCAAAGACCGGGTCATTGATGGTAAGGAGGAACCTCCCGTGATCATCCCTGTCAGCATGGTCCTGCAGAAAGAGTGACAGCTTATTATTTTCCTGAAAATTTACTATTGCAATGTCTTTCTTGGTTTCTTTTTCTCCGGTGAAGGCAATTCCAAGTCCCCATGCCATCAGAATTGGAAAGCCTATGCCCCAGAAGAGCACGCCCGGTTCACGGAGTAACTCCTTGAAATGAATGATTATCAACTGCCAGAGTTCGTGCCTTCTCATATTCACTCTGTTTCTTCATTCAGGCGTCTGCCGGTCATCGAAAGGAATACATCATCAAGCGTTGGCCTGATATGTTCAAAGTCAGTCAGCCGCAGGTTATTATTTTCCAGGAATGTGAAAAGCTGAGGCATGCCGGTTGTGACATTATGCAGCTCACATCTGCCTTTTCCCTTAACTCTGTCCCACTGAATGGCAAGCCCATCCTGTTTTACAGGAGGATCATCGGGAATTGTTCCTTCGACTGTAAATAAAGCCACATCGGGCATTTTCATACCGGTGAGCAGATCAGCGAGCGAGCCCTCCGCCAGGAAGCGGCCTTTGTCCATAATGATAATCCTGTCGCACAACTGTGTTGCCTCCTCCATGTAATGGGTAGTAAGGATGAGGGAAGTGCCCATTTTATCCTTCAGCTTCAGGAGAATATCCCAGATCTCTCTCCGCGCAGAAGGATCAAGACCTGTTGTTGGCTCATCAAGAATAAGTATTTCCGGGTCATTCAGCAGTGATATACCCAGGGCAAGCCGCTGCCGCTGTCCGCCTGAAAGATTTTTTGTATAGGCATCTTTCTTGTCCTCCAGGCCGACAAGGTGTATCACCTTCCCGATCTTTTCATCAGGTTGTTTGTAGAAGCTGGCAAAGAGGCGGACGGTTTCAAGCACTGTTATCTTTTCAAGGAAGCGTGTCTCCTGAAATGATATTCCAAGGAGGCCGTACAAAGCTGACCTGTCATCATTCAATGACCGGCCCCTGATAAGGATTTGTCCTTGATCAGGGGTCCGGATACCTTCGATCATCTCAACCAGGGTAGTCTTGCCTGCCCCGTTTGGTCCAAGCAGCGCCACATATTCTCCCTTTGCAAGTGAGAAATCGACACCGTCAACAGCCTTTACCTTTTTGAAATGCTTGTGAAGACCCTTTGCATTTATGAGATATTCTGCCGTCATTTCTTCCTGCCTGAAACAGGATGCAAGGTAGGAAATCGCCGGAGACTACTTTATTGCTTCATTATAAAGTTCCGCAACTTTCTTCCAGTTTACCACATTCCAGAAAGCCGAGACATATTCCGGCCTGCGGTTCTGGTATTTCAGATAGTAGGCGTGTTCCCACACATCGAGGGCAAGTATCGGCTGGCCGCGTTTTACTACTACATCCATAAGGGGATTATCCTGGTTGGGTGTCTGTGAGACAAACAGTTTGCCGTCAGCGTCAACAGAGAGCCAGGCCCATCCGCTTCCGAACTGCGTCTTCGCTGCGGTTTCAAATTCAGCTTTAAACTTGTCAAACGACCCGAAAGTCTTATTTATGGCTTCCAGCAGGGCTCCATCAGGCTGACCGCCTGCATTCGGACCCATCACCTGCCAGAAAAGACCGTGATTGTACAGACCTCCGCTGTTATTGCGTACCACTGCAGGCAGAGTACTCACCTTCGAAAAGATTTCCTCGAGAGAGAGGTTATCTATCTTGTTTTCTGTTGCTGCCTTGACAAAGTTGTCAAAGTATGCCCTGTGATGTTTTGTATAATGTATCTCCATCGTCTGGGCGTCAATGTAAGGCTCCAGTGCATTATATGCATACGGAAGCTCTGGAAAAGTGTATCCTTGTGCCATAGTAGTTTGTTTTGTTAATGTTATACTGAGAATGAATGTGATGATTAAAAATGCTTTTGTTTTCATATGGATTATTTTCAATTAAAACATACTGCCGCCTAAATTGTTCACATTTAATATTTATTAAATTTGGGTGTTTTATTGCCCGTTTATATAAACGAAACAATAACCACTAAAAATCAAACACTATGAAATGGCAGGGACGGCGTGGCAGCGATAATGTAGAAGACCGCAGAGGGATGAGCACAGGCACCAAGGTTGTAGGCGGCGGGGTAGGTACAATAGTGATAGTACTCATCGTATTGCTCCTTGGAGGTGATCCGTCAAGTATTCTTGATCAGACAGGCTCCCAGACAACATCGGGGCCCGTTGAGGCTACAGAGGAGGAAAACCAGATGGCTCAGTTTGTCTCGGTTGTGCTTGCAGATACTGAGGAGATATGGACACAGATTTTTGCCCAGTCGGGATCAACATACCGTCAAACCCACGCTCGTTCTGTTCAGGGACCAGGTGCAGTCAGCATGCGGGTACGCCACTGCCGCCAGCGGTCCATTCTATTGCCCCGGCGATGAAAAAGTCTATATTGACCTGAGCTTCTGCGATGACCTGCAGCAGAAATATGGTGCATACGGTGATTTTGCAGTAGCCTATGTAATCGCTCATGAGATAGGACATCATGTGCAGAACCAGATGGGAATACTTGAGGAGGTGACAAAGGAACGTTCTCAGGTGAGTGAGGTAAGAGGCAATCAGCTCACCGTCAGACTGGAGCTGCAGGCCGACTTCCTTGCAGGTGTGTGGGCTCATTATGCCGACAAGATGCTGGGAACGATTGAGGCAGGCGATATTGAAGAGGCTCTCCGCGCAGCTTCAGCTATCGGCGATGACGTTCTTCAGAAAAAATACCAGGGCCGTGTAGTTCCTGATGCATTTACCCATGGCTCCGCAGCACAGCGCTCAAGCTGGCTTCGCAAAGGATGGGAGACAGGAGACATTAAGCAGGGTGACACATTCAACAGCGCTATTTAGGGTTATGAAAAGAATTAATCTATTGACAATTAGTATAATGCTTATTGTCAGCGGCTTGCTTGTTCCACAGGCATCAGCCCAGTCGTCAGTCATTACTCCTGAAAAGTATTTCGGATTTGTTCCGGGAGCCGATTACATGCTTTTCAATTATGAGGAGCTGATAAGTTATTTTCAGGAGATTGACAAGGCGTCACCGATGCTTAAGATGATTGAGATCGGACAGAGCCCGATGGGTAAAAAAATGTACATAGCTTTCATATCGTCTGAAAAGAATATAAAAAATCTTGACAGGCTGCGTGAGATTAACAAGGTGCTGGCGCTTGACCCGGGCCTGTCGGATAAAGAGCAGCTTGATAACATAACCAATGGCAGGGTCTTCGTTCTTGCCACCCTGTCGATGCATTCGACCGAAGTGGCTCCGAGCCAGGCAGCCCCACTGATCGCATATAAGCTCATCACCACGGATGACCCCCTGATAAAAGGCTACCTTGAGGATGTTGTTTACATGATAGTGCCAAACCATAATCCTGACGGGATGGATTTTGTTGTGGAGAATTATAAGAAATACAAGGGCACACAGTATGAGGGGGCATCTCTGCCAAGGGTTTATCATAAATATGTGGGACATGACAATAACCGTGATTTTGTCAGCCTCACGCAGGAAGACACCAGGGCGATATCGAGGATATACAGCCTCGACTGGTTCCCGCAGGTTGCGGTCGAGAAGCATCAGATGGGATCAACCGGTATCCGCTATTTTGTGCCTCCGTCACATGATCCGATAGCTGAAAATGTGGATGCGGAGTTATGGGCGTGGATGGGGGTGTTCGGCACGAACATGCTTCGTGACCTTACCAACGAAGGGCTTGCCGGGGTGGGGCAGAAACAAATATTTGACGATTACTGGCCGGGAGGAACTACAACATCCAGCTGGAAAAATGTCATCGGAATGCTCACCGAAGCCGCAAGCGTGAAAGAAGCAACACCCATCTATATTGAGCCGGGAGAGCTGGAGGCCAGCGGAAAAGGACTTGCAGAATATGAGAAGAGCGTCAGCTTCCCTCTGCCATGGCCCGGGGGATGGTGGCGCCTGGGCGACATAGTGAAGCTGGAGATCGGATCAACACTCTCTATCATCAAGACCGCATCGCTGCTTAAAAACGATATCCTGAAGTTCAGAAATGATCTGTGCAGGAGGGAAGTGGAGAAAGGAAAGACACAACCTCCGTATTATTATGTTTTTCCTGCAGAGCAGTCTGACCAGAGTGAGCTGATCAGCCTTGCAGCACTCATGAACGAGCATGGGGTCAACTCATTCAGGCTGTCAAAGAATTATACTCTTGAGGGCATTAATCTGAAGGAGGGAGACATAGTTTACCCGCTGGCACAACCGTTCAGGGAATTTATCAAGGAGGTGATGGAAAAGCAGGAGTTTCCGGTAAGACACTACACCACCGGCGGCGAAATGATCCGTCCCTATGACATCACGAGCTGGTCTCTGCCCCTTCACAGGGGACTTGTTTCCCACGAGATTAAAACCCGTGACCTTGCCTTTGAAAATTTACTTAAGCCGCTGACAGGAACATATTATCCGCTGGCAGATACGTATAAGATGCCGGCAGTGTTTCCTGCAACAAATAACGGAAGCTTCAGGGCAGCTTTCATTGCATTGCAGAAGGGACTGAAAGTAGGTCGTCTCAGTCAGGAGACGAAGATTGACGGCAAGGTCTACGGCAAAGGCAGTTTCGTCATCCAGGGCGGTGATGAAGCCCTCCTTAACAGTATTGTAAAAGAATCGCTTACAGAACCGGGATTTGCTGAAAAGGTGTCCGGGCTCCCGCTTACGGATGTCACAATGCCGCGTATTGCTCTGGTGGAGACTTACTTCAGCGACATGGATGCCGGCTGGACACGTTATCTATTCGATACTTATAAATTACCCTACACGGTTATCCATCCTGATGAATTTGAAAAGACCGATTTAACAAAGGACTACGATGTCATAATCTTTCCGTCATCCGGCAAGACGCTGCTCATGAACGGCAAACCCGGAACCGAAACCAGAGCCGCCATGAGTAACTATCATCCCGATTATCAGAAGGGTATGGGTAAGAAAGGACTGGAGAAACTCCTGATCTTCATTAATAATGGCGGCAAAGTCATTTCATGGGGTCAGTCGACGGATCTCTTTGCAGGCATGCTCGAGATAACTGACGGTGAGAAGAAGGAAGAGTTTGTACTTCCGTTTACAAATATTGCCGAGCAGGCACAGAAAGACGGACTGCTTATACCAGGTTCATGGGTTCGAATGAAAGTGAAACAGGATCATCCGCTCACATATGGCATGCCGGCAGAGACAGGGATATTCTACAGGGGACAGCCTCTGTTCGCAACCAGCGTACCGCGTTTTGACATGGATCGCAGGGTGATAGGCGTTTTTCCTGATGACGATCTGATCATAAGCGGTTTTGGCGAAAACGAAGAAAAGATTGCCGATATGGCTGCAATGCTCTGGCTTAAGAAAGGCAAAGGACAGATTATACTTTATGCTTTTAATCCTCAGTTCAGGGCATCGACACCTGCGACATACAAACTGTTGTTCAATGCTCTTTTTCTTCCGCCGGTAGAATAGAGCGATATCCTTTTTGACGCGTTCATCAGGAAAGGATTATTTGTAAACGCCGGGATCTACCTTGGTGCAGAGAGAAATGAGTATGTCTGGCAGTATAACGATCCTGATGCCGATAATACCGATCCCACACCACGTGAAGGCACAGAAATAAAACCTTTCGGAATGCTTGAGGTGTCTGTAGGGATTGAATTCTAGTGGTCGATTGCTCTCCTGTGTTGCCTGTAAGACTAAATTTTTACAAATAATTTATTTTTATAGAGCCAATAACAAAGATACCACATTGCCGCCCAAACAGACAAACTGGTGATTACTTCCACCGTCAGGTTTCCAGCCCACGAAAACAACATTTCGCTGAACGGAGCGACCATTCTGCTTATAAAATTCGCTCCGGATAGTGAAAAGAACATATAAATAAAGATGCTGTTCATTCCAACTATTATGAACATTCTGGATCCTTTGGTGAATAGTTTTTTTACATCAATCAGCCAGTAACTGAAACAGAGAGCCAGAATGGTCCATCCTCCGCTCGCAAATACAAATGAAGATGTAGCAATCTTCTTGATAATGGGAGTTATATTAAGGAGATCCAGACCGTATCCTACGATAAGGGCCGATACCCCGGCAATAAGCAAAATCTGGATCTTCTTAGCGGGTGTTTTATCACTCATCAGAAGCTTGCCGCAGAGAACACCCCAGACTGTATGAGCTGTTGTCGAAACAAAATTCAATGTTGCCCATTCGCTGGCCTTATCAACACCTTCAATCTTATTGTTGAACCAGGCCCCGAGATTTTCATAATTCACCCAGGGATGATTAAACCCTTCAACCGGAAAGAAACGGTATGCCAGGTCAATCAGTAACAGGATCACCAGGGTGAAGATTAGCTGAAATCTGAAGCTTTTTTTCATTATCAGGAACGCCACGAGATAGGTAACTGACAGTTGGGCGAGAACATTCTGAAACTGAAATACCAGTCTTCCTGCTTCGATGACATACAGAGCCCAGCCGAAAAACAACAACAGGAATGCACGTTTAAAAGCATGAAGGGTGATTGTCTTATTGCTGTCCCCTTTCTTTTGCCGGTTAGCTACAGCAAAAGGAATAGCAACCCCGACGATAAACATAAAAAAGGGCTGTATCAGATCCCAGAAATGCAATCCATGCCATTCATGATGGCTGAGCTGTGTCCCGAGAAACTGCATAAACCCATTGTCAAATTCAAGGAACCGTTCATAAAGCAATGAAGCTTCACCTGCCAACAGGAACATTGTAAATCCGCGAAAGAAATCCACGGAAGTCACCCTGTCGGCCAAAGGTGAACTTTTAGGTTGAAGGGTTGTGTTCATACTATCCGGTTCTTTCTGCTATTTGCTGCTCTTATTCATCATGACAGGAATTTTTTCACTGAAATCCGGCAAGGGTGTGACCAGGTTACCAACGTCGGACCAGTCAGAGTTCATGATACTCATTGAAAATGACATGGCATCGGAATTGATTTTAAAGACTTCCCGTGAAACGCCGAACTCCATTTTTATCGTATTGCCTTCCTTGACGATATAGCCGGGCTTAATTGCATTTTCATCATCAAAACCCATAAAGGGCCAGCCCGGGTCTCCGTTAACCATATCAACAACACTCGGAGCCCACCATCCACCATCGTACAAATTCCCTTCACAACCGTAATCAACACCCATTTCCTTCATTGAGAATCCGGATGCAACGTTGTTGTCAACATCCATATATACACCAAAAATATGGTCAATTATGCCGGCATTTTCAGCAATCGAGTCAAATTCAACATATATATAAAGGTAGTTGGCATCATAATCGATTTTGGCTGTAGTGATTGCTCCCTTACCTGAAAGCAGGAAATCCGGGTAAGTCACTCCATTCCAGTCGTCGAAAGTACCATCCTCAAGATCAATTACAGATGCTTTATCAACTCTCAGCACGGTATGAAAAATATAAGATGTGCCGCCAACTGATCCATTCATTGTAATGACATAATTACCTATCGCATTGTAAGTATGTTCCACTGAATCACCGGCAACAACAGGTGAATCATCTCCAAAATCCCATGAAATATCTGTAGCACCTTCCGTTGCATTTGCAAAAGTCACATTTAAACCATCATAGTACGAACGGAAATCCAGCGGTGGCGTCTCTTCGAGATTATATTCACCCATTTTACTGCATGACATCGGTATGATTGCCAGAAATGCAGCAATGATTATTTGTATTTTTTTATAGGATCTCATAGCCTTTAGATTATTAATTAGGTACGCAAAGTTTGTTTGTACTGATCTCACTTGACGGAATCGGGTAAATCAATTCAGGATCATTAGAGTGAAAAAGTACACCCGGAGCGGCAATACCTGGCTCACTTCCGGATGGAACACCGTTGTAGGTGTCAAGATGGAATCCCCAGTAATTACGGGTAATGTCCTTTCCGTTTCTCAGCAGGTCAAATATCCGGTGTCCCTCGAAGGCCAGTTCAATCCTTCTTTCTTTAAGCACCAGATCGACAATTTCTCCACTTGTAATTGAGGCTTCATCATAAAGGTAATCGTCTATACTTTCACCTTCTGGAACAATAAGCCGGTTTTCGAGCAGCATGTTTAAATCTGCAACCGCGCTGGCAACATCTGCCTGTTTAGCATATGCTTCTGCCCTGTTCAGATAGATCTCAGCCAGGCGGAACATGACAGGAGAGCTGAGTGTGGGGGAGCCGTCCTGTCCGGAAAATTTGCTGATATAGAACATATTAACTCCGTTCTTCACAACACCGGCATCTGTTACAATGTATTGCCACCGCTGATCAATGCCGGTCATATCTGTTCCGTAGCCCATTTCTTCGAGTATCGAGGAACTGGCTCCTTCCTCGGCCCAGCAATTGTTGCCGTTATAAATCATTGATGCCACCGAACCGTTCAGCTGGTCATCGATCAGATTGAACGGGATAATCCAGACGCTCTCAGATCCTGTTTTTGCAGATGCAAAATATCCCGGATAACTTTCCGGTGTTTCCAGGGCATACATTTCCGAATTGATCAGTTTGTCGGAATATATAATGCAACTGTCCAGCTCACCTTTATACAGATAGACGCGTGAGAGCATTGCCCAGACAGAATAGATACTTGCGAACCTGTGGTTTTCATTATCCCTTTCGGAAGGCATCTCCTCACTCATAACGGATTCTGCAGTTTTGAGGCTGCTGATAATATATCTGTATGTTTCCTCAAGGGTTGCTCTTGCCTCAGGCATATTGTCAGTCTTGCTGTCACGGATAATGACTCCCGGCGCTGATTTATTGGCTTCGCTGTATGGTTTGGCAAAAAAGCGCACAAGGTTATGAGTGGCAAATGCCCTGAGAAAATAGCTTTCTCCCTTTAACTGATTGGTGAAAGGATCATCACCTTTCATATCGGCCATTGAGATTGCAACATTTGCCCCGTAGACAATTTTGTAAGACATTTCCCAGAAGTAATTGATATTTGACTTTTCGGCGCTTCTGTCCTTATACCTGAAACTGTTTATCAGGTCGTCTTCTGTTTTGTACGCACAGACAATATCATCGCTTGCAAAATCACTCATCTGATAATACTGACGGAGGTAGCAATTGTTGCCATTCGATTCCTTGAAAATGGCATACAAACCATTCACAAGACTTGACAATCCGTCTGAGGTAGTTGTAATCTGTTCGCTTGTAAGGGCATCCTGGGGTATTACATCAAGATCACACTCTGTGAGTGCAAATGCAATAAGCAGCAGTCCTGTATATTTATATATCTTCTTCATATCTTTATCTTATTAGGGTCAGAAACGAATATTAAGGCTTAATACATACTGCTTGTTATTCGGATATTTGAATTCAGCATATCCCGGCAGATTTCCACCACCCGGTTCAATAGAAACTTCAGGATCCTGTCCCCAGAAATTGGTAAAGGTATAGATGTTATCCCCTGCGATGGAAATTGTCATGCCGCTGAGTTTCATTTTTGACAGTGCCTGTGGAGGCAGTTCATATGACAGTGTAATGTTCCTTACTTTCAGGAAGCTGCCATCCTCTATGAAGCGTGTCGAAGGGTCAAACGAATTTCTTGCGTTCTGTGGCAGCGGTTTTGTAGCTATATCACCTGGTTTCTGCCACAGACTGTAGTCGTCACGCGGCATCATTACATTGAATTGTGTCTCTTGCAGATCATGGTCGACATATCTCCTGAAATAATTAAAAATCTTATTACCCGACAGGTAGGAAAAATTCCCTCTCAAAGAAAATGCCCTGTACCTGAGATCGGTTGCAAATCCTCCCTGGAACTTAGGCATAGGTGTTCCGTATTCTACATACCTGGCATCCTGGTATTCATGGGTTATCTCACCGTCGTTGCCCACCCAGAGCATAGTTCCGTCTGCCGGATCGATTCCTGAGAATTCTTTGGCATACCATGAATACAGAGGAGCGCCGTCGTGGTAAATCTGAGTTACACCATACGAATTAGCGGTCAGGATTGTATCATTTCCAAACCCCGACAATTCGTTCCTGTTATAACTGCCCGAAAAATCAACTGACCATGTGAAATTGCTGCTTTTAACAATAGCTGCGGATACACTTAACTCAACTCCGGTATTCAAATCTTCGCCAATGTTTTGCCATTGAGTTCTGAACCCTCCTGAAGGGGGCAAGGCTCTTTCAACCAGCAGATCTTTTGTCATGTTCCTGTAGAAATCCACTTCGATATCCATTCTTTTGAATAATCCGATTTCAACTCCGATATTATACTGATCAGTTTGTTCCCAGGTGAGATCAGGATTAGCCATCTGGGTAGGGACCGCTGCCGGCTGGCCGTCATATTGGGAGGAAAAACTAAACATTTCCATGTACCGGTAAGGGCCGATATCCTTCATCCCGGTTTTACCCCAGCTGGCCTTGAGTTTAAGATTTGAGACTGCAGGGATATTTTTTATGAAATCTTCATTACTGATCAGCCATGCAGCAGAAACACTCGGGAACATTGCAGTTCTTTTATTCGGTGCAAACTGTGATGATTGGTCTATACGGTAAGAAGCAGAAAGGAAATACTTCTGGAGGTAATTATAGTTTGCCTGGGATATGATTGATTGCATAACCGATCTGGAAGGTGTACCCTCAATCAGGTACTGGCCTGATGCAACAGACGGAACTCTAAGTCCTTCGGGGATGCCCATGCCTGACCCGAAGATATAATCATCATTCCCTGCCTGGGCTTCAAATCCTACCAGTCCGCTGAATGAATGATCCCCCTTGCTGAAATTAAATTTCAGTAAGTCAGTAGTTATTCCGCCATAATTGAGACTGCTCTGGGAACTTACGTATCCTGTTCCAAAATATGAAAGATTATCAGCTGCTTTGGAGTAATAGGTCTGATCCATAGAGGAGTAGGCACTCAACCTGTTTGATGATGAAAATGTCAGCCATTTCAGAATATTAATATTCAGGGTAATATCGTAATCAAATCCAAAAGATTTATTGCTCAGCTCCGAATTTTCTGCAGCCTGGATCGGGTTTATCTTGTCTTTTGACCATATGCCTTCTGCATTTTTGAAGCTTCTGGCATTGCCATTCTCATCATAAGGATCATCCCATGGCATGCTTACATATGCATAATAGATATTCATATAATCAGTGCCAATGTTTTTTGATCCGCTGATATTGATATTGTTCGTAAGGGTAACTCTGTCAGAAAATTTGTAGGAGGTATTTGCCCTGAGATTGGCACGCTGATATCCAGAATTGATAAAAGTGCCATCTTCGTTGTAATAAGAGGCTCCCAGATAGTAGGAGAGCTTTTCGGCTTTTCCTGAAACTGACAGGAAGTAATTTTGTATCAGTGCCGGATTAAAGGTTTCAGACAGCCAGTCAGTGTTGACATCGAGAAGAGATTCCGGTCTTTCAGCCTTGAATTTTCTGTCATCCACAACGAACAATTCCGGATCACGGAAGTACTCCCTGTGATATGCATATAAAGTTTTGCTGTCCATCATTTTTACATTTCCGTGGTCTGCAACGCGGAATCCACCGACTGCCTTAAACTCGAACACGGCCTTGTCTGACCTGGCCTGCTTGGTTGTAACTACTATTACTCCCCCGTTTGCCTGGGAGCCGTACATTCCTGTTGCCCCTGCATCCTTAAGCACAGTTATGGTTTCAACGTCATTGGGGTCAAATGATCCGCCAATAATTCCATCAACCACATACAGTGGTCCCTGCGGTGCACTGAACGAGGATATTCCCCTGACCCGGATTTCCGAGGTTGCCCCCGGAGCGCCGGAACTGTTGATGACCTGGATGCCTGAGACTTTTCCCTGCAGCAGTGATCCGATGTCATTGGTTGTAACATCCATAAATTTATCAGCAGAAAGCGTAGTTACCGCACTGGTAATTTCACTTCGTTTTTTGGAACTGTATCCCATTACAACCACGCTTTCAAGGGTTGTAATATCAGGTTCCAGCACAACGTCAATGACAGTTCTGTTATTTACAGCTATTTCCTGGGTGATGTAACCAAGGAAACGAAATACCAGTACATCATCTGCATTCCCTACGGTAATGTTATAAGTACCGTCAGAACCTGTTGCAGCACCCTTACCAGTATCCTTGATCAGGACATAAACACCTGGTAAGCCCTGGTTATCCTCAGCAGAGATTACCTTGCCTTTTACCGGGATTTGCCCGTAAACGGAGGCGCAGGCTGTAATTAAGATTAAAAACAGTCCAGCTTTTCTGATTTGTTGGAAAACGAATTTCATAGGTTAGTTGGTTATTTTCATTAAAGATAGTTCTAACTTTTAATCTGCCAATTCACATCGAGCGATTAAAAGCAATTCCTTCAACTATACGATATCTTTCCTGCGGTTTAACATTTCGCCGGACCTATGTATCGCCAATTATTCCCTAATTTTACCTTATCGAAAATAACCAGCAAATTGCAAAAATATTAAATCCTATAAAATGAAAGTCATAGCAATAAACGGAAGTCCTGATAAAAAAGGAAACACTTTTCATGCATTAACCATGGTTGGAAATGAACTGGAAGCAGACGGTATTGAGTTTGAGATACTTCACATTGGCCATAAAATGATTCATGGTTGCACTGCCTGTCGCAAATGTGCTGCAAATAAGAATGAAAAGTGCGTCATTAAAACAGATGACCTGAACGAGTGGATACAGAAAATAAAGAAGGCAGATGGCATTATCCTGGGTTCACCGGTCTATTATTCAGGCATAGCAGGTACGATGAAAAGTTTTCTGGATCGGTTATATTTTGTTTCAGGATCAAACGGAAACCTGCTGCGTCATAAGGTTGCAGCTGCCGTCGTGGCAGTCAGAAGAACGGGAGGTTCTGCAACACTGGATAGTCTGAATCATTATCTCGCATATTCTGAAATGATTATTGCGACATCCAATTATTGGGATGTAATTCATGGCTCAGGTGCCGGCGAGGTTACAAAAGATGGTGAAGGGAAACAGATTATGCGCGTGTTAGGGAAGAATATGGCATGGTTGTTAAAAATGAAAAAAGCTACAGCCAGCAAGATAGACCCGCCAAAAAAGGAGAAGAAAGAATACACTAATTTTATCAGAAAAAATTGAGTGCCATAAAGAATATAAATTACGCAAACGATGAAATTACTGTTGTATGGCAGCCTGAATTATGCCAGCACGCTACTTTCTGTTTCAGGCAATTGCCTGAGGTGTTCAATCCTGCTGTCAGAAAGTGGATTAATCCAAACGGAGCCTCTTCCGAAAGAGTAATTGAGCAGGTAAAGAAGTGTCCATCGGGTGCACTGTCATTCTTTTATAACGAAAAAGGGAAATAACATCTGAGAATATATTGATACTCGGAAAGCCCGGCGGGTTTGACTTTTATTTTTTCCTTCCGCTTTGACAGCGAGCTGTCAGCGCGTCAGTAAAAAATAAAGCCCGCCGCATTCTGCGACAGGCTTTTATTTGTCGGGGTAGCAAGATTACTAGCCTCCGCTGGTGCGGAGGCTAGTGATCACAGGTAGGGGATGACAATAAGAAAAATGACCAGCAGCACTGCTGCTGTCTTTTTTATTGATCTTTCACTCATAAATGCAAGCATTTAACGCTCAGATCAATAAAAAAACCGCCCCCGTTTTTACGGGGGCGGTCATTTTTCTTAAGTCGGGGTAGCAAGATTCGAACTTGCGACCCTCTGGTCCCAAACCAGATACGCTACCAACTGCGCTATACCCCGGTCAAAGAATGTGCAAAAATAGAAAGATTTTCGTAATTTCACCCCTCGGATACTTTTTATTAATGCCTGAGAAACTCTTTGGCACCAGGTTTGTTATTAGGTAACTGATTAAAACTTTTAAAATGAAAAAGAGAGTATTAACCATTGCCGCAATCATGACACTCGTAATGGCTCCGGTGATGTCGCAGAAATCATTCTACGACTTTACCGTCGAGACCATCGACGGCCAGCAGTACAACTTCGCTGACCTGAAAGGCAAAAAGGTTATAATCGTCAACACTGCTTCAAAATGCGGCCATACCCCTCAGTACAAGGACCTCGAGCTTCTTTATAAGGCTTATAAGCAGAAGGTGGTCATCATCGGATTCCCTGCCAATAACTTTATGAGCCAGGAACCGGGTACAAATGCCGAGATAATGGAGTTCTGCGACAGTAAATACGGTGTTACTTTCCCGATGATGTCAAAGATATCAGTCAAGGGTGACGACATGCATCCTCTCTATCAGTGGCTGACAAGAAAGTCCCAAAATGGCGTCCTTGATTCTGATGTAGCCTGGAACTTTCAGAAGTATCTCATCGATGAAAACGGTAAACTGGTCGGTTATCTTAAGCCGGCAGTGAAACCTCTGTCAGATGAGGTGGTGATGTGGGTGACGAAGGGACAGTTCACACAGGCGAAATAATTATATAATTCCCCAAAGGGAAAGCGGCCGGGTATACTGACCGCTTTATTTTTTAACCTTTCTCAGATCCGCAGATCAGACCTTTTGTGAAGAGGTCCGTACCTGCAAGTGACAGCTGTTCGTTTTTTTCATGGCCGTTCTCCCGGGCCAGAAGTCTGTCGGTACCTTTGAGTATATTGATAAATATCGCAGCACAGTCCTCAATTGTGGCACCTGACGGCAGATCTAACTCTTTCCTGTGCCTGTAAAAAAACGGTGTGATGACCTTCTCCTCTTCCCTGACAAGTCTTTCTTTCAGTTTCTCTACCCTGCTGCTCCCCTGTGCAAAATCTTTCATTAACAGTGGATTGCGGCTGCCAAGATCCTTGAGAAGCCTTATCCTTTCAGAAGTGTAATTTTGCAGCACCAGCCTGAGTGGCCCTTCGGAAGCAGCAATCTCCCGAAGAGGGTTAATGATCCGGTTCAGTTCACCCTCGACCACAGCTTCATAAATCTCAGCCTTGTTGCTGAAATACATATAAACAGTGCGCCTGCCGCGACCGGCGGCAGCCGCGATAATCTCCATAGTGGTCTGGCGTAACCCGACTGTTCCAAACAACCCTGCGGCTACACCGATAATCATATCACGGGTGCTTTTTCTTGCCATTGCACAAATCAGGAATTATGTGCAAAGTTACTAATCGGAGAGAATTTTTACATTACATTTATCTGTTTATTCTTCATTGGGAACTAAATGAGAAGATATTTCATCATTTTTCTGCTTTGCCTGCCTCCGGCATTGTACGGACAGATAATTTTTGATAAACCTGTGAGCGACAGGGTTACAGGTTATGATATCAATGCTGTTCTTGACCCCGAAAAGCACATTGTCACCGGAGAGATGACAGCATGGTGGGTGAACAAATCCGCCAAGCCTGTCGGTGATGCCATGCTGCACATGTACCTGAACGCCTTCAGCAGCAACAAAAGCTCCTTCGCCTCGGACAGGGGATGGTCGCCGGCCGGGGACGATGGCTGGGGATATGTAAAGATAAAGTCCGTTACGGATGATTCGGCAAATGATCTGTCCAAAGCCATGCGTTTTATATCGCCTGACGACAGCAATATTTATGACCGCACTGTTCTGCAGATCACCCTGCCCGAACCTGTACTGCCGGGAGACACGCTGCGGTTACATATGAAATTCGATTCAAAGTTACCTTCCCCCATAGTCAGAACAGGCTACAGTGATGATTTTTATTTTGCCGGTCAGTGGTTTCCGAAGTTTGGCGTCTATGAAACGGCCGGCATGAGACAGCGGGAGGCTGACGGTTGGAACTGCCACCAGTTTCATCCTCATTCGGAATTCTATTCCAACTACTCTGTGTACAATGTCACCGTCACGATACCTTCTGACTATGTCGCCGGATCAGGAGGAATACTTATTGAGGAGACTGATAACGGTGACAGTACAAAAACAATAAAATGGAGGGCGGAAGATATCGTTGACTTCGCATGGACTGCCTGGCCCGGTTACAAGGTTGTGAAGAAAAAGTGGAGGGGAGTGGAAATAACTCTCATGACCACTGAAATGGGATTGAAAATAGCTGATAACCAATTTGCTGCAGTCATTAATGCACTTGAGTATCTCGATGCACGGGTGGGTCCGTACCCCTGGCCTCACATGACCGTCGTTGACCCGCCTGTTTCAGGCTCCGGCGCCGGAGGCATGGAATATACAACCTTATTTACCTCGTCCGGCGGAGGAATGGTTCCTTCGTTCTTTAAAATGGCGGAAATGGTCACCATCCATGAGTTCGGCCATGCCTACTTCATGGGAATTCTTGCCAGTAATGAGTTTGAGGAGCCATGGCTCGATGAGGGTGTCAACTCATATTGGGAACAACGCATAGTTGATGCTTCCTACGGCGATGGCTATGGATTGATAAGACTGCCATTCATAAAAATGTCAGATACTGACCAGGGAAGGATCAGTTATATATCTAGCCCATCCAGGCAGGCAGCAACGAACGACCTGCCGTCATGGATGTACCCTCACGGGACCTATGGCATGATGTCATACAGTAAGACTGCGGTATGGCTGCACACACTTGAGGGACTTATAGGTACAGAGACAATGGATAACGTCTTCCGCGAGTATTACAGGAGATGGGCTTTCCGGCATCCTTCCGGCCGCGACTTCATTGCAGTTGTGAATGACGTTGTAAAAAATGAACACGGCGACAGGTTTGGGGACAATATGAACTGGTACTTTGACCAGGTGCTGTACGGAAATGAAATATGCGATTACAGGGTATCCGGGATTCGTAATAATAAAATCAGAAGCTATTCGGGAATTGTCGAGGGTGACACAACAACATTTAAAAGCAGCGACCGCGAGGGTGACACAACGATATTTAAACGCAGCGACTTTGCGGGTGACACAATCTACCTTTCAAGGGTCAGCCTGGAAAGGCTGGGAGGCTTAACGCTGCCTGTCAAGGTGCTTGTGCATTTTGATAATGGCGATGAGGAGATGGCCGAGTGGGACGGCAAAGCCAGGTACATGGATTTCGAATACACCGGTACCAGGCAGGTCACCTGGGCGAAAATAGATCCTTATGATGAGATTGACCTTGATGTCAACAGGATCAATAATTCAGTTACCAACACTCCTGAGTTCACGGCCTCGCGCCGGATGACGAACAAATTTATCTTTCTCATGCAGATGATGATCTCACTTTTTACAATTTAATTTCCCGGAAATGGATGTTTTCAGAATACTAAAAAAGGGAGCCGTTGCGACGGCATCATCATATAAACTTTTACTGACTGTGTGGATCATTACCCTGGTGATGATCATGTTTGTTGCTCTTCCCCTGAAGAGCTCCTTTAAGTCCGTCTTCGGCGACAGTATGGTTATGGAAAAGCTGTCAAAAGGATTTGACATGGGCCTGGCAGGCGACATGGGCAAGGCATTTGGTCAGCTGATGGCATCAGCCACCACAGGGGGACTTTTACTGGTTATGGCAGGATTTCTCCTGTATACTTTTTTTGCAGGAGGCCTCTTCACCAGGTTCACCACGGCCTGGGGCGGATTAAAAGTTTCTGCATTCATGAAGGCATCAGCGAACAACTTTTTCCCTTTCCTGCTGATAGCACTGATAATGTGCTTAATCATAGGTGTTTACACGGCTCTGATAATTGGAATCCCTTCAGGGGTGATGCTGGCATCTTCGGAAGGATCATCCCCCCTGTCAGGGCTCATGAAAATCTTTTTCGTTCTGTGGGGACTGGGCTTGCCTGTCTGGCTGTTTGTAGCCGATTACTCACGCAGATGGATAGCGGCAACCGGTTCACGAAAGGTATTCAGAGCCCTCGGAGAAGGGTTTAAGGCTCTGAAAAAAGGATTCTGGATATCTTACCTCACAGTGCTGGTGATTCTTGTACTGAATGTCGTGTTCGTTTCCGGCTCCATGTGGTTCGCCGCATGTTCAATGCCGGAGAAGGGAATAATGATATTCTTGTTCTTTCTGGCCACACAGCTTCTGTTCCTTGTCAGGCTATTCATGAAGGCGTGGCGCTATGCTGCCGTATCACAGCTTGCGGTAGACAGCAAAGCCTGAAGGTCCAGGGCCTGAGGTCTGAAAGTCAGGAGATATGTTGATGGGTTGATATGTTGATAGATTCTTGGGTTGAGAGGACAGAATTCTGATTTGGGATAGCCCATTAATATATTATTCATTTAGTTAACTCCGGAAGTCTGTAATAATACGAGACCAGGCCATAATCAATTGTTGTCTTTACCCAATGCCACAGTTCAATATTGGATTTTATTGATTTATTGTAGGGGATGGCATCAAGGTTGCGGTATCTCATATTGACGCTCATGCCGGGGTGATAATTACCGGCACCCAGGGGCTGTGAGATAAATGGATGAGAAAAGGGTTCGGGCCTGCACCATGCATAACCAAAGTAATCTTCAGTGCCTGTTCCTATGGAAGATGGAAAGACCTCCCCGTCGACGAATATTTTTTCATCACCTTCGCCCCACCAGGCATCAGCAGTATTGATTACGACAACACCGTCGCCTGCATAAACACCTTTGCCCTCCAGACTGACAAAGGAAATATCGAAATGATTGCCGGTGCCTCCTGTACTGGTGGCCCCTGCAGTTTCAATATTCCGGTACTCATTCCATGAGGCTCCGAAATGCATTGATGATTGATCCCATTCATACGGGAGTGTCCTGACTTCTGCAAAGATGGCGATGGAATCACCGGTTCCGTTCATTATTTCGATGATACAACTGTCCCTGAAGGGCATCAGCCTTGATATAGTCATCAGTCCTGTTGAGTCGACATTGCTGTAATATGTTCTGTACGGGTTTATTGAGTAACCGGTTCCGAAAAAATTTCCGGCAGGTACATTGACTGTCTGCCTGCCGTCGAATGACATACGTATCATAGTATTCCGGAGTGCTGCGGCAGTATCACCGGCTTCAAACCTGACAGAGAATCTGCTTACGGCCTTACCTTTTTCGTTCAACCGGAATGAAGAGGATGTTCCCGGAGCAACTTTCCCGGATGAGAATTTTATCATTTCATTTTCCTTTTCATCTACTTTATCCGGGAAAAGGACTGATGCGCATTCGCCGATGGCAAGGGTGTCAGATAAAAGCATCTCTTTTTTCAGGGAAACAACTCTTGTGCCCCTTTCATACAGCCTGGTGCAAATATTATAATATATCGACGGAGTGTGCCTCTCCGGTGTGATTATCACGGCTTCATTTTCCAGGGTGATCTTGCAGCTTTTCGCGAAAGGCAGCGGGAGGTACAGATTGTATCCCCTGGCTTGCAGTTCTGTTGTGGGAGACACCGATACGCTCAGAGGTTCAGGAGCCAGAATTCCGCCACCGACCAGATCGGGTGCCCTGCCTTCGAGTACCGGAGCCGGGTCACCGTCAATATAAACCCTGATGTATGATTCGAGGGCATCAGCATTTCCGAATGTCATCCACCATCTGACAACGGCACCGGGACCCTCGGCCTCAAACATCACATATTCATACCTGCCGTCATTTTCTTCTTCCCTGATAAATTGGGTATAGTCGTCATTGGCGAACCACCCTGCACTGTCGGGATGAACGCTCTTTCTGTCATACGAGCTCTGTTGCATAAGTTTATAGGAGGGTTCCGGAAATCGTGTTATTGTCTCCGGGCTCGCCATCTCCTTCAGCAGCGACCGGAGGGTGATTATCTTTTCATTCCTGCATGAGCCAAGGGTCAGTAACAGGGCACACGTCATTATTACAGAGGGAGGGGTTGGTCGGAGTTTCATAATTCAAGGTTAAAGGATAAAGGTTAAAGAATAAAGGTTAAAGTGACAAAACAATAAAATTATGAAATTTCAGGCACTTTTCATTTTGACCGATATTTCATAAATTCACTAGTTGTTTAAAACTCCCAAACTCAAAATAATGAAACGGATAACGATCATTTTACTTGCGGCCGCAATGCTGGTTTCATGCGGCAAACAGGACAATAATTTTTTACGTACAGACGGTACCAGGATTGTGAACGGTGCCGGGGAGAATGTCCTGCTCAGGGGTTATGGCCTCGGCGGTTGGATGCTGCAGGAGCCGTATATGCTTAAGCTATCAGGCGTTGCGGTGGCCCAGTATGATATCAAAAACCGCATCACTGAACTTGTAGGTGAGGAGAGGATGAATGAGTTTTACGATGCCTGGCTTGCCAATATGGTCACTAACAGGGATATTGATTCGCTGAAAGTATGGGGTTTTAATTCGGTCAGGCTGCCGATGCACTATAACCTTTTTACCCTGCCCGTGGAGGAAGAACCTGTTGAGGGAGAGAACACCTGGCTTGCAAAAGGGTTTGAGATGACTGATACCCTGCTTGCCTGGTGCAGGGAGAATGAGATTTACGTTATCCTGGATCTTCACGCTGCCCCGGGCGGCCAGGGCAACGACAAACCCATTGCCGACGTGGATACAACAAAACCCAGGCTCTGGGAGAGTGAACTGAACAGGCAGAAAACAGTAGCATTATGGAGCAAGCTTGCTGAGAGGTACAAAGATGAGGAATGGATAGGCGGTTATGACCTAATCAATGAGACCAACTACCCGCTGGAAGGCAACGCTTCTCTTAAGGAACTATTCCTTGACATCACTGCAGCAGTGCGCGAGGTTGATACAAACCATATTATCTTTATTGAGGGCAACCAGTTTGCCAATGACTATACCGGCCTGACCCCGCCGTGGGATGACAATATGGCTTACAGTTTCCATAAGTACTGGAACCCGACCACGGTAGAGACAATTCAGAAATATCTTGATATCAGGACTGAATTCAACGTCCCGTTCTGGATGGGAGAGTCTGGTGAGAACAAGAACGACTGGTACAGATCAGCGGTGCAGCTCTTCGAAGCCAACAATTTAGGCTGGGCATGGTGGACGATAAAAAAAGTTGATTCCGAAAGCGGGTTAATGAATATTGCTATGCCCGAAGGTTACCAGCAGATCATTGATTACTGGAAAGGAGAGGGGCCGAAGCCTGCCGCAGATGATGCCTGCAAAACCCTTATGCAGCTTGCAGAGAACACAAAGATTGAAAAATGCCGGGTTAACTATGATGTCCTGAATGCCCTTTTTGGCAGGTAGGTCTGAAGTCTATAGTCTGAAGGTCTAAGGTCTGAGGTCTGCATCAAACGTACTGTAAATTGCAGGCAAAACTATATAGGGAATTAAGGATTTAAGTCGAGTTCAATTAATTTCAGGGAATCATTATTGATCGCGAACAGAAATCCATCTTTTCCAGAAGCCAGTTTTATCTTACTGATTGCTTTTACCTCTCCTTTAACAGCAAGACCGCTTTCTGAAGGCGGAATAACCCGTATTTCACCTTTGGCATCTGCCTTCAATACCAGCCCGATGCTTGCATCGTTTCTGGGTGTCTCTGCTTCCGAATCGTATAAATTGCCGGCAACAATAAAGGCAGTACTATCCTCATCCTTTATTTCAGCAATAGCATTTATCGAAGATAATTGAGCCCGGTTTGGTAGTTTATGCATTTCGAATACGCCATTACCTTTGTTTTCAATCCACTGATGTGCAAAAGTATTTACCTTGTAATGTAAAGAAGCTTTCAGCATTTGTTCTCCATATATATCCTGAAGTGTTGCCTTTGCAAATTCTTCGTAACCTTTGTATCTGAGTTTGATAAACGGAATCTGTCTGGACGAGGCATCAAGACCAGCAACCGGATAATTAACTCCATTTTCACTGTAACCCAGGACGATGTCTTTTTGGCCGTCTACATCAAAATCATTGGAATATATTTCAAACGGTTCTGTTTCGCTGGTTTTATATTTGTAATTCAGTCCGAGGTTGCCTGCTACGTAATCCTTATCCCCATCCTTATCTATATCCACGCTGGCGATACTATACCACCAACCGACAGTTTCTTTAAATCCTTTTGCATCAGAAACATCAATAAATCCATTTGGAGTATTATCAAAAAAGTGAATCTTCATCCACTCACCCACGATGATCAGGTCAACATCACCGTCGCTGTCAAAGTCATCCCAGATTGCATCCGTAACCAGGCCTGAATTTAAGAGCCCCGGGGCAATTTCCGGAGTAACATTTTCAAATTTCAGGTCAGCACCTTTTTTACCATTATTTTTCAGGATGTAACTGTTTGCAGGGATAGGATAATTTCCGGGAACAATCCGCCCTCCGACAAATAAATCGAGATCACCATCTTTATCGTAATCTACGGCTTTTACGCACTTGCCACTTTGATTCAGACCGACAGGAAGGGATTTTGTGCTTTTTACAAAGCCTTTCTCTGTGTTGAGATATAGCCTGTCCTGGTAGAAATCTGCTTTCTTCCTGCGATCATTTCCCCCGCTTACAACGTACAGATCCAGCCTTCCGTCATTGTCGGCATCAAATAAAAGGGCGCCTGTATCTTCATAAATTGAGTCAGCTATCCATGGGCCGGTAATTTCCCTGAATGTACTCTTATCAGTTTGCACATACATTGCACCGGGGAAACCCTTTCCATTGCCGATAAAAAAATCTTCAAGCCCGTCTCCGTTAATGTCACCTACAGCCAAACAAGGTCCCATCCTGGAATTCTTGTAGGGAAGCAACTTTTCATATTCATAGTCATTGTAATTGTCTTCGTGATGTACAAATGTTATTCCGGCCTGATTTGTAATGTCTTTAAAATATTCTTTTTTCGTGATCTTAGCCTCTGCAACAACTGCATCTTCGTAACTTATCTTAAGTGTCTGGTCTGCAATGATTTTTTTAAGTACCTGTTGTTTCCTGTCAGGCCATATAACAGTCAATTCATCAATGGTGTCCTTTTTGCCCAGACCAAAATGAATAGTGTTGGGCATACTCGACTGATAGCCTCTTGTGAGCGTAAAATCCTGGATTTGGGTAACTCCTCCGGCCTTTACCTTAACTATGCTTCCCAGGCCAAACAAATTGTTTTTCGGACCAGCAAGGTTGATTTTTATATAGTGATTGCCTTTAGGAACTGCTTTATTTTCATAAATAGCCGATACAGCATTGACATTACTGATAACTATATCAAGATCACCATCGTTGTCGAAGTCACCGTAAGCCATTCCATTGGTTAAGGTCGGCTCATCAAAACCCAGGGCAACTGACTTATCTGTGAAGGTCAGATCGCCATTGTTTTGAAAAGTATAATTTCTTACCGGTGTACATGGGAAAAGCTCCGGGCGGTATTCTTTCTCTTGCCCGAAATAAGAATTATTGGGGTCATTATTTAAGATATCGCGGTTATTAATGTCCTTCAGAACACCGTTGGTAACAAACAGGTCTTTGTTTCCGTCATTATTCATATCTAGAAAAACACCCCCCCAACTCCAATCGGTATAGGCAACACCTGAAAACAGCGAAATATTGGTGAAAAGCGGGATGCTGTCGAAGATCCCATTGTTAAGCTGCAAAGAATTCTGCATGTACTGATAATGCATGCCCATAGCAACACTAAAATCAAAAGTTTCCTGGCTCATGGGTATTACGTTCACCATTCTGCGATAATGATCCTCAGGGGTCATATCAATCTGGAACATATCAATCAGTTCATCGTTATTGAAATCTGCGGCATCAAAGCCCATACCAAAAATGGAAGTTTGAAAGGTGGCCTCTTTAAGAATATCTCTGAAAGTGCCATCACCGTTATTCATGTAGAAACAATCAGGTGGATTAAAATCATTGGATATGTATAAATCTTTCCACCCGTCATTATTAAAATCCATTGCAACTACTCCTATTGACATGCCAAAGTTTCTTACACCGGCTTCATCAGTCACATCCTTAAATGTGCCATCGCCGTTATTTTTATATAAGTGCCCCAACTCTTCGAATTTATTCTCTATCATTTTGTTATGATAAAATTCAGCACCCATGCTAACCAGTATTATTGGGTAATTGGCAACATATAAATCCAGAAAGCCGTCATTGTTGTAATCAAAAAAGGTAGCCTGAACAGATGAGCTTTTATCATTGATACCATAAGCTTTTGCGCTTTCCGTAAACGTATTGTCTTTATTATTTATGAAAAGCAGGTTGTCCGATGGCGGGTATTTTCCTGAAACACAAACATATATATCCAACCAGCCGTCGTTATTCACATCGGCCATGGTTGACCCTGTGAACCACTGGCCATTGCCTGTGATGCCTGCTTTTTCGGAGATATCTTCAAACTTCATGTTACCCTTGTTAAGGTAGAGCTTATTCGGAACCAGGTTTCCCGTGAAAAAAATGTCATCCAGTCCGTCATTATTGATGTCGCCCACGGAAACGCCTCCGCCCATATACATGTAGGGGAATTTGGTGTAATTCAACGTATCATTTTCTACCAATTCATTGGTGAAACCAATACCTGACCTGGAAGGGGAAACTTGCACGAAAGTTTCTTTTGAGTGTTTACCGCATGAAAACAGTGAAAGACTTATCAGCACTAACCAGAAAGGGAATTTCATAATCTGAATCGAATGATCTATGGGCCTAAGATATTATAATCACAGGAAATTAAACAGGAAGCTTTTATAATTCTTATTTTACTCTGAATATCTGAAGTCTGTCATTATTGTTCCCAACAAGAATTTCCTTGTCTTTATTATTGATGTGAATTAACGCCAGGCTTTTTACGTCACCCGGGGCAAAGAATCCTGATAATTCGTAAGGTACAGCTATGAAATGGCCTTCACCGTCTCCTTTCAGGAAAACTCCAATTCCTCCGTCGTTTCTTGGGGTTACTACCTCTACATTATATAGATTGCCTCCCGCCAGAATATCCAGATGCCCATCGCCGTCAAAATCATCGATGATCATGTCATTTACAGATGATAATTGGGCCTCATTGGGCAATTGATGCATGACAAACTCACCATTTCCTGTGTTTTCAAAATAGCAACTGGCAAAGGTCTCGGCTTGCAGGTGAAGGGATTCTTTCAGCACTTGCCTGGTATAGACATCCGAAATCGTTGCTTCGGCAAAGCTTTTAACTGTAGGGAATTTAAGTGCGAGACCCGGATTCTGGGTCACAAAACACGATCTGCTTCTCACCGGATATTGTTTGTTCCCCTGGTAATAGCTAAGTGCAATGTCTGATTTCCCATCATGGTCAAAATCTGCAGCAAATACATCAAATGTCTTGTCTAAACTGGCTTTATATCTGAAGTTTAAGCCAAGGTTACCTGCAACCAGGTCAATGTCGCCATCTTTATCGAAATCGGCACCTTCAACGCTAAACCACCAACCCCTGGTCCCGGCTATTTCAGTTTTGCTGAATTTTCCGTTTTCGTTATGGTAATAGCAAACAGGCATCCATTCTCCTACTACGATCAGGTCGGGCCATGAATCATTGTCAATATCAGCGCAGAAGGCATCCGTAATCATTCCTGCTTTGCTAAGTTCAGGTGCAACTTTATCGGTAACATCCACAAATTTCACAATCCCGTTTTCCGATTGGTTTTCGAGTATGTAGCTTTGAGCCGGGAAGGGATATTGATGTGGCACCTGTCTTCCACCCACGAACAAATCCAGGTCACCGTCTTTGTCAAAATCAAATGCTTTAACGCATGACCCACTTGAAGTGGTTACCGGTAAAGCGTTTTCAACTGTCATGTAGTTACCCCTTCCATCATTGAGGTAAAGCTGGTCCTGGTATTCTTTTGAATTTTCGGGAAATTCATAGCCACCGCTTACCACGTACAAATCGAGATCCCCATCATTGTCGGCATCAAAAAGCAACGAGCCCGTTTCCTCAAAACGGTTATCGGTTTCCCAGGGACCCTGTTGAACGCTGAATGTTCCATCATTGCCCTGAATGAACAATTGACCTGAGCTGTTGGATGCGTTTCCGACAAAGAAATCTTCGAGCTGATCATTGTTAACATCTCCCACTGTAATACCCGGACCGGTCATTGATAATTTGTAAGGGAGAAGGGGCTGAATACTGAAGTCGTTGAAGCTGTTTTCTTTATGTATAAAGCCGGGTTGAACCTGGTCAGTGATCTCTTTGAATAGTTTTTCTTTTACAGCTGGACCTGATTCAGGCATCTTTGCATCTGAATAACGCAACGTAAGCTTTTGATTGGCACTTACCTGCGTAAGGTACTGAGCCTTTCCGTCGGGCCATTTTACACAGAGAGAATCAACCGTTTCATGACTGGCAAGTCCAAAGTAGAGTATTGGTTCCACGGAAGACTGATAACCCCTTGACAAGGTAAGCTCTGCCATTTGTATTTTCCCATCATTCCACAGGGTAACTTTTGAGCCTATTCCCATCCTGTTTTTCGGAGTTCCTTCAAAATCAATTTTCAGGTAATTGCCCAATTGTTTTTCACGGGCAATATTTCTGTAAACCAGGGCTTCCCCGTCAACATTGTTAACGATCAGATCAAGGTCGCCATCATTATCCAGATCGGCATAGGCAGCGCTGTTTGAATAGCTTTCTTCCTTAATGCCCCATTCTCTGCTGAAATTTGAGAAAGTGAGATCACCGTTATTTTTAAACAGGTAATTTACAAGCGGTTTACAGGGCATTTCCTGCACCCATTTTAATAACTCGCTATTGTTTACTTCTTTTTCAAAATAGGTTGATTCGTTCATTTTGCTGAAGTAATCAATGTTATTAATATCCCTTCGGATGCCGTTTGTTATATACAGATCTTTCCATCCGTCAAGGTCAAAATCGGCAAATAGTGAAGCCCAGCTCCAGTCTGTTGATGTTACTCCTGCAATCGATGCAGTATTGCTGAAGAATGGCAGGCCATTATCCCTGATTCCCCTGTTCAGTTGCAGCGTACTGTAACGATACTGATGGTGAAGTCCCTCACTTATCATTGCATCAAAATCCTCCCGGGTCATGCTGCTCATATTCTCTTTGGCTCTTTGATTATCTTCAGGAGCCATGTCAATTTGCATGACATCAGGCAGGCCATCATTATTATAGTCTGCAATATCAGCCCCCATACCGTAAAACGAGGTTTGGCCAATTACTTCTTTTGTCCTGTCGGTAAATGTTCCGTTGCCGTTATTGAAGAAAAAGAAGTCCGGGCTGGTGAAATCATTTGAAACGTAAAGGTCTTTATATCCATCCTGGTTCAGGTCGCAGACCGTTGCGCTTAACGACAAGCCAAAAGTCAACAGCCCTGCTTCAACCGTGACATTTGTATATGTGCCGTCCCCGTTATTTCTATATAAATGTCCCGATTCATCAAGTTTTGGATTGTTCAACATTTGGCGGTAAAAATAGGGAGGTGCCTTGAACTGGGTGAGAGGGTAATTGGCAACGTACAGATCGAGATCACCGTCATTGTCATAGTCGAAGAATGTTGTCTGTGAGCTTTTACCGTTGTCATCAATGCCATATTCAGCTGCTTCTTCCTTGAAAACGGGTATCCCCCCGGGATTGTTTCCCTGGTTTACAAACAACAGGTTTCTGCAATTGCCATTTAACCCGGAAACACTTACGTAAATGTCGGTCAGTCCGTCCTCATTTATATCACATATGGTTGAACCCAGCATCCAGCGATTGTCGCCGCCTGTGCCGGAAATTTCGGTAACGTCTTTAAATTGCAGATTTCCCATATTGAGATACAACCGGTTGCTGACCATGTTACCTGTAAAATAGATATCCGTCAGGCTGTCGTTATTGAAGTCTCCAACGGATACTCCGCCACCCATATACATGTAGGGGTAAAGAAAATAGTTAAAAGTATCAGTTTCTGTAAGCGAATTCCTGAAAGTAATATTTGTTTCCCGGGCGGATAATTTAGTGAAGACAGGATCTTCTCCGGTTTTTTCAGGTTTGCATGAGAAACAGTTGCCAAGAACAGCAATCAATGCAACTATGGGATAAACTCTTTTACCGTACTCAAGAACTAAAAGCTTAATCATAAGGTTGAAATTATAAAGAAGAAAGGATGAATGTATATAATTTAACCCAAAAAAATGGTCCTGTTTTGCAGGACCATTTCTTTGCATCATAACATTTAGTATGTTTTACCAACCCGGATTCTGATCTGTCTGTTCAATATTAGGGTTGACATCAATTTCCTTCTGAGGAATAGGCCAGAGATAATGTTTGGCTGGATTGAATACCAACGCAGCCTGGTCGGCCTTGGGACAACTGGGTTTAACTTCGGTCATGAAGTCAGCAAGTCTGCCCCATCTAACAAGATCTCCGTAGCGAACCTGTTCACCGCATAATTCAATCTTGCGTTCATGTTCCAAAGCCTTCATAAATTGAGCCAGGGTGGAAACAGGATATGCAGTATTCATTCCAGCTGTGCCATATAACGGCAGGTTGACATCTGCTCTTGCCCTTACCTGGTTCATGTAACCAACAGCGGTAGTCAGATTTCCTCCTGCTTTGTTTGCTTCTGCTTCGGCCATCATCAGCAATACATCTGCATACCTGATCACCTTCATGTTGATACCTGACTGGTTTCCGGCAACAGCTCCTTCAGAAGCAGCCTTATAGTAGTTCTGGTATTTTCTCCAGCCTCTTCTTTGATAAAAATCTGTCTGAACCCCGTTTTTATCATATACAGTAACGGGATCAATTGTAATTGTCATTGTATTGTTGTTATACAAATCTCCGGTCTGGTAAGCGCAGTAACCGCGCCTTGGATCGGTTTTAACCCCATTGTCGGCGGCAGTCTCGAATTCGTTCCACAGATCTTCTGACACAAATACGTTGAACCAGTTCAGGCAACCATATTCCTGTCCCCTAAAAGTAGATTCGTTACTACCCTGGTCTGATCTGTCGGAAGACCATTGATCGCCATAACCGGCTGCTATGTTAAACTGAACTTCGAAGAGCGATTCCGGACCATTCTCGGTTTCTTCCATGAAATTTCTGAAATATTCAGGTTCGAGAGAATAACCGATAACCTGATTAAAGGCTTCCAGAGCTCCCGGGTAATTTTTCTGATACAAACGTGCTTTGCCCAGCAGACCCCATGCAGCGCCTGAAGTAGCCCTTCCGGCTTGTTCAGAGGCTTTGGGAAGACATTTGGCTGCAGCATCTATACAGTCGGCTTCTATTTGAGCCCAAACATCTGCTGCAGGAGATTTGGGAAGACCATCTTTCTCTGCAGGATCAATTCCCAGATAGAGGGGAATATCACCATATCTGGTGACCAGGTCGAAATAATACAAGGCCCTCAGGAATTTTGCCTCACCAATATACTTATTTCTTGTAGCCTCAGACATTATACTGGTCTGGATATTATCGGTCATTGCCTGCTCATTATTGATAACAAAATTGGCTTTGTTGATGCCCCTGTAGCAGGAATTCCAGTAAGCTTCCATCAAACCATGATTTGGACCGAATGCGAAATTCAGCCACTCACGTTTATCGGCCTCCTGCTGGGAGTTACATGTATTTTCATGAGCCATATTTTCACTGCTGTACCACATGCCACGGTTGTACATACCGGTTGTTTGCAAACTTCCGTAAACAGCATCTACCGCCGACTGCACCTGAGCCGGAGTTGTAAAATAGGTGTCGGGTGAAAGCTGGTTAGGATTCGTAAGTTCCAGCTTATCCGCATCACAGGCGTAGAACAGAACCAATGCACTGAAAATCAGTGAAGGTATAAAATATGTTTTAAGTTTTTTCATAATAATTCTGTTTTAAAGGTTAGAAGGTAATTTGGAAACCGCCAATAACTGATTTTGGTATAGGATAATTACCTCTGTCAATTCCATTGTCATAGTTGGGAGTTGTTGTTTGAGGAGCGCCAATTAGTCCTAATGTAGTTCCACTGGCAGTATATCTGCCAACCTCAGGATCCAGACCGGAGTAGTTTGTTACGCAAATCATGTTTTGTGCACTGACATAAACCCTGAACCTGGTTAGTTTGTTCTTCGTAAGATTTCCGGGTATGTTATAACCAAGTGTTATGTTTTTCAATTTGGTATAGGAACCATCCTCGACAAAACGGTCGGATGCCTCGATATTGACAGAAACATCTCCGGCCCTGGGTATGGTGTTTGAAGGATTCTCCGGTGTCCATCGGTCAAGAACCTCAACACCAGCATTAAATAACCTCGGCATACCCTGCAGGTCGTAGATATTGGTGTTATATAGCTTGTTTCCATAAACACCGCTGATAAAGATGTTGAGATCAAAGCCTTTGTATGAAGCATTGAGGTCCAGACCAAGTGTCGCCTTGGGGAAGGGGTTTCCGATATTTGTTCTGTCATCCACAGTAATTGCGTTATCACCATTGGTGTCTTTAATACGGAAATCACCTGCGGTTGAAGAATAAAGAGCCTTTTGCGTTCCGCCCATATAAGAGTTAGCTTCGTCAACCGACTGGAAGATACCGTCGAAAGCCCATCCGTAGAAGAAGAAAGCAGGTTGTCCGATCTCACATCTGGTCAGGTTTTCACCTTCAAAAGCAGCTCCGCCGATATAGGTAGCGCCACCCAGTGATTTAACTTCATTTTTGAAAGTACCGAGATTTAAATTGGCTGACCATTGAAATTCACCTTCAAAATCGTTGTATCCCAACTGCAATTCAAAACCTTGTACATCCATAGACCCTGCATTCTTGCTGACTGTACCCCTGAAATCACCAAGAGACAATGGCAAATCTACCTGCATCAGAAGGTCACTGCTCGAGTTCATATAATATTCAGCCGACAAGGTAAATTTGTTTTTAAATAAACCCAGGTCCAATCCAATATTGGTCATGGTTGTTTGCTCCCATTTCAAATCGGCATTTGCGGCACCGCCCGGGGTTGTTCCAACAACAGGCAAATCATTTATTACATAATACATATTTGAGGTCAGGGATGAAGAATAGGCATAATCGGGGATCTTGTCATTACCTGCCATACCCCAGCTTGCCCTGAGTTTTAAGTTACTGATTGAAGGAACACTGCTCATGAAGGCTTCTTTGGCAATATTCCAGCCAACTGATACTGAGGGGAAAGTACCCCATCTGTTGTTGGCACCAAACCTTGACGAAGCATCAGTTCTTATTGAAGCCGAAAACAAGTACTTCCCGTCATAGTTGTAGTTTAATCTGCCAAGGTAACTAATTCTGTAATAATCAAATGATTGTGAGCTCAATGCAGCACTGGAGGTACTCAATTCCTCAATCTCGTTTGTAATATTATTTTGTGAACTGGCATTCAGCACCTTTGAGAGAACCTCGCTGTATTCAGTCAGTGCCAACGCCTCAAAATTATGCTTACCAGCAAGTGTAAGGCCATAATTCAGACTGTTTGTAAATATTAGTGCAGAATAGCTAGCCTGGTTTTTGGTAATGGTGGCAAAAGTTGCCCGGTGAGTAGCGCCACCCAGGTTATCATCATTGAATGTGGGCGAGAATTGTTCGTCACGTACGCTTTGACCTTCAAGACCAACATTGGTTCTGAATTTCAGACCTTTAACAATATCCAGTTCTCCGTAGATATTACCAAGGATTGTAACTGAATTCCGTTGGCGGCTGTTCAGTTCCATAATTCTCACGGGGTTTTCCGCATCCTGTCCGTCAATGGCAGTGGTCGGGCCCTGATATCCGCCCAGATTGTCTTTATTGTAAACCGGCAGATAGGGGGCCATTTTAATTGCATGTTCCAGCAGGGAACGTCCGCCGTTATCAGCCAGAGGATTCTGTGCCCCATATGTCAAGCTGAAGTTCTCACCGATTTTCAGAATACCCTTTTTAAAATCACTGTTAGCCCTGAAGTTGTATCTTTCCATACCGGTATAGATAACAATACCCTGTTGATTCTGATAACCGGCTGACAATCTGAAAGTGCTGTTTTCATTACCACCGGAGAGAGCAAGGTCATAATTCTGCATGGGACCATTCTGATATATCTCATTCTGCCAGTCGGTTTCACCGCCTTCAGGCCGGCTCGGACCTATACCGGCTAAGCGATCTGTATATAATCCTGTAGTATTTGTATAGACCGGAGGTGTGGTAAATGCTCCACCTGTGGCATATTCCCGGTACTGCGCAGCATCGAGCAAATCATATCTTTTGTTTGAATACTGAACTCCGTAATAGCCTTCGAAATCAACTGTAACCTTACCGGCTTTACCTTTCTTTGTGGTGACCAATATAACACCGTTTGATCCCAGTGAACCATAAATAGCAGCTGTGGAAGCGTCTTTTAAAACTTCAATTCTTTCAATGTCTGAAGGATTGAGGTTATTGATTGTGGTTGACACAACTCCATCAATAACGTACAAGGGATTTGCGTCGTTAACCGTACTGATACCCCTAACCCTCATTGTAGCTGCTGTACCAGGAGCACCATTGGCGATAACCACCAAACCAGCAGCACGTCCCTGCAAAGCCTGGTCAAAATTTCCAACAGGCACTGCGTTAAGTTTTTCAGATGAAACCGATGAAATAGCACCGGTCACATCGGCCCTTCTCTGAGTACCATATCCGACTACCACAACTTCACTTAAAGCAGTGGATTCTGTCTGAAGAGTTACATTCAGAACTGAGCCGGTTCCAATAGGTACCTCCTGTGTAACGAATCCAATGAAGCTGATAAGAAGGCTACCTCCGGTCGAGGGAACATTAATTGTAAACTTACCATTGCTATCTGTTAAGGCTCCTGTCTGGGTACCTTTCAAGACAACATTGGCACTGGCAACGGGTTGCTGATTGTCGTCAAGCACAGTTCCGGTTACAGTTCTCTGCGCATATATACCAGCGGTACTGCAGACAGAGAATAAAAGTAACAGGATGACTTTAAGTAGGTTTTTCATACGTAATTTGGGTTAGATTATAGATTTAAAGAATACTTAAAACTCATGTTCGATGCAGCTTGTAAAGTTCTGTCAGGGTTATTCATTATATATAAGTGCAATTTAAAATGCCGTATCAATAATAAGTGTAAATAAGACACTAAGACACAAATATAAACAAATTAAAATAACATTAAACAATTTTTAACTTTTTTTTAAAAAAAACATAAAAAAATTCTACGAGCCTGCTCTGTAACTAATTTAAAACTTACACAATTTGTCCAATCTGCCGGGAGAGACACACAGAGTTAAAAATCATATATCATTGACCATTAGGGGCTATCAGTGGGTCTCTGTGTAACTAACGTTCTTCTGTTGAAGTTCCCGTATTTTAAAAACGGATGCATGACTTTGCGATTAAAAACTTGTTAAGAAAAGACCGGAAATTGCTATATTGCCAAAAAGTTAATCCAAATCCATGAAAATCCTGATCGTCGAGGATGAGGCAAAAGTGGCATCATTTATAAAAAGAGGCCTTGAAGAGAACCAGTATGAGGCCGATCTGGCTTACGACAGCGAGTTTGCTGAAAAACTTGCCATTCAGTATAAATATAATCTTTTCATCCTCGATGTTATTATTCCCGGTACCGGAGGCCTGAAATTATGCAAAAAGTTTAAGACGGACTTTCCGGATATCCCGGTTCTTATGCTGACTGCACTGGGAACCACCGATGACAAGCTGGCCGGTTTTGACGCCGGCGCCAATGATTACCTCGTAAAACCATTTGAATTCAGGGAACTGCTTGCAAGAGTGAAAGTTCTTCTGAAAACATCAGGTCAATCGCGCGAAACATCTGACTCACTCAGGTTTGACGACCTTGAACTGGATCTTGACAGGAAAGCAGTGCGAAGGGGAACTAAATATATCAGCCTGACAGCCAAGGAGTTTTCCCTTCTCGAATATTTCATGAGAAATGCAGGCAGGGTACTTTCAAGAAATGATATTGCCGAAAAGGTATGGAATGCCAGCTTCGACTTCAGCACAAATGTTGTGGATGTTTATGTCAACTTCCTAAGGAAAAAAATTGATAAGGGACATGATAAAAAACTGATCCATACAAAGGTGGGATTCGGTTATATCTTCGGAGACCGATAGGATAAGAATTCAGGCCAAAATGCAGATAAGGACCCGGTTAACGCTTCAGTTTCTCCTGCTGGGAGGATTAATAATGTTAATTGCCTCGCTTGCTATTTATTATTCTTCAGCTAACTTCAGGAGGAATGATTTTAACAATCTCCTTAAATCGAGGGCCGAAAGCGTAGCAAGGCTTGTGCTCGACAGCTATGAATACAATACAAACCTTAACCTGAGGAGTGGTTCCGGAAATCCTGACAGACTCCAGGATGAAAAATTCATGATTGTCACATTGGACGACAATATTCTGTACACCACCGACAAAAACTGGAAACCTGAAGAAATCAATACCATCGTCGGACAGGTAAGAGCAGGTAAGGATGTGTTTTATAAGACCTATCCTTACGATATCCTGGGGACGATACATAATACAGGATCATCCGAATTTGTAGTAATTGGTGCAGCTATCGATAAAGACGGCCATTTGCACATGAAAAAACTCAGGATCGTTCTGATGGTGGTTTGTCTTATCAGCCTTGTCTCATTCTTTTTCGCCGGGTGGTTCTTTTCAGGGAAAGCCCTTAAACCAATCTCCGTTGTGGTAAAGAAAGTCGAAGATATATCAATAACCAGCCTGCATTTAAGAGTTCCAGAAGGCAATGGCACTGACGAGATAGGCAGGCTGGCCAAAACTTTCAACAAAATGCTCGAGCGTCTTGAGACTTCATTTGGCACGCAGAAGAGTTTTATTGCAAATGCATCCCATGAGCTCAGGACACCTCTTACTTCAATTAACGGACAGATTGAGGTCCTGATGATGAAGGACCGGACAACAGAAGAATATAAAAATACCCTTGGCTCAGTACTCGAAGACATTAAATCGCTTATTGACCTTTCAAACAGATTGATCCTGATTGCCAGAACCAGCTCGGAAGGACCGTCCGGTTATAATAATATAATAAGTATAGATGAGATCATATGGCAGGCTCTGGAAGAAATGAAAAGATTCCATCCCTCCTATAATATTAATATTTCAATTGATAATTCTGTTACCGATTCTGAAAAAATAACAGTCGCCGGTGATGAGTACCTGCTTAAAACTGCTGTTTCCAATCTGATTGAAAATGCATGCAAATATTCTTCAGATAATTCTGTCCTTATCGGGGTCGGACGCGAGGACAGATATGTTAAGGTGATATTTGAAGACAAAGGCATCGGCATACCTGAGGAAGATATACAGAAAATCCTTGAACCTTTTTACAGAGGTACAAATACCGTAGCAATTCCGGGAACGGGCATTGGCCTGTCACTTGTAAATCAGATCGTTAAAAACCATAACGGTATAATAAACATCACTTCAAAGCTCGGCGAGGGTACCCGGATTATCCTCCTGCTACCGGCACTTTCATCAAATTAATTCTTTTTTAATTCAATTTTAATTGCGGTTTAACTTCCGCCTGTTACATTTAAGCAGGTTAATCTCTTCGGTAAACAGGTTAGACATTATTTGCTTGTATCATAGGTTATACGTATTCGATATATTTGGAACCCTTTAACTCAGACCTGTTATGCGAAAAAATCCCTTTTGCACCCTGATATTCATATTTCTGTTGTTTCTCCCCGGCTGCCGTCAGGGGGGCAACCCGGCCTCAGGACCGGGAAAGAAATCCGGGACTACAATCACTGCCGCAACTGATGATTTCTATCAGGAGATAGGTCAGCAGATAGGACTCGATTTTGTTCACTCTATCGGCGATGACGACCTTACCAATATTATTCAGTCCAACGGCGGAGGCGCTGCTTTCCTCGACTTTGATCAGGATGGCTGGATTGATATATATGTCTGCAGCGGGACCTGGCTTGAGGGAGTCAGCAAGAGCGAAAAGCCATCAGAAATGCCCGGAAATCACCTTTACAGGAACAAAGGTGACGGGACATTTGAAGATGTGACCCGGAAAGCAGGCATATCAGGTCCGTGGTACAGCATGGGAGTGGTAGCCGGTGATTTCAACAATGACGGCTACCCTGATCTTTTTATAAGCAATTACGGGCCGAATGTGCTTCTGAAAAATAACCGCAACGGAACATTCACTGATGTAACAAAAAAGGCTAATGTTGCAGGCGGAAATGAATGCAGCGTCGGTGCCGTATGGGCGGATTATGACAATGACAGTTTTCTCGATCTCTATGTGGGAAATTATCTTGCCTTTGATCCGGATTACAAGTATTACTATGCCCCTGACGGATTTCCGGGACCAATGGCCTACGATGCCCAGAAAGATATCCTTTATCATAATAATGGCGACGGTACTTTTGAGGATGTAACTGAAAAAATGGGAATTAAGGACATTGACGGAAGGGCAATGGGCGTTGGTGCAGCTGATTATGACGAAGACGGGTTCATCGATATTTTTGTTGCCAACGATCACACATTGAACTATCTGTGGCACAACGAGGGCGGCAAGGGATTTACCGATAAGGGAACTATGTCGGGAACTGCCTTCAGTCAGGGAGGAGAAGCCACCGTAAGCATGTCGATCGACTTTGCAGACTATAACAATGACGGACTGCTTGACCTTTTTGTATCAGATGATACATATTGCTCTCTTTATGAAAATCTGGGGAACGGGGTATTCTCTGACAGGGGAGTCTCATCAAATATCTCAATGCAGGCCGCACAATTCGTCGGATGGTCCTCTTCTTTCCTGGATTATGATAATGACGGTGATCAGGATATTTTTAAAGCCAACGGTGCACTCAAGCACCTTTACGGGCAGGAAGATCAGCTATTTCAGAATGAAGGGAATGGAACCTTCAGGGATATATCCCTCGAACTTGGCAGTTATTTCAGCGAAGAACATGTCGGCAGGGGTGCCTGCATAGGTGATTATGACAATGACGGAGATCTCGATATATTTATAGTTAATCTTAACAGCCGGGCAGTTTTTCTCAGGAATAACAAAGGGAATCAGAATAACTGGCTTATGCTCGATCTGGAAGGTACCACCAGCAACAGAGAAGGGATAGGCGCAAGGGTTAAGATAACCTCAGGAGGTAAAACACAGATAGCGCAGAAAAAAACAACTACCGGCTACCTTTCCCAGAATGATCCGAGAATACATTTCGGGCTGGCAGGCAATAATACTGTTGAAAGGATTGAAATAATATGGCCCTCGGGAAAGGTTCAGATCCTTGAAAATGTAAAAGCCAACCAGATACTCGAAGTAAAAGAACCCTAAAACCACTGGTCCTTCATGATTAAGCGGACATTCATTTTAAGTGAAATTATATTGGTGGGGCTGGCGTGTACGATAAGTGTATCGTGCAGTAAAAATGCCTCAGATGATAATAAACTGATCCTTACGGAAGCTCCGGGAAATGTAAACTTACCGGATTATTCAGGTGGGGTATCCTGGCGTAATTTACCCTCAGCAAGGATCAGTTCAATCGATTTAGAAAGACCCGGTTCACAAAAAACACTGACAAAAGATTTTTATTCAGCATGCTTCCCTGATTTATCATATGACGGAAAGTCCATGCTCTTTGCAGGACAGTATAAAGAAAATGATCCATGGCAGATCTGGGAAATGAACCTGAAGACTCTTGAATTCAGGCAGGTTACTTCAGGCACGGAAGAGTGTACTGACCCCGTCTATCTGCCAGGTGACCGAATTGTATTCAGCAGACTGACGGTTAATGATACAGTAAAGTCGGCACACTGCCTCTATACGTGCAATGCCGATGGCTCGGGCCTCAGGCAGATAACATTCAGCCCCGATGACAATCTTGCCACAACAGTATTAAAAGATGGCCGCCTGCTTACAGTTAAATACCAATTACTGCCGGTTCAGGGAGGTCCAATGCTGGCAGTTATGCGGCCTGACGGTACAAAAGCTGATAAGTTCTACACTGGTCCGGGTAATAGCATACACCTGAACCGCGCACATGAAACTGATGATGGCAGGATTATATTTGCTGAATCTGACAGTGAAAACCGTAACGGGTTCAGATTGGTTTCAATAAGCTACAACAGGCCATTGCATACAAGAACTGACCTGACATCATCGATCCCCGGGGATTTTTATAATGTACTTCCACTCCGGCCCGACAGGTATCTTGTTTCCTACCGTAAATCAGTTTCAGATCGTTTTGCGATTTATGAGTTTAATCCTGAAAAGGGATCACTCGGACCGGCAGTATTTAATGATCCTGATTATCATATACTTGATATCGTAAGGGTCAAACCGTATGAAAGACCAAAAAAACTTCCAAGTGAAGTGGATATGCAGGTGAAAACAGGTTTGCTTTTATGCCAGGACATTAATTTCAAAGATCCTTTTCTTCCGGATAATTCCATTGCAATGAGTAAAGCCCTGAAGATTGAGGTGCTGGGCGTTGATACAACCTATGGAGTTGTTGATGTTGAAAAAGACGGTTCATTTCAGCTGAAAGTAATGGCAGATAAACCTTTCCGCATCAGAACACTTGATAAAGACGGCAATGTTGTCGGCGGTCCGTGTTCCTGGTTATGGTTGCGTCCGAATGAACGGCGGGGATGTATAGGATGCCACGAAAATCCTGAGCTGGCTCCTGAAAATATAGTTTCTCTTGCAGTTAAAAAACCACCTGTTATTATACCTGTTCATATAACTGATGTTAAGGAGAAACTGGTAGAACTTGAGTAGAATGGGAAGATTCGTAAAAATTATTATACCGGCGGCAATCATTGTTATTCTTGGTTTTGTAATTTATAAGCCTTATCACCGGTGGGCCAGGGAACATGTCAACAATCTGACTGCTACCACTGACCATCCGGTGAAATGCGCATCCTGCCACCTTTATATTCAGAAATCAGGTATTATTTCAAAGATGGTCAATGCGAAATACTATTCGCCATTTAATCTGGCACCGTCACCTGATGGAAAATACCTTTATGTGGTCGCAGAGGAAGGCAATGCATTACTGGTGGTTAACACTGAAAAGAACAAAGTCACGAAGGAGATAAAGGTAGGTGTCCGTCCGCACAGCGTTGTCGTGAGCAGAGATGGGGAAACTGCTTATGTAAGCAACCAGTGGTCGGATAATGTGTCGGTAATTGACCTTGAAAAATATATCGTCACAGATACACTTAAGACAGGGGGAGGACCGGCCGGCCTTACCCTTAGCGCTGACGGGAATTCGCTTTATTCAGCCAATTCATTTTCATCCGACCTGTCAATAATCGACCTTGCTTCAGGTGTTGAGCGAAACAGGCTGTTTACAGGGAATAATCCCACCGGAGTGCAGATAAGTCCTGATGGTAACCTGGTGCTGGTCACCAGCCGCCGGACACTTGGTTTACCATATGGAGATACATTAAGGTGCGAGCTTACGGTTGTGAATGATAAAAAGCAGAGGATTGCTGAACGCCTCGATATTAAACAGGCCTATATGATGGAGAATATTGCCTTTACTCCATCGGGCGACCTGGCAATAATTCCTCTGATAAGGCCTAAAAACAATGTTCCGACAATACAGATCGAAAGAGGATGGATGATGACAAATGGCATAGGAATAGTTGAACAGAAACCATCAGGAAGAACCATACAATTGCTCCTTGACGAACCTAATGCCTATTATGCCGATCCCTTTGATATTGCAATAACTCCTGACGGGAAAAAAGCATTTGTTTCACATGCGGGTGTCGATTGTATATCTGTAATTGATATCGACGCAGTCAGGAAGCTTATTTCTGAATCGGACGATGTGATGTTGGCGGCATTTGCCAACTACCTGGGCACAAGCAGCAGAATAGTGCTGAAACGTATTCCCACGGGAGCAAACCCGAAGGGAATGGCACTATCACCTGACGGAAAAACACTATATGTTGCAGAGCATCTTGAGGACAGGATAGCCGTAATCAGCACCGAAAGCCTTGAAACAATTGGTAACATACCCCTCGGAGGCCCGGACCGGATAACTGTTGCAAGAGCTGGCCGCCGTCTGCTCAACAATGCCGGACACACTTTCCAGTCCCAGTATTCCTGCTACACATGCCATCCTGATACACATGAAGACGGGCTGGTCTACAACATGGCATCGAAAGATATGGGTCGAAATATGACAAATACGCAATCACTCAGGAACATAGGGGATACTCCTCCATATAAATGGAATGGCAAAAACCAGAGTATTTATAAGCAGGACGGTATGCGCTTTTCGACAGTTCTCACAAGAAACGAGGCTTTCAGCTATAAAGAACTGGATGCTCTTACGGCCTATATTATGTCAGGAGTACCTAATCCGCCAAACTTGCTCCATAATCCCGACGGAAAACTTACTGATGCTCAAAAACGCGGCAAGGAGATTTTTGAACGAACGCATGATAACAAAGGATTTGAAATACCGTTTATCAGCCGCTGCGTCACCTGCCATCCGGCTCCCTACTTTACAAATAAGCTAATGGTAGATGTTGGCACGCTTGCAGCCAGTGACGATTCAATTCTTTTTGATACACCTCATCTTAATAACATTATATTCTCGCCGCCATACCTTCACGATGGCCGTGCCACCACTCTTGAAGAGATATGGACTTTATACGGCAAAACTGAACAGCATGGAGCAGTAAACGACCTGAACAAAATACAACTTAACGATCTTGTTGAATACCTGAAATCGCTAAGGGATGAGGAATACGAACCAGGTAAAACTAAAACTCTTAGTGCCTCATTCGGACATAAATAACTAATCTACTCAAGAAGAACCTATGGGAAAAAAATCATTAAAGTTTGTTATCATAGCTATTGTTGCTCTTGTTGTAATTCTTGCGACCCTGATGATTTTAAGAAAACCGGGTGAGACAGCAAAGGATGAAAGGCAGGGCACTGTGATCACAAATGACTTATATCAGCAAGATAAGTTTGATCCTGGCCCCGGTAACAGTTCCTCGGTAATAAAAGAAGCCAAAGCAATGCCTGTGTATGGACACTGGCGTAATTTTACAACCAAAGACGGGCTTCCTTCGGATAAGGCATACGCCATAAAAATAGACGGTGACCGCGTTTGGGCCGGTACACATGACGGTCTTGCCCTGTACGAAAACGGGAAATGGCGCACCTATACAACAGAGGATGGCCTTGCACATAACGGAGTCGTCTCTGTTGATGTCAGCGAAGTCACAGGTGATGTCTGGATTGGCACCCTGGGAGGTTTGAGCCGGTTGTCGGAAGGCAAATTTGAAACATTTAACCAGTTTAACAGCGGCTTGCCTAATGACCTGGTATACAATGTGTGCTGCTATGGAAAAGATGTCTGGGTCGCCACAGGAGGAGGAGCAGGACGTTATGAAACCCAGACAAAACAATGGGAAATATTCACTGAGCTAAACGCTCCGATGCATGAACCATGGACCTATGCTATTTCAGGAGGGGAAGGAGAGGTCTGGATCGCTGCCTGGGGAGGAGGTGTCATCGAATACAATCCTCAAACCAAAAAATTCAGGGATCATACCGATCCTGACGGATTCATGGAGATTGACCTCCAGCCAAATGATGGCCTGGTACATGATATTACTACTGCAGCATCGTACGCTAACGGAATTGTATGGATATCAACTTATTTCGGTATGAGCAGATATGACGGCAAAAACTGGAATGGTTATTTTAACCACGACAGTGGTCTCGCCAGCAACTTCATTAACTACCTCATAGCCAAAGGCCCGGTGGTATACGTATGCTGCGACAACGGATTCAGCACTTTCAACGGGGAAACCTGGGTCACTTATAAGAAAAATGACAATGATGAAAATGGGAAGGCAATAATAACCAATGGAACAGAAAAGAAAGAAGTACCCCAGTCTCCTTCAATATCACATAATTTTATCATAGGTGCCGATGCAAAGGATGATGTTGTTTGGGTTGCCACCTCAAAAGGTGTGAGCCGCGGGGAAGTACTGAGATGACACAGAATTAACAAGAAAGAGAATATACTAATATTTCAAAATTGCATTATGGAAAATAAGCAACTGCTAATAGATCTGACAAAACTTTCAAGCGGGGAACGTGAAGAAATGATGGAACTCGGGATTCTTTCAGATGGAAACCATTTAACTGATTACGTTTATCCTGCTATTCACAGGGAGCGTCCGCCTGTTGAAAAGTTTGCCGTCCATGCTCCCCAGGTTATCAATGAGGCATACGATTATAAAAAGCCATCTTCATTTACAAGGGCATTGCGACTAGAGTTCGGCGGGTATAAAATACTGCTCGTTTCAGGGACAGCAAGTGTCAACGAAGAGGGCAAAGCAGAACATATAGGTGATTTCAGGGCACAGACATGGAGGACATATGTGAATATCACAAACCTGCTGAAAGCAGAAGGAATGACATGGCATGATGTGGTCAGAACAACTAATTATCTCAGGGATATTGAAAGGGATTATGAGGATTTCAATAAGATCCGCACCTCTTTTTTCCGGTGGATGAATCTCGATCCCCTCCCGGCAAGCACAGGTATCCAGGCAAGGTTATGCTGGGAGACTCTTCTTGTCGAAATTGAAACTTATGCTGTTTGTAAAATAAGTTAAAACTGTGAATATGAAACCGTTTTTTGGGGTTATAATGGTTTTCCTGCTGCTTATACCCTTTCAATTGGATGGCCAGGAAAAGAAAGTTAACTACGCCAATATTCCGGATGAGCTGGTTGCTTTTGATAAATATATGAAAGCCTATAAATATCATTTTCTTGAACCAATTCAGTTCTACGGTGCAGGCCGCGAAAAGCTTCCGCCGAAAGATCTGACTGAGGTCAGAATCGGTTTCCTTGGGCCTCTTGAGGGTTCGGTGCTTGTCTCACTTGGTAACCAAATGCTGAACGGATCAATTCTTGCCATTGAAGAGGCTAATAAAAAAGGGGGATATAAAGGTATCCCGTTCAAGCTGATGGTGCATAATGATGTCGGACTATGGGGCGCTGCAGCCAATCAGATAGTAAGCATGGATGATGAAAAAGTGTGGGCATGGCTGGGATCTATTGACGATTTTGTATCCCACGTGGCAATAAGGGCCACTCTGAAACTTGAGATTCCCAATGTTTGCACCGGCAACCCTGATCCGACTTTTACAGAGACAAATATCCCCTGGGTTATCAGGACTATTCCTGACGACAGGCAAAGTTCCTATGCACTGGTAGAACGCATTTACAACAAGGATAAACATTCGCGGGTGGCAGTAATCAGAACCGGAAGCCGTTATGGCCGGGTTGGCGTCCTTCATTTTAACCGTTCAGCCACCCGTATAGGGTACCCTATTATTATTGAAGAAAGATTCCAAGACGAAGAAACGGATTTTAGAGACCGGCTTGAACGCATTAAGGGTACATCGCCCGACGCAATCCTTATCTGGGGGAATGCAAAAGAAACAGCCCTCATTCTTCAGCAGATCCGTGAACTGGGCATGAAACAGGCAGTTTATGCCTCCGACAGAGCTGTAAGTCAGGAATTCCTGAAACTTGCAGGCAATATGGCGGACGGAATTGTAACCACTTGTCAGTACAATCCTGATGCTAACGATCCTAAACTTAAAACCTTTAAAGCAAACTATATAAAAAGATTCGGGATGGAACCTGATGTCTTTGCAGCACATGCCTATGACGGGATGAACATTTTAATCGAGGCTATAAATAAAGCCGGATTAAATCGCGCACTTATCCGTGATGTGCTGACTGACCTTAAAACATTCCAGGGGTATCGGGGTGTCACAGGTGTAGTGAACTTTGATGCAACCTGGAATAATGTCAGACCAATATTCATGGCTGAGTGCATCAACGGTAAATTCAAATTTTCACCAGCTCCACCTTATGAGAAGAGTGATTTAATTTATAAGAAAGTTAACAGAGAAGTCGAGTATTAAAGTAATGACAATGGAATCAGATAATTATAATGATCCGGCTGTGATTGGCGGCTGTTCTGTCCCGGTGAGGGTGAACAGAAAGTCAAAACCTGATCTGACAATTGTTGATGTAAACGGTATCAGGTTCGGATCTAAGGAGGTTGTTATCATAGCCGGTCCCTGCTCGGTTGAGAATCGGGAACAATTGATGGAAACAGCAAAAGCTGTTAAGTCAGCTGGCGGAGTGATTTTAAGGGGAGGTGCTTTCAAACCCCGTTCTTCGCCTTATAATTTCCAGGGATTGGGAGAGGAAGGACTGAAATTGCTTCACGAGACCAGAAGTGAAACAGGATTGCCAATTGTCACAGAAGTTATGGATACCCGAATGGTTGACCTGATTGCCGGGTATGCTGATATACTGCAGATAGGCTCACGGAATATGCAAAACTATCCATTGTTGAAGGAAGTCGGGATGCTCCGCAAACCGGTATTACTGAAACGCGGAATGATGGCAACAATAGAGGAGTTTTTACTGGCTGCAGAATATATACTTAACCAGGGAAACGAACAGGTTATCCTGTGCGAAAGAGGGATACGCACTTTTGAAACCACCACAAGAAATACCCTTGATCTTAGCGCAGTGCCTATGCTTAAGCATTTGAGCCATCTTCCGGTGATTGTTGATCCGAGTCACGGAACCGGACACCGGTGGATGGTGCCTCCGATGGCTAAGGCTGCTGTTGCAGCCGGAGCCGACGGACTCATAATAGAAGTACATTATAAACCCCAGGAGGCTTTGTGCGACGGACATCAATCCCTGAGTCCCGATGAATTTACCCTTCTTATGACTGATCTGAAGAAGATTGCACAAGCTGTCGGCAGGGATATTTATCCTCATGAGATTAAGTAAGACTATATATCAGGCAGGCCTGATTATAACAGTAATAATTTTCACTTCAGGTATAGCTTTTGCCCAGAATCCATCACATCCGGGGCAATCTGTTAAAATCGGATTGCTTATACAGGATAGCAGTTGGACTTCAGCAGTTCATGGAGCTGAGCTTGCCATCAGTAAGACAAATGACAACGGCGGCTTGAACAGCCCGATGTTTCAGCTTGTTGTCCGGTCAATGGAAGGCCCGTGGGGAACAGGATCAAAACAGGCGGTTAACCTTATTTTTGAAGAGAAAGTATGGGCGCTTATTGGCCTGCACGACGGACGAAATGCCCACCTGGTTGAACAGGCAGCGACAAAATCGCAGATGGTTTTCCTTTCGTCATGGACTGGTGACCCGACGTTGTCGCAGGCATTCGTACCCTGGTTCTTTAACTGTGTCCCAAATGACAACCAGCAGGCAGCTGCAATATTTAAAGAAATATATGAAATAAGGAAATATGGAAATATAGTTGTTGTTCATGGAAAAGAATACGATTCCGAAAAAAGCTTTGCCAGCTTCATTAATATCGTAAAGAAGGCAGGAAAGCCTGATCCGTTACAATTCAATATTGGAGATTATGTTCAGAAGACAGATATTCTGGCTGATAAGATAAGCGATTCAGATGCGGATTGTCTTATACTTTTTTGTGAGCCTCCGGTTTCATTAAAATTAGTCAGGCAAATAAAAAAGGAAAATCAGCTCCTCCCGGTTTTTGGTCCAATAGCCTTGTTAAATGAAAATATACTTTCATTCCAGGAATTGAAGGACTTCGACAATATTATTTCAGTTCCTTCAGGTAAATGGCCGGAAGCAGAAAACCAGAAATTCAGGCAGGAATTTGAAAAAAAATATGGCTATGTGCCAGGAATGGTTGCTTCATACTCATATGACTGCATGAGTGTACTGATTGAGGCTATAAGACAAGCAGGAAATTCCGATCGCGAGATGATACAGAATTCTCTGAAGAATATCCGCTTCAATGGTGTAACCGGACCGATACAGTTTGATGATAAAGGCAACAGACTTGGAAAATTCGAAATAATGAAAACGAAAAATGGTGTGCCGGTCACTTTTATAAATGAGATTCACCGCTGAAGCCCGCGAAAAAAGACTTAATAAGTTTTATTTGCTAATTTTGGTGGAATGAAAAATATATATCTTTTCCCACTGATTGTTTTTTGCCTTTCGATATCGTCAGGTTGCATGAACAAAGAAGATAAGGCCAATCAGAAATCGACAGATCTTATTACCACCAAAACCCTGGGACTCGCTTATCTTGAAGAGTTTAAGCTGGAAGAAGCTGAAAAGGAATTCCTGAAATTTATTGATCTGGCACCCAATGATAAGTTTGGCTATGCAAATCTCGGTCTGACTTACTTAAGGATGGCTAAATATCCTGAAGCGGAAAAAGAACTGACAAGAGCAATAAAGATCGATCCCAAAGATCCGGATATCAGGCTTATTATGGCCACTGTATTTAAAATGAACAATGAGCGGGATAAGGCTATTAAAGAGCTTAAAAGTGCACTTGAATTTGCTCCTGATCATAAAAAAATACTTTATGAGATTTCCGAGTTGTATTCGACCCTGCCTGACGAAGATTCAAAGAAACAACGCGAGAACTATATTGAAATTCTTGTCAGTAATGCACCCGCTAATCTTGTCCCGCGCCTCAACCTGACAGATATTCTTATCCGGAAAGGTGAATTCGATAAGGCAGTTGAGCAGATGGAGATAATCAATAAACAGTTTCCGGAATTCCCTAAGGAGGCTGTTGAATACTTTAATATGACACTTTCCTTACTGAGAAAAAAGGATAAGGAAAATGCAATTATCCAGTTTACAATTTTTCATAATTATCTTAAGGTTACTTCACCTTACCAGGCCGGGATCATGGATCTGAAGGGCCCAGGAGGATCCCTTATAGGATTTCCGGTCATAACTTTCGACAGGCAGGGTTCATCATCCGGTAAAAAAGAAAACAGTTCCCTCCTCGACATTATAAGATTTACCAATGTAACTGCTGCAGCCGGTCTGGATATAGTTCCGCGAACCGAAGAGGGTAAAAATGCGGAATTCAGATTTTCGGCTCACGTCGAAGCATGCGATTATGATGGTGACGGAGATATTGATATTTATGTCGGCAGCTATGATCCTGCATCCTCATCATATAAGCATTTTCTGCTCAAAAACGAAATGGGTAAATATACAGATGTGACCAGGGAAGCAGGATTAAATCATTCCGGAAATGAAGCATCTGCAGCTTTTTCCGACTTTGATAATGACGGTTTCCCCGACCTGTTTGTGATGAAGGATGGAGGCGACATACTCTACAGAAATACCGGAAAAGGCACCTTTGAAGATGTAACAGCCAAAGCAAAGGCAGGCAGCAGCACCGGGGGGAAAAAGGCTCTTTTCTTCGATATGGATCACGACGGGGATCTTGATCTGTTTGAGATACTTCCAAATTCAAACTTATTTCTGAGAAATAATTCAGACGGGACATTTGAGGATCAGTCTGCAAAACTTGGCCCGCAGAATGGCGGAATCATTTCCACCGGTGCAGCTTTTGGAGATTTTGATGATGACGAGGATATCGACTTTATTGTGGTAAATAAAAACTCAGGTATCTGCCTGTATTCAAATCAGCGGCAGGGTGTTTTTAAGGATATCGCTGCTGAAAGCGGACTGAAAGGGTATGAAGGAGCTGGTACGGTTGCTGTCGGAGATTATAATAACGACGGATATCTTGACCTTTTTATCGGGTCAGCTACCGGAGAAAATCATGCGCTGTTAAGGAATCTGCGAAACGGCACTTTTGAGAAGGAAAAGAATAATGCAGAAATGCTACGTTCACTTGAAAAGGTAAATGTTTACGATGCTTCTTTCCTGGATTTTAATAATGACGGATTCCTTGATCTTCTTGTGGCAGGAGAATCACAGGGAAAGGATGGTCGTGGAATTAATCTCTTTTACAATGACGGAAAAGGAAATTTCAAAAATGTTTCAGAATTATTGCCGTCTGAAGTAAAATCAGGAAAACAGATAACAGTTTTCGATTATAATGATGACGGTGACCTCGATGCCCTGATTGCAGGCATCAATGGCGGAATTTCCCTGCTCCGCAATGACGGCGGAAATAACAACCATTTCATAACAATGAAGCTGGTGGGACTGAGAGCAGGCAGCGCAAAAAATAATTACTTCGGTATCGGAGCGAAAGTCGAGATGCGTGCCGGTGATCTTTATGAAACAACGGTTGTGACTGATCCAAACATCCACTTTGGAATAGGCAGTAATTCAAGAGCCGATATTATAAGGATCAGATGGACCAACGGAGTGCCTCAGAACATTTTCATGCCCGGATCAGATCAGGCACTTATCGAGCAGCAGACCCTTAAGGGTTCATGTCCTTTCCTCTATGGATGGAACGGAAAAGAATATGTTTTTGTGAAGGATATATTATGGAGAAGTGCTCTCGGAATGCCGACCGGAATAATGGGCGGCACCACCTCATATGCCTTTGCAGATGCCTCCGATGATTATTTGAAAATTCCGGGCGATATGCTGAAACAAAACAATGGAAATTATATAATCCAGGTCACTTCCGAACTCTGGGAAACCATTTACATTGACAAACTTGAACTTGTTGCAGTGGATCACCCCGATTCACTGGATATTTTTGTTCCTGAACAATTTGGTCCTCCCCCGTTCCCGGGACTGAAAATCCTTACCGTTAAAGAGAAACATTCACCGGTCTCAGCTGTGGATTCAGAAGGAAATGATGTGCTTCCTTTTATATCTCAGAAAGATGACATTTATCTTTCAGATTTCAGATCGGGCAAATACCAGGGAATAACTGAAATGAAGGATCTTATAATTGATCCCGGAAATATTGATGTGTCCGGAAGATTTTTCCTTTTTATGAATGGATGGATATTCCCGACGGATGCCAGCATAAATGTGGCAATATCACAATCAGATCAAATCAAAGTGACTCCTCCTTTAGTCCAGGTTTTGAATAAAAAAGGTGAGTGGGTGACAGTTACCGGCAGCGCAGGATTTCCAATGGGAAAGGATAAAACCGTAATAACCGATCTTTCAGGTAAATTCATGTCAGAAGACCACCGGATAAGGATCAGGACAAATATGGAAATATACTGGGACCAGATATTTTTTGCTGAAGATTTACCCGGTGCTCCTGTCGTAAAGAGTGTTCTCAATCCTTCAGGTGCTGACCTGCACTACAGGGGATTCTCTGAACCATTCAGAAAAGGGAGCCGTTACGGACCTCACTGGTTCGATTATTCTGTTGTTGAAAAGGGACCGAAATGGAGGGATCTGACGGGAAATTACACCCGGTTCGGTGATGTCCTGCCGCTTTTGTCAGAGTCGGATAATAAATATATTATAACAAATGCCGGCGATGAGACTACTGTAAGTTTCAATGCCGCGGAATTGCCTCCATTAGCCAAAGGATGGAAGAGGGATTTCCTTATCCGAAGCGTCGGATGGGTTAAAGACGGAGACCTGAATACGGCTTTCGGCAACACGGTACTGCCTCTTCCTTTCCATGGAATGAAAAGCTACCCTCCGTCAGAAAGTGATATTTATCCGGATACTCCTGAATTGCAGAAATATAACCGGGAATATAATACAAGGGCAGTAACGGCGGATGAGTATTTAAATGCGTTAAGAGTAAATGATAAAAACTAGCTTTGCGAACTTTGCGACTGCTTTTCGGACTTTGCGGTTAAAATGGATCATCTCCATTTGTCTGATATGTGTCTCTAATTCTCTTACAGCCCAAAAGCCGGTAATCAGATTTACAGATGTTACAAAACAAAGCGGTATTGATTTCAAATACACATTCGGAGATCTCTCCTACAGGAATATCATTGAAAGCAGCGGATCAGGAATTACAATATTCGATTACAACAACGACAAACTGATGGATCTGTTCATGATGAACGGAACATATCTTGAAGGCATATCTGATCCCGGCGGGAAGAAATTCATCAACACTCCCGACAGGCTTTACAGAAACAATGGTAACGGAACATTTACCGAGGTCTCTGAAGAGGCAGGGGTCAAAGATACTCACTGGAGCATGGCTGCAGGAGCAATAGATTATGATAATGACGGGGACCAGGATCTCTACCTGCTTAATTATGGTCCGAATGTTTTTTACAGGAACAACGGCAACGGAACATTTACTGACATTACAAATCTTACAGGCCTCCGTGGTCCGGATAAATTAAACGGATTTGTAAAATGGAGCATCGGAGTCTCCTTCTGGGACTATAACCTCGACGGAAGGCTCGATGCCATGGTTGGCAATTTCCTGGCGTTCGATCCGGCTTACTTTACACCCACGACTCCCGATCTGATGCCTCAACCCTCAGAATATAAAGGTCAGGCTTCGATGCTCTATGAACAGCAACCTGACGGAAAATTCAAAGACGTCACTGAAAAGAACGGTTTATATTATCCCGATTCAAAATGCATGGGCCTTACTGTATTTGATTATGATGATGACGGGGACCTTGATATTTTTCAGGCCAATGATCACCAGCTAAACTTCATGTTCAGGAACGATAATGGTGTCTATAAGGAGGTTGGCGTTGAAATAGGCGTGGCTGCCAACAGCCAGGGCAAAGGGACCGGATCAATGCATGGAACAATCGGTGATGTTGATGGTGACGGATTAATTGACATTCTGGTTGTTGATCTCTCATACGGAGCGCTTTACAGGAATAAAGGCGATGGATTCTTTGAAGATATTACTGAAACAAGCGGTATCCAGGGGCCTATGGCAGGGAAGGGAGGATGGGCTTCCGCTTTCCTTGATTTTGACAACGATGGGGACCTCGATATAGTCTTAGCAAACGGCACAGCAGAGGAACTTATACCGCAATACCCGCTATTGCTGGAAAATGACGGAAAAGGACATTTCAAAGATACAGGGAAGGAGTATGGAGATTATTTCAGGATAAAACGTTCGGGAAGGGGTCTCGCTGTGTGGGATTTTGATAATGACGGAGATATGGATATTATAGTATCGCATGTCGATCCTAACGAAACTGCAGCACTTCTCAGAAACGATGGAGGGAATTCAAACCACTGGCTGGGTCTTACATTGAAAGGCAGTAAAGGTCCGGCTTCAGCAATAGCCGCCAAAGTCGTCGCAACAGCCGGAGGAAAGAGGCAGGTACTTGTCAATCAATGGACAACAGGTTATCTGAGCAATAATGATCCCAGGCTGCATATAGGTCTGGGCAGTGCAAAATCAATCGATACTCTTGAAATATTCTGGACAGGAGGGAAGAAAGAGGTTTTTAATAATGTAGCTGCAGACAGATACATTACAATAATGGAAGGAAAGGGAATTATAGAAAAGTGACTAGAGTTTGGAGTGACTGGAGTACTTAGAGTTACTTCAACTTTTGGCACTTCTTAATCGATAACAATAATTAGACTATTATAATATGAACAACCAATACATAAGCAAAGTTGTGGATCTGACCAATCCCGCAAAGAATAATATTTATAATATGACCCATGAGGAAGCTGTTGAAGCTGTCCGGTCGGGAAACGTGGAAGCAGTAAGGAAGATAGATGGTCAGTTTTCACTTGTTTCTGTCGATGGAAAAACTATTCGGATGGCAAGGTCTATTGGCCGTCCGATCCGTTATTTCATTGCAAAAGTACCGGCTGGACCACAACTTGTAATTGCTGAGCGTATTGATGTCATTTTTGACTATCTTAAGAAGGAAGGTCTTGATCACCAGTTCCATCCATCGTACACAAGGATGGTTCCGGCACACTATATAACAAAAATAGAACTCCTCGGCTGTCCCGATCCCAACCCGGTATATGAAAGGTTCTTTAAACCGGAAAGAAATAAATACTCTTCATCAGATACTCCCAAAATAGGTGAACTTTACATAAGAACACTATATGAGGAGATAAAGAAATGGCTGAGGTTCCGTGCCAGTGCCGGACCTGTTGGTATTACTTTTTCAGCCGGTGTTGACAGCGGGGCTCTTTTCCTGCTGACTTACAAGGCTCTCAGGGAACTTGGCGAGAGTCCGTCGAGGCTTAAGGCTTTTACACTTAGTATCGAAGGAGGGGGTGAAGATCTGGCACAGGCAAAGAAATTCCTCGATGATCTGGATCTGGGATTTTTCCTTGAAGTAATTGAAGCAGATTATTCAACTCTTGACTGGAAGAAAACCGTAAGAGTTGTTGAGGATTACAAACCTCTTGACATACAGTCAGCTACAATGAACCTGGCGCTTTTGCAAGGCATCCGTTCACGGTATCCCGATTGGAAATTTATAATTGACGGCGATGGAGGCAATGAAAACCTGAAGGATTACCCCATCGAGGAGAATCCGGAACTTACAATCCGGAGTGTACTGAACAATCTGATGCTTTACCATGAAGGATGGGGAGTCGATTCAATAAAACACTCCCTTACTTACTCAGGAGGACTTAGCAGGGGATTTATGAGGACATATACCACAGGCGAAAGCCTTGGTTTTGAATCTTTCAGTCCTTATACGTTGCCAAATGTAATTGAAGTCTCGGAAGGTATTCCATTCATTGATATCACGGACTGGGATCATAATAAACTGTATGATCTTAAGGGGCAGATCGTTTCTGATGGAGTAAAGGCAGTTACAGGGATGACAATGCCTGTATTTCCTAAAAGACGTTTTCAGCATGGGGCAGCCTCTCCACAGGCCTTTAATATGCATTTTCCGGAGCGGGAAATAACATACCGCAAAGAGTTTCTTTCAAATTATGAATGAAGATCCTGATTTCAATATCAATGACCGGTGGATATTGTCCAAACGGGGAAGAAAGAACGCCGTTGATCCGCGAAAACCATATGCGTGGCTTGTTGAAAAAGAACGGGCCTCTTCAGGAATAATAGAGGATACAGCGATTATTTTTCTCACAAACCGGGAATGTTCATATCATTGCCTGATGTGTGATCTGTGGAAGAATACCACCGATGTTTCTTTACCACCGGGTGCTATCCCCGGGCAGATTGAATGGGCTTTGAAACAACTGCCTGAAGCCAGAACTCTTAAACTTTATAACAGCGGAAGCTTTTTTGATGAAAGAGCCATACCTGAAGAGGACTATAAAAGCATTGCATCACTGGTTGAGAATTTTGAGACTGTTATTGTAGAAAGCCATCCCAGTCTGATTAATGAAAAATGCCTTAATTTCAGGGATATGCTTAAACCTGATTTACAGATTGCACTTGGTCTTGAAACTGTACATACTGAGGTACTCAGGAAACTCAATAAACAAATGACCCTGGAGGATTTCAGGAATTCGGTCAGTTATCTTACACAACATGGCATAATGTCCAGGGCATTTATTCTGCTAAGACCTCCTTTCCTCTCAGAATCTGAAGGCATATTTTGGGCAGAACGGTCAATCGACTTTGCCTTCAGTACCGGAGTTGAATGTTGTACGGTTATTCCTGTTCGGGCAGGCAATGGGGCTATAGATCTGTTAATGGAAATGAACCACTTTGCGCAACCGGATATCCACTCCCTGGAAACAGTTCTGGAATATGGTATCAGACTAAATTCAGGTCGTGTGTTTGCAGATGTGTGGGATTTAGATATGTTTTCCAGTTGTAAGAAGTGTATCGATAAAAGAACCAATCGGTTAATTGCCATGAACCTGAACCAGGAAATAACCAGTCCGATCAAATGTACATGTAGCTTAGACTAATTAGACTGACTGTCGGCTGAATTTATTGCCTGTTGTCTTCCTACTACGTATAAATACCCCCTGGAAAATAGGCTTTAATCCACTTTCCCATCATTAGCATCCTGAGTACTTTTGATCTTCCCTAAAAGGGTGAAAATCAGCTTATGGAAGATCTCTATTCAATGCTCATGCAGGACGTCCGCTTCGAGGAGGGACTGAATGCCTGTATGAACTGTGGCGTCTGTACCGGATTGTGTCCTGCAGCTGAATTTTACGACTATGATCCAAGGCAGGTTGTTGACACAGTTCAGTCGGGCAACAACAGGGAAATCGAAAAGCTTCTTAAATCAGAAACAATCTGGTACTGCGGTGAATGCATGTCGTGCAAGACTCGCTGCCCGAGAGGAAATGCCCCCGGACTGGTGATTATGGCATTGCGTGGATTATCGCAGGACCTGGGTTACTTCGTTGAATCTGAAAAAGGAAGACAGCAGTTGGCTCTCAAAAGAACTGTGGGTCAGTGGATACTTGATCACGGTTATTGCCTGTACCTTGAAGGCGTTGGTACCAGCCTGCACCCTGAGCAGGGACCGGTATGGGACTGGATCCAGGAGAACTGGAAAGAACTCTTCAAAAAAATGGGCGCCAATTACAAGGGCGACGGACCCGGGATCCTGAGAAAAATACCGGAGGAGGCTATGGATGAAATAAGGAGCATTTTTAAGGAGACTGGTGGTATGGACAGATACGAGACAATTGAGAAATACTCAAAGATGAAAGCTGAAGAAATGCATCTGGTTCTGGATGACGGTATTGATAATGAATATTTCAGACACATTTATAAGACGAACAACGGTAAACATACCCGATAATTAACTCTGAATATGAAGATCGACGGGAAAATTGCAATCTGGAAAGAATATCAGAAGGAAATAGCTGAAGACCACTTTTACTATGTAAGAAGCTGCGTAAGACAGAACTTCTTTCCGGGTTCGGAGACAGCCTTTCTCAAAATTATGAGGGATGTTCTGAAGAAAGATGTTTATGAACATCCATGCCATACTACATGTACAGGTATTGGATATCACAGTGATATTGTACCGGTTGAAACGACAATGACTGTTGTTGCCAGGCAATTTGCTCTTATGACCGAGGCCGGCTATGAGAACCTGCTGCCGTCATGCATCACATCCTTTGGCCTTTATACAGAAATACTGGACACGTGGCATCATTTTCCGGAAGTGGAAGAGAAGATCAGGGTCAATCTGAAAAAAGCTACCGGAAGAGAGTTTATAGTCCCGAAGAACCTTGCTCATGCAAGCGATGTGTTTTACAAATTCAGGAAAGAAATTGCTGCTAAAGCCAAATACAAACTGATAAACGCAAACACCGGGGAACCACTCCGGGTTGTTGACCACGTGGGGTGTCATTATGCAAAAATGTTTCCTTCAAAGGGTGTAGGTGGTGCAGAGTATCCTTATGTTCTTGGCGGAATGGTTGAAGACTGGGGCGGAACTGTAATTGACTATCCTGAGAGAAGGCATTGCTGCGGCTTTGGTTTCAGACAATATCTGGTGCAGGCCAACAGGGGCTTTTCAATCGCATGCTCAAGAGAAAAGTTTGAATCAATGATGCCATTCAAACCGGATATGATAATCACGAATTGTCCCGGCTGCCCGATGTTCCTCGACAGATGGCAGTATGCCATCCATGAAATGGAAGGAAAATATTATGGTCCGAATAACGAAGGCATACCCGTCTTCACTTATGAAGAAGTTGCAGGCCTTGTCCTTGGCTTTGATCCCTGGGAGTTGGGACTCCAGATGCATCAGACCGATTGTGAACCTGTTCTTGAAAAAATGGGAATTGAATATGACCCGGGGCAGAAATATAACCTGAAGAAAGAGATTAAAAAAGCCATCTCCTCCAGTTTTGTAAAAGTCTGATTATTAATGAATAAACACGTAGTTATTATTGGGGGCGGTGTTGCAGGTATTGAAGCGGCAGGAACACTGGCTGACCTGGGCCATAAAGTCAGCGTAATTGAGAAGCAGGAGGAATTGGGCGGTCACATTACAGGCTGGCACGCGCTGTTTCCTGACAGGCGTCCGGCCAGTGAGGTGACGGATTATCTGAAACGCAGGATCCGCCATGACAATATTTCAATAATTACGAAGGCCACGGTTGCCAGCATACACCACCATGATCACACTTTTACACTGGATGTTTCAGATGGAACATCCATGAATGCAGATGCGGTTATTGTTGCCACCGGGTTTGACCTCTTTGATGCAAGACGGAAAGAGGAATACGGATATGGAATATATGAAAATGTTATAACCTCTGCTGAACTGGAGGTCATGTTCACTGAAAAAAAAGTGCTGACATCCGACAGAAAGGTACCTTTACGGATAGGCTTCGTGCATTGTGTGGGCTCGCGTGATGAAAAAGTAAGTAATTTCCATTGCTCAAAGGTCTGCTGCGTCACCGCAGTTAAGCAGGCTATCGAGATCAGGGAGATCCTGCCTGATTGTGAAGTCTTTTGTTTCTATATGGACATGCGAATGTTCGGACCTTTTTATGAAGAGCTCTACCGCGAATCACAGGAAAAGTACAATGTCAATTACATCAGGGGCAAGGTATCTGAAGCTGCATCGACGATAAACGGAAGAATTTCTGTCAGAGTTGAAGATACACTTGCAGGCCGGCCGCTGAAAATGGAGGTTGATATGCTTGTGCTAATGGTTGGTATGGAGATGGCCAGAACAGGAACACTTCTGGCTGAGGCATCAGGCCTTTCCACAGGAGCTAACAGGTTCCTGAAGAGTGCGGATCACCACTATGGCAGCAACGGAAGCGAACAGAAAGGAATATTTTACGCCGGAACCTGCACCTCCCCGATGAATATCACAGATACCATCTCCCATGCAAGGGCCGCGGCGATTGAAACAATGAACTACCTGAATGAAAAATGAGCGTGGCTCCTGCAAATAAGTTCGGATTTACAATCAACAGGACCAGGCTCATGAACTATGATGAGTCTGACCGCAAGGTCAGGGAATACGTTACCATGAAAGAACCCAGCTTCAGGCTCTGTTTTGCATGTGGCGGATGCACCGCAGCCTGCACGGCAGGTCAGCATACATCATTCAACCTCAGAAGGATGAACAACCTAATCAGAAGAGGAGAGATAGAACCGTTACGTGAGGAGGTAACCCGCTGCATGCTATGCGGCAAATGCCTTCTTGTATGCCCCAGGGGAGTCAATACCCGCAATGTGGTTGCAGTGGCGGCAGAAGCAATCAGAAAACTTGAAAGAAATGAACTCTGAGCACTTCGTCTTTCCGTTTAATCTCGGCCTGTACTTCATTCTTATCTACAGTGTCGTTCGCAGCACCATCTGGTTCCGTAACCTGTCGCGTTCAGACAAGCTGCGTCTGCAAAGAGGATTTTTCGGGCTGCCCTTCATGCAGAGCATTAAGGAGATTTTCATGGAGAGCCTCCTTCACAGGAGAATATTTAAAAGGAACCCAGTGCTGGGTTACATGCACATGAGCCTTGCCTTCGGATGGTTCCTGCTTATCGTTTTTGGAACTATCGAAGCGGATTTCTTCAGTGCGAGGCACCTCAACCCTCCATCACATTCCATATTCTTTCGGTGGTACAATCCTGAACACGGCGCTTCCGGCTTCCCGGCAGTATTCAGTTTCTGGATGGATCTGCTGCTGGCCTTTATCCTCTCCGGGCTTCTGCTGGCTATGGTAAAGCGCTTCATTCCCGGTATGATGGGTATGAAGAAGACCACCAAGCATACCTGGACAGACCGCATAACTCTGTTGAGCCTGTGGCTGATCTTCCCATCGCGTCTTTTGGCTGAGAGCTTTACCTGCGGTGCTTACGGCAGCGGCAGCTTCCTTACCGGCAACCTTGGGGCTGCCCTGGCATCGGTCCTCCCGGCAGCGGCTTTAGCTCCGTATTTCTGGTGGCTCTATTCGCTTGCCCTGGGCACATTCTTCATCCTCCTTCCAGTCTCAAGATATTTCCATATACCTGTCGAGCTGTTCCTTATATTCATGCGAAACTCCGGCATCACCACAGGTGATAAATCTTCATCATACACTGAGGTACAGACACATGCGTGCTCATCATGCGGCGTATGCATCAGTACCTGCCAGATGAGCTATGCAGCAGGCATAAACGACATACAGTCGGCATATTTTATCAAAGGGCTCAGGAACGAAAAGGATATAGCTGCGATAACCGCAAACTGTCTGATGTGCGGCAGGTGTGAAGAGGTATGCCCTGTGGGAATAGAGCTGGGACCTATGCGTTTGATTGAACGCAGGCAGGACAGAAAGGATTTCGAACAGTTGAAGTTTCCAGAGGGATACGCTCTGACAAGAAAAAGGGGCTTCATGGAAAAACCGGCAACCCAATCATACAATTACCTTGTTAATGATAACCCCGTTCCCAAAGCTGATGTGCTGTTCTTCGCAGGATGCATGACCCATCTTACACCTGCGATTATAGTGGCAATGAAGAAGATTATGAACAGCGCCGGCGTGAAATATTACTTTATGGACGAGGAAGGCGGTGTGTGCTGCGGCAGGCCGCTGATGCTGGCAGGCAGGGACAAAGAGGCACGTGAGCTGATTAACCATAATTCAGACATCATCTGGAAGTCAGGGGCAAAAATCCTTGTCACTTCCTGCCCGATCTGCTACAAGGTCTTCAATGAGAGTTATTATCTTGAGACTCGCGTCATGCACCACTCGGAGTTTATCAATCTCCTGATCGAGGAAGGCTCCCTCCGTCTCGGCTACCTGCACCGGAAAGTCGTATATCATGATCCATGTGAGCTGGGTCGTGGCTCGGGAATATATGATGAGCCAAGGGCTGTGATAAACTATGTGGCTGACCTGCAGCAGTCGCAACACGAAAAAAATATGGCTCTCTGCTGCGGCGGCAGCCTGGGAAACCTTACCCTTGCATCAGGAAAGCGGTCCATGATAGCAGCCGATGCTGCCAGGTCACTTACAGCCTCTTCACCAGATGAGCTGATCACAGCTTGTCCCCTGTGCAAGAAAACCCTGGGACAGGCCACCGAGACAAAGGTGACTGACATCGCAGAACTTGTTGCTGCGGCACTCCCCGAGACACTCCCAAAGGCTAAAACCAGAACTAAAAAAGTCCTTGCAAAGACCGGAAGTAACGGTTGATAACTTTTTTCGGCCAGGGCTAAATAACTGATTATATAGTGTTTCATAAATGGAGGAAAGTAGTTTACTTTGCAGCCATAATTATTTTCTATACTCTGGAACGATTTTTGAGTTAGAGTGTTATTGTATAAATAAGTTGCTGAGAACTTTTATAAAATGAAAAAATTCCTTGCTTTTACATTGGTTGTCGTGGTGGGTTTGACTGCCTGCAATGACAACGGAAAATCAATAAACAACAAATCGGGTAAGAATGACAAAACGGTGGCTCGTGAGGGGGGAGTTACACTGTTGATCACAGATGCTGACCTTATCGAGGTTGATTCCAACCCCAGGTGCAACACTGCCGAGTGGAACTTTACAGTGAAAGACGCTGGTCGTTATGATGTATGGCTTTCCAGCCTGACATGTGACACTTCTCATCTTCGCTTTACTGACTTGGTCACGATTACTGCCGGAGATGAACGGATTGAGAAAAAGCCCGTGGGAGATGAGATAGTGAATGACAAGAGTGTGAGTCAGCCATGGTACAGGGCAGACTCACATATGGGTTCGATTTTCTTCAAAGAGCCGGGCGTATACCAGGTCCAGGTGATCAGTGACAGGGTGATGACTCACTCAACTGATCTGTCCAAGCTAAGCATTGATAAACATACTCTTATCAATTCGCTGATTCTAAAACCGATGGTTAACTAAAATAAGTAACCCGCAGTGCAGCGGGTTTTTTTTTGCTTCTTTTCAACTTCTCCTGACCGTTTTCTTTTCCACCCACTTCCTCGCATTAACGAATGCCTTGATCCACGGGGTCACATCATCGTCAAGTCTTTGTTGCGGATACCAGGCGCACTGCCACGGGAAGTAAGCTCTCTCGAGGTGTGGCATCATGGCCAGGTGTCTGCCATCAGATGAACATATTCCTGCAACATCATACATTGATCCGTTGGGATTGGCAGGATAATGATTTCTGCTAAATTTCATTATGATATTGTATTTATCCTCCGGATAAGGAAAAACGAAACGTCCCTCACCGTGTGCCACCCAAATCCCAAGTTCCATACCTTCAAGGCCTGACATCATTACCGAATTGCCGGGAAGGATTTTTACTCCAAGAAAGTCAGACTCAAATTTATGGGAAGAGTTGTGTTCCAGGCGGGGCATCTCTTTATGCTCAGGAACAATCAGTCCAAGCTCTGCCATCAGCTGGCATCCGTTGCAGACACCCAGTGACAGGGTGTCATCACGCTTGTAAAAGTTTTCGAGTGCCGTCCGCGCCTTCTCATTGTATCTGAAAGCACCAGCCCATCCTTTGGCTGATCCGAGTACATCGGAGTTGGAGAAGCCTCCGACAAAAACAATCATGTTCAGCTCTTCCAGGGTTTCGCGACCGGTGATTAGGTCTGTCATGTGCACATCCTTCACGTCAAACCCGGCGAGCCACAGAGCATATGCCATCTCACGGTCGCCGTTAACTCCTTTTTCTCTTATTATGGCTGCCCTGACCCCGGTTTGCGCTTTCCGTTCCGGGCTGATCCCAAGCGAGCTGAAGGATCCATTGAAGTTCTTAAGATTGAAGACAATTGCCTTGCTGCCGTGATTGTCGAGTCTCTCCTTTGCAAGCTTCAGTCCGCTCTGCTTCCGGTCCAGCAGGAATGAACTCCGGTACCACTCATTACGGTAGTGATCTATATTAAAAACGAATTGCGATGTGCCGTTTGACACATAGATCTTTCTCTCCTTAACAGGATGACCGATGATATAAAACCGGATACCGCGTTCCAGGAGAAATTCTTCAATCTCAGCCTCATCGCTGACCTGTATGATCACTCCGGGGTTCTGGCTGTACAGTATCTTCACCGTGTCAGCCTCATCCATCTCGGTAAGGGTCACAGTCAATCCGCCTTCACGGTTGGCAAAGCACATTTCCAGAAGGGTGGTTATCATTCCGCCTGCCGAAATGTCATGTCCGGCAATGATCTTTCTTTCCCTGATCAGGAGTTGCAGTGCTTCAAAGACGGTGGCAAAATATCCGGGTTCACTCACTGTCGGGGCAATGTTTCCCAGGCTGCTCAGCGTCTGCGCCAGGGCGCTGCCACCGAGAACCGGCCCCATGCCGCTCATGTCTATATAAAATATCGAAGCAGAAGCTTCATTACTCATCACCGGCCCGACTATACCCCGTATATCTTCAACCTCGGCCGCTGAGGTGATTATCACTGTCCCGGGACTGTACACATGTCCGTCAGGATATTTCTGTGTCATTGAAAGGCTGTCCTTGCCTGTTGGTATGTTTATTCCCAGGGCAATGGCGAATTCGCTGGCAGCCTTCACCGCCTCGTAAAGTCTGGCATCCTCACCCGGATTGCGGCATGGCCACATCCAGTTGGCTGAAAGGGATACGCTTCTTAGACCGTCAGCCAGCGGCGCCCAAACAATGTTCGTTAAAGCTTCGGCGATGGACAGCACCGAACCCGCCGGCGCGCTTATCATGCCTGCTGCCGGAGCGTGGCCCAGGGCGGTTGCCAAACCTCTTTTACCGCGGTAGTCAAGTGCAATTGCACCCAGGTCATTGAGAGGAAGCTGCAGCTCACCGGCACACTGCTGCTTTGCTACACGGCCAGTCACTGAACGGTCAACCTTGTTCGTCAGCCAGTCCTTGCAGGCTACCTCCTCAAGCTGAAGTACCTCACTGAGATATCTTTCCGGGTCACCGGGATCATAGCTGATCTCACGGAAACGCTGAGGCAGGGTTTTATCGTGCATCACTGTCCGGGGCGGCTTTCCGAAGAAATCACTCAACTGCAGATCGATAGGCTTCTCGCCGCTCAGAGGATTGTAGAAAGTGAACTGATTGTCTCCGGTCACCTCGCCGATGACATATATCGGAGCACGCTCACGCCCGGCTACGGCGGTGAGGCTGTCTGCATCACTCTTCCTTATGACAAGTCCCATCCGTTCCTGGGATTCATTGCCTACTATTTCTCTTGCTGAGAGTGTCGGGTCACCTACAGGAAGCTTGCTGATGTCTATTTTCCCGCCTGTCGCCTCGACCAGTTCGGAGAGGCAGTTGAGATGGCCGCCTGCACCGTGGTCGTGCAGTGATATGACAGGATTATGATCACTCTCACTCATAGCCCTGAGAGCGTTATACACCCTCTTCTGCATCTCGGGGTTTGCACGCTGCACGGCGTTAAGTTCAATGGTGCTGTTGTATGCCCCGGTATCGACTGAGGAGACTGCTCCGCCACCCATGCCAATTCTGTAGTTGTCACCGCCGAGGAGGACGATCAGGTCGCCTTTCTGAGGCACATCCTTTTCGCTGTCAGCCTTCTTCCCCAGACCAATGCCTCCTGCAAGCATTATCACCTTGTCAAATCCGTAGCGCCGCATTTCATCGAAATGCTCAAAGGTCAGAACTGAACCGCAGATGAGTGGCTGTCCGAATTTATTGCCGAAGTCGCTTGCTCCGTTGGAGGCTTTAATAAGAATTTCTTCAGGGGTCTGGTAAAGCCATTTCCTTGGTGCTGTTGCTTTTTCCCATTCGCGCGGTCCGTCGGGACGAGGGTAGGAGGTCATGTAGACTGCCGTTCCTGCTACGGGCAGAGAGCCCTTTCCGCCTGCTATGCGGTCACGTATCTCACCTCCGGTACCCGTGGATGCCCCGTTAAAAGGCTCCACCGTGGTGGGGAAGTTATGCGTCTCAGCCTTTATTGAAAGTACGGATTCGATTTTTTTAACCAAGAAGAAGTCAGCCTTGTCCTGGGTTGCGGGAGCAAACTGTTCAACGACCGGACCGCTCAGAAACGCGCAGTTGTCTTTGTAAGCCGAAACGACATGATTTGGATTTTCCGCGGTGGTACGCTTTATAAGGCTGAAAAGAGACGACCGGTGTTCAATGCCGTCAATGATGAAAGTCCCGTTGAAGATTTTATGACGGCAGTGCTCTGAGTTGACCTGTGAAAAGCCAAAGACTTCACTGTCTGTAAGTTTTCTGCCAAGAGAACGGCTCAGCTGCGCAAGATATTCGACCTCTTGCGGACTGAGGGCAAGTCCTTCCTGCCGGTTATACGCCTCAATATCGTCTATATCCCTGACAGGATCAGGCTCATGGTGAACAGTGAATATTTCCTGGTCAAGGTTGTGATAGACACGCTGCAGCATAGGGTCATGATCCGGATTCTCATCTCTGGCAGGGAAATACTCTTCAATCCTTGAGATTCCTGTTACTCCCATGTTTTGTGCCATCTCCACCGCATTGGTGCTCCATGGGGTGATCATTTCGCGACGGGGCCCGACGAAGGTGCCGTTTATGGTTCCGGAAGGTATCTGAACGGCATTGCCGTACAGCCATGAAAGCCTGCTGATTTCTTCGGGAGATAGCTCCCTGTCAGTTCCTGTTGCTATAATGTTCGTTGATGGAGTCTCGAAGAAAAGTATTGCTTTGCTTGTCATAAGATATTGATAAAGAACATTATAATTGTGTGCTGCCAATTGTTCTTTATGCTGGTAAATATAATAAAACTCCGCGTGTCCCTTTCATTATCATTTATTACCGCAGGCCGGGTATTATCAATGAATTTTTAACCGGGTATTAACGTACTCATATCACCTGATACTTCAATACAGGTATTTCTTCCGTGATCATCCAGCACCGTTTTTTCACTCTTTTTTTCTTTAAGCAACAAAGAGACCCCGGCAGTCATGCTTTCTTCAATTCTGCCATCCATGAGACCCCTTACCGGAGATGCCAGGCCGGTTGCCAGGTCAAGCGGTGCGGTCATTTCAAAGATGTAATCGCGGTTCTCCATTACCAGCTCCATCAAATTATCAGTGACCTTAAGTTTTTTGAGTGCTGACCTGTTATAAGTAGTGAACCTGATTAGGTGATTATTGACCCATATTCCGGCGATAAAGCCGGTGAATGTGCCGGTGACCCAGGGAACTCTGGCAACAGAAGCCTTTAAAGATATGCCCGGTTTGCTGAAATGATTAGTCTGTACCCAAACATAAGCTGAGGGAAATGTATGGCCCCAGTCCTTCTCTGTATATCCTCTTCCACCGGTAAAGTCAATCAACTCTCCGTTGATTTCCAGGTGGCCCGAGATGCTGTGATCCATGCTTACCACGCCATGGTTACATTCCATGAACGGAGCAAAAGCATATGGTCCCATTATGCCCGGTGAGTACCAGGGTTTTGGCCATGGCACAACCCCTGAAAAATCCAGAGTGCCTTTGACGGCTGGCAGATCAAGAACAATCCTGTTTGTGGAAAAGAAATTTTTTCCTATCGAGAGTTCAAAACCTTTTGAAGCAGGCACAAAGAGCGATGAACTGAACGTATGATATTCTGATTTTTTCTCCACTCCATCGAGTACCTGGATAAAAGAATGGCTGTTACCGGCTTCATCCATTCCGATTCCCGGAATAAATGCAAAAGCTTTTGTTTCGGTGGCATTCACAACCTTGAAATACCATCCTTCGAAGTATTTCCTGGTCATGCCCCAGCCCTGGTACTGCTCGGGATTAAAAAGTGACCTTATTTGTTTTGCCAGAATCATATCTGATCGTTCATTTCCAATGCCTTCCTGTATGTTGTCAGGGCTCTCTCCCTTGCGAAGTTGTGTTCGACTATTTCACCAGGGTAATCTTTACTGCCGGACTCCGGCACCCATTTTCTTATATACAACAAGTCACGGTCAAACTTTGTTGTCTGTGCTACCGGGCTGAATACCCTGAAGTACGGTGCTGCATCACATCCGCAACCGGCTGCCCACTGCCAGTTGCCATTGTTTGATGAGAGCTCGTAGTCAAGCAGTTTATCTGCAAAATATGCTTCTCCCCACCGCCAGTCGATCAGCAGGTGTTTGGTCAGGAAGCTGGCAGTGATCATCCTTACCCTGTTATGCATGAAGCCGGTTTCGTTCAGCTCACGCATGCCGGCATCCACGATCGGGTAGCCTGTTCTGCCCCTGCACCATCTTTCAAACTCATCTTCATTGTTGCGCCAGATGATGTTATCATATTTCTTTTTAAAGGCATTTTCAGTGACGTGAGGGAAGTTCCACAGTATACTCATAAAAAACTCGCGCCAGATCAGTTCATTAAGCCATACTTCATTGAGTGCCACGGCTGTACTGACCAGTTCACGTATACTCACTGTTCCAAACCGGAGATGAACACCAAGCCTTGTTGTTCCGTTAAGTGAGGGTATATCGCGGGTCCTGTGATAATTCCTTATAATATTTTTGTTTACCTCAGGTGCCATAAAAACATACTCAGTCCGGTAAAATCCGATCTCCTCGATTGAAGGCAGGGGCAGGGATTCTGTTTTCAGAAATTCACCTGCCAGTTTCTCTGACGGGAAAGGCCTCAGATGATCTTCAGTCAGTGTTTTCCTCCATAATCTTGAGTAAGGTGTAAAGACTGTATAGGGCGTTTTGTCACTTTTGACCACTTCATCCTTTTCAAAAATTACCTGGTCTTTAAAGGTATGAAAGGGGATGCCTGATTCTTTCAGTATTCCGGCAATTAGTCCGTCACGTTTTACAGCATATGGCTCATAATCATGATTGGCGTAAACGGCCTTTACATTGAAGTCTGTCAGAATTTTTCGTATGGCATTTTCCGGGGTGCCGTACAATACTTTCAAGGATGTTCCGGGAGTGGTCAATTGTTTCTGCAGAGCAATCAACGCCCCGTGTATGAATGAAATCCGCCGGTCATACTTTGCATCAAGCCTTTCAAGAATATTTATATCGAAAATGAAAACGGGCAGTACCCTGTATCCGGACTGAAGTGCATGCCAAAGCCCTGCATTGTCTTCAAGTCGAAGGTCACGCCTGAACCAGAATACGGCTATAGGTTCTGTTGCCATCGTCAATTTGATTTGATTACCTGATTTTCGGGTTTATCAGGATTCCTCTGTCTGCAGTTTTTTCTTTTTGCTGAGCACTCTGCGAAGACGTGTAAAGATAAAGATTATCAGTATCAGGAAAAGGGCGACTATAAAGAACGGGATGACGAGTGAAAGGAGGGATGTTCCCGTAGCCGCAACATTTTCCACCGTAGCTACAACGGGATTACCCACCCCTGCTGTCAATTTGGTCGAGGTGAGTCTCGTCAGGGCGCTGCCGCTCTGAACGACGGCGGCGCTGCCGCCACCGATAGCTGCCCCGGTGATCCATTTCATCAGCTCACTGTCGATAGGCAGTACTGAGGTCAGGAGCAGTGTGCCGGCACCTATGGCAAGAGGGGTGCTGACAGTGTCCAGAAGGTTGTCAACAAACGGGATATAGTATGCCAGAATCTCTACAACGGTTGCAGTTCCCAGAATGGCGATGGAAGGCCATGAAGACAGCCAGTGAAAGCTTTCATTCAAAGGCAGTATCCCGGTTTTGGCCGCTACGGCAGCCACAAGCATCGGAACAAAAACCCTGAAACCTGCGCTGGCAGCTAACCCGATGCCAATAGCCACGGCTGTGATTAATTCAGTATTCATTGTTCAATAAAAATATATTTCCTTGCAGCTGAAAAGATTGCTTCTTCAAAATCGTAAAAGACAGAAGAAGGGCCTTTTGTTGGGTTATTAAACATTCCGTTCGTAATTAGGATCAGGCCTGTTTTTGTGTCAGGATCGAAATAAAATTTTGATATCAGCCCGTAGGCATCTCCTCCGTGCCCCATCATTCGGGACTTGCCATTGATCAGGTCAGCCGATGCAGTACCGGTAATAATGCTGACACTCAGTCCCCAGCTTCTTTCAGGGCCAACCTCGGGGTCTCCGTTGCTCCCGTTCCAGGTCCACTGAGGAGTGTGCATCAGCCTGATGCTCTTCTTCGAGATTATTCTTTTGCCGTTGAAGACACCTTCATTCATGTGCAGGGTCATTATCCTTGCAAGCTCGACGGCTGAGATCCTGAGCCCTCCCTGGGGAGAAAAGATAGCAGCATTAGTGCCGGTCTTATATCCTGAGAAATCCCGCGGAGATGGCAACGCGCCCTTGAAGTCATCTGTCTGGGGAGTCCACTTTCCATCTTCGTTCCTGTATATTACGGCAAGATTGTTTATGTCAGTTACGCCTTCGACGGTATATGATCCCGTTATGCCAAGCGGAACGAAGAGATTCTCGCTCATGAACCTGTCAAAATTCTGTCCGCTGATCTTCTCTATGAGCGTTCCGGCCAGACCGAAGTTTGCATTGCAGTATATGAAATACTCTCCTGGAGGCTCTTTTAGCCACATGTCATCTGTGTAATAGAGACCGCCCGGCACTAAAAGCTGGGAAAAATCAAGCGGATTACTGACGTTTTTATAGTTGGCCATCAGGAACTCCTCATATCTGCTTCCGTCATTTATACTGCTTGTGTGAGACAGCAGCATCCGGATGGTAATGGGCCGGTCGGGGTGATTGGGATTACGCAATGTAAAACCAAGGTATTTGCTTACATCGTCATCAAGCTTAAAGAGCTTTTTGTCGTAGAGCTTCATCATGGCCGTAGTCATGACGAGTTTTGATATTGAGGCAATCCTGAATTTGGTGCTGTCATTTACTGGCAGATTGCGCTCATAATCCCTCAACCCTGCATTAAAAACCCCTGAAATCTTCCCGTCACAAACCGTGACAACGGAGAGACCCATAAGATCATACTTGTTCCGTATATCTTCCACTGCCTGTTGCATCTGACCGTTCAGTGCCTGAAGTGAACCCAGAAGAATCATAGCCATTATTGTTTTTTTCATCGTGAATAGTTTTATACGTATCACCGGTCTTTAATCACTGCAAACTTCATTGACGATCTGTCTGAAGGTGTCTGTAGTACACAAATATAAGTACCTGAAGCCAATGTTTCATATTTTATCGGTTCATCATAGAAACCTGCATCGGTAAAACGGTCAACGAGTGAAGCAATAAGTCTTCCGCCGGTGTCATAGATCCTTAGTGTGGCATGGCACCTGTCTGAGATGCAGTAACTGATAACAGTTTCTTCCGAAACCGGGTTGGGGGTTATCTTCATGATTTCGCTGACCGCAGGCCTGTCCGTGAGTGTATTGGTACTCCCATCAACAGTTTCGATCGCCGTTGACCCCCCGGTTGAAAAGGCTGCTTTAACACCCTTCCATATTTCATCTCTTCCTGCTTCATAGCTCAAAGCCCAGATACCGATGCCGGCCAGGCCCCTGTTTTTTGCAAGTTCATACTTCAGTGCAAGACTCAGACTGTCGTCATACCATAGCTGCCTCCACTCCCCGGAGCTGAAATAACTGAACCAGGGTACTTTAAAAACATCGTCAAATGTTTTTCCATAGGTGTCAGCAAGCATCTCAGCGGAATTATACGTGCGCGAGGTACCTTTTCCGGTGGCAGCTGCATTGCGTGCACTGCTTTCAACAGGCCAGTCGTAACCGTACCAGGGCACGCCGAGGAGGAGCTTGGCTGGTGGTACTCCCACGCCGAGATATTCTTCATCTATGCTCCGGGTGACGTCGTAGGTATCTCCTGCCAATGGTGCGACCGGTCCTGCAATTGTTGAGCCGCTCCAGTAATAGTTATACCCCATCATGATAATATAATCGCAAATCTCAGCAAGCGATTTCAGATCGGCCCTGCCGGACCAGTTCACCGCCGGTGTGGCCAGTGAAATCTCAGCGCCGGGAAGTTCGGCTTTTATTCCCCTGACAGCCCGTTTGCAGAAGCTTACCATGTTTTCCTTCATCGTCTCGGGTACACTTTCAAAGTCGAAGTTAACACCGTCACCGTTTCTTGCCCTGAGCTGGTTAATAAGAGTGTGGATGAGATTCCACTGTTTGACAGTGTCAGCTAATATAGCTGTATTACCCAGCGTCCCGAAATTGGTTACGGTGAGGGTTACCTTAACTCCTCTCTGGTGAGCATAAGCTATTACCGGTGTCGTGTCCCATCCTCTCAGTGTTGTAAACCCTCCGGTTGCAGTGTCAACCTCATAACTGAAGTATGCGATGTGCGTTAGGGCTTCATAGTCATATGACAGGTATGCAGAAGAGCCAGCCCAGTAGGGATGCCATCCGTAGACCATGTGGGTGAGGTCGTTTGCAGTCCTGCTCTTAAGAACAGCAGGCATTTCTACAGATACATTACCGGCAGGACTGACAGAATCGAAAACAGATGCATAATATTCACTCTCAGCCTGATGAATGCCCACAGGAATATCCTCAGGCTCCTGTGCTTGAACAACCGTACATGCCAGGGCGTACAGCAGAAAAGTCAGTGTTATCTTGATCCTCATTCAGAAGGAGAGGAAGGAATTGTATCAGGCAGTCTTGAAATACTTATTGTATATCTCCATGTTGCGCTCCAGAAGGGCCACGGAAAGCTTGTATGCCTGCAGGCTGTCCTTAATCTTAAGTGCCTCGATAAGCTCTTTCTGATATTTCATTGTATATTCCTTCTCACCCTCGATGTTACCGTATATCAGGTTCCTCATCCTCGGGAGGAGAGAATAAACCGGTTCAAGGCTGATGATGACAATAGGATTGCCGGTAGCTTTGGAGAGGTTCATGTGGAAGCGGTTAATCAGGTCAACCTCGAGTTGTGTGTTGTCTGGATTGCATTTCTCCAGTTCATGCAGGTTCTTTTCCAGGATGCGAATGTCTTCATCGGTCCTGTTATGGGCTGCAAGCCTCGCCACTTCGGGCTCGAAGAGACGTCTTACTTCAATTATCTGGAGTATCAGATCAGAGTTGAACCTCAGGTCATAGAAGAGATGCAGTGAATTGATTGCATCCTCAATCTTCAGTTCGGTGATATACATCCCGCTGCCTTTTCTGATGTCTATCAGTCCCCGTGCACTCAGCCGGCGCAATGCCTCCCTCAGTGCTGTCCGGCTGACGGCAAACTGTGCACACAGTTCTTTCTCCGTTGGCAGCTTGGAACCGGGCAGTAATTTTTTCTGCCGTATCGCTTCCTCGATCCTCCTCTCAATCTTCTGACTGAGGGTGAGTCCTGAACCGATTTTACTGAACATGTCATTGCTCATATTGCCAGGTATTAATCAGATAAACTTCCCCGATAAAATATTATACTATGTTTTCCAGTTAATGGTAGTTTTCCCTGTAAAATTCAAGCGCTCTTTTGACTGATCCGTGCTGTAACAGCAGTATACGTGCAGCGTCACGCTGGATATTCAGTTCCTCGACGATCATCCTGGTGCCGCGTTCTATCAGTTTTTTGTTGGTGAGCTGCATGTTGACCATCTTATTGCCCTTAACCCTTCCCAGCTTGATCATAAGCGTGGTGGTGATCATGTTCAGCACCATCTTTTGTGCAGTGCCTGCTTTCAGCCTGCTGCTTCCGGTCACAAATTCCGGTCCTACTACAACGACGACCGGATACTCGGTGACCTCTACAATTCTGCCTTTGGGATTGCAGGTGATACATCCTGTCAGGATGCCGTTTTCCCGTGCCTTCTGAATTCCTCCTATCACATATGGGGTGGTCCCGGATGCTGCAATGCCGATGACGGTATCTTTGGTGTTGATATTGAAAATCTCAAGTTCTTTCCAGGCCTTGTTAGGGTCATCCTCTGCAGCCTCAACGGCTTTACGAAGTGCGGTCTCGCCTCCGGCTATCAGGCCGATGACAATGGTATCAGGCACCCCGAAGGTAGGAGGGACCTCTGATGCGTCAAGCACTCCCAGCCTCCCGCTCGTTCCGGCACCAAGATAAAAAAGCCTTCCTCCCTTCTGCATCCTGACGAGTATCTTTTCGATGAGGATCTCAACCTGTGGGAGCGCTTTTCTTACAGCCTGATGTACCTTTGAATCCTCCTTGTTGATATTGGTCAGCAATTCACTGACAGTCATCTTTTCAAGATTGTCAAAATTGGAGGGTGACTCTGTGATGCTTAATGCCTGCTTGGTGTAATCCTGATTACCCATACTTTTAGATGTGCGGATTCTGAATATGATACCTGACAAGATTCTCCATCGGGGTCAGGGTGAACAACCCGGACCGGAGACGGTACTTTGTTAACAGTTCCTCAAGGAACGGCCTGAAATGATATGCGACACTGCCAGTGAAATGCACAGGGAACTTTCTGGCTTCAGGATATTGAAGCACATTGCGTATCATGAACTCATCAAAGCTCGATGTTATTATCGCCTGGAGCTCCGGGACATGTATGTTATCTGCGATGAAACGGGTGAACTGGCCCAGGAACCTGTTTGGAAACGGCATGTTGTACACATTGTCCAATATTCCGGCGGGAGTATAGGGATATGCTTTAAAAAAGTTCTCGATGACAATACCCGGCAGCTGTTTCTTCAGAACACCTGACACAAGCTTTCTGCCCAGCACTGCTCCTCCTCCCTCATCACCGAGAATATATCCCAGCGGTGATACATTCGAAACGATCTCCCTGCCGTCATAATAGCAAGAATTTGATCCGGTGCCTATTATGCATGCTATTCCGGGATCATTCAGGCAAAGTGATCTGGCAGCTCCAAGCAGATCGCTTCCGATGAACAGCTCACCGGTGCCGAAAAAACTTACCATGCCTTTTCTTACAATCTCAGCCTTGGCAGCACTGCTCACACCTGTTCCGTAGAAAAAGATACGGCTTATAGCTGAGCCTTCCAGTTCAGGTATTTCTTTCCTCAGCAGACTGTTAATTTCTTCTCCCGTCACAAAGAACGGGTTAATGCCGGAAGAGATGTATGACCGCCCTGCAACACCGTCAGTCACCTCTCTCCATTCAGTCTTGGTCGATCCACTGTCAGCGATAAGTATCATTGGCAGACAGAAATTGATATGTGGTTATTTTCCAAATGATTAAATGGGTAAATGAAACGAATTAGCATCAGTTCCGCTTACTCATAACAAATGTAAATAAATAAATTAATAAAACCACTTTTTGTAAGATGTCGGACAAGTTTTAAAAATCTTTCTATTTTTGAATCATATTTACTATATTCAGCAAAATCATTTCAACGATGCGGACATTCCATCCTCTGACATTAATATGGTTGTGTGTGGTCATTCTGGTTTGCTCGCCCCGGGCATCAGGCCAGTCTCCGGTTAAACTGCAGAAGGCTGCTGAAGCCAGGCTCAGCGGGTGGACCAGTCCGGTTACAGAATGGTATTATCCCGGCGATCTGCGAATTGACTCACTCAAAGTAAACCCGGAAAGCAGGGAACTGAAAATCTGGTTCCCCGTTGCCATGTCATTCAATCCTGTCAGGGAGGAGGCCATCACCCGGCTAAGGAATTCCCTGAAGGAAGCACTGGGCAAAAAATTCAGAAACTATACGATTAACATATACACAAACGGTTTTGAACCGGAGCAGCTTATTCCGAATTATTTCAGACACAGCATTGCCGCAGACACAACCCGCATACCTGCCTCGGGAACTGAAAAACCGGTGCTTCTTGACCGGGTAAACGGCGTTCATCCTTCCATGGGACTGAATGACAGGTATATTGCCCTATGGCACAGCCACGGCTATTATTTCGATATGACACTTGACCGCTGGGAATGGCAGCGGGCAAAGCTATTCGGCACTGTTGAGGATCTTTCGGTGATGGCGTACGTCATACCATACCTGACACCCATGCTCGAGAACTCCGGCGCAACTGTCTTCCTTCCCCGTGAAAGAGATATTCAGGTAAATGAGGTTGTGGTTGACAACGATATTTCATCGCCTGATTGTGAATTTGTCATACATGTTTCCGGAAAAGCGGAGCCGGCCGGGGTGGGTTTTCTCATAAGGGATACCCTCTTTACTGGCGACAACCCATTCCGGATGGGTACTTCCCTGAGAATACCCGACGGTAATGCAACATACATCCCCTTTATACCTGAAAAGGGGTATTATTCCGTCAGTATTGCTTATCCATGGCTGAAAGACAATTCAGAGAAAGTAAGGTACCGGATCAGTCATGCCGGAGGCACAACCGACTTCATTGTAAACCAGACAATGGGAGGTGGCACCTGGCTGTACCTGGGTACGTATCTCTTTAATGAAGGTGCTGACCAGACAACAGGGTCTGTAACTGTGATTTGTGAAGAAGGAGGGAGGGCTGCCCTTGATGCCGTGCGTTTTGGCGGAGGGATGGGTAACGTTGCACGGCGACCTTCATCATCAGTGATATCAAACCAGTGGTCACTTAATGCAAATACTCCAGCTGCAGCTGCTGACGCTCCGGCTGACACAGTTAACTACACATGGAAACTGAGCGGCAAACCAAGATATCTTGAGGCTGCCCGCTACTGGTTGCAATATACAGGTATGCCTGATTCACTTGTTTACAGTCCCAGCAAGGGGAAGAACGATTATAACGATGATTATATGTCTCGCGCCGAGTGGGTCAATTACCTGGCAGGTCCGGCAGATACGAACAACCCTTCACGGCAGGGTATCCCTCTCGACCTGTCACTGGCTTTTCACACCGATGCGGGCATTACAACCGACGATTCGATAATCGGCACACTTGCCATCTATTCCACTGCGTCAGGGGAAGGTAAATTCCCCGATGGCACCAGCCGCATGGCCAGCCGCGATCTGTCGGATATTGTTCAGACACAGATAGTTGAAGATATTTCATTGTTGTTCAATCCTGACTGGACTCGTCGCGGCCTATGGGACAGGTCCTATTACGAGGCGCGCAAGCCCGGTGTACCTGCCATGCTTCTTGAGCTGCTCTCCCATCAGAACCTGGCAGACCAGAGCTACGGACTTGATCCCAGGTTCAGGTTCCATGTCAGCCGTGCCGTTTACAAAGGAATTCTGAAGTACCTGGCATATAATTCCGGAAGTGAATATGTCGTTCATCCGCTTCCCGTGACACACATGGCGCTCTCTCACCTTGGCGGGAAGACAGTGAGGCTGAGCTGGGAACCTGTTGTTGACCCTCTGGAAAAGACCGCTGTACCGGCTTCTTACATAGTCTATACCCGGAGGGGTGATAACGGATTTGACAATGGCATACCTGTGACGGGCACAGCAGTTGAAATTGAACTCCCTGCTTATGATACCGTCTTCAGTTTCAGGGTCACTGCCGTGAATGAGGGAGGGGAGAGCTTCCCCTCCGAAATCCTGGCAGCGGGATTCCGTACAGATTCCAGAGGAACAGTACTTGTGGTCAACGGTTTTGACCGAATATCCGGACCTGCGTGGTTTGACAGGGATGGGATGGCAGGCGTTGAATGGTGGAATGACCTGGGAGTAGCTGATCACTATAACTTTGTGACAACGGGCGATCAGTATGACTTTTCCCGCAGGTCGCCGTGGACTGATGATGATAATCCCGGATGGGGCGCATCATATTCTGACAAGGAGGGAAAAATCATTGCCGGCAACACCTTTGACTACCCTTATATTCATGGCAAATCGATAATGGCCGCAGGGAGATCGTTCATTTCCGTCAGTGACGAGGTTTTTGAAGGTCAAGGGTTTGACTTTGCTCAGTACTGCGCGGCAGACCTGATCTTCGGCGAGGAGAAGACCACTCTTTCTGCTGTTGATTCTTCCAGAAAGGATTTTGAGATTTACACTCCAGGGTTCATGAACACCCTTGAAAAAATGACTGCCTCCGGCGTTCCCATCTTTATGTCAGGATCTTACACCGGGACAGATCTGCAAATAACGGGTGACTCAATGACTGTTGCCAGGGTGAAGAAGATGCTGCATTTTAACCACCGCACTGATCATGCAGTAAGGAGTGGGCATTTTTATGCCACTGACATAGCAAACCAGGCATTCACCGGCGGTTACACGTTCAACACTGCTGACAGTCCGGGTATCTATGCTGCTGAGGCACCTGATGCAATTGAACCGGCAGACAAAGGATCAATAACAGCATTCCGCTATTCAGAGAATAACACTTCAGCGGCAGTAATCTACAGGGGGGTGCCAGGCACAGTAGTACTTGGTTTCCCGTTTGAAACAATCATCTCTTCAGACGAGAGGGATGCATTTATGAGACAGGTATTGAATTTTCTAATTAAAAAATAACCGGCAATCATGGATAAAACCGTTACATGCTTTATACCTTATTCAGAGGTGGAAATATTGAAATCTACAGTCGCCTCGCTGAAGGCGTCCGGAGAAGTTAGCAAGATCTTCATCGTTATTCCGCCGGAGCACCCCGGTAAGTTCGAAGTCTTTGAGGCAGATTGTCTGCGCTCGGAGGGTTTTACCTCCACTGATGCCCTCAGGAAAATGGCTGCCGTTGCTGATACCGATTATGTTATGACTTACAGCAAGGGCTTTCCGCTTGACCTCGGGAAATTTGCCCTGAAACGGATGATGCAGATCTGCGACAGCACAGGAGCCGGGATGGTCTACTCGGATTATTTTGAAAAAAAGAATGACATCCTTTCTCCTCACCCGGTTATTGATTACCAGGAAGGCAGCCTGAGGGATGACTTCAACTTTGGCTCTGTAATACTGTATAATGCCCGAGCCTTTGCGCAGGCGGTCAGCCGGATGGACGAGAATTACATTTTTGCCGGCCTGTATGACCTCAGGCTGAAAATATCACAGGGTCACCCCCTGGTTCATATCCAGGAAATGCTCTATACCGAGGTGGAGAGCGATATCCGCAAGACCGGAGAGAAGCAGTTTGACTATGTCGATCCCCGTAACAGGGCTGTGCAGATTGAGATGGAGAAGGCCTGCACTCACCATCTTAAATGCATCAATGCCTGGCTGAAACCGGTATTCAGGGAAATAAAGTTTGAAGATCAGGACTTTGAATATGATGCATCCGTCGTCATCCCAGTGAAGAACAGGGTCAGGACCGTCAGCGATGCCATTAAATCAGTCCTGAGCCAGAAAACAAAATACAAATTCAACCTGATCATAGTCGATAACTACTCAACCGACGGCACTACTGACCTCATCAGATCATTTGCTGCCGACAGCAGGATAGTGCATATCATTCCCGAAAGAAAAGATCTGGGTATCGGAGGGTGCTGGAACGAGGCCGTGTTCAGTGAAAAGTGCGGTAGGTTCGCAATACAGCTCGACAGCGATGACCTTTATATAGATGATAATGTCATCACAAAGGTCGTTGACGGGTTTTATGCCCAGCAGTGCGCCATGCTTGTGGGCTCATACAAAATGGTAAACTTTGACCTTCATGATATACCCCCCGGACTGATTGATCATAAGGAGTGGACGCCCGATAACGGTCGCAACAATGCTCTTAGGATTAACGGCCTCGGAGCGCCGAGGGCGTTCTATACACCGGTGATGCGGACTATCAGGGTGCCAAATGTGAGTTACGGCGAGGATTATGCGGTGGGCCTGGCCATAAGCCGTCATTACCAGATAGGACGAATCTATGAACCTCTCTACCTCTGCCGCAGATGGGATGAAAACTCGGACGCTTCCCTGGATGTAAACAGGATGAATACATATAACCTGTATAAGGATAAAATCAGGACTATTGAACTTATAGCACGAAAACGGATGATGGGCAGCACCAATAAATAAACGGTTGTATGAAAGATTATTCACGGAGCGTAAGCGATCTCTTTGACAGCCAGCTTAGGGAGTGGGACCTGGCGCGCGATAACTACCGCCAGCTTGATAATGTTAAGGCCAGAAAGATCTTCTTCGCGGAATTTGAAATTGCAGTGCAATTCAATCCCGGCCGCATCACTTCTTCCGCCGCCAAGGTCGATGCCAGGTCTATTGAAGCCAGGCCATGTTTCCTTTGTGAAAAGAACAGGCCTGCACAACAGCACGGTATCAGCTTTGAACAGGACTATACAATCCTCATAAATCCTTTTCCCATCTTCAAAAGGCACCTCACCATCGTCAGTGACACACATACCGATCAGCGTATTGCAGGAAACTTCCTGACGATGCTTGGACTGGCGGAAGCGCTGCCTGAGTATGTCATCTTTTACAACGGACCGGAGTGCGGAGCTTCAGCACCTGACCATCTGCATTTTCAGGCAGGCAACAAGGGTTTTCTTCTTATTGAGGACGATTTCAGGAACAGAAGCCTGTGCAGAAAGGTGGAGGTTGATCATGAAACTGAATTCTGGACATGGCACAAGTACGGCAGAGGGATTATGACGCTCAGAGGATCTGATAAGGAAGCCATTACGACGGCCTTCGGTAACTTCTGTTCGAGGTTTGCGCTTACCCAGCCTGACAAGCCTGAGCCCATGCTTAACATCCTGGCTTCATACAGTGATAACACCTGGATCATCCACGTGATACCGCGCAAGCTCCACAGGCCGGCATGCTACTTCGCAGAGGGTAATGACAGAATCCTGCTGAGCCCCGCCTCGGTGGATCTCGGCGGAGTGCTCATTACGCCAAGGGAGGAAGACTTTATTAAAATTACATCAGCAGACATATCCGGTATTTTCATGCAGGTATGTCTTAATGAAAAGGAGGTAATGTTATTAACGGAAGATATTTTATTATGATGGACCAGGCACCGGAAATCAGTGTTGGAATAGTATCCGGCAGCGGACTTACATTTACGCTTAACGGACAATTTTCCTGCAGTACTGCCGGAAGAAAACTTTCGGGACAGTGGACTGCACTGCTGCAGGATGGCAGGGTCATTCTCAGGGATAAAACTGTCGTCGTTGAGGCAGGTGATGAGATCACACTTGTGCCGTCAGATCCCGGGATTGACAGCTTCACCCTGCACGCCGTCACCATTGGTGTCGCTTTTCACTGGCAGCGCAATGAAGACCAGACTTTCCGCGGCAGGCTGAAGTTTATTATTGAAAATAGCAGTATCACCGCTGTTAATATCCTGCCTGTGGAAGATTATCTGCTCAGTGTGATATCATCGGAGATGAGCGCTACCTCATCCGCAGAGCTGCTGAAGGCACATGCTGTGATCTCCAGAAGCTGGCTGCTGGCGCAGATGGAGAAGACGGCAAGACTGAAAACAGGGAAAGGCAAATATACAACCAGCGTCGTAACGGATACTGAAATTACGAGGTGGTACGACCGTGAGGACCACAGCAACTTTGACGTCTGCGCGGATGATCACTGTCAGCGCTACCAGGGCATAACCAGGGCATCGACACAGATTGTGGAGCAGGCCGTGCGTGAGACATCCGGTGAGGTGCTTATATACGAAAACCTGATTTGCGATGCACGCTACTCCAAGTGCTGCGGCGGCATCACAGAGCTGTTCGAAAATGCATGGGAGCCGGTGAACCATCCCTACCTTCAGAAAATCACAGACAGCAAACAGCAGCCTGACGGTTTCAATAAGGACCTGACTCAGGAAACGAATGCGGTGGCATGGATTAAGGGAGCTCCGGACGCTTTCTGCAACACAAATGATAAGAAAACCCTCTCTCAGGTGCTCAACAATTACGACCAGGAGACAAATGACTTTTTCAGATGGAAGGTCACTTATCCGCAAACGGAATTGAGCGCCCTGGTCAGGGAGAAGACAGGCATCGACTTCGGACTGATCACCGAACTTGAACCGGTTGCCAGGGGTACCTCCGGGCGCATAATCAGGCTTCGAGTAAAAGGTGAAAAGAAGATCATGATCATCGGCAAAGAGCTGGAGATAAGGAAAGCATTGTCCAGGACGCATCTCTACAGCTCGGCCTTCGTTGTTGAAAAGAACCTCGTTGGAGGAGAGACACACTTCATCCTGCATGGTGCCGGGTGGGGCCACGGAGTGGGTCTGTGCCAGATCGGTGCCGCGGTCATGGGCGCATCAGGATACTCTTACAGGGATATACTTACACATTATTTCAGGACTGCTGACCTGAGAAAGATTTACTGAAATGAGACGGACAAAACTTACCATTGCGCTTCTTATTATAGTGCTCCTGCCTGCCGGTGCGCAGTCGTGGATCAGGATAAACCAGCTTGGCTACCTCCCGAACACGGTCAAGGTTGCCGTATATATCTCGCAGAACCCGGGTGCAGGACCTGGTTTTACAGTTCATGATGCCCTCACTGAAAGAGTTGTTTATAAGGGTAAGACCGTTATTTATGATGGTTCAGTGTGGGGAATGGCTGCTGCGGCAAGACTTGACTTCTCCGGCCTGACGACTCCGGGAGGGTACTACATCAATTATGAAGGAGCACGCTCGGAAACATTCCGCATTGACGCCGGAGTTTATGACGGCACAGCCGATTATATCCTGAAATATATCAGGGCCCAGAGGTGCGGTTACAACCCGTTCCTTGCCGACTCATGCCATACCCATGACGGAATAATAGTTGATCACCCGACCCTGTCAGGCACTGCGATAGACGTGAAAGGCGGGTATCATGATGCCAGCGATCATCTCAGATACACGGCTACCACGGCTACATCTATTTACCAGATGATGTTTGCATACAACAGATCACCTGATGTTTACGGTGATGGGTATGATGCTGCCGGTGCACCGGGAAGCAACGGCATACCTGACATTCTTGATGAAGTGAGATGGGGACTGGAGTGGCTCCTGAAGATGAACCCTGACAGCGGGGTGATGTATAACCAGGTGGCCGATGATCGCGACCACAGGGGGTTCCGTCTGCCGAACCTCGACAAAGCCGATTATGGCCTCGGGCCCTGCAACAGACCAGTCTATTTTGTGACCGGCAAGCCGCAGGGACTTGCTGCCTTTAAAAACCGCACTGAAGGTGTCGCCTCCACGGCCGGTAAGTTTGCATCTGTATTCGCCATGGGAGCAAAGGTATTTGCCAAAACCGATCCGTCATTTTCAGAAAAGATGGCCTCCAGGGCCACTGATGCTTTTGAGTTCGCCCTGACCGATCCGGGAGCAACCCAGACAGCCTGTAATGTATCGCCATATTTCTATGAGGAAGACAATTACGTGGACGACATGGAGCTGGCTGCATGGGAGCTTTACACGCTTACCGGCGATAAAGACTTTCTTGTACAGGCCGACTATTGGGGAATACTCGAACCCTACACTCCATGGATCGAGAAAGACACTGCAAGACACTACCAGTTTTATCCTTTTGTTAACCTGGGACATGCAAACATCGCCATGTCATCAACAGAATACTCGCAAAGGTACCTTGACTTCATGCGCAAAGGACTTGATATCATTGACCGGCGTGACGCAAATGATGTCTTCCAGGTTAAGATACCTTTCGTCTGGTGTTCAAATAACTATGTATCAGCAGTACTGACCCAATGCAGACTGTTTAATGAAGCTACAGGTGACAGCCGGTTCCTCTACATGGAAGCAGCATTGAGAGACTGGCTCTTCGGATGCAATCCCTGGGGCACCTCAATGATATGCGGTCTTCCCGCCGGCGGCGACTATCCCCTCTATACTCACTCAGCTGTCACGGTATTTCTAGGAGAGACAACCTTCGGCGGACTTGTTGACGGGCCTGTTTATAAGGGCATCTATGACAGCCGCGCAGGAATCAGTCTTCTAAGGCCTGACCCCTACGCCGCGTTCCAGAACGGAAACGTTGTGTATCACGATGATATTGGTGACTACAGCACAAACGAACCTACACTTGACGGGACAGCTGGCCTGAGCTACTATTTCTCAACGCTTGAAAAGGAGGGCCGGTCGGTAAGCAAGAAGAACACCGGGGACGTTTTTGATGACAACGGAGCCCTGATCAGAAAAGGATCGGATGAAAAGACAATCTACCTGATATTTTCAGCTGATGAGTTTGGTGAGGGTTTTGATCATATCCTGAAAACCCTGGATGAACATAACATCAAAGCCTCGTTCTTTCTGACGGGCAACTTCCTGAGAAACAAAAACTACACCTCAGTCACAAAACGCATTATCTCACAAGGTCATTATATGGGCCCTCACTCTGATGGCCATCTCCTTTACATCCCGTGGGAAAACCGTGACACCCTCCTGGTGACGAAGGAACAATTCAGTACCGACCTGAAAAAGAACTGCGTGGAGCTAAGCAAGGCTGGACTGAAGACACAGAGACCGGAATATTTCCTGGCGCCTTACGAATGGTACAACAGTGCAATCAGCAGATGGACTGCCGAGACAGGACTCACGCTGGTGAACCTTACTCCTGGCACAGGTACAGCTGCAGATTATACAACCCCGGGGATGAGCAACTACAAGACATCAGAAGAATTAATAAGCAGACTGTACAATTTTGAGGCGAGTTCGCCTGACGGACTTAACGGTGCCCTGATACTGATCCATCCCGGGACCGATCCTGAACGTACAGATAAGCTGTATAACAGGTTAGGGGAAATCATTGAGCATTTTTCAGAAAAAGGATATACATTTAGTAAGTTATAGATTAGCATGGCAGCACAAGATAAAAACCGATCGCCCTGGACATGGGTCCCGACCCTGTATTTCTATCAGGGTATTCCCTACAGCATAGTGATGATCACTTCAGGTCTTATTTACAAGACCATGGGTATATCCATTGCCTCCTTTGCGTTCTGGACCAGTCTGCTTTATCTGCCATGGGCCGTCAAGCCGCTGTGGAGCCCCTATATTGACGTGGTCTCAACCAAGCGTAACTGGGTAGTCTGGACACAGCTGCTCCTTGCCCTGGCATTCGTCGGTGCAGGTATGGCGATGCCTGTGACGTTCTTTTATCCCGTTACCATTGCGATATTCGCGCTTATTGCCGTTTCATCGGCAAGTCATGATATTGCTGCTGACGGTTTTTACATGTATGCGCTTGATCAGCATAAGCAGGCTTTTTTTGTAGGTATACGCAGCACATTTTACCGGTTTGCTATGCTGACTGCCCTTGGTTTGGTGCCGCTGGTAGCCGGACTGATACAGAAGAACACGGGTCTTGAGCCGGTTCCATTTGAGGCACGGTCAGTGCGTGCAGACTTATTCACACAGTTTGACCCGTCAGTGATCAGCATAGCGCCTGCTGCCGGCGAACCGAAAATATTGCTTTATCCTTTTGACATATCAGTTCCTCTCTATGAAGCAGGGAAATCAGAGCTCGACTCAGCTGTCATCTATGTTGCGCTCTCAGCACCCCCTCAGGAGGGGGAGACTATTGTTGTCAACATGTCACGAAAGGGAGGCAGCAAGGATATTGACATTTCAAAGAGCCAGACCGGCAGGTTTGAATTCAACAGTCAGAACTGGAATGTGCCAGCTGCACTGTCGCTGAAGGCACATCATAACCTGACCACTGAGGCAAAATCGGATTTTAACATCACGGCCGGCAATATTGCATTCAGCTGGACTGTCTCACTGGCAGTGCTGGGCCTGGTGCTGCTTCTGCTGGCATTTTACAACCGCTTCGCGCTGCCTCATCCTGACGAACACAGCACAAAGGAAAAGGTAGGATGGAAAGTTTACAAGGAGGTTTTTGTCTCTTTCTTCACAAAGCCGGGCATTTTACCCGCACTGATATTCTTCCTTCTCTACAGGCTCGGCGAGGCACAGCTGGTGAAAGTGGCCACACCCTTCCTGGTAGACTCAAGAAGCGCCGGAGGTATAGGCCTGACCTCGGCACAATACGGTATAGCCTATGGGACGATAGGCATGCTCTGCCTGACAGCAGGAGGCATTCTCGGAGGTATTGTGGCCTCAAAGTTCGGACTGAAGAAGCTTATCTGGTTTATGGCCCTGGCGATGAACATCCCCATAAGTGTTTATATATTCCTGTCAACTACCCAGCCGATGCCGGGTAACATAGGAATCTATCTCTCCATCGCCATGGAGCAATTCGGATACGGTTTCGGGTTCACGGCCTATATGCTCTATATGCTCCATTTTGTGGGAGAGAGCAAATACAAGACCGCGGAGTTTGCCATTGGCACCTCCCTTATGGCCCTGGGGATGATGATTCCGGGGATGATATCAGGGAAAATGCTCGGTTTGCTTGGCAGTTATCAGCACTTCTTCATCTACGTGATTCTCTGTTCAATACCGGGGATAATTGCGATTAATTTCCTGAAGATCGATCCGGCATTTGGGTTGAAGAAGAAAGAATAGTGCCGGCTGATAATGCTATGATGAAAGAGGAGAGCAGGTTTGAAAGGCTGAGGAAGGAGATCGGTGGCGATCTCTACACTGACGAAACACAGCGTATCCTCTACGCCACTGATGCCTCCGCATACCGCGAGATGCCTCTGGCAGTCACACGTCCTGCCAGCATTGAGGATATTAAAAAGATCATAGCTTTTGCGCGCAGCGAAGGAACCTCAGTTATACCACGCGGGGCAGGAACATCGCTTGCAGGCCAGGTTGTGGGCTCCGGTGTCGTCGTCGATATCTCAAAATATCTCAACCGCATTCTGGAATTCAACCAGGAAGAGCACTGGATCAGGGTTGAACCGGGTGTGATCCCGGGTGAACTGAATAAGTACCTTGCCCAATACAAGCTGCAGTTCGGGCCTGAAACATCAACGGCAAACCGTTGTTGTATGGGAGGCATGCTGGGAAACAACTCATGCGGCCTGCATTCACTTATTCACGGCAGTGTCAGGGATCATATTCTCGAAGTGGAGGCGATCCTTTCAGACAGGTCTGAGGTTCTCTTCAGATCATTGACAACAGATGAATTCAGGGAAAAGTGCAATGGGGATCCGGACCTCCTCGAGACACGAATTTACAGGAACCTGCGTGATACTCTCTCTGACCCGGTTAATGCGGAGGAGATCAGTAAGGAGTTTCCTCACCCGGAGCTAAGACGCCGGAATAACGGCTATGCTCTCGACAGCCTGCTCTCGACTGACCCATTCACCGGAAACGGAGAGAAAATAAACGTCTGCAGGCTCCTGGCAGGGTCGGAAGGCACGCTGGCATTCACCACGTCAATGAAGGTGAACCTTGTACCTCTGAATGAAGGAAAGACCGGACTGATGTGTGCTCATTTTTCAAGCCTTCAGGATGCTGTAAGGGCAAATATCCTTGCACTGAAACACAATCCGGTGGCGATTGAACTCATTGATGATTATATACTTAATTGTACAAAGGATAACATTGAGCAGAACAGGAACCGCTTTTTCGTAAAGGGTGATCCAAAGGCTATTCTCCTTATTGAGATAAACAGACCTACGGTTGAAGAGATAGAGAAAACCGCCGCCGTCATTGAGCAGGAGATGGTCAGTGCCGGCTACGGGTATCACTTCCCGGTGTTCACCGGTGCTGATGAGATCTTCAGGGTGTGGGAGCTGCGTAAAGCAGGCCTCGGAGTTTTACTGAATATCCCCGGCGCAAGAAAAAGCGTGCAGGTCATTGAAGACACTGCAGTTCTGCCTGAGCTATATCCGGAATTCATTGAAGAAGTGGGACAGATGCTTGAAAAGCACGGTATCAGCTGCGCCTACTATGCACATATTGCGACAGGTGAGATGCATCTGAGCCCGCTGCTTGACCTGGGTAACCCCGATGATGTGAAGATTTTCCGCAGCCTTGCCGTTGACATGGCTCACCTGGTTAAGAAATACCGGGGTTCGCTCAGTGGGGAGCACGGCGACGGTCGCCTCAGGGGTGAGTTCATCCCGCTGATGCTTGGCACCCATAATTACAATCTGCTCAAGGAGTTGAAAAGGACCTGGGATCCATATAATGTTTTCAATCCCGGAAAAATCACCGACACCCCGCCCATAACGGAGAATCTCAGATATTCATCCGGAATACGAACCAGCATCCCGGGCCAGGTGTTCGGGTTCCCGGAAGAGAAGGGTCTTTTATATGCTGTCGAGAAATGCAGCGGCTCTGGCGACTGTCGCAAAAGCGCTGCTATGGGAGGCACCATGTGCCCAACATTCATGGCCACAGGCGATGAGGACAAGTCGACCAGGGCAAGAGCAAACATTCTCAGGGAGTTCCTGACCCGGTCTGATAAGAATAACCGTTTTGATCATGAGGAGCTTTACAGGGTGATGGATCTCTGCCTGTCATGCAAGGCGTGCAAATCGGAGTGCCCCTCCAACGTTGACGTGGCTAAGTTTAAGGCTGAGTTCCTGCAGCATTATTATAATATACATCATGTCCCTTTCCGTGCATGGCTGGTAGGATGGCTGCCGCGATTGTATGCGCCGGGGATGATGATGCGCCCGGTGACGAATTTTCTTACAGGTACCTCCCTGTTCAAAAGAATGATTGGCTTTTCGGTCAGACGGTCAATACCGGCCCTGTCCCCCTTTACACTGCGCAGCTGGCAGAAAAAGCATGAAATTTACAGGTTGCCCATTGATAATCTTAAAGGAACCGTATGTCTCTTCGCCGATGAGTTCACCAACTATAATGAAAGTGACATCGGCATAAAGGCCGTCATGCTTCTAGAACACCTGGGCTATAAGGTCATCATTCCGCGTCATATGGAAAGCGGACGCACTTTCCTGTCGAAAGGAATGCTCAGGTCGGCAAAAAAGGTGGCAGTTAAAAACATCCTGATGCTCAGTGACAAGGTGAATGATTCGCAGCCTCTGTTGGGCATCGAGCCTTCAGCAATCCTTGCATTCCGTGATGAGTACCCTGAAATGGCAGGCAGCCAGTATGAGGAGGCCGCAAGATCAATAGCCCGCAATTCGTTTATGATTGAGGAGTTTATTTGCAGGGAGGCTGACAAGGGTAACATCGGGTCTGACGAGTTCACCGACAGGCCTTTGAATATATTGCTTCACGGGCATTGCCAGCAGAAGGCTGTTGCTTCAACGGCGACAACACGCCGCATGCTTTCTTTGCCGGCCAACTATCATGTTGAGGAGATTGACGACGGGTGTTGCGGGATGGCCGGAGCTTTCGGGTACGAGAAGGAACATTATGACCTGAGCATGAAGATAGGAGAGATGGTGCTTTTCCCCGCCGTCAGGAACGCCGCCGGTGATGCTGTCATGGCCGCCCCGGGAACGTCATGCCGTCACCATATCGCTGAAGGCACCGGGAAAAAAGCCCTTCATCCCGTTGAAATAATGTATGATGCACTGATAAAAAAAGCTGACATTAAATAACCATGGAAATGAACACCGCAGGATTTACAAAAGTCGAACAGTCTTTCTTTAAGCATTCGGGAAGGACTCAGATAACAACAAAGTTGCCGTATATTGTAGTAAATAATTTCCCCAGCCTCGGATTACTCACTTCTCTGAGATTTCTGGAATGGGTGGCGGACAATCCCAAAGGAGTAATCAGTCTTCCAACCGGCAAAACACCGGAGTATTTCATCAAGTGGACCCAGTATCTCCTGAAAAACTGGGAAAAGACGGAAGCCCGTATGATCCGTGAAAAGAACGGATTGTTCCTTGACAGGAAGCCATCGCTCAGGGACCTGCATTTCGTTCAGATTGACGAATTCTATCCGATCAACCCCGCACAGCACAATAGCTTCTATGATTATGTCATCAATTTCTATATCAAAGCATTTGACCTCGACCCGGCAAAAGCGCTCCTCATAAATTCTGATGAAATAACACTGGCTGAGGGCAAACATTACAGTGAAGTATTCCCTGACAATCTCATCGACCTTACTCTCAGGAACAGGGAAGCAATGAATCCTTTTGAAAAACTTCAGCAGGCATCAATATTTCAGATTGACAACTGGTGCACAAATTATGAAAAGAAGATTCGCGCCCTGGGAGGAATAGGGTTCTTCCTTGGCGGGATAGGGCCCGACGGCCATATAGCATTCAATACGAGGGGTACAGACCATAATTCGACAACCAGGCTTACTCCGACTAACTTTGAGACACAGGCTGCTTCGGCAGGCGACCTCGGGGGGATCGAGGTTTCAAGAACCCGCCTTGTAATAACAATTGGCCTGGGGACGATAACATTTAACCCTGAGGCTGTCTCAGTGATTTTTGCTGCCGGTGATGCAAAAGCGCTTGTGGTCAGGAATGCACTTGAGATGAGCCCTGACAACCTGTACCCTGCCACCGTCCTTCAAAATCAGAAAAATGCCCGTTTCTATATCACTGAAGGGGCTTCCGTGCAGTTGCATGACAGTATTGAGAAATATTACAGGGAAGGTGAATGGACATTTGAAAAGACGGAGAGGGCAGTTTTTGACCTTTGCCAGCGGATCGACAAATATGCTCATAAGCTTGTGCTTGAAGACCTTGAAAAGGATGAGTACTGCTCAATGATCCCTGACCTGAGCATGGACAGGGTCACGGATGTCATTGAAGCGACAAAGCAAAAAATGGAAACCGGCCTGAAGAAGGAGATGAATTCTGTTTTTCTCCACACAGGACCTCATCATGATGACATTATGCTGGGCATTTTCCCGGCAATAATACCTCAGCTGAGGGAAATAACCAATAAGTTTCATTTCTCCGTGCTTACCTCAGGTTTTACCGCGGTTACCAATAATATGCTGCGGCAGATCCTCGATGAAACCCTGTATCTCATATCAATCAATAAGATACAGATGCTGAAGTATGACGACTTTTTCGAAAGCGGGTATAAATTCAAGTGGGACAAGGATGTCAGTCATTACCTTGACAAGGTGGCTGACAAGGATGAAGCCGGCAAACACAGGGGTGTCTGTCACAGGATAGTTAGGGCAATGGTCGAGATTTATGGTCTGAAATCGAAGGAAGAGCTGATTGGCCAGATTCAGAAGAATATAGACCTTATCAATGACAGCTACAACGGGGAAAAGAATCCACCTGATATACAAAGGCTCAAGGGTATGCTGAGAGAGTTTGAAGAGGAGCTTGTGTGGGCACACTACGGCGTGCCGGTGAAGAATATTGAACACCTCCGTCTTGGCTTTTATACAGGCGATATCTTTACACAGCAGCCTGACCGCAAAAGGGACGTTGATCCCATACTCCGGTTACTCAGACGGATACAACCGACAGTGATTAGTCTTGCATTCGATCCCGAAGGATCGGGACCTGATACCCATTACAAGGTGTTGCAGGCTATTGCCGAGGCTCTTAAGCAATGGGGCAGGGAAAAGGATCTCTCGGAATTCAGGGTTATAGGTTACCGTAATGTATGGTTCAGGTTTATTCCTTCCGAAGCCAATGTCTTTGTACCGGTTTCACTGAATTCCATGGCTGTGCTTAACCAGTCGTTCCGCGACTGTTATGTCAGCCAGGTGAATGCCTCCTTCCCCAGTCCAGCATATGACGGGCCCTTCAGCGACCTCTCGCAGCAGGTTTGGGTTGAACAGTTCAAGCAGGTCCAGCTTTTGCTTGGCAAAGACTTCTTCTACGAAAACGAAAGTCCCAAGATAAGAGGTACGCACGGGATGGTGTACTATAAGGAAATGCGCCTCGACGAATTCCTGAAGCACGCACGGGAACTTGAAAAAAGCGTCGAAGGAGAATCCTTATAGCAGCTGAATACTGTTCAGAACACTTTATTCGTACAGGAAGTATCCGGAGGCTTTTAACCTGTAGGCAGGTATATCCCGTGACCATATCTCGGAGATATCGTTCACGAGGTATGACTTTTTGAACAATAATCTGACGCTGTCAGTGCCGCACACCTTATCGAACATCTGCAGCCTTGAGGCATCGGCGAAAAGATCTTTTTCAGGCCACAGACGGTGAATTTCCTGCATAATATAAAACTGTATCAATGTCAGAGGGGCATTCTCAGGGTCAGTCAGATGAACCTGAACGCCGTGAACCAGCTGATCTTTATAAGTGCCATAACGCGGAGTGTAATGAATTGGTCTGAAGATGATGCCCGGAAGTTTAAGATTATTCAGGTTGCCGGCAAGTAAATCAGCATTGATCCAGTCTGTGGCAAATAGTTGGAAAGGCAGTGTATAACCAACCCCTTCGTTTATTGTGTGCAGTTCACCGGCAATCCCGGTAGCAGCGTAGTACATCGGAGTTTCACCGGACGGTACCTGTGGTGAAGAGGGCACCCATGGCAGTCCGGTCTCATTGAAATACATATCCCTGGTCCAGCCCTGCATCTTAATCACCTCAAGCTGACATTTCAGGATTCCCTGGAGCATCTGTTCTCCGTTCAGGAACATGGCAAGTTCACCAACAGTGAGACCGTGTATATAAGGTATCTCAAACTGGCTCACAAAGGATATGAAACCCGGCCGCGTGACAGCACCCTCCATACGTATGCCTCCAAGCGGATTAGGCCTGTCAAGCACCACCACAGGGATGTTATTCTCAGCCGCCGCCAGCATCAAAAGGCCGAGGGTGCTTATAAAGGTGTATGATCTGGACCCAATATCCTGTATGTCATATACAAGCACATCTATCCCCTTAAGCATTTCCGGAGTCGGCTTCCTGGTCTTTCCGTAAAGGCTGTAAACAGGCAACCCGGTTGAGGGGTCAGTTTCTCCCTGCACCAGTGCCCCGGCGGTAAATTCTCCCCTGACGCCATGCTCGGGGCCATAAAGGGCAACCAGCTTGACACCGGGTGCATTGAATAAAATATCAACCGTTGACCTGAGATTGTGGTCAACACCCGTCGGGTTGGTTACCAGGCCGACCCTCTTGCCTTTCAGAATTCCAAAATCGCTCTTCACCAGCTGCTCTATCCCCGTCTCAACTGCCTGCCCATTCACAACTCCTGCCAGTGCCACAGCCATAATGATGACCAGCACCGGCCTGACTGATAATTTAACTATCGCTCTCATACACCTATATTATTTATACCATTTTCAACTTTAGCTCACTCCAAACTTTAGCTCACTCCGAACTTTAGTTCACTCCCAACTTCAGGCCCTCAAAATAAATAAATTCATTTATCTATTGACTTGAATATGATAAATTTTTATATTTGAATTTGTAAGATGTAATACAACATTTCATGAAATCGTTGAAATACCTGATCATCATTCTGTGCACGGTTCAGATTACCGGATGCCAGAATAAAGAGGTGCCTTCCGACCTCCAGACTAAGCTTGACTCTATCTCAGCGGCTATGGTCCCCCAGCACGCCGAAGCCCTGTGTGACCTCTCGCTGGTAATGAACAAAGGCAAAAACATTACCGTCAGGGGGGAGACCAACCTGCCTGAAGCAAAGGATAAGATTCTTGAACTTCTCACCCGGTCAGGCTATACATATATTGACAGTATCACTGTCCTGCCTGACACCTCCGTGGTTAAGAAGCCCTGGGGCCTTGTTTCGGTAAGTGTCTGTAATATAAGAACCAAACCGGCACACAAGGCTGAAATGGCCACTCAGGCTCTTATGGGAACTCCGGTGAAGATACTCAATAAGAAGGGGGGCTGGCTTCTTGTTCAGACACCTGACTCTTATTTAGGCTGGACCGATGATCCTGTTGAAGAAATAAGTGACGGTGAACTGGAAAAATGGAAAAACAGCGACAGGATTATCTACCTCAAATACACTGGCGTGATCTCTGACAGTGATGGTCAGACGGTATCGGACATTGTTTTCGGAGTAATTCTGCAGAAAACAGGAGAACAGAAAGACAAATATAATGTCTTGCTTCCTGACGGCAGGGAAGGACAGATAAACAAAGCTGACGCAACTGATTTCAGATCCTGGGCGGCGAATGTCACGCCTGACGCCGTCAAAATGACTGAATTTGCACGTTCCTTCCTCGGCACACCATACCTCTGGGGAGGAACATCAACAAAAGGCATCGATTGCAGCGGTTTTACGAAAACAATATACTACTCAGCCGGATTGATACTCACCCGTGACGCATCCGGTCAATACAGATACGGTACAGAAATAAATATTGAGCATGGATGTGATTCACTTGCCCCCGGTGATCTGCTTTATTTTGGCAGGGACAGGGATGGCATTGTGAGAATTACCCATACAGGAATGTATATAGGTGATACGGAGTTCATCCATTCATCGCGTCTTGTCAGGATCAACAGTTTTGATTCAACCAGGGTAAATTACAGTAAGTATCTGCTTGATATTTTGCAGGGTGCAAGGAGGATCATAGGCCTTACTCCCGGAAAAGGGTTTGAACGTATTTCAGAGCATAACTGGTATTTTTAATATGAAGAAAAGAGATTTTATTAAAATCGGCGGGCTGGCAACAGGAGTATTGCTTACAGGATGCACAGGTTCACCGGCCGATTTTTCGGCAAGAAAGACCAGGTCCGCAAACGCAGGTGGTACAGGGCTAAAGCTCAGCTTCAAACCTTATGAGCTTCAGCTCAGGCATGTTTTTACAGTGGCGGCAAGTTCCAGGACAACAACCCCTGATGTGCTCACTTCCATTGAGTATGACGGCGTTGTCGGATATGGAGAAGCATCGATGCCCCCCTATCTTGGGGAAAGCCTGCAATCTGTCACTGAGTTCCTTTCAAAGGTGAAACTTGAACAGTTCAGGGACCCGTTCCTGATGGAAGATATCCTTGACTATGTAGAAGGTATCATGCCAGGCAACCATGCCGCCAAAGCCGCAGTTGACATTGCACTTCATGACCTGACCGGTAAGCTTATCGGTCAGCCATGGTTCAGGCTGTGGGGACTCAATCCTGAAAAAACGCCATATACAAGCTTCACCATTGGCATTGATACGGCGGAAGTTGTAAAACAAAAGACGCAGGAAGCCGCTGCATTCAAAATTCTCAAGGTCAAGCTCGGCAGGGATAACGATAAAGAGATGATAGAGACCGTACGGTCGGTGACAGACGTGCCTCTGTATGTAGATGCCAACCAGGGCTGGAAGGATAAGAATCAAGCACTCGAGATGGTGCATTGGCTGAGTGAGAAAAACATTCAGTTTGTGGAACAGCCTATGCCTAAGGAACAGAAAGATGACATCGCCTGGCTGACAGCTAACAGCCCCCTGCCGATACTGGCTGACGAGGCTCTGCAGACAGTAGAGGACCTCCTGTCTATGAAGGGGATCTACTCAGGTATCAATGTGAAGCTGATGAAATGCGGTGGAATGAATGCCGCATACAAGATGATCACCATGGCAAGGCAGATGGGAATGAAAATTCTGATCGGCTGTATGACAGAAACATCATGTGCAGTCTCTGCTGCAGCACAGCTTTCGCCCCTGGTGGACTGGGCTGATCTTGACGGCAACCTGCTGATAGGCAATGATATATACGAGGGCATGACCATTGTCGACGGCAAAGTGACACTGCCTGACAGACCCGGCATCGGAATTATAGAAAAAAAATGAGGACGTGTAATACACCTTGTGGAGAAAAAATGTATCTTCCGCTGATGATCTCAGCGGTAAATTTCCGATCAATATAATATAACCTAACCAATACTTTTTAACCCTAAATCCAATCACATGAGAACAAAACTATTAACGTTGTTTGCGGTTTTGGGATTGATGCTTTCCCAAGGCATCATGGCACAATCCAAAACCGTGACAGGAACTGTTACAGACGCCAGCACCAATGAGACAATGCCCGGCGTGAATGTGGTAGTTAAGAACACAACCGTTGGGACAATGACTCAGGCGAATGGCACTTACTCACTAAGTGCGTCGCCGGGAGATATCCTGGTCTTTACCTTTGTCGGTTACTCACCGCTGGAGGTTACCGTAGGATCTTCGAACAGGATAAATGCCAGTATGGCTCTTACAGCAACACCTCTCGGTGAAGTGGTTGTAACAGCAGAATTTGGTATGAAACGTGTTTCCAAGGCCGTTGGCTCATCGGTTCAGAATGTAAACGCTGCCGAAATTGCAGTATCCGGCCGTGACAACTTCGTTACGGCACTCCAGGGTCGCGTTGCAGGTATGAGCGTAGGTTCAACAAGTGGAGCACCGGGTTCCTCGACAAACGTTATCCTGAGAAGTATCACTTCCATTTCGGGAAATAACCAGCCACTTTATATTGTTGACGGTATTCCCATGAACAACTCCACATTCGACCCGGTTGGCTCGGTCAGCAGTGCTCAGGAATACTATTCACCGCGTAACATGGACTACTCTTCACGCGGTAACGACCTCAACCCTGAAGACATTGAGTCAATGACCGTACTGAAAGGAGCTGCCGCAGCCGCACTCTACGGTTCGGATGCTTCCAACGGAGCAATCATCATTACAACGAAAAAAGGAGCACCCGGGAAGGGTAAGCTTACATACAGCAATTCGTTCCGCTGGGATGATGCCTACGGTTACCCTGATCTCCAGGATAAATATACAAGCGGTTATTACGGGACAACAAACTACTACTATCTGACCCGTTTCGGAGGTCCATATATTGAAGGGCAACAGCTTTACGACAATATTTCTGCAATTATGCAGCCGGGCTTTACATCAAAGCATAATCTCTCGGCTGAAGGAGGAACAGACAAGGTAACCATCCGTGCATCAGTATCAATGCTTGATCAGACTGGTGTTGTCAAAACTTCAGACGCCCAAAGGTTTAACCTGTCACTTTCAGGGATGGCTGTGGTCAGTAAATGGTTTACAGTTGAGGCTTCCATGAATTATGCTTCCACAAAAAACCACAAAGTTCCTATCGGAACGGAGGGGCCGTTATACAGGGCAATGAGGTGGCCGATGGTTGATGACATGTCGGTATGGCTTGCTGAAGACGGGTCTCATATGTCAACTCCCGACTATTATCTCGACGGTGACCTGATCAACCCGTTATTCGGTATGTACAAGAACTTGTTTTATGATGAGTCTGACAGGTTCCTCTCAAACATTTCAGCAAACTTCACTCCCATAAAGCATACTTTTATCCGTGCCCAGGTTGGATGGGACGTTGGTATGCAGACATATATAAGCTCCAGACATCCTTATTATGACACATATCAGGATGGTACAGGGTATTACAACAATACAAAATCCAACTTCTCTGACCCGACTCTGAACGTGATTGCCGGTTATACAAATGAATTCCTGAATGACAAACTGTCACTTTCAGCTCAGTTCGGATATCACCAGATTGAAAACGGTGTGACCCGTCTTTCCACAACAGGGTCCAAGTTTGCCGTTGTCGATTTTCAGTCAATCAACAACTGCGATCCGTTGTCGATAAGCTCAATACAGAGAACGACAAAAAGAAGGATCCAGGCACTGTCAGGACAGTTGGAACTCGGTTACAACGGCATGGCTTATGTGACCCTGCGTGCAAGAAACGACTGGTCCTCAACTTTACCGGTTGAGAACAACCGTTATTTCTATCCGGCAATTGAGGGCTCATTTATCCTTACGGAGCTGCCTTTCATGAATGATGTAAAAATGGTAAATTATCTGAAACTTCGAGGCTCTATCGCACAGGTTGGTAAAGATGCCGGACCGCTCCAGATTGATCCCCAGCTGGAAGGTACCGGACTTTGGGGTGGCGGTTACAGATACGGTTATACCGGCCCTAACAAAAACCTTGTACCTGAGATGAATACCTCGAAGGAAATAGGTTTTGAAGGCCGCTTTGTCAACGACAGGATCAATGCTGATTTCACTTATTTCTGGACACATTGCGATGACCAGATCATAAAGGACTTCAGATTGAGCTACGGAACGGGTTTCGTTCTTAACACTCTGAACGTGGGTACTTTCGAGACATGGGGCTGGGAAGCGCACGTTGACGGTGATGTACTGAGAATGGCAAACAGCATACGGTGGAATGTCGGCCTTAATGCTTCACATACCGGTTCGGAAGTTGTTTACCTTCCGGCAAACGTAACAGAATACTATAACGCCTATACCTGGAACTCAGGTAATATACGTAACGGTATTATGGTTGGTTACCCTGTGACATCACTTACAGGAAGGGCATATCTGCGCAATGATGCCGGAGATGTTTTAATCAGTCCGACAACAGGACTTCCTGTAACAAGCAGTGTATGGAGTGTCGTTGGTAACCGTGAACCGAAATTACGCTTCGGTATTACTTCCAGTCTCAGCTATAAGGGACTGCGTCTGTCTGCTATGTTCTCTGGCCGTTACAAAGCTACCGTGGTGAATGGCACCAAGCGTTATATGATGCAGGAAGGTCTCAGCTGGGAGTCAGTTGAACAGCGCGAAAGCGAACCTGTCATTTATAACGGTGTTCTCCAGGACGGAAATGAAAACACAGCCAATCCTACCAAAAACAATATTGCTGTTGATTACAGGCTCTTCCCGTCCACAGAAACAGGCGGTGATGAAGACTGGATTGAAGAAGATGTGCATTACCTCAGGCTGCAGGAGCTTCGTCTTAACTATAACCTGCCCGCCAGATGGCTTGAAAGAACACCTCTTTCATCGGCAAGTGTATTCCTCTGCGGCAATGACCTTGCTGTATGGACCAACTACTCAGGTATTGATGCTGTCGGTAATACCGTATCGGCAGCCCTCGGAGGCACCGGTGGTGAAGGTATAGATGTATGGTCTCTGCCAAATCCAAGAGGCTACTCGGTTGGCTTACAGGTGACTTTCAACAGATAATTGATAATGAAAAAAACTGAAACAATGATAAAAAAGATATCAATTTCCGTTCTTTTGGCGGCATCGCTTCTCTTCCTGAATACAAGCTGTGAAGACTGGCTCGATGTCAACCAGAATGTGGATGCACCTGCCTATGTGGAAGGTTACCTTTACCTTGCAGGCATCCAGCAGGCCTATCAGGGCATGTACTGGGATGTACGTGCTGCCGGCCCTCTGACCCAGATGATGGGTACCACTGGATATCCGAATTTTGCTTCACATTACTATTATACAGGAAGTGATGCGGGTGGAGAACAGTGGCGTATGACTTACTGGCTTCAGGGAATGAACCTTGAAAACCTGATCAACCAGTCAATTGCAAATGAGGAGTGGAAACTGGCAGGCATAGGCCTGGCCATGAAGGCATTCTCATGGGACCAGATGACAAAGTACCATGCTGAACTTATCCTGAAGGATGCTTTTGTTCCCGGACTTCTGTCACACAGGTACGACTACCAGGATACAGTTTATACCGCTGTGCGTAACTGGGCTTACAAGGCAATTGAGTACCTGGAAATGGACGACAGCCATGATTACGGTACCAAGATCAGCGCCAATGATTACATCTACGGCGGCAAAACTGACATGTGGATCAAGTTTGCCTATGGTGTTATAGTTCATAATCTTGCATCACTCTCCAATAAATCAGATTTCACTACGGCTTATGCTCAGGATCTGATAACAGCCGCAAGCAAGTCCTTCACCTCGTTTGCTGATAATGCAACGCTTACGATTGGCGGTGGCGGCGCAGCAGCTGCGCAGTCAGCTTATAATAACTTCTGGGGCACTACCAGGGTAAACCTTTCGCGCAGCTACTTCCAGCATGAGTATGCCGTTCAGGTTTTCACCGGCTCAGTTCCCAAGTACAGTGAAACTACAGGCAATAAGACCGCTGCTGTCCCGGTAAGTACATACTATCCTTATGAACTGGCTGACAAGCAGATCATCTGTGATACCAACGTCATGGCAACCGGACATTATGATCCCCGTGTGGCAGTCAAACTTGCAACCATCGATGATCCGACATATGATAATATGGATGTAATTAACAGCATCAAGAGACGTAAATACTATGGTGGGTCATTTACCGGCCTGACCGGCCCCATTGGAAGCGCACCATCGTACTATGGCCGCAATGCTGTCTCATCAACAACTCTTGACGGTTCAGGCCGCTGGCTGTACAGGGATGATGCACCGTATATCCTGATGACCAGCGCAGAGTTGAAATTCTGTCTGGCCGAGGCATATTGGAAACTTGGCATGAAAGCTGAAGCTTTTGAGGCATTCAAGTCAGGCGTGAAAGACGATATGGATTTCACGGCCAACTATATCAAACCCGGGACGAAGGGAGCGTCAGCAGGCGGTGATAAGATCACCAAACCTGTCTTTATCACGGCAGCCACTGAATATCTTGCAGGGCCGTATGTCAATGCTCTCTCCCTGACTGATTTCTCTTTGTCTCACATAATGATGCAGAAATGGATTGCACTATACCCGTGGGGTGCCTGTGAGGCATTTGTGGATATGCGCAAATACCACTATGATATTAAGTATACCGGCGATTATCCCTCAAAGGATAACGGTTGGGATCTCTCCTCTGTAACTCACAAATGGGATACCGATCCCAACAAGGTCTACAAGGGACTTTTCCTGGCTCCGGCTCAGGTTCAGGGAAGGAAGAGCGCTTACAATACATTTAATGAAGGCTCACCCTGCTACCGTATACGTCCGCGTTACAATTCTGAATATATGTGGAACAAGCCTGCGCTGGAAGGATTGAAACCCATTTCAGGACTGGCAGATAACTATCAGTGCTCAATACCATGGTTTGCCTACCCGGGCGAGATGCCAACTACTAAATAGTTAAACGATAAAGTCAACGAATATGAAAATAATAAAATATTTAAGTCTGGTTCTGGCGGTGGCTCTGACTGTATCATGTGAGAAAAACGTGATTGAATACAATACCACTCCCATAACTGATGTGGCAGAGTTTCAGCTGCATTACTTTGTTCCCGTGAATGCCGTAGCAGCCAATAACATCAACAGAGTTGAAGTTAACGGCAAGATGATTTCCAACATAAAGGCGCCTCTTGCCACTTACAACGCCATTCCAAGCGGTGCTGTCGGACGCTTCTATACTGTAAATCCAGGTAATGTAAACCTCAAGTTATACATGACCGCGAAGCTGGATCCAAAAGGCGACTCTCTTGTGTATGATCAGAGTCTTACCCTGGCTACAGGCAAGCAGAATATCTTCGTGCATGCCTTCGATCAGGTACCTGTCCTTTTCGATAACGGCTTCCCCTATATTGCCAGGGAAACTGTGACTACTGACTCAACCGCCTGGATCAAGTTTTATAATTTCCTTTATGAGACTGCCGGCGTACCAACAACCAAGTTAATACAGTATCAGATTGTTGATGCCCGCACAAGCGCTCTTGTGAGTGTCGGTATGCCCGTTGCTTTTGGCGAATCAACAGACTGGGTGCAGGTTACCGTAGTCAAAACTGATATCATCTCTCCAGGCTCCCGCACTTACACCTTTAAGATGCAGGAAGTGGATGCCTCTGGTACCGTTATAGGACCTCTGAAGATCATGAATACCTCCGGAACCTATGTTGATTACAGTGCTACGGCTACTCTCTTCATCGGCCGCAGGTATCATCATACGATGGCCGGTTTCAGAGCTGTCAAGGCACCCAATTCATCGGTGAGAATATTTACAGCCTTGTAGAATAAACTACCATTTAGTGGTAGAATTTGGGTCGGATAAAAGAGAGTGCCCCGGTGTGGGTACTCTCTTTTACGTTTTTAAGGTATTGTGGTCAAAAATAGCTGGTGACATTATAGGCCTTTAAAACCGCTTCTTTCAATCAAGTGCATCAATTGAAGGTTCGCGTCCACGGAAATTTCTGAAGAGTTCATCAGGTTCCCGGCTGCCGCCTCTCTCCAGTATGTTGTGCCGGAATGACATGGCTGTCTCACTGTCGAAGATGCCCTTTTCCCTGAACATGCTGAAGGCATCTGCATCAAGCACCTCTGCCCACTTGTAGCCGTAATAGCCTGCAGCATATCCTCCTGAAAAAAGATGCGCAAACGACACACTCATGCATGCCCCGTCAGCCGCCGGCAGTATCTCGGCTGCAGACCATGGCAGAGCGTTCAAAGGCCTGTATGTTACCTTTAAAAGGCTCTGTCAGGGTGTGCCATGCCATATCAAGAAGCCCGAAGCTCAGCTGTCTCATGCATGAATAACCTTCATTATAGGTCAGAGATTCTTTTAGCTTTATAAGAATATCCTCCGGAATTTTCAGACCGGTTTGATAGTGGGCTGCCCAGGTGTCAAGCCACTCTTTCTCCCACGACCAGTTCTCCATAATCTGTGACGGCAGCTCGACAAAATCACGTTTTACATTCGTGCCGGACAGGCTCTCGTAGGTGCAGTCCGACAACATGCCGTGCATAGCATGGCCGAACTCATGGAGGAAGGTATTCATCTCGCTGTGAGACAGCAGTGAAGGCCTGACAGAAGTCGGACGGGTGAAATTCATAACCAGTGATACAACCGGGATGACCCTTTCATTGTTCTCCCTCCGTTGTTCCCGGAATCCTGTCATCCATGCCCCGCCTCCCTTTCCCGGGCGCGGGTGAAAGTCAAGCATCAATATTGCGGTGATGCCTTTTCCACCGTCATGGACCTCGTATGCAGTTACTTCCGGGTTATAGACAGGTATCTCTTTATTCTCACGGAAAGTCAGGCCGTAGAGTGTTGTGGCGAGGCCAAGGACTGCCTCCTTCACCTTCTCAAGAGGCATGAACGGTCTGAGCGCCTCATCATCGATGTTAAACCGCTGCATCCTCAGCTTTTCGGAGTAATATGCCCAGTCCCACCGTTCTACTCTTCCCTGGTGGCCCAGCGTGCGGGCATATTCTTCCATATCATTAAGATCGCGTTTACCTGCCTGGGCAGAGGCTTTAAGCAGGTCTACGAGGAAAGTGTTCACTTCTTCGGGTGTAGAAGCCATGCGCTCTTCAAGTGCATAGGAGGCGTAATCACGAAAACCCAGCAGCCTTGAAAGCTGCAGGCGCAGGTCGGTCAACCGGACTGTCAGTGCCCTGTTGTCATGTTCATTACCGCGGTAGGCGCGCACAGCGTATGCCCTGAATATCTTTTCCCTGAGGTCTCGCCGGTCAGCATATTGCATGAAGGGAACATAACTGGGCGAGTGAAGGGTGAAGAGCCAACCTTCCTTACCCTTCTCACGTGCCGTTGCAGACGCAGCTTCGCGTACACCTTCAGGAAGACCAGCAAGCTCTTCCTCCGAATTCAGAACCAGCTCATAGTCGTTGGTCTCCGCCAGAACGTTCTCCTCAAACTTCAGGGAGAGGGTCGACATCTCCACCGTGATGGCCCTGAACTTTTCCTTGTCTTCATCTGAGAGCGCTGCACCACCCCGCACAAACCCCTTGTACTTGCGGTCCAAAAGAATTAGTTGTTCGGGGTTCAGTCCCAGCGAATCCTTTTTATCAAAGACAGCTTTTACTTTTTTGAAGAGAGCAGAATTGAGCGAAATATCATTTGCAAAATTGGTGAGCAGGGGAGAGACTTCCTGTGCCGCTGCCTGCAACTCGGGTGTTGTATCGGCGCTGTTAAGGTTGAAGAGCACGGGCGTGATGCGGCCCAGCTGCTCGCCGGCCTTCTCAAGAGCTTCGATTGTATTATGAAAATCAGGTTCAGCATTACCGGCGGCTATGCTGTCAATCTCACCCCGTGCAACTTCTATTGCTGACTCAATCGCCGGTTTGAAATGTTCAGCTTTGATCAGCTCGAAGGGTGCAATTCCAAAAGGTGTTGACCATTTTGTCAGAAGGGGATTTTCCAGATTGCTCATTGCGGGGAAGATTATATGCAAATATAAAAGCAAAAGGCTGCCATGCACTTGCACGACAGCCTCTTTTATTTTACATCCGGATCAGAACGGCAGATCGTCGAGTTCCGGGCTGGGGGAGGGGGCATCCTCAAGCTTGACATTGTGCCTGGGAGTCTGCTGGCCATCCTCAGCAGCAATGATGCCCCTTGTCACCGACAGGGCATTAAGGTTGGTGATGTAATTCACCATACCGTTCTTCTCCCACCGGTTGCCTTTGATGCTGAAGGTGACGGTGACATCCTGCCTGAGCCATGATTCATCAATGATCTCACACTTGTCCTGTGTAAGCTGGAACTTGATGAAGTCGACATAAGGCTGTCCGCTTCCGCTTTCCTTATGTTCAATAACGAACTCCCTCTTGCGGAAGCGTTCATTTACCCTGATGATCTGGTAAACCTCCGCAACCTTTCCGGTGATCTGGTATTCCATTACTCTGACTCTGTTATGACAATCCTGTCAATAGCGTCACCTGCCCTGATCAAATCAATCACTTCAAGTCCTTCGATTACTTTCCCGAAACAGGTATGTTTTCTGTCAAGGTGCTTTGTGTTTGTCCTGCTGTGGCAGATGAAAAACTGTGAGCCGCCGGTGTCTTTCCCGGCATGAGCCATGGAGAGGACTCCACGGTCATGATACTGTTTTGTTCCGGTGAGCTCGCATTTGATCTTGTAACCCGGTCCTCCGGTACCTATACGAGGATCGCTCATGTCTTTTGAGAAAGGACAACCGCCCTGAATTACGAAGTCAGGAATGACTCTGTGAAATGCCAGTCCGTCATAAAAACCCTTACCGGCGAGTGTCACAAAGTTTTCAACTGTGCCGGGGGCGTCATCATCGTAAAGGGTTGCCTTCATCACCCCTTTCGGGGTATGTATCTCAGCAAATCTCATTGTTTAACGATCTCGAGAAGCTCAACCTCGAAAATCAGTGTTGAATAAGGAGGTATCGGACCTGTTCCCTGCTCACCGTATCCAAGTTCGTAAGGGATATAGAATTTGAATTTTGACCCTACCGGCATGAGTTGTATGCCTTCCTGCCATCCCTTGATGACCTGGTTGACGCCAAACACTGCAGGTTCACCGCGGTCGACTGATGAGTCAAATTTTGTGCCGTCAGCAAGTGTACCGGTGTAATGAACTTTCACAACTTCTTCAGCTGCCGGTTTCGGGCCTGTGCCCATTGTGATCACTTCGTACTGGAGTCCGCTTGCAGTTTCCAGCATGCCTTCACGCTTTTTATTTTCAGCAAGAAATTTTTCACCTTCGTCAATGTTTTTTCCGAACTGAGCTTTCATCTTCTCAGCCTGCCTCTTTTGCATGAAAGTCATCACGTATCCCTGAGCAGCAGTCTCATCAAGAGCGTTCTTACCGTTCTGAGAATCTATCATTCCCTTGGCGAAAAGTACCGGATCAATATTAAGACTGTCGCCCTGGTAGTAGAAATAACTGGCTATTCCAAGTGAATAAGCGAGTGAGTCCTCTGCAGTCTGAACTTTGGTGCTGGTAATACCTGATTTCGTATTACATGATGATGCGATAAGGGCTGTTATCACAGCGAAGATTACTAAACCTTTGATTTTCATTGTATATGTTTTAATTTAAATTTTGGCAAAGATAATATTTTGGTATTCAACCGCAAGCCTGATTTCACTCTTTTATTATCTCAAGAAGCTCAACTTCAAAGATGAGGGTCTCAAAGGGTTTGATGATGCTGCCTGCGCCTCTCTCGTCGTAGGCAAGGTCAGCCGGAATATACAGCATGTATTTTGATCCTTCCTGCATCAGCTGAAGCCCCTCTACCCATCCGCGGATGACATTGCTTACCTTGAAACTGGCAGGCTCACCGCGGTCGTATGAAGAGTCAAATTTAGCGCCGCTGATGGTTGTGCCTGTATATTGTACCTTAACAATATCTTCCGGACCGGGTGTTGCTCCGGTGCCCTGGGTAATGACTTTATATTGCAGTCCGCTCGACAGCGTCACAACACCCTCTGCCTTGCCGTTCTCGGTCATGAACTTCTGACCTGCCTCAATCTGAGGTGCGTACTGGACCATCAGTTTTTCTCTTTCACGATTCTGCATGTATTTGACAATAAAGGCGCTGGCAGCTGTATCATTCATAAGGGCTTTATCCTTTGAGGCATCAGTCATCCCCTTTGTGAACATTTTTGTACTGATATTTATGCTGTCTGCGATGTAGTACTTGTAATTGGCTACTCCCAGTGCATAGGAGAGCGAGTCTTCAGGTGTAACAAGCTTCGATTTCTGCGCTGTTGCCGGAAGCAGGGTCATGGCCAAAACAGCCAGGAAAATATTCACTTTAATTTTTTTCATAATATCCTTTTTTAAAAATTCGCAGCAATAGCGTTGTCTGCAACTTCTTTACATTTATTTTTTAATCCCGCAAATATACCATAATTCATTTCTTCACCGCTCTTGTCATCACCCTTTTTCCCGGAGGGCCCGGCAACAGTGCCACCTCAAACCCAAGAGCCCTGAGTGTTCTCTTCAGCTCTCCTTTTGCAGAGTAGGTTACGAACACTGTCCCGGGATGGGTAACTGCCGTTATCTTTTGCATTACTTCCCTGCTCCACATCTCCGGTTGTTTTTCGGGTCCGAAAGCATCAAAATAGACCAGGTCGAAAAGACCTTCGACACTCATTGATGTAAGGTCCAACAGTCTCTTCTCCAGGGTAAACCATGGTGTCAGCTTCACCGGTTTCTCCCACGGTGCATTATGGATAGCTTCGAACAGCTCCCGGCCCACGGTACCGGTAATTGCCGGGTAATTAAGACGGAAAAGGAGGGAAGCATCAAGGGGGTATTTCTCAAGAGTGACGTAGTGTATGATCACCTGATTGTCGCTGGCATGTATTGCGGTCAGCAATGCATTGAGTCCTGTGCCGAAGCCGACTTCCAGGATACTGACCTTTTTGATGGTCAGACTCGCAATACCTGCGTCAATGAATATGTGTTTCGACTCTGTAAGCGCACCGAAGTGGGAGTGATAATGCTCGTCAAGGGCCGGCACATACAAGGTATGGGAACCGTCTCCGGTTATTCTTAATTCCAGACTTTCGATTTTACTGCCAGTTCGAGTCATACCAGCTGCGTACATCTGTGGCAATCATACCCGCCCTTCTTGCGGCCTCGATGCCCAGGTCACCGTCTTCGAACACTTCACAATCTGCCGGGGCTACATTCATCAGCTCAGCACATCTGAGAAATGTCTCGGGATGCGGTTTATACTTTGTCACATCATTGGCAGTGACCAGTATGTGAAAGTACTTGCGAAGGCCTATTATCTCAAGTGTCTTTTCGACGGCTTCGCGGTGTCCCCCGGTGCCGACTGACATAGGTATCTTGCCGTAATACTTCTGCACAAGCGCGATTACCGGTTCGATAGGGGTCACATTGTGCTGTATCAGATAGAATTCGTCCAGCTTGACCTTCATGATATCATCAGGGGATATTTTCCCTTTCATCCCGCTGTGTTCAATGATATCTTCGGCAATCTGCCAGCCGGGTGCGCCGGTACGATCCTGCAGGAACGCGGTGTCCATGCTTATGCCGAATTTCAGGCAGGCTTTCTGCCAGGCCTGGTAGTGCCACGGCATGGTGTCTGCCAGTGTACCGTCGAGGTCGAAGATAAGTCCTTTTACTCCTGGGGTGATGTCAAAGGTCATTTGTCCAAAAATTGTTGGGCAAATGTAGTGATTTATTCAGGCAATAGACATTAGGCAACTGGCAATAGTGTGGGCATAGAGCAAGTTGGCGATCCCGCGGAGCGGGAGAGGCAATCCCTCAAAGCGGGAGCAAGTATCATATCTTCAGGTAATCGATCACCTCTTTAGCTATGTTTTCTCCGGTGAAACCGAATTTCTGGTCAAGAACGCCATAGGCAGCCGAGAAGCCAAAAGTCTCAAGTCCGAATACCTTCCCCTCTGACCCGGCGAAGCCTAGCATCGTGACAGGCAGTCCTGCTGTAAGGCAGAATACCCGTATGCCCGGTGTGATGACGCTGTGGCGGTACTCAATATCCTGCCTGCGGAAGAGCCCTTCTGAAGGGGCAGATACAATTCTGGCTCTGATCCCCCTGTTTCCCAGAAGGTTGGCCGCTTCCACCAGTGTTGCAACCTCCGAACCGCTTGCAACCAGTATCACGTGGGGTTTCCCCGGTGTGTCAGTAACGATGTAAGCGCCCCTGGCAGCCATGGCTGCAGCATCAATCCTCGCCACGCCGTAGGAAGGAAGGGTCTTGATGTTCTGACGCGAGAGTATCAGTGCCGTGGGTGTCTTTGTATTTTCAAGTGCAAGCTTCCATGCAATATTCGTCTCCGGTGCATCTGCCGGCCGCAAAACCAGCATGCTGTCGCCATGATGGTTCTTCAGGTGCTCCATCAGTCTTATCTGTGCTTCCTGCTCAACAGGCTGGTGCGTGGGACCGTCTTCACCTACGCGGAAGGCATCATGTGTCCAGACATATTTCACAGGCAGACCCATGAGCGCTGCCAGGCGTACTGCGGGTTTCATGTAATCGGAAAAGACGAAGAAGGTCCCGCATACCGGGATGATACCACCGTGGAGAGCCATTCCGTTCATGACGGCACCCATTGTCAGTTCCGAGACGCCGGCATGAAGAAATGCTCCGGAGAAATCACCCTTCTTAAAGGGCCTGCTCTTCTTCAGGAAGCCATCGGTCTTGTCTGAGTTGGCCAGATCAGCAGAGGCCACGATCATGTTCGGGATAGCAGTGGCGAAGTGTGCCAGCAGTACACCCGAGGCGTTACGTGTAGCATCATTCTCCTTCTGCACAACAGCCTTGAAGTCTATTGCCGGCATTACGCCTGAATAGAAGTCGGTCAGCCTCTTGTCTGCTTCCTGGTTTGCAGCAGCCCATACAGTCTTTTTCTTTTTCCATTCAGCAGCAGATGCTGTCTTGCCGGCAACAGCTTCTGAGTAAAGCTGCTTCACATCGCTGAAGATCTCGAAGGGCTTGTCGGGATTGCCTCCAAGGTTTGCTACGGACTTCTTAAATGAAGCACCTGCATGTGTCACAGGCTGGCCGTGCGTAGAGGTCTTGCCCTCGAACCTGTCGCCGGCTTCGTCTACAAGGCCTTTACCCATCACCGTTTTTCCGATTATCAGTACGGGCCTTTCGTTTTCATCGTCTGCCATACGAAGGGCACCTCGTATCTGGTCGTGGTCATTACCGTCAATGGTCATCACGCGCCATCCCCATGCTTTGTATTTGGCGGCGGTGTCTTCCGATGTCACTGCAGAGGTCTCCGTGGAAAGCTGTATGCTGTTAGAGTCGTAAAACATAATAAGATTACTCAGTCCGAGGTGCCCTGCGAGGCGTCCTGCACCCTGCGAGATCTCCTCCTGGACTCCGCCATCCGAAATAAAAGTGTAGATCTTATGTTCGAACAACTTGCCGAAGCGGGTGGTGAGAAAGCGTTCCGCTATTGCTGCACCGACGGCGCTTGTATGACCCTGGCCAAGCGGGCCTGAGGTATTTTCTATACCGCGCTTCAGATCAAGCTCCGGGTGACCCGGAGTCACACTGCCCCATTGTCTGAACTGCATGATATCATCAACAGTGAAATGGCCTGTGAGTGTCAGCACAGAATAGAGCATCGGAGACATATGTCCGGGATCTAGGAAAAAGCGGTCCCTGTTTATCCAGTGCGGATCAGCGGGGTCAAACCGGAGGAACTCGGAAAACAGTATATGAATAAAATCTGCTCCGCCCATTGCACCGCCCGGGTGACCTGAATTGGCCTTTTCGACCATCGCCATTGACAGGATCCTGATATTGTCAGCTGCACGTTCGTTTACATTCTTGGTCATGATAATAAACACTTTTGATTTAAAGTAAAAATAGTTAAAAAAAATCAGGAGTTGAAACTTACCACCCCGTCCCTGACCGTACCGTCAGGGACACCCCTCCTTAAAAAGGATGGGAAACGTCTTATTTACAGCAGTATATGCAACTTCATGCATTATAGGTTGAGGAGGCAGTATCTCCTCCGCGGCCTGTCCAGTTTGTGTGGAAGATCTCATCTTCAGGTTTGTCGATGCGCCTGTAGGTGTGTGCACCGAAGTAGTCGCGTTGGGCCTGCAGCAGGTTGGCGGGAAGCCATGCTGACCTGTAACTGTCAAACCATGACAGTGCAGCGCTCATGGCAGGCACAGGCACGCCGTCAGTAACGGCACCGGCAACGACTTTTCTCCAGCTCTCACTGTTCTCCCCAAGGATGGAAGAGAAATAACTGTCCATTATGAGGTTGGGCAGTTGGGGATCACGGGTGAAGGCCTCATAGATTTTGTTCAGGAACGCTGACCTGATGATACATCCACCCCTCCAGATCATGGCTATCTCACCGTAGTTGAGGGCCCAGTTATACTCACCTGCGGCGTTTCTCAGCAGGTTGAAGCCCTGGGCATATGAAACGATCTTTGATGCATACAGAGCCTTGCCAATGTCATCGGTGAACTTCTTTTTATCAGGGACTGCATTTTTCGGAGGGTTGCTGAAGAGGGGAGATGCCTTTACCCTTTCTTTCTTCATCGAAGATACGAACCGGGCAAACACTGATTCACCGATAAGGCTTAACGGTACACCGTGATCGAGTGCGCTCGTTACCGTCCATTTGCCTGTTCCCTTCTGGCCGGCGGAATCAAGGATCTTTGTGACTATGGGTTTGCCATCAGTATCCCTGTACCGGAGTATCTCGCCGGTTATCTGTATCAGATAAGAATCCAGTTCGGCCTTGTTCCACTCATCAAATATGTCAGCCATCTCATCGTAGCTGAACCCTGCATTGACCAGCAGGTGGTAAGCCTCACAAATAAGCTGCATGTCACCGTACTCGATGCCGTTGTGCGCCATCTTTACGAAATGCCCCGCGCCGTTGTCACCTATCCATGCGCAGCAGGATGCGCCGTCAGCGGTCTTTGCTGAGATGGCATGAAATATATCCTTCACATGAGGCCATGCTTCCTTCGATCCGCCGGGCATGAGCGACGGTCCCAGAAGTGCACCTTCCTCACCGCCTGAAACACCGGTACCGATATAAAGCAATCCCTTGCTCTCGACATATTTTGTGCGCCGGATAGTGTCGGGGAAATGTGAGTTGCCCCCTTCAATAATAATATCGCCTTTGTCGAGCAGCGGGATAAGCTTTTCGATGAAATCATCGACGGGCTGGCCGGCCTTGACCATAAGCATCACCTTTCTCGGAAGGCTCAGATTAGCGACGAGTTCCTCAAGAGAGTAGGCAGGGATAAACTTCTTGCCTTTGCCCCGCCCGTTCACAAAATTCGTCACCTTATCAGTGCTTCGGTTAAAAACAGCAACGGTAAATCCCCTGCTCTCAATGTTCAGTACAAGGTTTTCTCCCATTACGGCGAGACCAATCAATCCTATGTCAGCTTTCATCTTTGAAATTATTGTGTTAATGAATTATCTGGAAACCTAAATCAGTAAGTATTCGTGCTGCTTCCTCATCATTTACCCTGACGCTGAATGATCCGAACTCTCTTCTCTGGCGGTAGTTATCGCGCAGAAACTCAAATTTCTCAGGACTGGTACGGAAGAGGTGATCATCCTCCCCGATGGGATAGGTATGTCTCACAGCCATTGCCACCAGGTCATGGGAAGAGTTTCCTGCTTCATGAAGGCGGAGGTCAATGACAGGCTCGGCTGGCTGCGGCAGCGCACCAGGCAGCCAGTCGTTCAGGGGAATATTCAGCGCTGCCGAGACCTGTCGGACAGCGGTAATGGTGGCGTTGGATTTGCCGTCGACTGAATAACCTGCTATATGCGGGGTGGCTATGTCAGCAAGGTCAATCAGCTTCCTGTCAGCTTCGGGCTCACCCTCCCAGACATCCAGTACTGTACCCCCAAGGTTATCTTTTTCAAGTGTCTTGCGCAGGGCTATACCGTCAACCACCTCACCGCGTGATGAATTTATCACGATGCAGTCTCTCTTCATGTGTGAAAGATTCTCCATGTTGATGAGATGGTGTGTTCTGTCATGGCCCTGCATTGTCAGCGGAACGTGCAGGGTCAGAATATCGGATTCGGCAATAACCTTTTCGAGGGGCACGAAGTCTTTCAGTTCTTCCCGTCTTTTTCTCGGAGGGTCATTCTGCAGCACCTTCATACCGATAGCACTTGCGGCCTTCACAACCTTCGTGCCGACATTGCCGACACCCACCACTCCGAGTGTGAGCGAGCGAAGGTTAAAAGAATTCTTTGATGCAAGATAAAACAGGGAGGTCACTATGTACTGCATCACTGATCCTGAATTACAACCGGGCGCGTTCACCCACTTAATGCCTTCTGCATCGAGCCACCCGGTATCCAGATGATCAAATCCAATTGTTGCCGAGGCGATGATCTTTACGCGGCTTCCTTTAAGGAGCTGGCTGTTGCACTTTGTCCGGGTGCGCACTATCAGAGCGTCGGCATCGGCCACCATGGTACTGTCCATAGCACGCCCGGAACTGTACACAACATCTGCCCAGGGCTCGAACACACCCTTTATGAACGGTATCTTTTCGTCAATTACAATCTTCATTCTTTCACCTGTTGGCTTTCCATAGGCCTGTGGCCGGATTGGAGATGAAATAAAACTCTTCACCATCGGAAGTTTTATGGTGGCCCGTCATTAATTTTTTGGGGTTGTACCTGGCCATCAGCTCGTTTATGGTTCCAAAGCTGTAACCGACAGACACCACCTCTTCGCTGGTAAGATGTCCGGCGGCATATGTGACCCTGAACCTGTTCTCCGGCGATCCGTGAATAAGGTGGGCGGCAGCACTAAGGTTCTCCCTCAGGTCACTGTTTTCATTAACGAAGGAGAGGATTTCAGGTGTAGTCCGGTAACCGTATTTTCTTATGAGCCCGTCAATAGCCGGATCTTCACCGAAAGTCCTCACTCCCGGAGCCAGCACGATGAGCTCTCCATCGTCGGCTATTGCCATTCGTGTGCGGTAGATGCTCTTGTTCCCCAGCCAGGTGCTTTTAAACTCTTCCGGGTCGAGATAGACAACCACCTTTTTAAGCCTCTCCGGCAGGGTCGTAAAATTAACTTCACGCGACAGTGCGGCTGCCTGCCTGAAACACTCAATATCGTCACCGATAAAGAGTCCGCGTATTTTCAGGACACCTTTGACGTCAGGCGAAACCACCGTAAGCATATAAAGCAGCGGCAGCCTGCCGGATGCTATCTCTGATGCCTTGTTGAGCACTGCCCTGACCGGATTATCGACTGTCCCCATGATATTCTCAATGCCGTGGACGGCGCCGATGAAGTGGCTCTTGTTGATAGCCTCGCTGCCGCCACAGCCGACGAACACATTCTTGTTATAGTTGGCCATGCCAGTCACCTCATGCGGTACAACCTGACCGACAGAAATTATCAGATCATGCTTTCCTGAAGCCAGCAGCCTGTTGACCTGCACGGGGTAGTCATATGTGAGTTTTCCTCCGGTGACTTCGGAGACAAATGATGCCGGCACCCTGCCCAGCTCCTCGATATCAGTCCTCCACCGGTGTTCCCTGAAGAGCGATGCCGGAACAGTGCCGTACATTTTCGAGATTTCATCTTTCCCCATCGGCACATGTGTGCCAAGTGCCGGGAGAATATCCTTTATCTTGAGGTCGAGTTGCTTCCACAGCAGCTCGGTGATCAGTCCTGCCCCTGAGTGGGCACGGGTTATATCCGGGGGGATGATCAGTACGCTCTTTCTGCCGCTGAAGAACTCCATTGCAGTTTTGAGAGCTGCCCTGATATCATCTTTCTTCAGATCAGTGCCGGGACTTCCTTTTGCAAAATAGATCATCTTCGTCCGTTTTTTACCATGAAGGTTTTTCAGGAAGCAGCTTTCTGAACTCCCTGATAAGGTTATCCTGGTAATCGCCCTTATATGTTCCGGCAATGAACCTGCCGAGTGCTTCCTCGTAGAAGACCTTCCATGAACTGTTTTCGTGCCCCGGGTTTACAGGGAAAAAGAGGGCCCCGTTCTCACTGGCAGCCTTGAAATCCCCGGGAGCATCACCGATCATGAGTATCTTTTCATCAGGGTATTTTCCTTTGGCAGCCATGGTGATGTGCTCGGTCTTCGTCCCGAGCTCCTGCCCGGCGATAGCCCTTACGTAACCGTTGATGCCATGTTCTTCCCACTCCCTTGCCAGCGCTTCATAAGGCGTCTGTGATACAACAATAGCGTCAGCAAGGGTGCTAAGCTGCTCAATCGATTTCCTGGCATAGGGAAAAGGAGGGGTATTGCGCAACCAGTATGCTATGTCCTCATTGACGGACAGTGTCCATTTCAGGACAGGGTCAAGGGATGGGTGAGGATTGTTCTTCACATACTCCTTAAAGGCAGGATTGCCAAGTTTTGTCTCTTTGCTTACCCACTCCCTGAGCGGATCCATATCCGGGAGTGCCATGCCTATTTCTTTTATCTCGGGACGCTCCGAGAGAAGGTCAATGACTTTTACAAGTGCAGGAAAACGGTTAATACCCCTGGTGACGGAGTAAAGATTGACAAATTCCCATGTCTCCCGCACATATTTTGAGATGGCAAAGAGCCCGAACAGCTTTACTGCATTGGGAATAAAAAACTCCTTCTGCTTCACTTCCATAGTGTCGAACACGCATCCGTCAGAGTCAATGCCTATAAAGAATTCCTTCTCCGGTTTCAGTTCCTGCAAAACATTCATAATTTAAAGGTTAAAGGTTAAAGTTAAGGTTAAAGGATAAATGTTAAAGTACAAGGTAATGAACCCGATATAAGCGGATTATTTTCCCTGGAGATTATAGGCCGGCAGTTTTTTGTCTGCAAAGACAAGCTTCAGCCTGGCAAATCTCTGTATGCCGTTTATGACGGGAATGCTCACCCAGTCGTCGCCGATCAGGGGTCTTGCATAGCTTACAAAGTCGTCTGTCACATCATACCGTGAGGGGGCTATCCAGCCTTCAGGGAATGTTCTCTCCGAGAGTGCCACTTTGTCGAGGGGTACCTTGTCATACCTGACATTGTAAATCGGTCCTTCGTTCCGCAGGATTGTTGCCATCCACCCGTTACCGTCATGCAGAGCTATCTCCACTGCCTTGCGTCCCACGTTGTAAGCCTCATCGAGATCAGTCACCGAAGCGTAAATCATATTATGGCGCTGGTCAGTGCCGGGCACCTGTCCGCGTGCTGACCCTGCTGCCTTTATTCCTTTTGAATTTAGATAGTTGACCACTGCCTGTTGTACGGTAAGCTGGCTTGATCCGAACTGGGTATGTCCAAAAGAATCCTTCTTTTCACCAATGTCTCCCACGCTGAGTCCTTCGCTGACGACAACCATGCATCTTCCGTCTTTTACGAGTTGGGCGTTGACGTTATCAGCTATCTCTTCAAGCGTCACGCCTGATTCGGTCATATAGATCTGGAGGGGCATCTGTCTTTCGGGATCACCCAGTCGTGCTGCTGCAGGAATATAACCTATCTTTCTGCCCATAGCCTGCATTACAAGCACCGGGTCGGCGGGCGATGAGCCTGCATTCTCCTCATTGGCATTTTGTATCATGTATGCCCAGTAACGGGCTACCGAACCGTAGCCAGGAGTATGGTCAATGAGTTTGAATTCACTGTCACCAACGTCGTTATCGATGGTCTTAGGCACCCCCACGGCAATGACATCGAGACCTTTCTCGGTGCAAAGCGTGCTCACCTTCAGTGCGGTATGCTGTGAGTCATTGCCTCCGATATAGAAGAAATAGCCTATGTCATGAGCCTTGAAAATTTCTGCAATACGGTCAAAATCAAGGTTTTGGTGATCTTTGAGTTTATACCTGCAGGTGCCGATGCTTCCTGCTGCCGGTGTCGTCCTCAGAAGGCCGATCTCATCCTTATCCTGTGCCGAGAGGTCAAGCAGTTCTTCTTTCAGCACACCCTCTATTCCGTGCCACCCACCGTAAATTCTGCCGAAGTTCTCAGGGTAACAGAGGCATGAATCGATTATGCCCCTGAGGGTATTGTTAATGACAGGGGAGGGGCCTCCCGATTGTGCTATGATGACATTCCGCTTCATATAATAAAGTAGTCAGTAATTTAACAATGTTCAATTAATTCTGTTCAATTATACGCCGCTGTAAGCGCTGAATCCTCCGTCGACCGGGATCACTATCCCTGTTACAAAGCCTGAGATATCAGAAAGCAGGTAGAGCATCGTTCCCACGAGTTCGTCGGGTTCTGCATAGCGGCCCATTGGTGTTGCGGCAATTATTTTTTTGCCCCGTGCTGTCATCTCACCCGTCTTTTCATCAGTCAGAAGAAACCTGTTCTGGTTTGTCAGAAGAAAGCCCGGAGCAATTGCATTAACCCGCACCCCTGACGGGGCAAAGTGCACGGCCAGCCACTGGGTGAAGTTATTTATAGCTGCCTTGGCAGCCGAGTATGCAGGAATCTTTGTCAGGGGTCTGAAGGCATTCATTGATGATATGTTCAGAATATTTCCTTTGCCTCTCCTGACCATCTCCTCCGTGAAGACCATTGTCGGCAGTACAGTACCTTTGAAGTTAAGGTTAAAGACACCGTCAAAGCCTGCAATGTCGAGTCCGAAAAAGGTGGTTTCAAGTTCATTGTCCCCTGCCATTATGAATTCCTTCCCGGTGGTGGCTGTAGGTTTGTTGCCTCCGGCGCAGTTGATAAGTATGTCTATAGAGCCGAACGTTTTTATTATCTCATCCCTGGCTTTTACAAGTGACACCTTGTCGGTCACGTCAGCACTCAGGCCGGCGGCTCGGCAGCCGGTTGCAGCAGACACAGCATCAGCTGCTGCTACAGCCCTCTCTGCACTTATGTCGAGGATGACGACCGTAATGCCCGCTCTGCCCATGCCACTGGCAAGAGCCAGGCCAATAATACCTCCGCCACCGGTGATAACGGCAACTTTGCCTTTCAGATCGCTGAAATCAGTCATGTTGGTATGTTTTTCTATCCGATAATTACGGGTTTATATTTTGGCACAAGAGTTTTCATCACTATCCATCCGATAAGATAAGCTACCGCGCATATGCAGAAGATGATAAAATAACCTGCCCTAATTCCTTCAAATCCAAAAAACTTCATTGGTTCAGTAACATACTGTGCGCCATTTGCCAGTAATTCCTTGGTCATTACAGAAACGGTACCATCTACCGTTGTTGAACCTGATGAGAAGTCAAATAAAACGCCGGATCCTTTATTGATAAGGAATGCGCCCAGGCCTCCGGCCATACCACCTATACCTGTGATTGAAGCCACAGACGACTTAGGGAACATGTCACCGATAGTTGAGAAAAGGTTGGCGGACCAGGCCTGGTGGGCGGCGCCTGCAATACCGATAATGATAATCGGGAACCAGTAAGAAAAGTGCCCCATTGGCTGGGCCAGCAGGGCCAGGAGCGGGAAGAATGCAAAGATCAGCATTGCGCGCATGCGGCCTGCATACGGATTCATTCCCAGCTTGTCGACAAAGTACCTTGGAAGCCAGCCTCCGATGATAGAAAGCATGACTATTGCATAAAGCACAAATATCAGCAACTTGGCCATGGTCGTATCGGAAGTAAGCCCGTATACATCACTCAGATAGGCTGGAGTCCAGAACAGGTAAAACCACCAGACGCCGTCTGTCATAAATTTACCGAAAGCAAAAGCCCAGGTCTGTTTGTGCCTGAAGCATTCCTTAAATGACATTTTCTTTTCTGTCTTTTCTACGCCGTTGTTTGCTTTTGTCTCAGCAATCGTGTCCTGATTGATATAATCCAGTTCAGCTTTATTAACCAGGGGATGGACATGGGGTTTCTTGTACATGAATATCCAGAAGCCCATCCAGATAAAACCAAGCACGCCGATAACAATAAACGCCATTTCCCATCCGTATTTCGCAGCGATCACAGGGATGGAGATAGGGGCAATAAGAGCTCCGACCTGGGCTCCCGAGTTGAAGATACTGGTTGAGAAAGCACGGTCTTTCTTGGGGAAAAACTCGGCAGTGGTTTTAATGGCTGCCGGAAAGTTTCCTGCTTCACCAAGAGCCAGAACGAAGCGTGCGAAAATGAAAAGTGTCACGCTCACCGATGTTATCATGCCAATATCATCAACTTTGCCGATAATGTTCCTGGCTTCTTCAAATCCTACAAACCACCTGCCGGCTATGATGCCTGAGGTAGCTATTCCGCAAAAGGCATGGAGGACAGCACCTGTCGACCAGATACCTATCGCCCAGAGGAACCCCTTTTTTGTATCTATCCAGTCAACAAACCGGCCTGCAAAAAGCAGGCAGATAGCATAGAAGATTGAAAAAAGGCCGGTAATGGTTCCGTAATCATTGTTTGTCCAATGAAACTCCGGAGCAATAAAGTCCTTCCATGTAAGTGACAGGACCTGGCGGTCCATGTAGTTGATTGCGACAGTAAAAAACAGCAATCCACAGATGACCCACCTGTAGTTTGTCATTTTTCCGTCAGTGGTTTGTTCCTGCATAGTCTATTTCAGTTTCTTTATTAAATCCAGAGTGTTCTTCACATTCTTTTCTACTGCGGCCCAATCGCCGGCTTTGACATACTTATCGGTTATCAGTGTTGTTCCCATCCCGACGCAAGTCACGCCGGCACTGAACCACTGCTTCAGGCTTTCTTCGGAGGGCTCGACGCCTCCGGTGGGCATGATGCTGGTCCAGGGACACGGGCCTTTGACCGCCTTGACAAATGCCGGACCGCCGACTGCCGGACCGGGGAATATTTTCACTATCTCAGCGCCAAGCTCCTCAGCCTCCGATATTTCCGTCACTGTTCCGCATCCAGGTATCCACAGCACTTTTCGCCTGTTGCATACCCTGGCTATTTCAGGATTAAGGAAGGGCGAGACGATAAAGTCAGCTCCCATCTGCATGAATATTGCAGCTGTAGGAGCGTCGGGAACTGACCCGATGCCGATCATTAGTTCGGGATAGTTGTCATTGGCCCACTTCTTCAATTCGGCGAAGACCTCATGGGCAAAATCACCCCTGTTGGCAAACTCGAAGACTTTTGCTCCGCCGTTGTAACAGGCTGCGATAACCTCCTTGCAGATACCGGCATCACTGTGGTAAAATAGAGGCACCAGGCCTGTCTCAGCCATCGCGAGCGCTACTTCAATACGTGTGAACTTTGCCATTTTATACAAATTGTCTTTTATGATTTCAGAAACCGAAATAGTTCTTTGCATTGTAATACGAAATATTCTCGACCATCATGCTGATAGTGCTGAATTCCGAGGCAGGCATCTTGCCTTTCTCAATATCGTCACCGATCATATTGCATAACACACGTCGAAAATACTCGTGGCGCGGATAGGAAACAAAGCTCCTGGAGTCAGTTAGCATTCCCACAAACCTGCTCAGCAGCCCCATCAGCGACAGGCTGTTAAGCTGGTTTATGATGCCAGTCTCCTGATCGAGGAACCACCATCCCGATCCGAATTGCATCTTGCCGGCGACACTGCCATCCTGGAAGTTGCCAATCATTGTGGCAATAAGTTCGTTATCGCGCGGATTAAGGTTATACAGGATAGTCTTAGCCAGCTTACCCTCGATATCAAGACTGTCGAGGAACCGTGAAAGGCTTCTCGCCACTGTGAAATCGCCCATTGAGTCAAACCCGGTATCCGGACCCAGCGTGTTGAGTAACCGGCTGTTGTTATTCCGGATGGCCCCGTAGTGGAATTGCTGTGTCCATCCCTTCTCCCAGTCCATGAGAGCCATCTCATAGAGCATTGCCGACTTGAACTTTGTCACCTCATCCAGGGAAAGATTGCGTCCTGATATCACTTTTCGGAAGATGAGATCTATTTCCTTATCGGCATAGTCGTCAGCGTAAAACTGTTCAATGCCATGGTCACTGAGCTTGCATCCCGCATCGGCAAAGAACTGATGCCTGATTCTCAGGGCCTCAATAAGGTTATCGAAGTTTTTAATGTCAACGCCTGAGACCTCAGAGAGCCTCGATATGTAATTTTTGTAAGGCTCGGGGTCCTCCACAGCCATTGCCTTGTCAGGCCTCCAGGCTGGCAGTACCTTGATTTCAAATCCTTCATTCTTAAGTGCAATGTGATGCTCAAGGGAGTCTGCAGGGTCATCAGTGGTACATATCACCTCAACATTGAATTTCTTCATCAGCCCGCGGGCGGAAAAGCCTGGTTGCTGTAGAAGTGCAGTACATTCCTCCCAGATTTCGGCGGCGGTGGCAGGGTTCAGGATTTTATTGACTCCGAATACCCTGCTGAGTTCGAGATGAGTCCATGCATAGAGAGGATTTCGCATTGTATACGGCACTGTCTCCGCCCAGCGGTCATATTTCTCGCGGAAAGTAGTCTCTTTGCCTGTGACGAACTTTTCATCTATACCGTTAGCCCTCATTGCCCTCCACTTGTAATGGTCACCCTCGAGCCACAGTTGGCCGAGGTCGTTAAACTGCCTGTCAGCGGCAATGGACTCAGGACTGATATGACAGTGATAGTCTATTATCGGAAGAGCCTTTGAATGATCATGATACAGTCTTTTTGCAGTATCAGTCTGCAGCAGGAAATCATCATGTATAAATTCTTTCATAAGCACCTGTATTATAGTATTTTAAACAGTAAAGAGCGGAATAATATGACGATCATAAATATTCTCTCTCACGCAACCTGCGATCACTTCAGCATTTGCTTCAAGTGCACCGGTATAAGCTGTTCCGAGTTCTGATGCCACCTTGTATCCGACATGAATTAGCTGGCGGAATCCGGGACTGTAAGAAGGATTGCCCGGGATATGTCTGAGGGTGTCGGCGTACTTTTCACTGCTCCATTTATCTACCTCATAGGGAAGGGGCAGCAGTTCAGGTTTGATGTCGATGACAGCGGCATAGGGAGCGCAGAGCTCTTCCATTCTCTCAAACGCATTCCGGTATATCACCTTTGCTATCTCAAGTCCTTTTCCGCCAGAGACGGCCAGGCCGATGACCTCCTCCAGCCAGGTTGTGCCTGCAGTTTTAAGATGAAGTCCGCAGTTATGTTTCCTGATGACAGAACCTATAATGGGATAGATTGAGAACTTGTCACTGCCTGAGTGCACACTCAGTTTTAGGGAAGCCGGCAGCCCGAATTTCGCCACTGCATATCTGATGACCAGGATATCCTCTTCGAACTCTTTCCCGAAACGGATGGGGTCACCCTCGTAGTCAACACCCTTGTTGAACCTGCCGGCGAACTTCGGGGCAATGGTTTGCACCGGCACTTTCAGATCAGCCAGTCCTTTAAGAATGAAAAGCATGTCGAGCGGCTTCTGCGGTTCATCAACCTCGTCCATTGATACTTCGGTGATAAAAGTCCCTGTGCCTTTAACTGAGGCAATATGATCATAAATTGCCGCTGCCTCGTTTATTGCAAAAAGGAACTTCTCAGCGAAGCTTCTCAGATAATTTTCAGTAACGGTGAAATGTTCCCCGATGCCGGGTATTGCCAGCGATCCGCAGAGATATTTGTGGCTCTCAACAAAGCCCTCGATGTCTGTGCCGGTAGCCTTCTTCCCTATAAAATCCGCAACATCAAGGGTAAAAAAGTCGGAGTCTTCGATGAAGCGTCCTACCGTAGTAAGATTAATATGGTCAGCATCAACAAAATAGGGACCTGTATAATTAAGGGCCCTGACTGCGGCATCAGCCTCTTTTCGGGTGTCGGAAGGTTCTGAATGCACTATATTATGTTCCCTGTTTGACTTGTTCCAGACGGGTGTAATCTTTATTCCCAGAGTCTCGGATGCTTTCATAAGGGCTTCAAGCTGAGCTTTGCCCTGGTGAAGGAACCTGTCACCAATTCCGAATGAATATTTACCAGTCTCTTTCATTGTATTTCTGCGTATGATTTTCAGCTGTTTCGAAAAATAGCAATAAAAAACTAAATTAGAGTTTTAATTCCTTATTAATTGAGCAGTCATGAAGAAGTTTCTTTTCGTCATTATACTGATGTTTCCATCGCTTCCTGTCTTCTGTCAGGAGAGACATATCGTGGTGGCTGCAGACGGCACCGGTGAATTCACCTCGGTACAGGAAGCTGTCAACTCCATCAGGGCATATATGTCTGATACTACCTTCATGTTCATCAAAAACGGAACGTACCGTGAAAAGGTGATTATCCCGTCGTGGGTGACCAATCTTTTCATGAAAGGAGAGAGCGTTGAGAATACAATAATTACCTGGAATGACCATGCCAACATTCGCAATATGGGTACTTTCAGGACGTATACGGTATGGGTGCTGGGAGCCGGTTTCACCGCTGAGGATATCACCTTCGAGAATAATGCCGAAATGCTCGGACAGGCCGTGGCGGTGCATGTTGACGGCGACAGGGCTGTGTTCCGCAGATGCCGGTTGCTGGGTAACCAGGATACGCTTCTGACTGCGAACCAGGAGAGCAGACAGTACTATGAAGAGTGTTATATCGAAGGTACCACTGACTTTATCTTCGGCCCTGCCACAGCCTGGTTTGAGAAGTGCCAGATTCACAGCAAGAAGAATTCTTATGTTACGGCAGCCTCTACAGTTGAAGGGCAGCAATACGGTTACATTTTTAACCGTTGCAGGCTCACGGCAGCAGATAGCGTAACGAAGGTATATCTCGGAAGGCCGTGGCGCCCTTTTGCAGCAACGCTCTTTCTCAACTGCGAATTGGGCAGCCATATAGTTCCGGAAGGGTGGCATAACTGGGACAAACCTTCCAATGAGCAGACTGCCCGGTACGCAGAGTATCACAACACAGGTCCGGGAGCCAATCCTGCCGCCCGTGTCAGCTGGAGCCGCCAGCTCAGCCGCAGGGAGGCAAAGGCCGTAACTGTTGAGAAAGTCTTTGCCCGGCATGACGGATGGAATCCCGTTCAATAGTACCTTACTGCCTGATCTTCTTTCCGTTGATATATACTTTCTTCAGCTTTACGCGTTCCGCCCCAGTGATCAAAGTGCCTTGTTCCACACCGTTGAAGGCGCAGTTCTTCACGGTTATGTCGGAGATATTTACGGATTTGTCAAGTCCTTCAATATAAATACCGTATTTGCTCTTGTTCGAGGTGACATTCTCAAGGGTGACATTTCTTACAACAGGAGGAAAGTTCCTTGCGCACGGCTCAGCGGGGTCATAATTAAGAGTAATGTGCAGCACCGCCTCAGAGCATATTCCTACTTTAATATTCCTTACGTTGATATTTTCTATTATACCTCCCCTGCAATCCGAAGTCTTTATCCTGATGACCCTCAGCATTTCAGGGCTGTCCATCTCGCAGTTTTCCACGAACAGGTTAGAGTAGCCTCCGGAGATCTCGCTGCCGATAGCCACGCCGCCGTGCCCTGCAGCCATGTGGCAGTCGCGCACAATAATGTTGCGTGACGGAATGTTCCATCTCCTGCCATCATTGTTTCGTCCGGACTTAATTGCTATGCAGTCATCGCCTGTGTCGAAGAAGCAGTTCTCAATCAGAACATTATTGCATGACTCCGGGTCGCAGCCGTCGGAGTTGGGTCCGGCGCTTTTGATGGTCACACCGCGAAGGATGAAACTCTCTGTTCTGACAGGGTGTATGACCCAGAAGGGTGAGTTTTTCATGGTCAGATCTTCAATCAGCACACTCTTGCAGTTCATGAAGTTAACCAGCTGAGGTCTGAGGGCCCCTTCGAGGCCGAACCGACGGTCCTCTGTAGGCGTCTGGTTCTGTTCGTATCCAAGTAATACAGGCCTCCCGGCCAGTTTCTGTGAGTTCATTCCTTCCTTCCAGCCGTACTCGGGATTACCGTTCATCCACCACCATATCTCATTTGAGGCCTGTCCGTCAATGGTCCCTTTACCTGTAAGTGCAATATTGGAAGCATCAATGGCATAAATAAGCGGGTGGATATTATAACAGTCCATGCCCTCCCAGCGTGTCAGCACCGGAGGCAGATACTGCTCATAGTCCGTTGAAAAGAGCAGCGTAGCCTTTTCCGAAATATGAAGGTTAACATTGCTGAGCAGGGTTACCGGTCCTGTCATCCATTCCCCTTCGGGAACGAGGACCACACCGCCGCCTTCATTACTGCATTTTATAATTGCTGCTTCGATGGCTCCCGTATTGAGGAATGATGTATCCCCGGCAACTGCCCCGAAGTCGACGATATTAAAAGTGTCAGCCGGGAATGATGTCTTTACAATTGCATTCTCAATTTCTGCAGCCATCTTCCAATTGTCACTGGTGCAGCTTGCCAGCGTTGCGGTGATCAAAAGGACGAACAGGGATAGTATATTTTTCTTCATGATACCAAAGTTAACAGCATCAATATCCTGACAGGTACACTTTTTTACCAAAAAGGTGTATATTTTGGCCAGGGAAGAAAAAGAGGAAAGTTGTGATTAGCTTATTCTGAGAGCTTTTCGTATTCGAGGCTCGCCATTATGAAAGGACCGACTCCTTTCGGGTCATTATCGCGTATCACTTCACCGATATAATATTCGTATGATCCGTCACGGTATGGATTGCCGCCAAGACCGGCCACACCGCAAATTCCTGACATAGTCACCAGGCCTTCGCTGTCGACGGTTATGAAGTTATCAATAAGTCCGTTATAGGCTTTCTTTGCAGTGTCAAGGTAGCGTGCATCAAGGTAGCCTTTTCTCACTCCCTTCAATATTGAATATGTGAACATGGCAGTGCAGGAAGTCTCAATATAATTTCCCGGGTCGCCCGATCGGTCGAGCACCTGGTACCATCCGCCCGTCTGCTGATCCTGTATCTCTGACAGTTTCTCAACCATTTCCTGCAGTATAATGATCAGGTCACCACGTCGCGGCTGGTCTTCCGGAATATAATCCAGGACATCGACAATTGCCATGGAAAACCATCCCATTGCGCGACCCCATGCATGTGGCGCCTGACCGGTAATGCTGTCAGCCCAGGGCATTTTCTTCGAAGCGTCAAAGGCATGCCTGTACAGTCCTGTGGCAGGGTCATAGGTATGCCTGGCAACGATGAGAAACTGGTTTATCACATCCTGAAAGTCTTCCGGCCGGTTATACCTGGCAGCATATTCGGCATAGAACGGTGCACTCATGTACAGACCGTCGAGCCACATCTGGTCAGGATAAACCTTTTTATGCCAGAACCCTCCCTCTGTTATCCTTGGCTGTGAATCAAGCTGCTCCTTAAGGGTCCGGATGACCTTCTCATATCGCGGATCTTTCGAGCGGTCATATAATTTAAAAATCATCCTTCCGGGATTAATCTGGTCGAGATTGTAATTCTCCTTATTATATTTATAGATGTTGCCGTTCTCATCAATCAGGGAGTCGGCATACCCTTTGGCATAGTTGTAGTACCGCTCGTCGCCCGTAACTTCATTGAGCCTAAGGAATGCAAGCCCCATCAGTCCCTGTGTGTAGTTCCACTTCTTTTCAGTGACAAAATCCACCGTCCACAGCGATGGATTTCTTACCATCTCGGACTCGGCCATACGAACTGACCACAGTGGGGATCTCAGCCCTTTTGCCTGTCTGCTTGTGCCGTTTCCGCATGAAGTCGTGAAAATCACTGCCATGAGGCAAGTTATTGTTGCTGCTGAAACTGTTTTCATGAATGGCCTCTTTTTGTTGTGTGCATTCAGGATCGCTATTATTTTGAATGCCTGTCCCTGTATTCTGTCGGGGTCAGTCCAAAGCGTTGCTTAAAGATGCGGGAGAAATAGTGGGGATCATTGCAGCCTACCATATATGTCACCTGTGAGATGGTGTACTCACCTGACTTAATCAGCTGTGCCGCTCTTTTCACCCTCACCTCCCTGATGAATTCGATGGGGGAGAGACCTGTCAGACTTTTGAGTTTCTTGAAGAAGACAGACCTGCCAATGCCGATAGCTGCCACGAACTCCTCGACGGTAAGGGCCGAGTTGCTGATATTCTTTTCCATAACCTCCATGACCTTTTTCATGAGCTTGTCATCGTAAGGCTCTATTGCAGGGGCAGGTGGGTTTACCTCGAAAGGTTTCGACTGTATTTCCGGACGGGAATCCGCCAGGTTCGACATGAAAGCCTCCTGCAGTTTCTTCCGCTGGCTCAGTATGCTTTCAATTTTCGCTCTCAGGTATGTTGAGCTGAAGGGCTTTGTTATGAAATCATCAACTCCGGTTTTGAGTGCTTCCACCTGTGTGTCAAGATCAGTTTTGGCCGTGAGAACCACTATGGGTATGTGGGAAGTGGTGACCTCCTCCCTGATCCTGCGTGCCATTTCAATACCGTCCATCCCCGGCATCATAAGGTCAGTGATGATTATGTCAGGCAGCTGGCTGCGGGCTATTTCAAAGCCTTCACTGCCATTGCCGGCTTCAATAACGTGGAAGCCGTCAGCCAATATTATTTTCAGGAAGCTCCTCAGTTCCTCATTGTCTTCCACGAAAAGCAATACCGGCTCGTCGTCTTCCTTACCGTCCTGGTCATCCTCCTCTTCGTATTCCGGTGTTTCAGCACGTGACCTCGCAGGGAACGGGCTCCTTCCGTCGGTGACGACGAACTCAATGCTGTTATCAAAGTGAGAGAACCCAAGCTTGAAAGCTATCCGGAATGTGGAGCCCTTACCCTCCTCACTTTCTGCCGTCATCACAGCCTGGTGCAATTCAGCCAGTTCCTTACTGAGTGAAAGACCAATGCCTGTACCTGGCTGAACAGACATCGTTTCCTTTTCATCGCTGTCGAAGCGCATGAAGAGATTCTTCATCTTCTCCTTTGACAGTCCTGTGCCCTCATCAGCCACTGTCAGCTCAAGAGTGTCATTGACCTTTCTGGTTGTGACAGTTACTTTTCTGCCCCTTGGAGTGAATTTAATGGCATTGGTTATCAGGTTAAACGCAATCTTCTCAACCTTATCCTTGTCCGCCCAGACTGTCTGGCCTTCAGTCTGATCAATGACTTCAAACCGTATTCCCCTGTCTTCGGCCAGCTTTTTAAAGTCCGTACAGATACCGGAAATGTATCCGCCAAGAGGAAATTCCTCGATCTTAAGGCGCATTTTTTTATTCTGGGCTTTCCTGAAATCGAGTATCTGGTTAACCAGCCGGAGCATCCTTTCAGTGTTGCTCTGAACCAGTGTCAGCTGATCTTTTACTGCGGGCTCAAGCTTGTTGTTCTTAAGTATATTAGTCACCGGTGACGAGATGAGGGTCAGAGGTGTCCTGAGCTCATGCGATATATCAGTGAAAAACTTAAGCTTGAGATTTGTTATCAGCTTTTCGACTTCGACCTTATGTCGCAGCTTGTAAAAAGTAAAGGTTATGTAGATGGCAAGCGCTATCAGCCCCATGACAACTAACGCCAGCAGGATTTTGGCCAGAACGGTTTCAAAGAATGACGGATTCACGGTGATCCTGATGTTGCGCTGATTGTCAACCCAGATCCCGTCTGAGTTTGTCGATCTGACCCTGAAGAGGTATTCACCGGGTTCAAGGTTGGTATAGGAGGCTGCCCTCTGCCCGCGCTCAATTGACCAGTCAGGGTCAACACCTTCGAGCATATGAGCGTACTGTATGTTTTTCGGGTTGCGGTAATCGAGGGCTGAGTATTCTATATCGAGACTCTTTTGCTTTGGAGTGAGTTCAATGTACCACTCATTATCAGGTGTACCGGGTCTGCCCGATGGCATTTCAGAGGAATGAATCTCGTTACCTGAAACAGTGATGCGTGTGAAGACCAGCGGGGGAACATAGTCTGTCTTCCTGACCTGTAAGGGATTGAAAAGATAAATGCCGTTATCAAAGCCGAACAGTATTTCATTGTCGGATGTACGTAACCCGGTGGCTTCGGAGAAGTAACTCTTTTCCACCCCGCTCTGGTCGCTGTAGATCTCAAAAGATTCGTCCTCTTTATGGAATTTCAGGATACCTCTTTCGCTGCTTAACCAGAGATTGCCGTTGAGGTCGTCGACAATGCTGAGTATCACATCGTCCGGAGCTCCCCTGCTTACCGTGTATGATTTGAATGTCGGTTTTTTGCCTTCGGAGACCGGGGTTATCACCCTGTTCAACCCCCCGCCGAAAGTAGCTACGTAAACCTCACTGTCAGGAGCGCAATAAATATAATACACATCATTGTTGGCCAGGCTTGTTTCATCTTCAGGGTCAAAAAAGCAGGATGTGAACCTGATGTCTGACGGGTCAGTGAAATCCTGGTCAAATATTACCAGCCCGCTCGTTGTTCCTACCCAAATGTGTTTACTGAGGTCTGCGGTGATGTATCTTACGCGCTTGTGATTGGCATAAGGGTAATCTTTCAGGAGGTTTAGGGCGTTAATGAACCTGATACCATCTTTGTCTTCCTCCATGAAGTTCAGTCCGCCGTTGAAAGTGCCCACCCAGATCCTTCCTGAGGTGTCTTCAAACACTGAATATACATTGTCATGGCTCAGGCTGAATGGATCAGCAGGATCATGCCTGTAATTTGTAATACGGTAGCGGTCAGGAGGGCCTTGCCCAAGTGGTTCAAGCCTGTAGAGTCCGCTGCCTTTTGACCCCATCCAGATGATCCCCCTGCTGTCCTGAGTGATGGCATAAACCAATGCTTTGAAAGGCGGGCCTGATACAAAGGTACCGTTCTCTCTCAGGTAGCCTGCGAGATTTTTGTCACGGTCATACAGATAAACGGTTCCGTCTCTTGTAGCTGCCCATAGATAACGGTTCCTGTCCTCAAAGACAGCCCTTACCTCATTCTCCGAGTGTGTCGAAGGAGCCTGCCTGGGGCTCAGCACACTGAACTGTTTCGGGAAAAAGGAAACCTTCTCAATACCCCTTTGGATGGTGCACATCCAAAGATTGCCCTGGTGATCTGCGATGGCAGAATGAATAAGGTTGGGAAAGCGCCGGCCGGCACTGCCGGGTTCATTAAAGAAGTACTCAAGCCTCTGCTCTGTACGGTTATACTGGGCAAATCCGCCTCCGCGGGGATAAACCCACAGATTGTTATTTATATCTTCAAAGATCGCGAAGCTGGGCAGCAGAACAAAAGGATTAGTGGGATCGACCTTCATCCTGAAGTGTTTCATGTTACCGTTTAAGGGATCGAAATGCAGAACTCCGTCTGCCGATGTCTCGAGCCACACCTCACCGTACCTGTCGATGTAAACAGAAACCATCCTGTTCGAGGGCATGAGAGGGTTGCTGCCGGTTTCATAATGCTTCTTCTCGCCGGTAAGCGGACTGTAAACAAAGAAACCGTCACCGGATGTGAGTATTATCAGCTCCTTGGGGTTCAACGGCTTGATTGCGATTATATCAGATCTTACGCCAAAGCTGAGTTGTTCAGTCACCCCGGTTTTTTTACTGATCATTCTCAGTGTGCCTCCCGATGTGCCAAACCAGATCCGGTCGTCAAATTCATGAACACAAAAAAAGGAGGTTGGCTTCTGTATTTCGTTATCCAGGGAGACCCTTTCAGGTTGCTCCTTATCCTCCGGAAGCCGGAAAAGTCCGCTGCCGGCAAGTATCCAGACACTTTTAAGGCTGTCGCGATAGATGAAGTTAACCTTGCCGGCGGATGATGAATCGTTGCTGAAGGCAAACCGGTCAATCTTATAATCGGGCGATGAGGGGTAGGAGATGACTCTTATACAGCTGCCTGCTTCGGTGGACATCCATGTTTCTCCGTCGCCGAAGTGAAAGATTTGGTTGACAGGTGAGTAGTTTTCAGATCCGCGGGAACTGATCTCGTTGAAACTGACGAATTCCTCGGTGTGGGTATTCATACGATGGACCTCACCGTCATTGTTCATCATCCAAAGATACCCGAGGTCATCTTCGGTTATGCGGTCAACGCGGTTATTTTTTAACGCATAGGTGGAATTAAATCCCGATTTGTACACCTTGAAACCGTAACCGTCGAAGCGGTTCAGACCGTCAAATGTTCCGAACCACATGAGCCCGTCGCGGTCCTGGTGCATTGCCAGCACCACTCCTTCAGACAGTCCGTCACTGACCGAATAGTGTGTGAAAGCGCACTTGGGCTGACTGTAGCCCTCGTAAAGTGTTGCTCCACAAACGAGAACAACCAGCGCTGCTGCTCTGACTGACGGTCGCATAGATGGTTATCCTATTTCCACTGAAGCGGGGAGTTGATTTTTTGTGAGAAGGCGTTCAGATAGTCCGTCCAGGCTTCGTCTGATTCAAATCCCCATTTACTCCAGCCTGCTCCAGTATAATAGGTGAGAGGAGTACCCGGTATATATTTTGTAACTATGAGAAGATGATCGTTCTTTTCCTGACGCGACACGACCGGGGTTGTGAGTAAAGTTCCGACATAGGTAATGCCGCCTTCGCCGCCGTCAAGGCGATAGGCGATAGCTCCGCTTTCCGGGGCAGGAGTCAGAGGAGCGCCTTCCGCCCTTTTAACAATACCTGCGGCAACCGCGAACTCCTCGTTTAATCCGGCATACTCCTCGGTAACTTTTGTCAGCTGGCTGCCGGCATCGAGCGAAATGGTACGTGTCTCCGAGACCATCACCCCGTTCACCGGGAAGGGAGGATACTTCAGCCTGAATGAAATGCGCAGCGGTCCGTTGTCAAGGGTCTCCCAGCTTTCAAAGTTGATTGCAAGCCAGAGGGAATCATCGACATAAGGAGCCATGGCCCCTGCACCCAGCGTGCGGCCTACCTTATAGCAGTCACAGCCTTCGCCGTTGTCATCATGATAAGTGTTCCTGCCGGCGAGATAGTCGGCGTACCACCTGTCAATTACCATCTTGTCCGTTCTCTTGATCCATACATCGATGCCGTTGCTTGGCCCGTCCTTTGCAATGAGCGCAGGACCGTAGATACGGAATGCAATACGGTCATTCTCCCAGGCATAGTCATCCATGCGTTCAGGAACAAATCTGCCGAATGCCCTTGTGTCATAGGCGCTCCTGACACCTTTACCGATCTGATAAACAGCGTCAGAATTTGCTTTTACTTCCGGCTGGAAAATAATTGACTGCGGTTCTTTAAGCCCGTTATAAATTATCTGTGAGGGTATTTCATTACCTTTTGCATCTGTAACTATAATTCCGTCAGGGGCAAGATCACCGGTATGTGCTTGTACAAACTGAACCGGAATTTCAATGGTCTCACCTGATCTGTCGAATGCAAGAGGATTGGTGACGGTGATTTTCAGGTTATCATTTCCGCACCCGCTTATAAGCATTGATAGTGCCAGTAATAATGTTGTTTTATTCATAGCTGGTTCTTTTTAATTACCTGGGTTGTTTGCCGATGTATGCGAGAATACCTCCGTCGACATAGAGGATGTGTCCGTTCACGAAGTCGGATGCTTTCGAAGCAAGGAAGATAACCGGTCCCCTCAGGTCATCCGGTGTTCCCCACCTTCCGGCCGGGGTACGTCCGATGATGAATGAGTTAAAGGGATGTCCTTCAGTGCGCAGAGGTTCCGTCTGAGGCGTTGCTATATAGCCCGGGCCGATGCCGTTGACCTGAATATTATATCCGGCCCATTCACAGGCCAGGTTTTTTGTCAGCATCTTGAGACCGCCTTTGGCAGAGGCGTATGCAGAGACCGTCTCACGACCCAGCTCGCTCATCATCGAACATATATTGATGATCTTGCCTCCGCCTTTTTTAATCATGCCGGGAGCTACAGCCTTTGACATAATGAACGGTCCCGTGAGGTCGATGTCAATCACCTGGCGGTACTCCTCCACATCCATCTCAAGGGCGGGTATCCTTTTGATGATACCTGCATTATTGACAAGGATATCAATGACACCGACTTCACCGGTGATCTTTTCGATATGAGCCGTGACTTCCTTTTCATCGGTGACATCAAACAGGTATCCGTGAGCTGTGATTCCGTCAACAGCATACTCTTCGAGAGCAGTCTGTATTTTATCCGGAACGCGGTCGTTGAATACTATAATTGCTCCGGCATGTGCAAGAGCTTTTGCCATTGCCATCCCGATACCGTATGAGGCGCCCGTGACAAGTGCAATTTTTCCGTTAAGATTAAAAAGATCTCTATTCATGATGATTTACTTGTGAATTCCTGCCCAGGTCACCTCAGATCAGTTTGTTTGAAGAAGTCCTGGTCACCGTAATCGAGGTTCTCTCCGCCCATGCCCCATATGAAGGTATAGTTTGATGTTGCGGTGGCAGCATGTATCGACCATTGGGGTGAGATTATGGCCTCATTGTTCTTCATCCAGATATGCCGTGTCTCGGTGGGTTCTCCCATGAAATGGCATATTGCGTTGCCATCGGGGACTTCGAAATAGAAATAGACTTCCATTCTGCGGCTATGGGTGTGAGGGGGCATGGTGTTCCAAACGCTGCCGGGTTTCAGCTCGGTCATTCCCATCTGGAGCTGACAGCTCTCAAGTACCTGACTTACAATCATTTTATTGATCACCCTGTGGTTGGCTGCTTCCATCGTTCCCATTTCCGCGATGACAGCCTCTTTTTTTGTGACCTTTTTATCGGGATAGTTGCGGTGTGCAGGCGTGGAATTGAAATAGAACAGGGCTGGATTGTTTTTATCTTCGCTTTCAAAGATCAAATCCCTGTCGCCGCTGCCAATATACAGGGCTTCCTTAAAATCCAGGCCGAAGGTTTTATCTCCTGCTATGACCCTTCCTTTTCCACCGACATTAAAAATGCCCAGCTCACGCCGGTGCAGGAAGAAAGATGCCTTGACCTCTTCAACCGGTTCAAGTTTAAGGGGCTCACTGACGGGTTTTGCTCCCCCGGCAATCATACGGTCATACAGTGAGTAGACCATTGTTACGGTATCATCCACAAACAGGGACTGCACGAGATGTTCTTTCCTTAATCGACCTGTATCCCAGTGCTTTACATCATCAGGATGAGCCGCATACCTGACTTCGATATTGGTTTTCATAAATAAAATGTTGGTTACAACAAAAGTCGTTTAAAATAAGCAAAAAAAGTGGAGGATTTGGGCAAAAGGATGGATAAATTAGGCAGCAGCCAGCTGGCAATAGGCAGAAACATTAGGCAGTAGTGATTGACCGATAATGAGGAAAAACAGCAGAACCGCATGACCTGCCGGACTTCAACCCATCAACCCATCAACTTCCTCAATTTCCGACCTCAGACTTTAGACCCTCAGCCCTCAGGCTTTGGACCCGGGATCAGAACCTGAATCCGAATTTTACTTCCAGCCTGTTATAGTAGTAATAAAAGGTTTCGGTCTGAGAGGTTGAGGTAGTGACGATCTCTTTGGTACTGAAATGCCTGTAGGCGAAGCTCACATAGGTCTCCATGTCGCTTATGGCGAAAGAGGCTCCCATACCCACTGTAACTGTTGGTCCGCCTTTGTATTCCCGTTCGTCTGTGTACCAGTAGTCTGGCGGGTAATAACTTGACCAGAGAGGATAGTAGACGGTCTCTGCTTCATTCTCAGATATCATGACCATATACCCTGCCCGTCCGAAAATGAACGGTGCCGTGCGGTTCTCACGGAAATAGTACCTGAAGCCTCCGTAGAATGGCATGTAGGAATGACCGATGAATTCCAGTCCCGACCCTGCTTCTGCCAGATACCGGGTTCCAAAGGTATAGCCAGCACTGAATCCGAATGAGAAGGGAGCAGGATACTGGCTGTTCTGCGGACCTGCAAGAAAGCCGATCTCCGTTCCTATCCCGAAGCCTTCCTTCTTACGGGTAACTGAACTGTTATCCCGAATAACGAAATGATCGACTTCGGTGCTGTCAAATACAAAGAGGCTGCCGTCGGAGGTGCGTAGTGAAATTTTATCGCCAGTGGCCTGTTCCATCTTCCCGAAGATCTGACTTCCGTTTTTCAGGAAAAGGGCGTCTTTATTTTTCTGGGAGAAGGCATTTATGCTGATAATCAGCAGTATGACTGTAATAATGAAAGGTTTTTTCATGGTTATTGTGTTTCAGGTCTCAGAGTTTAGCATGATTTTTGTTCCGGTTAACAGAACCAAAACCTGAACTATGAAAACAAAAATCGTTCCAATTTTGGCAATTTTTGTCCTTCTGACGGCATGCGAGGAGTCTGTCTACCGTGAATTTAAAGGAAATGCTCCCGTATATATGTCCTATGAAGTGCTCAGAAATTCAGTGACTACAGAGGGAGACAGAGATCTGAAAAACCCGGGTAAAATATATTTCAAGGACAATTATATTTTTATTATCGAGAACTTTGAGGGTATTCATGTTTACGATAACAGCAATCCTGCCGCACCTGTCCACAAGACTTTTGTCAAAGTGCCGGGAGCTGTGGATATTTCAATTGCCGGCTATATTATATATGTTGACAGTTTTGTCGACCTGGTTGTTTTGGATGCTGAAGACATAAATAATATTCATGAGGTGTCGAGGGTCAATGATGCATTTCCATACCTGATTCCTGAAACAGAAAATGATCTGCCGGTCGGAAAGATTGACCAGGATAAGGGAGTGGTGACAGGCTATGATGTCAGGATGATAAGGGAGAAGGTTCAGATCAACTATCCCATGTATCCGGTTATGTATGATGGTTACATGGAGTTGTCCAACGCAGGGAAAACAGCATCAGGTGTCAGCGGCTCGGGTGTTGGCATGGGAGGATCGATGGCACGCTTTGCCATCACCGGCAACGTCCTCTATGCAGTCGGCGACAATACAATAAATATATTTGACATATCAGACAGGGTAAATCCGAAGAAATTCTCGGGCGTTAGTGCCTGGTGGGGTATAGAGACCATGTTCCTTGCGGATAAATATATGTTCCTTGGAACTACAACCGGGATGGTGATTTTTGATATTACCATACCCCTCAATCCTGTATACGTATCCTTTTACAGTCATATGCGGAGCTGTGACCCGGTTATTGTTGATGGCGATATAGCCTATGTGACACTCCGCTCGGGAACCGTATGCGGAGGAACAGCCAACAGTCTGGATGTGATTGACATAAATCCGATAACATCCCCGGCACTGCTGCAGACATATCCGCTGGCCAACCCATACGGGCTTGGCAAGGATGGTAACCTGCTGTTTGTTTGTGACGGTACTGAAGGATTGAAGATATATGACGCATCGGATTACATGACCATAACGCAACATCTGCTGTATCGCTACCCCTCCCTGAAGGCTTATGATGTTATTCCTCTGGGTTCGGTGCTGATGATGGTAGGTGATGACGGACTTTACCAGTATGATTATTCCAATCCGGCAGACATTCACCAGATCAGCCACATAGAGGCAATAGGCAATGGGCAGTAGTGGGAAGACTTTAAGACTTCAGACCTTAGACTCTCAACTTCAAGCAAAGATACTTCCTGTCCTCATCCGGGATGTCAAAATATTTATCGTATTTGCTGGCGTCGGGACCCTGCTTTTCGACACCGGTCTCACTTAGCTTGTAAGTGCACTTTTCACCAGCAATATTCGAAAAATAGATGTCAGACTCTTTCCCATTCTCGTCCCTCAGAATGATTCTCACCAGGTGGGGGTATTTCGCACTGTTGAGTTGGGAATGACAGATAGGGCAGTTGTATATGTACTCTGCACCATCTTCCATCCCGAAGGAAGGATGTGTTGTATTGGTGTAGTTGCCCAGCTCGGGATTGAGATAGACCAATCCCCTTTTGGTACTGTTGATCTTCGTGGCAGAGATAATTATCGAAGTCTTGACGTTCAGAATTCCTCTGCATGCCTTGCATAAAAAGTCTACTGCCATTTTATACCTCCTTTTTATTTATTAGTTCAATAATTCTGTTACCGGCATCACGTACAATGTAGGACAAATTTTCACCAAATCCAACTTTTTCAGGCTGAATTGCCAGAATTAATGTCTCATTTCTGAAAAATTCCGATAATCTTTTAAGGGAAATGTTATGTGTGTTGAATGTCATATCATGCACCCGGTCAGGATGGATTAGCTCACAGGCACCCGGCTGTTTCTTCATATCCACACAATCGATCAGAACAAGGGTGTCATGATCTGTTGAGTTGATCTTACCGATATAATTCTCGATACTGACTTCAGCTGTGATTACCTTTATATTTTCACCTTCCTTAAGGCGGGTACTTATATAAACACCTATTCCGTCATCCTGCCTGAGAAGATTGCCTATACCGACGAAGAGGATCTTCCGGTTTTTGCCTGTCAGCAGGTCCGCCAGCTTGTCAGACACCTTTGAAGAGATACTTGACTGTTATCTGCCTCAGGCAGTTGGGACAGATGATATTAAACATATCCTTTCGCTGAAGGGTTTCCTTTATCTCCGCCGAAAGATCCTGCCCTTCAGCAAGCTTCAGCTTACGGTTGAGAATACTAAGGTTTAATATTGAGGCAAATGCTTTGGGACCAAGCTTACGGTGCATGAAATGAAGGTGTTCAACGGTTGTAATGATTGCGCCACAACTCTCGCATACAAGCAGTTCTTTTTCCTGGTACTCGACAATGGTTTTTCTGTCGAATGCTGCCATATCATAGATAGTATCAGAGAGTTTGACACCCTTGCCGGTTATACAGTGTTCCTGGCACTGGCCGCAGAAGATGCATTTGCCGTAGTCTCTTCTGATGGTACGGATCCTTTTCTCTTTATCGTCAATGTTGGTTATCGCCATAGGCGGACAGACATTAGCACAGGTCTCGCACCCGACGCAGTTTGCATCGTCAACAACAGGCTTCCCTCTGAAGTCCTTGTACGGAATATGTTCTACAGCGGGGAATTTCGATGTATATGCCGGAGTGACCAGTGATATCACCGCTTCTTTCAGCTCTCTTAGTTTTGGGTACCTCATTTCACTGCCTCCCTGTAGTCATCTCTGACAGTCTTATCGCCCATTTTGGTTCCGAAGTGATACGCTCCCCTCATCAGGGCATGTGCTGCCACGGTGGAGGTGAAGAAGAGAATGGGAATAGCTACCAGGGCTTTAAATCCTCCACCCGCGAAACCGAAGTGGACGAGAACACCTAAAAGGATGCTGCAGCAGCCCAGTGTCACGCATTTGGTAGCCGCCTGCAGCCTGTTGTACATATCGGGAAGCCTTAACAGACCTATGCACCCGAAGATGTTAAAGAGTACTCCTATCGATATTAAGATTATGGTAGCCATATCATTCATTCAGTTTTTTGCCGCTGAGGTATTTTGCCAGAGTAAGCGTTCCGATGAAACTCAGTATGATCCAAGCAATCCCGATATCCAGAATAAAATCCTTTCCAGTCTCAATTGAGATAATTGCGCAGATGCCCACAACGAGTATCCCGAAGATATCTATGCCTACCATCCTGTCAGGGATTGTCGGGCCCCTGATGATCCGGTAGAGACAGGCAGCAGAGAGGGCTATCTGTATGTAAAGCAGTATATTCAGGAAATCGTTCATTCCGCAAATTTTTTTATGTATTCTTCAAAGTGTCCGGTGATCATTTTTGTATATACTGCCGGATCCTCAGACCGGATGTAGATCCAGTGTATATAAATGTCATCATCAATTATGTCCACGGTTATTGTTCCCGGTGTCATGGTTATTGAATTAGCCAGCAAAGTCTTCGCAAACTCAGATCTGAGTGATGTTTTAATCTTAACTATACCGGGTCTTATAGGCATAGCGGGGTGCAAAACACGGTAGGCCACATCGAAGTTGGCTTTGATACATGCCCAGATGAACGTAATCAGGTAGACAACGAACCAGAAATAGCGGTGCGGCTGAACGAACTTATAGACATTATGGAAGTAGTACCTGCCGAAAATAGCTGATGTAATCAGTGAGGCAACGGCTCCTGCCGCAAAATTCGCTACTGTGAATTTGAAGGTTATTAGAAGCCAGAAGATCAGGGATAATATAAATACAGTCACATATCTCATATCACATACCCATTATCTGTGAGGAATATTTCATTTGGTCCATCAGAATGTCTGTTGCTGGCGACAGTATCGTTTCACGCACGCCCGGAATGGCAAGAACGCTCAGGAGCAGACAGATGACAGCCAGAATTATCATACTAGCCAGCATTGGTACAGGCACCTCCTTTATGTCTGATTTCAGTTCTCCGGGCTCCTTGTTATAAAAGGCATAACGCTGGAATTTCATAAAGGATGCCAGGGTAATGATGCTCACGATCGCAGCCATTGCAGCGAGGAAATAAAAGTGACCCATTACAGCTGCAACTATTATGATCAGCTTGCTGAAGAAACCGTTAAACGGAGGTATCCCTGATATTGCCAGGGATGCTGCAAATGATGTAGCAGAGGTGACAGGCATGCTCTTTGCCAGTCCTCCCATCTCCCTCAGATCACGTGTCCCGACGGAATACTCGATGGCACCCGCATTGAGAAAGAGCAGCCCCTTAAAAGCAGCATGGTTAAGCAGATGGAAGATACCGCCGGAAATTGCCAGGGCAGCTACTTCGCTTCTTAATCCTCTCGCAATTAGTAACATGCCAATGCCTACTGACATTACCACATAGCCCATCTGGCTGATGCTGTGATATGCCAGCAGCCGTTTTATGTCCCACTGTCCGATTGCCAGAAATACACCAACGACCATTGAGAGGGTGCCAAGAGTAGTTATCACTATGGCCATTCCTTCACTTATCTCAAACATGTTGAAGAAGAGGCGTATGATAACATATATGCCAATAGCCTTGATGAGCACACCCGAGAGCATTGCCGAGATTGGAGACGGGGCTGATGAATGCGCATCAGGAAGCCAGGCATGGAAAGGTATCATGGCAGCCTTGAGGCCAAAACCGCTCAGCAGAAGTATCTGAACGAGAAGATAGTAACGTGCATCATGACCTTCGCTGAATGCCGTTCTGATGTCGGCGATGTTCAGCGTTTTGGCTTTCCAGTAAATGAATCCAATGGCAAAAAGTATCAGGAAAGAGGCAATAGCTCCCAGTACCTGGTATTTCAGTGTAGCCTCAAGCTCATTCTTTTCCACCCCGAATGCTACAAGGGCATAAGATGATATCGTAGAGATCTCAAGGAAAACGAAGATATTAAAGATGTCACCGCTGAGTACCACGCCATTCATGCCTGCGATCATAAGGCAGAAGAGGGCATAGAAATAGTTCACGGAGGTATATCTGGCCATATATGAGATCGAATAAATGACAGACATGAGGCCGATACAACTTATAACGCATAAAAGCAGTGCTGAGAAACCATCGAGAACAAGATAGATGCCTATCGGGACGCTGTTTACCGCCTCCCATCCGCCTACCTTGTAAACCGTCACAGTCTCACCTGTGTTAAAAAGTGACCAGAAGCTGATTAAGGTGGTAAAGAGCAGAACGACAGTGGCCAGATACTTGCTGATGTGGGTGGAGAACCTTCCCAGGATCATTGTCAGGAATGCTCCGGCTAACGGTACGGCCACGAAGAACGGTATCAGCGAATTCATCATTTACCCTTTTAAGTTCTTTATCTGCCTTATGTCGAAGGTTCCGTATTTTCTGTAGATCCTGATGATCACCGCCATAAGCATTGCAGTGGTGGCAAGTCCGATCACGATGGCCGTCAGCACTAATGCCTGCGGCAGCGGATCGACATATGTTTTTACAGGATCAGCCGGGTCGACGATAGGAACGACACCTCCGTCGACATACCCGATTAGAGCCAGGAAGAGAAAGCTGCTGAACTCCATTATCGACAGAGAGATAGCTATCTTGATCAGGTTTCTTCTGGTTATCACTCCATAGAGGCCTGTAAGGAACAGTATAAAGCACAGCAAGTATACAATCATCTCAGTACCTCCTCTTTGAAAATTATCAGCGCCAGAAATATTGTAAGGATGGAAGCGGCGACCTCAATTCCGACAAATATGTTGTAGAGAGGCAGGAAGCCGGCGCTTATCAGTGTACCGGGTGTGCCATGAGGGAGCCAGTTTGCAAAGAAGACATGTGCCCCTGCGAGAAGCCCTGTCAGAGCCAGGAAAAGAAAGACGAGGATGGAGAGATTTTCATATAAAGTTGAACCGGATTCCTCCCTGACCAGATTCAGGAAATCGCTGCCATTGGCCAGGATAAGAAGGATGAATGAACCGGCAAGGATCACGCCTCCCGCAAATCCTCCCCCTGGTGTCAGATGCCCGTGAATAATTATGTAAATGCCGTACAGAAAAATTATCCCGGCAATCAGCTGCGTTGTCTTTTTTACTATGATTGTCATCCCCTTCATCCGGCTCAATTCTTAATTCTTTATTTCTTGCCTTTAATCCTGAGTATAGTCAGTACGCCCAACACTGCCGTAACCAGCACCGTTGCCTCTCCGAGAGTATCGTATCCCCTGAAGTCAAAGACAACACCGGTGACGAGGTTGGTGCTGCCTGTCTTTTCGACTGCGCCGTTCACATATGCATCAGCCATCCTCATTGAACCCTGACCGAAATGATCAAGAGGTGCCGATGCTGTTTTCAGGAACCAGAACAGTATTAGCAGTATCAGAACGGCAGTCCCCGCTGTTACCCACCCCTGTGTGTCAAGCTTGCTATAGGCCTCTGTGCGGGAGCTGTCAAGGACCACTGCCACCATAAGGATAAGGGTAATGGTCTCAACAACTATCTGTACAATAGCCAGATCAGGTGCTTTGAGGAGCAGGAAACAGATGACGAGACTGTACCCTACTATGCCTCCGGTTATCACTGCTGAAAGAATATCTTTGGCATGAATGGCGTAGATGGCACCCAGTATCATAAATCCTACTATAATCGATATTGCCAGTTCCATTATTATTTATTGTATCACATCATTATCAGCAACATGATTATCAACCCGGCACAAACCCAGATGACATAAGCGGGTAGTAAACCGGTATGAGCATTGCTCAGTTTTCCGCTGAACCAGAAAACAGCGTGTTTGGAGATGTCGTAGATATCAAATGCCTTTTCTTCAGCTCTTTTATAAATGCGTGAGACAAAACTGAATTCTGTGAAGGTCTTATAGAATTCAGTAGCAGGATATGCGGTCCTGTCCTGCATCTTCTCGCCTCCGATGAAACTGTCTTCAGTTCTGAATTTTTTTCTTCCTGTAGCGAGATAAACAAGCAATCCAAGTATTATAGATATAAGTACCAGGAGGGAGACGAAGGAGGAGTTCCAGAGGCCACTGAAAGTGAAGGCGCCTGTCACCGGCATGAAAAGTTTCGGGACGATCCAACCCGTGGCGAAAACTCCGAATACGATACAAAAAAGTGCCAGGACTGCCATAGGGAGCCACATCAGGATGGGAACTTCCTTAATTTTGCTGAATGCTGGTTCTTCCCTCCCCAGGAAGATGCCGCCTATGAATTTGATAAAGCTGGCGAGGGTCAGGGCCGAGCCAAGGACGGCCAGTCCGAGCCATATTATCCACAGGCTGCTGGCGATGCCTTCACCCGCACCGAAGTCGATGATCCCCTGGTAGATCATCCATTTCGAAGCAAAACCATTGAAGGGAGGAACCCCGGAAATTGACATGGCAAATATCAGCGAGGCAAAGAATGTGATGGGCATGGCTTTCGAAAGGCCTCCCAGCTCACTGATATCGCTCTTTCCTGTCTGGCGCTCTACTGCTCCTGTACTAAGGAACAGGCCGCTTTTATAGATCGCGTTATTGATCATGTGAAAGAGACCTGCAGCAACGCCAATCACTGAACCGAGGCCAAAGCCCAGTATCATATAACCCACCTGTGAAACAGCATGATAGCCAAGCAAACGCTTAGAGTCGTGCTGCATAAGTGCCATCATTACTGCTGTGATGATGCTTACCACTCCAATGATAAGCAGAAGAAGTTTTATCCCCTGGCTCATGACAAAGAGATTTGTTGTCAGCCTGGCAAGAAAATAGATACCCAGCAGCTTGTCCAGGGAAGCTGGCAGAAGGGCCGACGACGAGGCCGGGGCAGTCTCAGAGTAATCAGGCACCCACGAGTGGAACGGGAAGGCACCGGCCTTGGTAAAGGCCCCGATCAGCAGTGCCAGGAACGCTGATACAGTTAGTATATTATCGGTTCCCAGCGATATGCTGTTTATGCTCAGCGATTCTGTCAGCCTCCATATGAGAGCTATGCCAACAATCATAATTGTGTCTGAGGCGCCGATGAGTATGAGGGTTTTCTTCGCTGCAGCCGAACTCTTTTCATCCCTCCCAGGAATGAGTTTGTAAAGCGTGATGCCAAGCATACCCCAGAAAATAAGGAAGAGCAGCAGGTTGTCAGAGAGCACGGCACCGAATGAACATCCAAGGGTGATCATGAACCATGTATAATAATTCCTGACCTTCACCGATCTGATATATACGAGTGAGTAGAGCAGGATAAGCACCGAGATAATGCTAATGAACAGTATGATCAGCTTGCTAAGTCCGTCAACGGTAAAAGTCAGATAATTTCCGGCATCCTGTAACAGGTCAAGGTTAAGGAGGGTCATGCAACCTTTTCTGATTATTTCTCCCTGCATCGTCATTTGTGAGCCTGCTGAAAAGAGTGATACGGAAAGGTATCCGGTCACAAGGCTGACAGCCAGTGCAAGTATCCCTTTAACAGTTAGGAATCTGTCAGGTATAAGAAACAAAAGTACTCCTGCCGCCAGAGGCAGCGTCATCAACAGCTGTAGAATCAAGCATGCTGACGGTTGGGCGAATATTGAAAGAGGCTCATTCATGACCGGCACCTGATTTCCTGATTTCTGCAGTCCTCCTTAGCGAAAGCTCGATCAGTTCATTGGCATTGAGTATTCTTCTGCCTGAAGAGATGTCATAGGCTGCTGCCATTCTCTCGGTGCAGCAGTAGCATGGGTCAACCGCCGCGAGGGTAATTGTTGCATCGGCAATGGTCTGCCCGATGCAGGACTTTTTGAATGTAGCAATATTTACGTAGCTCGGGGCACGTATCTTGTGCCTGGCCGGTGAGTTGGAACCATCGGAGGCAACAAAGTGAAATACCTCACCTCTGGGGGCTTCTGCCCGGCCTGTTCCTATACCTTCAGGTATTTCGTTCACCTTAATATTAATATCTCCCTCTTTTGTTTTCTCCAGGCCGTCAAGGCATTGTTCAATGATCGAAGCTGACTCGTACATCTCAAGCAGTCTTACTTCGGCCTTGGCAAAGACATCGCCGCCCTCAGCAGTTATCACTTTCCAGTTCACAAGCGGATAGGCGGCATATGGATCATCCTTTCTTACATCGATAGCCACGCCTGATGCTCTTGCAGTAGGACCTACAGCGGCATAATCAATGATATCCTGGCGGGTAAGTATTCCCACGCCTTTGGTCCTGGCGTGTATAACCGGATCGTCCATCACGGCTCCGGCAAGGAGATCTGTCTTTTTCCGGACCTCGGACATCACACTTCTTATTGCAGCGATCTTGCTGTTCTCAATATCACGCCTTACCCCTCCGACTTTAAACATGGCATAGCTGTTCCGGTTGCCTGTTATCATCTCAAAGAGGTCAAGCACCGGTTCCCTGTATTTCCACGCCCACATAAAAACCGTGTTGTAACCCAGAAAATGTCCTGCGAGACCAACCCAGAGCAGGTGGCTGTGGATGCGTTCCAGCTCGCCGATGATTGACCTGATGTATTTGGCCCTGTCCGTGACCTCAATGCCGGCAATCTCCTCCACCGCATTGGCAAAAGCAAAGGGATGGGATGTAGAGCAGATACCGCATATGCGTTCCACGAGGAAGAATACCTGGTCGTATGTCTTTGACTCACTGAGCTTCTCTATACCCCGGTGGTTGTAACCTGTTTCCCACTTGATATCTTTAACTATCTCTCCGTCGCAGTATAGTTTGAAGAGTTCAGGTTCTTCCTGCAGGGGGTGATAGGGTCCTATCGGTATGAGTGTTTTTCTGCTCATCTATTTGAACTCCTTTCTGTAAGGGTAAACGCCCTCAGCCCAGTTACCCTCCGAGAGCAGCTTCTCCTGATTCGGATGGTGGAGAAAGTCAATCCCGAAGAGTTCATGCATCTCTCTCTCAATCCAGTTCGAAGCGCTGAACATGTTGGAGAGTGATTCGATACGCGGGTTCTCCTTATCCAGTATAACATGCAGGCTGAGTATCAGCCCCTCAGCGTCAAAACTGAAGTGATAATAAATTTCAAAGCCTTTCCTGGTGTGTATTGCGGTGGCAATAATGAACCTGTAGCCTTCACTCCTGTAAAGAAATTCAGCCACATCGGTGATGACACCCCGCTTTATCGTAACAACGCCGCGGTTGGTTTTATCCTGACTTATATCAACAATGTCATCGTAGAACTTTTCCGAAATATTTTTTATAGTTACCTCTGCCTTCATTGTAATGTCATTATTTCTTCCCTGCCAGTTTTACTATTGCTGAAATTATTGCCTCGGGTTTGGGTGGACAACCCGGAATATATGCATCTACCGGGATGATGGCATCAACAGGGCCGGCGAACGTAATACCTTCGGCAAAGATGCCGCCGGTGCAGCCGCAGGCGCCAACAGCTACTACAAGAAGCGGTTTTGGAGCCTGATGATACAGCTCAAGAAGCCTGTCTTTATCGCGCTTGTTTATTGAACCGTTAACAAGCAGAACATCAGCATGCCTTATGCTGCCTACCAGGAGGATGCCAAACCGTTCAAGATCATGCCTCGGTGTAAGACAGTCAAGGATCTCGATATCACAGTTATTGCAGGAGGCTCCACCGAAGTGAAAGACCCAGAGAGATTTCCTGAAACAATAATCCTTGAACCCCACAGTTTCTGTTTTTATAATCCAAACGCAATCAGCACTATAGCAACCACAACAATCAGGTTCATCCAGATGAAAAAGAAGCCGGATGCCTGTTTAATCTTTACTCTCGGGTTGGTGTTCTTTATAAGAACAAGAAGCAATACCACTCCGAGGGTTTTAAGTATGACCCAAAGAATTCCAATTCCCGGTTTCATGCCGTTCATCAGGAGTGCGATCAGGAAAGCCGGCAGGATTAAAAGCATAATGTATTTTGCCAGTTTGATCATCGCATAGGGTGGACCCGAATATTCAATGAATATGCCTGAAGCAAGTTCTGCTTCTGCTTCCGGCATGTCAAAAGGCACCATGGCCAGCTTGGCCTGGATGCAAAAGATGCCGGCAACAAAAAGCAGAACCCCTGAAATACTTCCTATAAAAGGATGGCCTGACTGCTGTGTTTCTATAACCGTCTTAAGGTCAAAGTGTTGCCCGCTCTTCATTATGATGGCGGCTATCAGAAGAAGAAAGGTAAGTTCATAGCTGATGATCAGCTTCATCTCACGTGATCCGCCGACAGCTGCAAGCGGGTTGCCAGAGGCAAGTGAGCCAAGAATATAGGAGAAGGAGGGGAGTGTCAGAAGATAAAAGATGACCAGCATGTCACCACTGAAGCCGGTATTTATATTAAAAAGGGGAAGAAGGATAAAAACACCGGCCATCGTTGCCCCGAATACAGCAAGAACCGGGGCGAGAAGGAAGATAAATCGTGAACCATACTTTGGGAGTATAGTTTCCTTGACAAGAAGCAGTTTAAAGAAATCATATAAAGGCTGAAGCAGGGGAGGCCCTTTGCGAAACTGTACCCTGGCGGATATCTTCCTGTCAAACCATGAAAGGAAAGCTCCTGCAACTGCCAGGAAAAGCAGTCCGGGAAATATGAAAAAATAGAAGAGATTAACCGCCATATTCTTTCTCTTTACTCTTTTTCAGTGGGATATATGTACTCCCTGATAAGCACCTTATCATTCAGCTTATAAATATGCTCCCCGGGTTTCTCATTCCCGTCAGTAAGCGTTGCTGTTCCCGGGGGACATGCAGCAACAAATTTTTTAACCTGTTCATCGTCACACAGATTATAGAACAGGTCCCTGTTACGGTGATGTTTAAAAAAGTCGGTCATAATTGTGCCGAAGGGGCAGATGGTGACACATGATTTGCATGAAACACAAAGGTTGGTGTGACGCATTATCACGCCATCTTTATCTTTTTCAAGGGCTTCCGTGGGGCAGACGCTGATGCATGGGGCATCTTCGCACCTGCGGCAGGTATACCTGAAGGTAGCCAGCTCACGTATGGTCTTGAGGCCGTTAGTGTTCGCGGTGTTGTAACAGAGAGCCTCAGGAAGCTCCAAAGACGGGTTTTCCGTCATGGCAGCCCTCAGTTTTATCATATCTATCAACACCTTCATAAATAACCTGTTCTTACACGTTAAGCTGGTTCATAAGCTGGAACCGGGTGTCACTGAGCCTGTGTGAGATCGTCTGTGCGATTTTTGACATTGTCTTAAATCCAAAGTCGCAGTCCTGCTCAATCTCAGCGTTCAGCTTCCTGGCATCAATTGCGATCACCCTTGCAGGTGTGACTGCCATCACCCATGCGGTTGAGATGTAGGGAGGGAAAATGGCAGACCATGAAAAAAGCTGACCTTCCTCAATCGTTCCGAGATGGATCCTTTTATCCTTCGGCAGGCTGATGCCAAGTGAAAGTGATCCCTGGAGCAGTACATAAATCTCCGTCAGTTCATCATACTGCTCAAAGATTATCTCTTTCACTTTGAACTCTTTGACAGAAGAGACCGAGGCTAGCTTCTGAAGTTGTTCCCCGGTGTATTTTTCAAAGAACTTTATCTGTTTAAAATCTGTGATTTCCATTTGCTGATTTTTTTACTTAAGTCACTTCCAGATTTCCGGATTATGCTTGATTTCCTTGTAGGTGAACACAGGTCCGTCTTTGCAAACGAAGAATTCACCCATCATGCAGTGGCCGCATTTGCCCAGCCCGCATGACATGTTCTTTTCCATCGAGAGGTATATCTGGTCATCGCGGTAGCCCATTTCCAGGAGCCTTATTGTTCCGAATTTCATCATGATCGGAGGGCCGCAGACCACTGCTACTGAGTTCTCGATCTTCACTTTTACCTTGCCGAGCAATGTGGTTGCCACACCTACAGGGCCGTCCCAGCCTTCTTCTGACATGTCAACGGTACGGTAGGCTTCGAACTTGTCAATGCTGTTGAGCCTGCTGAAGAGAGGTTTATATATGCAGTCGGTTGGGGTTTTGGAGCCATAGCAGAGGATCACTTTCTCAAGATCGTCTTTCATGTGCTCGAGCGCAAAGAGCAGTGACCGTATTGGTGCAAGACCGCATCCGCCGCCAAGTATCAGTACTTCCCTGCCTTCAAAATTCCTCACAGGGTAGCCTCGGCCGTATGGGCCTCTGATGCCCATCATAGCTCCCGGTTTAAGCTGATGCATAATGTTTGTGACATACCCTGTTTTCATCACTGTAACCTCAAGCTTGTCCGTGACATGGGGAGATGATGATGGGGTAAAAGGCGCTTCTCCAACGCCGTCAACGGATAACTCTATAAACTGGCCGGTACTGAAAACGAACTCCCTCTCCGGGATAAGCACAAAGGTCTTGATAAGTGGAGATTCTTCGATAACCTCTTCAAGTCTTGCCCTTAAAGGCTTATATATATTAGCAGTATCCGCCATAAAGCCCGTCAGGTGAGTTCCATGAACAGTTCATTCTTGTTTATTTTACCAATGCAAGCCTCAATGCACCTTCCGCATCCGGTGCAGGCTACCGCGTTGAATTTCTGTGGTTTCCACACATACTTGCACATATATCTGTTTTTGAAGCGATGAGGAAGCTCAAATAGCGCATCCTCACCCCCGGCCACGCGTTCAAACCCCGGATACTGACATGCATCCATCTGTTTCAACTTTTCGAAGTCTGGCTTATCTATAAGGAGGAAGCAGCTGCAGGTGGGACAGATGGTTGTGCAGGCGCCGCAGGAAACACACTTTGAAGCATATTTAACCCATATATCAAGACTGGCCTTCTGTACGATCTGTCCGGTAGCCTGGTAATCAGGCAGACCTGTGTTCCTGAAGGCCAGCGATGCCTCGACCGACTGATGTTTCTGGTCTATGAATGAAACACGGTCGTTGTTCTCAACTGGTCGTTGAGGTGTAAACTGTGCAGCAAGCTCCTTGCCCCTTTCACTGATTATACGCAGGAAGATGTCATCATTTTCAACAGCTATTGCAATATCGGCATGATCAAGGGAATATGGCTTCACACCATAGGATGTACAATGACAATGATCATTTGTCGAAAAGCAATCAGATGATATCAGTACTGTGCTGGTGCGGCGGGTCCTGTAAAACGGGTCGGTAAATGTCTTGTCAAGGTATATTTCATCGAGCAGCCTGAGAGCTTCTATGTCACAGTTCGGGGCACCGACAATGATCCTTTGCTTCTCAATCGCCCTGTCTGTAGTAACATTTTCCCTGACGGGAAGAAAAAAATTCTTTAACGGAGTTGCAGGCTTGGGTGTATTATATGAAATATGATCAGCCTCATTAAGCCTGAATGGCTCATAATCAAGGCTGAATTCATTCTTCACCGGAACAAAAATGTCATATGACGAAAGCAATTTTTCCAGTGAACTATGCCAATCTTCTTTCTTAATGTTTATATAGTACATTTTATGTGAGAAGATTCACAGATAAATTTACACCCATACCTAATGCAAGTCAAATTTTATTTTTAACGATCTGGTAAAAAATTATTAAATAGATCGTAATTTTCATTAGATCAATTACATAAAAATATTTTATGTGGTTTAAGAAAGTTGGTTTAACTTGCATGGAGAACCGGATGATAATGTTTTAATGTGAAAGAATTCACAAAATTCAATATCAGGAACAGTCTGAGGAGGATATTTCTTTATCACGGATTGCTGGTCAGGCTCAACACGATGGGTGTTACCAGGGTCTTTTCACATACCATTGCCCATGAGACAGGGGTTACTCCCGAACAGGTGAGGAAAGACTTCTCGGAGTATTGCATCAGGGGAAACAGGAGGGGAGGTTACACAACAGAAACATTGCTGCATGATATGGAGGCTCTCTTTAACAGGGACAAGATCAGCAATGTGGTCCTTGTCGGCATGGGAAACCTGGGACTGGCACTTTCCAGGTATGGGCGCTTTGCACAGCGCGGCATAAACATCGTTGCCACATTCGACATTGATCCTTTTAAACAGAAGATGAGGTCTGATACCCAGGTCTATCCTATTGAACGTCTTCAGGAGATAGTGAACAGGTTCAGGGTCAGTGTTGCAATCATTGCCGTTCCGGAGATATCAGCTCAGGAGGCGTGCAATGACCTTCTGAAAACAGGCATCAGAGGCATAGTCAATTTTTCACCTGTACTGCTGAAAGCACCTGGCAACATTGTTATAAATAATGTCAACCTTAGCGATGAAATAGAAAGCGTTATCTGGTCTGTACACAATCAGGCGAAGGAAGAATCAAAATTATAAGGGCTGCCATCAAAACAGGGTATGAGATATCGGTCAGAGGTCTGGTGCAGGGAGTGGGATTTCGCCCGTTCATCTGCAGGCTCGCTTTCAGGCACGATCTGTCCGGTGAGGTAATAAACAGGACCGATGGTGTTACTGTGATTATCAAATGTGACCGCAAGTCGGCAGAACGCTTTGTAAGCGATTTACGTACGCAGGCTCCTCCTGCCGCCAATATTAAGTCCATAGAGATAAAAAGGAAAATGATTGCCGGCTACAGTACTTTCAGCATTACTGCAAGCAAAGACACAGATGCCAGCATCACCGAGGTAAGTCCCGACATTGCAGTTTGCTCAGAATGCCTAACTGACCTTGATTCTGATCCGGAGCGTATTGATTATCCATTTGTCAACTGTACGAACTGTGGACCCCGTTTCACTATTATAAAAGCTCTGCCATACGACCGCAACAATACCACGATGGAGCCATTCAGTATGTGTCTCCGGTGTGCATCAGAGTATCATGACATCCTTGACAGGCGGTTCCACGCCCAGCCCGTGGCATGCAACAGCTGCGGTCCTGAGTACTTCATGCATGAAAATGGGCATAGGGTGTCTGGTATCAGCCAAATACTGCAGACAATAGCTGACCGGCTAAACACCGGGAAAAGTGTTGCCATCAAATCACTTGGCGGATATAACCTGATGTGTGACGCCAGGAATAATGAGGCAGTCAAAATCCTGCGGCAAAGGAAGCAGCGTGACCGGAAACCTTTTGCTGTAATGTTCAGGGATATCTCAGCAGTAAAAGAGTTCTGCGTCGTCGGGGAAGATGAGGAGGTCGCCCTCACATCGTGGCGCAGGCCGATTCTCATCCTGAGACAGCTGAAGGCACTCGCACCTTCAGCGAACAGCGGACTGGACACCATTGGGGCTATGCTTCCGTATATGCCTCTGCATTATATGATATTCAGAACGATTGACTCACCTGCTGTAGTACTGACCAGCGGAAACCTGTCCGATGAACCTATAATCACCGATGACCGCCAGGCTGAAAATGATCTCATGCCTGTTACAGGGTGTGTTGTCAGTTATAACAGGGAGATTCATAACAGGGTCGATGACTCTGTAATCCGGATCATCAATCACAATATAAGCATTATACGCAGATCAAGAGGATTTGTACCACAGCCCGTAGACCTTATAAGTGATACGGAGGGAATATTTGCAGCGGGAGCGGAGCAAAAGAACAGTTTCTGTATCGGGAAGGGATCCCAGGCTTTTATGAGCCAATATATAGGTGACGTAAAGAATGTGGCAACATATGATTTCTACCAGGAAACGTACAGGTTGTTCTCTTCTCTCTTCAGGTTCACTCCCTCATCTCTTGTCTGCGATATGCACCCCGATTACCTGTCGGGAAGGTTTGCGGAATCACTGGCCGTGGAGACGGGACTTCCCCTGATCAGGGTTCAGCATCATCATGCTCACGCTGTCTCCGTGATGGCTGAGCATGGCATTACCGAAAAAGTCATTGGCGTAAGTATGGACGGCACCGGGTACGGTACTGACGGAAATATATGGGGAAGCGAATTCATGATAGTAACTCCGGGGGATTTTAAGAGATATACGCACTTTGACTACCTCATGATGCCCGGTGGTGACGCTGCCGTTGAAGAACCATGGCGCATGGCGATGTCATGCCTTTATAAATATATGGGCAGCGATTACGACTTTCAGAAATTAAAACTCTTTCAGAAGGTAGATGAGAATAGATTGTCCATCGTCAGGGATATGCTTGGCAGCGGTATAAATACTCCTCTGACATCAGGTGCCGGCCGCATCTTTGACGCTGTCTCGGCACTTTTGCTTCTTTGCCCTGAGGCTACATTTGATTCAGAAGCTCCAATGCGTCTCGAATCTGCAATCAGTCCCGGGAGAGATGACTTTTATCCGTTTGCTATTGCAGAAACTGTCTCATTGGGTGATATGTTCCGTGAAATTGTGAGAGAGCTCAGATATACGGATACTTCGCGGATCGCAGCCAAGTTTCACAATACTATAGCCAGGATAATCCTTCATGTCTGTATTGAGATAAGGAAGGAGACAGGACTCAATTCTGTTGTGATGTCCGGAGGTGTATTTCAGAATAAGTACCTGCTTGAGAAATCTTTGTATCTTTTAACCGTGAACAGGTTCAAAGCGTATACTAATAATCAGGTTCCATCAAATGACGGTGGTGTATCACTAGGGCAGCTTATGATAGCTGCAGAAAGGAGAGGGTCATGTGCCTGAGCATTCCGGCAAGAGTTGTCTCTGTCAGCGGAGATATGGCTGATGTCTCAGTCGGAGGTGCGATTTTCACCGCAGGCCTTCAAATGGTAGAAAACGTCGGAGTGGGTGATTATGTACTCCTTCATGCAGGCTTTGCCATTGAGAAGCTGAATGAAGATGATGCGCTTGAGACGCTGCGCCTGCTGAAGGAGATGGATGACATAATGACTGATTGATCCGGCGATGAAATATGTTGACGAGTTCAGGGACAGGAAGCTGATAATGAACCTGGCTGATCAGATCAAACGATCGGCCACAGGTGAATACACTTTTATGGAGGTTTGCGGAGGCCATACAGCTGCTATACACCGTTTTGGCATACCCTCCCTTCTGCCTCAGGGAATCAGACTCATTTCGGGCCCGGGATGCCCGGTGTGTGTTACTGCAGCAACATATATCGATGAGCTTATTGCCCTCGCTTTCATAAGCGGGGTTGCTGTTGCCACCTTTGGCGACCTGATGCGGGTACCGGGCACAGCAGGATCACTCTCTCAAGCCCGCGCTGAAGGGGCTGACATAAGGGTAGTGCTTTCAGCTTATGAGGCGCTTGAGATTGCACGGTCTAATCACGACCTCAAGGTTATCTTTCCGGCGATAGGCTTTGAGACTACCGCACCTGGCACAGCCGTAACAGTGCTGAAAGCTGAAGCAGAGGGCAGAGAAAACTTCTTCATACTGAACGCACATAAGGTCATGCCGCCAGCAATGGAGGAGATAATAAAGGGAGGGTCACGGATTGACGGTTTCATCTGCCCCGGTCATGTCTCGGTGATAACAGGGTCATCAGCCTTTGAGTTCATACCTCAAAAATTCAGACTTGCCTGTGTGATAACAGGATTTGAACCTACTGATATCCTTTCTTCGATACTTATGCTTATCAGGCAAGTCAACAGTCACAATCCCGGGGTGGAGATACAGTACCACAGGGCAGTGACCCGCACTGGCAACCTTAAGGCACAGAAATATATGAATGAAGTGTTTGAACCCTGTGATGCCGGGTGGAGAGGATTGGGCGTAATTGCTTCAGGCGGATTAAGGCTGCGTGACAAGTATAACGGTTTTGACGCCGGCGCTTCATTCAACATAGATGTGGCTAATTATGAGCCTGATACAGTTTGCCTCTGCGGAGATATTCTCAGAGGAATCAGGACGCCTGACGAATGCACATTGTTTGCATCAGTCTGCACCCCTGACCATCCGTCGGGAGCATGTATGGTATCAGAAGAGGGGGCATGTAATACCTATTTCAAATATCGCGTGCATGAGTGAAAAGATAACTTTGAGTCATGGAAGTGGAGGCAGACAGACACATGACCTCATCCGTAGTGTCTTTGCAAGGCATTTCGGTATGCAGGAGCCGATGACAGATTCGGCACTGCTTACCGTTCCGTCAGAAATGATCGCATTCACAACTGATTCGTACGTGGTAAATCCGATCTTTTTCCCCGGAGGGAATATAGGAAAGCTTGCCATATGCGGTACTGTTAATGACCTGGCAGTATCAGGTGCTGACCCGGAATATATTGCCGCATCTTTTATTATTGAAGAAGGATTCGAAATTAGTGACCTTGATAAGATAGCTGCTTCAATGGCCGAAGAGGCTGAGACTGCCGGAGTGAAAATAGTGACCGGTGATACAAAGGTGGTTGAGAAGGGCCATTGTGACAGGATCTTCATCACTACCACCGGGGTGGGGATACTCAGAAACGATCATTCACATATAAGCAGCGGAGCACACATAAAGGCCGGTGACAGGCTGATCATAAACGGTCCGCCCGGAAATCATGAGGTGACAATAATTGCATCACGCAAGCAACTTACCTTTGATGTTCCAATGACCTCCGACTGTGCCTCTCTGAACCATATGATAAAAAAAGTACTTGAACATTCCTCAGGGGTCCATTTTATGAGAGACCTGACACGTGGTGGTCTTGCTGCAGTGCTCAATGAACTTGCAGGTATGACTTTATGCGGTATAATGATTGACGAAGCTCTGGTACCTGTTGAGGAGCCGGTCAGAGGTCTGTGCGAAATACTTGGATTTGATCCTCTCACCCTTGCCAGCGAGGGCAGGGTGATCATTGCGGCAGCAGCGGACGAGGCTCAAAAGATCCTGAATATTATGCGTTCAGATCCCGCAGGGAAAGATTCATCAATAATCGGGGAGATTACTGTCGAAAAACCGGGCAGGGTAATCGTAAACAGTTCGACGGGAGGAAGACGATTTCTGGATATGCCATCAGGACTTCTCCTGCCGAGAATATGTTGAAAGAAATGAGATGCATGAGATAAAAATTGCAGAAGAGCTATCGGTATCGTGCTTGACAAGGCAAGGGAAGCCAGGCTTTCTGTTGTTGAAACCGTGAATGTCAGCTTCGGGCAGCTTGTGCAAATAGTACCTGATATATTTGAGTTTGCTTTCAGGGAAGCCGTGAGAGATACTGTTGCCGCAGAAGCGGCACTGAACATTGAGATCATCCCTCTGGAAATGAGATGCCTCTCATGCGGTGCGGAATATTCCCCCACGGAAAATTTCCCTTCTTGTCGCGCATGCGGATCACCTGAAATTACAGTTGTACACGGGAAAGAATTATTCATTAAAAGTATAGAAGGAGAATGACTATGGAAATCAGGATCATGAAAAATATCCTTGACAGGAATCAGAACAAAGCTGATGAAGTAAGGAAGCTGCTCTCGGAAAAAAATGTAAAAATGGTAAACATAATTAGCTCACCGGGTGCAGGGAAAACCACCCTGCTGGAACGGACATGCGAAGCCCTGGGAGGGAAGATCAGGATTGGTATAATTGAGGGTGACGTTACCACTGACCGCGATGCGCAAAGACTAAAGAAATACAACATCCCGATCGTGGTGATAAACACGGAAGGTGGTTGCCACCTCGATTCCCACAGTATATCAAAAGTGATCGGAATGTTTGATCTTGACAAGCTTGACCTTCTCTTTGTGGAAAATGTGGGGAATTTAATATGTCCTTCAGAATTTGATCTCGGCGAGAACTTCAAACTGGCTGTTGTAAGCACTGCAGAGGGAGATGATAAGCCGGCCAAATACCCGAGGCTTTTCAGCGAGGCCGGGGCAGTCATTCTGAATAAGACGGACCTGCTCCCTTATACAAATTTTAATGCTGAGGCATTTGATACAGACCTTGCCGCTATCAATCCGGGTGTTCCTCTTTTTAAAATCTCAGCCACCCGGGGAGATGGACTGCAAGGGTGGTTTGACTGGATGGAAAAACAGCTGAATTCTTTATAAAACAGCTGACGGCTGAATATTTCCTTTCCCCTGAGAAACTACTTTTTTTGTTTATTTCTTAACAATAAACATGATATAAGTAAGGTTTTCCAATGGGTATTGTTATTATTTTCACAGCCTGAAAAGCATAGGAAATTCCATATAGAAATCAATTATTTAAAAACTAAACAGAAATGTATCACACCGGTAATCTTGTGAAAGATCTGGCCGAAAAGCACGGCCGGCAGAGAGAGAGCCTGATGCCGATCCTTCAGGATATTGTCAGGAAGTACAACTACCTGACAGACGATGCAATGGTAGAAGTTGCAGCTGAGCTTGATATTTCAGCGGCTGAAGTGTACGGGACGGCTTCATTTTACACATTCCTTGACACTCAGGCAAGGGGAAAAAATGTAATCAGGGTCTGCAAAACAATAACATGCTCAATGAAGGGGAAGAATGATATAATCAACACCCTTGAGGATATACTTAAGATCAAGGTTGGGGAGACCACCCCTGACAAGATGTTCACCCTGCTCGAGACAAACTGCATCGGGTGGTGTCATAAAGCTCCTGCAATACTCGTCAATGACATGCCGTACACTGACCTGACCCCTGAGACGGTGATTGATGTAATAAAAGGTTATATGCGTAAATAACTCAGAGAGAAAGACATGAAAGACAAAGGACTTAGCAAGGTAGACCTCATATTTGAGAATATAGATGCCAGGGAGGTGCTGACAAAAGCCTTCTCCATGACAAGCGAGGAAATAATACAGCAAATTCTTGATTCCGGACTAAAAGGCCGCGGAGGCGCAGGTTTTCCCACAGGATTGAAGTGGAAATATACTGCTGCTGAAAAAGAACCTGAAAAATATATCGTATGCAACGCTGACGAGGGTGAGCCCGGCACATTCAAGGACCGTGAGATACTTGACAAGGTTTCCTACAAGGTATATGGTGGCATGGCCATTGCAGGTAAAGCTATGGGTGCAAAAAAGGGATTTATCTATCTCCGTGGTGAGTACAGATTCCTTTTGCCGCAGCTTTTTGTGGAGCTTCATAAGTTTCATAAGCTGATCAAAGAAATCGGGTACGATTTCGATATTGAATACCGTATGGGCAGCGGAGCTTACATCTGCGGTGAGGAGAGCGCTCTCTTTGAGTCTATAGAAGGATTTCGCGGTGAACCACGCAACAAACCACCCTATCCCACAACAAGCGGGCTATTCTACAAACCAACCTCGATAAACAACGTGGAGACACTTGTCACGGCCATGATGATCATGAAGATGGGCGGTGCCGAATATGTCAAGCTTGGAACGAAAGACTCACGCGGATCAAAGGTGTTCTCTATATCCGGAGATACACCTATCCCAGGTATCTTCGAGCTGGAGCTGGGTATGGGCGTTCAGGAGTTCGTGAATGAGTTTGGTGACGGCGATACCAAGGCTGTACAGGTGGGAGGTGCCTCAGGGTTCTGTGTCCCCAGGAAGAAATTCGGAGAGACAATAATAGGTTTTGAAGGCGTACCGACCGGCGGATCCATGAAGCTCTTCAATAGCTCACGCTCAATGTACAACGTACTTCACAATTACCTTGAGTTCTTTACTGAAGAGTCATGCGGCCAGTGTACTCCGTGCCGTGTCGGCTGCCAGCAACTGCTCAAGGGTATTGAGAAAGTCAAAAAAGGCGAAGCAAAATCAACATACCTGAATGAGCTGGTCAAACTCGCCGACACAATGAAGGTGGCATCAAAATGCGGCCTTGGTCAGTCAGTCGGCAATGCCTTCAGATCAATAGTTGAGAATTTCAGGGAAGAGGTTATTTATTAAAAAAGAACGGAAGACTATGATAACATTTAAGATAAACGACCATCAGGTTCAGGTAAAAGAAGGAACAACAGTGCTGGATGCTGCCAAGAGTTTGGGTCTCAATATTCCCACACTCTGTAATCATCAGGATCTGTGTGTTGCAGGCAACTGCCGTGTCTGTGTTGTAGAACAAAAAGGTGCGCGCACACTCATCGCCTCGTGTGCAACGCCCGCCTCGGAGGGGATGGAGATCTTTACAAACTCACTCAAAGTGAGAAACGCCCGCAAGCATATTGTTGAACTGCTCCTGTCAGAACACCGTGCAGACTGCACCAAGTGCTATAAGAACCAGAACTGCGAGCTGCAGACACTGGCAAATGAATTTTCTTTCGGTGAACATATCTTCTTAGACCTGACGGAAGACCACCCATATTCAATTGACAGATCGTCACCCTCATTTTCCAAGGATGACAGCAAATGCATCAGGTGCCAGCGGTGTGTCAGAACCTGTTCCCAGCTGCAGCATGTTTCTGCCATTGCAGTTGCCAATAAAGGCTCAAAACAGAAAATATCCTCGTTTCATGACAGGCCTATGAGCCATGTCGTATGCACCAACTGCGGACAGTGTGTAAACCGCTGTCCGACCGGGGCACTTACTGAGAAGACATATATTGACCAGGTGTGGGATGCAATTTATGACCCCGAAAAGCATGTGGTTGTTCAGACAGCCCCTGCTGTAAGGGTGGCTTTGGGTGAAGACCTGGGCTATGATCCCGGGCAGAGAGTGACTGGCAAGATGGTCAGCGCACTGCGCCAGCTTGGTTTTGACTCGGTGCTCGACACCGATTTCACCGCCGACCTGACAATCATTGAGGAGGGAACTGAGCTGCTTACCAGACTGAAAAAGGTGCTGGTTGATGGCGACAAGAGTGTTGCACTTCCCATGTTTACCTCATGCTCTCCGGGATGGATAAAATTCATAGAACATAAGTATCCGCACATGCTGTCAAACCTCTCAACATGTAAATCACCCCAACAGATGTTCGGAGCCCTGGCAAAGACATTCTACGCACAGAAACGCAATATTGACCCCTCAAAAGTGGTTTCTGTTTCCATAATGCCCTGCACGGCAAAGAAATATGAAGCTGACAGGCCGGAGATGAGATCGAGCGGCTTCAAAGATATTGACTTCGTTCTCACAACACGTGAGCTGGCAGTTATGATCAGGCAGGCAGGGATTGATTTCCGTACCCTGGAGGAGGGCACATGTGATTCATTCATGGGTGCTTCCACAGGTGCTGCGGTCATCTTCGGAGCCACAGGCGGCGTGATGGAAGCGGCCCTCCGCACGGCGTACGAGATTGTCACAGGAAGAAGCGTGCCGTTCAAGAATCTGGATATTATTCCTGTCCGCGGCATGGAGGGGGTAAAAGAAGCTACCATTAAGATAGAGGGCACTAAGGAAGAATGGAAATTCCTGGAAGGCGCTGAGCTGAAAGTGGCTATCGCACATGGACTGGTGAATGCGAATAAGCTAACCAAAGCGGTCAGTACCGGCAAGGCTTCATACCACTTCATTGAGATCATGGCCTGCCCTGGCGGATGTATCGGCGGAGGCGGTCAGCCTATACCCACAAATATGGATATCAGGAAGAAGCGTATGGAGGCTATCTATATGGAAGACACTGGCATGCCCATCAGAAAGTCTCATGAGAACCCTGAAGTAGTTGCAATCTATAAGGAGTTTCTGATAGAGCCCAACGGGCATAAATCGCACGAGTTGCTTCATACCCATTACGTACAGAGAGAATCTTATTAATACCTAAAACGAAAAACCCTCGCAAATGCGGGGGTTCTTTTTTATGTTTTACTATTGTTGCCGCCTACTTATTATCCGGCATTTTAGGATAGAGATCTTCCACCCTTACTTTATTATCCTCTTCCGGTATTACCATGACAGCCGGGTCATCATCATTGTTTCTGAAATAAAGGATGAAGGCCAGAATTGGGAACACCGGCGTTACCAGTGCGGTTGCTAAAGCACTGAGACCGATATACAACGGGTTCTTTGCCATTTCGATCATGGCGGTGGCATCTCCCGGATCGGCAAGTGCCTTGAAAAAGGTACCGGAAAATGGCAGCATGATAAGGCCGGTTATCACGATGGCAATAACTATGATAATAAGTGCCAGAACGATAACCCATGCTATATTCGGCCAGAATCTATTGTGGGCAAGACTTAACGACCTGGATAATATTGTCCCCGGATTGCGGGTCTCGATAAGGGTCACCGGGAGGGCAAAGAGGGCAACCGTCATGATATATACAACGGCGAAGAGTCCGGGCAGTACGAGTAAGACAAGTCCGATTGTCGTCAGCATGGTACCGGCGATACAGAATACGATGAAGACAATAAGAACAGGAATCAAGGCAATCAGACTGCTCTTGAGTACTTTCAATATCGTATTTTCCTGTCCGAGGGGCCTTTCAAGAATCCAGGCGTGAAGCAGAACCCCGAATACAAACGTCACAATCAGCAGCAGTGAGTAAGGTACGGCCATGCCCTTCATCATGTCCATTACCTGCTGGGGGTCACCTGTATAACCTGAGTACAACGATGACAGATCAAATCCGGAGCTGATTATCCCCGACAGGAGCCCCATTGTCACAGATATAATATACATTCCGACGAAATATTTTTTGTAGAAGGCCCATAGTTTTGACATGGCGCTGTCGAGGTCGTCAGCCCCTGCCAGCGGATGGTTACTGTAATCATTCATTGTATTTGGGTTTAAAGTATAAGTAAAGATAAAAAAAATCAGTTCAGTATCTCAAGCATTCCCTTGATGTCAAGCTCGCCGAACGGGTTGGTCAATTCTATAAAGCTCTCGGCAAGCTTCGATTTTTTCTCCTGGAGATGCTGTATCTTTTCTTCGATTGTGTCACCTGAAATATAACGGTAAACAAACACTCTTTTCTCCTGGCCTATCCTGTGGGCCCGGCTTAGGGCCTGTATTTCCGATGCCGGATTCCACCACGGGTCAAGGATGAAAACATAATCGGCTTCGGTGAGGTTGAGGCCTACGCCCCCTGCCTTCAGGGAGATGAGAAAGACCTTGATCGAATCATCCTTTCTGAAACGGTTAATGACTTTCTCACGGTTCTGGGTAGAGCCTGTCAGCATTGAATATCCGATCCCGTTCCTGGTCAGCCACCCGGGAAACAGTTCAAGATGCTTGACGAACGATGAGAAGATGAGTATCTTATGTCCCTCTGAAATGACACTCTCAATATTACGCGTCACCGTGTCAAACTTGCCTGATCCTCCGTCATAGGTTTCATCGGTAAGGAGCGGGTGGTTCGCAATCTGCCTGAGCCGCATCAGTCCCTGCAGAACAATGATGGCTGACTTTTCTGCCCCTACGCTTTCAATATTCTCTAGAATGCTGTTGCGCACCGCTGACTTTTCTCTTTCATAAATCGCCGATTGCTCCTCAGACATATCGCAGTGTACGACCTGTTCCGTGACCGGAGGAAGCTCCCTGACCACCATCTCCTTGGTCCTTCTCATGATGAACGGCTGTATGATTTTCCGCAGTCTCTTTTCCTTATCCTCTTCGTTATTCTTTTCAATGGGGCTGGCGAATTCTCTTTTAAAGAAGGCGAGCGAGCCAAGCAGACCGGGATTGACGAAACTTAGCTGGGTCCACAGGTCGGTGAGTGAATTCTCAACAGGCGTGCCGGTGAGCACCAGCCTGTGTTCGGCCTTCAGCTGCATCACTGCCCTGTAAATATTTGATGACGGATTTTTAATATGCTGACTCTCGTCCAGAACGATATAGAAGAAGGTCATCGCGGTAAAAAATTGTATGTCCTGGCGAACTGTATGATAGCTTGAAATAATGATGTCGTATCTTGAAAAGTGAGATGCTGACTTGAGTCTGCCGGTACCGTGATGGATCAGGGCTTTCAGTGACGGGCAGAATTTTACTATCTCGTTATACCAGTTATGGCTAAGTGAGGCAGGAACAATTACGAGCGAAGTGGTGCTGTTACCATTGCTGCCGAAAAGAGCAATCTGGCTATCTGTTTTCTCTTCCATTAATTCCCTGTTTTCCTTGTTCCATTGCAGGAGAGCGAGGGTCTGAACAGTCTTGCCGAGGCCCATGTCATCGGCAAGACATCCTCCGAGGTTATTCGTCTGCAGAAAATGAAGCCAGCTCAGCCCTTCGATCTGATAGGGACGCATCTCAGTCATTAATCTGTCAGGAGGGGAGAGGACGGGCAGTTCTTCAGGCACATTGAGCTTTTCCAGTTTAAGGCATATGTCACAACCGGCTCCTGACATCACTTCGCTGATGATGCCGAAATGCTGCTTATGCACCATCAGGCTCTCGTCGTTGTCTCTTCCCATCTCAAAAAGACTCCTATAGCGCGTAAACCACTCTTCCGGAAGCACTGCCACTGTGCCATCAGGTAAAGGGTATTCGCGTATACCCTCCAGGATGTTCTTTCTCAGCCGTGTGAAAGGGATACTGTACTGGCCTATCTGAACGACAGCCTTCAGGTCAAACCAGTCATTGACCAGCTGATGGCTCAGCTTTATCTCTACCGGCTCAAGGCTGTAGGGGCTGCCAAGACTGCCTGTACGGAGAATGAGGCCGGCATCAGTCAGCCTTTTCCTGTTGACGGCGACAGTCTCAATAAGATCATAAATGGCATTACCATTACCTTCCCTCGTGCCCGGCGTCATGAAGTTAATGCCGTCTTCCGAGAAAAGTCCTGCATCATCAAGGGCCCTCATGCACTTCTTTTCCCATTCGCGGTCACGCTCTTTCCTGCGGAAGATAAACTTCCCGCCCTCGTTGCTGAATGATGTGAAGTGTGTCATATCTTCAGGGAAAAAGACATCATGTTCGTCATACCTGAACTTCAGGATGGCAACAGGCAGACCCCTGATGCCCTTCTCAATTGTCAGGTAAGCCTGCCTGACAGCTTCCCCCTGCTCAATAACGAACCCCTTGCCCGTAACTTTATGATCATTAATGACCGAAAGGACAAATGTGCCGAAGTACTTTTCTTCCGTCGAAGGGTTGATGGTGATACTGCTGCGGGTGAGAAAAGGCTTCAGCTTCGTGCCCTCAATGTCAGATACGAAATAAATGAAGTGGTTTACCCTGATGACACATGGTTTGTTCGAAAGTATTTCAACAGTCGATTTTCGGAGGTCTAAAGGCTTGCCTTCCGCTTCAATGAACAGGCAGTAGCTGCTGCCTTCCGAATACCGGTTGAAACTGAATACCGGCAAGGCGGGTTCATGGGCGATGGCCAGCCTGTCTTCGGGGTGGAGGCTCGTGATTTTTGTTTTTTGAAGATAGACCGGTATCTCCTCATTCTGTGCTATATGCAGGCTGTGATGGATACGTGCCTCAATAAAAGGCTTGATGAGCTGTTCAAAATCACTGTCAGTAACCTTCTCAATGAATTCCCTTGCATCCCGGTGTTTTGAGAAAAGCTTGAAGAGGTTACGGTCGGAGTATTCATTTATCAGCCGAACCAGCTCGCTTTCTTCATTGTCAAGATGTGACAGAGTCACCCTGTCGGGATGGGGTGAGAGCGGTTCAGTCATACGATAATAGGCAACACCGGGCATCCGTTCAATAATATAGGGCAGCAAAACGGAACCCCAGCGCCGGTGTTGTGTCAGCACCAGCACAAAAAGCCTTTCATATTCTTTCTCCCCGGCGGGCAGCATCTGCAAAAAGATAGAATCTGCAATGTAAAGAATATTTTAATAACTTGCCGTACTTGTTTGTAATCACTGAATAAAATGAAAAAGTTATTAATATTCAGCGCATTAGCCTGGAGTTGTTTTATCGTTACCGCGCAGGAGATACCTCTAACGGGAGGGTGGAGAATGAAGATGGCCTCAGATGTTGCGGCAGACGGTTCACAGCTGACAATGAGTGAGCCTGACATGGCAGGCTGGCTGATTGCCACCGTGCCGGGAACGGTGCTGACGACGCTGATCAATAACAAAGTGATGCCTGATCCTTATTTTGGTATGAATAATGCAACTATACCGGATGTTTATACCGAGGGCAGGGACTATTACACTTACTGGTTTTTCACAAGGTTTTCTACCGAGAGCCTCGATTCTACAAAGCAGGTGTGGCTCAATTTCAGGGGCATAAATTATTTTGCTGAGATCTGGCTTAACGGCATACATGTAAACGTGAACAGGCATGAGGGCATGTTCCTCCGTGAGAAATACAATATCACCCCTTACCTGAACAGGGTCGGCTCGAACCGTCTGGCCGTCCTTGTTGAACCGCCGGCCAACCCGGGTAACCCTAACGGAGGCCAGGGGGGCGATGGCATGATAGGACGTGATGCAACGATGCAGTTCACAGCGGGCTGGGATTGGGTTCAGCCTGTCAGGGACCGTAATACCGGTATATGGGATAAGGTTTCGATTGAGGTCACCGGTGATGCGGATATACGGAATACCTTTGCCAGGACGCGTGTGCCGGGAGCCCGCCTTACGGGAGAACTGCAGGATCCTGCCTTTGTCACATTCTCGGCAGAGATAGTAAACCCTACAGATAAGATAATAGAGGGTGATGCTATTGTTTTATTCCTGGGCAGGAAAGAAAAGAAGAAGTTAAAACTGGAACCTTCCTCAACCGTTACCGTGACCTTCAATGAAATTAAGGTGACAGATCCCCGCATCTGGTGGCCGAACGGAATAGGACAGCCAGCGCTCTACCCGGCAGTAATCACCTTCGAGACCAGGGATGAAGTAGAGCTTGACAGGGAAGACCTTATGTTTGGCTTCAGGGAAGCGGGCAGTTATTTCGACGACAAAACAGGATCGCGGGTGTTTACCATCAACGGACAGAAGCTGTTTATCAGGGGTGCAAACTGGATAGCATCGGATGCTTTGCTCCGACTGAGCGCGGAAAGGTATGATGCCGAGGTGAAGATGCACGCTGAGATGAATATGAATATGATCAGGGTTTGGGGCGGATCGATATTTGAGAGACCCGAGTTTTACGATGCCTGCGACAGAAATGGTATTCTTGTATGGCAGGATTTGTGGATCACCGGCGACTGCAACGGAAGATGGCCTGATCCTTCAAAAAATGAGAGCCAGGAGCGCCGGCGCGAGTATCCGGATGACGATTCTCTCTTTTTAAGATCACTGGAAGATCAGCTGAGAATGACCCGCAATCACCCGTCACTGTACGTCATATGCGGTGGCAATGAATTTCCTCCGCCACCGGGGCTGGACACGCTGGTTAAAAAAGCTGTTGACAACCTCGGCGGACTGTGGGTCTACCTTGACGAATCAACATCGCCTGACCTGATCAGGAACACCAAAGGCGGCACCGCCGACGGGCCTTATAGAATCCAGGATCCGCTCTGGTTCTTTACGGAAAAAGGATTTCCATTCAACCCGGAGATAGGATCGGTGGGCATGCCCAACATTGAGACACTGAAAAAGATCATGGAGGAAAAGGATCTTGTTCCTCCCTCCGGGGATACTGTCAATGAGGTCTGGAAATATCACAAGTACCTGGGCTACGGCGACATGATCAGCAGTATGGGGGAGGTGAGTGACCTGAAGGATTTTGTCACCCGGGCGCAGATAGCAGGTTATGATCAATACCGGTCACTGATTGAAGGATATAACTCCCATATGTGGGACTGGTACACAGGTGTGCTGGTGTGGAAGAGTCAGAACCCGTGGCCGGCTCTGAAAGGACAGTTCTACGACTGGTTTCTTGACCAGAACGCAGGGTTTTACGGGTATAAACATGCTGCTGCACCGATTCATCTTCAGTTTAATCCTGTCGACTCAGCGGTTTATATAGTCAATGCCACACCCAAGGAACGCAAGGGTGTCAGGCTGGAGGCCCTGCTTGCAGATGAGAATGGCAGGCAGATATGGAAAAAGGCTCAGGACGGCAGTGTCCCGGCCAACAGTGTCGTTAAGTTATGGGATGTTGACCTGCGGACTACTCCTGCTTTGATGCATATACTGAGACTGAGAATCACCTATGTTTCCACCGGGCTGCCCATGGATGACAATACTTACTGGTTACCCTATAACGATGACAGAACCGCTCTCACGAAACTGCCTGAGGCAAGGGTTGTTGGTCAGATGATGAAGAGCAATAACGGCAAGTTCACAATCGATCTGGCAAACAGCGGCGAAGTGGCGGCTTTCTTTGTACGGATGAAGGTTATCAGGGCTACCGACCGGGAGATCGTCACTCCGGTATTCTATGACGATAATTATATTGTTCTGTTGCCTGGCGAAAAGAAGAGCATTACCGTCGACACCTCAATGTTGACTGAGGAGAATAAAAGCACACCCCTGCTCCTTCACCTTGAAGGTATTAACCTTCCGGTGCAGGTGATCAGGCTGTAACCATTTCAGATAAAAATCATTGAATGAAAATTTTTCCCCTCCTCAGCGAGGGCCTGCCCCGAGACGCCGCCAGGCGGAACGGGGAGGGGTCCGGTCAGTCAGTTAACGGACCGGGGCTGGTCTGTCTGTATCAGGGTTTGGTATATTTTTTATTTCTTTGCAGCAAAACAGAAACTCATGAAGCATAAAATAGAATCAACCTGGCAGGGTAGGAATAAGTTCGACGCGGTGGTGAACGGGCATCATCTGACTATGGACCTCTCTGTTGAAGCAGGCGGTGAAGATGCCGGACCACGTCCGAAGCCTCTCATGCTTGTTGCAATGGCAGGATGTACCGGGCTTGATGTAGTATCATTATTGAAAAAAATGAGACAGGAGGTTGAATATTTCAACCTGATCGTTGAGGGTGACACCGAAGATGAACATCCAAATGCCTTCATCAGGATGCATATCATTTATGAACTCCGCGGGAAGGATCTCGACCCGGAGAAGATTGAAAAGGCAATCAGCCTGTCAATGGATCGGTATTGCGGTGTCTCTGCCGTTTACAAAAAGGCGGATATTCAGATCACACATGAGGTAAGGATCCTTTAAGGTTAAAGGATAAAGGAAGGATAAAGGATAAAGTATTTATCTGCCTTTACCTGCTCTGGCTGCCTCGTAATCCGGAGCCTCAAGGAGGCTATTGAAATCCGCGGATGGCCTGATACGTCCGAATGAATCCCAGTATGCCGCTTTTGTCATTGATTCCCAATGAATGGCTCCGTTGTAATATTGAATATTGTTAAATATTCCAAGCGACATCAGCAGCAGAAACACGGTGAAGATTCCGGTTCTGAACCATCTTCTGCCGGAAGAAAATGCACCGGAGAGCAGAGCCGCGGCTGAGACGGCCATCAGGGCATAGCTGTCGATGAACGCTCTCTGGCCAAAGCCGCCTCCGTACCACCAGCACCACCATGAAAGGATTATGTAGATGTTCAGAGGTACGAATATAGTGACAGGCAGTGCATACGGCGAACGCTTCACCCACAGTGATACAATCCCGGCGAAAGCGAACAGGAGGAGGGGTGTATAAATGAACAGGCCCTTGCGGTAGCTGAACAGCCCTTTGATTATTGCGGGGTCACCGAAGAAGAACCTTTCGTCATTGCCGTAAGAGAAATAGAGCCAGTGGCCGGTCATCTCCTTCCAGTATATCATCTGCGGCACCCACACCAGCACCACCATCAGCAGCATCAGTGTGATGTACCGGTAGTCTGCTGCCAGTTCCCTGATCCTGTTTTTCAAATCTTTCGCAGATATCACTCCGTAAAAGAGGAAGAAAATGATGATGATAAGATTCGTCGGCCTGATCAGTGATATCAATCCCAGCAACAACCCTAACCGCACTCCGCTCCATGCCCTGCGCCCCGAGTTACGTGCTCCGGGCTCTGAGCTCCGTGCCCTGTGCTCCCTGCCCCCTGATCCGTGCCATTGCATTGAATACCATACAAATACACTTATGAGCGCAAACGAATAAACGTGTGACATCGTTCCCTGAAAGAGTGTATACCAGTAGAGGTTTGTGCCAAAGGCAAATCCTGCCAGTACCAGTGATGCCACTGTATCTGAATAATGAGTGAGCAGGATTCTCCGGAGATAGATTAAGCCGGTAAGCAGATAGAAAAGCGCGCTAACAAGAAGGAAGAATTTGTAAGGTTCAGAGTAACCCCCGGCATCGGCGCCGGTTATCAGGGCGGTGATGTGTCCTGCAACGAAGAAGGGAAGCCACATGACAGAGAGTCCCATGGTTGTTTTTATGAGATACTTTCCATCAGGACCCTTTTCAGGCCAAAATACAAACTTGTGAGGGCCGTCATATCCGTCCGTAAAGCTCAGCGAAAGGTCTTTATATATAAAGGTGGCCGGCAGGTAAGCGTAGTACGAAATTGCATCCCACTCAATGACCCTCTGCTCTTCCTTCCAGTGTTTTACATTCAGCATGTTGACGGTCATGAATGTGATTATGAAGGCCACAGTGAGAGCTGACAACCAACTTTTTCCGTCGAGGCCGTACCTGACGGTTTTACCCAGTATTCCTATTCCGTCACTTATTCTGAATTTTTTACCCTCGGTTTTTCTTCTCGGGATGTACCCGACATTGCATTCACCGTAAGTAGTGGCATTGTCACGAAGAGATGCCATCATCAACTCCGTTTCAAACCCGAACCGTCTCTCCCGAATTTTTAGCCGGTCGAAGAGATTTTTCCTCACAGCTTTATATCCGCATGTGATGTCTGTTATTTTCCTCCCGGTGATCAGCGACGCAGCAAATGAAAAGATCCTGTTTGCAGTTGTTGCCGGTAAGGCATGAATGGGGTACTGCTGCCCTGACCTGAAGCGTGTCCCGCTGACAATATCGAGATTATTGCGGTGCATCGTCTCCAGCAAGGCGGGAATATCTGCAGGATTAAGCTCAAGATCAGCATCCTGAATAACTATAGTATCACCGGTTGAAACCCTTTCGCCTTCGGCCACAGCTGCACCTTTCCCGCTGTTTACAGGGAGCCGGAGATGTTTTGTTACAAAGTTGGTTGCCTGATAGTCTTCAATCAGTTCAGCCGAGCCATCTGTAGAACAGTCGTCGACAATAATAACCTCCATGCTCTCCACAAACTCAGGCATGGGCGTGTCCCTTAGCCTGTCGAGGGTTTTGGTGATCGCGTCAGACTCGTTATATACCGGTATGATTACGGAAAGGTGCAAGGTTATAAGCTAAAGGTTAAAGGTTAAAGTTAGCAGGGATTAGGCAATAGACAAAAAGATTTTGACCCGGAGTGACCTGAAATATGGACTGCGTTTCGCTGTTTTTTTGTCTTTGATACGATGTCACTTCGATTTGACCATATGCAACCCACGGGTCAGACTTGGAAGGGGAGGGCTGGATTCTATATTTTTATTTTTCTTAGTCTCAGTGCATTCCATACAACCGAGAGGGAGCTGAAGCTCATGGCTGCTGCAGCGATCATCGGGTTAAGCAGCGGTCCCCCGAAGAGGTACAGTGCCCCCATGGCTACCGGAATGCCCAGGATATTGTAGAAAAATGCCCAGAAAAGGTTTTGCCTTATATTGCGTATTGTAGCATTGCTTAGTTTAAGTGTCTTAACCACGTCACGCAGATCACTTTTTATCAGCACAATATCAGCGGCCTCAATCGCGACATCTGTACCTGATCCTATGGCAATACCCACGTCTGCTGCTGCAAGAGCGGGAGCATCATTGATTCCGTCACCGACCATAACCACTGTTTTACCCTCCAGCCCAAGCTTTCTTATTTCCTCTGCCTTATCGCCGGGCAGAAGTCCGGCGATCACCCCCGTGATTCCTGCCTCGCCTGCTATATGCCTGGCAGTGTCATTACTGTCACCGGTTATCATCATCACATCATGTCCCATCGCGATCAGTTCCTGTACCGCTTCTCGTGATCCCTGGCGAAGGGTGTCAGCCACGGCAATCAAGCCTTCGCATTTGCCATCCACGGCAACATAAAGTAATGTCTTCCCTTCTGAGGCAAGTCTTACCGCAGTCTTGAAAGTTGCCTGCAGGTCAATTTTTCTCTCTTCCATCAGCCTTCTGCTTCCGACAAGTAAATGAAGACTTTTGGTGAATGCCTCAACACCATAGCCCGGCATGGCTGTAAACCTCTCAGGATCATTGCATGCCACTCCGGTCTGTTCAGCGTATGCCGTCACGGCCTTGCCTGCTGGGTGTTCTGACCGTCTCTCTGCGGATGCCGTCAGGGCAAGAAGGCTTTTCTCATCATGGGTGCCGGTCACGATTATGTCAGTTACAACCGGTCTGCCGGTGGTAAGGGTTCCGGTCTTGTCAAGTACTATCATCGTTGCTTTCCGCACTGTCTCAAAAGCTTCGCCGGTCTTGATCAGTATGCCCTGCTCGGCACCCCTGCCAGTGCCGACCATGACTGCCACTGGTGTTGCCAGTCCCAGTGCGCACGGACAGGCGATTATAAGCACTGAAATCAGAATGGTGAACGCCAGGCGAAAATCGCCGGTGGCAATAAGCCATCCCCCGGCTGACAGTACTGCGAGCGTCATCACCACCGGAACAAATACGCCGGAAATCCTGTCAGCCAGCCTGGCTATCGGGGCTTTCGACCCCTGTGCATCTTCAACGAGTTTTATGATTCTGGCAAGGGTGGTCTCACTGCCGACCCTGGTAGCCTTGAAGACTACGGATCCATGCATGTTGATGCTTGCCCCAGTGACTTCAGAGCCTATACTCTTTTCAACTGGTGTGCTCTCGCCTGTGAGCATGGATTCATCAACTGTTGTTTCTCCTTCTGTAACTGTTCCGTCAACAGGGAAGCGTTCACCCGGCCGGACGATGACAAGATCGTCAGGAACAACCTTAGAGGCTGGTACCGTCTTCTCTTTCCCGTCGCGACGCACAGTGGCAAGCTGCGGTGCCAGTGAGAGCAGTTTCTGAATCGCGCTGCCTGCCTTACCTTTTGAACGTGCCTCGAGGTACCGGCCCGTTGTTATCAGGGTCAGGATGGAAGCGGCGGATTCGAAATAGAGACTATGCACATAGTGTGTATCACCTCCTATAATACGAACGGTTGCGTAAAGACTGTAAAGAAACGCAGCCCCTGTACCCATTGCGACAAGGGTATCCATCCCGGGGTTACCCCTGGAGAGTGTCTTGGTGCCAGTATAGTAAAAGTTCCATCCGGTGGCGATAACCGGCATCGTCAGCAACAATTGAATAAGTGCAAATACAACCGGACTGTTAACGGGGGAGATGGCTTGGGGCAGAGAAATCCCCGCCATGTGCGACATGGTAAGTATTAAAAGTGGTACGGTGAAGATGGCTGACCAGATCAGTCTGCCTTTCAGCTTTTCCTGGACCGGGCGGGTAGCCTTCCGTTCTTTTTCATCATCAATGGCTTTGTAACCTGCCTTGTCGACAGCCTCCATGATCTGATTGAGAGAGGCCTGTTTCTCGTCATACTTGACTGTCAACCGGCCTGTTGCCAGGTTTACACCGGCAGATGTTATACCTTCTACCTTCTTTGCAGCTTTCTCCACGTTAACCGCGCATGAGGCGCAGTTCATTCCCTCTATGGTCAGAGTCTTGTCGGTCATGGTGTAAATTTACTTTTTATTAATAACAACGGGGGAGGGGGAAAGTTGAAAGGGGAAGGATTACACTCCGCCAGCTGGCGGATCGTGATCCCTGGCGTGGAACCTGCAACACATGAATGACCTTTCAGGTCTTTTTTATTTTCTCTTCAGGTGCTCCTGAAAGCAAGCTTTCATCTCACCTTCGGCAAAATAAATAACCCCGCCGTTGGCGGGGTCATTCTTGTGTTGCGGAGAGAAAGGGATTCGAACCCCCGGTCCAGTTACCCGGACAACGGTTTTCGAGACCGCCCCATTCGACCACTCTGGCATCTCTCCGGTACATCATATTTTGGGGCATGACAGATGCAAATATAGCTACTTTTTGTCTTAAACAGCCGAAGATTTTCTTACCTGACTATCACCTGTGCCCGATTACAAATGTTCCCGTTTCCACCCGCTGATCACATAAAATACGTACGAAATAGATCCCGGACTGCAATTCCGATACGTCAAAGAAGGTGACTCCTTCCTCCATCGTTATGGCTCTCACCAGGCAGCCTGAGAGGTCATAAATGAATACTTCAGCTCCGGAGCATTCATAATCAGTAACTTGCAGGTGAAGCTTGTCAAAAGCAGGATTCGGATAAAGCAATGCTGCTACATTATCTGCCGCGATTTCATTGACAGTATTCAGCGTTCCCCATATCTTCTCAGCAAACTGCGGATTATCAATGAAGGGATTGCGGTTATTCTGATATTTATAGACCTCGTTATTACGGTCGGTCTCCTTCGTACTGACGGCATCAGTACGGTGCCATGCAAGAAGCATGGTCAGCGCCCATGGCTTAGGCTCCGCACCTGTGGTCATATCGCTCCCGGGCCATGAGCTGTCTTCTCCGTAGTACCGCGTTGCCATATAAAAATATGTACGCGCAAAATCACCTTTATACTCGTCAATGGGTTCAAAGACAATACCGCTGTAACCTGACAATGACGACGGTCCTACCATGCTTCCGTTGGTCGAGGTCCATGTGGCACTGGTTGTTTCGCCCATCGGGTAATTGGCTCTCCTGTTATTGACATATCCGTCAGTGGGATATATATGGAAAAGATCCGAGTACATCGGAGAGGACTCATTATTGAACCAGCTCTTCGGGAATGAGTGTTCACGGTTATAGCAATCCGCTTCACTGTCGTAGTTGCCGCATTCCTGGGCGCTGGAGTAATAATAGACATATGCGGGCGTGCCATCAGGCATATCTGAATACATATCCCAGACTATGCTGCCCGGTTTGACATCTGTTGTAATAAAACAGCTATACAGACCGGAATAGGAAACTACGGTGTGATTGTCTATAATATCATGAAGAGCTTGCTGAAGCGCCTTGCCTGTCAGTTCACCGGCACTGTCATAATACCCCGCCGGCGGCTGGGATGTTCCTATGACCAGGAACGACCATGTCATCAGACAAATGACAGCGAAGCGTTTCATGGCCTATGTCAGTTTTCAGCCACAAGAATATTATCGACTTCCCAGGTGGTAGTCCGGACTGTTCCTCCCTCATATACCCATGCAATGTAAACATTTCCTCCCTTATAGGCTGAAATGTCGACCTTGCCGGAAGAGACAAAATCGCTCCATGCCCCTGAGTAAAGCGGAGGAAGGGTAAATGTGAGAGGCGTCCAGGTAGAGGTCCATGGTGTCGCCGAACCAGTGTAGTCAGCTGAGGCGTATAGCTTTAGAGTGGCTCCGTTATCATAACCGTTTGAACTCTCGAAGCTGACATAAGGATTGCTTGCAGTTGTCAGATCTATTACGGGAGTTATCAGCCATGTTTTTACCGATGCCTGACCTGAATTGTAAGCTGTCGCCTGAATCCATCTCTCTGTTGCTGCAACATAATTGCCGTACCATGTCTTGGTACCTTCCTCCGGATAAGTTTTCCACCCTGCGATGGTGCTAGCATCAGCATATTTCACTATTGTATTGAAGCCCTCTGATAAATATGTTTTGGCGACACCTCCGCACCGGTCGCCGGTCATTGCCAGTTCAGTCTCCTCCCTTAAGAGCAGCTGGATATCAGTGTAGACTGAAGCTACGGCTTTAAATGTCCCATTGCCAGTTGGCATCGTTTCCTGGGCAAATGTGGCATCAGAACGAGTATAGACATCCACTTCGGAACTGCAGTCTGTCAGAATTCTGTTGCCTGAAAAAGTGCCCTGGTCTTTGAATTGCACATTTTCTACCAAAACATATTCTGCCTGGTGAGCTCCTGTCAGGAGCTCGCCCAGTGTTACAAGAACCGGCCCGGGAGGGGTGGCAGTAAGACTGATCAGTTCAGTCTGGTCGGCGATGCTTATGTCACCGAACTGAAGCAGTCCGTTGAACTTTGTGAAGGATGCACCCCTGCAGAGTACCTTGACTTCGGAATCGCGGGAGAAGGAATTTGTGCCTGTTACAGTAAGACAAATTCCAGCAGTGGAATCCTGTATATAGGCAATGAATGAAGGTACATTGCCAAGCTCGGGAGTAAGGGTGATAATACCCTGAATATAGATACCTGTATCTATGGTTGTTATTCCCGCGTCAGACATTGCTCTCAGCTGCCTGACAGTGACATAGTCTAAAGCGGGTTCCGGAGGAGGGACAGGTTCTCTGTTGCACGAAGTGAGCATCATTATTGTGACTGAAAATATCGACGGGATTATTTTCCTTATTTTCATAATCTTTCCGATTTACTTGACTGAGCTAACTATTATATTATCAACACGATATGAGGTGCTCTCAATATCACTTCCCGTGTATCTGAATGCTATGACACCTGATTGTCCGGCCATGACAGGCAGGTTGACATTTCCCGAATTGATCCATGCATGATCAACATCTGCTTTCTGAGCCAGCACTGCCGTGAGCGGTGTCCACGTTGCAGTTGTAATGTTGGTGCCGTCATAATCGGTAGAAAAGAGTACTTCCATTGGAAAATTGGTCCCGGTATGTTCCCAGTATGCCTTGGAAGTCTGAAAGGTCAGCACTTTCTGCGTCGATATTATTACAGGCCTGGTTATCATCCAGGTCACCATGCTGGTAAGTCCGGAGTTATACCCGGTTGCCTGTGCGTATGGGTTACCGCTATAAACCTTGGCAAGCCAGAGACGGCCTCCGGCGGTTGCGAGGTTCTGCCATCCTGATATATAAATTGTGGCATTGTCAGCGAAACCGCCAAAATTCTCACTGAGCGTTTCTACCGGAGTGCCCAGCGGCTGAGGCACGTATCCGCACCTTTCGCCTGTCATATCCACTTCGTCAAAATCCCTGACAATAAACTGATATGTGCCGCTGAAAATAGTGACTATACCTGTCATCGATCCTTTGCCCGTGGGCAACAGATCGCCTGCAGCAGAAGCATATCCGCTGGTACGGACAATTATTGTTTTGTCAGCACAGTCTTCCAGGGTCCTGTTTTCTGTGGTCAACTCCTCAGCGTCAGCCCAGGTAAGACCTGCCATCTCATCAGAGAACTGAACACCGTCAAGCTTCACCAGCCTGCCGAGGTAGTTTGTGTTTTTTGCCTGTGTGATTGTCAGTGTCTCAGGCAGGGTAGGGTTGTTGATGGATGTCTTTTTACAGTATTTATCCATGTTCATCCCGGCGACCCGGATGTTGCCGTCTTCTTCGAAGTAGGGCGTAGCGCCCAGCTGCCAGAAGTCGCCATAATCACCAATAAAAAGCCCTTTCACGTTAACGATGACCGAGTCCCCGATATAAAGACCGCTGGTGGATTCAAACACCATCCTCAGTCCTCCGGAGGCATCTTCAATATAGGCCTCCTTGTAAAAATTACCGTCTTTCTTGTCACTGGCTGTAATAATGCCTCTCATTGCCCAGTCATCAGTGATCTCGACAGGATACCGCTGGGTATAATCATCGATGGCGAGCTGGTCATCATATAGCGCTTTCACCTGTTGAACCGTCACTATTGCTCCGGGCACGAACTCTTTTACCGGCGGCGGGGTCTCATTGTTATCGACACACGAACTGAATATTAGTAGTCCTGCAATTATTGCTGCTCCCTGGAATATCTTTGTTTTCATCTTCATAGTCTTTTCCTCCTTCATCGTTTTAATACCTGATACTGAAATTAATGAAGTAGTTAAAACCGTTGTAGTAGTAGACCTTTGGCTGGAACAATTCAGGCCTCTCAGGGTCGAAGCGGTACTGCTCGTATCCGCCCGTGATGAAGGTACGGTTGTTGAGGATATTACTCAGGTTGGCACTCACATTCATATAGATGTCTTTGATCTTCCACGATTTACCGACAAAAATATCCAAAAGAAATGCCGGGTCAGCTTTCTTCTGCAGTTCCCAGTATGGGTAGTATCCGGTGTCGTCCATTGTGCGGGTGACAGGATTAAAATCGAGGTAGATCTCGTCGTACCAGCTTCCGGTTATGCCTGCCCACCAGAATCTTGACGAGTTATATTCTACGCCTGCTGCCAGCGCTGTCTGAGGTGTGCCGCTCTGACGGAAGTACTGTATCCACACCTCTTCCTGGCTTAGCACCTGGCTGTTGTTATCTTTGGTAATAGTGATACCGGGATTGCTGACCCAGAGGAACTGGCCCAGCGAGGCGACGGCATTAAGTGACAGTTCTGTTGTGATATTCACCTCGGCGCCTGCCTCAATACCGTAGTTCTCTTTGTCGATGCCTGTCATCGCGTAGTTGACCAGGGTCCTCCACTCATCATGATAGAAGCTGGTTACCTCCGTCTGGTTCATGAAGCGGGTATAATAGGCGGTCAGTCTTCCTTTTACTGAAGGAGAGCGAAGCACATAACTGATGTCGCCGGAAAGGATCATCTCTTCCTGCAGGTCTGGTGTGACCGTATTGCGCGTGCGGGGTGAAAGGAAACTGTTCCTGAACAGGGGAGGGTTTGTGGTGATGAGTGTATTGAAAACTACCATATGGCGTCCTGTAAAACGATAGTCTCCTCCGGCCTTGACGCCCCAGGTAAGATAGTTCAGTTTATCCGATTCGCCGAATGAATTTTCGGGGAAGAGCCCTTTGCGCATCAACCCCTCGCGCCACATGGAACTATATCGTGCATGGGAGCTAAGGTATAGCGAATAGCGTTTGTTACTGTAACGCCCTGTGCCCCACAGTGTGGTACCTCGCTGAAAAGCATAATAGCTGTTGCCGAATGTCTCACCCTCGGTGACAGCGTTATCGGGGTTGTTAAGGTCACTCTGGAACGCGTCAGGGTCATTCGGGTAGTCCCTCTCGGCAAACTGGTCCACATCGAGCCAGTAATCGCCGCCCAGAAGGTCCTTGATGACATTGAAATTATGTCCGCGGTAGATATCGACCAGCAGTCCTCCGGTAAGATTCACCTTTTCGGATAGTTCCCATGAAGCCTGTGTGTTGAACTGAAACTGCGAGAGGTCATTACGCCGGTCCTCAACGATATACTTGGAACGGTTTCCTGACAGATCGTAGTCGGCTTTTCCGCCTTCACCATGAACAGTGTAAATGTTTTTCCTGTTGGCAAAATAAAAACTGTCCCAGTCGATCTGACTAACAGCAGGGTCTGACTGCCAGTTTTCTGTTATGCCTGCAATGTCCGTCTCGTCATAATAGTAACTTGGCAGCTTGCGGTAATAATCTGGTCTGGGGTCAAGTACGTCATACCAGTTAAGCGCCGAGTAGCCGCTCTTGCCGAACCAGTAGCCTGCTGTGGTCTGTATGTCCAGCTTCTCAGAGGGTGTCCAGAAATGAGCAAGGGTGATGAGAGGCTTGTTATTACTTCTGACGCGTGCGCTTCGTACTTTGCCGTCCTGGTATCCCCAGTAAGGGTTATAGTAGGGATCAGAAGAGAGGTCGTAAACCTCCTGCGTGCTTCCTCCTGCAACACCCCTCTCATAGACAGCATCAAGGGCAGTGAGGTTCAGGCTATGGTGGTTGTTAATCTTCTTTTCTGCAGAGAGGAAGAAGGAGTTTGCATCATAAAATGTCCCTTCTTCGAATCCCCTTTCGCTCCAGCGTCTTGAATAACTGCCTGTCACAGCCCAGTTATTGTTCATCAGGCCGGTACTGTATGTGACCATGGCCCTGTTGCGGTATGTGCGGTTAGACAGCGAGTAAACAGCTTTAACGCCTGACCTGTATGCGGAAGCCCTGGTATTGATTCTTGTTGCTCCGCCAACAGGCTCAAAGAGGAAGCCGATAGGTTCAGGACCGGAGCTGACCATGGCACTGCGCATTACATCATTCAGCCCTCCCCAGTTTGAATAGTACGGAGAACCTGATTCAATATCATTGGTAACGAAACCATTCAGGCTGACATTCTGATAGTTGTTATCATAACCCCTTACCCTGTACATTGCAGGACCGAAAGTATAGGCTGCCGCACTGAGAAAAATATCTGCCGATGAGCTCAGCACTCCCTGTACTGACTGTGCCTCAAAACCATCCTCTGAGGCACCCTCTGACATACTGATTGTACTGATGTCCATCCTGGTACTGGTGATCTCGAGTATAGTCACTGTTCCTGCGTCAGAGGTTTCTCCGGCTTTGACTGTGACACTGACAGCAGCCTGCTCATAATCGGTCATGTTAATAAGGAGCATCTGTTTACCCTCTTCCGTCGAAACGGAGAAGGAGCCATCGTTCGCTGTTGTTCCCAGCTCCCTGCCGGAGGCATCGGTTATTACTGCACCTGCTATTGGGGTTCTGTTACTTCTGTCGATTATCATGCCTTTGACCTTACCCTGCTGAGCACTCATGGTGCTACAGGCGAAAAAAGACAGTAACAATAAATAGATCAATCGTTTATTTTTCATGGGTTAGTCGGAAAATTGTCAAGAAAGATAAGGTTTTTGGTGAAGAAGACAAAAGACAAATGATATAAGTCGAAAATCGAAAGTCGAAGAGCAAAAGTGTTAACTTTGGCGGAAGAATTTTGAATAATGATTCACAGGCTTACCTTTATTATAATCCTGTTTTCACTTGGTTGTCTTACTGAAGCCCAGCAGTCAGTAAGAGCAGGGGTTATTGCTTTTTATAATCTGGAAAACCTGTTTGACACGATTGATACTCCTGATGTACTTGATGAGGAGTTCACTCCTGAGGGTCCGAATAAGTGGACCGGATCGAAGTATCAGGAAAAGATTGACAACATGGCGCTGGTTATTTCGCGCATCGGTGAGGATGATGGCTGGAAGGGCGGGCCGGCAGTGCTGGGCGTTTCCGAGATAGAGAACCGTGAAGTGCTCGAAGACCTCGCTGCCCACCCTCTGCTTAAAGAATCCAATTACCAGATCATTCATTACGACTCACCTGATCTCAGAGGCGTCGACGTTGCACTTTTGTATCGTCCCAGGTTCTTCAGGGTGACCGCATCAGGCAGCTGTGAGCTTGACCTTGCCGATGAGAACGGTGAGAGAATTTATACGCGGGATCAGCTTGTTGTGTCAGGTATTTTTGATGGGGAGCCGATGCACTTCATCGTATGTCACTGGCCTTCACGGTCGGGCGGTGAAGTCACCACCCGTCCACGGCGCAATGCCGCCGCTGCCCTGTCACGCAGGCTCACAGACAGCCTCATGACAGTTGATCCGCTGGCCAGGGTTTATGTCATGGGAGATCTCAATGATGATCCTACGGACGAGAGTCTACGCAAGTATCTCAGGGCCTCGGGTGATCCTGACAGGATGGAGGAGGGGGAGCTCTATAACACTATGTTCCCGCTTTACAGGAAAGGCATAGGATCACTCTATTACCGTGACGGGGTCAACCTTTTTGATCAGATCATTATCACTCAGTCGTTGCTTGGCAAAGACTATTCATCCTATAAATTCCTTGTTGCAAGAGTATTCAACGCACCATTCCTGGTACAGAAAGACGGACAGTATAAAGGGTATCCCCTGAGGTCGTTTGTGGGAACGGTGTGGCAGGGAGGCTTCAGCGATCACTTCCCGGTTTATGTGGTGATCGTCAGAAACGACTATCCGAAGAATTAATCATCTTTTCAGGGGAGGATCCTGATGCTGACGGGCCTGTGGTCTGACAGAACATCTTCGTAATCGGGGTAGCAGGGACTGGCTTTTATCACCATTGCAGTGTCGATATGAGACGCCAGTTCATTTGTAACCAGTATGTGGTCTATATGACTGGGCCATGATGGATATGACCACCAGAGAGCGCTCCCTTCGGCAATTGTCATGTCTGCAAAGGCGTAGTTTACACTGTCATTGATAAAGTTAAGGAAGGGATTCTCACCGGCAGCGGCTGATGTGATTTCGTCGTTATAATCGCCGAGCATTACCACGGCGTCATCCGGTCTCTCCCTGTCAAGGTATTCCTTCAGCTGTTCCGAGGCTGAGGTACGGCTGCTTTCGTTGTCGGAGCCGCTGCAGCATTTGAGGTGAAGGTTAATGAGGTATAGCTCAGTATCGGAGGGAATATGCCTTACCTTAATCTCGAAAGGAGGTCTGGGGAAAGCCCATGAGTCCTGAGAAAACAGAAGCTGTGCTGATTGGAGATACACCTCAGTCTCACTGTACTTGAAGAGGTATGCGAGGTTCCAGTTATCATTGTCAATAGGGTAGAAGCTGCCCGACCAGCCTGGCATCAGTTTTATAAGGCGGTTGAAGTCGGCTTCGGATGCCACCTCCTGCAGGGCCACGATATCAGGATCAATGGTCTTTATAAGAGCTGCCAGCGCGGTGACACTTGTATAACCTGCCTTGGGAAATCCTTCAACGTTAAAGGTGACAATGTCAAGTGTTGATGACGTGCCGGGAATGACACATGCTGAGAAGAGACTAGTATCATCCGGTGACGGCGGAACAGGCACCTTGCGGCAGGATCCGGTGCCACAGACGAATGCTATTATTATTAAGGGCAGAAAAAGTCTGTTTGTTATTTTTGGCAGCATAGGGTGCAAAGGTCATAAATTTTACGGCAATTGACAATAGGCAATCGGGCAGAATGACAGCAAGACAGAAAGACCGCATGACAAAAACGCCCGACGAAAGGCCGGGCGTTTTCAGGTAAGGTGAGATTCAGGTGGTTATTCTTTTACAAATCTTTTCATCACTGCTCCCTGCGGTGTGGTAAATTTGATGAAGTAAACGCCGCGGACCAGCTGGCTGACAGATATCACTTTCAGGTCCTCACCTTCACAAATCACAGTGATAAGCTTGTTGCCCGTCACATCAAAGATCTCAATGCATTTGACGTCTTCAATACCTGTAGCCGTGACCTCCGAGTGTGCGGGAACGGGATAGATCCTGTACTGACCAGCTAATGCATCTGAGACACCTGTCGACAATGAGACTGTCACGGTATATACCGCTGTCGAACCATCCTCTGCTGTTACAGTGTAGGTGACAGGATTGGTGAAATCCTTAGCTGTACCGGATGCCGGATCAACAGTTGATTTTTCAGAAACCGTAATTGTCGGAACCAGTGATGTCCGGGCTGTGCTGGCGGGAACTGTCAGAGCAATTGTCTTAGATGCTTCGTTGATCGTCCCGGTTACAGCAGGAGTCAATCCGTTAAAAGCAAAGGCTGTAATGGCTTTGTTGGAACTGAGAAGGTAAAAACCAGATGTATTCATTGGATAAACCTGGGCAGTCGTATTATAGAACCCGGCAAGAGCGGTAAGATGCATCATAGCTGTCGGTATGACTGTACCAACAACATTGCCATCGCCTGATTTAAATGTTCTGAGACCTACAGTACTTGTTCCGTCGGTGACATTGTAGTTAGTCGATTCGGCAAAAGTCGCTGTCCCGTTACCCTCAGTAATAGTTACCGTTTTAAGTTTAATAACCATCGACTCATATTTCAGGAAATCTGTCAGGTACTGTGCAACAGTCAGTTCAGGTATCGTAACCGTATTGCCGCCCGACTTGACCGTAACAGTAGCCACAGTCGGAACAATCTCCATGACACCTCCATAAAATGCTATTTTCCCTTCAAGTCCCTCGATCTTGTCACCTGCTGCAACGACCGTTGTAAGTACTCCTGATGCATCGTCAATAAGCAGGCCTGCATTGGCATCCTGGATATATTTCTGGTTCCGGTTGGCTGGCCTCAGGAAAGTGACTGTTGCTTCACCGGATAGTTTAACTACGTCCTTATCCGCGAATCTTGTTCTCAGGTCCGTGATTGTCGTAGCAACACCTATTACTGTAAATGCTCCGCTTTCAGAGCTGACTGCGGCATTCGATTTGTCGGAGACCCGTATCTTGTATTCCACCCCGTAAGGAGCGTCAGCGGGAACGGTGATATCAGCTTTTCCTGCTGCAGCAGGGGTGGTTGCCACAAATGAGCTCCATGAATAAGTGCCAGCGTTGGGCGACCAGACCTCTATGAAAATATCTGTGATGTTGGCCGATGTCCACGTTATTGATGTGGCGTCGCCGGCATGGAATGTTTCTCCTCCGACGGGACCTGTTATAGTAACTGTGCCGGCAGTAGAGGCCAGGGTAGTGAATGTCACGCCTGAGGCAGTGGACTCATTTCCCTTTGCATCTTCAACTGAACCTACAGCCAGGTAATAGACCTGGGAGTTGAGGAGCGCTGATGAAGGGGTAACGGTAATGACTTTCTTTTCGGCGTCAATCGTTGCAGTGAAGGGAACATTTTCGCCGGCAGCATCTGTCTTCCTGAAGGAGACCAGTGTTGCCAGGTCAGCGTCAGCGAGTACTGATCCGTCTGTTTTCAGGACAGCTTTGTCAAATGTTATCGTCGGTTTAACATCCGGGGTCACGTCCACGGCTGCATTGGTAGGGACGAAGGTGGCGACCGGTGCAGTTACATCGACAGGGAGGGGGTCGGTCACAGCTTCGGCCCAGGTTTTTCCGATTCTGATACCGTCAATAACGACATTCTGGTTTCCGCTGAACTGACGCAGGGCAATCGAGCCAGGCTCAATTTCAGATTGAGTCGCATCGGTCAATGGTCCTATTGTCGGAGTTCCCGGTTCAGTGGCCGGAACAGCTCCTGATATGATATGGAGGCTGACAATATTATTGACTGGACCATCAACAATCTCATATTTCAGAACAAATAAATATGTTGAATTGTAGGTATACGACCCTGATGTCACAGGTGTTGCCGTGTTAGAGCCCACCGATAACCCAAAATTAAACGGATCAGCTGCGCCTACCAAAAATAATTTTCCCCTGAATGTGGTCCCGATCGGATTACCTCCCAGGTGCATAAAATAACCTTCGGCTGAAGCAATTACTTTCACCGTAAAGGCTGCATAGACAGTACCTGAAGTCTGAGCAGTGAATGTCTTATGAACATCCTCTCCGGTGTTGTCAATTTGTGCTGCCCCGCCAATATCAGACAGCGGATAGCCTGTGAATGTTAATCCTGGAACAACCACATCAACAGGCTGCGTTCCAGATCCGGAATGGGCCGTCCAGCCGACATTTGTGAGCAAGGTTCCTGCTGTGTAGTCAAAGTTTTCAATCAGCAGCGCCTGTGAGTAACTGTCCTGCAGCGAGAGAGCAGAGAAGAGAGTTACAAACAGCAAAGCGTTCAGGAGTAGAGATCTCTTCATAAGCATGCATCTTCAAATTTTTATTTCAATAAAAATCAAGAGTCTAAATTTATGAAAAGAGAATTAAAGTTGCAGACAATTTTGAGGCAATTGTTCAAATCACGATAACTTTATTAAAATTTGACCCCTCCGGCGGCTGAAATAAGCGGCATAGGATTGTTCAGAAAAGCAACAACTTTGTTGGGGGAAGTGAAATTACAAAATAGCGCAGAGCCCGCCTGGCAGCACGCACTGTTTTATTCCTTTGTAAACCGCTTGATTGATGTTGATCCGGGAGTGATGAACCTTATGAAGTATATGCCGCGCGGGAGCTGGCTCACGGGAATCCTTAAATGATCCTGATTGTCACAGGTTTCGGAAATGTGCTTGTTACCCATTACATCAAAGATCTCTATCCTGGTGACATTGACAATATTGTCTATGAAAAGATCAGATATTACAGGCACAGGATAGAGTTTAATCTTCTGGGCAACACTTAATGTAATTGAATCAGGAGTAACGGTACCGCCATCTTTTGATAATTCTGGCAGAGGTGTCTGGCCTGAGGCAACGCCAGTGGCAAGTATTGCTGCCGTGATGAGAATTACAAGATTTGACAGGGGTAGAAGTCTCTTCATAAGCTACTGTTCTCTTTATTTATTATTACCAAAATCACCGCAGGGCATAAATTTAATAATACAAAGCTTATGTTAAACTCAAATCTTTGTTCAAAAGTTTCATTTTTAACTGAGTTATTCACAATGACTGATTCATTTAACCAATCACGCATTAAATACCAAGCAAAGCATCTGCCGGCCTATATACACTGTAGGGTCAGTATGTGAGCCTGTCAGGTATCTGAATCATCATAATTCTTGCATCTGCCTAAAACATGCATTTTGTCACAGGTAAGATCTGACAAAAAAATTATCTTAGCCGCCGCTTTAAAATGAATCATAAACAATTAAAAAACAATAGCGTGAAAAAAATCATTATCATCCTGATTGCTGCAGTTGCTGCGGTTGTTTCATGTACTTCAGAGAAAAAAGGAACGGAAAATCCATTCTTCACTGAGTGGCAGACACCTTTCGGAGTGCCTCCTTTTGACCAGATACATAATAAGGATTACATGCCTGCAGTTGACTCAGCCATCACCCTGGCCAAAAATGAGATAGCAGCCATTACCGCCTCCACTGAGGCCCCGACATTCGCAAATACAATCGCAGCATTCGATCGCAGTGGTCAGTTGCTGAATAAAGTGGCGTACGTTTTTTACGCACAGGCCGGCGCCAACACCAATGACAGCATTAAAGCAACCGAGATGGAGCTCGCTCCGAAAATGTCAGCCTACAGCGATGAGGTGCTGCTCAATGCAGAACTCTTCAGGAGGATCAGGACAGTGTATGAAAACAGGGCAAACGAAAAACTTAACGACGAGGAGCTCTACCTTCTTGAGAACCTTTACAAGAGCTTCGTCCGCAATGGTGCTCTTCTGAACCCGGCAGACCAGGAGACACTGAAGAAATTCAACCAGGACATTTCAGTGCTTGCAGTAAAATTTAATCAGAATGTACTTTCCGAGACAAACGGTTTCAAACTTATCATAGATAATGAAGCCGACCTGGCCGGACTACCTGAGAGTGTAATTGCCAATGCTGCAGAGATGGCCAGCGCTGACAGCCTCGAAGGCAAGTGGGTCTTTACCACCCAGAAACCCAGCATGATACCCTTCCTGCAGTATGCTGACAATCGCGATCTCCGCAAAAAACTGTACGACGCATACCTTAACCGCGGCAACAACGGAAACGAGTATGACAACAACCAGGTTCTTGCTGACCTTGTCAGCCTGAGGGCTGACAGGGCAAAACTTCTGGGATATAAGACTCATGCCCATATAAATCTTGAAAACAGGATGGCCAAGACACCGGAGAATGTCTTCGCCCTTTTGAACGGGTTGTTCAGCAGGTCGCAGAAGGTCGCCATCCGTGAGCGTGACGAAATGCAGAAGATCGTTGACAGTGAAGGCGGCAAATTCAAACTTGAGCCTCAGGACTGGTGGTATTACGCAGAGAAACTGCGCAAGGCAAAATATGATCTTGATGAAAATGAGCTGAGACCTTATTTCAGCCTCGACAACGTGCGCGACGGCGCCTTCACCGTTGCAAACAAACTTTACGGAATTACCTTCACCCGTCTCGAAAACATGCCTCTACCTCATCCTGATGCACAGGCTTTCGAGGTGAAGGAAGCCGACGGAAGTCACCTCGGTGTCCTCTACATGGACTTCTTCCCGAGGGAGAGCAAAAGCCAGGGTGCATGGTGCGGCGGTTACCGTGATCACAGGGTGCTCGACGGCAAAGAGATAACTCCGGTAGTGACCATAGTGGGTAACTTTACCCCGCCGGCACCGGATGAGCCCGCACTGCTGAGCATGGATGACGTGAGCACACTTTTCCACGAGTTCGGTCATGGGCTTCAGGGTCTGTTCTCTGCCAATACCTATGGAAGCACATACACCGCGCAAGACATTGTCGAACTTCCTTCACAGATTATGGAGCATTGGGCCACCCAGCCGGAGGTCCTTAAAATGTACGCCAAACATTATAAAACCGGAGAAGTCATTCCCGACGAGCTCGTTGAGAAAATAAAAAACAGCAGCTACTTTAACGTTGGATTTGACAATGTGGAGATCATGGCCGCATCACTGCTCGATATGGCTTATTATTCCCTCGAAGCTCCGGCAGTCGTTGACGTACAGAAATTTGAAAAGGAGACAATGAAGAAATTAGGCCTCATCCCGGAAATAGAACCAAGATACCGCAGCACATACTTCCTTCACATAATTGACGGGTATGACGCAGGCTATTATGTCTATACCTGGGCTGCAGTGCTCGATAATGACGCCTTTGAAGCATTCAGGGAAAACGGAATATTTGATCAGGCCACAGCAACATCATTCAGGACCAACATTCTTGAAAAGATGGGCATCATGGACGCTGAACAGCAGTACCTCAATTTCCGTGGCCGTGAACCGCAGATAGAACCGATGCTGAGAAACAGGGGACTGAATTAAGGAAAAAGGTTCATGGCCGTTAATTAATATCTTTACGGCTGTGAAAGAAAAAGCCAACATCATCCCCCTGGCAGGCCTGGATCTCACGAAAACGGAGGACCTGCTGGCGCGTACTGACATTGAACGCCGTTACGCCCGTCGCATCCTGTACTGGATATACAAAAAGGGTATAAGGGCATTCAGTGAAATCAACGACATTCCCAGGGCGGTGTTGTCATTGCTTTCAGAAAGCTTCAGCACAGGTCTCAGTGAACCTGTATCGACAGTAGCTTCCGCAGACGGTAGCGTAAAGTATCTTTTCAGCACGGATAATGCTCTTCTTCACGAAGCAGTATACCTACCTGACGGCAGGCGCGAAACGGTATGTATTTCAGTTCAGTCAGGATGCCGCATGGGTTGCAGCTTCTGTGCAACAGGACAGAACGGATGGAGAGGTAACCTTACAGCCGGTGAAATTGTCAACCAGGTTGTCAGTCTGCCGCATAAGGTGACTCATGTGGTGCTTATGGGAATGGGTGAACCTGGCGATAATATTGACGAAGTAATAAAGGCATTAAGGGTGCTCACCGCTGAGTGGGGAATGGCAATAGGAAAGAGGAGGGTAACCGTTTCAACTGTTGGCATTACGCCTGCGGTAAAAAGACTCCTTGATGAAACTGAATGCAACATCACCCTCAGCCTTTATTCTCCTTTCCTGAAGAGAGACTGGAGGCAATATCGGCGGAGAACGCATGGCCTTTCAAAGAAACACTGGACCTGATGAAGACAACCATGACAGGCTGCGACAGGCGTTTTACTGTCGCTTACGTTATGATTAAAGGGAAAAATGACACGGATAAGCATCTTGAGGAATTAAAAAGGTTACTTTCGGGAACAGGCATCAGAGTCAATCTTCTTCCTTATCACAACACGGGAACAGACGATGACAGGAGCGCTGACAGTGCGACAATGATGAGATTTAAACATCATCTGGTAACCTCCGGGGTCGGTGCTTCAGTGCGTAAATCCAGAGGTCTGGATATTGAGGCTGCATGCGGCATGCTGGCAGCGGGCATTAGAGCAGGGGGCAGTATGCAGAACAACAAGAAAGAATAAACAGATAAACGAACAGATATGAGAAAACCGTCATTATTACCCCTTGTTGCAATGATACTTATTTGCAGTTGTTCAGGAAAGAATCCGGAAATGAAAAACAGTTACAACATTATCCCTGCACCTGCTGAGCTGATAATGCTTAAGGGTGCGTTCACGGTTGATGATAAAACCGCCATGGTGGTTTCCCCGCTGACAGGTGAGACAGCCCTTGCGGCCCGGTTCCTGGCTGATATGTTAATTAAGAGCGCAATGATCACTCTTCCTGTCAGCGATAATTCGAAAGCAGGAAGCAACAGTATATTCATGATTATTGACACAGCCCTTACAACCGGCCCGGAGGGTTATGTTCTTGAGGTCACGAAGAAAAAAATAGAACTCAGGTCGACCACAGCAGAAGGGCTGTTTCACGGTGTACAGACCATCAGGCAGCTTCTTCCTCCGCAGGTAGAGGTGTCAGGTGGGCTAACCGGAGAGATAAGACCTGTGGTGCCGGCCTGCGTGATCACCGATGAGCCCAGATTCAGATACCGGGGCATGCATCTCGATGTGTCCCGCCATATCTTTCCCGTGGAAGAAATAAAGAAATATATTGACGTACTCGCCCTGCACAAGTTCAATACGTTCCACTGGCATCTGACCGATGATCAGGGTTGGAGGATTGAAATAAAGAAATATCCCAATCTCATGACCGTTGGATCACAACGCAAGGAAACTCTTGTCGGGCACGGTGGCAGACCCCCGTTTGTTTATGACGGCATACCTCACGGAGGCTACTTTACACAGGAAGAAATCAGGGAGATTGTGAAGTACGCATCAGACCGCTTCATCACCATTATCCCCGAGATTGAAATGCCCGGTCATGCAATGGCCGCACTGGCATCATACCCTGTACTGGGCTGCACCGGCAAACCTGTGGATGTTATGACACGGTGGGGCGTATTTGATGATGTCTTCTGCGCGGGCAAGGACACCACCTTTGCTTTTCTTGAGGATGTAATTGATGAAGTTGTGGAATTGTTCCCGTCAGAGTATATACATATAGGAGGTGATGAATGCCCGAAGGTGCGCTGGGAGAAATGTCCCGCATGCCAGAAGAGAATGAAGGATGAGGACCTGAAGGATGAAAATGAGCTGCAGAGCTATTTTGTGACCAGGATGGAAAAATACATCAATTCAAAAGGGAGAAAGATTATAGGCTGGGATGAGATACTTGAAGGAGGGCTGGCCCCGGAGGCAACAGTAATGTCATGGCGTGGAATAAAAGGAGGGATCGAGGCAGCCAGGATGGGGCATGATGTGATTATGACTCCCAGCACACATCTGTACCTGGATTATTATCAGAGCGAACCTGAAGGCGAGCCTCTGGGAATAGGAGGCTACTTACCGCTTGAATGGGTTTACTCGTACGAGCCCCTGCCTGATGAACTGAAACCGGAGGAACAAAAATATGTCCTTGGCCTGCAGGGTAACATCTGGACCGAATACATCTCCACCCCGGAGCATCTTGAATATATGGCATTCCCGAGAGCCTTTGCCATAGCTGAGACAGGGTGGACACCCGCCATGAAGAAGGACTTCGAGGATTTCCTTGCAAGGTTCACGGCCCAGAAAGAGAGGTATGATCTGATGAATGTAAATTACTTCAGGGGTGAGTACCGGAATATCCGGGGAAGGACAGAATAGCCAGGAATTTATTTTGCGGGGTTCAGCATCTGAAGCATATATTCGGTGACGAACCTTCCGTCAGTCCTTACCCATTCTTTTTTTTCGGCACTGCGGACAAAACCGTGGCGCAGGAAGAGGTTCATGCTTTCTTCATTGCCTTCGAGGATGTTACACCACAACTGATGCAGGTTGAGTGTCTCAAAGGCATATCTGATGATGCATTCCAGGGCTGCCGAACCGTAACCTTTTCTCCTGTCGTCCGGGTCAGCGATGAGTATGCCTACGCCAGCCCTCATGTGATAATGATCAAAATCGAAGAGGTCGATCGTCCCGACAGTCCTCTTTCCGGAAGTGACATCAATCATCAGCCTCAGCTGTCCTGTCTCAAAAAGACTTTTATGTGAATTGGCAATATACCGCTTCAGTGTATATCTGGAATAGGGAACAAGCGTATTGCTCTGTTTCCAGTTTGCTTCCTCATTCTCCCAGGTGTAAAGGAGTTCAAGATCCTCAGGTTCAACTGCTCTCAGCCTGACAATGTCACTTTCGAGAATCATTTCTGTATACTTTCTTGACGAAGATATCGTTTGGATAGCCCAGCCTGAGTAACCTGGCAACTTCTTCATATGCTTTGGGCTTCGTGTCAAAACGCCCGGTGACATAACGGTAGAACTTGTCCTGGCGGTTAAAGAACACGGCAATATCCGCATATTGAAAGTATGCCGGATCGACAGGGTTATAGAGTGCCATTACCTGGACAGTATAATAGAGAACTTCCGGGTCAACCTCCTCATCGGTATCTCGCACATCTTTTATAATCAGGTTCATAATGAGCGAGGATGAATCTGTGAGGGTTATATAAGGCAGGTCTTTAAGATCAAAGCTGATAGTCACGGTGTCTCTCGGCTCTTCAGAAGGTTGATTGAAGGAAACGAGCGTTATTTCCTTCTTTTTATAGGCAGTAAGGATTGAATAGTACCCGAATTTGCCGTTGTCAAAAGGCTCAAACCCAAGATCGTCATCGGTGGTGCTGATGGGATATCCTATGTTGACAGGTGTACCCCATACGCCTGCTGCAGATGTTGATTTAAAAATGTCATAGCCTCCGATTGATCCGTGACCTTCGGAGCTGAAGGTGAGTGTAAGTCCGTCCTGAGAAATAAACGGAGTCTCCTCATTATAAGGGGTGTTGACTATGTTCCCGAGGTTTGCCGGCACGCCCCAGTCGCCTGTCTGGTCTCTTTCAGATACCCAGAGATCAAGCTCCCCAAGTCCGCCCAGGCGGTTGGAGGTAAAATACAGTTTCTTTCCGTCCGATGATATGGCGGCGTGAGATTCGTAGTACTTTGTATTTATGTTTTTGTTGAGGCTGACGATGTCAGACCATTTTCCGTTTTTGAATGTCGTTACATAAATATTGCCATCGTAATTGTCATTCTTGAACAGGTACAGTTCTGTTCCGTCGCTGTTAAGAGATGTTGTATAACAATCAGGTCCCATTGCAGCCTGGGAAGTGATATCGACGGGTGTGCCCCAGCTGTCGCCATCCTTCCTGGTGACGTAGACGACGGACTCCAGTCCGCGGCGTTCTGTGTAGGCCATTGTGCTGCCGTCATAGCTCACCACCGGCCTGTCATTGACAGAGCCCTGGTTTATGTACTCTTTCAGGGGTGTGATCAGCACATCAACGGGTGCCTTCATCTGTACCGAAGCAAGATTGCATGCCTGGATCTGCTGGTTGATGAACTCCTGGTTCCTCATCTCACCGGTTTCGGAAACAAGGTTTTTAAAAAACCGGTAAGTGTTCAGGGCGCTGTCGAGATGGTTTGTTATCCTGTAGGCGTTGGCAAGCGAAAAGTACGCATCAAGCGGAGCCCTCTTCTCTTTGAGTAGGCCGGTTTTGGAGCTGTAACTGGTATTTTTTACAGCATCTTCAAGGAAAGGAATTGCTTTTGGTTTCTCATCGAAGATATTCAGATAACAGTTGCCGATCTTGTACTTGATGTTTGCATTGCCTGGCTTAATGTCATTAAGTATCAGGTAGAGAGGGTTGGCAAGTTCAAATTCGCCGTAGAGATAATGCGATTCAGCCTCCAGCCATATCGCTTTTACCTGACTTTTCTTCTGGGCGCTGAGCGGCACAATTGCAAGCAGTCCTGCACAAAAAACTATTCCCCTTATTCCCATTTTTCTTTTTTACTACAACATTATTTCTTCCCGGTCATCATCATACAATGACCTTCCCTTGCCAGTATCATTTGAACCTGATGTGGTAAATGTCCAGTTTTCCTGCTCCGTTGTCCCTGTGCGCCATTGAGATAAAACCTCCCTTGCCGCCATCTGTTGGGCAGAAAAAGATGTTATCGTCAGGGGTGTTGACAGGATAGCCGAGGTTCTTAGGTTTGCTCCAGAGACCGTTACTCTGCAATTCGCTTCTGAAGATGTCATAACCGCCCATGTTATAATGACCCTGTGAGGCGAAGAAGAGCATGGTGCCCTTATTGATGAGGAAAGGCCTGTCATCGTTGAACGGGGTATTTATCTCCGGCCCCATGTTCAAAGGCTGGCCCCATTCGCCATCGGGCATCAGCTTCGACAGGTAAAGGTCAAGGCCTCCGAAGCCACCCGGCCTGTCGCTGGAAAAAATCATGGTGGAGCCGTCATCGGTTATGAAACCGTGCGCTTCCCAGTATTTTGTATTTATCTCTTTCTTTAGCTTGCGTGCAACATCCCAGCGTTCTCCGTTGTATGTGCTGATCCAGATATCACTGTTGATGTTGTCATCCTTTGACAGAAGCATACGGTCACCGGCGGCTGAGAGCCATGAGACATAATGATCACCGTCGGACTGCAGTTCAGGCGTGATATTTACAGGCTGTGACCATTCATTTTTTACCAGTCGTGAGACCATAATGGCATCATAAAACTTCATGGATGTCATATATGCGAGCGACTTTCCGTCAGCCGAAACCACAGGGGAGAAGTTATCGTTGCCGTCATTGATCATTTCTCCCAGTGATTCAACAGAGAATTTTACAGGGTCAGACATAATCGCCGGTGCGTTGTTGCAGGCCGCGATCTGCTGATCGACATACAGTATATTTTCTATGTCGGTCGCCATCAGGGTCGCCCTGTATCTGCCATAAGCCTCCTTGGCTTTTTCAAACATGTAATTGATTCTGTAAGCATCGCCAAGGAAGAAAAGTGCTTCGTATGGCGCATCAACCTGTCTCAGTGAACCCTCACGGTATTTGGCCGAGATTTTCTGAGAAGCTTTCTCCAGGTACTCAATTGCCAGGTTCTTGCTGTCTTCAATGTTGAGATAGCATAATCCAATGCGGAAGGCAATGCTCGCATTATCCGGCATGGAAGTATAGATCCCCTGGTAATAAGGCAGCGCATCAGCATAGTCTCCTCTCATGAGGAAGTACTCTGCATCATAAAAAGCTTCCTGCAGTCTGGTGTTGTCCTGTGGTTTTGCAGTAATGCCAAGCCCCAGCAGGAACAACAAAACAGTTAATCTCTTGATTTTCATATCGGTATTATGCTTTATCAGTTTCTTCTTTTTTCTTCTTTCTCCTTCTCCGGAGGATAAGGAAAATAATAATCGGTACCAGGAGCAACAACCACCAGAGGCAGCTGCATCCTTCGCCCCGGTCGCTCTCCGGCGTCACTTCATCACCGGCCATTGGAGGTGCCGCGGTCGTTGTATCAGCCTTGACGGTACCCTTGTCTGCCACAGTGGTTTCAACAGCTGCCTCTGAGGGCGGTCGCACCGGCAATTCCTTATAAAGAGGCTTTTGTGCATGAGGACGGCCGGTGCGGGTCACCAATACAGCCGCCGAAGCTGTGTTGCCGAAGCGGTCAGTAAGGTCGAAGGTAATCCTGCTGTCGCCACGGGATGGCACAAAACTGTAAGTGAAGGTCGTGTCATTCATGCGGTGCTGCTCTGCTATCAGGTTTGAGTCAGGCATCACGACAGTTATATTCAGTGTCGACATGGTCTCAACCATCAGCGCGATAGGTACAGGGTCAGCGGAAGTGACGGTTATGACACTATCACCGGACAGTTTCAGGTAAGCTGTCACATCTTTATTGTAAAGGGTTACCGGATCAATGCTCACTGTGTCACCCTTGTGGGTCAACGGCATCTCATAAGTCTGGGACATAGTCAGAGCACCGTCTGAAGTAAATGTGAACCGGTAAGATCCCTGAGGGAGCCAGAAAGAGTACAGTCCGGTGACTGGATTGGTAATAGCAGATATCACTCTTTTCGTGTCAGCATTGTTTATAGCGGTGACCTCGATTGTCTGCAGATACTCGCTCAGCAGGTTGCTGATGACTGCTCTTCCTGTTATGAAAAAGTTACGCGGATTAAGGTCTGAATAGATATCATAAGTGAGAATATCCATCTTTCCCTGACCCTCAGGGGTAAATCTGGACAGGTAGCCCCGGTTGCCTTTTCCCACCGGCATGAAAAAGAGATCATCATCGGTAGTGTTGACAGGATATCCAATATTGACAGGGGCACCCCATTCACCTTTCTCGTCAAGATCAGATCTGAATATGTCGTAACCACCCATGTTATAATGACCTCGGGAGCTAAAGAAGAGAGTCCGGTCGTTGTTGGCCAGGAATGGTGTTTCCTCATTATATTCCGTGTTGATGACAGACCCCAGGTTCTTTGCCGGTCCCCAATCGCCTGTGCTGTCGCGCTCAGAGACAAAGATGTCAAGACCGCCAATGCTTTCCTTCCTGTTGCTTGTGAAAAAGATTCTCCTGCCGTCCTGTGTCAGCGTTGCATGGGACTCCCAGTATTTTGTGTTTATGTTACTGTTCAGCTTTTCAACATCACTCCACTTTTCGCCCGACAGTCTGCTCTGATAGATGTTCCCGTCGAACCTGTCAATCCTGTAAAGCAGCAGCGTTTTTCCATCACCCGTAAGCGAAGATGTATAATAATCCTGGTCAATGCCCAGCTCAGGAGTAAGGTTAACAGGATTGGACCATTGCCCGTTTACTTTAGTAGACCAGAAGACGGCATCATAAAACTGCAGTTCACGGGTGAAGAGCATCGACTGCTCATCTGAGGAGATCACGGGGTTAAACTCGGAGAAACGCTGGTTTATACGGTCACCGAGGTTCTTCTCAATGACATAAACAGGCTTCTTCATCATCTCACGTGCATTGTAGCACTCTTTAATCTGGAACCTTACAAGGTTTGTATCGTAGACCTCAGGATCAACATTTTGAATGACCTGTTTGTAGGTCTCAATAGCCTTGTCAAGGTCGTTGCTGATACGGTATGCATTTGCCAGGAAATAGAGTGCGTCATACGGAGCCCCTGTCTCACGGAATTTGCCTGGCCGGTATTCCGGGTTAATATTCCGGGCTGCAGTCTCAAGGAATGAAATTGATTTGTCCTTTTCGCCGGGCGTATTCAGATAACATTGCCCTATCCTGAAATAGTAATTATAATTTTCAGGGTAAAACTGCAGCAGGTTAAGGTATTTGGGAAGTGCTTCAGCGTAATCTTCGAACAGTATATCACCTTCAGCAGAGACGAACATCTCCCGGAATTCGCTCTTTGTCTGACCCTGAAGAGGCACTACGCACATAAAAGCCAGCGCATACAGGAGATATTTAGCTCTTCTCATTCAGGTGGTATGTTTTCATAAAGAGACTAATATAAGCGAAATATTGTAGAAAGATGATATACAACACATCCCTTTTTAACAACAAGGCTTACTTTTTAATTAACCGCCTGATCCGAAGGGAGATTAATGCGCCTGATTCAATGAGTTTTACGGTTGCCCTTACCGGCAGGTGCCATCCTGGGTTCAGGTGCTTCAGTGCAAATATATTCATCGCACCGTAAAAGTGCCTGATCGAGCTCGCTTCGTCCTGCCTGGCACTTTTACCCTTATAATGAGTTATCTGGACATCAGGGAGATAGTAGTTGAAATAACCTGCTTTTCTGATCCGCCAGCAGAGGTCTATGTCTTCCCCGTACATGAAAAAATCGGTGTCAAACAGACCGGCCCTGTCCAGCGCATCGCGCCGTATGAGCATGAATGCACCTGTAAGTATGTCAGCTTTGCATCTCTCATTTTCAGGCAGATGTCCTAAATAATAGGCATTGAAGAAGCTTGAGCGGTGGAAAAGTTTACCCATGCCAGTGAACCTGAACAGTGAGGTAAGAGGGGATGGGAAACCCCGTTTTGATTCAGGCAGGAAGAGCCCGTTGCCGTTGACCATCCTTGCACCTGCAGCGCCTGCTTCAGGATGCCTGCGCATGAACACCAGCGCTGTGGTGATGGCATCAGGTTCAACAACGGTGTCAGGATTTAGGATCAGGATGTAACTGCCCGCAGAAGCCAGTATGCCCCTATTGCATGCTGCCGCGTAACCTTCATTCTTCTCTGAGACAATGAGTTTGATTCTTTTAAACTCATTCCGCACCATCTCTGCCGAACCGTCAGAGGAGCTGTTGTCAACGACTATTATTTCGTGGGAAGTCCCTTCCGCTGCTGAAATCAATGAAATGAGCGCCTGTCGCAAATAGGCGGAGACATTAAATGATACGATTATAACCGAGAGTTCCATCTGTATCAGAGGGTTGCCATCTCCTCCCTGATCGCATCGGCGAGCCTGCTCACACCCTTGCAGGTATCTTCAGGACCGGCATAGGAAAAATTGAGGCGCATGGTGTTCTGTCCTTCGTTATTACAGTAGAAGACCGATCCGCAGACGAAAGCCACATTCTTTTTAATTGCTCTCTCGAGCAGCTTCGCAGCATCCATCGACGGGGGCAGGGTGACAAACAGGAAGAGCCCTCCTTCAGGCTCGGTCCATTTGACTCCCTCAGGCATGAACTCACGGAAGCACCTGAGCATATGATCACGCCGCTCACGGTACAGCGCTACAGTTTTCTTCAGGTTGACGTCAAGCAGTCCCTTTTCCATGTACCTGGCGGTGATCTTCTGCACAAAGGAAGGGGAACACAGGTCAGCGGATTGTTTGGCAGTGATAATTTTATCAATCAGGTCGGGATGGCCTATCACCCACGCAAGACGGAATCCGGGAGCAAGGATTTTGGAGAAGGTACTCAGAGTAATGACCCTGCCTGAGGTGTCAAGTGATGCCATCAGCGGCTGGGGCGTGCCCTCAAAGCGTACATCACGGTAGGGGCTGTCTTCGACAATGAGAAAGTCGTACCTCTCTGCCATCCGTATTATCTCAAGACGTCGTGAACGGGGCATTGTCACACCGGTAGGATTCTGAAAGTCAGGGATTACATAAAGGAATTTTATTATGCTCCCTTCCGCTTTCAGCTTTATGACAGCCTTTTCAAGAAGATCAGGACGCATGCCATGATCGTCAAGAGGAATGCCTTTCAACCGGGCCCCGTAAACGCTAAAAGCATTCAATCCTCCCAGGTAAGAGGGTAAGCCGCATATAACAACGTCACCGGGATTAATAAAGATCTTTCCGGCGAGATCAAGAGCCTGCTGTGAACCTGTCGTGATAACAATATTATTCAGTGCCAGGCTGAGGCCATCCTTTTTATGACGCTCCGCCAGCAAAGATCTGAGCTTGTTGTCACCATCGGTGGTACCGTATTGCAGCGCTGCAGGTCCATCCTGTTCAAGGACTTCGGAAGTGATTTTTTTTATGTCGTCTATCGGAAATGAATCCGGCGAGGGCAGTCCGCCGGCAAAGGAAATCATCTCAGGCTTCTGTGTCAGCTTGAGGATTTCACGTATTGCCGATTTCTTCATCTGTTGCGATGAGACCGAAAAGAACCTGTCAAATGTCTCTGCCATGAGCTCCTTATTTTTATCAAAATAAGCAATATTTTCCTAATTAAAAAATGATAATAAAGATTAAACGGACTGTCGTAGCTCATCCCTGGGACGGGAGTGAGAAAAGCCGGCGGTTGACGATCGACTGACCAAGGGTGATCTCATCGGTGTATTCGAGTACATCTCCTATCGCCACACCCCTGGCCAATGTGGAAATACGAATATTGTATTGCGAGAGTCGTTTAAAAATGTAGAAGTTGGTGGTGTCGCCTTCCATGGTGGTGCTGAGAGCAAGAATTATCTCCGTGGCATATCCTTCACGCACTTTTTCCTCCAGCCTGTTAATAGTGAGGTCGGAGGGCCCGATACCGTCTATGGGTGATATGATACCGCCAAGGACATGATACAGCCCCTTGAATTGTCTTGTATTCTCGACAGCCATCACATCCTGCACGTTCTCCACAACGCATATCAGTGACCTGTCTCTCTCAGGATCACTGCATATATCACAGACCGGGGTGTCGCTTATGCCATGGCAGATGCTGCAGTAACATACATCCTCCCGCAGCCGCGTGATGGTCTCACCAAACCGTCTCACCTCAGCCCTGTCACGCCTTAGCAGGTGCATGACCAGCCTGAAGGCAGTCTTGCGGCCTATGCCCGGAAGGGAAGAAAACTCATCCACCGCTTCCTCAAGGAGTTTTGAGGTAAATTTTGTTGGCATACAAATGCTTTGAGGCAAAAATAGTTCAATTATTTCCCGGAATCCTGACAGGGGTATAATTTTTATCTGCAATCTTTTTATTATCCTTGCATTCATGTTTTCCGGGAAATGACACCAGCACTCATACTATCTATTTTTCTCGTCTATACCGCTGTGCTTTTTGCAGTGACATGGGTCACAGCACGCAAGGCAAACAACCAGTCATTCTATATCGGAAACAAGGTCTCTCCCTGGTACGTGGTAGCTTACGGAATGATAGGCGCTTCGCTGTCCGGCGTGACCTTCATGTCTGTCCCGGGCTGGGTGGGGGAGACACAGTTCAGTTATATGATGGTTGTCTTCGGATATTTCTTCGGGTATGCGGTGATTGCCCTTGTTCTCCTGCCGCTCTACTACAGGCTTAAGCTGACCTCCATCTACAGCTACCTCGAGCAGCGTTTCGGTTTCTGGTCATACAAGACCGGGGCAGGCTTCTTCATTCTGTCAAGGGTGCTCGGAGCCTCCCTGCGAATGTTCCTGGTAATATACGTGCTGCAGATATTCGTCTTTGATGCATGGAATGTCCCCTTCTGGGTCAATGTGTTGATCTTCATTATCCTCATAATACTGTATACCCTGAAGGGAGGCATCAGGACCATAATATGGACTGACACTCTTCAGACAACATTCATGCTCCTTGCCGTAATTCTTTCAGTGGTCTATATCAGCAGGGAACTTGGAGCGCCGATCTTCAAACTGGCACGTGAGGTAAGTGACAGTGACATTTCACGAATGATCATCACCGACTGGCACCATCCGCGGTTCTTCATCAAACAGTTCTTCAGCGGCATGTTCATTACAATAACCATGACCGGGCTCGACCAGGAGATGATGCAGAAGAACCTCAGCATCCGCAATCTGAAGGACGCTCAGAAGAACATGTTTACATTCAGCACCATAAACGTATTTGTTGTATTTCTCTTCCTTATACTCGGTGCTTTTCTTCTGCTCTTTGCACGGCAGAAAGGTGTATCCGTTGCAATGTCCGATGATCTCTTTCCCACAATAGCCCTCAACTACCTGGGCCCTGCTGCAGGCGTTATATTTCTTGTCGGACTCATTTCGGCGGCTTTTCCCAGTGCCGACGGCGCTCTTACATCGCTCACAACTTCCTTCAGCATAGATTTCCTCGGACTGGAGAAAAGGAAAGACATTGACGATAATAAGAAAACCAGGATAAGGTACATTGTACATTTATCATTTGCAGTAATATTCTTCATCTGCATACTCGTTTTCAGACAGATGAATGACAGGGCTATAATAGACAAACTCTTTACTATAGCGGGTTATACATACGGACCGCTATTGGGGCTGTTTACGTTTGGTCTGTTTACCAGCAGGAAAGTTAATGACAGGCTGACGCCGTGGATTGCTATCTCATCACCCGTTGTCTGTTATGTCCTGAACCTCTACTCAGAGCAGCTGTTCAACGGTTATAAATTCGGATTTGAGATGCTGCTTGTAAATGGATTTCTGACATTCATGGGACTGCTGCTCTTCAGCAGGAAAAATGATCTAACGCCGTCCTCCGGAAAATGATCCTGTGCCGGTTGCAGTGTTCGTTGTTTCCGAGCCCTCTGTACCCGTATCTCCTTCTTCATCCTCTTCTTCCTCACGTTTAGGCTTGATGATCACCTTTATTTTCTTGTAGGGGATTGAAAAAGATATATAGTACTCAGCTCCCGTTCTCATGCCCTTGGTGGCATCGCCGTAACCCGGCATCCACATTGGTTTGAGGTCCTCGCCTGCGCCTGCGCTTATCAGCAGCCTCATATAGACATTCCATCCCATGGTGACACCTTTAAACAGCTCGGTCCGCACTCCCGGTGTGATCTCAAGAAAATGTCCCGTATAGCTGGCAAGAGGCATCGATGATTCGCCTTCTCCCCATGCATTTGTGTATTTAATGCCCGACGCTTCCTGGCTGTAAAAGCTGAGCCCGTACCTGAGGCCGATGCCGGCATAGTATTTGCCCCGTGCTGTTTTAGGCTTCATGAAGTTGTAGCCTGCGCCAATGACAAGGCTGGTACCCTGGCTGCTGTAATCGTAGTTGTACTCTACCGATGAAAATGAGGTGTACCTTAATCCCGCATCCAGGGAGAGGGCCTGATTTAGATCCAGGGAAGCAAGCACTCCGTAACTGCGTATGTCATTGTTCAATAAATGTAATATTGGTCCTGAGATATCAAATCCTGCCCGGATATGCAACGGAACCGTTACGGTGTCCTGTGACACCGCCCTGCTGCCAATAAGGAGAAAGAGACTAATAAAACAGATGCAGGTTCGTTTTGCCATTCAGGTTCACGCTTTTGTTCTCAATAATGAGTGTGTCAATGATATTGTGTGTGGTACTGAGGTCTGTCAGCTCGCTCACGATTGTATATCCGCATTCATCAGAGACAAGGTGTGGATGACGGGTGTAATTCATTACCGCAGTGTCTGTAATCCCGTCAAGAACGATATAAAATGTCGAGACGTCATTGCCGGGATCAAGAGGCAGGGAAAAGGATGAAACGGTCTTTGCATTCACAAATTCAATTGTGTCAGTGGCAGTGATACCGGTTATAACTATACTGGTGGCCTTGACTGACACGCCCGTGCCGCTTTCAAGCAGCAGGGAGTTCATCATCGGGTCCGTATTATCATAACATGCCTGCTCCCCGCATGATTCCAGAAGCAGAACCAGCGTCATAATCGCGCTGACAACAGATATGGACCTTACCCCTTTCATACAGCTGCCTTAAAAAGCTCTCTTTACAAGTGAAACGGCCTTTTCGACGGCTTCGCTGAGGCCCTCCGGTCTTTTACCCCCGGCTGTCGCAAGGAAAGGTTGTCCTCCTCCTCCTCCGTTGATAAAGACTGACACGGACCTGATGATCTCAACCGCACTCAGGTCCGAAATCCTGATGATCTCTTCCCCCAGACTGACCAGCAGCGATGCCTTGCCTTCGTTAGAAGATCCGATAATCACTGCACTGTTGCTGTCAGCCTGCCTGATCTGGTGGGCAATATTTTTAAGTGTTTCTGCCGGCATCTCTTCCAGAACACCTGAATAAATCTTACAGCTGCCCGCCGCAACTGCTTTGTTTTCAAGCTCAATGCGTGCAGCAGTGGCTGCAGTAATCTGCATCCTTTCAATTGTATGTCTCAGTGAGCTGTTTTCTGTCATCAGTTTCGAGACATTGGAGGCGGGGTTCCCCGTGCTCCTCAGCATAATTGTAATCTCGTCTAGGGTTTTTAATTTCTCATTTACATATGACAGTGCCTGACGTCCTGTTACAGCTTCAATCCGTCTCACCCCGGCTGCCACGGCACCTTCTGAAATGATCTTGAATAGGCCTATTACGGAGGTATTACTGACATGTGTGCCACCGCAGAGCTCCACTGAATCGCCGAATGTCACTACCCTGACCCTGTCACCGTATTTTTCTCCGAAGAGGGCCATTGCCCCCATGGCCAGAGCCTCCTCCATCGGTGTGTCATCGTGCACTTCAGAGACAATGTTCTTCATGATCATTTCGTTGACTTTCTGCTCCGCGGCTGCGATCTCCTCAGCGGTCACCTGCCTGAAGTGGCTGAAATCAAACCTTAGCTTCTCTGGTGTGACAAGAGATCCTTTTTGCTCAACATGCTTTCCAAGTACCTCTCGCAGTGCATGATGCATAAGATGAGTTGCCGTATGGTTATTAGCCGTCTGTTGTCTGGCTTTACCGTCGACAATGGCTGTAAATGGCTGCGATGGGTCTGATGGAACTCTTGCCGCCAGATGGATGACGAGGTTGTTTTCCTTTATTGTATCACTTATTATGATCTTTTCATTTCCTGCGGAGATAAACCCCTTATCTCCTGCCTGACCGCCGGACTCGGCATAAAAAGGTGTCCTGTCAAAAACAAGATGAACCAGTTCCGTTCCCCTGGCATTGACTTTCCGGTACCTGGCGATGTGCACTGTATCTTCAGTGCGGTCATAACCAGTAAATACTGTTTTATCCACATCGGTAATCACAACCCAGTCCCCTGCCGTGACTGCAGCATCATCTCTTGACCTGCCTTTCTGGGCATTCAGTTCATTAGTGAACGCTTTCTCATCCAGGGTCATTTTGTTCTCCTTCAGTATAAGCTGTGTCAGGTCGACAGGAAAGCCGTAGGTGTCAAAGAGTTCGAATGCCTCCTTTCCGGGAAAAACACTCTGGCCTTCCTTTTTGAGTACTTCAACCCTGCGCTCGATCATCTTCAGTCCTTTACCGAGCGTTTTCAGGAATGCCTGTTCCTCTTCGAAGATGACCTTTGTAATAATCTCCTTCTGGGATGGCAGTTCCGGATAATGTTTGCCCATTGACGTGATTAGAGCCGGGATCAGCTTGTAAATGAACGGTTCGGTCATCCCAAGGGAGGTATACCCGTATCTTACGGCCCGGCGCAGTATTCTCCGGATAACATATCCGGCCTTGTTATTTGACGGCAGTTGACCATCTGCGATCGAAAAGGCCACTGTGCGCAGATGATCGGCTATGACTCGGTGAGCTATGTCCCAGGCTTCTTTTTCGCCGTATGGTTTATCAGTTACGGCCGCTGTGCTTGCAATCAGCGGCTGGAAGATATCAGTGTCGTAGTTCGATTTCCTGCCCTGTATCACCATGCAGAGCCGTTCGAACCCCATGCCCGTGTCGACGTGACGTTCCGGCAGCAACTCAAGTTCACCGCCAGCCTTGCGGTTATACTGGATGAACACCAGGTTCCATATCTCTATTACATGAGGATGTCCTGTATTGACCAGCAGGTGACCAGGCTTTACGGACCGCTCGCTGTCAGATCTTATGTCGATGTGTATCTCGGAGCAGGGGCCGCACGGACCTGTCTCACCCATCTCCCAGAAGTTGTCCTTCTTTGAGCCTTCAATAATACGGTTTTCAGGTTTTGAGAAACATTTCATCCACTGTCCGGCAGCTTCATCATCGCGGGGCACATTTTCCTCAGGACTGCCCTCAAAGATCGTGGTGTAAATCCTGTCCTCGGGGATATGCAGACAGCCTGTAAGAAACTCCCAGGCCCAATCTATCGCTTCCTTCTTGAAGTAATCACCGAATGACCAGTTGCCCAGCATCTCGAACATGGTATGGTGATATGTATCAAGACCTACCTCCTCAAGATCATTATGCTTGCCGGACACACGCAGGCACTTCTGCGAATTAGCCACCCTTTTGTACTGCGCCGGCTGATTTCCAAGGAAGATATCCTTGAACTGGTTCATACCTGCATTGGTAAACATTAGCGTCGGGTCATTCTTGATCACCATCGGCGCCGAGGGTACGATTTTATGCTGTTTTGAACTGAAAAAATTCAGAAATTCCTCTCTGATCTCGGTGGCCTTCATCATAACTCCTCACACAGTGTTAATTTCAATTAATTCCGGGCTGGTAAAATTAATTCAAATATTCTACGTTTGTTTAATGTCAATGGAAATAGTCTGAACTTTCTGTTATACTGATGCTCAAGAGAAATAAATACATTTTTGATACATCTGACCTTCGTTTTCTTCAGCATAAACGCAAGCTGGGTGAGAAACTCATTCGATTCTCGTTGTTTTTTGGGATATCAATCTTATTAACAGTTTGTTACAGTTTTATTTTCCATCGTCTCGTTGGATATCCGAGCCAGGAGAAACTGAAACAGAAAGTGGAAGAGATAAAACTGGATTACTCCCTCCTTGAACGGAAAATTGATTATTCTTCAGCAGTCATTGCAGATATACGTTCCTCGGATAATTATACTTACCGTTCCATTCTTGACCTTCAGGAGATCCCTTCTGATATATCTGAAGGAGGAGCCGGGGGTACTTCCAGGTTTAGTGATCTGACGGGCTACGTCAATTCAGATATGATGATAGCCGTACGTTCAAAGTTTGAAAATCTCAGGACCGAGACAAATATCCAATACAACTCACTTACCAGCCTCACCGAAGCTGCTGATGAATGGAAGGATATGTGGGCTCATTTGCCATATATCAGGCCTGTCAATGTCACAATGAGACTTGGAGACGGGATGAAATTCAGGGAGCGCCACCCGGTACTGGGATCGCCCCGCTGGCATTTCGGCCAGGATTTCTGCTGCCCCATAGGAACGGAAGTGTATGCAACCGGTGCCGGAACCGTATATTATGCCGGCAACCAGAATGACGGTTACGGAATAAAAGTTGTGATTGACCATGGCTATGGTTATAGATCCATTTACGGTCATCTGAGCCAGGTTACTGTCAAGAGGGGACAGAAGGTCAAACGTGGTGACTTCATCGGGCTGTCTGGCACCACCGGTATCTCGTCAGGTCCGCACCTTCATTACCAGATCGAACTGTACGGCTCGCATGTGAATCCGCTCTTGTATTTTGAAGACAATCTCACGGAAAACGAGTATTTCGAAATGCTTGATTACCTTACCAAAAGGTAAGAACCGGTAAAAATCCCTGTATTTCTTAGCTGAAAGTATTTTTGTATTTTGTCTATTATTTCTTATGTTTGCATGGCACTTAGTTTGCCTGCACAGCGGATGCCAAAGACAAAGTATAAGTTTAACCACGAGACACTCAGCTTCGATAAAATGAGGCTGGGTATCAGGCAGCTTCTCCTGCGTCTCTTCGGTTATTTCATTGGCTCACTTTTTCTGGCAGGTCTTTACGGTTTCATCTTCGCCTTTGTCTTTGATTCACCCAAGGAGAAGACCCTCAAGCGTGAGATCGAACAGCTTACTCTTCAGTATGAGCTGATGAACAGGGAGATGGATAACGTTGAAAAGGTGCTCGGCCATCTCCAGGAGACTGATGACAACCTTTACCGGACTATTTTCGAAGCTGAACCCGTGCCATCATCATTTCGTGTGGGGGGTATCGGAGGGGTAAACCGTTATGAGGAGCTTCAGGGATTTACGAATTCCCAGCTTATTGTTGAAACAGCCACAAGACTTGACAGGATCAGGAAGCAGATATATGTCCAGTCGCAGTCTTTTGATGAGCTGATTGCCTATGCAAAGGAGAAGGAGGAGATGCTGAGCAGCATACCGGCCATACAGCCCATCTCAAATGAAGACCTGAAACGTACTGCCGGAGGTTACGGATACAGGATACATCCCATATACAAGATCTCAAAGTTCCATGCCGGAATGGACTTCACCTCGCCAACCGGCACGGAGGTTTACGCCACCGGTAATGGCGTTGTCAGTACTGTCAAATCGGCCCGCCGGGAACTTGGGAATCATATCATCATTAACCACGGTTTCGGGTATGAGACCGTCTATGCTCACCTTGACCGCTTTAATGTAAAGGAAGGACAGAAGGTCAAGCGTGGCGATATCATCGGTTATGTAGGCAGTACAGGCCTCTCAACTGCGCCACACCTGCATTATGAGGTTAAAGTCAACGGCAATAACGTGGACCCGGCACTCTATTTCTTCAATGATCTCACCCCTGGTGAATATGACCGCATGCTGGAGATCTCAAGCAAGAGCGGACAGTCGTTCGACTGATTAAGCACAGGAGTCTATGCCATACAGGGAAAAAAAAGTTGACAAACTGTTTTATCAGATCGGAGAAGTGGCCGAAATGTTCTCTGAGCCTGTCTCTACAATCCGTTTCTGGGAGAAAGAGTTTGATGTGCTTAAGCCAAAAAAAAACAATAAGGGGAACAGGCTGTTCCTGGAAGAGGATTTAAAAAATCTGAGGCTGATTTACCATCTGCTGAGGGAAAGGGGCATGACCATTGAAGGTGCCAGGAAATATCTGAAGAACAACCGTGAAGATACCGATTATCGCCTCGAGATCGCTGACACGCTTCGCAACATAAGGGATATCCTCACCGGTATCAAAGACGAAATAAACTGACAGTATGGCGGCTACGCTGGGAGAATTCACTCACTGGCTTGAAGAACTTATTCCTCCTGCCTTTCAGGAACATTATGACAACAGCGGGCTGCAGGTCGGAGACCCGGAAGCTTTGACCGATTCTGTATTGCTTACTGTGGATGTCACCACTGATGTAATTGCTGAGGCCAGGCAACACGGTTGCAACCTTATCATCTCTCATCATCCCCTCATCTTTACCCCGCTGAAACGTATTGCCGGCGGCAGTGAGACCGAGCGCTGTGTTGCTTCCGCTGTCAGAGCGGGCATTTCCATCTATTCAGCTCATACTAGCTTTGATAACGTTTCATGGGGTGTAAGTCATATACTCGCCGAAAAGATCGGACTGACGAAGATCAGGGTACTTGCTCCGCTGAAAGGCAAACTTTTGAAGATTATAACCTTTGTTCCCGTTTCCCATGCAGGCAGGGTCAGGGAGGCGCTCTTCGCTGCCGGTGCAGGTCATATTGGCAATTATGACCGCTGCAGCTTCAGCGTTTCAGGCGATGGGACGTACAGGGCAGGGGATGGAGCCAATCCTTTTGCCGGACGGGTGGGAGAGGATCATTCCGAGCCGGAGATCAGGATGGAAGCTGTCGTGCCATCACATCTTTCCACCGCCTGCGTCAGGGCTCTTCTTGCGGCTCATCCTTATGAGGAGGCTGGCTTATGATATCATCGCCCTTGAAAATGAGTATCACGGCGCCGGCGCGGGCGCCATCGGCACTCTGCCCGTCGCGCTCACCGTGAACGCTCTGCTTGAGAGACTGAAGGAGCTTACCGGCATACCTGTAATACGTTACAGCGGCGACACCGCCCGCACTGTCAAAACCATTGCCGTGTGCGGAGGTTCAGGCTCCGACCTTATCAATGCTGCCGCCCGCGCCGGCGCCGATGCATTTGTCACCGGCGATATCAAATACCACGCTTTCATGCAGGCACCCGGTGACATGATCGTGGCCGATATCGGACACTATGAGAGTGAAAAATTTTCTTTAGAGCTCCTCTACGACCTGATTAACAAAAAATTTCCTAAATTTGCACTCCGGTTTTCCGGGATAAAAACCAATCCGATTAATTATTATTAAGGATGAAACCCGCATGTAAAACAGCACAAACATTTGTGAAGACTGTGTCTGACCATGTGAGTTCCAGCAGACGATTGAAAATTAAATAAATAAACTGATGAAACAGACCAAAACCGCTGAACCTGAACTTACTATAGAAGAAAAACTCAGAGCACTCTTTTCATTGCAACTTGTTGATTCGGAGATCGACAAAATACGCACGCTCAGGGGCGAACTTCCTCTCGAGGTGCAGGACCTTGAGGATGAAGTGGAGGGGCTGGAGACAAGGATAAACAACCTTAAAAGTGAGGTCGCCGAACTTGAGAAATCAATCGTAAGCAAGACCAACGAGATTACAACTTCGCAGGGACTCATCAAAAAATACGAGGAACAGCAGAATAATGTCCGTAATAACCGCGAATATGATTCTCTCTCCAAGGAAGTAGAGTTTCAGACACTTGAGATAGAGCTGTGCAATAAAAAGATTCGTGAGTTCACAGTACAGGTGGGAGAGAAAAAAGAGGTTATGGCCGAGGCTCAGGCAGCTCTCGATGAGAGAAAGCGCGACCTGGACGGTAAGAAAGGTGAGCTCGATGATATCACACGTGACACCCAGAAGGAAGAGGAGCAGCTGGATGAAAGATCGAAAGTACTGCAGACAAAAATTGAGGAGAGGCTGTTGACCGCCTACAAGCGTATACGCACCAATGCCCGTAACGGCCTCGCAGTCGTTTCTGTACAGAGGGATGCATGCGGAGGTTGTTTCAACCAGATACCCCCCCAGAGGCAGCTTGACATCAGATCGAGGAAAAAAATCATCGTCTGCGAATATTGCGGACGTATCCTAGTCGACGACGAAATCGTCAACGAGAAAGCGTAACGGGTTACATTGTATTTTATATGAGGGGCTGTCTCAAAAGCTGAAGACAGCCTCTTTTTATTTGACTTTATCCGCACCCACCCTTGGGGAGGTCACTTTAAATATTCAATTCTCCGCAGGATAAATAAACTTTTAATACATCCTCTCCATGTTTTATATATTTGTATCAGGTAGATTTCCTCAGATATGAACGACTTCAAGACCCAGATCCGCGAGGGTATTCCTCAACACCTTCCTGAACCCAGACTGTATGACCCCTCGGTCAATCATGCCCCGCGTCGCCGCGACATTCTCACAACCGATGAGAAGAAGCTCGCCCTGCGCAATGCCCTGAGATATTTTCCTTCAAAACTGCACGGTGTCCTTGCTCCGGAATTTGCTGCCGAGCTGCGTGATTACGGACGCATTTACATGTACCGTTACAGGCCTTCTTACGAGATGAAGGCAAGACCGGTGAACGATTATCCGCATAAATCACTGCAGGCTGCTGCCATTATGCTTATGATAACCAATAACCTTGATCCGGCAGTGGCCCAGCACCCGCATGAGCTCATCACCTATGGAGGAAACGGTGCCGTCTTCCAGAACTGGGCACAGTACAGGCTCACCATGAAATACCTGTCGGAAATGAATGATGAGCAGACCCTGGTGATGTACTCAGGCCATCCCCTCGGCATTTTTCCATCGCATTCGGAAGCCCCGAGGGCTGTGGTGACCAACGGAATGGTAATACCCAATTACTCTTCTCAGGATCACTGGGAGAAATTCAACGCCCTGGGTGTCTCCCAGTACGGGCAGATGACCGCCGGGTCATACATGTATATCGGCCCGCAGGGTATTGTCCACGGAACCTCTATCACCCTGCTCAATGCAGGTCGCAGACTTAAGCCATCGGGTGACAAGGACAGGCGCACCAGGCTTTTCATTTCATCAGGTCTTGGAGGCATGTCAGGCGCTCAGCCAAAAGCAGGCAACATTGCCGGAATGGTATCGGTAATAGCCGAGGTAAACCCCAAGGCTATCAGAACACGTCATTCACAGGGATGGGTCGATGAGGTCTTCGATGATCTCGCCCGACTGGTACAGCGTGTCAGAAAGGCATGCGGGTCGGGAGAAGTGGTCTCCCTGGCTTATCAGGGAAATATCGTTGATCTGTGGGAGCGCTTTGCCGATGAGGAGTTATGGGCAGATCTCGGTTCTGACCAGACCTCGCTCCATAACCCCTGGGCGGGCGGTTATTATCCTGCCGGTATCACATTTGACGAAGCCAATGAGATCATGACGGCCGACCCTGACAGGTTCAGGGGCCTGGTGCAGGCTTCGCTGCGCCGCCAGGTTGAAACCATCAACAGGCACACGGCGCACGGCACCTATTTCTTCGATTACGGCAATGCTTTCCTGCTCGAGGCATCGCGGGCGGGAGCTGATATCTCCGACGGCAGGGGCGGTTTCCGCTACCCGTCATACGTTGAGGATATCATGGGACCTATGTGTTTTGACTATGGCTTCGGTCCTTTCAGGTGGGTGTGCTGCTCGGGTGATCCTGCGGATCTGGCAACTACTGACACCCTCGCTGCTGACACCCTCGAAAAGCTGATGGAAGATTCTCCTGAAGATATTCATCTCCAGATGTCGGATAATATTCACTGGATACGTGAAGCTGCACGCAACAAGCTGGTGGTTGGATCGCAGGCCCGCATTCTTTATGCTGATGCCCGCGGCCGTACAATGATAGCCGGGGCTTTCAACGATGCCATCGCTTCCGGAAAAATAAGCGGACCGGTAGTTATCGGCCGCGATCATCATGACGTCTCCGGCACCGATTCACCTTTCAGGGAGACATCCAATATCTATGACGGCTCACGCTTCACGGCTGACATGGCCGTTCAGAATGTTATCGGCGATGCATTCCGCGGTGCCACATGGGTCTCACTGCATAACGGCGGCGGTGTTGGTTGGGGAGAGGTGATCAACGGGGGCTTCGGAATGGTACTCGACGGTACTCCCGCAGCGGCAAGAAGAATAAAAACAATGCTATTCTGGGATGTCAATAACGGCATTGCACGCCGCAGCTGGGCAAGAAACACCGGCGCAGTCTCATCAATAACAAGGGAGATGGAACGCACACCGGGACTGGTGGTGACAATGCCGTCAATGGCTGACGACACCCTTATAGATTCGGTTATAGGTTAAAAATTGTCAGGGATACGGTCAGCGATGAGGCAGACAGCCATCGCTACAACCCCTTCGCCCCGGCCCGTAAAACCCATCTTCTCCGTGGTGGTTGCCTTGACTGAGATGGCATCCGGTAAAATTCCGGTAACACCTGCCATAGCCTTTCGCATGGCATTAATATAGGGAGCCAGCTTTGGCGTCTCAAGACAAACTGTGCTGTCGATATTTACTATCCTGTAGCCCTTATCGCTGATCATGTCAGCAGTCCTCTTCAGCAATATTTTGCTGTCGATACCTTTATATTCATCAGATGTGTCGGGGAACTGTGTTCCGATGTCATTCATCCCCGCAGCGCCGAGTAGCGCATCACAAATGGCGTGTATGAGCACGTCACCGTCCGAGTGAGCCACGCATCCTTTGGGTGAGGCGATGTGCACACCGCCTAACCAAAGTTCACGACCATCCTCAAGGCGATGAAAATCAATACCCTGTCCAATCCTCTGATGAAGTGTCATCGATTATTTTTTACTTACGTTCCGCAGTGAGTCAAACTCAAAGCCGAGAGAGAATCTAAGTGTGCGGGCCAGCGGATTGTTCTGAGTTATCGGTATAAGGTATGAAAAGTCGAGTGAGAAGACACTCAGCCTGAATCCCGCCCCTGCAGTGAAGTACTTCATATTGCCCTTGCAATCTGCCTGGTTGAAATAACCTGTCCTCAGGGCAAACTGCTGGTTATACCAGTACTCAATGCCGATTGATTCTGTTATTTCATGCATTTCCTCACCGAATCCGTTGGGGGCATCATAGAACGACTGGAAGATAGCCACCGGCACAGAGACGTTCGGATCCCTGCCTGCAACTATTTCCCCGTCTTCATAAACGGGAGGCGTTGGTACCAGCAGTTTGTTAATGTCAAAAGAGATTCCAATTGAGTTGTACCTGTCAAGGTCAACCATGAATGTGGTTCCCAGCCGCATATTCATGGGAATGAAATCAGGATCTTCGTCAGATGTGTAGCTCATCTTCGAACCAATGTTTGAAAAATTCATTCCGGCAGAAATTTTTCCTGTCTTCGAACCCAGCTTTAAAGCTGTTGTATAATAAGCGGATGCATCAGCTGCATAAGAAGTACCTGCTTTGGTCTCCGTGCTGCCAACATATTGTCCTCCCGTGATATTTGAATAGATGAACCGCAGGGCTACACCTCCTGACCAGTGCTCGGAAAAAAGGCGGGAGTAAGCTACGTCAACGGAGAATTCGTTGGGATTATGTGTGCTCTGGTAGTTGCCGTAATCGTCAGTGAACTGTATTTCTCCCAGTGATGAGTACATCAGGCTGCTGGCAAGCACCTGCTTGCTGTCAATCCTGTAATAACCAGTCAGCAGTGCCAGGTTGATATCCGGCACAAGAGCCCTGAGCCACGGTGAATATGACATTGCGAAACCTCCGTTACCGTCAATAAATGCATATTTGGCCGGGTTCCAGTGCATGCTGTAAAGATCAGGTGATGTTGCAACACCGGCATCACCAATCGCACCGGCGCGGGAGTCAGGCGCGATGGTAAGAAACGGTACCACCGTCTGAATGACATTAAGAGGATGCTTGTCCTGTGCTGCAAGTGGCATCAGCAGTGCCGTTAAAAGAAATATAGTACTGAATATCAGCGCCTTGTTTTTCATGTTCCGTCAGAGTCATAATTTGTGCAAATATATAACAAAAAAAAGGCCGGGATATTGTGTCGTATTACAAAATGATAATCCTTCCTGTTGCAGATGCCCTTTCTCCATCTGCCGTGACAGCTTCAGCACGCCACAGATACATTCCCCGCGCAAGCCTGCTGCCGTTTTCATTGCAGCCGTCCCATGGTATATCCGGAAGCGAATATCCGGTGCTGTAAAACTGTTCCCTGATGATCCGCACTGTGCTGCCTCCGGTATTCAGGATTGTTAAAGTGACATCAATCTCTGTGTCAGGCCTGTTGTGCCCGGCGGTAAATGTTGCGGTTTCGGTAACTGGATTAGGGAAACAGAGAAGATCTGTTAGCCTGAAGACACCGCTTGTTTCAACAACAAACCTGAGGGTGGCAACTGAAGGGTTATTGACATTGTCCCAGGCCCTGAGTGAGACGGTATGTTCACCCTTTTCACTGATTACAAACGGGTAGGAGAGGCTCCCTGAAGTGTGCACCCCGATATCTGCACTGAACAACCCGTTCAATACCACTGCGTCCGGTCATATCATCATCGATCCATGCGATTATATCATGTCCGATGCCTGTTCCTGTGGCATTGACACCCGACTCATCACTGATAAGCGCAAGAAGCGAGGGTGCTGTGTCTGTGATCCCTCCTTCATTGAAGAGGGTGTCATTCATGATATAGCTTAATAACCGGACCTTCAGTGTCATTAATATTTATGTCTGAAAATCCTCCCACGACGATCTCAGAAAAACTGCCGTTAACATCCCCGTTGTCATCGTGGGCATAATAGGTTATAAAACCTTTCCCGAAGGAATAATTTATATCCAGGGGCACAATGAATGAAAAGCTGAATTTTCCATCATTGACAGTTGTGGTACCTCTGAAGATCACATTACCTGTCACCGGGAAGCTCATCGGCGACCCTCCGTCATTGGCAAGGGTGCTGACAGTGCTGACTTTATCGTAAACAACAGGCTCCACCACTCCGTTGAACCCATCCATACTGTTACCGGCATTGTCTTCAATATGGCCGGTTATGGTTATCAGCGACAGACGCCTTAAGTGTATCCGTAGCGACCTCCACAGACACGCTGTTAATACTGTCAGTGACCACCCGTCCCTGCACTGGCCATGCAATCCTCAGAGCCGGATCACCGAGCAAAAGGAAATTACGTTTGTTCATCCCGGTGCCCGAATTGATCTTGGCCAGCCTGATGATGTCGCCCAGTTTCATCGATCTGCCGTCCGGTGCCGTTGAGAAAATATAGTCGTAGATCCTTCGGTTAAGCATATAGTTCGGTGCCGAGTAAACGACTCTGGTCGTGCTCATCAGCCCGATGCCTCCGCCTTCAGGATTAAGCAGGACCATCTCTCCGGCTGAGGTCCTTGACGAGATGAGGCCCGTCGCCTGGTTTATCTCCACATCATCAAACCTCGAGAATTCACATGTGGCTGTGATGAACAGGGGTAACATGTTTTTGTTCTTCCACGAATTTATGTCATCGGTCCTTACCACTCTCTCATGTGCAAGACCGGATTCATTTCCGTGGCCTACATAATTAAGTATCAGGCACCCTGCCGCTATCCTGTTATTGATGGCTTTCTCAGCATCAGGATATGAGTTTCCTGTTGCTGTTGTAACCTGGCGGAAGGCGTCGAGATAAATCTTCTCCGCTGTGAGAGGCGGAGCAGCCTCCTTTGCAGCTACGGTGAGGTTCTCGGCATCCATCATGTGAAGGTTGGCATCTTCATCATCGGCCACCATGCACAACACATTACGCCAGGAACCCATTGCTGAGTTATCAATGTAAGAGGAGATTTTGCGCACCATGATTCCTGCGGCAGCGGTGTCAGACGCAGGCAACCGCCCGATGCCGATATCGAGAAAACCGTCTGCCTCACCCTCACCGTCGTCAAGAAGACCGTAAAAGTCGTCTGATGTGAAGGAGAGAACCCCGACGTGAGAGTTGACCGATTGCCATGTTGGGATAAATGAGGTGTTCCCGGGGGGAGGAGTTTTATTTTCATAGGATCCGTCACCAAACAGGAGGAGGTACTTCAACGGGGAGCCACCTTCAGTTCCCCTGCTGTAGATCATCCTGATGAAATTCCTTATTGCCGCGGCATCGGGTATCCCTCCCGAAAATTCATTATAGATCTGCCCCGGTGTCACTATTATTGAGCTTGTACCGTCATCCGCCTGGTGGATATTGGCAATTCGTTGTGCATACTCTCTGAATAGGGGGTGCGTAACAATAATCATATCTGCCGTACCGAGCGCATGGAGATCCTGGTTTGGTAACAGGCTCCTTGCTTATTGAAGGGCGCAGTGCCTGTGCAGTGGCGAAGGCAACAAACTTGCGGAGGCTGTCAGTGGCGGCGATGAATATTGTGCTGCCTGCAAGTGAGGTTGTCTCCAACATTTTTGGAGCAAAGGGATCGGTAACATCCCATACCTGCAGTCCCGAAGATCCTGAGACAGTGAAGCGGGTCACCCCTGCAGGCTCAACACTCCGGCTGTCACTTATAAACAGCTGTTTATCAGTGGATTTTAACAGTGATCTGGCGAAGAAATCAATATAATCTATATAACCTGTCGCTGCAAGGTTGCCGTTATTCCTGAAAGTGACTGTGAATGACGGTGCGGTGGAAGCCGGAAGGCACGAATCCTGCTTGAAGGCAATGTTGGCGTAAACACCGTTAAGATCTGTCATACTGACCGGTGGAACAGAGACCGTTTCCAACACAGTTGATCCCTGTTTGAGTATGAATGAGCTTTCAGTGTCAGAACGGCCCAATACCCTCAAATTGTACCTTATCTGTTCAGCAGTGACGAGGTCTTTAAACGGTGGGTTTACAGCGTTTTCTGTCCCGGGGATGACCTGCTGGTACCATTCCCTGCCTGAACTGATCAGGTTCACCGTTTCCTTTTCGTGCCTCCACATGACATCGCCTGAAGATGAGACCATATTGTGGGGTTGTGAAGGTGCCGGTTCATTGGCGACATGTGCAGCCCCGCCTGGTACGGATGTGATGAAATACCAGGCAGTGTCTGAATAGAAATGTCTTCTGTATTCGTATTTGTCAGAGTTCCTGTCGTAGATCCACCTGTGTGTGCCCTCGGCATAAAAGAGCAGGTAGTCGCCGTCATTGAAAATCCCATCGCTTCCGGCCTCAGTCTTATAAGCAATCTTTTTAAGGTCGTCAGGGGCGCTGCCGTCGTTATAAAATGAGAGCTGACCTGTATTGTTTCCGTACAGCACTGCTGCTGAAGGGTCGGTGATGCCCATTTCCCTGATCTGTGAAAAGTCGAGGCGGTAAATACCCGCCTCAGTCACGGCAAGCCTGATCCATCTGCCCTGTTTCAGCAGTGATGAGTGCGCGTAATCCTGTCCCGCGGCATACAATACCGTAAGCAGGGCGAACACTGTGATCAGGAGCCTTTTTATTCTCATAAGCGCAAAGATAGTTAAGAGGATTATCTTTACTCCCTGAAAGACGGGTACTCAGATAAAATATTAACGTCGCTGACCCGTTGATATTGCTGAAAACGAACCATGAGCCTCAGAAACAGAGCCACCATACTGATGCTTGCTTTTTACTCTCTGACCATGAGCGGTCAGGACACCTGGTACGGCACTATGTCGGGAATGCATTTTATGTATAACCCGGCCTATACCGGTTCATCAGGTCTTCCGGTTATGAATATATCCTGCTACTCTTTCCTTCCGGGAAACAACTTTGCCCTCAGGTCAGGTTATGCCTCATTTGACACATATCTGCCGGGACTCCATGGCGGGGCAGGCCTGTGGCTTTCTGACGACATGCTCGGTGAAATAATAAATGAATTCAGGGCAGGAGCAACCTATGCATATCATCTGCAGGCCGGTAGGGACCTCTTTTTCAACGCAGGACTGACAGCCTCCTTTGTGCACCGTGGGATAAACACTGGAGCGGTCATTCTTCCGGGTGACATTGATCCGTTCAACGGTTTTCAGGGAACGCATTCAGAGAATATTACCGACGGTACCGTCACGGCTTTTGATATCGGCACCGGCGTTACCTTTGCAAAAGGGCCCTGGTACGGCGGGTTCTCCGTCATGCACCTGACACAACCGTGGCTCAGTGATAATCATAATGAAAATGACAGGATCAGACGGCTTTACACTGTCAGCGCAGGAACCACTTTCAGTAACCGGAAGGAAGAATTCAGCCTCAACCCGTCAGCGACACTCCTTGTCCAGGCAGACAATGTGATCATTTATTTAGGAACAGAAGCTCTTTACCGAAGCCTGATGGGAGGAGTAGCCTTCTGGCATGCGGCCTCCGGGTTTACTGCGGCAGAGCCTTCGCTGGGATGGGATACGGGATCGGCAAAAATCATATTATCATATAGTTACGTGCTGTCAGGAGGTGATACCGCAATTAAAGGTACAGCGATTGTGAAGGCAGGATTGGCTATTTGTTTCAATAATGTTGAAAAAAGTAGAGCCATTCACATAATAAAGTTACCTGATTTGTAGTTATTTTGTTGCAGCGTTTTGTTTTTGAGTAATATATTGAATTGAAATTTAAACTAGTTAACATAATTTGACCATGTATAAACTTAGAGCTTTACCGGTATTTATAGTTGTTGCGCTCTTTATGTTTTCTTGCAAGGGAGCACAGCAGGACAATGTGTCTCCGACTACAGGCTGGAGTTACCGGGATCCTAAATCGAGTGATGTGAATGACCTTGGCTATCCCATAGGGGAAGCATCAGAACAGGTCACCGGTCCCAACCTTGTACTCATTGAAGGTGGAACATTCACCATGGGCCGGGTTGATCAGGATGTGATGTTCGAATGGAACAATACACCCCGCAGGGTCACAGTATCCTCATTCTACATGGATGAGACCGAGGTTACCAACCTCGATTACCGTGAATACCTTTTCTGGCTTAGACGAGTCTACAGTGATTATCCGGAAGTACACCGCCGCGCTCTCCCCGACACATTGGTATGGAGAAGTCCGCTTGCTTTCAACGAACCGTATGTTCAGTATTATTTCAGACACCCTTCATACAATACCTATCCGGTAGTGGGTATAAGCTGGCTGCAGGCCAATGACTATTGTGTATGGCGTACCGACAGGGTTAATGAGCAAATTCTTCTTGACAGCAAATGGCAGGAACCCAACGTTGAACAGTCCGGTGCCAATAACTTCAACACTGAATCTTATTATGCTGCCCAATATGAAGGAGTACCCGGAGAAAGGGTTGATGAGCTTCACGCACGTGTACGCCAGGAGGATGGTATCCTTTTGCCGCGTTACCGGCTGCCGACTGAAGCAGAGTGGGAATTTGCTGCCTACGGTCTGAGGGGTAACACCTTCGAGGAAAGAATTTATGAAAGAGCTATTTATCCGTGGGACGGACATAATGTACGTAACTCGGCACCCAAATACAGAGGTGAGTTTATGGCCAACTTTGTCCGCGGTCGCGGTGACATGATGGGCGTGGCAGGTAATCTGAACGATGCCGGTAGCATTACAGTTGACGTAAGATCTTACTGGCCCAATGATTATGGCCTATATTGCATGGCAGGTAACGTCAATGAATGGACACAGGATGTATATCGTCCGCTCTCTTCAGAGGATGTCGATATGTTCAACCCGTTCAGAGGTAACGTATTCACTGATCTTCGCCGTGATGCAAACGGCCAGGTAGTTGAGAAAGACAGACTCGGCAGACTGCAGATTGATACTGTAAAGCCTGATGATGTAGCTAATAGGTTTAACTATCAGAAATCAGATTACAGGAACTACCTCGACGGTGATGTCGTCTCGAGCATCTCATCGAGCCTGGAATGGTCAGGTAACGCTGAACTGCCCCAGACAGAAAGAATGTATTCGCAGAATGAAACAGACAACGACTATGTTACCCTTATTAATGATAAGGCAAGGGTAATAAAAGGCGGTTCATGGAAAGACAGGGCTTACTGGCTCAATCCTTCAACACGCCGTTATCTTGATCAGGAAGCATCACGCGATGACCTCGGATTCAGATGCGCAATGATCAGGGTGGGAAGTCCTGCCGGATTATAATAATCTGATTTCAAAATGATAGCGGGCCTCATTATGAATAATAATGAGGCTTGTTTTTAGATAACTATGGAACTGAACGAACTATATTCCCTGGTCCGCAATTCTGAAGGTATTGCAACAGATTCAAGAACTGTCCGTGAGGGTCAGGTTTTCTTTGCCCTCAAAGGGCCTGCCCATGACGGTAACACTCATGCTGAAGCAGCTGTCCGTTCCGGCGCAACAGCAGCAGTTGTTGATGATCCTGCCCTCCAAGGAGAGAAATTAATTCTGGTGGATGATGTCCTTGTGACGCTCTCCCTGCTGGCAATGAGACACCGCAGGGGAATTACCGTTCCTGTCATTGCAATCACCGGATCAAACGGAAAGACAACTACAAAGGAGCTGATAACCGCCGTGCTGTCGAAGAAAAAAAGAGTGCACAGCACGACAGGCAACTTTAATAATCATATCGGAGTTCCTCTTACACTCCTCAGCTCGCCTCATGACATGGGCTATATGGTTGTTGAAATGGGAGCCAACCATAAGGGAGAAATAGCCGGCCTCTGCCAGATAGCCATGCCTACACACGGTATTATAACCAATATAGGCAGGGCACATATTGAGGGTTTCGGATCTTTTGAGGAAGTCAAGGCGGCCAAATCGGAGCTGTATCAATGGCTCAGCGGGAGCGGCGGCACAGTTGTCTATAATGATAATAACCGCATGCTGAAAGAGCTTGTTTCCAAAACGGTGCAAAACTCTGTTCCCTATTCGCGCCCGGCAGGCAGCAGACTGAAAGTTGAAATTGCAGAAACAGGCAGTATGTTCCTTGCCGTAAAAGTTTCATACGAAAAGCACGATTATGTTTTCAACACGAATCTTTTCGGGTCTTACAATATTGATAACGTGACGGCCGCCATTGCAACCGGTCTCTGCTTCGGTGTCCCTGTAAATGACATCACAGCTGCCATATCATCATACAAACCTGTCAACAACAGGTCTCAGGTGGTCGATACCGGAAGGAATGTACTTATCTGTGATTCTTACAATGCCAATCCGTCAAGCATGGAAATGGCGGTGGCCTCATTCGCTTCATTGAAGGCTGACAGGAAGATGGTGATCCTCGGAGATATGCTTGAACTCGGGTCAGAAAGTCAACCGGGTCATGCTGCTGTAATAGATCAGTTGAAGAAGCTCGGGGATGTTGAAATAGTCCTTATCGGTCCGCGCTTCCGTGAGGTTGCAGGTGATATCCGGGCACGCCTGTTCGGATCTTCCGATGAGATACGAGAATGGCTCAGCTCAAACCGCCCGGAGGGTTATACAATACTCGTTAAAGGTTCAAGGGGTATGACGCTGGAAAAGATCTATCCTTTACTCTGATCTGCCAGTAAGGTTGATCACCACTATCTCAGGCCGTGTTCCTATACGCATCCGCGGGCCCCAGATCCCAAATCCCGACGAGACTATTGCATGTGTTTTGCCGAACATGGCATAACCATGATCCAGTTCGAACATTTTTGCAGTGATATAAGTCAGCGGCCAGATCTGACCGTGATGTGTGTGGCCCGAAAGCGAAAGATCGACAGGTGTTGCTGCAAGATCCGACAGTCCGTATGGCTGGTGATCAAGCAGAATCACCGGCCTGGCAGGATCCGTCTTAGCCAGCAGGCTGTCAAGCGGTACACGGCCGTTCGTGGAGCCCTGATTGGCTGATCTGTCGAGCCTGCCGATTATCTGTACGCCGTCAGGGAGTGTCACTACCTCATCCTTAAGAACCCGGATGCCTTTGCTCTCTATATATGGGACAGTCTTTTTAATATCACCGATATACTCATGGTTTCCAGTTATGGCGTACTTGCCGTATGGGAGGTAAGGCAGAGTGAGGTAGGAGAGAAGGTCTCCGCGCAGGACCGGCCCTATGCTTCCGTCAATCAGGTCACCCAGGAAAAGAACCAGGTCAGGCTTCTCATCCCTTATCATCTCTGACAGATGTCTCATGCTCCTCTTCCTGATTACGCTGCCGAGATGTATGTCTGACACGGCAACTATCCGCAATGGTCCGTCACCGCCAATGAGGCTCTTGTCAATCGTGAGATCATACCTCTTTTTTATAGGACTTACAGCCGTTATAAATCCAACCACTATCAGGATTACAGTAGTGACAGTGATACCTGTAAAGAGCCAAAATCTTAGTTTTGGCATGCTGGCGTCGGGTACAAGGTGAAACGGTTTCTGAACCAGAAGGAGTATATCCGCCAAAAACCAGATAAGGCAGCCGTAAAGCATGAAGGCCATCCAGAATCCGCCAATTACATTAAGGATATCGGTAAAAACACTCGTGAATTTGTATTCAAGAATTTTACCGGCAATAAAGGCTGTGGCGAGGATCACAAATATTATAGTGTAGGTTGTGATATGGTATCCGGCTCCCGCAAGTGCACGCTGACCCTTAATGTACAGGTACAGGTTAACCAGGAAATAGACTGTTAAGACTATTATGAAGAAAATTGCCATTTGCTGCCCTCTCTTTAATGCCACTTCAGATCCGTGAAATTTCGTTTACCACGTATATAATACTCAAAAACGACTGATTTGTTCATCAACGTATGAGGAGAATTATACATGTCAGGGTGAGGAGCAAGTGCCCTGAATGTTTTTATCGATGTACGTGCCTTGTGAAAATCCCTGTGTGCCCGCACCACAGCACCGAAGGCTGCTCGGCCGGACCGGAATAGAAGCATGACGGCAGCGGACCCGTCGAGCACCTGTCGCATGAATATGGTCCGGTGCAGATGCCTTGAGGGGAGGTTCTTTGCAAGCATCATGAGGCTGTTACGGAAATTATAGTATATTTTGTCTGGTGAATCATAGCTCAGGGTTCCGCCGCCAACATGCCATATTACCGCCTCGGGTACATAACAGATGATGAAACCGGCATTCTGCATTCTCCAGCACAGATCGATCTCCTCCATGTGAAGAAAGAAGGCATCGTCAAAGCCGTCGCACTGGTCAAAGGCGGAAGCCCTCACCGCCATGCACGACCCTGATGCCCAGAAGATCTCACGGTTATCGTTATACTGCCCCCGGTCTTCTTCAATGCTGTCGAAGAGACGCCCCCGGCAGAATGGGTAGCCATATCTGTCGATAAACCCTCCGGCGGCACCGGCATATTCAAAAAACGAAGGCTTCTCAAATGCCCTGATCTTTGGCTGACATGCTCCCACACGCGGATGCATGTCCATAAAGGTCGTCAGCGTCTCAGACCATCCCTTTTCGACGCTCACGTCTGAGTTGAGGAGAATATAGTACTCTGCCTCGACCTCCCTGAGGGCTCTGTTGTAACCACCGGCATAGCCCCAGTTCCTTTCCAGTTTGATGACCCTGAGCCCGGGATGGTTGGCTGATAGCCAATCGACGGAATCGTCATCCGACCCGTTATCAGCAACAATTACCTCAGTATCATTTGATACGGTATTGTCAATGACTCCGGGCAGGAATTTCTCGAGGAACTGCCGGCCGTTCCAGTTCAGGATGACAACAGCTGTCTTAATCATTTAAGAAAGGTTTTTTATATTTCCACCGCCGGTGAGACCACAGCCAGTAATCCGGTTTTTCCCTTATCACCGCCTCAAGCTTTTCTGCATACCGGGAAGTGACGAAACCGGGTGCCTCTTTCCCGGGTTGGTCTGTTATAAGCTCAAATGCAACCTCGTAATACCCTCGTTTTATTTTGGTAATATTCACAAAGATCACCGGCATGTCATATTTTACGGCCAGTTTCTCTGCGCCTCTGAAGAAGCCTGTTTCCTGGTTGAGAAAAGTGGTCCAGTATGCATGCTCATCCGGCGGGGGCGTCTGGTCTGCAATGAAACCGGAAATAGTAAGGATCTTTTCATTCCTGAATTTTAACATATCCCTGAGAATGTTTTGCATTGGTGATGCCCATACACCGAATTTTGTTCTGAGGTTCAGGATAAAATGATCGAAATATTTGTTTGTCAATGGCTTATACGCCGTAAGTATTTTATATGGAATTGCCAGGGGCACCGCTGAAAACCACTCCCAGTTATTATAGTGACTAGTAAGTGCGATTAAGTTCTTTCCATCTTTGTACAGCCGGTCAACGCTGGACAGATCTCTGACGACTAACCTTTGTGAAATCTGTTTTGGGCTCATATGTGTAGCCTTCAGTGTCTCGACTATCAGATCGCAAAGGTGTTTGTAAAATCCGCGTTCGATCTTTTTCCGTTCGGCTTCGCTCTTTTCCGGAAATGCATTTCTGAGATTTGCAGCTACCACCTTCCTGCGATAACCTGCCAGGTAATACAAAACAAGGTAGAACAGGTCCGAAAAGAGATAAAGTACCCGCAGGGGAAGCAGTGTAATGAGATAATTTATCCCGAAAAAGATATAGTAACCTATCGCTTTCATCAGATTCCTGTTTCAATCAGCTCCCCTGTCATCGTGGCATCGTCACGCAGGGATAACAGTTTCACCCGCCTGACTGTTCCCGGAAGGTCCTTCCTGTAAGGTACCAGTGTCCTAATATAGTTGCCTGTAAGTCCTGACAGCATGCCGTCGGCGCTTCGTTTTTCAAAAAGTACGTCATAAATATTGGCAGTGACAGACTGCATAAACTGAATGCGTTTCCTGCCTGAAAGCTTTATCAGTTGCCTGCTCCGGTGTTCCTTCTCAGAAGTTTTCACTTCCCCCGGCATGGTTGAGGCAGGGGTGCCCGGCCGGGGGGAAAAGGCAAACACATGAAGATATGAGAGAGGAAGGCTTTCCAGGAAACTGTAAGTCTCTTCAAAATCCTCAACGGTCTCACCGGGAAATCCCACAATCACATCAGCTCCGATGGAAGCATCGGGAATAAGATTTCTGACCTTCATGACACGGTCACGGAATGTATCTCTGAGGTAACGCCGGCGCATGAGCCCGAGGATCTTGTCATTGCCGCTCTGCAGGGGCATGTGTATATGAGGCATCATAACAGCCTCAGAGTTTATCAGATCAATTATACTGTCTGTGAGAAGGTCGGGCTCAATAGAAGAGAGCCTCAGCCGCTCCAACCCAACGATGTGCACCAGCGACGTAAGCAGGCTGTCAAGTGATTCGCCGGTGCTTTTTCCGAAGTCTCCAACATTGACTCCGGTAAGAACTATCTCTTTAACGCCTGTGGCGACAATCTGTGTTGCCTCCTCAACTATCTCACTGATAAACGGGTTACGGCTCTTTCCTCTTGCCAGAGGCACGGTACAGTATGAACAACGGTAATCACACCCGTCCTGCACCTTCAGGAATGATCGTGTACGGTCACCCGCAGACCATGAGGAAATAAATCCTTCAGTGTCGATACTCTCACATGAATGAATCTCGGGCGCTGTTCCTTTACCGATTTTGTCTATGTAGGCTGCAATGTCAAATTTCTCATAGGTTCCCAGCACAAGGTCGACACCTTCAATAGAAGCCACCGCCTCAGGTTTCAGCTGTGCATAACAACCAACTACGGCAACAAACGCATCAGGATTTCTGTGGATTATCTTCCGGACTGCCTGACGGCATTTCCGGTCAGCTGTATCTGTAACGCTGCATGTGTTTATGATGAAAACATCGGCATCACTGTCAGGAGAAACTCTTTCATACCGCTCATCGGCAAATGATCGGGCAATGGTGGAGGTTTCCGCAAAATTAAGCTTGCATCCCAGCGTCTGAAACGCTACTTTCTTCTTCAAATTTAGACTGTTACTGTTCCGGCCGCTAAATTAGCAAAAAAGCCGGTCTAAAGCAGTCTGCTGGCCAGTTCTGCAAGAAAGCTTCTCTCACCCTTGACCAGATGGACATGAGTAAAAAGATCAAGTCCTTTCATTTTGTCAGAGAGGTAGCTCAGCCCGTTGGAGCCTGAGTCAAGATATGGGGAGTCTATCTGTTCAATGTCGCCGGTGAATATCATCTTTGTGCCTTCGCCCGCCCTGGTGATAATGGTTTTGACTTCGTGAGGGGTCAGGTTCTGTGCCTCGTCGACGATGAAGAAGATGTTTGAGAGGCTGCGTCCCCTGATGTATGCCAGGGGCGTGATAACGAGCTTTTCATCCTTGATCATATCATTGATTCGAATGAACTCCGGGCTCTGTGAACTGAAACGGTGTTTGATGACCGTCAGATTGTCAAAGAGAGGCTGCATATAAGGATCCATCTTTTCCTTCACATCCCCTGGAAGGAATCCCATGTCACGGTTTGCAAGCGGCACAATGGGCCTTGCCAGAAAGATCTGCTTATACCTTTTATACTGATGGAGCGCAGCGGCCAGTGCAAGCAGTGTCTTACCAGTACCTGCCTTGCCGGTGAGCGAGACGAGTTGTACGTCGGGATTACACAGGGCATCAAGGGCAAAGGTCTGCTCTGCATTCCGCGGGTCGATGCCGTAAGTCGTTTGCTTCAGCACCCTGACAAGCATTTTGGTGACAGGATTGTAGTGAGCGAGTGCACTCGAATTGCTGTTGCGCAGAATGAAAAAATGATGACCGGGTTCCTGATCCTTAACTTTAAGCTCAGTTGCAGGTACACCCTCAGGCTGCTCATAAAGCTTGTTTATCAGACCGTGGTCAATATTTTCGATTGTCTTTATGCCCTTATATAGATCGTCAAGGTTGGCCACCTTGTCGTTTTGATAATCCTCTGCCAGTACGCCCAGCGACTTGGCCTTCATTCTCAGGTTGATATCCTTGGTGATCAGCACCACTACTTTGTCTTTGTTCTGCTGGGTGACAAAATCGGCAATAGCCAGGATACGGTGATCCGGTGTCCTCTCGGGAAAAGACTCCGATACGCGTTCAGAGAACTGTTTACCTGTCTCAATATGAAGGGTGCCGAGGCTTTCACCCAGGGGTATGTTGCCGGTAAGCAACATGTCGCCCGATATCTTGTCAAGCTCACGGGTGAATTCGCGTGCATGAAAATTGATCATGTCATTACCGCGCTTGAACTTATCGAGCTCCTCAAGAACAACAATCGGGATGATTACATCATTCTCCTCGAAGTTGTAGATGCATGTGTAATCATGCAGTAACACGTTGGTGTCCAGGATAAAAATCTTTTTTTGCTTTTTCTTTTTCGCCATAACAGAATAGTTTTTAGTCGACAACAATTCCGGCGCAACTGTCATCATGTGCACAAAGATAGCCGCTCACCCTGCTGTCAAAAGGCAGTTTTAGTAAATTTGCAAACAACGGACATAAGGTTATTAACATGACATACAAGGAAACCACGGATTATCTGTACAGTCTCCTGCCTGCCTATCACAGAATAGGAAAAGCAGCTTACAAGGGAGACCTGAACAATACGACAGAGCTCGACAGCTATTTCGGCCATCCGCATAAAAAGTTCCGTACCCTTCATGTGGCGGGCACCAACGGGAAGGGTTCCGTCTCTCACATGCTTGCATCAATATTGCAGGAAGCAGGATACCGGACAGGTCTGTATACATCGCCGCATCTCAGGGATTTCAGGGAACGGATAAGGCTGGACGGGGAGATGATCAGTGAGGAGGAGGTTATTTCTTTTGTTGAAAAACATGATGCTGATCATCAGAAGGATCGAACCTTCCTTCTTTGAGCTGACAGTGGCAATGGCTTTTGACTTCTTTGCCAGGATGGAAGCTGATGTCGTCGTTGTTGAGGTGGGTATGGGAGGAAGGCTTGATTCCACCAATATCATCACGCCTGAACTTTCCGTGATAACGAACATCGGGCATGATCACATGGAGTTTCTGGGCGATACGCTGGCGGCAGTTGCCGGAGAGAAAGCCGGCATCATAAAGGAGGGTGTGCCGGTGGTTATAGGTGAGACACAGCCTGAAACAGTGGATGTATTCGCGGCAAAAGCAGCTCAATTGAATGCTCTGGTGTCATATGCAGACCGGGAGTTCCTCTGCAGCCTTGGCAAAATGAATAATAGAAATGGTATCCGGGACTATATGCTGCAGGACCTCGTAGACCCGCATAACTACGCCGGGAACCACTCCGCTTGGCGGTCTTGCACAGCAGAAGAATATTCAGACTGTCGCTGCTTCTGTTAACATCATTTCGGTACCTTTTAATCTGACCCGTGATCATTTTGTAAATGGGGTAGCTAATGTCATCAACAACACAGGACTGTTGGGGCGATGGCAGGTGCTTTCAGATTCTCCTCTCACTGTCTGCGACACGGGCCATAATCGTGAGGGGCTTGAATATGTCGTCAGACAGATAAGTATAACACCCAAAAAGAAGCTTCACATGGTCATCGGCTTTGTGAACGACAAGGATCTGTCGCTGGTTCTGCCTCTTTTGCCGCGTGACGCCACATATTATTTTACAAGGGCTTCAGTGCCCAGGGCGCTGGACGAGAAGGTGCTGAAAGCTGAGGCTGAGAAGTATGGAATATCAGGAAATAGCTACAAGACAGTGGCTGAGGCACTTGAGGCTGCCAGGACTTCTGCCGATACTGATGATATGATTTTTATCGGCGGATCAACTTTCGTTGTGGCGGAAGTTGTGTAGTCCGGACGTCCCTTCCAAAAAAAACTTGACTCGTATTCGGGTGAAATGTAAATTTGTTCTACTCAATAGATTATAGCATTATTATTAGACTTATGGAAAAACCCGAAAATCCTCACAAGAGTAGGGAGTGTAAGCTGAAAAACTTAAGAGTAGGCACCTAAAAACCATTGTACCTATGAAAAAAATCACATTTTTACTTGCAGCATTCTGTCTTATTGCTTCCAGTGCAATAGCACAACCAGCACAGTTGGCAAAAGGCAATATCATGCTAGGTGTCACATCGACTATGTCTTTGGGAGGTTGCTGGGGCTCAGACCTTGGGGGCTTCGGCTTTTCAACACACAAATACAACTATGGCACCACTACTGAAACAAGTTATAAAAAGACATCCTGGAATCTTCTGCCAAAGGCCGGATATTTTGTTATGGACAATCTCGTTGCTGGCCTTGAACTAATGGTAAGCGGTTATATGGAAAAAGATGTTGACGATGGTGACAAAGACGGTGAATCGCAATTTGGCATCGGTCCATTTGTCAGATATTATTACCCCCTCAAAAAGGTGTATCCTTTTGCTGAGGTAGAAGCGATGTTTGGTTCATACAAGGAAACATGGGCAGCGGATGTTTATAAAGAAGGCCTTGTTCTGTTTGGTGGTGGTATTGGAGTTGCTGTGCCGCTTGGGGACAAGATAACATTTGATGCAGTGGCCAGTTACTCTCATGTCTCATGGAAAGAAAAGGATGTGGTAGAGGGAGAGGCTTATACGTACATCTCAGGGGGTTTCGGAATAAAGCTGGGATTTTCCATATACCTGCCGTTATAATAACTACCCTCTCTCAGATTAATCTTACATATCACAGTTTTTATCAAGGTTCCGGATCTATCCTTAAGGTCCGGAACTGTTTTTTATTGCAGGCATGGAGCAGGCTGGCGGTCCGCCGAATGACAGAGAGACAGTCCCACGAAACAAGGGGCATGCGGTGATTTTGAAAGACCGCACGAACGCACGACAACATTACTTGCCGAACTTTCGCTTTCAGACTATAAGACTGTCAGATACTCAGACTTTCTGACTTTTTCCTTACCTTAATCCCAAAATTCCGATAATATGAAACTAAGAGTTGTACTTGCGATCTGTCTGCTGGTTCCCTGCCTGAGTATCAACGCCCAGGATAGCAAGAGACTGATTATCCTCCATACCAATGACTTCCACTCACACCTTCAGGGATATGCACCGGAATCGGCCTATACACCCCTGGCTATCGACGGTGACCCTACTGTGGGCGGGTTTGCAAGGATCGCAGGGATAATTTCAGAAACAAAAACCGAAAATCCGAATTCGACCCTGGTGCTTGATGCAGGCGACTGCCTGATGGGAACTCTTTTTCAGGCCATTGAACCGGAAACAGGATTTCAGCTGCACCTCATGAAACAGGCAGGCTATGATGTTGTGGCCCTGGGTAACCATGACTTTGACTTCGGTCCTGAAAAATACGCAGCTATTGTCAGAAATGCAGTAAAGAAGGGAGAAATACCCGTTTTGCTGGCAGGTAATACTGTAACGGATCCCGCAAACCCTGCAGATGATTCATTCGAGGCTTTGATTAGTGACGGTCTGATAAAAAAGTATGTCATAACAGAGAAAGAAGGTCTTAAAATAGGGATTTTCTCACTGCTCGGAAAGGATGCGGATGAATCAGCTCCCTATGCAACGCCGGTGACATTTGATGAGATCATCCCGGCAGCAAAAAAACTTGTTAAAGAGTTGAAGAATGAGGGCTGCGATGTAATTATCTGCCTGTCACACAGTGGCATTGAAAAGGATAAAAAAGGGGGCTGGACCGGTGAAGATGTGAAGCTTGCACAGAAAGTAAAAGGTATTGACCTGATCATCTCCGGTCACACACATACCCTCCTTAAAGAGCCCCTGGTTGTGAACGGGGTACCGATCCTAGGGGTTGGTGATAACGGAAGATATGTCGGCCGGATTGAGCTACTTGCCGGTAGCGGCCGCGTGAAACTTGACAGATACGAAGCCATTCCCATGGACGATAAGATTCAATCCCGGAGTGATATACAAACAGCAATAGTTGCACAGCAGGAAAAGATAAACGAAGAAATATTAAGCCCTCTGGGGATGACATATAATATGCCTGTGGCCATCGCTCCCTACACGATTATCTATGATGAATTCGGAGATGCAGCCGGAAGCAACCTCGGGGGACTTGTCGCTGATGCAATTTATTACTATTCAAACAGTGAGGGTCCGGGCACTGACATTGCCATTGTGGCCGCGGGTGTCCTCCGCGATCCGATCCAACCGGGAGTCCAGAGCGTTGCTGATATCTTCAGAGCGATGTCACTCGGCTCCGGAAACGATAAGGTGCCCGGTTATGCACTTTCACAGTTATGGTGCACCGGAAAAGAGCTTAAGAATATAGCTGAGATACTGATTTTTTTATCAGCATCGACACCGTCGAATTTTCCCTACTATTCCCATCTCCGCCTGGAATATGATCCGGACGGCGGACTTTTTAACAAGGTACGGAAAATAGAACTGACCGATCGCGAGGGAAATGTCACGGAAGTGAATACTTCAAAAAAAGATACTAAGCTTTATTCAATTGTGGCTAACTCATACCTGGTAGATAATCTCCCTTTAATAAAAAAGAAAACATTTGGATTGATAAGCGTTATACCAAAAGATAAAGAAGGAAATCCGGTAACAGATTTCGGGAAGGCCGTAGTCGATTTTAATACTTCAATGGCCGGTTTACAGGAGGGGAAGGAATGGCTGGCACTGGTGAAATATATTCAACAGTTTGCTCCTGCTGAAACAGGAGGACTTCCTGTTATACCGCCATATTATAAGAATCCTGAACGGTCGCTTGTAAAAGTAAGCAGTGAAAAGTGACCCGAACAAAACATACTTCTTTATTTATCTGTTTTTTCAACCTCAAATCGAGAACCGGCCTGAAGAGTCATTTTCACATAGTATTTATAACGCTTGGTCTTTCCCTGATCTCATTTCTGATGCCAGCCGCGGGAAGTGACTGCGGCAGCAAGACCATATACCATAGTTATATCAGTGGCGACATAGAGATGTGGAAAAGGGGTATGGCTGAACTGCAGGAGGCGTACGATAAAACGGCTGAACCATGCGTGCTGTTAACGCTCACGGAAGCGAGGTACGGTTATATTGGTTACCTGCTCGGAATAAATAACAAGACCGAAGCTGAGCCGCAGATTGAATCTTTTGAAACAGATATCGAACACCTTGCAGTTTTTCCGGAGTACAGGGCTGAGACAGAGTCATTCAGAGTCGCCCTGCTCGGCTTCCACATGGGAATGAATCCGGTAAAAGCTATGACACTGGGACCTAAGGCACTTAAACAGCTTGAAAAGGCAGTCGCAGCAGACAGCACCTGCCCTGCAGTATGGATAGAAAAGGCCAATTCTGAAGCCAATATGCCTGCATTTGCAGGTGGATCAAAGGAAAAAGCTATTGCATCCTACATCGAAGCCCTGCGTTTGTTTGAGGCTGATCCGGCGCTGTCAGAATCAAATTGGAGATATCTGAATACTATTGTCCTTCTGGGCCAGACCCTTGAAAAGCTAGAGGACTATTCGGGAGCCCGTCAGGCTTACCTGAAAGCCCTGGAAAGGGAACCAGGCTTCCGGCGAGTCCGCGATGAGCTGCTGCCTGCAGTAGAAAGCAAACTGAAATAGGAGATTTTTATTTGCAGCTGCTTTTCACTGCTGTTTTTGACCTGTTTAAATGGTCTTCGCCTGATTGAAAGTATTGTTATGGTCAAAAATACGTGCAAAGTGATTTTCGAGGTGTCTTCTCATGCCTTCCCGGAACTCATCGGGTGTGCCTCTTCTGAGTAGGGTTACCAGTTCTTTATGTGATCTGTATTGATTCCGTTTTCCTTTTCTCTTCAGAAGGCCTGTATTATAAACTTGCTGGAAAGCCGGGAGTAACAAATTCTGAAGATTTTCCAGCGTATTATTGCCGGTCATCCTGTAAAGCTTTCCATGGAATTTGATCTCATGATCAACATCGAAAAATATATTGTCGGAATGGTCAGGTTCAATTTTAACGATTTCTTCAAGCTCTTGAATATCAGCATCTGTCTTCCTTGAAAATATAAAATCTGCCATTCCGATTTCCAGAGCGAGGCGTATCTCAAATATATCCATCAGGGTCTTATTGCCGAGCATCGTGGGGATCAATGATTTGCCCAGAATAGCTGACAGGTCAGGACTTCTGATAATCGTTCCCCTATGCTTCCTTGACTCGATCAGACCCATCGTCTTGAGCCTGTTGAGCGATTCCCTTATTACAGTCCGGCTGACACCCATGAATGTTGCCAGCTCTGTCTCTTTGGGTATAGAGTCACCGGGTCTCAGCTCTTTTTGGAGAAAAACCTCAATCAGCCGCTTCTCAACCTGATCTACAAGGCTGCTGACAGCTGTTTCTTTAAGCTCAAGTCTGTAGTCCTGGCTGTCCATTATTCATTGCATTTAAATACATCTGCTCAAAAAGTAAAATTAAACCAATGTGACACACCCTGATTGTTTTTCCAGTTCTTTTTTGAAGCTTTGCATTTATAAGAGCTTTCTTATCACTGATACCTGGTCAGTGATAAGAAACCGTCTGTAGCGATGCCCGATCCGGCCGTAGCATCGGGTGGAAACAATCTTTTTTCTCCTTTGTTTAATAAGCCTGCACAATTGTTAATAGCATTTGCCCGTTATTAACATCAATTAGTTTGCCCCAAATCTTAAGTGTAAATTTTTTCAATGCATTCAATTCCCTTATTTGGTTACAAGGAAATACACATATACTATTCCCTATGCTAAGACGAGCTTGTTTTCTATTTGTGCTTCCTGCTGTTTTATTTTTCGGATCCGGTAAAACAGCGAAGGCTCAGGGCTGGACATTTACGGAAACCGTTTCGAATTCAGGACCAGGTCCATGTATCCCTTATCCACAACTTCCGCCGTTGGTTTATAATACCAAGGATGCCTGTGAGTACAACCGGTCGGCAGAGCTAAGCAATAACGGTGAAGACTGGTCAGCTTTTGGCGACGGGAGCTGTCTTTTGGTTATTACCTGTACTCCGTGCGTCGGGTCTGATATCGGTGGCCCCGGTACGTCAGGATCAGGCGGCAGCTCCATTTTGGGAGATCCGGGAGCCGTCAGTATTACCGGATTGCTGACAGGTAATGCCTTGTTTTCCGCGCACGACATAAAGGACATCGAGAATTGGGTCAACGATTACATGCAGAGGATGAAATCAATGGGCATAACTGATGATGGAATGAACCTGCTTACTTCCGGCGATGTTCCACTAACTGGTAATGCCGGCTTTGATAAATTTTATACCGAGCAGATGATGCAGTTTAAGAAACCGGAGCAGGGAGGCACCGTTTACCTTAAGGAAGGCCAGGAAACAATTGATCCAAATGACCTGAAGGGTTCCGGGAAACAAAATACAGTTCCACAAAATACAACTGCCGGTCTGGGAACAGTTGTAGCGCTTTCTTCCGCCAATCAGTGGTACCATCTGGAGCCACTGTCAAACGGAGGCATACCTCCGGTGCCGGTAAGTAATAATGATCCCAATGCCCGTTATGAGCATCCAAGGATTGAGGCGGCAAGGGAGGCTGGCATAACGCTGGCCGGATGGCTGCCTGATGGCGCAGCGTATCCCGGAATCCTTGCGGTAAATATCTGGTCTGAGAATGCCAAAGCGATACAGGACATAAGAGACGGTAATGCTCCCCAGGATGCCTGGACAAGTATATCAAACGCCTATCAGAACTCGTTGACAGACATAACAAATCAGGCAATTGGTGATGTCCAGGGTAAGATATTTGATAAAACCCTGGAAATTATCAGTCCGGTCAAGGGATTCGCAGAACTGGCCTCAGGTGTTACTGATATAAACGATAAATGGCAGGATCTGGGCGGGAAGGTTGCCGGTGGTGAAGGTGACGGGATTTTCGGAAATATCACAAAGGCTGCTGGGTGGCTGGGTCAGGCACCTTCTGGCAACGGACTTTAAATCTAACAGACATAACAATTTATTGTATGCAAACTATAAAGCAAATACTGTGTTCAACTGCACTGCTGTCCTTCTCACTGTTATTGGCAGGAAGTCCGGGCAAGGATTCATTACGATTTGAAGTGCTGATGAACAGCCAGATGCTGAAAACGATTAATCTCGAACCGGAATTCGTTAACTCAATGGATATAACTGCCGAACGTCATGTCCTGCTTTCCACAAAAGACCAGTTTTATCTGCTGGGGTGGGGAGGAATTACTCCGCTTGGCAAATCTGTATCATCCGGATCAATCAGGTCTTTCGCTTTTTCCCCGGACAGCCTCCTGATGGTTGTCAAAAATGATGAGATCTGTTACTTCGATTCCAACAAGGAGCTCAGGAAGCTGTACAAACTTCCTGGAAAACAAATGGCAATAAGCGCAGGCAAAGATGTTATGTATGTATATGATCAGAGCTCTAACGCATCAGGCAATATTGTTTATGTTATCACACCCGGCGGGAAGTACGCCGTGCTGCTTGAAGTATCATTGCCAGTAAACGCTCTGGAAGAACTGGACAGCTCCCTCATTCTTGCCAGCGGGAATAAGGTTTATAAGTTTGATCTGAAGACAAAGAATTATAAGGTGCTTTCATCCCTCTCGAAAGAAAAAACAATTATCTCCGTGACTTCTGATCCGTCCAGCGGAAGGATCTATTTTTCAACCGACAGAGCGATTTATGCTGTCAATGACACGAGTGCCATAACCGTATCAGAGGGTCTGGGAGGCATTCTGAAATTCTTCGATGACGGACTTGTTGTTTTTGATCCTGCTAAGAAATTCCTCCTGAGAATTACCGGCATAGAAGAGGAATTGGGGAATGCACAACCATATAAACCCGAAGAAGCACAAAAACCGGATGACGGAGTTCTGAGGAACTCCAATATCATTGCACTTGCGAAATCCGAAATGTCGGATGCTCTCATTATTTCTATAATCAGTCGGTCAAGGACGGACTTCAATCTGAGTATCGACACGATGATTGATCTGTCGGTGAAGGGAGTGTCTTCCGAAGTGATAATGGCGATGAGACAGGCAATGAAGCAACAGACACTTGAACAGCAGAAGTAATAACATGAAATCAATTATATCAATGAAAAAGCATATTTCTCTGATTTTGACCGGATTGTTTATCGCAGTCATGGTTAATGCACAGACACCTGAGACACTGACAAACAGTTCTGTGATAAAAATGTCAAAGGCAAACCTGTCAGATGAACTGATAACCGATATGATCCAGAACTCTCCGGTTAAGTTCGATTTAACCGAAAGTGCACTGAAAAAACTGGCCGGCGAAGGCGTCTCAACATCCGTAATTCAGTCTATGAAAAACACAGGAGGAGCATCTAAACCCCCGGCTGAGCAACCCGCCACTGCATCCGGAGAAAAGGCAACCCCGGCCTCCGGATCAAAAGAACCGGATGCCGTAGTATCCGAAACTGCATATACTCCTTCAGCGGTAAAAAAGACTGTGTCTGTCGAAGCCCTTAATTATGTTGCCCCTCTGACTGAACTGATCAAGTTCAATGAGACAAAGTTTAAAGGTCTCGAAACCACCATCATTGAATGGGATAAGCAGGTGAGAGACAATGTGGCTGATGTAAATAAGGTCAAGGGTCAGATGCTGCAGGTTGAGAATGAGCTTCGGCAAAAGAAAAATGCTGATACAAAAGCTTTCAGCTCTGATATTATTTCGCTGAAAGGAAAACTGGAAGCATACAGGAAAAATTACCGGCAGTCAAAAGACATTATGTTAAAGGACGGAGACAACATTGTGAAAGAGCTTGAGACACTAAAGAGCGATGTAATCCGTGATATCAGCAAAGCCTACTCTGACGCAGGTCAGCAGGTTGGTTCAGCTGATTCAGACCCGGCTTCAGGTGAGAATGCCGTTACTGTGAATTACACTGTGAGAGAGATTAATAATAATGCTGCCGGATATATCGTGTTTCTGACTGAAATGCTTGCCTGGCATCAGAATGAAATCAGGGAGCTGAACACGGTAATCAACGATTGGAACCCGCGGGTCACAAAAATAATCCAGGATGATGCACTGCTGAAGGAACAGCTTGATCCTGTTGAACAAAAGCTCAAGGAGTTAAGCTCAAACTCAAAGCTTAATAAGGCCGAAATATCCACCCTCAAAAAGAAGGCTTCAGAAATTGAAAAATCCAGAAAACAGCTTGCAGATCAAATGAAGGACGATGCAAAGGTTCTGGCTTCCTATCTGAAACAAATGAGCCAGAAAAATCAGGATGCCGTGGAAGAAAGGTTCACGGATATCATTGAGAACATAACATATTCCTTCCAGGAAAAACTTAGTCTGTAAGCTTCGTATGATAAACAAGATAAGGATATTAAAAATTCCGGGAATGCTGAATAAAACCTGCATCTGCCTGGTCATGATGACTATTTTGTGGCCCGCTGCGATAACTTACGGCCATGAAATTGATGACAGAATACCTGAGAAACCGGAAAGAAACGGCCCTTCACTTGATGCTGCAAGGGCATATATAATCTCTGAGGATTTCAACAAAGCTGTTTCCACATATGCAGTACTTCTTCAGAAAGATTCAGCCAGCACCTCTTTGAACGCAGAGTACGCCTATGCTCTGGCCCTGAATGGAATTTATGATGCAGCCCTTGCACGCCTCGATCGTGTATGGACCCCTAATTCCGGCAGCACCGACGTGAATTTCTTTACTTCGCAGGTTTTTGCGCTTATGGGATATGACATGCTGGCAGTTGAGTTCGGTAATAAGATTGCTGCGGGAAGCACTCCGGCATGGATATCATCAGCCGCACCCGGTTTCCTGAAGAATTACAGCGACCGGATGCCTGGAGACAACATGTCGGCAGATGGCGATGTTGTTGCGGATTTCAAGTCCGCAAACAGGCTTACGGCCCAGAATTATAATCTGATGTCTATTGCTATTTTTGAAGGAATTATCACCGCATACCCGGGTGAGTACCTTCCTTATGTAGGGTCAAGCATTGCACTTGAGAAAGCGGGCCTGAATGAAAAGTCGGCACAGACTATAGAACAGGCTCTTGCCATTCTGGGCGATAATACGGAACAGCAGGAAGCCAGACAGATGCTGGAGACGACGGCTTGCCGACATCAAAGGCAAAACAACTGCGGCAGGAAAAAACAGCAGCACCAATCTTGTTGCGGCGGCAAAACCAGATGCAAAAGGGAGGCGTATGCTGGCTTATGCCGGCGGTATGTTCTCACCGTCATATCTGAGCCTGACAGGAAGAATCGGAACGTTCATATCGGGCGCCGGAAGTCTCTCTGCAGACCTTGGAGTCTCTTCAAGCGGAGGAAGTGCATCACTTAACCTTGGGGTAATGAATTTTTTCCGTCAGAAAATCTTCGCCGGCGGATACGGACTGGGTCTGGGATTTGGAGGAGGATCAACAACATTCAATATTAAAATTTCAGTGGGATTCAGCATAATGAATAAAGATAAGAATTCGAGCTGGGATATCTTTTTTGACGGTCAGCAACCTATTGGTTCTGAAGGATCTGCGACTGTGGTGGGCATGTCAATAGGACGAAGCGTTTATTTCGGTTCAAGATGATGAAACAGATGAAGAAATTATATACTGCAATAATTGTTCTGCTTATTGGTTCACAGGTAATCTTCGGGCAGGATAAGAACGCGAAGCTTGATTCGTTCAGATCAGATGTTCTGACAAAATACCAGGCATATTTTACCGTGGCAACCCTTGATGAATCAGGGCAACTCAGGCTGACAGCCTCGGAAAGCTACAGCAAACTGGCATCATCCGATAAAAAGGATGTCATGAACATCATACTACGGTCATGGCAGGAATCTCTTGTGATTCTGCAGTTTGAGTCAAATCGGGAACTATGGGGATGGAACAGTGAAACAAAGGATGGGCAGCTAATTGAGGTCTGGAATTTAAACCCTCAACCTCGCTCTGCTGAACCTCAGTCCATGCAGTCAGACATCGCTAAGCACCCGTGGTTCTTTTATATCGGTGGTGCGTCACAGATGGATTCTTTTAAAAACATAAACGGCGCTCTGAGCGCACGTCTTGGCTTCTTCCTCCTTCTTAACAAGCTCGATCTGGCAGCATCTGTCACGGAACAGCTTTCGGGCAACATCGAGGATGAAAGCTCTTCATTGTCGACCAGTGTAGGCCTGGCAAGCAAATTCTACTTCCCCATTCAGAAGCATAATATAAGTCCTAACCTGGGAGCGGAGCTTGCAGTGACAATCCCGTCGGAAGGTGAAATTTCATTTACCCCGTATTTTCTTGCAGGGGTAAGCTGGTATGTGGGCCCTGGCAGCCTCGATGTAGGGTTAAGGATAGGCAGCAGCTCGATGCTTATGTTCGGTTATACTTTAATCCCGAAATTTAAGTCCGGGAAATAGAGTTCTTGGCGATTGATTAAGACGGCGCATTTGCCGTAATACCATAAGGAATTAAGAGGGCACCAGTAATGAGTGCCCTTTTGTCTTAATATGCAGGTAGTTTATCTTTCTCACGAAAAAGGAGTTTCCGTATTGGATAGCTGAAATAAAATTGATTTCATCCGATTAGTAGCATACCTTTGATATAAACAAATATAAAAGCAATGGGTACTTCAGTAAAGATCTTCCATTGGTTGCCACGGGTACTTTGTATACTGGCTATCCTCTTAATCAGCATGTTTGCACTTGATTCTTTCTCACAGGAACGCACATTCTGGCAAAATCTCGGTGCCTTGCTAATGCATCTGATCCCATCATTTGTTTTGATAGCCCTGCTTATCATCGCATGGAAATGGGAGCTGATTGGGGGAATCACTTTTGCGACCATCGGTTTGGCAATAAGCCCCTTTATTTACAATCACAATTTTCATATGAACCATTCGGTTGGAAAGAGTCTCTTGGCTCTGCTTGTCGTGACCGTGCCTTTTATCATTGTGGGGATATTATTTATTGTGAGTCATTTTATGAAGAAGAAACAGGACAAAGCAGTACTTGAACATTAAGAATTTGGTAGCGTTGATATTATTAGTTCGAATCAAAAAAATAATCTCATGAAGAATTTATTTGGTATAGGTCTGGTGACCTTTACATTACTGTTGACGGGCAATGCATCCGGTCAGGGCTTTGTCGAAACGGTCGAAGGTTTCGCCTTTGACGCTTTATTCGGTAATGAGTGTGTTGTGAATCTTGCAACCGGAGAAGAGATCACCGGTAAGTTTTCAAGTGGCACATATGTTACAAACGGGCTAACAAAAATCACAGTTAAGCTTGAGAATGGTGAAAAGGTAAAACTGGTCCCTGAACAAGTTGTTGCCATGCGGATAAAATCTTCAGATTTACTGAAGCTCTCCATGATTTCGGAAGCAGGCAGCTCGATAAAAGAACTGGCTAATACGGACTTCAATGATATCGTAAACCGTGATTGGGTAGTGTTTGAAACGGCTATGACGCCTAAGAAAAATGATACATACAGGCTCCTGCAGTTGCTAAATCCGGGATTTGACAGCAAGATCAAAGTCTTTGCGGAACCAAGTTCAAAGACTGGCGGACTCAATGTTGGTGGAATACAGGTTACCGGCGGCGAGGACAAAGCCTACCTCTTTGTCAAGGGAGGAGAGAAGGCTTTTAAGGTTAAGAAAGGCTCATATTCAGATAATTTCCAGGAGCTCTTCTCAGACTGTCCGGAGATGGTCACAGCTTTTCAGAGCGGCAAGATAAAGTGGGACGACGTTGCAGTGCATGTATTTGCTTATGATCAGGCATGCAAATGAAGTTGGGATTGACTAAAGTGCCTAAAGTTCATAGTTTTTCGCATAATGAAACGGATAACCTATACTCTTCATTATTGAAATATTAATTGATCGGAACGCCGGTGAAAAAGACAGAAATCCCCCGAAATATTGATGAATACATTGCCGGTTGTCCTGAGCATGTACGGGGAAAATTGATGGAACTCCGGGCAGCAGTTAGGAAAGCAGCCCCGGGAGTTGAAGAAAAAATCAGCTACATGATGCCTGCTTTTGATCTTAATGGTATCCTGGTTTATTTTGCGGCGCAGACCAGACATATTGGCTTTTATCCGACATCCTCCGGGGTTACGGCTTTTAAGGATGAGATTGGAGATTATAAAAGTTCCAAAGGAGCAATTCAGTTTCCTATTGACCAGCCGCTTCCGCTTGATTTGATAGCCAGAATTGTAAAGTTCAGGGTCAGGGAAAATGCAGAACGTCATAAAATCGATAAAGAAGAAAGTGTTAGGTCATCATGATCTTTAATTATTCGATCCTCTCCGAGGATCATTAAACAAATAGATGGTCGCAGATCATCAAATTATTGTGGGAAATTGACTTCATGAATCCCAAATTAAGATCGAAGATTATCGAATTATTGCCGACCATCAAATAAATCAATTAATTAATTGCCTTGTAATTAATTATAAATCAACGCGTTCAAAAATAAACTAAAAATATAGTCATTTTTTTGTAAAAATAGTTGCATAACTATAAATATAGTCATATATTTGCATTGAAGGATTGACACAATACAACAATGAAGAACATGCAACTGACAAAGGCGGAGGAACAGGTGATGCAAATCCTGTGGGATATGGAAGAGGGTCTGGTTAAGGATATCCGTGACCGGTTCAATGACCCGAAACCAGCAAGAAACACTGTTTCTACAGTGGTGAGGATACTTGAAAAGAAAGGATTTGTGGGACATAAATCGTACGGTAATGTCCACCTCTATTTTCCCCTGGTACCCAAGAGCGAATACTCCCGCAGCCAGCTTTTCGGACTGCTGGAGGGTTATTTCGATAACTCGTTCCCGGCTATGGCCTCATTCTTCGCACGTGAGAAGGATCTGACCGTCGCTGACCTGGAGGAACTGTTATCTGAAACAAGGAAGGAGTTGTCAACTGCTAAAGGTTAGGAAAGATGGAAGGGCTAGCAATTTATCTGTTGAAATCTGTGATCTGGATCACAGGATTTGGTTTGGTCTATCTGCTTTTCCTGCAGAATGAGAGGTTCTTCTTAATTAACAGGATCTTCCTTGTGACGGGAATCATAAGTTCCTTGGTATTTCCTTTTGTGACAGTCCGTTATGTAATTTCAGTGCCGGCAGTGCAGGCAGATATAATGGGGGCAGCTGTAACCGGTGGTGCCATGCACGAAGCAGGTTCCGGTGCCGGCATTGGGAGCCTGGTTTTGGTAGGGCTATGGATTGCAGGTGCGCTATTTATAGGTGTACGGCAATTAGTCCGTACACTCACTGTCGCAAAAACCATTAATAAGTCCGAAAAGATTTCATCTTATCCGGTCAAACTTGTCAGTTCGTCTGATTATGACACTCCTTTTTCATTTTTCTCCTGCGTGGTTGTCAATCCTTCAATTAAAGACATTGAAGCAAGGGAGATTGTGAATCATGAAATTGTGCACGTCAGACAGATGCACTGGCTCGATCTTTTACTGTCAGGATTGCTTTGTACGGTTCAGTGGTTTAACCCGGTAGCCTGGATCTATTCCAGGTTAATCAGGCAGAACCATGAGTATCTTGCTGATGAGACGGCGCTGCAGCGCACATCTGATCCGGCAGTGTACAGGGCAGCTCTTTTGAACCAGATCGCTGGCTCACCTGTCATTGACCTGGGTAACTCATTCAATTATTCACTCAACAAAAAACGATTTAAAATGATGAAGAATATTATCAGTTCACCTTACAGAAAACTCAGACTCCTGACAATACTGCCAGTGTTCGCATTGGTACTGTATGCGTTTTCAGAGCCCGAGTACAAGCTGGCAGACACCGGCAAGGGACAGGCTCCCCCTGATGCTGCCATTGCAACTCTGACAAAAGAGGTCAGGGGTACTGTCGTTCAGGAAGACGGAAAACCGCTTTCAGGAGCAGTTGTCATTGTTCAAGGCACGACAATGGGGACCTTGTCAGACGAGGAGGGACGGTTCACCCTTGAGAATGTCCCCGAGGATGCCACGCTTGTGATCTCATTTGTGGGATTTGAGTCGAAGGTCATGAAACCTTCATTCGGATCTGACATGAAGGTAAAGATGATGAGAAAGACATTTGTTACTGACACAGCCAGGATTCCACCGCCGCCGCCGCCACCGCCACCGGGATCAAAACAAATGGCAGTCCCTCCGCCGCCACCTCCTCCGCCACCACCACCACCATCGAAGGCTACTGGAACCGGAGTTGCAGTCAGTGAAGCCGGGGGACAGAAAGTTGTCGAAGGAAAGTATGTCGCAATAGAGGAACTGCCTGAATTCCCGGGTGGAGAGGATGCTATGCTGGCATGGATCGGAGGCAACACTAAATATCCTGCTGAAGCAGTAAAAGAAAAAATATCCGGACTTGTACTGGTCAGCTTTACGGTAAGCAGCACCGGCAAGGTACAGAATGTGAAGGCCGTCAGAGGGGTCACTCCGGCCCTTGATGCCGAAGCAGTAAGGGTCATTAAGAGCATGCCTGACTGGAAACCCGGGAGCCAGGGGGGCAAACCCATTGACGTTGAATTCACTGTTCCTGTTCAATTCAAACTGGATGGTAAAACATCCCTGAAAGTAACGAAGTAATCCATCACCATACAGTCAGCAGGGACATGCGAAAGTGCGTCCCTGCTTTCTTTTTTCATGTAGTTTTTAAATTAATGCTGCTGTTATTCCCATTTTATTACTGTATTTTTGATAGCAGTACTAATCACCCGTGCAGGGATTTTCAATGATTTTGTTAAACAGCGGTATCGGAAATTACGTTTTCAGCAACGGTAAAAAATATTCATACTTCGGGGGTAATAATTACCTCGGCCTGGCCAACCATCCATCGGTAAGAGAGGCAGCCATAAAAGCTGTTGAAAAGTATGGTGTCAATTTCTCCGCCTCAAGGCATACGACAGGAACAGCAGACATCCATCTTGAACTTGAAAAGGCGCTTGCTGTTTTTAAGGGTAAAGAGGACGCGGTTGTCTTTGCTTCAGGATACCAGGGTAACAGCATCCTGCTGGAATTACTGAAGGGCAGTTATTCAACAATCTTCATTGACCAGTCTGCCCATGCCAGTGTCATCGCCGCTATACCTGCCGATGTAGTCAAAGTGATGTATTATGACCATTGTGATGCCAGCCACCTGGAAAAATTACTCGATTATAACAAAGGCTCCGGCCCGCTGATCGTTACAGATGGCATCTTTGCACTCACGGGTGAGATCGCACCCCTTGACCGGATATATGCGGTGGTGAAGAAACACAATGGCATCCTGGTCGTTGATGATGCTCATTCAACAGGTGTTCTGGGCGCTTCAGGAAAGGGGACTCCTGAGTATTTCAACCTCCACGGGGAGGAAAAAATCTTCCAGACTGAGACGATGAGCAAGGCACTGGGAGGGTACGGCGGTTTTATCTCGGGATCAAAGGATCTTACTGAAATGATCAGGGAAAGATCAGCGACATACCAGGCTTCCACAGCCCTGCCGCCACCTATAGCGGCTGCAGGTATTGCCTCCCTGAAAATCATACGCGAGCATCCTGAGTTGCGCTCCCAATTGCTTGACAAAGCAGGAAAGCTCAAAGAAGAAATAACAAGGTTGGGTTTTCAAACAACTCATTTTGATACTCCCATTGTACCAATAATTCTCGATGGACCGGAAAGCGCAAAAGGCCTTTCCTCTTATCTTGAGGAGAATGGTGTTGTCGCTCCCTTCATGAACTATCCCGTCAGGCAGGAACTACATATGGTAAGAATTGCGGTATCCTTCAGTCACACTGATGACCAGATCGGGGTTTTGCTGGAACTGTTAAAAAAATGGAAAGAAAATGAAAAAAATTAAAATTAAGAAGGTATTTATTGACGCGGTCAATGTGGACCTGGATGAGCCGTTCAAGATTGCCATCGGGACAAAGTACAATATCGAAAACGCAATAGTAACTGTTGTGCTTGATAACGGTATCGAAGGCTATGGCGAAGCTGCTCCCCTCGAACCTATCAACGGTGAGAACCAGGCTACTGTGCTGGCTACACTCAACAGCTGCATCGACTTTATAAAAGGAAAGGAGATCACCGATTACCGTGCCATATCCAAAACCCTCAGGGGCGTTTTCTGGGCACAGGTCACTGCCCGGTGTGCTGTTGAGATGGCGCTGATCGATGCTTATACCAAGGTTTTGAATATCCCTATGTATGAGTTCTTCGGAGGTGCAGGGAACAAGGCAGAAACAGACTATACGATTGATATTGTTCCGCCGAAGGTGGCAAAAGCCAACGCCATAAAGCTGGCTAAGGCGGGCTACAGGGTTTTAAAAACAAAGGTGGGCAAGAACCTGGTGGATGACATCGACCGTCTGCTGGCTATTAAAGACGGAGCACCGGGTTGCGGGATAACCCTTGATGCCAACCAGGGATACTCTCCGACAGAAGCTGTTCATTTTCTCAATGAGCTGGAAAAGAACGACATCCGCCCGGTTATGTTTGAGCAGCCGGTAATAAAAAGTGATCTGATGGGAATGAAGTTCGTAAAAGATCACACTTCAGTGCTGATAGGTGCCGATGAATCAGTCTTTACAAGTGCTGATGCCATCAATGTTGTTCGCACCGGATGCGCCGATGTCATCAACATCAAACTTATGAAGTCGGGCATAATAGAAGCGATGGATATTGCCGCCATCGCACGCAGTGCCAATATCAAGCTTATGATAGGGTGTATGCTGGAAACAAAACTAGCGCTGGGATGCGCCGTTCACTTTGCGGCAGGACAGGGTTGTTTTGATTTTATAGACCTTGACCCGCATATTGACCCTGCAAGGGAACCGTTCACTGGTGGACCGGTATATAAGGCGCCCTATTATACATTACCGGAAGATCTTCCCGGGATAGGCTGCAAGAAAAGATAAAATCGGATGCGGAAGGATATTTCCCTTCTGGAAATGCTACTTTAATTTTCTCATCTGGACAAGCGATAAATATCGACTCCTGGCCTCTTCAGCATCTGCGTCGGGAGCAATATATATCCGTGTCCTGTGGTCTATAACGACTTCCTTCAGTTTGGAAAGATCGGGTGATTTGTAAACGATTGGTTTCTTCTCGATCATAAGTTATTTACTGCTATTATTGTCACTACCGCTCAAGATACGGTTTTTTATCGGGATATTGTATTTATTTTCAATAAATTATACATTATTTAACAATCCCAACGCTTACAATGGCGCAGGCAGAAAAGAAATGTTAACCCCACTGGTCGGATTTTTTGCTCGCATATTGTAGCACAACTGGGGCTGACTATTTGTAGAAAAATGGAATTATACAGAATAGTGAACCCCATAGGAGTGACTTGCTATTCTATTTCCAACCTTTGCAGAAAGATACAATCCAGCAGGAAATCATTTATTTTACCGTCCATATTGCGGTTAAAATCGTCAAACCTGATTGTCAGAGAGTTCTCACCGTCCTTGAGGGTAATATGCTCAATATTGGTTAGTCCCCAGTTTGACCACTCATCTTTTCCACGCTGGGGAAATATCAGCGATCCTGCAAAGATCCCATTCACATAGAGCGAACGTATTCCGCAGTTGTTGTCCGTGTTTACCGGACCCGTACCATTTGCATATCTCGTCCTGAGGACATACTTTCCTCTTTCTGCTTTAAATTTAACTGCGAGTTCTTTATTACTTTTCATTGAGAACGATACATAACCTTTCCCGGAAAATCCTTCAACAGTGCTCTCACCTCTCATGTTGAAATCCTCCGCCTCAAAAACTGTTTTCAGGGGCTCAGGCACGATGTTAACCGGATTGCTCAGGAAAGATCCGACACCAGTGCTGTCCACTGCCATGACCTGATATTCTGCCGGTTGGCTCTGACCAATGTTTCCAATGAATGCTCCGGAGGTGGATTTCCATTTGAGGCCATTCATGTAAACATGATATTCCTTGGCGCCCCTGGCTGCCTTCCAGGTAAGCCGGTCGTTTTCAAAAGACAGAACAGGTGTTTCAGGGGCAGTGCGGTTGTCGACAGTTTCGAACTGTCGGCTGGCTGCGTGCCCGTTCATTTTGATCTCAATGGCATGGGTGCCTGAAGTTGACGCAGGAATGATATTACCAGCGATTTCTTTTCCATCTAATTTGAATGCGCTGATGGCATCACCAAAACCTGTAACAGTTATCTGATAGGTTCCCTCGCGGTACCTGAAGTTCTTTAGTGTATAAGTGCCTTTGAAGCTTTCCGGAATAACAGGATTGAAAATGAGCTGATCAGCTTCGAATTTCATTCCGAAGATAACACGGTACTGCATTGCAAGCATCGCGGCTACGCTCCACAGCTGCCTGTCGGAATTGATTTCAGTACCGGCAAAGTCACCTGTTTCAGCCACGAAGTTTTCCTTGTTTGTCAGGAAAAGAGCGGCCGGACGCATTATTGATGCTAGACCGAATTCCACTGCACTGACCTGCCCGCGGGAAGCGTTGGCCATGGTCCAGAAAGCCTGGACAAAGGGCCATATCCCGTTGTTGTGGTACGGAGGGATACCGGGTATCTGCGGGTAAATACACGGGATACCGTACTCGATCACCGGAGTGTTTTGCAGCACTGCTGTTTTTTGTGTTTCGTCCGCGATATCAAAGAGTACGGTGAATGCTTCACCTAACGCTTCAGACCGTGGTGAAAGCGAAGGGTAAAGCTGGCCATACAGGTATTGTCCGTAGTAACCTTTTTCAGGTTGCCAGAGGTACCGGTTGATGCTTTTGCGTATCTGCTCTGCCTCATCTGACCATTCATCGTCCCTGCCCAGTACATCTGCCATCTGTCCCAGTGTTGTAAGTGCCTGGTAATAAGCTGCATTTGTTCCGAGGTTCATCGAAGCATAGATATCGGCAGGTTCCATCCATAACGGGTATGTCTGCTTGCGCCAGTCGAGGAACGAAGACTCACCCCTTACCAGGCCTGTCATAGGAATAAATATTGTTTTCCGGTCGTCTTCAACGCTGTTCTTTAAAATCCAGAAAGCCTGCTCCAGCCATTCCCTGTCACCTGTATATTTATAAATTTCCCATGCAGCCAGTCCCCATACGACCCTGTCGGATGATACCGGCCATGCGCCGCCGGAACCCGTGTCCTGGATTATTCTGTTATTTGCCACTTTACGCATCAGGCTGACCTTGCATCTCTCCGGATCAATATACGCAAAGGCAAGCACGGTGGCGTAGCTGACATCGCGGGTCCAAACGCCTGCCCACTCTTTCCCGGTGCGAAACGTACCGTCAGGTTCCTGCAGCATGACCATCTCATCGAGCGACATATTGTACAATGCATTCAGCAGAACGGATTCGGAGTTGAATTCAGGGTATCCGGAAATATCATTTTTCAGCTTCCATTCTGATGATGTATGCGCTGAGGGGTCATACACATTGAATATCATTTCATTCTCAAAGATCCCGTCGCCGTCAGGATCCTGCATTTTCAGCTGCTGGTTGCCCGCCAGGTTTTCAAAGTCCCAGCTCAGGGGGTAGGTGTCGCCGGCGATATACAGACCTTTGAAATCTGCCTTGTATATCCGGTTTCCAAGCACATCGTCATAGTATCCGTTGTCATCAAAAGCTTTCAGAACACTAGAGAAATCGATCCTGAACCTGACTTTGGTATTTGGCGGAAGCGGCAGTGAAGATTCCTTCTCTGTCCTCAGGGAGGATTTCTGTCCGAATGTTACATCAAGAACAACTACCCCGTCACCTTCAGGAAAGATATTGGCTTCGTGGTTCACACCGAAGGCCAGTTCATTGTCGCGGCCGTTTATGCTGAATTTGAATTGGATGACGGGATCAATATTTGCCTGGGGGCTGGCATAATCGGAAACCAGCTGCTGCGGGCTCAATGCAGTTGCCCTGAACCCGCCCTGTTCCACCCGGTCAGGAAAAACAGCAAAGGCATCAGACCTGTATAACGGTTTGTCTTTCTGATTACACATTGAAAATAAAAAGGTAATAACGCAAAGCAAAATTAGTATCAATTTCCGGATCATCTTTTTATTATTTAATGATTACCTGCCTGATTATGGTTTGAAGTTACACAGTTTTTCAAAACTTACTTCGAAATGTCGGAAGATGCCTGCAGTTATATATCTTAGCATTTCCAAATTCAGAGTATATTGACCTTTGGGAAGTAATTTCACTATCTTAATGTTATGAAATACAGAAAACTTGGTATAAACGGACCGGTGGTATCAACGGTTGGCTTAGGCGCATGGGGCATCAGTGGACGTGACTGGGGAAAGACTGATGATGACAGCTCGCGAAAAGCCATACATGCCGCCCTTGATGCAGGTGTGACATTTATAGATACGGCTGACGTTTACGGATTCGGACACTCCGAAGAACTGATAAGCCAGGTGCTTGACCAGAGGTCTGACAAGGACAGGATAGTCATCGCTTCCAAGGCCGGGAACAATTTTTACCAGTTCCTGGAACAGGAACATAAAGTGACTCCTATAAAGCATGATTACTCTGTAAAACACCTTGAATTTGCTGTTGAACAAAGCCTGAAACGACTTAATCTGGAAGCACTCGACATACTTCAACTCCACAGTCCCGGACTGAACATCCTTGAAACGGATGAACCGTGGCTGGCTCTTGAACGGTTGAAGAAATCAGGCAAGATAAAACATGCCGGATGGAGCGTTCAGTCGTTTGAAGAGACATCTCAGGCTCATATCCTCGAGAGACATCATGAGCTCCTTGATGTAATCCAGGTGAGATACAACCTGCTTGAGAGGAGGGCGGAAGAAGTTCTGCTGCCGATGGCTCTCAGGTTCGGGACGGGTGTTATTATCCGTATCCCTTTACTATTTGGACTGCTCTCCGGAAAATTCGGAGAAAAAACCACTTTTGGCGATAATGATCACCGCAGGTCCAATCTCTCTCCTGAGAAACTGTCTGACTACCTCAAGGAGTTTGAAGCATACAGACCTGTCTTCGATAAATATCATGAATACAGTACTGCCCAGCTGAGCCTGAGATTCTGTATTTCTCACCCTGCATGTCATACTGTGATTCCGGGAGGGAAAACCCCGCAGCAGGTGCTGGAGAATGTTGTTGCTTCTGACCTTGATTTTATTCCGTTCGATGCATTTGTTAAATAGGGCAGGCAGTTGGCGCATCAGAAGGAATTGGCATAATATTGCCTTTCTTCTTTTTATTGCATTCACTCTGTTTACTTGCGTGGATCCTTATACCCCGCGTCTTGATAAATTCGAATCCCTGCTTGTTGTGGACGGACTTCTTACTGACGAGAATAAATCGAATTACGTACGCCTGTCCCGTACCTTTGATACCCTGGGCAAAGAGCCTGAAAGGATCTCGGGCGCCATGGTGTCAATTAAGGATAATCTTGGAAACAGTACGGTGCTGAATGAAATAATCGCAGGGGAGTACCGGACTGATAGCACGACGTTCATGGGAATAACAGGCAGGACATACACATTGCATATTATGACTATGGACGGAAATGAGTATGAATCGGAACCTTGTATTATGAATCCGGTGCCGGATATAGACAGCCTTTACTTTGCGGGGGACCAGGTATTGTCAGAAAAGACTGGGGAGACCCTTGAAGGTGTCAGGATTTATATAGATTCCAACGGTGAAAGCGCCAGTAATTATTATCGCTGGACGTATGAAGAATGGTGGAAGTTCAGTGTTCCTGAAGTCAAAGAATACAACTATATAAATGATTCAACGATCCTGCCAATAGCAGATGTAAAAAAGATATGCTGGGGGAATCGCAAGTCGGATGAGATTATTATCCGGTCTACAATTTCAGCCGCCACTGACGCTTTTGAAAAGAACCCGGTCCATTTTGTCGCCTCGGAAGAAACTAACCGCCTGCTCATACAGTATTGCATTGAGGTCAGGCAGATGTCCATCTCGCAGGAAGAATATGCATTCTGGGATCTGATGACGCACCTCCATGAAAGCGGAGGGGATATTTTTGACAATCCGCCCTTCCAGGTTTTCAGCAACATTAAAAGTATCACCAATCCTGTTGAGCAGGTGGTAGGTTATTTCCAGGTGGCAGGTGCAAAAAAGAAAAGGATTTACGTCACTGTCAATGATGTGATTGATCTTGATCTTCCTCTGTACCGATACAAATGTGAAATGTTCGAAAAAGGTATTATTGATTATCCTCCTCCTAAACCCCCGGAAAAAGGAGTGTCATGGGATGATATTTATTCAGGATTTACAAACTCAGGTTTCACCTTCACCAAGCCAACTTTCACTAACGACAGAAAGCTTCTGAGACTTGTCTTTGTACGGCCATTCTGTGCTGACTGCACATTAAGCGGCAGCCTCAATAAACCGGATTTCTGGGTTGATCTCGAATGAGCCGGACAAACATCGGAATCAGCGCCGATAATAACTTTTTGGCTGTATTTAGGTATAGAATAAACCCTTTGAAACGTAACTTTGCGGCATGAAAAGATTTCTTTTGTTGACCGGACTAATAATTGCTGTTATTCTCCCATTGTCCGGACAACATAACAATTATGCAGAAGATTCTTCCACAGTTCGCATTCCGGGTTCCGGTTTTGTAAATATCATTGAAATCTCCGGTTCTTCTTTTGGCCTCAGGCATACCGGATCACCAAATGAGGAATATTACCTGGGCGTCACTGATATATTAGGATATCAGATAGATAAACATTTTCTGGTAGGAGCCGGGTTCGGTTTTATGGCTTATGACAGCAGCTCCCTGGTCCCTTTTTTCCTGGAAATAAGATATACTACATGCTTTAAAAGAATAAATCCCTATATCTTTTATAATTCGGGATTTCTTGTTGATTTTAAAAATGTGGCTGACGGATCCCAGATATTTATTAACCCCGGGGTGGGGTTGTCATGGTCATTTTCTCAAAGGATTGAAGGGATCTTTGGCGCGGGGTGGATGATGCAGATGCAGCCCAACCACAGAACATCCTTCATTAATTTGAAGTTGGGATTGAATCCTCAGGAAGAATTCAATGATCCGTACGAGTTTGATTCTGTGGACAGGCATTTAAAAAAAAAAAATAAAAACTAAAAAAAAAAAAAAAAAATAAGTAAAGGTCTTTTATGATTTGGGATTTCTGGTTGATTTTAAAAATATTGCTGCCGGATCCCAGATGTTTATTAACCCGGGGGTGGGGTTTTCATGGTCATTTTCTCCAAGGATTGAAGGGACATTTGGCGTGGGGTGGATGATGCAGATGCAGCCCAACCACAGAACATCCTTCATTAATTTGAAGCTGGGAATTATTTTCAGGAAGAATTCAAGATCCGTGTGGGTTGTGAATCTGGCAACCGGATACAATAATCTGATTAACCAATAATTTATTTAAGGCCAGCCCCTGGAAGTGACCTCCATGGGCTTTTTCTATGAATCCTGTCTTCCTGATTAAATCTTATCCTCTGAAACCTTTCTTTTATCAAAATTGAGACTTTTTGCATATCAAATATTGGGCTTCTCTATTACTCAGATAATTAGTGCTATAGGATATTTTGTGACTTAAAAATCCATTTTCCCCTTGATTACTGGTAAAAATTGACCCTTTTTTGACCAATAATCTTATTCCGGGTGTCAGTTGGTTTCAATTGGAAAGGAACCTCCATATAATTTTGATTAAGAGTCTGTATGACCCTTCCAAAGTCCCACCAATTGGCCTTTATGTGCTTATACGAAGTACCCTTATGCATTATCTTTGATACGTAAGAAAAACCAAAAAGACATGAAGACATTTTATCGGATTTCTTCAGGTTTGACCGAAACGCTCCAGCTCAGGAAAAGAATTCAGAATTTAAATTACCTCCTGGTGAAATTTCATTCTGCCACACGATTTAGTCTGATATGCATAATATTTTTGCTCAGTTCTTTTAAAGTTCCGGGCGGCAAGGCTATAATGACAGAAGAAATGAAATTCCAAACTGAAAGAGCTTTCTTTTATTATCAAATCAAAGACCTTCCATTCAGTGAGGATTTATTGAAAAAATGCATCTATTATGAACGAATAGAATACCAGGATATAGTAATTCTGCAATCCCAGCTTGAAACAGGATATTATACCTCTGATGTTTTTTTGAACGGAAATAATTGCTTTGGGATGAGGTTCCCAAGATCCAGACCAACTGTTGCAACAGGAGCATATAAAGAGCATGCACAGTATTCTCATTGGTCCGACTCAGTAATAGATTATGCACTATGGCAAAAATATTATTTATCACGGGGATATAGAATAGGCGGAAATAATGACGATGATTTCTATCTGGTATTTTTAAACTGTGTTCATTATGCTGCAGATCCTAGGTATGTTTCAAAATTAGTTGAAATGTCACAAAGGGATTTGACATAAAAACAGGTTTTGATAATCAATTATTCAATGACCTACGTCCCTCTCGACTTTAAGTCGGGATGCTCTGAACTGGCTTTGATCAGAAGATCAAGCCTGGTTAGCTGTTCTTCCATTTTTTAAGCTGTTTTTCCCTGGCAGAAGCATCAGCTTTGTTTTCAAATTCCTCAGTGTATACCAATAACCATGGTCTTCCTGAATTAGTGAAGCCTTTTGATACATTATTATGCTTGCGTAATCTGTCCTGTACGTTGGATGAAGATCCAATGTAGTATTTATTAATTCTTTCTGAATGAAGAATATAGACAGTATACATAATTAAAAAACCCCGCTGAATTACGGGGTTTTTTGCTTGTGGGCGATGTAGGTTTCGAACCTACGACCCTCCCGACTTACAGTCGGGATGCTCTGAACTGGCTTTGATCAGAGACTTCAAGCCGGTCTCTGTTCTTCCATTTTTTAAGCTGTTTTTCCCTGGCAGAAGCATCAGCTTTGTTTTCAAATTCCTCAGTGTATACCAATAACCATGGTCTTCCTGTATTAGTGAAGCCTTTTGATGCATTATTATGCTTGCGTAATCTGTCCTGTACGTTGGATGAAGATCCAATGTAGTATTTATTAATTCTTTCTGAATGAAGAATATAGACAGTATACATAATTAAAAAACCCCGCTGTTACGGGGTTTTTTGCCTTGTGGGCGATGTAGGTTTCGAACCTACGACCCTCCCGACTTACAGTCGGGATGCTCTGAACTGGCTTTGATCAGTGATTTCAAGCCGGGCTCTGTTCTTCCATTTTTTAAGCTGTTTTTCCCTGGCAGAAGCATCAGCTTTGTTTTCAAATTCCTCAGTGTATACCAATAACCATGGTCTTCCTGTATTAGTGAAGCCTTTTGATGCATTATTATGCTTGCGTAATCTGTCCTGTACGTTGGATGAAGATCCAATGTAGTATTTATTAATTCTTTCTGAATGAAGAATATAGACAGTATACATAATTAAAAAACCCCGCTGTTACGGGGTTTTTTGCCTTGTGGGCGATGTAGGTTTCGAACCTACGACCCCCTGCTTGTAAGGCAGGTGCTCTGAACCAACTGAGCTAATCGCCCTCAGGTAATATTTTTCAATCAACGACCCTCCCGACTTTCAGTCGGGATGCTCTGAACCAACTGAGCTAATCGCCCTCAGGTAATATTTTTCAATCAACGACCCTCCCGACTTTCAGTCGGGATGCTCTGAACCAACTGAGCTAATCGCCCTCAGGTAATATTTTTCAATCAACGACCCTCCCGACTTTCAGTCGGGATGCTCTGAACCAACTGAGCTAATCGCCCTCAGGTAATATTTTTCAATCAACGACCCTCCCGACTTTCAGTCGGGATGCTCTGAACCAACTGAGCTAATCGCCCGAAAAGCGAGTGCAAATATAATCCACATTTTTAATTCTGCAAAAGTTAATATGAATTTATGGGACATATCAAACTGGCCTGTTACTGACAGTGACGCAACCATCTGCCTGCCCACGGAGTCATGTTATTAACTCTGTTAATTATACGAAGAGGGGGAATGATACCAATAATCGAAATTTATATATATTAGCTTTCGGTACTTTTTGACTTTAAAGGAGTTACGATTTATCTGCAATTACTTTCAAATCGTTACTCAACTGTTTGATAAATAATATGATATGTTTCCTGAAGCATGACCCTGACTGACATGAAACGAACCCGCCTGTTACCTCTGTGTCTTCTCCTTACCCTTCTGTTGCTGCCCCTGCCCACTGATGCTCAGGTAGGACCGGGAGGAGTAGGCAACATTACAAATACCCAGTTATGGCTCAGATCAGACAGCCTGATAGCTATTCAGCCTTTGTATTTTGTGACCAGCTGGCAGGACCTCTCCGGGCACGCACGCGATTTTGCCCCGGTCCTCTCAGGACAGACCGTCCCTTCCCTTACGTTGAATGTTGTTAACGGTTACCCTGCAGTAACTTTCACTGACCAGGGGGGCATTGGAGGTGATTTTCTCGGGTACAACGGTTCAATCGGTATCTCAGGCAGCGATGCTGCCACCGTGGTTATAGTTGCACGCAATACAACCGCCGCGGATGAGCAAAACGGCGGATTATATATCGGACAGAAAAACATAGGAGGAGCTAACGCTGTCAGGAGCTACGGGATTGAATATGCGGATGCAGTAAGGTTTAACGGGCTAAACCAGGTATTTAATGACGGACATACCTCAGGCGACTGGAAGATAATCAATTATACCAATCCTGCAGGGGCTTCAGTATCAGGTTATCAGGCGTACCTGAACGCCGCCCTCCTGACGGGAAGTTCGGCATCTGCCACCGTACCCTCTCTGGTTTCCAATTTTGCACTTATTGGTGCCACCCAGTTGAATGGTATTTATAATCCAGCCGGGTATTTCAACGGCGACATTACCGAGATAGCTGTGTTCTCAGGCCAGCTCAATGATGCCGAGCGTATCGTTCTTGACAACAACCTAGGGGCCAA
>CAVURA010000009.1:0-20878 GCA_963743775.1 uncultured Bacteroidales bacterium
TCCCATCCCGGCACAACATGCCGGGATTTTTTTGCTCCCTCAGACTGATTTTCTATCTTTAAAGCCATAACAACATCGAAAATGGAACTTGGCATTCTCAAGGATATTGTCATAATATTTGCCCTGTCGACCTTTGTCAACTTCATTTTTACCAGGATCAAGGTCCCTGCCATTATTGGATATCTTATAACCGGTGTTATTGCCGGTCCTCATCTTCTTGCGCTTATAAACTCGCCTGAAAATGTCGAAGTCATGGCAGAGATAGGTGTCATTCTGCTTATGTTCACCATTGGTCTTGAATTTTCGCTGAATCATCTTCTCAACATCCGCAGGATAGTCTTTTTAGGCGGATTTATGCAGCTGCTGCTGACTGCAGGGGTAACCCTGCTTATGGCCAGAGTCTATCAGATGGGGTGGTCCGAGTCTGTTTTTGTCGGTTTCCTGACTGCCCTCAGCAGTACGGCAGTGGTGCTTAAGCTGCTGCAGGAGAGATCTGAACTGACCACCCAATATGGAAAAACCACAGTCGGAATACTCATCTTCCAGGATATTATCTTGATTCCCTTACTGCTGTTTACACCTATACTTGGGGGAGAAACAGCAAATATCGGAAATGAGTTGCTGATGATGTTGATTAAAACCGCGGGTATAATAATCTTCATATATATTGGCAACAGGTGGCTGATGCCCAGACTGCTGCATCTTATAGCAATGACGCACAGTCAGGAGCTCTTCCTGATGAGCATACTTCTCTTTTGCCTTGCCGTTGCAATGCTGACACATGAGCTGGGCATGTCGCTTGCTTTCGGAGCGTTCCTGGCCGGACTGATGATCTCTGACTCAGAGTACAGTCACAGCGCGTTCGGCAACCTGATACCTTTCAAGGATGTCTTTACCAGCTTCTTTTTTGTTTCAATCGGGATGCTACTTGACCTTGGCTTCGTATATGATCATCCATGGCTCGTGATAGTCACCGTGCTGCTGGTAATATTGCTGAAAACAATAATTGCCGGCTTTACGGCCTTCTCTCTCGGACATACCTTCTTCGGGACGGTGGTCATCGGTCTGTCACTTGCACAGGTTGGTGAGTTTTCATTCATCCTTGCAAGGCTTGGATTGACCAATGAGATAATTACTCCGTATCATTACCAGCTCTTCCTCTCTGTAGCCATTACATCAATGGCCCTCTCGCCACTTATGATACAGGTCTCCAGACCACTGGCCAACCTGATACTAAAGCTCCCTCTTCCGCCTTTTTTGGTCAACGGACTCTTCCCTCTGAAACAAGTGGAAATACCTGAAATCAAAAACCACATTGTCCTGATCGGCAAGGATTCCAGGGCCATCAATCTCGCGGCCATGATCAAAAAAATGGAACTGCCTTTTACTTCAATCGTATTTGATCCTGACCGCGCCCGCAAACAGATAGAGAACGGGAACCTGGCTGTGTTCGGAGATGCGGATAATGAGCCGGTCCTCCGCCAGGCATATGTTCATACTGCCGAAATGGTAATTGTCTCCGTGGGAGATCTTATCAAGGCAATGTCCATCGTCGAGCATGTCAGGAGAATGAACAAGCATGCAACTGTCATCGTCAGAACCAGGCATGTGACTGATATTGAGGAGTTATACCGCATTGGTGCAACCCAGGTTGTTCCTGAGGAATTTGAGACAGCCATTGATTTCTTTGAAAGGATACTCGGCAAATATCTCATCCCGCGTATGGAAATAGAAAGGGCAATAGCCCGGATAAGGGAAGATAATTACGGTATTTTCAGAGACAAGGACCAGGTCGGCGGATACTCTCTTCTGAAGGATATACCGGATATAGAAATTGCTGCCGTAAAGGTTGAAGAAAAATCTGTCTTTGCAGGTAAAACAATTGCTGAAACAGCCCTCAGGAAAACCTGCGGCGTCACTATGGTTGCACTCAAGCGTGGAGATAAAATCATTACAAATCCCGAACCATCCACCGTAGTAAACCGGAATGACATAGCCTATCTGCTTGGAAAACCCGAAATGATTGCTATTGCAACGGATCTGCTGTCAAAAGAGGTAGATCAGGCGTAGTCCCCTGTCGTCCGTCTTCATCATTCCAGAACAAACATCCCCGGTTTTTGTTACACTTCTGTCACTGCCTTATTAAAGGCTGAATACGATAATATTAAGCTGATTTAAAGATCGATTACAATGAATAATGCAATTTTTTCGATACACAGGCCTCATAATGAGCCGGTTTTAAGTTATGCTCCGGGCACCAGGGAGCGTGATGAACTTATTAAGGAGCTAAAGAGAATCTCATCCGAAACTGCCGAGATACCTGTTGTTGTTAACGGCAAAAAAATAAGGACCGGAAAGACCGGCAGCGTCGTTATGCCTCACAACCACAGTCATGTCCTTGCCACCTACCATATGGCCGGCGAAAAGGAGACACACGAGGCGATTGATGCAGCCATGCAGGCCAAGGAGATGTGGATGACCCTGTCATGGGTTGAAAGAGCGTCAATAATGCTGAAGGCAGCCGAGTTGCTTTCCAAAAAATACCGTTACACAATTGTGGCTGCCACTATGCTCGGACAGAGCAAGAGCGTGCAGCAGGCCGAGGTGGAGGCTGCCTGCGAGACGATAGACTTTCTGAGGTACAATGCATATTTTGCCGGCCAGATATACCTGGAACAACCCAGGTCAGGCTGGGATCAGCTTAACAGGGTCGAATACAGGCCCCTGGAAGGGTTTGTATATACGGTCTCCCCATTTAACTTCACCGCCATAGCGTCAAACCTTAATATGTCAGTCGCACTGATGGGTAATACTACTGTGTGGAAACCGGCTACCACTTCGCTCCTGTCAAGCTGGATACTGATGAATGTCTTCACGGAAGCCGGCATGCCTGACGGTGTGATCAATTTTCTGCCCGGACAGGGGTCAGTGATCAGCAGTGTGGTACTGAACCATCGTGATCTGGGGGGAATACATTTCACCGGATCGAACGGCACTTTCAACTCTCTCTGGAAGACCGCATCCGACAATCTCGAAAAGTACAGATCCTATCCGCGCATTGTAGGCGAGACCGGAGGCAAGGATTTTATCATGATCCACCAGTCCGCAAACCCGCTTGAGGCGGCAACCGCCATTATCAGGGGCTCGTTCGAATTCCAGGGGCAGAAATGCTCGGCATCATCACGGGTATATATTCCGCGGTCACTCTGGCCTGAAATTTCCGGTCATCTGAAGAGGCAGATATCGGAGATAAAGATGGGTGACCCTGCCGACTTTCGTAATTTCATGAATGCCGTCATTGACGAGCGTTCTTTCGATAACATAATGAAGTACATTGAGATGGCCAGAGCATCGTCCGAGTGCCAGATCATTCACGGAGGTTACGGGGACAAGAAAAAGGGGTACTTCATTGAGCCGACCGTAATACTCACCACCAATCCGAAGTTCGTGACAATGCAGGAGGAGATCTTCGGGCCCGTGGTGACGCTTTATGTGTATGATGATGAGAAGTATGAAGAGACTCTTAATATTGTCAATGAGACATCGCCGTACGGACTTACGGGCTCAATCTTTTCAACCGACAGGCCTGCAATGGTCAAAGCATGCCAGGTACTGCGTTTTGCCGCAGGTAATTTCTACATAAATGATAAACCCACGGGCGCTATGGTAGGAATGCAACCTTTCGGAGGCGGCAGGGCGTCCGGTACCAACGACAAAGCCGGAGGCAGACTCAACCTTGTGAGATGGACCTCACCGCGCACCATCAAGGAGACTTTCCTGCCTGCTACAGATTTCCGGTATCCATATATGGACTAATTGCAATACCTTTCTAAGGCTAAAAATTGTCAGGACCGGAGTTTCTTCAGATCACACGGATGATCTCTTCCTTAAAATATTGAAGGCACACATGTAACCACCATAAATAGCACCTGAGAATCCTCCCCCTGTTTTACCCCAGGCCGAGGCAATATGAATATTAGTGATTGACTTTAAAGGATCGATAATTTTTCTTGAAGGTGTCTGGGCAAAACCATAAACAGCTCCGCCGGGATTCAGGGTATATCTTTTCACTGTGGCTGGTGTTCCTGCTTCATAGTATTCAACAGTGCCCTTTATTCCCGGGATAATTGCATCAAGCCTATCGATCAGAACAGATGCAACATGCTCTTTTTTTGCAATATACGCCTTACGTTCCAGTCCGCTCCACCCGTCCAGGTAATCAATACAACATATTGCGCCCACACTTTTACCTCCGGCAGCAAGACCTGAATCGACCTGGCTGTAATCGACAAAGATGAAGCTACGCCTGGAGAAGTCATCCCTGCCGTTCTTAATGATGTCTGCCGGTATCTTCACCGAACTGTCAAAAAGGCACGTAGAATAGTATTTGTTTCCGAGCTCTCCGGGAGGTCTGCTGAACCCAAGGTAAATCGTTAGCAGCGAGGCTCCGGTATTGAGACCTGCATACTCATTCTTCACTTCAATGCCTTCCGGCCCTTCAATCATGTCAGGTAGATTTGGAATTGCATTATTGGCAATTATATCATCTGCAAAGGCCTCAATAATTGCCGGATCCCCTTTTCTCCGGTATGTCACGCTTTCTGCCCGGCCAGCATTGGTTTTTATACCGGTGACAAGATGATTAAGGAGGACCTCGCCACCATGCTCCCTGATAAAACCTGCAAGATGGTCAGCGAGCTTCTGTGAACCTCCTTTGATATAACTGGCTCCGCCGGAATAGTAACTCCCCTGGGCAACTGAATAATATGCCAGTGAGAGCGTATAGGGATCATCATGGAAATACCCGAGATTACCAAGCAGAATGAGCTTCAGGTCATCATTCTTAATTATTGAATCAAGAAATTCACCCACGCTTATATCCCTTGTCTCATTTTCAGCCGGTTTCTTTCTCGTAAGTATCTGTTCGAAATAGGCTTTGATTCCCCCGGTTTCATCCGGGAATAATTCAGAAAGTCGTCCTGATGCGAGGGAAGGGTCATGTGGCACCGTAACCTCATAGCGGTCGTTGTACGAACCTGTAAAACTCAGGAACCGGTATAAACTCAACATTCTTAAACACATCCAGGTCGTTGAATATTCGTGTTTTCATGTCCCGCGGAGCGGGGCCATCCATTTCGTGCAACCCGACTTCCAGTGTAAAATCCCCACGCCGGAAAGTTGTGGCACAGCCACCCGGCTGGTTATGCTGCTCCAGGAGAAGAACCTTTTTCCCCTCCTTTGCAAGTTTCGCCCCGGCGGTAAGGCCACCTAATCCCGCCCCTATTATTATTACATCATACTTCATCTGGCTTCCGGTATTGGATAACGTTTGAATTCTTTTGTCCTGTCAAAAAGGTACCTGTAAGTGATATAGTTTTTTGCAGGCACACTTCCTACTGAAATAAATATCTTTCTCATCTTCGGATTGAAATCCGCGACCCAGGAGAATTCAATTTCAGTGTAATGCGGTTTTCTCTTAAAAACATCTATCAGTTTATAGATGAATGCTGATTCTATCCCCAGGCCCTGAAACCGCGGAATAACACCCATCAGCAGGCCCTTGGCCCTGGTCATGGTTTTCCTTTTCTTCAACCAGACAAATTTCAGCATAGTGGCAGGATTCAGTTTGCCGTTCAGGTGCTTAAGGATCATGTTAAGATCAGGGAACATCAGGTAGATTGCAACAGGCTTATCTTCAAAATAAGCGATCCAGATGAATTCTTCATCCAGAATTGGCTTTGCTTTTTTCAGCACCTCCTTGATATACGCAGCCTCGAGAGGTTCAAAATTTATTTTGAATGAAGCCCATGCCTCGTTAAAGACTTCAGCAAAATCAGTGACAAATTTATCCTGTTCCTTCCAGCTGAAATGCCTGAAGATGTACCCTGGTTTATTTGAAACCCACTCTGCAATTTTTAAAAACCTTTCAGGTATTGGTTTGGTGAGGTTCAGATGAAAGCCTTCCATCTTGTAATAAGTCCGGAATCCGTAATCCTCAAACAGTTTCTGATAGTAAGGATGATTGTACGGTACATCGAATGAGGGGTGGGTGAAGCCACCGACAAGCAATCCCCAGTATTTGTCAGTCTCCCCAAAGTTGACAGGTCCGTCCATGGCTTCCATCCCTTTCTCCTTCAGCCACTCTTTTGCAGTGTTGAACAGTACGGAGGCAGCCTGCCTGTCATCAATACATTCAAAGAAACCTATCCCTCCCGTAGGCTGATCATACGTACCGGCAAGATGAAAATCTATGAACGCCGCTATCCTGCCGATCAACTTCTTTTGCCCGTCAATGAGGACCCATCTGTCAGCAACACCGTGTTTGTGGTATGGGTTCTTCCGGGGATCAAAAATTGCTTTTATATCATTGTCAAAAGGGCATACCCGGACCTTGTCGTTTTTATAGATGTCTCTTGCTGTATCAAGAAACATCTTCTCTGTTTTCCGGTCAGTGACCTTAACCAATTCCATAGCGGGTCTTATCTTTCTGATCAGAATTTTATTTCATGTAGATCTGATCGACAAGTGACCTGTATTTTTCATGGACATACTGCCTCCGGAGCTTCAGTGTGGGAGACAATTCACCTGTTTCAGGGCTCCATGCATCTTTGACAAGCCTGAACCTGTTAATACCTTCAAAGGAACTGAGCCGTTTGTTGAACATATTAATTTCTGAAGCGAAAAATGAAAGAACCTCGGGAAGCTGAATGAGTTCTTCAGCGCTTGAAAAGGACACCTTCCGGGTCTTCTTCCAGTCATCAAAATATTTAAAATTTGGTGAAATAAGAGCGCTCGCAAACTTTTCATGTTCGCCAATGACCATTATCTGGTCAATAATCTGAGATTCTTTAAAGACATTTTCAATTATCTGCGGCGCAATGAATTTCCCGTTAGAGAGTTTGAAAATCTCTTTCTTCCTGTCAGTGACCATCAGGAATCCGCCACTGTCAATGTGGCCGATATCACCTGTATGGAACCAGCCCTCACTGTCAAAAACTGATTTAGTAAGCCCGGGATCATTGTAATAACCCAGCATTACATTTGGTCCCTTGCAAAGGATTTCGCCATCATCGGCTATTTTTATTTCCACTCCCTCAATAGGCAGGCCTACCGACCCAAGCTTCACCCTGCCCTTCTCAGTTCTGTTGATTGTAATAATGGGCGAAGTCTCGGTGAGACCGTACATATTAATGATTTTAATCCCTGCTGCCCAGAAGACCCTTTCCAGCCGTGGCTGAAGGCTTGCACCTCCGCATCCCACTATTCTTACGTTACCTCCCAAAGCCTGACGCCATTTGCTGAAGATAAGCTTGTCTGCAATCCTGTGTTTTCTTTCATATAACCATCCGTTCTCTCCGAAAGGATTATACTTCAATCCCAGTTTCACAGCCCGGAAAAAAAGGTTTTTCTTAATCCCTGTAAGATCTTTGCCTTTTGAAATTATCACATCATAAAATTTCTCAAGTACTCTCGGGACTGCATCAAAGCCGTCAGGTTTTATCTCCCGGATATTTGCAGCTATTGTACCCATATTTTCAGCATAGTATATGCTGCTTCCACTGTACTGAGTCTGGTAATTTCCCATTCGTCCGCCCACATGACATAAAGGCAATATGCTGAGATATTTGTCGGAAGGTTTCAGGTTGAATACCGAAGCGGCAGAAATGAAGTTACTGACCAGGTTTCGCTGACTCAGCATAACTCCTTTGGGCGTGCCGGTTGTTCCCGAGGTATAGATAAGTGTTGCAAAATCTTCAGGAGTTATCCCCTCCTTTTCCTTTTCAACTGCCAGCCTGGTCATCTCAGTGCATTGTTTTCCCTTCTCAACAATCTCAAGCCAGTTTTTTGCACCAGTGATTTCATCAAATGTAACAACCCTGGCAGTAATGGTGCTGTCTGATAATACCGGTGCTATAGTTTTGTAAAGCCTTCTGTCTGATATAATTACCAGCCTGGCTCCGGAGTTCTTTATGATAAAATCATATTCAGCGGCCGAAAGAGAAGCAAAAACAGGAACATGAACAACGCCGATCATTGACATTCCCATATCAATAAAATTCCATTCAGGCCTATTGGCAGAAACTGATATGATTTTGTCACCCTTCCTGAAGCCCAATTCGTAGAGGCCGTAGCAGAAATTGTATGAATACTCAATGTACTGCCTGGTGCTGAATTTCGTCCAGACGCCATCCTGCTTGAAACACAGGGCATCGTCCTTGACATACAATTCCTTGTATCTGTCCAGCAGATCAAAAGTACGTGAAACAGTCATCATTATATTTTTTTAAACCCCCGGCGGAGGTAAGGTTACCTGCAGCAATTTAAAAAATATATTGTAATTAAGCCCTTATATGAAATGCACCGGAAGGAAAAGGGTTGTAATCATCTTATTTGAAAAGGCTCTTATTATCCGGAGTTTCTGGCGCAAGGTAAACCTTGTTCATCCAGGATACTTCCTGATATAATCCTGTCTTAATTCATCAATGTTCACCATCGTACTTCCGCGCTGAATATACCAGAAATCCCAGCCGTTCTGTTTCTCTCTTCCCGTTACGAGTTTACTGACAGAGTGAATTGACCCTGCCTGACCGTTACATAAAAGCGAGGCGTCTGCCTGTACTTCCGCTTTGTACTTTTTATCCGCGGAATACAGACACTCTCCAGGCATGACAAGCCCGCTTTCTACCAGGTTGCCAAATGGCACCCTGGGCCTGCGTTTCTCAGTCCTGTTCTCAAGCAGCTGCGGGCTGACCGGTTCTGCTCTTTCAACTCTCTCCATAGCCAGGCTGATATATGAAGGTTCCCTCTCGAAACCAATAAAATTTCTTCCGAGTTTTTTTGCCACCGCTGCCGTTGTTCCGGTGCCGGCGAAAGGATCAAGCACCAGGTCTCCCGGTTTGGATGTGGCCAGAATTATCCTGTACAGCAGCTCCTCGGGTTTTTGGGTTGAATGGGCTTTCCGCCCGTTCTCCTTCACCCTCTCTGATCCCTTGCATATGGGTATAAGCCAGTCGCTCCTCATCTGAAGGTCGTCATTGAAACCTTTCATCGTCCGGTAATGAAAAGTATATTTTGATTCCTTTGACTTCGTTGCCCAGATGAGCGTCTCATGTGCATTATTAAACCTGGTGCCCCTGAAGTTGGGCATCGGGTTGGTTTTTATCCAGATAATGTCATTGAGTATCCAGAAACCGGTATCCTGAAGCATTGATCCGACCCTGAAGATGTTATGATATGTTCCGATAACCCAGATGCTGCCGTTATTCTTTATCACCCGATGGCATTCATGCAACCACGCACGGGTGAATTCATCATATGAACTGAAAGAGCCAAACTTGTCCCAGTGATCATTCACCGCTCCCACCTTCGACTGGTCGGGACGGAAGAGATCGCCTTTAAGCTGAAGATTGTAAGGCGGATCAGCAAAGATCAGATCTATTGAATTATCCGGCAATTGCTTCAGTAACTCAATGGAATCACCCTGATGGATACCGTTTATTTCAACCGTGCCGGCCTTCATTCATCTTTTTTTCAAATTTACCTGAATAAATCTGAAACAATGAAAATTTAGTAACTTGGTAGGGCGAACTAGTGAAATTAAAAGCCGCGGAAGCTGCTCCAGCAGATCTTCCGGCAAAAATATCTTATTGCTTAATGAAAGAAAATGAGGGTGGAACCGTATACCACCATCTGAAAGGTGCTCTTCTGATACTTGTCGGCATCTTTTCAGCGAGTTTCGGACTGAAAGGTTTTTTACTTCCCAACCAGTTTATTGACGGAGGTGTCACGGGTATCTCCCTCCTGGTCAATTACACCACCGGCCTGCCGCTCTCTGTGCTTATTTTCGCCATTAACGTACCATTTATCATTCTTGCATATACTCAGATATCGAGAATATTTGCGCTCAAGACCCTGCTCGCCATCGCCGGTCTTTCATTTGTTCTGGCTTTTGTGGAATTTCCGATCATTACCGACGACAAGCTGCTCACGGCAGTTTTTGGCGGTCTCTTCCTTGGGGGTGGCGTAGGTCTCTCGGTCAGGGGCGGCAGTGTGCTTGACGGAACGGAGATACTCGCACTGTGGGTAGCCAGCAGGGTGGAGGCTTCAATCGGTGACATGATACTTGCCTTCAACATAGTGATCTTTTCTGCCGCCGCTTTCTTCCTCGGCATTGAACCTGCCCTCTACTCGATCCTGACCTATATTGCAGCATCGAAGACAATTGATTACCTGGTCGAGGGCATTGAAGAATACACCGGAATTTCGATCATATCAGAAAAGAGCAACAAGGTCAAGTTAGCTCTTATGACCCGGTTCGGCCGCGGCATCACTATTTACAAGGGCAAGCGGAGCATGATCGGCAAAAAGGCTGACATCGACGGTGCTGCAGATCTCGAGATAATCTTCACCATCGTGACCAGGCTTGAGATAAGCAGGGTAAAGAAGATCGTCAATGACGTCGACGAGAAGGCTTTCATATACTGTTTCCCCATCAGCCAGGCCAAAGGGGGCGTCCTGAAAAAGAGGCCGCTTCATCATTAATCCGGCTCATCTTCATTCTTTATCAAAAGAAACCCGAAAAACTGGTGAGTTATAACATATCCAAACCCAAAAAGTGAATGCTTCTGTTTAAACGTATTGTCATATCATCCCTGTTTTTTACACTGACTGTCTTCTGTCGAGGGCAGGTTACTAACAAACCTTTGAAGGATTCTTTAATCGGCAATATCATTGAACAGATCGTACTCTTTCCACAGGAGAAATTATATCTTCATACAGATAAACCGCTTTACATTTCAGGAGAGAAAATATGGTTCAGAGCCTGGCTTGTAGATGCTGTCCTGCATACCCCGGTAATAAATCAGTATGTATATGTTGAATTGATCAGTCCGCTGGATTCATTTGTCACCAGGGTAAAGATCAGACCGGATCATGGAGCCTACAGCGGTTTTATCGATCTGGACCAAAGGCTGCCTGAAGGTAATTATACCCTGCGTGCATATACTGAGAATATGTTAAACATGGGTGAAGATTACTTTTTCAGGAACAGAATCCGTGTCGCCGGTCCGTTCTCGGCAACAGTAAATACAGCAGTTGAATACAGGTATGATGACAAGGACAAGATTACCGCGGAGGTAAGTTTTACAGATATTAAAACAGGAAAAAAGATAATTCCTGACAAACTGAAAATGAGTATCAATTCTCAGCCCCTGAGGGAAGTAAGCATAGCAGATGATACTGTAGCCTATTTCCCTTTCAGACTTCCTGACGACAGTAATCACAGAGTGTTGTATATCGAAACCGGTAAAAGCGGAGAATACATGCTCATACCTTATCTGCAGGATGATTTTGATGTATCTTTCTATCCTGAAGGCGGTTATCTCCTGGATGGTGTCAATAGTATTGTAGCTTTTAAGGCTTTGAACCCTGCCGGCCTGCCAGAAAAGATTACGGGTAGAATTATAGACAGTGCAGGAAATGAGTACGCAAAGATAGAAACAGTTCATGACGGCATGGGTTCATTTTATCTGGCGTCTGAAGAAGGAATGGTTTATTATGCGGTCTGCCGAAATGACCGGGGAATAGAAAAGCGTTTCGAACTGCCATCAGCCCGTCAGGGAATGTATGCCCTTGCTGCAGAAATAGTCAATGACACTCTGTACCTTGCTGTTCTTAAGTCGTCAGATATCAGGGAAGAGAAGGACCTTTTCCTGGTGCTCCACACAAGAGGTATGTTACATTACTCGGAGCCCTGGGATTATAATTACGATGCCATCTCTTTTAATACGGCATTGTTCCCTTCAGGGGTTTTGCAGATCATCCTTTTTGATGGCAATATGAATCCTCTGAGTGAACGTCTTGTATTTTGTAATAACAATGATCAGGCTCAGATTGTATTTAATGCTGACAGACCGAATTATGAAGCACGGCAACCCGTGAATACTGTTGTGAAGCTAACCGGCCGCGATGGACTGCCACGGGAGGGGACTTTCTCTGTATCTGTTACTGATGACAGTGACATACAACCTGATTCGACCGTGACAATAATGACAACTTTATTGTTATCATCAGACCTGAAAGGCTATATCAACGATCCGGCCTTTTATTTTCAGGAAAACAATCCACTGGCAGCAAATGCACTCGACCTGCTGATGCTGACAAACGGCTGGCGCAGGTATAATATTCCGGATGTGCTGACCGGGAAATACAGACATCAGGGAATACCGGCAAAATCAGGAATGGAAATAACAGGTAAGGTCATAAGCATGGTGCTCCGCAAACCCGTTGTAAAAGGATCGGTAGCAGCTTTCTCATGGGAAGCAGGGTATTTTGAAGAGGCCGAAACGGATACTGCCGGTTGCTTTGCATTTAAAGGTATTGAATTCGAAGACAGTACAAAATTCATCCTTCAGGCCTTAAACAAAAAGGGAAGCGGAGGGGTCGAGCTGTTAATTGATTCCGAAAAACTTCCACGCGCCTTGTATTCTTCCTATTTGTTTTCGCCTAAAACAGGAAATATAAAGGAGGGAGAACAGCTGAGCAACTACATTACAAAAGCTGATACAAAATATACTTTTGAAAATGGTATGCGGACCATATACATTGATGAAGTGATCATAAAAGCAACAGCTCCGAAAAAGAAGGATTACAGCTTTTCATATTATATGCCCAAAGTCGCGGAGCCTTCAATGAATATCATTGATTATGAACAAATTGAAGAATACCATCCGATAAACCTTTCAGAAATCATAAATCATATTCCTTTTGTCCAGGTCGAAGGCGGGAAGGTGATAATTAACAGGATGAGTCTCAGTATGAATGGAACACTATATGCAGTACTAATCGTTGATGACATGATAATTCACGATTATGATATTGACTCGTATGACCCTTACAGTATCGAAAGAATAGCCGTCCTGAAAGGGACCCAGGCGGCCATCCTTGGCGGGGACGGAGCCGGCGGAGCAGTTGTAATTACAACGAGAAAGGGTTATATCCCGAAAGATAATACACCAAAATACAATATTAAAACTGTCACACCACTGGGATATCAGAGGCCTGCCGAGTTTTATTCACCCAGATATGAGACAGAAGAACAGCGGGAGAGCGGACCGCGTGATCTGCGTACAACTATTTACTGGAATCCGAATGTGATCATTTCTCCTTCGGGTGAGGCATGGTTCGACTTTAATTGTGCCGATGCTTCAACCAGTTATACCGTAATGATTGAGGGAGTCACTTCTGATGGTATGATCATTCAAAGCAGGAACAGCATTTCCAGAAAGTAGTTATTTAGATCCGGCAACTATGAATTTGACCATCCTTCCATCATCCACCAGGATTATGTAAAGACCTGGCAGGTAGTCGCTGAGATCAATTTCATTCACCTCCGTGCCCTTAAACACAACTGCGCCGCGTGAGTTATATATAATGCAGTCTATCGTCTGATTTAGCCTGACTTTATTACCATATGAGGGGTTGGGGTAAACAATGAGTGGATTTTGATCCAGTGCATCTTCAACAGAGGTGGCGTTATTTGATCTGCCCGGTGTGGGAACATTGAAAAACACTATTTCGATTGCTCCGTCATTCTTCCTGCCACGGCTGACATCTTCCTGCTGCAACCCGAATGAGACAGTGTCGACCATAAGAAAATCTTTGTCATAAATGCCTATCTCTTCGCCTTCCTTAGAAAGTTTAAACGACGTATGGTGGTCCCCGGCAGTAATGTTTCCGTCAGCCCAGAAAAGTGCAAAACCTCCCGGGTTAAGGTTGATCGCAGGTAACTGCCACTTATCCGGATTATCGAAGTTATCTGTCAGATACAGATCTCCAAGAAACACTGTCTTGTTATCCCCGTTGTAAATTTCAATCCAGTCGCTGTAGTTCCCGAGTTCATCAGCGACAGTTTCCTTATTATCAGCCATGAATTCATTAATAAACAGCAATGGAGTATTGCCAGATAGCGGCCTTATAACTGCAGGTTCGCAGGGTTTGACATTTGTCCGGCCATCTCTGTCTGACACAACTATATGATAAGATACGGCAGCCGCATCCGGGACTCCTTCGAGAGTAACCGAATAGATGCCCGAACCGGCATAGTTAAGGACAGCTTGCTTATCTGGTCCACCATCAACAGTATAGAGTAAAGTCGCGCTCAACGGCAATGCTTCCGCTTCGGCATATGCCATTATTTCAATCCCATGCAACTGATCACGGCGATGGCTGATATACTTTATCACCGGCGTCATGGTGCCTGGCTCAAGCTGCTGAGACATTGACAGGCTCCTCGCACTCAGATACGGATACAGGCCATATTTGACATGCCCTCCGGTTGGGGCGGTATATGAAAGCATAAAATCACCGTAATCATATCCGTAATCGAGAGGGTAATACGGATCAGTTGCAATATATGGAGCGATCATGTTCTTTCGCGACTCAATGCTTTGTGTCAGTGAATCCATGTTAATGGCATCGTTTATGAGCTGACCGGCATAAAAAGTGAACTGCTGGCGCAGCTCAGGGTTATTGATAAGACGGTCATACAGAGGTCTTTTCTCTGTTCCGCCCCGCTTCCAGTCGTAGATATTCCTCTCCGCCCAGTCAATATTGAACCAGTCTATACCAAACGTATTATCCACATCATACGGGATATATTCCATCTTGCCTGTAGCGGTATTGTGATAGAGATAGAAGTTATTCTTGTTATAGATGTACCCGTCCCAGTCGCCGCAAAAGATATCGGCTGCCATTATTTTCAGATAATCGTAAGTATTAAACAGGGCGTCAAGATCACATAGCAACCTGTCGTCCGGTGAATTTCCCAGAATATCGATAAATGCTGCCAGATCAGAGTAGTCGTCCTCCTCTTTGTTGGTCGTGAGTTCATAAACCTGCCTGTCTCCTGACATTAGCTTGTAGCTGTCAGGGTCAGCGCCCAGGTAGGCAAGATCAGCAGGATAAAGGCATTTGTAAAGATTGCCATCCTTGTTGCCGAAACGTGAAAGAGCAAATTCTTCATCGATGTTCTCCACGTTCAGATATAACCCGTAATAGTTTCCGTTGATATAAACCCGGACATGATTGGCACGCGGAGCTGGTGTTTTCCATTTCCTGAGTATGTCCCACATTATCTTTGAGCGCATGACCGTAGGGTCGTTATGTTCGCCGTTCAGGTTAAGTTTTTCAACTCCGTAATATTTGCCGCCGTCGGTAAATGTATTGAACGAGACCCTGAATGATTTTTTCTTTGAATACCGCGATGTATTTCCCCGGAGCCTGAATCCCACAGGATCTATTATATCGCTCACGGCTCCGTTATTGAATTCAAAAACGGCATGAAACTCCCGGTCACTTTCAGGATTATTGTAGATCCATTCGAGGGTATCAGGATTGACAGTAATATCTATCCTCGGTACTGTTGTATCATCATACAGCGGCCCGTTTTCAGGGAAAGCGGGCTGGGCTGAAATATAATGAGTTAAAAGAAAGCAGATTAATATTCCGGAGAAGACCCTTTTCATCCTGCAATTATACACAATTTAATACCTTTATGACCGGTGACAATATTACCGGACGAAAAGATGACAACAAAGACCATTCGAATGACAGACGGGATCGTGGCCATCCGGAAATTCAGGCGCAGCGACAAAGACCGGATGACAGAGCTGGCAAACAATGAAAAAATTAGTGTCAACCTGCGCGATGCCTTTCCTTATCCCTATACTGTTCCTGACGCTGAAGCGTTCATTGCCGGGTGTATCAGGCAAAACCCCGTTGAGATCTTCGCTATTGAATACCACGGACAGTATGTCGGGAACATAGGATTGCATAAGCAGAGTGACGTTTACAGCAAATCGGCCGAGCTCGGATATTTTATCGGCGAGCCCTACTGGAACAAGGGAATAACGACGAGAGCGGTGAACCTGATATGCGAATACGGTTTTAAAGAACTGGATATAGTCAGGATTTATTCAGGCATATTTGAATATAATCCGGCATCTCAGCGAGTACTTGAAAAATGCGGGTTTGAAAAGGAAGCCGTCAGCAAAAACGCTGTCTGTAAGAAGGGTAAGATATATGACGAAATCAGGTATGCCAAATGCCTGAAACTGAATGCTGAATCCAACGGAGATAAACAATCCGATTCGGGAACAGGTAAAAAGCAATGGTACGAGGCGCTCTTTGAAAACTATGGACATAAATACGATTCTGAGGTATTCACCCAGGGAACGCAGGGTGAATGTGACTTCCTTGAAAAGGAGCTCGGTCATGACAAATCACTGAAGATACTTGATGTGGGATGCGGGACGGGCAGGCATGCGATAGAGCTGACAAGGAGGGGATATAACGTCACCGGCATTGACCTGTCAGAATCCCAGCTGCAGGTGGCAAAAGAAAAGGCTGCTGCTAAAAATTTAAAAATAAAGTTCCTGAAGCACGACGCAAGAAACCTGCCGTTTGTGAATGAGTTTGATGTGGCGGTAATGCTTTGTGAAGGCGGCTTCCCGCTGATGGAAACGGATGAAATGAATTTTGAGATACTGAAGAATGTGACAAAGTCCTTAAAGAAAAAGGGCAGGTTCATTTTCACCACTCTCAACGGGCTCTTTCCACTGTATCATTCCGTGGAGCAGTTCTGTGATTCCACCACCGGGGAAGGTAATGCGACGTACAGAAGCAACTCTTTTGACCTTATGACATTCCGTGATCATAATATCACAGAGTTCGAAGATGACAATGGCATTAAGAAGACACTGGATTGCAATGAAAGGTATTATGTGCCCTGTGAAATCACATGGCTTCTGAAGTCGCTGGGGTTTTCTAAAGTTGAGATATTGGGCGCAAAACTGGGAGCTTTCTCGAGGAATGACAAGCTGACCACCGAAGATTTCGAGATGCTGGTGGTTGCTTCAGACATCGGCTGAAAGAAATAAAAAACCGCCGGATCAGTTTTGCGAAGAAATTTGGGGGAAAATTAAAGTTACCGGCAGAAGCTGATGAAAAATTTGTTTTGTTTGATTTGTATTACAATATAATGTGCTAACTTTGTAATTACATTTAATTCATTCTCATAATGGAAGTATCAGTTGTTAAAATAGGAAACTCGAGGGGAATAAGGTTCAGTAAAACCGTTATTGAGAGGTATAATATCCGGGATACGGTTGAAATGATTCTGGATAAAGGGCATATTATTATCAAACCGCTTGCTAAACCAAGGAAGGGCTGGGATAAAGCCTTTATGGAAATGCATGCAAATGGAGATGACAAACTCATGATTCCGGATATTTTTGAAGAAGAAAATCTTGAGGAATGGAAATAAAACAATACCAGATAATTCTTGTTAACCTTGACCCGACAATTGGGAGCGAGATCAAAAAAACAAGACCTTGTGTCGTGATTTCGCCTGACGAAATGAACAACCATTTGAGGACTGTTGTAATTGCTCCGATGACAACAATCTCAAAAAACTATCCTTCACGGGTAGAAATCAAACATGACAACAAAACCGGCTGGATTGTATTGGATCAAATCAGGACCATTGATAAACAGAGAATTCTTAAGGATCTTGGAAAACTTTCCAAACCAGAGATAAAAAAGATAAAATCAATTCTGAAAGAGACATTCGTTGACTAAAAAAGTCCTTTCCCCCATTTCGGGTTATAAAAGGGTATTTTTACTATGCTCCTGCATAATGAATCGGCAACTTTTTGATCTTTGAGAACATAAAATCTTCCTGTCCTTGATTTACATCCCAAATTGAAGACTTCATTCAGTAAATTATAACTGGAATTTCATTGCTCCTTACACAGAAGTATTTCCGCCTTCATATTATTCTTTAACTTTAAGGATGGTAGACAAATTCAAAATACTAATTGAAAATGACGCACAAGCCCGGATTTTTTGATTTTAAGGAAATTGGCAATGTTCTCTTAATGACTTGTTTGACATTGGCATTTTACAGTTGTGCAAGCCTGACAAGCCCTGATTATACAAAAAGAATACAAGCTGTAAACAAGTTAACGGACCAAAACACTTTGTACAAAGTTGCATCAACTGATTCGAATTTAGAAGTGAGAATAGCGGCGTTGAATAGAATATCCGACCAAAATATTCTATATAAAATGGCTATGGAAGAAAAAGATCCCAAAGTGAGGCTGATTGCATTTAATGGAATATCCGATCAGAATCTCATCAATAACCTGGCTGTTATGAGCACAGATAAGGAATTGCAGTTAAGTGCTATAACGAAGGTAACCGATCAGGATATCTTACATAAAATAGCATTAAAAAACATGCTCACCGAAGTGAGAATGGCGGCATTTAATAGGATTACTGACCAAAATATTATTAATAACCTGGCTGTGGCGAGTCCGGATGCAAAGATGAGGTTGAAGGCAATTGCCACAGTATCAGATCAGGATCTTCTTTACAGAATTGTTTTGGATGATCCAAACACCGAGATAAAGATGACGGCTTTGGGCAGAATATCTGACCAGGTTATAATTAAGAAATTTGCCCTTGAAAGCAAATATGAAAACATACGACTGGTCGCTATACACAATTTGACAGATGAGGATGCCCTGTATAAAATAGCTTTAGGGAATAACTCCAATATAATAAGGGAAGCTGCAATGAACAGGCTTAAACCGGAGATGCTTGCAAAGCTGGCTACTGATTTTTCGGACATTGAATTAAAATTGGGAGTAATCGCGCTTCTGAACGATCAGGCGGAATTAATGAAAATAACATTAAACAATAATGACTGGACTGTCCGTCAGGCAGCATTCAGGAAACTGAATGACAATTCACTGCAAAGTATTATCAGTGAAGGAAAAGACCCTGCCGTCATTCTTGCCTCAAGGATACGATTAGGATTAGTGACATGGAATGAAGCCTTTTCTGTTGAGACCAACACAAAAGGAGATTTGGGCAATGTGATAGGTGCAGCAGCCTTAGTTGACTTGCCAAAGCCGACATCATATGATGTGGTAGAGGCTTGCCATAATTTTATCAAGCGCGGTGATGCTTCACGCATCCCTGAATTAATAAGCTTGTTAAACAGGTTTGGAGATGTAAGTTTGGCAGAAGACTACCTGAACTGCGGAAATGAGAAGCTTTATAGTGCGGGAGCTGATTGGGGAAGGGCACATGGCTATGATATAGGTGAGGGCTATGGCTCCCACCGTGTACAATGGGGCGAGAAAAGGTAAGAACTTAAGGGTTTTAATTCTTTTGGCGATAAACACGCCTGCAAGAAGTCAGGAGAGTGCCAAAAAACTATAATAAAACAGTTCATTTATAAAAATCTGTGTCATGCAAAGAACAGCAAATGATAAAGCCATAATTACGATAATCCTCGCCATTTTTATCGTGTCAATCGTTAATGCCCAAAATCCGGGTTCTTCACCAGTGAAATCAAACCAACTTTCGGAATCAATTCAAAAAAACATAGATGCAATAGCACACACTATCAGAACTGATATCTTAACTACAATTAAGGCGCCCCTGGAACTTAGTCAGGATTATCCGCTCAAAATAAAATTATCATATTCAAAAGAAGGACCGATGATTGTCGGAATGTATTCTGGTTTAATCATAATGGGGCATGCAACAATGGCAATTTCAGATTCAGAAACTGGCATCAGCTCGTCAGTTTCTGACAGTCTGGCCTCTTCAGAAAAACCAATTGTAATTCAAAAGAATATTGTTTTTGTCGGCAATCCGCCAATGCCTGGCCAGGAACTTACATTCCATATTGAACATGGTGAATATTTCTGTTCAGGTAATTTTTCTATTAAGGATATTCCCATGTATTTTGAAAGAGGTACTATGATATGTACAGACGCTGTTAAACCTTGTACCTTTTCTGAGGGCAGTAGCTTTTTTCTTGACACCGTAAATTACATATATTCAAAGGGTAATTGGATTAAAAACTAACTGGTATGAAGAGATTGTTTGTTATTTTCTGTTTGATAAGTATATGGGTATCAACTAATGCCCAAACTAAAGCTGACATAGAATGGGTAGATATACCTGCCGGTACTTTTACAATGGGCAGTCCTTTAAATGAAAGTAACAGGAGGCAGGATGAAGCTCAATATCAAGTTAAACTGAGTTTATTTAAAATCAGTAAATATGAAATTACAGTTAAGCAGTTTAAAGAGTTTGTTGATGCTACCGGGTATGTGACTGATGCGGAATCGAAGAATGGTTATGATGGAAGTGTTGTGTGGTCTGGAAAATATATACCGGTAGCTGGTGTAAACTGGAAATGTGATACAAGGGGAAATCTGCGACAAACTACTGAATATGACCATCCTGTACTTTACGTTAGCTGGGCCGATGCAACGGCTTTCGCAGAGTGGATGAACTGCAGACTGCCTACGGAAGCAGAATGGGAATATGCATGCAGGGCAGGCACAACAACACCTTTTTGTACTGGCGATTCCTTAACTTATTACGAGGAGTATTTTGACGTCAAAATGTCATTTAATACAGATACCGGAGCAAAATATTTTGGATTCACTCTGCCTGTTGGTACTATGCCTCCAAATCAATGGGGTGTTTGTGATATGCACGGTAATGTTTCTGAATGGTGCAGTGACTGGTATGGTAATTACCCGACTTCACTTCAGGATAATCCAAAAGGACCGTTAACTGGCGAGTACCGTGTTTACCGTGGCGGAGCCTGGTTATCCCCGGAAGAAGGTTGCCGCAGTGCAGTCCGCTCTTATGATGATCCTATTCAATTACGCACAAACTGGATTGGTTTTAGAATTGTATCCACAAAGTGAAATGACGGATTGTTAAGATCCGCCCCAATCCCTCCTTTCAACAAAAAAGCCGCAAAAAGCAGCTTTCTTGTTGACCCACA
>CAVURA010000010.1:0-233030 GCA_963743775.1 uncultured Bacteroidales bacterium
GTTCAATATAGTCCCAGGCAACATCCCTGGTTATTACAAAATCAGGCACCCCCTTATCGTCGAAAGTGACTTTTACAGTACCTGTCGGATTGCCGGTTCTGCTGATCAACAGGTTTATACCTTTCGCTTTTAACCTGGAAATAATCTCGTCTCCCGGCTTATCGTTCCCAACAGCACTTACAATATAGCTTTCGGCTCCAAGCTGACCTGCATGGTATGCAACATTTGCAGGTGCTCCACCCAAGACATCACCTTGTGGCAACTGGTCCCATAGTACTTCTCCAATTCCGGCAACTATATACTTTCTATTCATATTAAGTTACTCTTTAAGACCTAGTTGCGTTTAAATCTCTTCCAGAGTTTTGCCCTTAGTTTCCGGTATCCAGATTTTAACAAAGACAAATGCAAGAACACTGAACACTCCAAATATGCCGAACAAATAATTCAAACCAAAAGCGCCCTGGATAACAGGAGCAAAATAGACCGTAAGAAAAACACACAACCAGCTTACAGCTGTGGAAAATGACATGGCAACACCTTTGATTCTGTTAGGATAAATTTCAGAAATGATTACCCACATAACAGGGGCGAAGGAAGCCGCAAAGAAAGAAATATAAACCAATAAGGCGATTAAAACACCTGTACTGTTCTGGACGGGTTTTGCAAATTCAAAGCATAAATATCCCAATGAAATTACCATTCCTGCAGCACCCCAGAGCAATAATGTCTTGCGTCCCTTTTTATCGACCAGCCAAAGTGCTATTATTGTCATGAAGAAGTTCGTCAGACCAACAATAACTGATAGCATCATTAAATCAACTTTTTCAGAACCGGAGGATTGAAAAATTTCGGGGGCAAACATAATAACCGCGTTTATACCGGTTATTTGTTGAAAAGCAGCCAGCAATGTCCCGATAATCACAATTTTCCCGGTCTTTCCTTTGAATATTTCTCCAAAATGTATTCCTCTTTTACCTTCATCGATTAAAAAGACTCTTTCCATTTCTGGCAGTTCATCATCAATAAGTTGCTGCCCGCCAATTTTCTTCATTACATTGACAGCCTCATCCTTTCTGTTTTCAGACAATAACCATCGAGGGCTTTCAGGAAGTGATGTCAACAGGAAAATCAGATATGTGGTCCCGAAAATGGCTGGTACTGCTAACATATAGCGCCAACTGTTCTCACCAAATCCGAGCAGGAGGTAATCTGCAATATAGGCCAGTAAAATGCCGAATGTAATTGCAAACTGATTCATCGACACTAATTTACCCCTGTTATGTGCTGGCGAAATTTCTGAGATATACATCGGTCCTGCCACCGATGTAGCACCCACAGCCAATCCTGAAAGAAAGCGGAAAATAATCAACATGGCTGACGATCCGGACAAAGCACAACCTATTGCTGAAATGATGTATAGCACTGCAGTAGTAATTATTACTTTCTTCCTGCCATATTTGTCTGTGAAATACCCGGTAAAAAGGGCGCCGATCAAGCACCCAATGGTTAAAAGTGCGGCGACCATTCCCAATCCACTGTCAGTCAGCGCAAATTCACTTTTTACCATATCAACAGCGCCTGAAATCCCTGCCATATTCAGCCCGAAAAGAAATCCGCCGTTAATAGCAATGAATACTATCCAAAATAGAAACCGCCTATTCATAAAATTTTGTAAAATAGTTAATACTTATGAGACAAATTTTACAAAAACCTGCATGCTCAACTATATAAGATGCGCTTCTGTCCGGGGATCTCAGATCATTAAATTGATATTAAATCTATCAATTTAAAATTCGTCAAACAATGATCTGACGATAATATTTAACTGTCTGGACATGATACTTTGTGAGAAAAATGTGGTATTTCATGCCCAGACAGTTAAAAGTTCAGATCACCATGAACCGGAATTCTGCTCGTATAATCCCTTTGACAATATAATTTGGCTATAGGGAATAGGAAAGTATTCATTCTTACCATCTGTAAATGCTGCTCCATTTAGATAGGTTCTTTTGGTTTTTTCTTCCAGAAAATAATTGTTAACTGTTTCTGAAGCAATACCCCAACGAACCAGATCATGAAAACGTGAGCTCTCCCCGGCAAATTCAAGCCTTCTTTCCCATTGTAAAGCAATTCTGGCATTGTCCTTCGTCCAATTTATATTTACACCATCCTGATAGGTCAATATCCTATAGTTTGAAAAGGTTGTCCCATCAGTGTATTTTAACCAGTCTGTATTGGCAGCTCTTGTCCTTATCTCGTTTATTATAGGCAGTGCAGCATTTTGTTGCCCTAATTCAATCAAAGCCTCTGCCTTCATGAGTAATACATCATCATATTTTAAAATATCCCAGTTCTTTGAGGATCCAATAAATCCTATATTCTTAAATGAAGGGCTTGTTGGCAGCTGAGTTTGCTTCATTGATGCAAAATACCCATAAACAGAAGGAGTTCTCGCCCAACTATAATCATAAACAAAAGTAAGATCGTATTTGAAAGGATGAGTTGGTATACCGACGGTATGATCAAGCCTGGGATCAACTGTATTTGTCTGAAAATCTTCAGGATCACTCATATCGGAGTCGTTATACGTGTTGAACATCGGGAGCTCCATTCGCGTCAGTCTTGAATGCATTTACCAAATTCTGCGTGGGCACATTGGCATGGCAACAGCCATAGCCTGGCGCCATACTGTAATCACCCATATGAAGCAAATCAATCTTACCGGAGACTGTACCATCATCCTTGGAGAATTGTATTGCGAAAATGGACTCGACAGTATTGTCATAACCATAAGTAAAGTTCTTCCCGAAATTGTCGAACAGGTCATATATACCAGAAGTAATGACAACATCACACATATCCACTACTTCCTGGAGTCTAGAGGTATTTATATTTATGACATTATAATTCTCATCCTGCTCATATGCCTGATACAACCTGGTTTTTGCCAGGTATGCTGCAGCCGCGTATTTATTGGCCCTGCCTATCTCTGGCTGAGTTGGCGGAAGATTAGACACTCCATATTGAAAATCATCTGCAATAAGATTCCATAACTCTTCATTGGTAAATTCTTTGTTGGAACGATTTAGTATGTCTTCATTAGTCATGGTTTCATCCACATAAACAGGATACTTGAACAGTCTTTTAAGAAGGAACATCCAGTGTCCTCTGAGAAACCGTAATTCTGCAATACGAACCTTCCTTAAAGGCATTTCTTCATCAGTAAGCGTATTTAGCACTGCCAATGCTTTATTGCATCTGGATATACCGGTGTAGCCTGCACTCCAGGCACTAGATACTGTAGCATCGTTAGATTGCAGAGGGGAGACCATTTCTATAGCATAGTATCCGCCAAAATCGGCAGTTCCGGCTCCGCCTTTATAATTATCCCCGGATCGAATAGCGCTAAACCAGGTATCAGCCTGAAGACCACTACCCATATCATTCAACATAGCATAGGCAGCAGTAACAAGGGCATCAGCATTCTCTGGTGTCTGCAGCATTGATTCTTCAACAGTGCCCTGGGGTTTTACATCTAAAAAAGATTCACTGCATGATAATAGAAGTAAAACAGGCATTAACATTGCGATATATAAGTGTTTTTTTGTTTTCATAACTTATTATTTAGTAAGTATTACTATATTTTTACAATCTTATAATTGGATTTCTATTCCAAAACTCACAGCAACCGGTTTGGGATAACCAGTCATGTTAGTATATGGAGTTTCAGGATCCGGACCGGAGAAAGCCTTTGGCCCTTTTTTGTCAAACCATAATATCAGATTGTCACCCAATGCATAAATTCTTGCAGACTGTACCTTTATCTTACTTAAGAGCGATTTTGGCAGATTGTAGCTCAATTGCACGCTTTGTAACTTAAGGTATGATCCGTTTACCAGGGTATAGTTTGAACTACGCTCTTCCTGATTGATGTTTGCGTATGATAACATGGGGATATCCGAATCTGTATTTTGAGGCGTCCATGCGTCTAACAGGCTACTATACTTATTACTGCCATTGACATAACCCAGTAGTCCAAATTCCAGCTTGGCACGATCCTGTACCAATGCGTCATAAACTCCACGGAAAAAGATAGAAAGAGTCAAGTCCTTGTAAGTAACGTCGCCCGTGAGACCATATATCAGTCTCGGATTGAGAGTACCAAGCCAATCCTGATCCAGCACATTTATCATACCATCCTCATTTAGGTCTTTAAATCTGATTCGGCCAATACCCTTTCCCGGTTGGGCTGCGTGTGCATCCACTTCAGCCTGATTTTGAAACAGTCCATCATATATGTATCCAAATTGCGCAGTACGTGATTGGCCGATGATGGTTTTCTCCAGATTTCCCGGATAATTGGCTATAACCGTTTCGGGTAAGTATGTAATTTCATCCATAAAATGGGAGAAATTACCGGTGATGCTATAACTGAATTTCCCTTTAGTGTCTTTGTACCCCAAAACAAGCTCCCAACCTCTGTTTGCCATTGTTGCTCCGTTTACTGTCATATTTGCTCCTTCACCCTGTGCAGCAAGGGATGGTGGAGTAGTTAATATATCCTCCGTTTCGCGTGAAAAATAATCAAAGGATCCTGTGACTTTTTGATTCAAAAGACTTATATCAACTCCAATGTTTATTTCACTGGTAGATTCCCATTTCAGGTCAGGGTTTGCACTTTGTTTCAATCTAAAGCCGGAAGGCAATGTACCCTGGTCCACTCCATACAAATCATATGCAGTACCGCCCTGATATAACCCGAATAATTGCGTAAACCAGTTTGGAGAAATGCCTTGATAATTCGGTTCCCATAATTGAAATCTGGAATAATCACCTATCTCCTGGTTTCCGACCACACCATAACCTGCTCTGAGCTTAAGAAAGGAAATAAACCCGAGTGATTCCATGAAGTTCTCTTCGGTTATCACCCAGCCAACAGAACCAGCCGGGAACAACCCAAACCTGTTATTCTCACCAAACCTTGACGACCCGTCATACCGCAGAGTACCGGAAACAATATATTTATCAGCAAATATATAGTCTGCCTTTCCAAAATATGAGAGCAGCTTATTTCCTGTACCGGTTCCTTGTGCTGATACATTACCTGTGCCAGCAGATACATAATAAAAAGCAGGATCATCATTAATTGCAAAACCTTCTTTGTGTACACTATTGTATGTCGATGAATTACTTATAGCTTCAGTCCCGATAAGAAACATTGCTCTGGATTTTCCTTTGGTCAACTGATAATTCAATGTATTGGTCCATGTCCAGTTAAGAGTTTTTGTATCCATGAGATCCAATTTATTGACATCACCACCTGTTACAAAACCGCTTTGCCAAAGAGGACTAATAACTTTCTGTGCATATAGTCCTGCCTCTAGTCCAAAGCTGGTTTTAAAAACCAGATTTTTTATAGGTGTAATTTCCGCAAAGACATTACCAAATACCCTGGAATTATTATTTCTGTTATACTGACATACCTCGGCCATTTGGACAGGATTAGCGCGGTCAGAAAATCCAGCTCCCGATGGACCTGCCCAAGTTCCGTCTGTTTTGTAAACAGGAAGTACTGGAGGTATGTAATTTCCAATATGATAGATATTTGCTGCATTATCTTTTGGGGAGGGAACTTCTTGTGAACCGAGCATTTGAAAATTTTCCCCAATTTTTATTTTCTTATCCAGAAAATTTATTGAATTGTTCAGACGCAAACTTAATTGTTTAAAAGCTGTTTCAAGTACCATTCCCTTATTTGAATAATACGACACATCAACCAATGTGCTGCTTCTGTCAGTTCCGCCGCTAATAGCAAGAGTGCTGGATGAAATTATACCTGTTTTAAATACCTCATTCGGCCAGTCGGTGTCTGACACCGGAAGAAGAGGATCATTATTAATGAATTCCTTCGTCTGCATGTCATCAAGTATGGGAACATCGCCTTCCATATGCCAGGTATATATATAGAAAGGATTCAAATTCGGATCGATACCATCGTTAACGCCGGCCCTCCAAAGCATCTTTCCATATTCATCTGTATTTTGCAAATCATATTTCCTCTTATGCTCCTGGATGGTCAGGCTTGTCTTAAAATCAACCCGGAATCCTCCTTTACCGGACTTGGTAGTGACGATAATAACCCCGTTAGATGCCCTGGACCCATATATAGAGGCTGCCGAAGCATCTTTTAAAATCTGAAATGATTCGATTGTACTGGGATCAAGAGATTGAAACAACCTGGCATCTGTTGTAGGCGTACCGTCAATAATGTATAGAGGATTGGTATTCCCAAGAGTATTAACGCCCCTGACATTCACAGTTGTTGTTTGATTTGGAGAACCGTCACTCGTAACATATAATCCTGCGACTTTGCCTTGAACAGCCTTCAGAATATTCGAAGTTGGAATATCCTTGGCTTCCGCGATATTGGCAACCGAAACAGAACCTGTCAAATCAGCTCTTCTTTGAGTCTGGTAGCCTGTCACGATAACTTCATCTAATACACTTAAAGACTCTTTCATTGAGACATTAATTACTTTTTGTCCTCCAACGACTACTTCCTTAGCCTCCATACCAACAAATGAAAATACAAGGATTGAATTCGCATCTTTTACCTGTAAAGAAAAACTTCCCCCGGCATCTGTCAATACCCCGTTTGATGTACCTTTTTCAGATACTGCAGCCCCAGCCAATGCCTCATTGGTCTGGTCAAGTGTTACTTTCCCGGTGATATTAATCTGTTGGGCTAAAATTGTCTGTCCATTCATTATGCCCAAAAGAATTATTAAACCACCTAGCAGTCCTTTAATACTTTTACATTTTTTTTTCATAGATTAAGAGTTTAGGTTTAAAGTTTCCACAGTTAATACATTTTACATTACAAATTATATCTGTACAATAAATGGTCTGATGAATGTCGATAATACAAATATCCGTCTCCGTTTAGATTGCTATGTACGAAAAACAGACCAGAATGGTATGAAAAAATCATCATTCACTAGTCGCGACATATAAAGTGAATTATGTATTATTATTTTGGTGTTAAAATTTATTCTGGTAACCTTTTTCATATTTAATGAAATCAGTATTCCAATTGTTCTTAGATTTGAAATTTAACTTTCTGATTTATGTTTCATGATATTAAAACTGCCACTTTCGCATTTTATAAAACGATAATGCTTAAAATATTAATGAGTTATGTTTTTGGCAGGTTATTATAAAATTTCAAATGAGGTTTTCATCCTATTGTGTTGTGAGAATGATAGATTACACGATTTAATCATAAAGGGGACGAATGTGAAATGAAAAAATACTTCTTGATAAGTTTGTTATTCCTTTTTGGTTGTTCATATAACCATGATAAAAGATTTGAAAAAGAATTTGTGATAGGATTTTCTCAATGCACCATGGTAGATGAATGGAGGAAAACTATGGTAGAAGAGATGGAACGGGAAATTAGTTTTTACAGGAATTACGATATCCGGTTTATAGTTAAAGATGCACATGATGATAATAATCAACAGATAAAAGATATTCAGGCACTGATTCAGGAAGGAGTTGACCTTTTAATTGTGTCTCCAAATGAAGCTCAACAGTTAACCTCCACTGTCGAGGAAGTATTTGATAAAGGCATACCGGTTATTGTTGTGGACAGGAAAGTTAATTCTTCAAAATACACTGCTTATATTGGAGCGGATAATTTATCTATTGGAAATGAGGCAGGCTATTTCGCTACTGAATTGTTAAAGGGAAAAGGAAATATTCTTGAGATCACGGGATTAAGTGGATCTACCCCTGCTATTGAACGATCGAAGGGATTTCATGAAATTATCAATAAATATCCTGATATTCATACAACAAAAATAATTGAAGGAGCATGGCTGGAAGAAAAAACCATGAAAATTACCGATAGCTTGTTCTATGTTTTTACGGACTTTGATCTCGTCTTTGCACATAATGATTTTATGGCATATGCTACTTCAATCTCTGCCAACCAGCATAATATTAAGTCATACATTATAGGTGTTGATGGATTGAATACTCCTAAAGGGGGCGTAAATATGGTTCTTGAAGGCTTTATTGATGGTACCGTACTTTATCCAACCGGTGGGGACAGAGCTATCCAAATTGCTCTCGACATTCTTACTGGAAAACCATATGAAAAAAACACTAATCTGAGTACTTACAGAATTGATAGGACCAATGCACGAACAATATGGCTTCAAGGTGCACAAATCAGATCTCAACAACAAAAAATTGACAATCAGGTTAATCAGCTGGATACTTTATCGGTTTCGTTAAGACGTCAAAATACTTTTTTATTACTTACTAATATTATTATAATTCTGTTAGTCACCAGTGTGTTAACTATTTTCATTTCACTTAGAAATAAGAATAGGTCGAATAAAGCACTCGATGCCATGAATAAGACAATAAAAATGCAGAATACTTTAATTACAAAGCAACGCGATGATTCAATGAACCTGCTTATTGTTGCAGAAGAGGCAAAAGAAACCAAAATGCGCTTATTAACTGATATTTCCCATGAATTCAGATCAGTTGTAACGCTAATTACTAATCCAATAAATAGTCTGATTACTTCAATAAGGGATGAAACTGTGATTAAAAAACTTGAAATTATCCAGAGAAGCAGTGAAAGACTTAACAGACTTGCTGAGGAAATAATTAAGTTCAGAAAAATTGATGAAAATAAATATCAACTTAAATTTTATAGTTCAAACATTGCAAAATATATTTTAAGTATAGTTGAAACATTTCACCAACAAGCTGAACTTAAAAACATTAAGCTGGTCACAGAAATACCTCTGGAAATTTATGCTGAGTTCGATCTTGAAGTTGTTGAAAAGGTAATGTGCAATTTGTTGTCCAATGCATTTAAATATACCAATGAATATGGAACCGTTACTGTTTCGGTAAAATCGGAAGATTCTAAAATTTGTATTAAAGTTAGTGATACCGGAAGAGGAATTCCGGAGAATGAATTACCCTACTTGTTTAATCGTTTTTATAACGTCAGTAATTCGAAACGTATATCTGAAAATGAAGGTACAGGGATAGGATTAGCACTGTGTAAAGAGCTTATTCAACTTCATAACGGACAAATAAGTGTGTATAGTTATGAGAATCAAGGAACTTCATTCTTTGTGACGGTTCCCCAGTTCCACCTTTTTATTGAAAGAGATCAATATGCAAAATCTATTAAACCGATTGGAGTAAAACTAGATCCTTTTCAAAATCATAATAAGGAAAAAACCGTTCTTGTTGTCGAGGATAATCCAGATCTTCTTGATGTAATTTCTGATATTATTGGGAAAGTGTATAATGTTACTACAGCTTTTAACGGGAAAGAAGGATTGGTACAAACAAAGGCACAACCCCCTGATATTATAGTGAGCGATATTCTGATGCCTGTTATGGACGGAATGCAGATGTGTATGGAAATAAAAAAGAATCCAGGTACATGTCATATTCCGGTTATTCTTCTGACAGCTCTTGATTCACAGGAAACAACTCTTAAATGTTTCGATATCGGAGCTGATGCCTATATTACGAAACCTTTTAATGAATTTCTTTTGTTATCGCAAATTAAGAATCTGATTGATTCAAGAGAAAGGTTAAAGCTTGCATATTATCCATCAGTTTTTGAGAAGGATCTATTTAAAACAAAAGACATCAGGGACAAGGAATTTATAAATAAATGTGTGGACATTATTTATGAAAATATTGAAAATGAAGGTTTTAACCTGGATAACCTTGGAGCAAAAATGAATATTTCAAGATCCTCATTATATAGAAGATTAAGGGAAATGAGTAATCTCAAACCAGTTGATTTCATTAAAAAAGTAAGATTAAACTATGCTGCAAAACTTCTTCTCACAAAAAATATACCGGTCAATGAGATAGCATGGCGTTCAGGTTTTGTAGACCCGAAATACTTTAGTAAGTGTTTTTTTCAAGAATTCCAGTGTAATCCCAAAAACTATAGTGAAAAATTTATGAACAATGAATTGACCGCCTCCGGATAAAACTGTTCTCAGATATGATCCAGAAGCCGTATCCATCACTATTAAATTGAAAAAAGTTAGCGTGATTAGGATAATGGAATTTTAAACCAAGCTTACAGATCTGATAAGATATAATGGTGTTAATTACTATATAGCCTAATAAATAACCTCAGTGATCAGCAGGGACGGAGCAACACAAAACAACAAAATAATGCGGTTTATTATGTTTTGTTGTTTGTATCAATTGTTTTTATTATCTTTTCGGACCCAATTTAAGACAAAAACATTTTAACTACTTTCTCTAAAACCTAATTCTATGAAGAAAACTGTAATGCTATTGGTCCTTGCAGTAATTACCCATGTGCTCGTTGCACAGGATGTTACGGTACAAGGACGCGTAACCTACCAGACCGACGGGAGTGCTCTTCCCGGGGTGACAATTATGGTGGTTGGAACCAATGTCGGAACTCTATCTGACGCAAATGGAGCTTACACCATTCCCGCAAAAATCGGGGCAACATTGAAATTTTCTTTCATCGGTATGACTACGGTGGAAGCTAACGTTACCTCCGGCACTCTTAATGTAGTAATGGCCGATGCACCTACTGATCTCGATGAGGTTGTGGTGATTGGTTATGGAACTCAGAAGAAAGCACTGGTAACCGGTGCCAATTTAAATGTGAAAGGCGAGCAGATTGCGGAGCTCAATACTTCGACTGCAATGGAAGCCCTGCAGGGTATTGCAACCGGTATCAGTGTCACCAGGAACAGTGGTGCACCCGGTGCCGGAACAAAGGCTACTATCAGAGGCCTTGGCACAATAGGCAACTCAGCACCTCTTTACATTGTTGACGGAGTATCTGTCGGAAACATAGACTACCTCAACGCATCTGATATTGAGTCAATCGATGTTCTGAAGGATGCAGCCTCCTCGGCAATTTACGGGTCGAGAGCAGCCAACGGGGTTATTCTCGTAACAACCAAGAAGGGCGTAAAGGGATCAGCTCCTGTTATCACCTATGATTTTTATTATGGGGTGCAGAATATTTATAAGAAACTGCCCGCCCTCAACGCCCAGGAGTATATGTTTATAATGGATGAAGGCCGTGTAAATGACGGGATGGCTCCAACCGACTGGCCAACTGTGCTTAAGAACAACTCATTTCTCAACGCAAACTTCCCCGATAACCTTGGGACACAGCTTGGTGAAGAGGTCTGGGCTGATTTGCAGAGTGGCTGGCAGGGCACAGACTGGGTAGATGAAATGTCTACCAAGAATGCCCCGGTTCAGAACCATTCACTTAATATTACAGGATCATCAAAGGACGTGGTCTATGCTATGGGGTTCTCCTACTTTGATCAGGTTGGTATCCTTGGCGGTGACCTTATGGGTGCAGGATATAAAAGAATTACAGCCCGTCTGAACACCGAAATGGCACTCATTAAGGGGAGTGACCATGACATTATTACCATAGGGGAGAATTTTACCCTGACAAACAGCGAGAACAAGTGGATAGGGACAGGGAGCATCTACTGGAACGACCTCCACAATGCCCTCGTGACCAATCCTCTTCTGCCCGCATACTGGGATAAGTCGCCTGACCCGAATGGTTTTACCCCTACCCTTGAGGGTATCTCGCTTGGTCAGCACGACCCGCTGGCAATGCTCTTTTACAACCGCTCAAAATACCAGTGGGGAAAAGGGAATTCTATTACAGGCAATGCTTACATCAACATTGAGCCTATAAAGAATTTAAAGATCAGATCATCATTTGGAATAAATTCCTGGTTTGGAAATAACAGGTTGTGGGCTCCTACCTACAAGCTTGCCACACAGTATAATAACACAACTGACAGAGTTGAGCAGACAATGTATCAGGGAATTAATTATACCTGGACCAATACTGTTTCCTATGATTTCACAATTGGAGAAAACAGGCTGACTGTTCTCGCCGGTACTGAAGTTCTGGATAATATCCTGAATACCAACCTTGGCGGATCGAAGTCAAATTCAATCTTCCAAGATCCCGATTACGCCTACCTCGATAATGTGACCGCCGAGTCTCTCGCAGGTATCAATACCTGGGGTGCTGACTGGGCTGCCCAGGGCGGCGGATTACTCTCCTACTACGGACGCCTGTCGTACAACCTTAAGGAGAAATATATCTTAGATGCGGTATTCCGCGCTGACGGCTCCTCGAATTTCGCCGAAGGCAACCGCTGGGGATATTTTCCATCTGCTTCGGCCGGATGGATCTTCTCTGAGGAAGACTTTATGAAAGACAATTCCTGGTTAAGTTTCGGTAAACTTCGTGCCAGCTGGGGACAGAACGGAAACCAGAGCATTGATAACTTCATCTACAGTTCGAACATCTCTTACCTCGACCAGGGATATTATTTCGGACCCGATAAGGTTGTAACTTCACCCACGGCAATTCCATCAAACGTTCCTAATCCTGACGTTACATGGGAAACCTCGGAACAGCTTAACATCGGTATTGACGCCCGCTTCTTCAATTCAAGCCTCGGGTTGTCAATTGACTTCTATAACAAGATGACCAAAGACTGGCTGGTCCTTGCCCCGATACTTGGTACAGCGGGTGCCGGCGCTCCCATGATCAATGGAGGTGATATTAAAAACTCCGGTGTAGAGTTCAACATTAACTGGAAAGGCAATGTTTCAGACTTTATTTATGGAGCCTCATTCAGCGGAACGATGAACAGAAACGAAGTGACCCGGCTTGCAAATGCTGAAGGTATTATAAATGGCCCGAGTGATCAACTTTCACAGGGAACTGCCCCTATATCAAGAGTTGAGGTGGGATTTCCCATTGGCTTCTTCTACGGATTTGAGACAGACGGCCTGTTACAGAATCAGGACGATGTTGATGCTTACGTCACGCCCGAAGGCTTACCCTATTTCGAAGATTTGCGCCCGGGTGATGTCAAGTTTGTTGACCAGAACCTTGACGGTCTGATCAATGATGACGACAAGGTCATGCTGGGAAGTCCGCTTCCGGATTTTGAGATGGGTTTTCAGTTGAATGCAGAGTACAAAGGCATCTATGCCAATGCTACACTGACCGGTAAATTCGGCATGCAGGTGATGCAGTCATACAGGTCTTTTGCCGACAACTTCACCCAGAACTATACCACACAGATATTCGGCCGCTGGCACGGTGAAGGCACTTCAGACAAGATCCCGAGACTGGGATATGCCTCTACCCGCAACATCAACCTGATTTCAGACATCTATATGCATGATGCCGATTATGTCAGAATCAGCAACTTGGTATTGGGTTATAGGTTCGACAAGCTGGCCAGCCAGCTGAAATGGCTGAAGGGTGCATCAGTTTATGCTTCTGTCAATAACCTCTATACCTTCACACAGTATGATGGTATGGATCCTGATGTTGGTTATTCTCCTGATGGCTATAGCTGGGCCACAGGTGCTGATCTGGGTCTCTATCCGTTGCCAAGAACGATTATGTTTGGTGCAAGTGTTACATTTTAAATAAAGCCAAATGATGAAAAAATTAATCTTTATTATAGTTGCTGCAACAGCCCTTCTGATAAGCGGCTGCGAGGGCTTTCTCGATACACGAAATCTGTATCAGAAGGATCTTACGAACTTTTACAAAACTCCGACTGATATCACTGAAGCGATGGCAGGTGCTTACAATGCCCTGTATGTCAATGGAGTCTTCGGTGAAGAACACCTGGCTGCAAACCTTATGAGCGACTATATGCTCGGTGGCGGCGGTCCTGATGATATAACTGCAAAAAATTGCGATAATTTCCTTGACCCTACAGAGGATACCTACCGTGATCTCTGGAAACAGACCTATAACGGCGTATATCGGACAAATGCTATTATTGAGGCTGTTACGGATGCCGACTACTCAAGTTACTTCAATACAGCGGAGGAAGCCACCGACTTCAAAAACACCTCTCTTGGTGAGGCCTATTTCATGAGAGGCTTCTTCATGTACAGGGCTGCAAGGTTCTTCGGCGGAATGCCAATAATCCCCAAAACGGATTCACCGCGTGATGTTCCCCGTAATACCTTCACTGAGACATTCGGACAGATTGCGGCGGACTTCATTAAGGCAGCTGAGACGTTGCCGGCAATTGATCCCATGACTGTTCCCCTGGCTGAATACGGTCATGCCAACAGCTGGGTGGCTAAAGCCTATATTGCCCGTGCATTCCTGTTTTATACAGGTTACATGACAAACATTGAGAAGCAGCCAACGACTGACCTTCCTCTTCCGGAAGGCGGAACTCTGACGAAGGCGCAGGTAGTTACCCATCTTGATGATGTAATTGCAAACAGCGGGTACGAACTTACACCTGACTTCAGAAATCTGTGGCCATACTCTTATGTCAATGAGAGTGCCGGCACGGACGTTCTTCCATGGGCTGCTACCGAAGGTCTTGAGTGGGTCGGACAGGATGGTCCGAACTCCACGGTAGGTACAGGCAACAAAGAGGTTATGTTCGCAAAAAGGTTTGCCTTCGGCAACTGGGGATGGGATGAAGGTCCGAAGTACAATAACCGCGTTGCTCTCTTCTTCGGGATAAGGGGCAATTCGCTGGTACCTTTCGGCGAAGGCTGGGGATGGGGACCGATCCATCCTGTATTCTTCAATTCATGGCCAAACGAGGACCCAAGAAAACTCGGCTCAGTGCTTGAAATGGGCAAAGAAGAACAGGGTACAGGCGGATATCAGGCAAACAAGGGAGACCAGGAAACAGGCCTTTTCAACAAGAAATATATAAGTCTTCAGCATTCAGGTAAAGATGATGTTGCGGGCATGTTCTATTATATTTATAATTATACAAACAAAGACATGCAGCTGTGGCATGCCCAGGACTTCTACTACCTCAGGTATGCCGAGGTGCTCCTCATGCACTCTGAACTTACGGAAACTGCAACTGGTATGAATGCCGTGAGAGCCAGGGCTGGCCTTGCGCCTTTGGCCTGGTCACTTGACAACCTCAAGAAGGAGAGACTTTATGAACTGGCATTCGAAGGCCTGAGATGGTTTGACCTGGTAAGATGGGGTGATGTTGAAGACCCAACCAAAAACTACTTCTCAACGGAATGCAACGTTGTGAATTCAGGGGTTCCCGGCGTCTATATCAACCCTTACCGCACTGCAACAAAAGGACTTGTTCCTATTCCTGAATCTGAAATTCGCCTTTCCAACGGTGCATACGAACAGAACCCCGGGTGGTAACAGGTAAACTAATAACATGAAATTCATACAGATATGAAAATGAATAAAACAATAAGTTTGATCGTTGGAGCGCTGACTGTATTCTTTGCAGCATGCGAACCGATTGAGAATAGAGATGCGCTGACAAACAGCTTTGACCCGAATAACATCGAGCTTAAAGTTGTGCAATCGACGCCGGGTGGCAATGGCCTGTCGATACAGATGAATACACCGGGAATAGCCGGATACTGGGATTATGTGATTGATAAGAAGTATTCAGACAGGGTGGAGGTAGTTTACCCCATTCCGGGGACGAGTACTTTTACATTTCATGTAACCACTCCCTACATTGAAAGCGGCGATCTCGGTAACCCGGTTTATGATATAAAGAAAACCGTAGATGTGACAATCACCCAGCTTGATCAGCCTCTTCCGGAGGCTTACTATAAGCTTGTAGGTGCAGACCTCGAAGGTAAGACATGGGTATTCGACGGTGCTGGAGGAGACAACAACCTCTGGTGGTACATGTCAGATCCGGGCAACTGGGCAGGAGTATGGTGGAACGCAGGTGGTACCTGTTGTCCACCCGCAGACGTTTCAGGCATGATGGTATTTGACCTCGATGGCGGTGCCAACTTTACATATTATGCATCACCAACCGCAACTGCTGTGACAGGAAGTTCATTCTCATTCAATGCCGATTATACCAAACTTACAATAAAAGGTAACGCCAACATTCTGGGTTCGATGGACGGCGGTGGCAATAACAAGGTATTTCAGATAAAGGAGTTTACAGCTGACCGGCTGACACTCTTTGTACCTGATGCTGCATGGGCTACCGGTTGGACGTGGGTGTTCAAGCCTGCTCCTTCAAAGTGAGTCTTTAATATCAATTAAACATAAGATGAGGCTGTCTCCAAAGGGGCAGCCTCTCTTTTTGTATTCACCCGGTAAATTGTATGGTATCCTTATTTATTTCGATGCCTCACATATTGGCATGTACAGGAATAACAGCAGGAATAGTGCAATGTCCATCCCTGGTCTCATAAAAAATGACTATACGGTTGGTTTAATTTTCTGAGTCCAGAAGTATGTCAGTCCGTTCAGGTCTGTCATGCCTATAATCTGAAGACCGCATTCCTCCAGAAGGTGTGTTACCGCTCTCTTTGTCAGATACCTGTTAGTTCTGGAGTCGATGAAGCTGTACATCCTGTTTATGAAAGGTATCCTCGATTCAATACCATTCTCATAGGCTTCTGCCTTTTCTGAAATCTCCCGCGGCTGATTGCTGTATTTATCTGAAAAACCATTCTGGACTCGGTTGTCGACAAAGCATCCGACAAAATTGCTTCTGACAGGTAACAGATCGACAATAGTCCTGAGGAAGTCTCTTACCTCCCTGACATGATTAAGCTGCCTGAGGTTAACAACGGTTTTGATGCCTTTCATATCTTCAGCATCATAGAAATAATGACGGGTCGAAGGAATGACCAGCATGTCCGGCTCATTTATCAGTCCCATCCGGTCAAGATATTCTATTAAATCCTCGCGCGCAGCATCAGACAATTCGTCAAAGAGACGGTTAAGATTGCTCTTCCCTAAGGTCTTATTTCTGGGATAAGCATCATTAACAGTCTTATCATTAACGATATCTGAGTTGTTCCCGACAGCTCCCGAATTCATTTCCTGTAACTTACTTCCGCCTTTTAGTCCACGACCGGTATTATTCTTCATCAAATTTGATACCAATTGTCCAGCGGTTATTCCCGCGACACGAAAATATTGCCGGAGAAGGTTTCTGGCAAATCATTTTTGATGCATTGACGCACTATTTTGACAAATGCTCCTTTTTTGATGATAATTGCCAGCCGGGTGAAAATCATTGCTCGATCCTGAAATCCCTGTAATTTACAGGAGGGCAGCTTTCAATTTCCACATTGTCCACAAACCCGGTGCCAGGGCCTTTTCTGAAAAAGCTTATAATACAATGCGATATATAACATAAGTGATGCTATCCACAGAATGATTACATTAAACCATAAAGTGTCAATCCTCCATTGTCCGATCAGTTTATACGGCGCATAAAAATGCGCCCGGCCATTCCGCGAGACAGGCATCATGTAAACAGGCTCATATCTCTGGATTATTTTACCGGAAGTCTCGATGGTCTTCTTTTGATTAAACTCGTCGGTAAGAATTTCTGTGAGTTTCTTATTGGTATAGTCGTCCCTCAGATCCTGATAGCCCTCCTTGCCCAACTCAGAGACAAGTGACATTTCTGCGGATTCTTCCAGGTCAATGTTATTCTTTTTGAAAATCAGGAATTGCCTTGCAAGGCTGTCCAGATATTTTTCTTCCATAGCAGCCACTTCAGCTGTAAACCTGCCGGTGTTCAGGGAAGAGATCAGCTCTGAAGGCGGAGGGTCAAACCCTGCCAGCACCGAAAGCTGTCGAGTATAGTCGGTCAACTTCTTAAAGTTATCTGAGATGATTTCAGCGTACCTGGGATTGCCGCTAAACTGCCGGCATTCCCACAGGTCGGTTTCAAGTGCCCTGATCAGGTATGAAGCATAATATTCATTCTGACTGATCTCCAGATTATAATCGAAAAAGTTCTTCTCGAACCTGTTGTTTCTGAACTGTTCAACAGCCAGGGCTTCAAACGACCAGCGGGCAGGCATAAGTTCACCAATGAGCGGAACGTACTCATGAGTGTAACGCCCGGTAGTATGAAGGTTGTCGTATTTTACCAGCACGCCGCTGAACAACAGTTGGGGTATGAGAATGAACGGTATGAGAATATAGATTGTAACAACTGAATTAAATGCAGAGGAGATAGTGAGTCCTATAAGATTGGCAAGGCAGGAAGTAGTGAATAATACTATCCAGTATGTCAGGGTCATGCCCCTTATACCCAGAATAAAGTTGCCTATCAGGATGAAAGATATGGTCTGGATGGCCGAAATCAGGAACATCAGCAGTATTTTGGAATTCAGGTAACTGAACCAGCTGAGGTTAAGAAATGATTCTCTTTTAAGTATTTTGCGGTCTTTTACTATTTCCTCAGCGCTTATTATCAGTCCCATAAAAGTAGCTGTGATCACACACATGAAGATGTAGGCGGGCAGGTTTTCATTTTCGCTGAAATTATATGCATTGCCTGACGTGTCCCTCGTAAAATAAGCCAGGAGCAGTGCCAGCAGGGGCGCTCCGAGAAGGCTTATGAGGATATACTGCCTGTCAGCAAGTTTCGAAAGGAAGTCACGGATAAAAAATATTCCCGACTGCTTTAAAAGGCCAGGGATGGAATAGTCGTTTTCAGGTAAAGGTTCCTCAGCCAGGCTGCCTTTAGGACTTATTTTTTCAACCTCCGGCTTAAAGCTTTCAGCCCATTCCGCAGGAGTAACCCTTCTGATATGGGTAGGCTTTCCATATTCGTTGACCACCTTTGCTTCTATGATCTGCAGGAGTTGGTCAGTATTCACGTTGCCGCATGCAATACACTGGTCTTCAAAGGCATTGGCATGATTTGCACTTGTCCTGAACCAGATTACTGCCTCCGTGGGGTTTCCGTAGTAGATCATGTAGCCACCCTTGTCCATGATCATTATCCTGTCAAACATCTTGTAAATGTCAGAGCCAGGCTGATGAATGGTTATGATCACCAGTCTGCCCTTGTAGGTCTGCTCCTTCAGCATATTCATTACCGCCTCTGCATCCACCGATGATAGTCCTGAGGTGGGCTCATCGACAAAGAGTATAGTCGGTTCACGAATCAGCTCAAGAGCAATATTCAGTCTTTTGCGCTGTCCTCCGCTTATTATCTTATTCAGCGGATTGCCTACGACAAGGTCCCTGATGACATCCAGGTCCAGGTCGACCAGTATTCTGTCCACCGCTTCCCTGATGCCTGTTTCTCCAAGGCCATCAAGGCACATTTTTGCATTGTAGTACAGGTTACGGAACACGGTCAGGTCCTCGAACAGCAGATCATCCTGAGGCACAAACCCGATAACGCCTTTAAGCTTTTCCTTCCCATCAGGGGAATAAAGATTGTGTCCGTTAATCAGAATTTCGCCTGTATCCGGTTTTGTCATCCCGTTGAGGACATTAAGCAGGGTCGACTTTCCAACGCCGCTCCCCCCCAGGATACCTACCAGTTTTCCCGATTCCTCGAAAAGACTGAGTTTCTGCAATCCGTTTTCGCTGTCTTTGAATTTCAGGCTGATATGCCGGGCGTCTATCGATATTTTAACCTTGAAAGCTTCTTCAGTGAATACTCCTGATATATCATTGTAATAAATGGCATTTACAAGCGGTCCCCTGATCGACGATCCGTGATCAAAAACATATGTCTGTCCCGGGAATATATTCTGTCCGTTCAGAAAAAGATCTTCTTTGCCGGTATAGCGCATTATAAAAGTGTTGGTGCTGACGATGCGGAGGAAGAGTATCCTGCCCTTCAAATTCTCATTGAAAAGATACTTGATGCCCTTCCTGTCAAACTCATTATTATTGTCAATGATCATGAGCCTGTCTTTTCTGATTGCACCCCTGGCAGGTTCGAGGATAAAGCATTTGAGATCTTCGTATTCCGTCGTATGTATGTTAAAGGCAGTTGCCACAGTCTCAAGGAAATCAAGTTCCTTCTCTGTGATCTCGGCGCTGAACGAAATAAAGTCCATCATCTGGACCATCACATAGATTTTCTGTTTTTGCTGAAGCTCCTCGTTTATCTTCTCACAGATGGCCAGTATCCTCATTGCAGTGAGCGATGTCCGTTTCCTGTCTTTAATACTGCCCCTGGAGATATTATCAGAGTGATAGAGCCTGATGTACTCATCAAACATCTCCAGATATTTCAGAACCTGCTCATTACTCAGGTGCCTGGCCAGGAACAGTCTCACAATGTCCCTGCCCCTGCTTGAAATCCCCGTATCATCGTGAACATCGCTTATCAGGGCAAATAACTGTATTAAGGCTTTCAGTATTGGTTCACTCATCGCCCGGGGTTATTAAGAATTTTTAGAATTTGAATTATTCATATTAATTCCTAAACCAATTTCAACAGAAATTTTATCTTTGTTTCAGCTATTCAAGTTAATAATAAATAAGTATCCGGAGAAATATTTTTAAGCGACCCTTCTGACCGGTTTTAGCAGAGGATTTTGTATTTTTTACCCGGATGAGCATATTGAAGGTTTATTAATGGAAAAGTTAATTATCAGCCCAACCGTCTTTACTCCAAAGGTCATCCTCGACCACGAAGAGTATTTTTTAGAGATAGCTGGTGAATCACGACCTCAGGATGTGCGGGAGTTTTATGGACCTATCCTCGCGTGGATGAACGATTTCGGTGACCTGGTCTCATCAGGGAAGAGAAAGGATCCCATAATATTCAATTTCAACTTTGACTACTTCAATTCCTCCTCTGCAAAATGCATTCTTGATATATGTAAGGTTCTTGCCCGTCTGCACTCCAGGGAATCAAACGCCTCGGTAAAATGGTATTATGTAAAAAACGATACCGATATGCTTGAAGCCGGAATTGAGATGTCTCAGATCGTAAAAATTCCGTTTGAATTCATAGAAATGGAAGAACAATAGGATTTGTTATGCGTCCTCAATGTCACAGAGAGGCATGCATTCCACTGTAAGGAGTCAAGGGTTTTTTTTAATCTGCCGTTCTTTCAGAGCTCCGGCTCCATACCTGGTATCTGTTATCCGGTAACCCGAAAAAACACTAATTGAAAAATCACTACGTTTGCAGACCGGAGTTCAGTCATAAGAATGAAAAAGATCTGGAAAATATCATTTATAGTTACTGCTGTCATTATCTTCCTTCCGGGATTTTTTGCAGTTTCGGTGTACGGAGGCGTATTCAGCCGCCTGCCGAACAAAAAGGAACTGCTGAACTATAAAAATGCGACTGCCTCAATAGTCGTTTCCGCCGAAAACCTTCCGATAGGAAAATTCTATTCTGAAAACCGGACCAACATCTCATATGATGAGATACCCCGTCATCTGACAGACGGACTTATTGCAACTGAAGATGCACGTTTCTATGAACATGGCGGTATCGACTCCAGGAGCCTCTTCAGGGTCATTTTCAAGACAATACTGTTCAATGACCAGAGCTCCGGCGGCGGAAGCACCATAACACAGCAGCTGGCAAAAAACATGTACGGCAGGAAAGACTATTTCCTGTTCTCCCTTTTAATAAATAAAACCAGAGAGGCTCTGCTGGCCCGCCGGATAGAAAAAGTCTTCACCAAGGAGGAGATACTGACCCTGTACCTCAACACCGTTACTTTCGGTGAGGACCTCTTCGGGATAGAGGCTGCCTCGCACAGATATTTCAATAAAAAAACGCAGGACCTTAAAATTGAAGAAGCAGCTGTCCTGACCGGCATGCTTAAGGCAAACACCCTGTATAACCCCCGCCTCAACCCTCAAAATGCCGTCAACAGAAGAAATGTGGTGCTGAAGCAGATGGAGAAGTACAGCTATCTGACCGCGGCGGTTACTGATTTATTACGAAGCCTGCCCCTGAAGCTCGATTACAACAAATATGATATTACCGGACCGGCAGACTATTTTCTGGTCAGGGTAAGAAAGGAAGCTGAAAAAATTCTCAGGGAATCACATCCGAAAAAGGAAAGGAATGGAATATTGAAAAAGACGGACTGATAATTACGACCACGCTCAGTCTTTCCATGCAGAACGCAGCCAACGAAGCCTTCAAAACACATCTTTCAAGAATGCAGAAAAGGCTGGACGAACAGTACAGTACCCCGCCTGGAAAGAGGTCACTGAAGAATATCCCCGACAGCCTCAGGCAGGATGTGACCACACTGCAGGCAGGGCTGCTGGCCATGGATCCGGCTACCGGAGCCATAAGGGCATGGGTTGGCGGGATTGATTACCAGACACAGCCATATGATCAGATTTCAGCCCGGAGACAACTCGCTTCGGTATTCAAGCCGGTACTTTACGCCGCCGCCCTTGAAGACGGGATGGAACCATGTCAGTATCTGGACAATGACTCCGTTACATTAGCGGGTTTTAACGACTGGAGCCCCGAGAACTATAATCACTCCTTCGGGGGCAAATATTCACTTGCCGGAGCGCTGGCACAGTCAATGAACATCCCGACTTTCAGCCTCTTCCTAAAGGTCGGGTTTGAAAAGCTGGATATGCAGTGGAGGAGAATGGGCTTTACATTTCCTCTTGACAACACACCGTCGCTTCCCATGGGGACTGCGGAAGCGAGTATTGCCGAGGTAGCAGTTGCATATGCTTCATTCACAAACGGCGGCATGAAGATCAGCCCTCAAAGCATAGTTTCCATCATGACACCCGGAGGGGTGGTGATATGGCAGAATGAATTCCCGCAGCCTGAGGAGAGGGTATTCACTGAAAGGACCGGTATACTTATGTCAGCAATGCTACAAAAAGCGATCAGGGAAGGAACGGGTGCTTCGGTGTACAGTGTTTACGGCGTGAAGATACCGCTGGCCGGAAAGACAGGCACCTCGCAGAATTATGCCGACGCCTGGTTTGTGGCTTTCAATCCTCATCTTGTCATTGTAAGCAGGGTTGGGGCATCATCCCCCGCCATTCACTTTAACAGCGGGAGCAACGGTTCAGGAAGTGCCCTTGCCTTGCCGCTGGTGGCAATGACACTTAAGAAAGCTGAATCAGATCCTGAATTGATGAAACAGCTTGATATTCCCTTTCCTGACCTGCCTCCTGAGCTGCAGGGAGCGCTTGACTGCCCTGATTTCAGGGATAAGGACTTCTTTGACAGACTTATTGACCTCTTTAAGGACGATGAAGTCAATTTTAACGAAGCAGGTAAAAAGAAAATAAAAACTTTGCTTGAAAAAATTTTCAGGAGATAGATTTCATCAGATCTTCATCTTCAGTTAGTTCTTTTGGGGAATTATTTGCATAACTCTCTAAATGGAAACGATATGAAAAAAACAGGTTTAATACTTCTAGCTGCCTCACTGCTCATCTTCACCGGAGCATGTGACAGAATCGGAAACGGTGATGGCCAGGGCAAGCTTGTAATTAAGGTGACTGATGACCCGTTTGATATCAGCAACATTGAATCAGCAACAGTTACAATCACAAAAGTGGAAATTAAGAAGGTGGGAGACGGCGTGAGCGATGGTAATCCGTTTGTAGTACTCTCTGATGACACTGTGACTGTGGACCTCATCGACCTCAGGAATGGTGTTACCGAAACACTGCTTGACCTTGATATCCCTGAAGGTGAATATGATTTAATAAGATTGTATGTTGAGGAGGCGGGGCTGAAACTCAAGGATATTACTGATCCATACAATGTAAAAGTGCCAAGCGGAAGGCAGACCGGAATAAAACTGCACATTAATCCGTCTATAGTTGTTTCCGGCGGTCTGACCTCTGAAGTGCTGATCGATTTTGATCTCTCAAGGTCATTTGTGCTGAGAGGCAATATGAATAACAATAACGGCTTCATTTTCAAGCCCTGTATCAGGGCGACAAATCTAACCACTGCAGGCAGGGTTGAAGGTATGGTGACAGATACTTCTGAGGTCAAAATCAAGGAAGCTAAAGTATGGGTTGCACAGGATACAGTCATGGCAACCACATTTGCCGACACTCTTGGATTTTATGCCATTATTGGTGTTCCGGCCGGTACATACTCAATCTTTGCCACCAAAGAAGGATATGACACTGTCAGCATAGCAGGAATTAATATTATTGCAGGCAATAAGACCGTTCAGAACTTTGAGCTTACCAAAAAGTAGAAATCCGAAAACAGGATGAGAATCCGGGGCCGCCTTTCCAGAAGGGCGGCCTTTGTTTTGTGACCAACAATTACTAAATTTGGAATTCAACCGTTGACTTCGTCTTGAGATCTTGATAACTTCAAAATAATAACAAATGAAAAAATCGAGAATTATGGTAAACGTGTTGCTTTTTGCAGCAACTGTTACCATAGTCGTGGCGTGTGCGGTAAATCCTGTCACTGGGAAGAAGCAGATCATGCTGATGAGTGAAGCGCAGGAAGTGGCACTGGGTGTCTCTTATAATCCTCAGGTTTTGGCCACATTCGGTGAATATGCCGATGCTGATTTGCAGGCATATGTTCAGGCAAAAGGCGTGGAAGTGGGCAAGATTTCTCACCGTCCTGCCCTTGAGTATCACGTCAAAGTCATTGATTCTCCGGTGGTGAACGCCTTTGCCGTTCCGGGAGGGTATGTTTATCTTACCCGCGGTATTATGGCCCAGCTTAACAACGAAGCTGAAATGATGGGCGTGCTCGCTCATGAAATAGGGCACATTGCAGCACGCCACTCTGTCAGCCAGCAGTCAAAGCAGCAAATCGGAACGCTCCTCCTGATAGGAGGCATGATAGCTTCTGAAGAGTTTGCCCAATATGCCCAATATGCCATGGAGGGAATGCAGCTCCTCTTCCTGAGCTTCAGTCGCGATGACGAACGCCAGGCTGATCAGCTCGGTGTTGCGTATTCATCAAAACTGGGGTATGATGCCCATAAGATGGCCGATTTTTTCAAAGTACTGAAAAAAATGAACATGGCGCAATCCGAAGGTGGCGTCCCCACCTTCTTGTCAACACACCCCGATCCGGGCGATCGATATGTCGACGTAAACAAACAGGCTACGCAATGGCAGGACAGCCTTAAATATCCCTCATGGAAGGTTAATGCCGACAGCTACCTCAACCTGATTGACGGTATCGTTTATGGCGAAGATCCCAGGCAGGGATATACGGAGGGAAATACTTTCTACCATCCTGAGCTGAAGTTTAAATTCTCCTTCCCGACATCTTGGAAGCTGGAAAATACTCCGGCACAGGTTAACATGGCTCCGGCAGACGGAAAAGCCCTTATAGCATTTCTTCTCTCGCGCCAGACGACATTAACGGCAGCCCGGGATTCAGCTTTAGCTGCTGTGGGGCTGACACTCCAACGCAGTGAAGAGAGGACTGTCAACGGTATGCCGGCCTTGGTAACTCTGTCAAAACTGGTTAACCAGGATCAATCAACAGGCACGACAAGCACCAATATTTTCCTGTCATATTTTATACAGTACGGCTCTGTAATCTATACATTCCACGGAATCTCTACCGAGGCTGACTTTCCTAACTATTCAGGTGTCATGGAATCTTCAATGAAGAGCTTTGCAAAACTTACAGATGCCTCAAAAATAAATGTCAAACCGCAGAGAGTATACGTTAAGAAAGTGCAGCAGACGGGGACTCTGGCCAGCGTTTTCAGCTCTTACGGGATACCACAGGATAAGATGAATGAATATGCCCTGCTTAATGACCTTGAGCTTACAGATCAGGTTCAGGCAGGAAAACTGATCAAAATCGTCGGAGAATAATACATAAAAAGTTGACTGAACAGAAGTTTAAGAAATCAGGGTTTACCGGTTGGGTGGAACAAAACAGGATTCTGCTAAAGTATTTTATAGGCTTCCTTATTGTGCTTATTCTGCTGGTAAATTCTCTTTTCCAGATCGGACCGGAAGAGGTGGGTGTCATCACCCGCTTTGGCAAATATGTCCGTAAGGTGGAGCCAGGCCTGAAGGTGAAATTCCCCATCATAGAGACTTTGTACAAAGTTGCGGTGGAAAGGCAGCAAAAGGAGGAATTTGGCTTTCGGACCACAAGGCCCGCTGTAAAATCCGAGTATACCAAAGTGGGTACGGTTGAAGAATCGCTTATGCTTACCGGCGATCTCAACCTTGCTGACGTTGAGTGGATAGTACAATACCGTATCGAGGACCCTTACAGCTATCTTTTCAAGGTCAGGGAACCGGTAAGTACGCTGCGTGACATCTCCGAGGCATCAATGCGCGAAATAGTCGGTGACCGTACTGTAAACGAGGTGCTTACTGTCGGGAGGGCCGAAATAGCATCAAGCGTACATGTAAAGATTCAGGAATTGTGTACGGAGTACTCTCTGGGCATCAGGATTGAACAGGTAGTGCTGCAGGATGTCAATCCCCCCGACCCGGTGAAAGATGCCTTTAACGATGTAAACCAGGCACAGCAGGAAAGGGAGACTCTGATCAACCAGGCCAGGTCTGAATATAACAAGGTAATACCCAAGGCAAAAGGTCAGGCGGAGGAAACTATCCAGAGGGCTGAGGGATATGCAACCGAAAGGGTTAATAACTCACTTGGCGAAGCTTCAAGGTTTAATGCCCTGTACCTTGAATATATCAAAGCCCCGGAAGTGACTAAGCGCAGAATATATCTCGAAACGATGGAAGAGGTTATTCCCAGGCTCGGTCATAAGATCATCACTGATGAGAGCGGTAACAATGTGTTGCCCCTCCTTCAGATGCAGCTAGACACTAAAAAATAGGCTATGTCCGACATGACAAAAAAAATAATCATAACTCTTGCCATCATAGCAGCTGCACTGATCATTATCCTTCCCTGTGTTTATATGGTGAAGGAGACGGAACAGGTTGTCATAACTCAGTTTGGCAAGCCTATCGGAGAACCAAAGACAACTCCGGGACTTAAGTTAAAAGTACCTTTCATCCAGAAAGCTAATTTCTTTGAAAAGAGATATATGGAGTGGGACGGTGACCCCAACCAGCTTCCTACCAAGGACAAGAAATTTATCTTTGTCAATACCTATGCGCGGTGGCAGATCACTGATCCGCTGCAGTTCTTCAAGAGGCTGACAGATGAGAGAGGTGCACAGTCACGACTGGCTGATATCCTCGACGGGGAGACACGTGACTTCATTGCCAGTCATAACCTGGAAGAGGTGGTACGTTCAACCAACAGGACTCCGACATCCTCAGGACTTATCGGTGAGGAGGCCGGGGATACTCTTTCTGATATTGTAACAGGGAGGCTGAAAATAGAAGAAATGATTCTTAAATCATCCAATGAAAAAGTATTGGACCTGGGAATTGTTATTCTGGATGTCCGTATAAAGCGGTTGAATTATGTCGAGGAGGTTAGGACCCAGATCTATGAAAGGATGAAGAGTGAGCGATACCGCATAGCAGAAAGGTTCAGGTCTGAAGGTCAGGGGGAAGCGTCAAAAATAAACGGTGAAAAGGAGAGGGACCTGAAATCCATCCAGTCGGAGGCCTTCCGCAAGGCTGAGGAGATACGCGGCCGTGCCGACGCCCGCGCTGCATCCATTTACGCAGGCGTATACGACCAATCGGTAGCGTCACGAAGTCTTTACGCTTTCATGAAATCGATGGAAACCTTCAGGATGACCTTTGATTCCACAACTACGATCATTCTGTCGACCGATAGCGAGCTGTATAAATATCTGACAGATTTCAATTAGGCTGCCCTGGTAGAGCAGACTGGGCTTATCATCCATAGCCGGATGTTGCCATGTCTATGGATATGGTATGTTTATCAACAGCTGGCCTCAGTATATCAAAATGAGCTTTGACTATGCTTCTCAATACCCTAATTTGGTAGTGAGTTTGATTAAGCCATGAAATCACCAGGTGGCTTTCCTGGCATAACCAGAGATGAGAACATATTATCAGATATCAGCAGATGGAATAGGAATTGTCCTGCTCCGGAAAAGAAAGATTGCCAAAGCGCTTCGCAGGTGGTTACGTGAAAATGGTTTGACCTACGAATACAACATTTACATCCAATAGTCTTTCTTGTACAGGTTCTGTGGTTACTTTTCCGGGGAGAAAAAGGAAGCCGGCCTCACAGCCGGCTTTCTTCATGTATTCCTGTTACTGGCAGACCGCAGTGACAAGCTGCAGCTGTCTGTATTATAAAATAGTGATGACTGTTTCGGCCTTATCCCCTGTCGGGAAAGAGCCTGTGCCACCACCTGTATTTCTTAATTCTTGCCATCTGTTCTAACTGCCGCAAATATGCGAACAATTATTACTTAACGTACAGGTTCCTTATTTATTTTTTCAGAAGGTCACGTATTTCTTTTAACAGTACAACATCTTCCGGAGGTGCGGCAGGTGCAGCAGGTGCGGCATCTTCCTTCTTCTTCAGATTATTCATTGCCTTGATCACAAGGAAAATACAGAAAGCAACAATGATGAAGTCAATTATTGTCTGAATAAAGTTACCGTAGTTGATGCTGACCTGTTTAACGGCCGGTTGTAAAATTGTTGCGCCATCCATCACTGCCTCCGAGCCCTTCTGAATGACAGCCTTGAGCTGGGTGAAGTCGACCCTGCCCAGAAGGAGGCCCAGCGGCGGCATAAGGACATCATTCACAAGAGATGAAATGATCTTGCCAAACCCGGCACCAATGATAATACCAACTGCCATGTCGAGCATGTTGCCCTTCACGGCAAATTCCTTGAATTCTTTAAGCATTCCCATAATAATCAGATTTTAAGTTAAAAACTCATTAGAGGCTAACAAAAGTTAAAATTACTAAAACTAACTTTAAATTGTCCATTTATGATTGGTTAATACTGAAAAAAGAATAGGGAAAATCAAAATTTTTAACTAACTTACACAAACTGCGAAAAGACTGACTTTTATTTATAATATATTAATTATAAACTAATTAAAACAAAAGCTATGGCAGTTCTGAAAGTAATTGAAATTCTTGCATCTTCACCGGTAAGCTGGGAAGACGCAGCTGCTTCAGCCGTTAAGACAGCGGCAAAGACAGTCAAGGAGATTCGCTCCGTCTATGTTCAGGATCAGAGCGCCCTGGTGGTGAAGAACAAAATCACCGAATACCGGGTTAATGTAAAAATCACCTTTGAAGTTGTTTAATAAAACCGGGGAAATTATGAGACTGATTTCATTCACCCCTGTCAGGTGCTGGTAATACCGCCTATTTAATAAAGCACTGGCGGATGAATTGATTTATGCGGAGACGTTGGCTAAAACGTCTCCGCTTCATTTTAACAAACCGATCTCTCCTTTTGTTATATTTGCGTCATGAAAAGCATGCGAAAGATATCGCCTTTTATCTCTGCCATGCTGATGGTTCTTGTACTGACCTGCAGTATAGGCTTTACCGTATCAATGCACACGTGCTACCACTGCGGGATGCAGAACCTGGTCACTTCACTCTCAGCGGCAGGAACAGATGACAAGTGCTGCTGCGGACATGATAAAGAAATTGAAAGTGCTGGTCACAACATGGGTGAATACGTTTTTTCACACGACTGCTGCTCACTTGTGACCGAAAAGATGATCGCGGTCCAGGTTATCCGCACTGAAGTCCGGCCAGAGATCATACCCTTTTTCCAGGCAGCTGCCGGCCAGACAATCATTCCGGAGAACGACTCACGGAGTATCAGACTATTTCCAGATTATTTGCAATTGCATGACGGACGAGATCTCATGACCATGCATTGCCAGATCCTTTCCTGAAACATTCGTTGACCTGATTGCGTGTCGATACATAATTATGTGCCGGCACAACGTAACGCCACCCAAACCGGGTGCAACTACGAACGTCAAATAATTGATATACAATAAATTCTGTTTATAATGATTAATAGGATAATATCATTCTCAGTAAATAATAAGTTCATAATAGGCTTGTTCATTCTTGCATTAATAGGCTGGGGTACCTATTCATTAACAAAGTTGCCGATTGATGCCATTCCTGATATTACAAATAACCAGGTGCAGGTTATTTCGCTGGCTCCATCGTTGGCAGTGCAGGAGGTTGAAAGCTTTATTACAGCACCTATTGAAGTTGCCGTTGCCAATATTCCTGATATCATTGAGCTTCGGTCAATATCAAGGCTGGGACTATCAGTTATTACAGTGGTTTTCAAAGATAACGTTGACATTTACTGGGCAAGACAACAGCTTGGCGAGCGCCTTAAAGAAGCAGAAGAATCTATCCCGGAAGGTCTTGCTCAGATTTCCCTTGCCCCTATTTCTACGGGATTAGGCGAGATATATCAATATCGTCTTTCTGTGGAAAAAGGACATGAAGAAGAGTATAATCCTATGGAACTGAGGACTATTCAGGACTGGATTGTTCGCCGTGAATTGCTTGGAACAGCGGGAGTGGCAGATATAAACAGTTACGGTGGGTTTGTCAAACAGTATGAAGTGGCCGTGAACCCTGAAAGACTGAGGAGCATGAACCTTACGCTGACAGATATTTTTACTGCTCTCGAAAAGAATAATGAAAATACCGGCAGTGCATACATCGATAAGAGACCTACAGCATATTTCATTAGGGGTATCGGACTGGTCAAAACCCTTGAGGATATTGAAAAAATTGTAGTAAAAACCACCAATTCCGGAGTTCCGGTATTGATAAGGGATATTGCATCAGTTCAATATGGCAGCGCAATCAGGTACGGTGCTTTTGTAGTTGACACCACAGAAGCAGTTGGCGGTGTGGTTATGATGCTGAAAGGTGCGAATGCACACGAGGTTATTGATAATGTTGAGAAACGAATTGAGTCTGTCCAGAAATCATTACCTGAAGAAGTTAAGATTGAACCATTTCTCAATCGCTCTGATCTTGTAGGACGGTCAATCGGAACGGTTTCTAAAAACCTTCTTGAAGGCGCATTGATTGTCGTCTTTGTTTTGGTCCTTCTGCTTGGTAATATGCGCGCCGGGTTAATAGTGGCTTCTGTCATACCCCTTTCAATGCTTTTTGCCGTTTCCCTGATGAATCTGTTCGGTGTCTCGGGTAACCTTATGAGTCTCGGAGCTATCGATTTTGGACTGATCGTCGATGGTGCGGTAATTATTGTTGAAAGTGTGGTTCACAGGATTACAATGAGTAAACATCACCATCCCGGGGTAGTCAGACTGAATCAAAAGCAGATGGACGAGAATGTACTTGATTCAGCAAAGCGAATGATGAACTCTGCCACTTTCGGCCAGGTTATAATTTTAATAGTTTACGTGCCTATTCTGGCGCTTGTCGGGATTGAAGGGAAGATGTTCCGTCCCATGGCACAGGTAGTCAGCTTTGCCCTGATTGGTGCAGCAATCCTTTCACTGACGTATATTCCCATGGCTTCGGCATTGTTCCTTAGCAAGAATACCGTTCATAAACCAAATTTCTCTGACCGGCTGATGAACCGGATCCATAAAATATTTAATCCCGTTATCGCATTTGCTATCAAAAGAAAGCTTCTGGTTTCTGTTTCAGCCATCACCTTGTTTTTATTCAGTGTTATACTTTTCAACCGATTGGGTGGAGAATTCATTCCACAGCTTGAAGAGGGTGATCTCGCTTCAAGTGTAATTACACTGCAGGGAGGATCATTGACAAATACTGTGGATAATGTTATCAAAGCAAACAGGATATTACTTGAAACCTTCCCTGAAATCAAGCATGCAGTATGTAAAATAGGAGCCGGTGAAATACCCACAGACCCCACTCCAATGGAAACCGGAGATTACATCATTACCCTGAAAGATAAAAGTGAATGGGTCTCAGCTACGTCACGCGAAGAGCTTGTTAGCAAGATGGAAGAAAGCCTGATCCCGCTGGCAGGCGTCAAATTCGGATTTCAGCAACCTATTCAGATGAGATTTAATGAGTTAATGACCGGTTCCAAACAGGATATAGCAGTCAAGATATTTGGGGATGATCTTATTTTACTTTCAGAAAAGGCTGCTGAAGTCGAAAAAATAATTCAGACGATCGCCGGGGTGGAAGATATAAATGTAGAAAAGGTCACGGGGCTTGCACAGATCCAGGTTGAATATAATCGTGACCGCCTGGCGCAATACGGATTATCTGTAGAGGATGTCAACCGCGTATTACGTGCAGCTTTCGCAGGAAGTCAGGCAGGAGTTGTATACGATAAGGAAAAACGATTCGGGTTAGTTGTTCGCCTGGACAAGGATTACCGGCAGAACCTGGATGATGTTAAGAATCTCTCTGTTGCTTTACCTGACGGTCACCAGATCCCATTCGAACAGCTGGCTGACATTTCAGTCAAGTCAGGTCCGGCACAGGTTTCAAGGGAAAACACAAAAAGAAGGATAACGATAGGATTCAATGTCCGTAACCGTGATATGAAAAGCGTAATTAATGATGTGAAGAATCAGATTGATGAAAGTATTCAATTGCCTACAGGTTATTTCATTTCATACGGAGGTGAGTTTGAGAAGCTTGAAGCTGCTCAGAAAAGGCTGGCCGTTGCGCTTCCTGCAGCATTGCTCCTGATATTTGTACTTCTTTACTTTGCTTTTAATTCCGTTAAGCAATCGCTGTTGATTTTTACAGCCGTGCCAATGGCTGCTATTGGCGGAGTGTTTGCCCTGTGGATTCGCGGAATGAATTTCTCAATTTCTGCAGGTGTCGGTTTCATAGCATTATTCGGCGTTGCCGTTCTTAACGGGATAGTATTGATTGCTGAGTTTAACAGGCTGGAAAAAGAAGGTGTTACAGATATAACTGAACGCGTTCTGAAAGGCCTTCAAACAAGATTGCGCCCGGTAATTATGACTGCGGCAGTGGCTTCTCTTGGCTTTTTGCCCATGGCAATTTCAACTTCAGCCGGAGCAGAAGTGCAAAGACCACTGGCTACTGTTGTTATAGGCGGGCTTATTACAGCAACCCTTCTTACATTGATTATTCTTCCCGTATTTTACATCATTTTTTCATCAACCAGAAACAAATTCAGAATTAAAGGTATGCTGGGAAAAAAGACTGGCGCTATTGTCCTGTTGTTAGGGTTAACATCAGTATTAGGTACTGTAAATGCCCAGCAAGCCAGGGTAATTAATTTGAATGATGCAATTCAGATGGCATTGGACAGTAACCTTTCCGTTAAATCAGCGGCACTTTCAATAGATGTGCAGAAGGCTCTTAAAGGGGCAGCATTTGATCTGCCAAAAGCAACAATTGACGGGGAGTACGGACAATTCAATTCTTACACTAATGACAACAGTGTTACTGTTTCTCAGTCATTTGCATTTCCATCCGTGTACATACATCGCAGTAAACTGGCAAATGCAAATATCAGGAGCGAAGAGTGGCAATACAAAGCCACTCAACTTGAAATAGCCACACAGGTTAAGCAGGTTTACTGGCAATATGCATATCTGGTGTCAAAGCAGAAACTTCTATCCTATCAGGATAGCCTGTATTCCGGGTTATTACGGGCTGCGGAACTTAGGGCAAAGGCGGGTGAGACAAATCGTCTTGAAATGATAACCGCCCGTTCACAAAGCCTTGAAATCAAAAATCAGTTGTATCTGGTCTCCTCTGATATCGGAATCAGCAGCCGTAAACTTACGGTATTACTTAACAGCAAGTCTACTCTGGTACCGGCAGTTCAGGAACTGCAGCGGATCGATTTTAAACTTGACTCTGACAGCAGTTCGGTTGAACAGAATCCATTTCTGGGTTACATGAAGGAACAGATCGAGGTTTCTCAGATTGAGAAAAAACTTGAACAGAGCCAGGCATGGCCTGATTTAAATATTGGCTACTTCAGCCAGACAATTATCGGAACACAGGATGTCAATGGGGCACCGCAAAATTTCGGGAAAGATGACCGGTTTGACGGTGTTCAGGCCGGAATCACTGTTCCATTGTGGTTTTTTCCATATACATCGAAGGCAAAAGCCGCAAAAATAGCTGCAAACATAGCGCAAACGGATGCTGATAACTATTCCTTATCAATTTCAGGTACCTATCAATCCTTGCTTGATGAATATAATAAGTACTCCTCAAATGTGGAATTTTATGAAAATCAGGCCGTACCTGAGGCTGATCTGATAATTCAACAGGCAACCCTCAGCTATAAAGCCGGAGCCCTGGATTACCTGGAATACGTACTCACGCTGAACAGAGCTTTGACTATCAAGCAAAATTATCTTGATGCGATTAATAATTTTAATCAGACTATCATCTCAATTGAATATATCACAGGCAAAATATTTTAAACTCAGATATCATGAAGAAATCAAATTATAAAGTATCACTTGTCATCTGTGCAACTTTAATACTATTAGGCTCTTGCACCGGGAATAATAAGCCTGCCACTGAATCAACCGAGGTTGAAGTCGTGCCGGAAAATATTGTCGAAATGCGGGAAGATCAGATAAAACTTGCAGGCATTCAGACCGGTTCAATCGGGATGAAGTCAATGGGTAATACCCTTAAAGTAAATGGCATCATCTCAGTTGCGCCTCAAAACCAGGCAACAGTTTCAATACCGCTCGGCGGATTCATCAAAAGCACTACGCTCATTGCGGGTAATTTCGTCACCAAAGGGCAGACGCTTGCAATAATAGAAAACCAGGATTTTGTTGACATACAGCAGAATTATCTGGAGGCAAAAAACAGGCTTGTATACGCTGAAGCGGAATATAAACGGCATACTGATTTATATAATGATGAAGTATATTCAGAAAAGAATTTGCAACAGGTTACTGTAGAATATAAGAACCTGGTGGCCCTTGTTAAATCGCTTGAGCAGAAACTAATTCTTATAGGAATTGAACCGGGCAGCCTTAATGAAACCAATATCAGCAGCAGTGTGAGCCTGAAATCCCCAATTACCGGCTACCTTAAGTCGGTAAATATCAACATAGGGAAATATGTTGCACCCACAGATGTACTGTTTGAAATTTTGAACAACGAAAAACTCTTTCTGGAGCTAACTCTGTTTGAAAAGGATGCAGACAAAGTTGTTGCTGGTCAGAAAATAAGATTCTTCATTAATAATGAAACTGAAACTCATGAGGCGATTATCTCACAAACCGGAAAATCGATCAGTGATGACAAAACATTAAAAGTCTATGCCACTGTAGTAAAACCCTGCAAAAATACTTTGCCGGGTATGTATGTTAATGCATTGATAGAAGAATCTGATTCTCTTGTTACAGCTCTGCCTTCTGAGGCAGTGGTTAGTTTTGATGATAAGGACTACATTTTTATTTTTGAAAGGAATAAGGAGGAAGACGGGAAGCCTTTTACCGAATATCGCATGGTTGAAGTACAAAAAGGAGTAACCGGAGACGGATATACAGAAGTTGTGTTACCCGGGGACTTCGATCCGGATACTGCCATTGTAGTTGTAAAAGGTGCATATAATCTTCTATCGGCAAAAAAGAACGCAGGTGAAATGGCCTGCTGATCAGTAGAAAACAGTAATTTCCTAGAACATTTCTCAGATCTAAACGTTCTTAATATCAATGAATAGAGCAGCATCAATATTGTCAATTCTACTGATCCTTGGTTCATCGATGGGGATCACCATTGACCGGCACTTCTGCGGAGGTGAGGTTGTTGATGTCAGATTGGCTATTGATGACCGTAAGGCTACCTGCGGCATGGAAGAGGATGGTATGGTATGCAGCAATACTGATGCATTCAAGCAGGATTGCTGCCACAATACGATGTCAAAATTCATCGTGAGCGACTACAGCATCTCTAGCATACTGATGATCGACAAACCACTTCCCCAGGTTACTGATATTCTTTGCCAGGCTCCTGAGGTATGCCTTTTCAATTCATTCAGGGATCTGTTAACAGTCAATTACACCGGCCCTCCGGGCATTGACCTCTTTCTTCCCGACCATCAGAGTATTCTCTGCATTTTCCGTATCTGATTTCCCAGTCAGTTGAGTTAGCTGTGCCCGTCGTCAGACAGTGCGCGGTATCGCTATTTTATGATTACTCATCAATTTAATTCTTAAATCTTATGAAAACAGTAAAATTTATTCTCGTAACTTTCTTTACGGTATTGGTAGTTGCAGGCTGTAACTCCCAGAACCAGAATAAAAAGACAACATCCAAAACCGAGGAGATTAAGGTTCTCGGAGAATGCGGCATGTGCAAGGACCGCATTGAGGGCGCTATGAAGATTGACGGAATAACCGAGGCAGTGTGGAACCAGGAGACGAAGCTTCTCACGGTTACATATAATCCTGCTTTGATCACTGTGGATGACATTCAGAAAAAGGTTGCCGCAGTGGGTCATGACACGGAGAAATACCGGGCTGATGATGCCGTTTACGCCAGCCTTCCGGGATGCTGCCATTATGAAAGGTGGAACTGATAAGCTGTACATTGTATAGAGGCTCAAAAGTATGTTTACCGCCCCTCCCCTGACCGAAAGCGTCAGGGGGGAGGAGGTAACATTTAAGACACACTCTTTCAGGTCACTTTAATTTAAGAGCATGATATGTTTAACCGATTAGTAAAATATTTCCTGTACAACAGGCTGATAACATTTACCCTCCTGGCAGCCTTTGTCATACTCGGGATAGTCACTGCGCCGTTCGACTGGAAAACAGGTTTTCTGCCCCGTAACCCTGTGCCGGTTGATGCAATACCCGATATAGGGGAGAACCAGCAGATAGTCTCCACCGAATGGATGGGACGGTCACCCAGGGATATCCAGGACCAGATAAGCTACCCATTGACCACAGCTCTCCTTGGCATCCCCGGGGTAGAGACAATCAGAAGCACCTCCATGTTCGGGATGTCATTCATCTATATCATATTTAAAGATAAGGTTGAGTTTTACTGGAGCAGATCGAGAATCCTGGAAAAACTTAATTCTCTTCCTCCCGGGACATTACCCAAAGGAGTACAGCCTACACTGGGACCTGATGCCACTGCCCTTGGTCAGATATTCTGGTATACCCTTGAGGGACGAGACCCCAAAACCGGTAAGCCAAACGGAGGCTGGGATCCGTCAGAGCTCAAAACGATCCAGGATTTTTATGTTAAATACGGCCTCTCAGCCGCAGAGGGAGTTTCCGAAGTAGCATCAGTCGGGGGCTTTACAAAAGAATACCAGGTCGATCTCGACCCGAATGCCCTTAAGGCTTACAACGTATCCGTAATGGATGTAATGAATGCCGTTAAGAACAGCAACCTCGATATCGGTGCCGAGACAATTGAGCTGAATAACGTAGAGTATATTATCCGGGGCCTTGGTTATGTCAGGAGTCTGAATGACCTTGAATTATCGGTTGTTGCGGTCCGGAACAATGTTCCGGTACGGATTAAAGACGTGGCACATGTCTCTTTTGGTCCTGCTCCGCGCCGAGGAGGCCTTGATAAATCAGGCTCGGAAGCCGTCGGAGCCGTTGTGGTTGCAAGGTATGGCTCAAATCCGATGGAGGTCATTAGCAATGTCAAAGACAAAATAAAGGAAATTGAAGCCGGATTACCTCAGAAAACCCTGCCGGACGGATCCGTTTCAAAGGTGACTGTAGTGCCTTTTTATGACAGGACCGGACTCATAAAGGAAACAATCGGAACACTCCAGTCTGCCCTATCTCATGAAATCCTCATTAGCATAATTGTGATAATTGTGCTTGTGATAAATCTCAGGGCTTCACTCATTGTAGCGGGATTATTGCCGTTAGGCGTATTAATAACTTTTATCCTGATGCGCTTTTTCGGCATTGATGCCAATATTGTGGCTCTGTCAGGAATTGCCATAGCCATAGGGGTTATGGTTGATATCGGAATTGTTGATGTGGAGAATATTCTCAGGCATCTCGAAATGCCTGAAAATAAGGGAATACGTGGCAAAAAACTGATGCAGGTGATTTACGAGGCAACAACCGAGGTCAGGGCTGCCGTTGTGACATCCATTGCAACGACAATTGTAAGTTTCCTTCCCGTCTTTGCAATGCAGGCACAGGAAGGGAAAATGTTCCATCCGCTGGCCTGGACAAAAACCTTTGCTCTTCTTGCGGCATTCATTCTTGGAATAGTTGTACTGCCAACGCTAGTTCATATTTTCTTCAATATCCGCTTTGATGCTAAGAAAATTAAGAAAATATGGAACAGCGTTTTGATAGTTGCCGGGATTGTTTTCGCGATTATCTGGCACACCTGGCCGGCTCTGGCCTTAACTGCCCTGGGAATAAATAATCTCCTTGATTACAGGTGGGCTGAAAAACGCAGGGAATTTGCAAATTATATTAACATAGGCATCACTGTTCTGGTCGCCACCTGGTATCTGTCCGTTGAATGGCTGCCGCTCGGAGCGCATAACAGCCGGGTTATCAACTTTTTATTCGTTGCCGCTATTGTAACGGCAATTCTGGTTGTCCTGATGTCACTTGTCCATTATTATGAAAAGATACTCCGGTGGGCATTACGCAATAAATGGAAGTTCCTGATGATACCGGCTTTTAGCCTGTTTTTTGGTCTTCTGATATGGCAGGGTGTGGACAGGATATTTGGGTTTATTGCTTCAGGGGCTGAAAAAGCAGGATGGAGAACTTTCCGGCAGACATCAGCCTGGCAAGGTGCAGTAAGGACGTTCCCTGGCACAGGCAAGGAGTTCATGCCAACACTTGATGAGGGATCATATCTTCTGATGCCAACAAGCATGCCTCATACCGGTATTGAGATGAATCTCAGGTATATAGAGACTCTTGATAAAAGGTTGTCAGCAATACCTGAAGTAGAGGTTGCAGTTGGAAAATGGGGACGGGCAAATTCCGCTCTTGACCCTGCACCGGTACAAATGTTCGAAAATACAATCAACTACCGTTCTGAATACATTCTTGATGAGAACGGTCATCGCAAACAGTTCAGGGTTGACCGTGACGGCAGCTATCTCCTTAGTGACGGAACAACTTACAACCCTCAAACAGAGACATTCAGGGTAATTCCGGCAGATAGCCTCGTTCCGGATAAAAAGGGAGATTATTTCAGGCAGTGGCGGCCGGAGATCAGAAAACCCATTGATATATGGAATGAGATCGTCAAGGTGACTGATATCCCGGGTCTGACCTCTGCTCCCAAACTGCAACCCATTGAGACCCGGCTTGTCATGCTTTCAACAGGTATGCGTGCACCGATGGGACTAAAAGTGTACGGTCCTGATCTCAATACGATTGAAGAAGCCGGGATGATGCTGGAGAAGGCCCTGAAGGATGTGCCATCAGTAAAAGCCTCCGCAGTGTTTTATGACCGCGCCGTCGGCGCTCCATATCTTGAGATAAAGCTTAACCGCGAAGCAATGGCCCGTTACGGAATGACGGTGAACGAGGTTCAGGAAATATTACAGGTTGCTGTCGGAGGAATGACACTTTCGACCTCAGTGGAAGGCCGCGAACGATTCCCGTTAAGAGTAAGATACGCCCGTGAACTGCGTGATAACCCCGAGGATCTGAAACGGATCCTCGTTCCCTCAATGAATGGTGCCCAGATACCTCTCGGAGAAATAGCAGACATCGAATACACCCGTGGAGCCCAGATGATCAGAAGCGAAAACACCTTCCTTGTCGGCTACGTCATATTTGATAAACTGGAAGGCAAAGCTGAGGTCGATGTGGTGGAGGAAGCCACTGAGATAATAAAGGGTAAGATTGACTCCGGAGAGATAATGCTTCCAGCCGGTGTGACATATAAATTTGCCGGCAATTATGAAAATCAGATACGGGCAACAAAGAGACTGGCCATTGTCATTCCCTTAAGCCTTGTGATTATCTTTCTGTTGTTGTTCTTCCAGTTCCGGACAGTTACTGCTTCCTTCATTCATTTTTCGGGTGTTTTTGTGGCTTTTTCGGGCGGATTCCTGATGCTGTGGCTCTATGGGCAGGACTGGTTCATGAACTTCCCGGTTGCCGGATTAAACCTCCGGGATATGTTCCAGATGCATACTATTAACCTGAGCGTGGCGGTATGGGTCGGTTTTATTGCTCTTTTTGGCATTGCCACAAACGACGGGGTGATTATGGGTACATATATTCACCAGGTTTTTGAAGATAAAAAACCTCGCACCATCAATGATGTCCGTGAGGCTGTGGTCATGGCCGGGAAAAAGCGTGTTCGCCCCGCAATGATGACCACTGCCGTCGCTGTAATTGCATTGCTGCCTGTTCTTTCATCCACCGGTAAGGGTGCGGATATTATGGTTCCGATGGCAATCCCCATGTTCGGGGGAATGATAATACAGGTAATGACAATATTTGTCGTTCCCCTGTTTCAGGCCATGTGGAGGGAAAATGCAGTAAGTCATAACAATGTCGCTGTTCCGATAACTAATAACGAACCCGAAAATGAAAATAACAGCATATAGAAAAATACTGCTTACAGTTATTGTGTTGGGCAGCTGGCTCGTGAGCCAGAGCCAGCAATATCCTGATTCGCTTCTTCAGTATCTGGAAATAGCAGCTAAAAACAACCCGGCGGTACTGCAGAAATTCACTGAGTACCAGATAGCCCTTCAAAAGGTCCCGCAGGTCGGTAGCCTGTCAGATCCTGAATTAAGCCTTGGCGTGTTTCTGAAGCCGATGGAGGTTGTGAACGGGAACCAGGTGGCTGACATCAGGCTGATGCAGATGTTTCCGTGGTTTGGTGTTCTTAAGAATGCCAAAGATGAAATGAGCCTGATGGCAAATGCTAAATTTGAGCTTTTCCGCGACGCTAAACTTCAGGTCTTTTATGATGTTCAGAAAACATGGTACCAGTTATATAAGATCAGGAAGGATATCAGTATTTCAGAAAAAAATATTGAAATTCTGAAAACTATTGAACGTCTTGCACTCGTAAGATTCAAGGCTGCTCCATCAGGGAGTGCCGGTATAACATCTTCCGGTGCCGGGATGTCATCTGGGACTTCCCCAGCCGCCACTCCGGGCAGTCAGTCAGTCATGCAGTCCATGGGAGGCAGTCAGGGTAATGCCGGAGCAGTAAATACAGGTCAACCCGTGTCATCCATGCAGGCTGCTCCGATGGGTTCCTCCACAGGTGGATCAGGGCTTGCTGACCTGTACAGGATCCAGATGGAAGCCGGTGAACTTGAGAACAGTATAGCATTACTTAAAAATCAGGAACAAAGTGTGGCCGCCCTGTTTAACGGTTATCTCAACAGACTGCCGGATACCCCCGTTTTTACTGACGAAATCCTTTCTGCCGATTCACTGGGCTTATCACTGATTGCTGTGTCAGACAGTATGCTTGCCAAAAACCCTATGCTCAGCATGATAGAATTTGAAAAACAGTCTGTTGATGCACGTAAAAAAATGGTTACTGCGATGGGTTATCCAATGGTCGGGTTGGGCTTGAATTATTCAATCATAAACAAAAACGTGATGTCTGAGTCTGCCATGAATGGTACCGACATGATTATGCCAATGGTTTCTGTTACTCTGCCGGTCTACCGGAAAAAATACAATGCAATGAAAAATGAGGCTGAACTGCTGAAGACAGCCACATCGCAGAATTACGAGGCATCGGTCAATGCGTTGCAGACTGAATACTATAACGCGGTTCAGCTGTTCCGCGATGCCGGGCGCCGGATGGAACTGTATAAAAACCAGTACCAGCTGGCTTCACAGTCTTTTGATCTCATGTTAAAAAGTTTCTCGGCATCTTCATCCGCACTCACCGACGTGCTGCGCGTCCGTCAGCAGATGCTGGACTATGAATTCAGACAGGTCGAAGCTGTTGCTGACTACAATACGGCCATTGCCTGGCTGAACCGGTTAATGGCAAATTCACAAATACAATAAGTTGGATCTACAATGAAAAAGCTTAATCAGTTAAAGATATTTTCAAATAAATATTTGAAATACAGCCTATTACTGGTACTTGGTATCTTTTTAGGCTGGCTGTTCTTCCATCCTTCACGAAATATTGAAGAGAAACACAATCACTCAACGGAGGTCAGTCAGGGAACAATATGGACCTGCGCAATGCACCCCCAGATACGCCTTGATGAACCGGGCAAATGTCCGATCTGCGGAATGGACTTGATTCCTCTGGTGCAGAACGGAACCGCCTCCATCGATCCCGATGCCATACATCTGACCGCTGAAGCAGCCCAGTTGGCGAATGTACTCACCACTGTGGTTTCGAGAGAAAAGCCTGTAAAGGAAATCAGGCTTTACGGGAAGGTGCAGGCTGATGAAAGGTTATTGCAGAGCCAGGTTGCACATGTGCCGGGGAGGATAGAACAACTGACCGTAAACTTCACTGGTGAAACAGTAGTAAAAGGCCAGGTTCTGGCCCGGGTTTATTCTCCCGAACTGGTCACAGCCCAGCAGGAGCTGCTGGAAGCAGTCAGAACAAAGGAGACACAACCGGCAATTTACGAAGCAGCCAAAGAAAAACTTCGCCAATGGAAACTCACTGACACTCAAATTACAAATATTGAGGTATCGGGAGCTGTTCAGAATACGGTTGATATTACATCAAATACCGGCGGGATAGTAACTTCAAGACGGGTGAATACCGGCGATTATGTCTCACAGGGTACAGTTTTATTCGATATTGCCGATCTCTCAAGAGTATGGGTCATGTTCGATGCTTATGAAAGTGACCTGCAGTTCCTGCGAAAAGGAGAAAAAATCTCATTCACCCTTCAGTCGTTGCCCGGTGAGAATTTTTCTGCCAGTATTGTTTTTGTTGACCCGGTAATTGATCCGGTTACCCGGGTGGCTAAAGTAAGGGTTGAGATCGGAAATCAGTCCGGCAGGTTCAAACCTGAGATGTTTGCAACGGGAATTGTCTCTTCAAATCTTGTCAAATACCGTGACAACCTGGTGATTCCGAAATCTGCAGTCTTATGGACCGGCAAGCGTTCCATCGTATATGTTAAACAACCGGATACTGATGAACCGGTCTTTAAAATACGTGAAATTGGCCTGGGGCCCATGCTCGGAGAAAGTTATGTGGTTACTGACGGCCTTTCTGAAGGCGAGGAGATTGTTACAAGTGGCGCCTTCAGTGTTGACGCGGCCGCACAGCTTGAAGGAAAGCCAAGCATGATGAATCCGCAGGGAGGAGCAACTTCCTCAATGCCCGGTATGGTTATGCCGGATGATGCTCAGACTGGCAGTAGTCAAACCATGCCGGGGATGGAGATGCCGGGTGATGATGCTAAACCGGACAGCTCTGCAAAGAATACGGTTTCGTTAAAGAAATAGGATGACCCTTTGTTTGGTAAAGAAATGCTAACTTGTGGTACTATTAAAGAAGAATTAAAATAATCATGAAACTTGCCAAAAAGATATTGATAGTCATAGTGATAGCCCTTATAGCTATACAGTTTTTCCGTCCTGACCGGAACATCAGCAGCCAGGTATCGTCTTCAGACATATCGGGTGTGGTCAGCGTGCCTGATTCGGTTAAGGCCATTCTGCAGAATGCATGCTACGACTGTCACAGCAATAATACCGCATATCCGTGGTATGTCAATATTCAGCCTGCCGGCTGGTGGATGACAGGACACATCTCGGAGGCGAAGGGTAATCTGAATTTCAGTGAGTTCGGCGGGTATGAACAAAGGAAGCAGGTAAGCAAACTGGATGGCATCGCCGCCGTTGTTGAAGAAGATATCATGCCTCTGCGGTCTTATAAAATGATGCATAAAGGTGCCCGGCTCAGTGCAGATGAGAAGAACCTGCTGATTGACTGGGCAAGGCATTCAATGGACAGCATTTCCGCAAAATAACCACAGACACCCGGAAAAGAGGCAGAGGCAGGTTTCGAACCTGCCTCTGCTTTCATTATAGAATTTTATATCCGATGAAACTGGTAGCGCGTAGCAGAATCGAACTGCTATTGTCGGTGTGAGAAACCGAACTCCTATCCGTTAGAGGAACGCGCCATTTTGAGGTGACAAAGATAAATGTTTTTTGTAATTTCAAATCCTGAAACCACCCGCATATGAAAACATCCCGCTTTTTCCTGATCCTTGCATCAATCCTGATATTTGTCGGTAGCGTCAGCTGCAAAAATGAAACCCCGGCGACTGCATCACTGCCAAGAAGCACCCCTGAAGCCGAGGGAGTCTCATCCGATGCTATAATAACTTTCCTGGACTCCGTCGCAACAAGCAGGCAGGAACTCCACAGTTTCATGTTTCTCCGTCATGGCAGGGTAATTGCCGAAGGATGGTGGGATCCTTACAAGCCGGACCTGAGACATACTCTTTACTCAACAAGTAAAAGCTTCACCTCAACAGCCGTTGGCTTTGCTGTAAGCGAAAAGCTTCTTACCGTCAACGATAAGGTCATATCCTTCTTCCCGGATCAGCTGCCTGATTCAGTTTCACCTTTTCTGGCTGACATGACTGTAAGGGATCTGCTTACCATGTCGGCAGGCCAGTCGCCTGAACCGACAGGAGCCATCAGATCAGACGGTCCCGACTGGGTTAAATCTTTTCTTGCCTACCCGGTAACGAATGACCCGGGCTCAACATTCCTTTATAATTCAATGGCTACTTTCATGCTGTCAGCTATAGTCCAGAAGGTAACCGGAGAGATGTTGACCGATTACCTGCGACCGCGCCTGTTCGAACCGTTAGGCATTGAGGGCATGGACTGGGAAATCAGTCCTGATGGAATCAACACCGGAGGCTGGGGTCTGCTGGTCAAAACGGAAGACATGGCTAAGTTCGGACAGCTCTACCTGCAGAAAGGCGTGTGGAATGGCAAGCAGGTTATTCCTTCAAGCTGGGTGGAAGAGGCAACAACATTCAAGATAGACCAGGCACCCGACGCTCTTCAGTCAAAAAAAGACTCCAGCGACTGGATGCAGGGTTACTGTTACCAGTTCTGGCGCAGCCGCCATAACGCATTCAGGGCTGACGGCGCCTTCGGACAGTTCATCATCGTCATGCCGGAGAAGGATGCCGTCATTGCCATCACTGCCGAATCTCCTGATATGCAGGATGAGATTAACATGGTCTGGAAATACCTGCTGCCGGCAATGGAAGATGAACCGCTCGCTGAGAATAATGCAGCAGCTGAAAGGCTCAGGCAGAGGCTTCAGTCACTGGCGCTCCCGCTGACAGCTAAAGGACCGGCATCTCCCCTGGCTTCACAGCTGTCATCAAAAACATTCACACTTGAAAAGAATGACCTGAGATTTGATTTCTTGTCACTGAAGTTTTCAGGAGACACATGCCATTTGTCGATGATTGCTGATAACACCGATTACAGCATTCCGTTCGGAAACGGTAAATGGACGGTTGCTGAAACAGTCCTGGCCGGACCCAACATCTTAAGCAGGCCCGGAGCCTTATCCATGAACAAGACGGCAGGGTCTTTTACCTGGAAAGATGATAATACTCTCGAGCTGGTTTTAAGATACATTGAAAGCCCGCACACCATAAAAATGACCTGTCTGTTTGACGGGGAGAATGCAGAAATAAATATTCATCTCAGCATACCTCCCGGAACTGATCTTCCGCCGATAAAGGGGAAAATGGTTGAATAGCCAATTAAATTTGCGATTTGCGATTTGCGATTGCGGCCGTTTAAGTCCGCTGGAGGATTTGAGATTTATCTGATCCTCAATCTCTTAATTTTTAATTCTTAACTCTCTCCTGACTGACCAGGATACATACCACAAAGTTCCCTTATAACCACCGAAGCACATGTGATCCCAAATGCGGCGGGCATGTAGGATATTGTCCCTACCCTGGAGGCCTTGTTACGCTCATCAGATTCGCGGATTATTTTGTCCTTGTCTATGACCTCGGGACTGTAAACGGCCAGAAAACCGTCACGCACACCCAGTTTGTGAAGTTTCTTCCGCAGTATGCGGGCAAGATTACAGAAATTGGTTTCTGAAATATCGGCAACCCTGATAGTGCAGGGATCAAACTTGCCACCGGCACCCATTGAGCTTACAATTTTAAGTTTGAGCCTTAATGAGTGATAAATCAGAAAGACCTTTGGAGACAGGGTATCGATGGCATCGATGACATAATCATATTTCTCCTCCTCCAGGATGTCATTCATACGCTGATCGCGGATGAACTCGGTGATGACTTTCAGCTGCAGGTCAGGATTGATATCCATCAGCCTCTCTCCCATCACCTCTGCCTTCTTTTTACCGACGGTCGATGTCAGTGCAGGCAGCTGCCTGTTTATATTGGCGAATGTGATGACATCACCGTCAATGATTGTCATCCTGCCAATGCCCGCCCTGCATACCATCTCGGCAGCCCACGATCCCACACCGCCAAGCCCGGCAACCAACACGTGAGACTCTTTCAGCTTCTTTAAAGCCTCCTCACCCAGGACCATTTCGGTGCGCGACAGCCAATCTTCACTCATATCACTATCTAATAATGAAACACGAATTAAAGTTGTCCTTCAGCCTGTCAATCAGTTCATGCAGTCTTACTCCGCTTATGACTGCAAGGTGACTGTATACAGAACTTATTGATCTGCCTGAGTCGTCGGTTTCCAGAAGGATGTTCTGCAAGCCTGCAGCCTCGACCACCTCTGGCGAAATGCCTTCGACACCAAGAGAGATCATAAAGCTTTCAGACACGAGGTCCGATGCCAGTTGCGCCTTTCCCCTGAAACCGTGAATAATCCATTTCACCGAAGGATTGACCTCTTTCTTCGCCTTCCTGAGAATCTCCCATGACCGCACCGCATGGATCACCACAGGCTTGTAAAACTCTTCTGCAAGCCGCGCCTGGCAAATAAATGCATCATACTGAAAGTTTTCGGACGGACCTTTCAGCCTGTCAAAGCCCGCTTCACCGACAGCTATAACTCGGGGATGTACAAGTGTGTTTTTCAGCGCCGCCAACAGCTCAACAGCGTTTTCCTCTGTGAGGTGCCACGGGTGTATCCCTGCTGAAAAATATATTCCGGGAAGTACAGAAACAGGCACCTCTTCACCCGCGAAGAGATTTTTTATAGTAAGAGTGTGCCCTTCTCCATCTGCCCGGTGTGAATGAAAATCGATAAATTTGATATCCTCATCAAGCTTCATTTCCGGGTGCCAGTTTTCTGAGTCCGGTATCAAGCCTGCGAAGGGTCTCCTCCCTGCCTAACCATTCCGCAATATCAAAGAGACGCGGTCCGCGGCAGGCTCCCACTAAAAGTAACCTGAACATATTGAACACATTACCGGTATTGTACCCATTCGCAGTTACCCATTCCCTCACATCCTTTTCCATTTCCTCCGGAGTAAAAACCTGCAGTGAAGCAACCAGCCCGCGAAGAGATCTGATCATCTCAGCGGACCTGTCATCCCACCTTTTTTTCAGTTCCTTTTCATCGTATGAATCAGGTGCCACAAAGAAAAAATCAGCTTCCTTCCAGAGGTCCGTTACAAATGTTGCCCTTTCCCTGACCATCGAAACAAGTTTCACCAGGCTCTCATGCGAAGGACCGAATCCCTTCTCCCGGACAACCGGGGCAAATAAACCTGCTATTTCTTCATCGCTCTTTCGCTGCATATACTGATGATTGAACCACTTTGCCTTTTCGGGATCGAAGCGTGAACCTGACTTCCCTACCCTGTCAATTGAAAAGGCATGTACAAGTTCTTCCATGGAGAACAGCTCCTGTTCCGTGCCCGGGTTCCATCCCAGCAGTGCAAGCATATTCACAAAGGCTTCAGGGAAGTAGCCTTCCTCGCGGTAGCCGGTTGCCGTCTCACCGTAGGGCCAGTAGAGCGGAAAGACCGGGAAACCCATCTTGTCTCCGTCACGCTTGCTGAGCTTGCCCTTGCCTGTCGGCTTGAGCAGCAGTGGCAGGTGGGCAAACAGAGGTGCAGTCCAGCCGAAGGAACGGTAGAGCAGTACATGAAGAGGCAGGGAAGGAAGCCACTCTTCACCCCTGATAACATGTGATATCTCCATCAAATGATCATCCACAATGTTTGCCAGGTGATAGGTAGGCATGCCGTCGGACTTATAGAGAACCTTATCATCCAGAGTAGAAGTGTTGACAACGATCTCTCCCCTTATAATGTCTGTGAAGTGAATGTCTTCATTCTCAGGCATCCTGTATCTGACTACATAATGATCGCCTGCTGTGATCCTTCTTTCAACTTCCCCGGAACCAAGGGTGAGAGAGTTGCACATACCCATACGCGTGGTGCAACCGTAATTGAATGTTTCACCGCGTGCCTCATGTTCCTGTCTCAGCTTCTCCAGCTCATCCGGTGTGTCAAAAGCATAATAGGCGTTGCCGGTACCAAGCAGTTGTTCAGCATACTGGTGGTAGATCTCTTTTCTTTCACTCTGACGGTAAGGAGCATGAGGACCACCCTCCCTGATTCCCTCATCAATCTTTATTCCCGCCCATCCAAGAGCTTCCATGATATACTCTTCTGCACCCTCGACATAGCGCGCCTGATCGGTGTCTTCAATCCTGAGGATAAATATCCCGTCGAAATGTTTAGCAAATAGATAATTATAGAGAGCCGTGCGTACTCCGCCTATATGCAGCGGTCCGGTGGGACTGGGAGCAAAACGCACACGTATTTTTGTGTCTGCCATTTCTGTAACCATTAAAGAAACATTCAAAATAATACAGCACGACGCTCAAATTGAGCGCCGGTACGGGCAAAGATAAATATTATGACGCAGAGACGGGCAGATTGCCTGTCTCTACATCGTAAAAAATCATGCTTTGCAACCTGTATTTATATTAAATTTACAACCTAACATTTTAATCATCAACCACTATGAATAAGATGAAGGCTCTCGTCAAGGCTAAGGCAACCAAGGGATTATGGATGCAGGAGGTGCCTGTTCCGGAACCGGGATACAATGATGTCATCATAAAGGTGAAAAAGTCGGCTATCTGCGGTACCGACCTGCATATCTACGAATGGAATGAGTGGGCTCAGAAAACCATCAAAGTGCCAATGACCATCGGTCATGAGTATATGGGTTATGTAGATAAGGCGGGACCGGGGGTGACCAATGTAAAGGTTGGTGACAGGGTGACGGGTGAGGGTCATCTCTTCTGCGGCGTGTGCCGCAACTGTCGCAGGGGCAGGGAACATGTATGCGAAAATGTCGTTGGCATTGGCGTAAATATTGACGGCTCGTTTGCAGAGTATGTCCGTGTGCCGGCAAGGAATGTCGTGCTGCTTGATCACCGTATTCCTGATGAATGGGCCGCCATCATGGACCCGTTCGGCAATGCCACTCATACCGCGCTGGCCTTTCCCCTTCTGGGTGAGGATGTATTGATAACTGGTTCAGGACTTATAGGAAGCATGGCAGTTGCCATTGCAAGGTTTGCCGGAGCACGCAATGTGGTGGCCAGCGACCTGAGCGATTACCGGCTGGAGCTGGCAAAAAAGATGGGGGCCACCATGGTGATTAACCCTAAGAAAGGACAAAAAATACATGATGTGCTCGAGCCTCTTCACATGAAAGGCTTCGATGTAGGACTGGAGATGTCGGGCTCACCCGCCGCCTTCCGGGAGATGATAGCGAACATGTACAACGGTTCAAATATTGCCTTGCTGGGTATCCTTCCTTCAAACTTCGAGGTTCCATGGAGCGATATAATATTCAAGGCATTGACTCTGAAAGGTATATATGGCCGGGAGATGTGGGAGACATGGTACAAGATGCAGATGATGATCATCGGCGGCATCAACCTTGAACCGATCATCACCCACCGTTTCCATATCGATGAGTTCCAAAAGGGATTTGACGTGATGGAAGAGGGAAATTGCGGGAAGGTAATCCTGAGCTGGGAATGAACTAAAGTTGGGAGTGAACTAAAGTTGGGAGTGACTAAAGTGAGATAATGTGACTAAAGTACTTGAAGTTTGAAGTAACCCCGGGTTCAGTGATTGTATAAAAACCGGTTCGATTAGCTGTTATTTTCGAAATTAGTTCTAAATTGATGTCACTGAGAATTAATTCCTGACATCCATGGCAGAGCATCCTTCCTATGACGAGCTGACCAGAGATTTCGACTGGAGCATAGCTGAGAAAGATCTTGAGTACCACTATGGTGATAATATTAATATCGGATGGTATTGTTCCGACAGGATCTGCAATAAAGGGAATGCGGGGAAGACAGCTCTGTTTTATGAGGGTTTCGGGGGAATTGAAAAGAAATATACGTTTAATGACATCAGGCTCGCCGGAAATACCATAGGCACCTTCCTTCGTAACCTTGGCATTTCAGACGGTGACCGGGTGTGTCTTTTCATGGACAGGATACCTGAACTGTACCTCTCATTTCTCGGCATCCTTAAAATCGGAGCCATTGTTCAGCCTCTTTTCTCCGCTTTCGGTGAAGATTCTCTGTTTGTAAGACTGGAAAATGCCCAGACAAGGGCCGTCATTACCCAGAAGAAACACCTTTCAAAAGTCAGGAAGATCCGGTCAAAGCTTACCTCTCTTGAATTTGTGATTATAGTGGACTCCATTAAGCCAGGTGAGCTTGAGAATGGTGAGATACTCTTCAGTCTTGACAAGGCAGTACCGGTTGAACATTTCGATATTTTTCCCACCACAGCTGAATCTCCTTCCGTTTTACACTATACCTCAGGCACAACAGGACAGCCAAAGGGAGTAAAACATGTTCATTATTCAATTGTTTCACAATATCTTACAACTAAGTGGGTCCTGGACCTGCGCGATGATGATATTTACTGGTGCACAGCTGACCCCGGATGGGTTACCGGAACATCATACGGAATAATAGGTCCATGGAGTCTTGGGGCGACACAGTGCGTTCTTGATACGGGGTTCTCGGCCCAGGCCTGGTACGGGTTCATAGAGAAACACAGAATAACTGTGTGGTACTCCGCTCCTACAGCCATAAGATCACTGATGAAAGCCGGGGATGAGGTTGTGAGGAATTTTGATCTCACTTCTCTGCGTCACCTGGCAAGCGTTGGCGAGCCGTTGAATTCTGAGGCAGTGATATGGTCGCAGAGAGTATTCGGCAAACCTTTCCACGATACATTCTGGCAGACAGAAACGGGTTCGATAATGATCACTAACTTCCCGGGGATGAAGATCAAGCCGGGGTCGATGGGAAAACTTTTCCCCGGCATCATCGGCACAGTACTTGACCCGGTGACATTTGTTCCGATTGAAGAGACTGGCAAGGCAGGCCTGATAGCTTTCAGGCCAGGATGGCCGGCTATGATGAGGACTTACTGGAGAAATGAGGAAAAGTACCGGGAAAAATTCGTGAACGGATGGTACCTCTCCGGTGACAGGTCGACTATTGACAATGAAGGTTATTACTGGTTCATCGGACGTGACGATGATGTAATAAACACAGGTGGACATCTCGTAAGCCCGTTTGAGGTCGAATCAGCTTTGCTCGAACATCCGGCCGTCGGCGAGTCTGCCGTCACATCTAAGCCTGACGAGATTAATATGGAAGTTGTTAAAGCCTTCATCACCCTGAAACCGGGATTTACTCCCGGACCTGATCTCGAGCTTGAAATAATGAATTTCATAAGAAAAAGGCTGTCCCCCATTGCAATGCCCCAGGCTGTTGAATTTGTCGAAAACCTGCCCAAAACGCGCAGCGGAAAGATCATGAGGAGGGTGCTGCATGCCAGGGAATGGGGCGAGGAGGTTGGCGACATTTCAACGCTTGAAAATGATTGAGCCATTTGACTATTTTTGTTCTTTAACCTAATAAATATCAATGATGGAAGAAAATGCCCTGAATGAGATGAAGGAGATGATCCGAAAGTATGTAGTAAAGGAATATGTTGATGATGAAGATGTCGAGATTACGTATGAAACACCGCTGATCTCAAGTGGATATGTCGATTCATTTTCAATGGTCTCACTTCTCGTTTTTCTTGAAAATAAATTCAAAATCAAGATCCCGCCCAGTAAAGCAACACCTGAAGCGTTTGACAGTGTGAACAACATTGTGGCGCTGGTAAATCAATATCTGAACAAGTAAATTCCGAACATCATGAGCTACACTGAAAAAACCAGGGATCTCTACCAGGCACAGCTGGCAGAGATAAAAAGCGCCGGCATTTTCAAGGAGGAGCGGTTCATCCACAGTGCACAGGCCGCCGATATTGAAGTCGAGTTTCCCACAGGTTCTGACCTCAAAAAGGTCATTAACATGTGCTCGAACAACTACCTTGGCCTCTCAAGCCACCCGGATGTGATCAAGGCAGCTCATGACGGACTCGGGAACCGGGGTTACGGCATGTCCTCAGTGCGTTTTATATGCGGAACACAGGATATTCACCGGGAGCTGGAGAACAGGGTGACCAAATTTCTCGGTACAGAAGACACAATCCTTTTCCCGTCATGCATGGATGCCAATGCAGGTGTTTTCGAAGCTATACTTACCAGTGAAGACATAATGATATCCGACAGGCTCGTTCATGCTTCAATAATAGATGGCATGAGGCTTTGCAGCGCACAGCACGACACCTTTAAGCACTCGAGCATGGAGCACCTGGAAGAGAAGCTCATGTTGCATGCAGACAAACGATTGAAGCTGGTTATCACTGACGGAGTTTTTTCAATGGATGGAGATACCGCCAGACTCGATGAAATGGTGAATCTGTGCGAGAAATACGGGGCGATGCTGCTTGTGGATGATTCGCATGCTACCGGGTTCATAGGGAAGACAGGGCGAGGAACACATGAGTTCTGCAATGTCTTCGGTAAGATAGATATCATAACCACGACCTTCGGTAAAGCTCTCGGGGGAGCTTCAGGTGGATGTGTCTCCGGAAGGAAGGAGATAGTTGATATGTGCAGGCAGAAGGCACGCCCCTACCTCTTTTCAAATACAATTGCACCGGTAATAGTATCGGGCGTGCTGAAAGTATTTGATATTCTCTCATCAAGCACGGAGAGACGCGATAAGCTGGAGAAAAACGCGGCTTACTGGCGGAAAGGACTTACCGAAGCCGGGTTTATCCTGAAAGACGGTAACACACCTATTGTTCCGGTAATGCTTTTCAATGCAAAACTGTCACAGGACTTTTCAAAAGATTTGTATAATGAAGGCATCTATGCGATAGGCTTCTTCTTCCCCGTTGTTCCGAACGGTCAGGCGAGGATAAGAACCCAGATATCTGCCGGGCACGATATCAGCCACCTAGACAAGGCCCTGTCTGCATTCATAAAAGTAGGCATGAAATATGACATACTCGGGCTCACCAAAGATCAGATAATAGAAAAATACGGGCAGTAACAACCTCGCTGCCGGATAGACAATCATGTTAATTATTAAGCCGGGATGGATGATTATCATCATTGGATAATCACTGTAAAACACCATCTTTGCATCCGTTTTTGTGAATAATAGAACCAGATGTATAATAATTACCAGGATTATCTCGGTATCCAGCTCAGGGAAATAAAAGAGGCCGGGCTTTATAAGAATGAACGTGTAATTGTGTCGCCGCAAGGTGCGGAGATCACGCTTGACTCCGGCCAGACTGTGCTTAATTTCTGTGCGAACAATTACCTTGGGCTATCTGCCAGCAAAAAGCTGGTCGAAGCTGCAAAACATGCTCTTGACACTCACGGTTACGGCATGTCGTCAGTACGGTTCATCTGCGGTACAGGAAATCTTCATAAGGCCCTGGAAAAGAAGATAGCTGAGTTTTTCGGCACTGAAGACACCATTCTTTACGCGGCATGCTTTGATGCCAACGGCGGTGTCTTTGAGCCCTTGCTTACAAGCGAAGATGCAATAATCTCAGACTCCCTGAATCATGCCTCCATCATCGACGGGGTACGTTTGTGCAAGGCACAGCGCTACCGTTATGAAAACGCCGATATGGAAGACCTTGAAACACAACTGCAGCTTGCACAGGAACAGCGCTTCCGGCTGATTGTCACTGACGGGGTGTTCTCAATGGACGGCAATGTGGCTCCGCTTGACAAGATCTATCAATTGGCAGGTAAGTACAACGCTATGGTCATGGTTGATGAATCACATTCAGCCGGCGTGGTAGGAAAAACAGGTCGCGGTGTTACAGAGCTTCATAATCTTAAGGGAAAAATCGAGATAATCACCGGCACCCTGGGCAAAGCCTTCGGCGGCGCTATAGGAGGCTTCACTACCGGCCGGAAAGAGATCATCGAGATGCTGCGCCAGCGCTCAAGGCCTTACCTCTTCTCCAACTCTATTCCTCCGATGGTTGCTGCCGCCGGGATAGAGATGCTTGAGATGATGACCCGGTCCAACGACCTGCAGGATAAGCTGCATCTCAATACTGAATACTTCGTAGAGAAGATGCTGAAGGCAGGGTTTGACATTAAACCCACACAGTCTGCAATCTGTGCCGTGATGCTCTATGATGCGAAGCTCTCACAGGCGGTGGCAGCCAAACTTCTTGATGAAGGCATTTATGTGACGGGCTTCTATTACCCGGTCGTACCCAAAGGTCAGGCGCGCATCAGGGTGCAGCTTTCGGCTGCTCATGAAAGAGAACATCTTGACAAGGCAGTTGCAGCTTTTACGAAAGTCGGGCTGGAGCTGGGTGTTCTGAAGTAAAATCATCCCGATATATTAGCGTCCTTCGGGAAGCAGGAGACCGGAGGACCATACTTAATAAGCAGCCATGTATTATATTTATCTTGCTTTTTTAATCTAACTTGTTGCTGCAAAAACAAAAAACCGGATTATGAAAACTCTATTTTCACAAAAAAACTTCTTACTTATAGTAGCTGGATTCATTCTGCTATCTATTTCAGGTTGTGCTCAGTATGAGGCCGTTGGCCAATGTCTTACCGGCCATACCTATGGCTTCTTCGGTGGCTTATGGCATGGTTTTATAGCGCCGTTTGATCTTATAGGCATGCTTTTCAGTGATAAGATCACTATGTATGCACAGAATAACAATGGTGGCTTTTATGCGCTGGGGTTCATTCTTGGCAGTGGCGGATGGGGATTCCTCGGAGGCAGGGGAATCCGGAAAGCCAGAAAATAATTCTGGTATTATTTATTGTTACTTTTGCGAAGTCGTAATGTGTTAATTTTAAACATTATAGCAGAGGAAATGTCTCCGATATTTTTCATTTTAAAAATGACGAATTAAAGAAAAATTGATAATTAATTTGGTTTGTAATAAAATTATGTACTTTTGAACCTCAATTATTAACAAAAAAGTGATGAAATCTTTATTATATATTATTACCCTCATTATCATTGCCACAGGCAGTTGACCCGGGAATAATATGTAACTCAATAAGTATACAGAAGCTTTCCGGAAATCCGGGAAGCTTTTTTTTAATGTGTTTTTGAACTTATGAAGAATCAACTCAGGAGTGCAGTAACGGTCACCGGCAGGAACATGGCCGGCGCAAGAAGTCTCTGGCGGGCTAACGGCATGAAAGAAGAACACTTCGGAAAACCGGTCATCGCGATTGTAAACTCATTCTCCCAGTTCGTTCCGGGACATGTCCATCTTCACAGCATCGGACAGATCATTAAGAAAGAAATCGGGAAGCATGGCCTCTTCGCAGCCGAATTCAATACCATCGCAATTGATGACGGCATTGCCATGGGCCACGAAGGGATGCTCTATTCCCTGCCTTCCAGGGAACTCATAGCCGACAGCGTCGAATATGTGTGCAACGCGCATCGGGCAGATGCAATGATCTGTATCAGTAATTGCGACAAGATCACTCCCGGAATGCTGATGGCTGCCATGAGACTTAACATACCCGCGGTTTTTGTTTCGGGAGGTCCGATGGAGGCCGGAAATCATAACGGCAGGTCTCTAGACCTGATAGATGCAATGGTGTCTGCTGCCGACAGCGCAGTGAGTGATGCAGACCTGAATGTTATTGAAATGGCGGCATGTCCTACCTGTGGGTCATGCTCAGGCATGTTCACAGCGAATTCAATGAATTGCCTGAACGAAGCTCTGGGACTGGCACTTCCAGGGAATGGAACAATAGTGGCCACACACCGGAACCGGATGAGGCTTTTTGAAAAAGCTGCAGGACTGATTGTTGATCTGGCAAACAGATACTACTCAGAGGGTGATGAAGCAGTCCTTCCCAGGTCAATAGCAACCAGGGAAGCATTTAAAAACGCCATGTCGCTTGACATTGCTATGGGGGGATCAACAAATACCGTTCTTCACCTGCTTGCAATTGCATACGAAGCCGGTGTTGACTTTACAATGAAGGATATTGATGAGCTTTCCCGGGAAGTCCCCAACATATGCAAAGTCTCTCCCAGTTCACAGTACCATATCCAGGACGTAAACCGTGCCGGAGGTATTTTTGCCATTCTTGGTGAATTGGAACGGAGCAATCTTATAGACAGCTCTGTAAGAAGGATAGATTATCCAACCCTTCATGCAGCAATTTCTGACTGGGATATTTCGGGAGAAAATGCATTACCTCTCGCATTTGACTACTTCAGAAGCGCTCCGGGAATGAAGCGAAGCCTTGAAATGGCTTCTCATGATACCCTTTACGACACACTTGATACTGACAGAGAGAGCGGTTGTATACGAAGTGTAAGCCATCCCTATAACAGGGACGGTGGCCTGGCTGTCCTCTACGGGAACATTGCCAAAAGCGGATGTATTGTTAAAACTGCCGGGGTCGACCCGTCTCTCTTCACTTTTTCCGGGCCTGCAATAATCTTCGAATCCCAGGAAGATGCCGTGGAAGGAATCCTGAATGATGCTGTGAGCGCCGGAGATGTGATCGTGATCAGGTACGAAGGCCCGAAAGGTGGACCCGGCATGCAGGAGATGCTTTATCCTACATCATATCTGAAATCAAAAGGTCTTGATAAGAAATGTGCATTGATAACCGATGGCCGTTTTTCAGGAGGCACCTCCGGGTTGTCTGTCGGCCATATTTCTCCTGAAGCTGCGGCGGGAGGAGAATTTGCAATTCTCAGGACAGGGGATCAGATTGATATTGATATAGTGAACCGGAAGATAAACGTAAATCTTTCTGAAAATGAGATTCTTAAAAGGCATAAAGATGAAGAAGCAAAAGGAGAAATGGCCTACAGACCAGAAAATCGCCAGCGTGAGATATCGACTTCGCTTAAAGCTTATGCTGCAACAGTGAGTTCAGCTGACAAGGGAGCGGTAAGGATTATATGAAGCATTGAGCAAGCTGGCGATCCCGTGGAGCGGGAGAGGCAGTCCCGCGAAGCGGGAGGGCAAAGAGCATAGAGTGTAGAGCAAAGAGCATAGAGATAAAGAATGAAGATTAAGTCAGATTTAAGATGAAGAACAACAAAAAATTAAATATAAAAGAGGTGACCGCGAAGGATCCGGAACAGATTTCGGGAGCTGAAGCACTTCTCAAATGTCTTATTGAGGAAGGTGTGGACACTATATTCGGATACCCGGGAGGTGCCATCATGCCTGTTTATGACAAACTGCTTGATTATGAAGATAAGCTCCGGCATATACTTACCCGTCATGAACAGGGTGCTGCACATGCTGCTCAGGCTTATGCGATGGTGACCGGTAAACCCGGGGTGTGTTTTGCAACTTCCGGTCCCGGGGCAACAAACCTGGTTACGGGAATTGCAAATGCCTTCCTTGATTCGGTTCCCGTGGTCTTCATTACAGCCCAGGTTGTATCAAATCTGATAGGGACAGACGCATTTCAGGAGACCGATATTCTTGGTGTTTCAATGCCGGTCACAAAATGGAACTGCCAGATCAAGAAGCCGGAGGATATTCCCGACACTATAGCCAAGGCATTCTATATTGCAAAGTCAGGCCGTCCCGGACCCGTGCTGGTTGACGTGGCCAAAGATGCCCAGGTTGAAAAACTCAAATTCAGGTACAGTAAATGTGAATACCTGAGAAGCTATAACCCCAGGATACCTTTGCATACCCGGGAGATAGAATCGGCGGCCATTATGATCAACCATGCTGAAAAACCGTTAATCCTTGCCGGGCATGGCGTCCTTCTGTCGGGTGCGGAGAATGAACTTAAAGAACTGGCCGAGAAAACAGGAATTCCGGTCGCCCTTACCCTGCTGGGTCTCTCGGCCTTTCCTTATGGTCACAGATTATATGCCGGGATGCTGGGCATGCACGGAAACATCGGCCCGAATGTTCTTACCAACCAGGCTGACCTTATAATCGCAGTGGGAATGCGTTTTGATGACCGCGTGACAGGGAATCTGAAAAAATATGCAAAGAACGCCAGGATAATACACATCGAGATAGACGAAGCAGAAATAAATAAAAATGTTCAGGTCGATCTTGAAATAAATAATGATGCGCGTGAAGTGTTACGCTACCTGATACCCCTGGTGAAGGAAAACACATTTGCAAGATGGATAAGGGAATTCAGGATATGTGATAAGACAGAATATGAAAAGGTCATCAGGTCCGAGACAGAACCGGAATCCGGCCAGATCAGAATGGGTGAGGTTGTCCGGCAGGTATCAGACCTGACACGCGGCGATGCAATAATTGTCACCGATGTGGGGCAAAACCAGATGTCTGCTGCCCGGTATTATAAATTTAAAAATCCAAACAGCCTGGTGACATCAGGTGGCATGGGAACAATGGGCTTCGGACTTCCGGCTTCAATAGGCGCCAAGATCGGAAGGCCTGATAAACAGGTTGTGGTTTTCCTTGGTGACGGTGGTTTCCAGATGACGATCCAGGAGCTTGGAACCATTCTTCAGTATCAGATCCCCGTTAAGATAATTATCCTGAATAACAGCTTTCTGGGCATGGTAAGACAGTGGCAGGATATGTTCTACAATAAACGATACGCCTCTACCGCCCTGGTCAATCCTGATTTTATTAAGATAGCCGAGGCATTTAATATTGCCTCAAAGAGAGTATCGGAAAGAAAGGATCTTGAAAAAACACTGGCTGAGATGCTTGCAGCTGATGTTCCCTACCTGGTTGACATTACCATAGACAAGGAGGCAAATGTTCTGCCAATGGTTGAACCGGGCTCCTCTGTTTCTGATGTAAGACTGACAAATTAAAACAGCAAGAACATGAAAAATGAATATACCCTTTCACTATTTACCGAGAATCACATTGGGATACTGAACCAGGTAACAATAATCCTTACGAGAAGGCAGATAAATATCGAGAGCATAACAGCCTCTGAATCTGCTGTCCCCGGTGTGCATCTGTGGACCCTGGTGGTAATCACAACTCCGGAGATGATCAGGAAAGTGGCCAGGCAAATGGAAAAGCTGGTTGACGTACTGAAGGTCTTTGTACACACCTCGGATGAGATAATTTATCAGGAAATTGCAATGTTTAAGGTCGCCACCCGTGGATTAATGTCCGGAAATATCATTGATCATATTGTTCGTGGACACCATGCCCGTATACTGGAAGTTACACCCGAATATATGGTTGTCGAAAAAACCGGGCACAAATCTGAAATAGCTGATCTGCTTCGTCAGCTGGAGCCTTACGGAGTGCTTCAGTTTGTCAGGTCAGGACGTGTGGCAATCACAAAGCAGGTAAAGGAACTGAATTCTTACCTGAAGGAGATGGATGAGGCAAAGCGTCCGGAACCACAGGAAATTGAAATTGAAAATTAATAACCAGACATAACCAAATAATCGGAAATCATGGCAAAAATCAATTTTGGAGGTGTTACTGAGAACGTGGTAACCAGGGATGAATTCCCGCTGTCAAAGGCCCGTGAAGTCTTAAAAAATGAAGTAATAGCCGTAATAGGATACGGCGTCCAGGGTCCAGGACAGTCGCTTAACCTGAAAGACAACGGGTTTAATGTAATTGTCGGCCAGAGGAAGAACTCCTCTTCCTGGGAAAAAGCGATCAGTGACGGATGGGAAGAAGGAAAGGATCTTTTCGAGATTGAAGAGGCCTGCAGAAGAGGTACAATCATACAATACCTGCTTTCTGATGCCGGGCAGATTGCTTCATGGCCTGTGGTAAAGAAACACCTTACCAGGGGAAAAGCTCTCTATTTTTCACATGGCTTCGGCATCACATTCAATGACCAGACCGGTATTGTTCCGCCTGCTGATGTTGATGTGATCCTGATTGCTCCAAAGGGTTCGGGGACATCCCTGCGCCGTCTTTTCCTTGAAGGGAAAGGCCTCAATTCAAGCTATGCCGTTTACCAGGATGCTACGGGAAAAGCAAGGGAAAGGGTTTTTGCCCTGGGCATCGGAGTCGGTTCCGGCTATCTTTTTGAAACCGATTTCAGAAAGGAAGTGTACAGCGACCTGACAGGGGAAAGAGGTGTCCTGATGGGCGCCATAGCCGGAATTATGGAAGCACAGTATACCCTTCTGAGAAAAATGGGGCATTCGCCGTCCGAGGCATTTAATGAAACTGTGGAGGAATTATCACAGAGCCTCCTTCCTCTTGTTGCAGAAAACGGGATGGACTGGATGTACGCAAATTGCTCAACAACGGCCCAGAGAGGCGCTCTCGACTGGAAAAACAGGTTTCGCGATGCTGTTGCTCCTGTTTTTGACAAACTGTATGAAAGCGTCGCCAGCGGAGAGGAAGCCAGAATAACAATTGAGGCAAACAAACAGCCTGATTACCGTAAAAAGCTGGCCATTGAACTTGATGAACTTCACAATTCAGAAATGTGGCAGGCAGGGGCAATGGTCAGAAAACTAAGACCCGGAAAATAGACATGGCTGAAAAAAACACAAAGATGAACGACAGGATAATAATTTTTGATACTACCCTCAGGGACGGCGAGCAGGTTCCCGGTTGCCAGCTCAATACAATAGAGAAAATTGAAGTCGCTCAGGCTCTTGAAGAGCTGGGGGTCGATGTTATTGAGGCCGGATTCCCGATCTCAAGTCCCGGAGATTTCAAATCTGTGGTTGAGATTTCGAAAGCAATCTCTGAGCCCATAATCTGCGCATTGACCAGGGCTGTGAAAAAAGATATCGAGGTGGCAGCTGAGGCTCTTCAATATGCAAAAAAGAAGCGCATCCATACGGGTATCGGGACCTCCCCTTTTCATATCAAATACAAACTTAAAACAACGCCCGAAGAGACGATCAAAAGAGCTGTGGACGCTGTTAAGTATGCAAAGAAATTTGTAGAGGATGTGGAGTTTTATGCCGAAGATGCGGGAAGAAGTGAAAACGAATACCTGGCCAGGGTAATTGAAGCAGTGATAAAAGCCGGGGCAACAGTGGTTAATATACCGGATACAACCGGGTACTGTCTCCCGGAAGAATACGGTGAAAAGATCCGTTTCCTGAAAGAAAATGTGCCGAATATCGGAAAAGCCATGATCTCAACCCACTGCCATAATGACCTGGGGATGGCTACGGCAAACACAATGATGGGGGTCATTAACGGAGCCAGGCAGGTTGAAGTGACGATCAACGGCATCGGGGAGAGAGCAGGAAACACCTCACTGGAGGAGGTGGCGATGATAATTAAAAGCCATCACAACCTTAACATGACAACAAACATAGATTCAAAACTCATCTTCAGCACCAGCCGGCTTGTCTCTACCCTGATGAGCATGCCGGTTCAGGCGAATAAAGCAATTGTAGGCCGGAATGCATTCGCACATTCATCAGGAATTCATCAGGACGGGGTTATAAAAAACAGGGAGAACTATGAAATAATTGACCCTGTGGAAGTAGGTATAAGAGAATCATCAATCATCCTGACAGCACGCAGCGGAAGGGCTGCCCTTAATCACAGGCTTGAGTTGCTTGGACTGAAGTTTGGCAAGGAGGAACTGGATGACATCTATAATCGCTTCCTGATTCTGGCCGACAAGAAAAAGGAGATTAACGATGAAGATATCAGGATCCTTTCAGGTGAAGTATTCAAAGGAGAAAAAGCACTTAAACTGGAACGGTTGCAGGTTACATGCGGAAAATCGCTGATACCGGTAGCTACCGTGTGCATCAGAATAAACGGGGAAATTCATACCTCGACCTCATCAGGCAACGGACCTATCGATGCTGCATTTACGGCGGTCAAACAACTGATAAGCAAAACAGTGCACCTAGAAGAGTTTTTAATTCAGGCTATCACAAAGGGCAGTGATGATATCGGAAAAGTGCATATCCAGGTTGAGCACCAGGGTAAGACCTACTACGGTTTCTCTGCCAATACTGATATTATAACAGCCTCAGTGGAAGCTTTTATTGACGCTATCGATAAGATCAGGTAACTCCCAAACTACTGAGGGGAACTTTTTAAATGAAATATTAAAATGGAGGCAAAGACACTTTTTGATAAGATCTGGGATGATCATGTGGTGAAGCATATCGACGATGGTCCGGATGTACTTTATATTGATCAGCACTATATTCACGAGGTCACCAGCCCCCAGGCCTTCAACGGCCTTCATGACAGAGGCATTAAGGTTTTCAGACCGGAGAAGACACTTGCCGCTGCCGACCATAATATACCAACCATAAATCAGGACAGGCAGATAAAAGACGAATTGTCAAGGAACCAGGTTGCAAAACTGACAGAAAACTGTAAGGAATCCGGCATTGAACTGTTCGGTCTTAATCATCCAAAAAACGGCATTGTTCATGTAATTGGTCCTGAGCTTGGCTATACCCGCCCGGGAATGACAATTGTCTGTGGTGACAGCCACACTTCAACACATGGAGCGTTCGGAACAATTGCCTTCGGCATAGGAACCAGCGAGGTTGAAATGGTACTGGCAACACAGTGCATCCTTCAGACCAGACCATTAAAAATGAGAATAACAGTCAATGGGAAGCTTCATGAAGGAGTCACCTCAAAGGATCTGATAATGTATATCATTTCGCAGATTTCTGCCAGCGGAGCCACAGGGTATTTTATTGAATACGCCGGACCGGCCATAAGGGATCTGAGCATGGAAGCCCGCATGACAGTATGTAACATGAGCATCGAGATGGGCGCTCGCGGCGGGCTGATAGCACCGGATGAAACAACATTCAGGTATCTGAAAGGACTTCCCTCCTTTCCCGGAAATTTTAGCCCGGATGATTATTTTAAAAAATGGGAAACGCTGAAGAGTGACCATGATGCTGAATTCGACCATGAACTGGAATTCAATGCTGATAACATAAAGCCAATGATCACCTATGGCACTAATCCGGGAATGGGAATGGCAATAGATGATCATATTCCGTCACTCGAAAAGATCAGCAGCGAAGCTTCGGCATCATTCCTTAAATCCCTTGACTACATGGGATTCAATCCTGGAATGAAGATTTTGGGGCACCCCGTTGATTATGTATTCGTCGGAAGCTGTACCAACGGAAGAATTGAAGATTTAAGGGCATTTGCACAGGTGGTCAGGGGTAGGAAAAAGGCGCCCGGTATAACTGCCCTGATTGTTCCGGGCTCAAAAATGGTTGAACGGCAGGCCATCAGCGAAGGATTGGTTGAAGTTCTCAATGATGCGGGATTTGACCTGAGACAACCCGGGTGTTCTTCATGCCTCGCCATGAATGAAGATAAGATCCCTTCAGGTAAATATGCCGTTTCAACTTCCAACCGGAACTTTGAAGGAAGACAGGGCCCGGGAGCAAGAACACTCCTTGCAAGCCCGCTGACGGCTGCTGCTGCAGCAGTTACCGGCATGATAACTGACCCCAGGGAATTACTCAGCTGACAAAACTCCAATGAAAAGCCCGACATGATGAAAACCAAATTCGATATTCTTAATTCAACCTGCGTCCCGCTGCCTTATGAAAACGTGGATACTGATCAGATTATCCCGGCAAGGTTTCTGAGCTCGACCTCGAGGGAAGGTTTCGGGGAGAATCTGTTCCGTGACTGGAGATTCGATAAATCCGGAAAGAAAAATATGGAGTTCATCCTGAATAACCCTGAATACAGCGGAAAAATTCTGGTGGCAGGTAAAAACTTCGGATGCGGCTCAAGTCGTGAACATGCCGTTTGGGCTGTGTATGACTATGGTTTCAGGGCGGTTGTATCAAGCTTTTTCGCAGATATTTTCAGGAATAACGCTCTCAACAACGGCCTTCTGCCTGTGGTGATACCTGAAAAACTATTGGCAGATATTCTGGAACTTATAAAGAAAAAACCTGAAACAATCATGCAGATAGACCTGCAACAACAACTGGTAACGATTCCCGCTACCGGAGAATCTTCACGGTTTGAGATAAATCCGTTTAAGAAAGAGTGTCTCCTGAAAGGTCTTGATGATATCGAATACCTTCTGGGTATTCAGGGTCTTGTGACAGACTATGAAACCAAAACACGTGCAGATGAGAATCGAAATAACTGATACAACCCTGAGGGACGGAGAACAGACACAGGGCGTTTCATACCCTCCTCTCGAAAAACTCCATATTGCCACACTTCTGCTTAAAGATCTGAATGTGGATCATCTTGAGGTAGCATCGGCACGCGTTTCCTCCGGAGAATTTGAAGCTATCAGCAAAATTACAGGGTGGGCGCGGCAGAATGATCTTCTGGGTAAAATAGAGGTTCTGGGGTTTGTTGACGGAGATCTGTCCGTTAACTGGATCAACAGTGCCGGCTGCAAGGTTGTCAATCTGCTCTGCAAGGGATCGTTGCGTCACCTCGAAAAACAACTTCGTAAAACTCCCGCTCAGCATGTAAGCGATATCAGGGAGATTATTGCAAAGGCAGGTGAACTGGATATGCAGGTCAACGTCTATCTGGAGGACTGGTCCAATGGAATGATCCACTCGGAAGAGTACGTTTATTTCATGATGGATTCACTTAAAGATGAAAAGATAAAAAGGTTCATGCTCCCTGATACACTCGGAATACTGAATCCGGAACAGACCTTCAGTTTCTGTAAAAAGATGATTGATAAATATCCGTCATTGCATTTTGATTTTCATGCCCACAACGATTACGACCTTGCCGTAGCCAATGTTTTTGCTGCGGTAAAGGCAGGTTTCCACGGAATACATACAACGGTGAATGGCCTGGGCGAAAGGGCAGGTAATGCACCGCTTTCAAGTGTCATCGGGGTCTTGCGTGATCATCTTGAAGCTGAGACAGGCATCAATGAGTTTGAGATAACACGGGTCAGTAAGATAGTGGAAACATTCAGCGGCATACGCATTCCTGTTAACAAACCCATTATCGGTGAAAATGTATTTACCCAGACATCAGGTGTTCATGCTGACGGTGACAGCAAGGACAACCTTTACTTTAACAATCTCCTTCCTGAAAGATTCGGAAGAAAAAGGAAATATGCCCTGGGGAAACAGTCAGGGAAAGCGACAATCAGAAAGAACCTTGAAGAATTAGGTCTGGTGCTCAATGCCGAATCACTGAATAAGGTGACTCAGAGAGTTATTGAACTCGGAGATAAAAAGGAAGATGTGACAACCGAGGACCTGCCATTTATCATAGCAGATGTCCTTGGCAGCGACCCGGTCGACTATAAGATCTTCATTAAAAATTATTCCCTTTCACTGTCTTACGGATTAAAACCGTTTGCCAGCGTTCAGATAGAAATAAACGGTAATCTGTATCAGGAGACATCTTCGGGTGACGGACAATATGATGCTTTTATGAAGGCTGTAAGGGTAATTTATGACAGGTTGGGAAAGGAGTTGCCCATGCTTACTGATTACCAGGTGTCTATTCCTCCAGGTGGAAAGACTGACGCACTCGTAGAAACAGTCATAACATGGAATCATCTGGGACATGAGTTCAGAACAAAGGGACTCGATGCCGATCAGACCGAGTCGGCAATAAAGGCAACTGAAAAAATGCTGAATATAATTGAGAAGAATGAAAATGCATTAAATGGTAAAACACTAATAAACACAGCACATGAATTTTAACATTGCAGTTTTGCCCGGTGACGGTATTGGTCCTGAGATTATTGAACAGGCAAAGAAAGTTGTTCTGGCTGTCTGTAAGAGATTTAATCATTCGGCCACCTTCAGCTTTGGCCTGGTGGGTGCAACCGCCATTGATCAGACCGGAACTCCTTTGCCCGATAAAACTCTTGACCTTTGCAAATCGTCTGATGCGGTTCTCTTCGGAGCTATCGGCCACCCGAAATATGATAATGATCCTTCGCTTAAGGTCAGACCCGAGCAGGGCCTTCTCGCCATGCGGAAAGAACTAGGCCTGTATGCAAATATCAGACCCGTGACCACCTTCCCTTCCCTGATAGATAAATCGCCGCTTAAAAGGGAGATCGTGGAGGGAGCTGACATACTGATAGTAAGAGAACTTACGGGAGGCCTCTATTTCGGAAAACCCCAGGGAAGATCTGAAGATGGAAACACTGCTTATGATACTTGTGTTTACAGTCGTTATGAAATAGAGCGCGTTGTAAGACTTGCCTGTGATTATGCAATGTCACGTACACGCAGGATTACCGTCGTTGACAAGGCTAATGTTCTTGCAACGTCTCGGTTATGGCGTGAGACTGCAACTGAAACAGCAAAGGCATATAAAGATCTTACGGTCGATTTTATGTTTGTCGATAATGCTGCAATGCAGTTGATACAAAATCCAAAAAGATTCGATGTTATTGTGACTGAAAATATGTTCGGTGATATCCTTTCTGATGAGGCAAGTGTTATAACCGGATCGCTGGGATTGCTGCCATCGGCATCTGTCGGATTGTCTACATCAGTATTTGAACCGATACACGGTTCCTACCCCCAGGCAGCCGGGAAGAATATTGCAAATCCGCTCGGCACGATACTCTCAGCAGCAATGATGTTTGATCTTGCATTCAAACTCAAGGAAGAGGCTGACGTGATAATCCGGGCTGTTGAAAAATCGCTTGAGGAAAATTTTGTTACTGAAGACCTCAGCAGGACTGACCCAAAATCGACATCGGAGGTGGGTGACCGGATCAGGGATATTATTCTCAAAAACTGAAAGATCACCAGGTACTGAAGTCAGTGAAAAATTAACAATACCTCATTAATTCATGTCATCCGATAGGTTTTGTATAAAATTCCATTATTTTTGTAAGCCGGTAAGACAACAAAATGAATAGTTTACACAAGAATTTTAACCTCTCTTATTATTTCTGGTTTTATTTTAAGAACCGGTAAGGGGGATTTTTGTGCACAGATAATATAAATTAGATGAAAGCAAGGGCCCCCGGAAAAGGGCCCTTTTTCGTTAACAAACTTTGAAATGAAAATTGCGATACAGGGAGAAAAGGGAAGTTTTCATGATGTGGCTGCAAGGCAATACTTCGGCTCTGATTCAATCGAACTGGTGGAATGCCCGACATTTGACATGACCGTCAGTGCCGCAAAGCAGGGAAGCGCCGATTTTGCCGTGATGGCCATCGAAAATGCTCGGTCGGGAAGTATCCTTTACAATTACAACCTTTTAAGGGAATCAGGTCTTAAGGTGTTTGGCGAACATAATGTCAGAATAAAGCAGAATCTGATGGCTCTTCCGGGCCAGGAGATAACTGATATCAGGGAAATAAGGTCACATCCTATTGCACTCGCTCAGTGCATGGAATTTCTTAACCAGTACCCCGGAATAACCCTGATTGAGAGTGCCGATACAGCAGGCAGTGCAAGAATCATAAGTGAAACCGGCCTGCATGGGGTCGCTGCAATAGGTCCTTCAGCTGCTGCAAAAATTTATGGCCTGAACATACTTGCAGAGGGAATTGAAACATACAAAAAGAACTATACGCGGTTTCTTGTCATTGGCAATAAGGAAAATCAGAATAAGGAAGGAAACAAAATCTCCGTCTGTTTTGCCACCGGCCATAAACCCGGCTCCCTGGCAGCCGTGCTGGTTCTGCTCGCCGGGATGAATATCAATCTGTCCAAGATTCAATCTGTCCCGCGTTTGAACGGTGAATGGGAATATATGTTCTACCTTGACCTTGAGTTAAGCAGTGACATAACCGTAGCAATGGTTGAAGGAGCACTTGAAAAACACACCAGCCACCTGGAAGTGCTGGGAGTTTATAACAAAAACAATACCCTCCATGAAAGTTAGCCCGGCTGACCGCACACTCAGTGTGCAGGAATACTATTTCTCCCAAAAACTCCGGCAGATTGACCAGATGAGAAAAGCCGGAGCAAGTATCATCAGCCTTGGAATAGGCAGTCCGGATCAGGCTCCGTCAGAAAATACTGTAAAGCGGCTTATTGACGAAAGCACCAAATCAACCTCGCACGGCTACCAGAGCTATATCGGCATTCCCGAATTGCGGAATGCTTTTGCCGGCTGGTATAAAAAATATTTCGGTGTGGAACTCAATCCTGACGATGAGATCCTTCCCCTTATGGGAAGCAAGGAGGGGATCATGCACATCAGCATGGCGTTTGTCAACCAGGGCGATGAAGTCCTCATTCCTGACCCCGGTTATCCGACTTACTCCTCAGTTACAAATCTTGTCGGCGGCAAAATCAGGTACTATGATCTTGATGAAAAAACAGGCTGGATGCCTGACCTGCTGGCCCTTGAACGCAGTGACCTGAGCATGGTGAAATTAATGTGGGTAAACTACCCGCACATGCCTACCGGAACACCGGGATCCATTAAACTCTTTGAAAACCTGGTAGCTTTTGCGAACAGGCATTCCATCCTTCTTTGCAATGACAATCCATACAGTTTCATATTAAACAGGAATTATCACAGTCTTCTGGCAGTCGACGGAGCAAAAGAGGTTGCCCTTGAGCTGAACTCGCTCAGCAAATCCCACAACATGGCCGGATGGCGCATAGGCATGGTGGCTGGTCACAGTGAGTACCTGAAAAGCATACTCAGGGTGAAAAGCAATATGGATTCGGGTATGTTTCTTCCCGTTCAGAAAGCTGCTGTCGAGGCGCTTAGCAATCCACCGGAGTGGTATGACCAGATTAACCTGGTTTATAAAAAACGCCGCAAAACGGTTGAAGAGATTATGGACATCCTGGGTTGCAGATATGACAAAAACCAGGTCGGGTTGTTTTTATGGGGACGCATACCTGAATCCGTTGCCAGCTGCGAGGAATACGTGGAAGCAATTCTTAATGAAGCCGGTGTTTTCATAACTCCCGGTTTTATTTTCGGGAGCAGGGGGGAGCGCTATATTCGTATCTCATTGTGTGCCAGTGAGGATTTACTGGAAGAGGCTAAAAGGAGAATTTCCTCTTACGCTGACTCCGTTAACCTGAAATCAAGTTCAAAAAAATGAAAATCGCTGTTATTGGAATAGGTCTTATCGGGGGGTCGATGATGATAGACCTTCGCAAACGTGGTTTTGCCGATCAGATTATCGGAGTTGACTCAAATATTCAGCATCAGAATATTGCAACGCTCTGCGGGCTTGTTGATGAAATTGATACCCTGGAAAATGCCATTGACAGAAGTGACCTGATCATACTGTGCACTCCGGTGGATGCAAACTGTAAAATGCTGCCGGTTATCCTTGACAGGATTGACGGTACGTCTAAAGTGGTAACAGATATGGGCTCGACAAAGGGAAGCATTTCCAAGATATCGGAGCATCATCCCAAACGTGGCCGGTATGTTGCAGCTCATCCGATGGCCGGAACCGAATATTCCGGCCCCCTGGCTGCCATCGGCAGGCTCTTCGATTATAAGCCTGCCATAATATGTGATCCTGAGCTCTGCGACCCTGATGCACTTGAACTGGTTGAAAAAATGCTGACAACGCTTAATATGCGGATTGTATATATGAAGTCGGCAGATCATGATACACATGTCGCATATGTGTCTCATATTTCGCATATTACCTCCTTCTCGCTAGCCCTGACCGTGCTTGACAAGGAGCATGAGGAGCAGAATATTCTGACTCTTGCAGGCGGCGGTTTTGAAAGCACGGTGCGCCTTGCGAAAAGCAATGGGGAAACCTGGGCACCGATCTTTCTTGAGAATTCCAAATTCATACTCGAGGTAATTGATACCTATACTGAAAAGATGAGTCAATTCAGGAAGATGATTGCCGAAAAAGACCTGAACGGGCTGAAAGCACTTATGGATGAGGCCAACAAGATCAGGAAGATACTTAACTAATTAACTTACAGTATCATGGAAACCGCATTAAATACATTGCCCATACAGGAATGGAAAGGGTATAAAAACCGCCCGTTCCTCATCTCAGGCCCATGCAGCGCTGAAACCGAGGAACAGGTGATTAAGACAGCCCGGCAGCTGGCTCAGTTAAATACAGTGAGCATCTTCCGCGCCGGTATCTGGAAACCGCGCACACGTCCTGATTCTTTCGAGGGAGTTGGGTCAGAAGGACTGAAATGGCTCAGGAATGTCAAACAGGAGACGGGGCTTCTTGTTGGCACTGAGGTGGCAAATGAAAAGCACGTTTATGAGGCTCTTAAATATGGCATTGATATGTTGTGGATCGGGGCCAGGACATCTGTAAACCCGTTCACGGTTCAGGAAATAGCCGATGCCCTGAAAGGTGTTGATGTGATGGTGCTTGTCAAAAATCCCGTTAATCCGGAAATAGACCTGTGGATGGGGGCCATTGAACGCATAGCGAAGGCTGGAATCAGGCATCTTGGAGCAATTCATCGCGGTTTTTCAACCTATGAGAAAACAAGCTACAGAAATCAGCCTAACTGGCAGCTTCCCATCGAGCTTCGTCACCGCGTACATGACCTTCCTCTCATCTGTGACCCAAGTCATATTGCCGGTTCAAGGGAATATCTGAAGGAAATATCCCAGAAAGCGCTGGATCTGAACTTTGACGGCCTTATGATCGAGTCTCATATCGATCCTGCCACAGCATTGAGCGATGCAGCTCAACAGGTTACACCTGATGGCCTCCGGGACCTTCTAAGCAGGCTGGTCATACGTAATCCTGTTGCATCAGATCCTAGGCTGCTTGATATTCTGGGAGAATTACGTCAGCAGATTGATGTCTTTGATGAGCATCTGCTTGACCTGCTTGAAAAACGAATGAAAGTCGCAGAGACTATCGGACAGTATAAGAAAGAGAACAACATCACAATTCTCCAGGCCACCCGCTGGGATGAAATAATCGACAGGGTTATGAGCAAGACCCGGGCCAAAGGATTAAGCGCCGAATTTATTGATACAATCTTTAAAGCTATTCATCAGGAGTCAATAAATCACCAGATGAGGATCATGAATAACGGTGAGAAAAAATAATAATACTTTGATAAATGATTATTACAGCCATGTTTAAGCTATGATCAAATAATTACTATTTTTGTATCGAACCAGGAAAACATGTCATTAAACACATTACATCATCATCTTCATACTTGCACTCAGGCGAGGTAAGAATGGTGTAGTGTAACCATAAATATAACAGACCCGTCTGAGCAGATCAGGCGGGTTTTTTTCCGTATGGCTTGCTCAGACTCTAACGAAAGAGAAAATGAGCAAACTGAAAATTGCAATCCAGAAAAGTGGCAGGCTGAGCGAGAGCTCCCGCAAACTTTTCGAAGAATGCGGCATTAAGATCTCAAACGGTGCAGGAACACTGAAGATCGTAGCCAGTAACTTCCCCATTGAAATACTGTTTCTTCGTGACGATGATATCCCGCAATATGTTGAGCAGGGTGTGGCAGACATCGGGATCGTAGGAGAGAACATGGTTTTTGAAAAAAACAAGGAAGCGGATATCCTTGAGCAACTTGGTTTTGCGGGTTGCAGGCTGAGCCTGGCAATAGCAAAGGAGGAGAACTACTCCGGACATGGGTTTTTCATGAACAAGAGAGTGGCAACCAGCTACCCGCGGTTGTTGGGTGAATATCTTGCAAGTAATAATATTACGGCAACGGTGGAGGAGATAAGCGGCAGTGTGGAGATTGCCCCTGGCGTGGGGCTTGCCGATGCAATATGTGATATCGTGAGTTCTGGAAGCACCTTGCTCATGAACGGGTTAAAGGAGGTGGAGACAATAATGAAGAGCCAGGCAGTAATTATTGCAAACAGGAACATTCTTCCTGATAAAAAGTTAATCCTGGAAAAACTGCTCTTCAGGATCAGGGCGGTAAAGAATGCCAGGGAGAACAAATATATCCTGCTGAATGCACCCCGTGAAGCTATAGCAGAGATCTGCCAGATCCTCCCCGGTATGAAGAGCCCGACGATACTCCCCCTGGCAGATGAGGGTTGGTGCAGCCTGCACTCCGTAGTGAAAGAGGATGAATTCTGGGAGAGGATAGATCAGCTTAAAAATGCCGGAGCAGAAGGTATCCTGGTAATTCCAATAGAAAAAATGGTACTGTGATGAAAACAATATTATACCCGCCGCAGGAAGAATGGAGCAACCTGTGCAGGAGGCCCGGCATAAGCAAAAATGACCTGGAAAACCTTGTGAAAAGCATCATATACAAAGTAAAAGATGCCGGGGACAATGCCATCCGGGAGTTTTCTGAGAAATACGACGGTTTTGCTCCCGGGGCGCTAAAAGTGGAAGAAGAGGCAATAGCGGCAGCAGCAGCAAGCATCCCGGAAGAACTGAAAGCAGCCATTGAGATTGCCAGACTAAACATTGAAAAGTTCCACCTCCTGCCCGCCTCTGCAATAAAAGTTACGGAGAGTATCAGGGGTGTGAGATGCTGGAGCAGGGAGCTGCCGATAGAAAAGGTAGGGCTCTATATACCCGGAGGAACGGCTCCGCTCTTCTCCACAGTGCTCATGCTTGCCCTACCCGCTTCAATGGCGGGATGCAGGGAGATAATACTCTGTTCCCCTCCAGGAAAAACCGGTGAGATCGACCCTCTGATCCTGTATGCTGCCTCGGTTTCAGGCGTGACAGCAATATACAGGGTTGGCGGTGCGCAGGCAATAGCTGCCATGGCTTACGGCACTGAGACTGTTCCGGCAGTGTATAAGATCTTCGGACCCGGAAATCAGTATGTAACAAAAGCAAAAGAGCTGGTGCAGACTGACGGCATTGCTATTGACATGCCTGCAGGACCCAGCGAGGTGCTTATAATCGCAGATAAAACCTCCGACCCCCGGTTTGTGGCCGCTGATCTTCTCTCACAGGCTGAACATGGACCCGACAGCCAGGTAATTATGCTGACTGACAGCAGTGACTTGATTGACCTGGTCAGAGACGAGGTTGCACTGCAGGCACAGCACCTGAAGAGGAAAGATATAGCCTTAAAGGCTCTCGATAACAGTGCTCTTATTTTACTGAAATCGTCTGATGATTGCATCCGTTTCAGCAATATGTACGCCCCTGAACATCTTATTTTAGCTGTTGCTGATTACAATTCCCTGGCAGACAAAGTAATTAATGCGGGGTCTGTCTTTCTCGGAACATACAGCTGTGAAAGTATTGGCGACTATGCAAGCGGTCCTAATCACACTCTACCTACAAATGGCTATGCAAAGAGTTTCAGCGGAGTGTCAGCAGAGAGCTTCATGAAGAAAGTCTTTTTCCAGGAGGTCACACCTGAAGGGATAAGAAACCTGGGGCCGGCAGTAGAATTAATGGCTGAGGCAGAGATGCTTGATGCACATAAAAACGCTGTTTCAATCAGATTAAAATCCCTGAACAATGACTGATACAGAAAGACTCGTCAGAGAAAATGTCAGAAAACTCATCCCCTACTCATGTGCAAGGGATGAGTACGGAGGCAGGGAGGGCATCTTTCTTGATGCCAATGAGAATCCCTTCGGCGACCTTAACAGGTACCCCGATCCCTATCACAGGGAACTGAGGTCGGCGCTCAGCCAACTGAAGGGGTTACCTGCCGAAAACATCTTCACCGGAAACGGCAGTGATGAGGTGATTGATCTCTGTTACCGTATTTTCTGCAACCCGGGCAGAGATAAAGTGCTGATGTTTAATCCTACATACGGTATGTATGAAGTTTCTGCAGCAGCAAATGACATTGAGGTCATAAAAGTACCGCTTGATGAAAATTTCAATATCAATGTCAGTGCTGTTCAGCCACACTTTGATGATGACAGGCTTAAGCTGATCTTCATTTGTTCGCCGAACAATCCGACCGGTAACAGCATGAACAGCAAGGATATTGAGTTTATAATCCGCAACTTCAAAGGTATTGTGATAATTGATGAGGCATATATCGACTTCAGCGTGCACCCCTCCTTCAGTCTTAAAATAAGGAAGTATAAGAATCTCGTAGTCATGCAGACTTTCAGCAAGGCGCTCGGGCTTGCTGCGGCAAGGATAGGGATGGCATTTGCAGGCCGGGAAATAATAAAGTACTTCTTCAGGATGAAGCCTCCCTACAATATAAGCACCATAAACCAGGCTGTGGCTTTAAAAAAACTTGATGAGATAAGTGAAAGCATGGATCAGGTAAAAAGGATCATTGAAGAGAGGTGCCGGCTGGTTCAGAGCCTGGCAAAACTTAAGGTAGTGGAAAAGATATATCCCTCTGATGCCAACTTCCTGCTTATACAAGTCATGGATGCCGATTATATTTATAACATGCTGCTTGAGAAAGGAGTTATCGTCAGGAACCGGAGCAGGATTATCAGCAACTGCCTTCGCATAACAGTAGGTACTGAAGATGAAAACAGCAGGATGATAAGTGAACTTGAAAAAATAACATTATGAAAAAAGTCCTCTTTATTGACAGGGACGGAACGATTATCTATGAACCTGTTGACTGGCAGATTGACAGCCTTGAAAAGCTTGAGTTTCTTCCAGGTGTGATAACAGCGCTCTCCCTGATAGCGAGTGAGACTGATTTTGAACTGGTAATGGTTACTAACCAGGACGGGCTTGGAACGGACCCCTTTCCTGAGGCGACCTTCTGGCCGGTACAGAACAAGATGCTTTCGATACTGAAAGGTGAGAAAATCATCTTTTCTGAGATCTTTATAGACAGATCGCTGCCTGAAGAAAACTCCCCTTCCCGCAAACCCGGGACAGCTATGCTGACACGTTACCTGGCACAGGGTGTTGACCTTGCTTCATCATTTGTCATCGGTGACAGAGAGTCAGATATAAAAATGGCAGAAAATCTGGGCTGCAGAGCTATTTATTTATCCGATAAAAGGAATGACCGTGCAGTTCTGACCACAAAAGATTGGAATGAGATCTTCAGGTTTCTGAAGAGTATACCCAGAACTTCAACCGTAACAAGAGAGACAAAGGAGACCAGGATCAGGGCAGAACTGAATCTTGACGGCTCAGGAAAATGCTCCATAAAAACAGGTATCGGGTTCTTCAACCATATGCTTGAGCAATTTGCAAAGCATAGCGGAACAGATCTTTTTCTCAACGCAGAAGGGGATATTGATGTAGATGAACATCACCTGATTGAAGATGTGGGAATAGTCCTCGGAACAGCATTCAGTAACGCACTGGGCAGCAAAAGGGGTATCGAAAGATATGGCTTCACCCTCCCGATGGATGATGCCCTGGCACAGGTGGCAATTGACTTCGGAGGCAGACCATGGCTTGTTTGGGAAGTGGATTATAAATCAGGGAGCATAGGCAGTATGCCAACTGAAATGGTTTATCATTTTTTTAAATCATTCTCTGACAACGCAAAGTGCAACCTTAATATAAAAGCAGAAGGACAAAATGAACACCATAAAACGGAAGCCCTTTTCAAGGCATTTGCCAGGGCGGTGAAGATGGCTTCAGCAAAATCTGGCGGAAGTGAGCTGCCGACAACGAAAGGAATTATATGATAGCTATACTTAAATACGGTTCAGGCAATATCAGGTCTGTCAGCACAGCTCTTGACAGACTGGGCTATAAAAGTATCATCACCGATGACCCGAAAGAGATATCATCTGCTGAAAAAATTATTATCCCCGGCGTGGGTGAAGCACGGTCGGCAATGCAGTATCTGAAGGAGAGAAAGCTTGATATTCTGATCAGATCGCTGAGACAACCCGTGCTGGGGATCTGCCTTGGATTACAGCTAATGACAAAATATTCTGATGAGGGTAATACTGAGTGCATTGGTATCTTTGATACAGTTGTAAAGAGGTTACCTCCCGGGGACAAGGTTCCTCACATGGGATGGAACAATTTTTCATCGCTGAGTCAAAAAGATCTGTTCCGGGGGATCACGATCGAAGACAACGTCTATTATGTGCACAGCTACTATGCTGATGTAAATTCTGACACCGTTGCCGTATGCGATTATATACTCCCGTTCAGTGCAGCAATGCAGAGAGGAAACTTTTATGCCACACAGTTCCATCCCGAGAAATCGGGAGAGACAGGTGCCATGATACTGAAAAACTTTCTGGAGCTATGAGAATCATTGCAGCGATTGATATCATTGATGGAGAGTGTGTGCGGCTTATCCAGGGAGATTATGAGAAAAAGAAGACCTATAACAGTGACCCACTCAGGGTGGCCAGGAAGCTGGAAGCCCATGGAATAAAATACCTGCATCTGGTTGACCTTGATGGCGCACGAACTAAAAAGATTGTGAATTACAACGTGCTTGAATCTATTGCAGGATCAACGTCACTAAGGGTTGATTTCAGCGGTGGGATAAGGTCTGATGACGACCTTAAAAGAGCGTTTGACAGCGGCGCCTCGCAGGTGACATGTGGCACTGTTGCTGTTACTGACCCTCCTCTCTACCTTGAATGGATGAGAGCCTGGGGCCCGGAGAAGATCATTCTCGGCGCCGATTTCAGAAACAGGAATATTGCTACCGGGGGGTGGATAGAAAAATCGGAGATTGATATAATCACCTTCCTGAAGAAATACCGGACTGAAGGAGTAATATATACAGTATGTACCGACATTGAAAAGGATGGCATGCTTAAAGGTCCCTCTCTTGACATTTACAGGGAGATAGTCACGATAACCGGGCTGAAGCTTATTGCCAGCGGAGGCATAACAACGGCCGATGACATAAATAAACTGAAGGCTACGGGATGTGAGGGGGCGATTATCGGCAGAGCCATCTATGAAGGAAAAATAACATTAAAGGAACTCCCGGAGTTATGCTTAAGAAACGAATAATACCATGCCTTGACATTAAGGACGGACGCACTGTCAAAGGGATCAACTTTGTAGGCATCAGGGATGCAGGTGATCCAGTTGAACTTGCCAGAGTTTATATGGATCAGGGGGCAGATGAGCTTGTCTTCCTCGACATAACCGCAACTATTGAGAAGAGAAAGACACTTGCAATGCTTGTTGAACGTATAGCCTGTGAAATCAGTATTCCATTCACTGTCGGCGGTGGTATCAGCACACTTGATGACGTTTCGCTGCTTATCAGGTCAGGGGCCGATAAGGTGAGTATCAATACCGCGGCAGTACACGATCCTGAATTGATTTCCGGTATAGCAGGAAAATTTGGCAGTCAGTGTGTTGTGGTGGCTGTCGATACACAGCTGATCAATAACAGATGGCTTGTGTTTGTAAACGGCGGCAGGACGGCTACCACCCTGGAAGCTTCTGTGTGGGCTGAGAGGGCAGAAAGACTTGGTGCTGGCGAAATACTGCTTACCTCAATGAACGCTGACGGTACAAAAGCCGGGTTCTCAATAGATATTACAGGTGAAATAAGCCACAGTATAAATATACCTGTCATAGCTTCCGGCGGGGCGGGGTGCGTAGAACATTTCAGGGAGGTCTTTGCAGAAACAGAGTGCAGTGCCGCACTCGCAGCCAGCATATTTCATTTCGGCGAGATTTCAATCCCTGATCTTAAAAGCTATTTGTCAAAAAATAATATAAACATAAGATCGTGAATATAGATTTTAAAAAAGGAACCGGTCTTGTTCCTGTAATTATACAGGACAACACCACCATGCAGGTTCTTATGCTGGGTTTCATGAATGAGGAGGCCCTCTCAAAAACAGAGCAGGAGGGCAGGGTCACATTCTTCAGCAGGAGCCGCAACGAGCTGTGGACCAAAGGAGAGACATCAGGCCATTACCTCAATGTAAAAGAGATACGCGCCGACTGCGACAGTGATTCGATTCTCATCCTGGCTGATCCGGCAGGCCCGGTATGTCATACCGGATCATTCTCATGCTTCGGAGAAGAAACTGCCCGGGGGTTTTTATATAAGCTGGAAGAGATTATCAGCCAAAGAATTGATAATGATGCAGAGGGCTCATACACAAATAAAATCTTCAGGAAAGGAATCAACAAGATTGCACAGAAAGTTGGTGAAGAAGCGGTGGAACTGGTCATCGAAGCAAAAGATAATAATGGTGATCTATTCAGAAACGAAGCAGCCGACCTGCTGTATCATCTCCTTATTCTTCTGAAGGCTAAATCAGTAAGCCTGACAGATATAGAAAAAGTGTTATCTGAAAGACACCGGAAATAATAGATAAGATTCTCCTTCCTGCTATTAATTAAAAATTATATACCGCACCGTGCAATGTTGAATTATTGTTATATTTGCATCAGATGAAGACAAAAGTATTATATATCTGGCGCTGGTGCAGCTTTCTTGATAATGCTGTGAATCACGCTGTTATATAACTCTTAGAAAATATTTGTATAAAGGCACGCCATTCACGGTGTGCCTTTTTTATTTATTAACCTTAATCATACAGTTATGGAAAAGATTACCAAAATTCTGTTAAGCGAAAACGAGATGCCCCGCCAGTGGTACAATATTGTTGCAGACATGCCCAACAAGCCTTTGCCGCCGCTGAACCCCGCCACCGGCAAGCCGGTAGGCCCTGATGATCTTTCAGTCATTTTCCCTATGGAGCTGATAAAACAGGAAGTCTCAACCGAGAGATACATTGATATTCCTGAGGAGGTCCTTGATCTGTACAGAACCTTTCGCCCTTCTCCCCTTTTCCGGGCGCGAAACCTTGAAAAGGCACTGGGAACAATGAGCAGGATATACTACAAGTATGAGGGTGGTAATTATTCAGGCTCTCATAAGGCAAACACTGCCATCCCGCAGGCATATTATAATAAGATGGAAGGCGTCAGGCGGATAACAACAGAGACAGGTGCCGGTCAATGGGGAAGCGCAATGAGCTTCGCATGCAATCACTTCGGACTTGAACTGCTTGTATTCATGGTAAAGGTCAGTTATAATCAGAAACCCGGGCGCAAACTCCTGATGAATACATACGGCGCCAGGGTCGTTCCGTCGCCAAGCACAATGACCGCTGCAGGAAGAAAGGTCCTTGAACTTGACCCGGATTCACCCGGGAGCCTGGGGATAGCTATTTCCGAGGCGATGGAGATTGCTGCTCAGGATCCGTATACAAAATACTCTCTTGGCAGCGTACTTAACCATGTTATTCTCCACCAGACCATTATCGGGCAGGAAGCCTTGCTCCAGATGGAAAAGGCTGACGATTATCCGGATGTTGTGGTGGGATGCTTCGGCGGAGGATCAAATTTCTCCGGAATTGCATTCCCATTCCTCCGTGAAAACCTGAAGAACGGAAAAAAGACGAGGCTGGTAGCTGTAGAACCCTCCTCCTGCCCCAAGCTGACCAAAGGAAAATTCACGTATGATTTCGGTGATCAGTCAGGCATGACCCCCCTTCTTCCCATGTACACCCTGGGGCATAATTTCATTCCTGACAAGATCCATGCTGGTGGTCTTCGATACCACGGTGCAGGCGTCCTCGTCAGCCAGCTGCGCAAGGACGGATTTGTGGAAGCAAAAGCCAAGCAGCAGCGCGAATGCTTTGAAGGAGGTATTCTCTTCGCCAGAACGGAAGGTATTCTTCCTGCACCTGAGTCGTCATATGCCATCGCCGGTGCTCTTGATGAAGCAAGGAGAGCAGATATTGAAGGAGTGTCAAAGGCGATACTTTTCAATCTCAGCGGCCACGGTCATTTTGATATCTCCGCCTATGAGAAGTTCTTCGAGGGAAATCTGCCTGACCATGAAACCACGGCAGATGAGATAGAAAAATCACTTTCAGAGCTGAACCTCCCCGTTATCTGAACAGGCTTGTCAGTAATAACAGAAGAGAGGCATTAATAAATCGTGCCTCTCTTCTTATCTTATATGTTTTTATTAACTGTCAGCTGCACTTTGATGTGCCGCAGTCGCTGCAGATGAGGCACCCCTCCTGGTAGACGAGCGATGTTGAGCCGCATGTGCCGCACTTGCCCTTGGCTTTTGTGCCGTTGGGGATATAGCGCTTCAGTGAGCGCTCAACTCCGTTCTTCCAGGTGTTGATGGATTCACTGTCAAGCTTCATCGATGATACCAGCTCGACAACATCCTTGGCCGGCATCCCGTAGCGCAGCACGCCCGATATAAGCCTTGCATAATTCCAGAACTCAGGCTTGAACATATGCGACAGTCCTCCCAGGGTGTTTTTATAACCGTACTTGTCGCTGTACTGGAAGTCGTACCGGGTGTTACCTGCATCATCCTTATTCTTGATAATCTTTCCCTTGACGATGCTCTTGGGTATGGGGAACATTTCGTCATCCTGGAGACCGGTGAAGACCTCATACGGCACACCGTCCTTCAGGCCTACAAAGGCAATCCATTTTTCTTCATTATTCTGGAAGCGGATCACGTCGGCCTCAAGCACCTTGGGCCTGAGGGGCGACCATTCCGGTTTCTTGTCATCCTTGCTGTTGGAGACCAGCACACCTGTTCTGGAGCCGTCGCGGTAAACCGTCGCTCCCTTGCATCCTTCCTTCCATGCGGTCAGATAAAGCTCAGATACAAGCTCTTCCTTTGCATCAGACGGAAGGTTAATTGTCACGCTGATCGAATGGTCAACCCACTTCTGTATGGCGCCCTGCATGCGCACCTTGGCCATCCAGTCCACATCATTGGAAGTAGCCTTGTAGTATGGTGATTTCTCAACGATGGTACTGATCTCCTCTTCGGTCATGCTCCTTACCTGTTCGTAGTCATAACCGTTCTGCTTCATCCACTCGATGAACTTATGATGGAACACAACAAACTCTTCCCAGTGGTCACCCACCTCGTCGGTAAAACTCACCTTGACATCCTTATCATTGGGATTCACTTTCCGGCGACGCTTGTAAAAAGGCAGAAACACAGGTTCAATACCTGATGTTGTCTGGCTCATAAGACTTGTTGATCCTGTCGGAGCGATGGTCAGCAGGGCAATGTTGCGTCTGCCGTATTTCTCCATCTCGGCGTACATCTCAGGATCAGCCTCGTGGAGACGGTTGATGAAAGGATTGTTACGTTCTCTCTCCTTGTCGTACATCGGGAAAGCACCCCGTTCTTTTGCCATCTCTGTAGATGACCTGTATGCTTCAATGGCAAGGGTACGGTGGACACCGACTGAAAACTCCGTTGCCTCGTCGGTTCCGTATCGCAGACCCAGTGCAGCAAGCATGTCTCCCTCGGCGGTGATTCCGATGCCGGTACGTCTTCCTTCTTCGGTCTTGTGCCGGATATTTTCCCACAGATTCCGCTCAACAAGTTTCAGTTCGGCAGGCTCAGGGTCATTGTCAATCTTGGCTATTATGCAATCAATCTTTTCCTGCTCAAGGTCAATGATGTCATCCATAATCCTCTGTGAGAGATGCACATGTTCCTTGAAAAGTTTGAAATCAAATGAGGCTTTTGGAGTGAAGGGATTCTTCACGTACCCGAAGAGGTTGATGGCAATCAGCCGGCAGCTGTCGTACGGGCACAGGGGTATTTCACCGCACGGATTCGTTGATACGGTCTCATAACCCAGATCGGCATAGCAGTCAGGTACGCTCTCGCGCTTGATGGTGTCCCAGAAGAGGACACCAGGCTCGGCTGATTTCCATGCGTTATGGACTATCTTGTTCCAGAGCTTGCGTGCGTCAATCTCCTTAACGAATTTCGGATTTTCCGATTTTATGGGATACTGCTGGCGGAAGCTCTTGCCTTTGATCACGGACTCCATAAAATCGTCCGTTATCTTCACCGAGACGTTTGCGCCGGTGACTTTTCCTGCCTCAAGCTTTGCATCGATAAAGCTTTCAGCATCAGGATGCTTGATGGATATGGAAAGCATGAGTGCTCCCCGGCGGCCGTCCTGTGCCACCTCGCGTGTCGAGTTTGAATAGCGTTCCATGAAGGGTACCACACCCGTTGAGGTGAGCGCACTGTTAAGCACTGGGGACCCTTTCGGACGTATGTGCGACAGATCATGTCCAACTCCGCCGCGGCGTTTCATGAGCTGCACCTGCTCCTGGTCAATCTTCATTATCCCGCCGTAAGAATCCGAATCACCCTTGTTCCCAATGACAAAGCAGTTGGAGAGCGAAGCAATCTGGTAATCATTACCTATTCCGGTCATTGGTCCGCCCTGCGGAATAATATATTTGAAATCCTTAAAAGCCTTATAGATGGTCTCTTCCGGAAGGGGATTAGGGTACTTTTGTTCAATACGGTATATCTCTGAGGCAAGGCGCCGGTGCATATCGTCGGGAGTCTTTTCAAAGAGATTGCCAAAGGAATCTTTAAGAGCATATTTGCTTGCCCAGACCTTGGCCGCCAGATCGTCACCGCCAAAGTATTCACGCGTTGCCTTTATGGCATCATCATAAAGATATGTGGGTAGTTCACATTTGTCATCTGACATGGTCTCCCTTTCCGCCAACGTCTCTTCCTTCTTCAACTTCTTCTCCTCTTTTTTAATCATCTCCTTTTCGTTAGGGGCGACGGATGGCATGTGGACAAATGAATCTCCCATAGGTGTGTCAAAAATATTACAGTTTGAAAATTAGCTGTTTACCCGTCCGATGCTGAAAAGAATCGGGTCTTGCTAAAATAGACAAGGGGGGAGGAGCCGGCAAGGATTGTTCTTTGCTTTTATTAACATTTGACTCAAGGTTATTAACCTATAAAAAAGAGGCCGTCACATGACATGACAGCCTCTTTGTAATAAATTATTAATAACTACCTGAAGCCAAGCAGGCAGCCCCTTTTGTTATCTGTCACGCAACTTATGCTGCGTGTCACATTACATATGGGGTATAAAGTTTCGTATTACTTACTTCGCACTTACGTGACTGAAATAAATACTATTCGCAAGTTGACTTACTCCGTTATAGGAACCCTTTGGTGCTATTACTGTTAGTGTATCACCAACTTTTAGACCTTTGGCAGCTATCAAACCTTTTCTGTAATCACCTGTTGCACCATAACCCGGATAACAGCCATACACGTAGATTTCACTGGCGCCGTCTTTCAAATAAAGATTACCATATATATCACTTGTAATCGATGTAATTACACCGGTTACCATAAAGTATGTGCTTGCGTCGTCAGGTTTAGTCAGCACCTCTGCAATGGTTGCCGTTGTTACAGGAATAAAGCTTTCCAGAACTGCACCATTTACTTGTGGAGTTCCATTATATGCAGCGCGTGTTCCGACAATTGTAATTATGTCACCTACTTTCAGGCCTTTTGTGGCAAAATCAACAATTTTATAAACATATACCTCACCGGAGAAATCTCTCATGTTTAATTTGCCGGTTGTAGCATCGGAAATACTGGTAATAACACCTTTCAAACGATATTGTGTAGTGCCGACTGCAGCCGCAATAAACTCGGCAACAGATGCATTTATAATCGCTCCTTTTTGGGTAATTTTTGTTTGTGAAGAATAGTCTTTAGTCCCGTCAGTGGTATGGAATGTGATTGTGGTTCCGCGGTCTCCGCTTGTATTGGCAGCGGCTTTGAATATTACAACAACAGACGTTCCTGCCGATTGGATGGAGGAAATTGACAACCAGGATTCGGCATCTGCAGGAATTTCTACCGATATGCCTTGTCCTTTGCAGGTAAGGTATGCAATAAATTCACCACCTTCGAGCGGAAGGTTTGCGTTTGCTACCGAATCAACTTTCACAAGTGATTTATTAATTATGACAACTGTTACATTTACCAACTCCACCGTTGTTCCATAGGTAGTTTTTGGTCCCTGAACAGTTACTTCATCACCCACTTCAAGTCCTAAACTTAAAAAGTTTTTCGTAGCACCCTTCGCATCAAGAGTACCATAGATATAAATAGAACCTGTTGCATCCTTTAAATACCAGTTACCGTAAGTTGTGTTGTCTATTGACGTACAAACCCCGGTTACCTGATAGGTCTTGTCGTTTGGTCCGGCAATTACCTCCGCACAGGTGGCAGATGAAATTACTGCCAATCCTTGGATGACGTTTATTCTCTGAGTTTTGCCTCCACATTGAATTTTTACCTCTCCACCGCGGCCATCTAAGGTAGATGAAGCTGAAAACGTAAGCGTTGATTCACCGGCACTGCCAGAGGTTGAAGAGATAGTAAGCCATTGTATACTGTTCTCTACTGTCCAGCTATCATTAGCTGTTACGGTAATGGAAGCAGAACCACCCGCTACCGGGATAGACACGTAAGACGACGATACCTGAACTTCATCAAGCAACGTCACAGAGACTTCTTCTTCACAGCTTACCATCAAGGCAACTGCCACGAAGAATAATGGGAAATAGTATTTTAATTTCATAATGCCATTACTTTTTATTAGTTGAACATATATTTGATGCCGATTAAAGCATACCAGCACTGACCCAATGTGTAGCTTGGTGTGAATGTTTCGGTATCACCATTGATTGAAGAGGGTGTGGAGAATGTAGCCACACCTTCAGCATCCACACCTTCATATTTGAGGATACGAGCTTCCGAACCGATTGACGGATTCAGATATTTGGCGACGCCCCAGCCAGAGTTAAATATGTTCAACACATTTTTGAGATCGAGGCTAAGTTGCAGCGTATGTTTGTCTTTGCCTGCATTAAAAACAAAATCGTGTTTGTAACCAAAGTCAATGCGATGAACCCAGGGAGAGTAAACGCTATAGGGCTCTGCATATTCCCCCTGGAGATTTTTCAAATAACTATTGGCATGAACATAGTCCATAAAGCGGGTTTTGTCGTCTTCCGAAACAAATCGGAATTGATTGCTTTCCACATCAGCGTCGGTGGGAACATAGATTAAATCGTAGTTGTAACCGTCACTATTGATATCGTTAACCATCATGTATGAGTAGTTTGCTCCACCAAGCCAAGCTTCATAGATAAAGCTATAGTGATTACCGCTGTTGTCATGGGTAGAAAGCGAAGCCACCAGACGATCGGGTGTATTGTATTGGGAATTGTGCAATCTGATGAAGTTGGGGCCTTCCACCGTGGGCACGTATGTAAATGCAGATTCTGCAGCCGATCCGGGCATACCGGTCACATCTTTGGCAACCGTGTGTGCATAGGCAGCCATCAAATTGAGCCATTTTGCTGGTTGAGCATTCAAAGTAATGCTGCCTGCCCAGCCATAACCGAGGCTTGTGTTTTCCAGCATAAAGGCTTTTGTGTTTGTACGATAACCGGCAGGATAAATCGGACGATTGTCAATACCGTTGAAACGGGCGAAACCGCCAACATTTGGAATACTCCAGTCAGAAATAGAAACACCGTTGATTGTTTTGTTGTAAATTCCTTCTACCGTTACAGATAATGGAAAAGATGTTTTGAATGCATAATCAACAGCAAGTGACGTTTTCCATACTTGCGGCATTTTGAAATTTGGATCTACACCGTTAACAGCAGAAGGAACTGTCCCATCTTCGGGAGAAATCGTTGAAGGATATCCCAATGATGTTAACTTATTATAAAGTGCAGCAATATTAGCATTTCCGTCAGCATCAGTTACAAGACCGCCGGCAAATTCATCCATTGTGAAACCTTTTTTTGCTGCGTTCGCTGCATTTATCTGTGCCTGATACTGTACCATTCCACCGTTGGTAGGCATATTGGTGAAGAATACAAGCGGTAAATTACCCGCGAAAAGCCCGGTACCTCCACGAACTTTCAGGCTCTTATCGCCAAATGTATCCCACACAAAACCTATGCGGGGAGAGAATATGAGATTTGCTGTAGGCCATTTTCCTGTATCGATATTACGACCGGAATAATCAAGGTCATAAATAGCTTTGTTTGTAATCAAATCATTATTATTGAAGAAAAGCCCATCGATACGAATTCCATACGAAAGTTTGAAATTTGCAGTAACTCTCCAATCATCTTGCCCGTAAACTCCAATTTTGTTGGTTCTTATGCGAGCTGCAGGATTGCTCTCTCCATCATAACCATATGTTAAGTTTACAATTTCAGGTGTTCCTTCGTTTAAGAAGTCGTCAAGACTTGAGTAGCGATAGTATCCTGTACCGTTACGCATATAAGCATTATCTGCCATTTTATATTCGTAGGCTACTCCACCTACAATTTTATGATTGCCTAAATAGCGTGTTAGTTCGTCTTTGATATTCAAAACGTTGTTGTGAACAGCATTGTTCCATGTAAAAAGTTCATATCCCAAAGACAAATAGGCTTGTCCATCTTTCAAAATATCGATGAAAGGGAATTCATCTGAAGTAGATCCGCGGACATCGTCAAGTTTTGAGAATGTTGCCAAAAACTGGTTAGATAAGTTATCGGACAATCGGCTGTTTAAGTCAAAAGAGAATGAATGAACAAGATTGTTCATAGAATACATCGAGTTTGCATACGACATTGAGGCTTGTGACATTCTTGCTTCAGACATACGAGTACCTCCGTCCATAGATGAAGCATTTGGAGAGCTCCAGTAAAGGTTTTTTGTGTAGTTATAACGCAAGGCCAGACGATGTTTGTCTGTGATATTCCAATCCAAACGCGCAAGAAGTTTGTAGTTGTTTTCATCAGCAGGGAAATCTGTAAACGATCCCGTGTCATATCCATACTTACTTTTAACATAATCAGAAACTGTTTGAAGATCGCTTATTGTCGTGCGGGAAATATAATTGTCGGCATCGGCGACACCAAACGCTGAAGCTCTCCAACGATTGACAACGGTTGGTGTTTTAGCCATTTCACCGTTTACAAATAAGAACAATTTGTTTTTGACAATAGGACCACCGAGAGTGAAACCATAAGTTGTATTACGGTCTTTATCACGCGCACCTGCGATTTGCGTACCATTAACAGCATCACCGCGCATGTTTTCATTTCTGTGATAAATATAGGCACTGGCTTTAAAGGTATTTGTACCGGATTTTGTAATAGCGTTTACACCACCACCTATAAAGTTAGTCTGACGAACATCATATGGAGCGATTACAACCTGTAATTCTTCGATAGATTCAATAGAAATTGGGTTGCCTCCACCGGGCAGAGCAGAACTCAAACCGAAGTTGTTGTTGAAATTCGCTCCATCCACTGTAAAGTTAGCCGTACGACCATCTGAGCCTACAAAGCTCATACCATTCCCTCCGTAAGGCGAAAGGCGGGTAACATCGATAATACTGCGGCTTACTGTAGGCATATTAGCTATCTGGGTATTTGAGATATTGGTCACTGCACCGGTTTGCGTGGTATTGAATTTTGATGTCGCGTAACCAATCACGGTAACCTCTGTCATCACGGTCGTGGTTGTTGCCATGGTCGAGTTCAGGGTTGTATTTTCTCCGAGCAACAGGGTAATCTCAGTGTAACTCTGGGTTTTGTAGCCGATGAAAGTTACATTGACCGTATAGGGGCCTCCGGGACGCATACCCTGGATTGAATACATGCCCTGACTGTTTGCAATAGCTCCGTACAGGGTTCCTGACGGCAGGTGAGTAGCTACAACTGTTGCACCTGGCATAGGTTGACCGTCGTTCCCGGTAACCTTACCACCGATGGATGAGGTCGTCACCTGGGCCATCAGGGTCATTGACCCCAGGAACAGCGACAACAGAATGAAAGTGAACTTAAGTTTTCGCATAATTTGATTTGAGTTAGAGTGTTTATGGTTATAGTTGGTTGTAATATATTGAATATCAGTGAATTATAAACGCCATCCCATTCGTGTAAGGCAGAGCGTTAAATTACATTTCCGGTCAGACTTTCTTGGGATTTGTCATTTTGTAATTATGAACAAGTTTTTAACGTGTTATTAATAAGTTATCAATCAGATGCTTTGAAACCCTAAAGCAAAGATCGTATCTATAGTGCGCTGATTTCATGTTATATACGAAGTATCGGCCTTTCTGTCTGCGCTAAGCGACGCATTGTCAGGCAGATACTTTTCAACAGGTATATAATATGTCGTAAAATTGTCAATTAAGACCCCTGCGCCGCGGCTGATCTGGTTATCTGCGATGAATTTATAATAGCCCGGATCAGTCATTACCTGGATTATCTTTTCTATACCTTAATTATTATACACCTGTCAATATTCCTGCATGAACAAGTGATAAAATGAGTTTCATTAATGCAACCCGGCACCTCAAAGGTAATAAACTCATAATTTTGTATGAATTAAATTATTGTTACAATGGTACGTCTGATAGCCCTTATAATTTCAATAGCACTGCAGATCATTGCTGCCGTCATAGCGCTCCGCTTCATGAAGATGACCAGGTACAGGCTCTCGTGGATACTGCTCTCCACCTCCTTCGTGCTCATGTCGTTGCGCACACTGATACAGCTGATTGAGTATTTCCAGGGTCATCCATCATTTGAGCTTACTATGATGGACGACTGGATGAATGTTCTGATATCTGTACTGATTATTTCAGGCGTTGTTCTTATAAGGGAGCTTTTCACCTCTCTCAAGCGGGCAGAGACAGACAGGATGCGGTCTGACCGGAGGCTGCTCAACGCCATCATCACCACCGAGGAGACAGAGAAAAAAAGGTTTGCGAAGGATCTGCACGACGGGCTTGGGCCCCTGCTATCTACGGTGAAGATGTCGCTGTCGGCTCTTATCCCTATGGTGTCTGATGCCGTGGGTAAAGAGATTCTCGGCAATACCAACCATGTGGTCAACGAGGCTCTCAGTACAATCAAGGAAATTGCTAACAACATGAGCCCCCATGTACTGACAAACCTCGGCGTGGCAAGTGCCATCAGCACCTTCGCGGCAAAGGTCAACCAGACAAGAAGCGTCAGCATCGATTTCCGGACAAACATGGAAGGTGAACGGTTTGACACAGACAAGGAGGTAGTGATGTACAGAGCAGCCTGCGAGCTGATCAACAACGGCATGAAGCACTCAGGTGCATCGAGGATAGAGATGGATCTGCACCGCCATCAAAAAATCATTACCTTGCAATACCTTGATAACGGGCGTGGGTTTGACACCGAGAAGCTGACCTCAGAAGAGGCAGTGGGCATGGGAATACCCAATATCGAGACGAGGGTGAGGGCAGTGGACGGCGTCTTCCTGATAGAGAGTTCAAAGGGGAAGGGAACCAGTGCGCTGATCAGGGTCAATCAATAATAAAGGTTAAAGGAGAAAGGTTAAAGGTTAAAGTTGAAGGGGTGATGGAAAAGATTAAAATCGCACTCGCCGATGATCATCAGCTGTTCAGGAACGGGCTGAAGATATTACTGGGCAGTTTCAATGAGTTTGAGGTGGTGGCCGAAGCCTCCAACGGCAATGAGCTTCTCAGAGCCCTGGAAACCACTGCCGCCGACATCGTACTTATGGATATAAGCATGCCGGAGATGGACGGTGTGGAAGCTACGGGCAGACTGTCGCGCGAGATGCCCGTCACCAGGGTGATAGCTCTTTCAATGTATGGTGAAGAAGAGTATTACTACAGGATGCTCGACGCGGGTGCAAAAGGTTTTATTCTTAAAGACTCTGACATAAGCGACGTCCATGACGCAATCATTGCAGTGCACAAAGGGGGCAATTACTTCTCCCAGGAGCTGCTCTATCACGTAATTAACCGCATAAAGAACAGGGAGCAGGAAGTAAAGAGTTCAAGCCTCTCGAAACGTGAAAAGGAAATACTGCTGAAGATTTGTGAAGGACTTTCGAACCACGAGATTGCAGACTCGCTTTTCATAAGCAAACGCACTGTCGACAAGCACCGTGCCAACCTCCTGGCAAAGACAGGCTCAAAGAATACGGCCAGCCTTATCCTGTATGCAATAAAAAACAGGCTGATAGAGATCTGACATGAGCGACAGGGCAGCGCTGGGTGTCAGGGGTGAAGAGATGGCTGCCGATTGGCTCAGGCAGCACGGTTATACAATACGCGACAGAAACTGGAGATCGGGACGCACAGAGATCGATATCATTGCAGAAACCAGCGAGTACATAGTTTTCGTGGAGGTCAAGACAAGATCAGCCGATTACCAGGTTAGTCCCGCTGACGCTGTCAACGTTCCCAAACAGCGGACTATAATCTTTGCCGCATCAAACTATATTGACCAATACAATCTTAATAAGGAGGCACGGTTCGACATTATCACCATCATTATCAACGGAACTGACCGGGAGATAGATCATATTGAAAATGCCTATTATCCTACGATGTGACCGTCAGGATTGACTTCAACTGCTTAAAAACATTTTTCTGACCGGATATTTTGAATATTTTTGACCTGAACAGCACTATAAATCGACAATAGTACAAATATGAAAAAGACACTTTTTGCCATTGTGGCTCTTACCCTGTTAATTGCCCCGCTATCAGCGCAGAAAAAGAGTAAGGAAACCACAGTCACTCCTGAAGGTTATAAATTCACCACCGTTGTCTCATTACCTGCCACACCGGTCAAGAACCAGTCCGCCACAGGCACCTGCTGGTGTTTTGCCACGACTAATAAATGAACCCTGATTCTTTTTTCAGAACGGGATAAAAATAGCCGTAGAAAAGCGAGAAGAAGACGAAAAGATCCTGACCTGGCTGTGACTCAAAGGAATTATTTCCTATGAAATCTACGAGGAAAACAATCAGAAACAGGATGAACATAAAAGATTCATGTGCTTTTTTCTTCACAAGGAAATAAACGTATAGCACTACAATGATAATCAGTCCGGTTAATCCCAGCGTGAGCAAGATGTAAAGGAGTTGACTGTGAGGCTTCATATTTAATCCTGACAGGGCAGAGTCATTCTTTTCAATGCCATAGTCCACAGCCTTCAGGATACTTCCGGTGCCCCAGCCCAGAACAGGGTGTTCCCTGAACGCCTCCCGCGATGCTCTCCACACATCTATTCTTTTTGTCAGGGATCCCCATGAAATGTCTTTGCGTGAGCTGTGATAATAGACATATAAGCTCATCATCTCCTCGTAAGCCCTTATATAGAATCCCGGTCTTGTGACGTTCAGATAATTTGTCGTTCCCTTTTCAACTGCCCTTATGTCTGTGCCGGAAAGTTCCATAAAGCCCTCGCTGTCCTTTTTAAGGCCCCGCGACGACATATACCGGTACAATGTGGCCCTCAGCTCCTGGTTCATTAAGTCGTTCCCATCGAAATCCAGCTCGCTCTTTTCATTCCAGGCATCCCGTAGCTCATCGTCAGCAAGGTAGATATAGACCAGATTCCCGTTCTCTCTTATAGTATTAATAGTGTCATGCAAGTAAGGAGTGCCCTGATTGGTGTGCTTTGCCAACGTGCTGAAATCAGTTGCTGTTTCAGCATGCGTCTGTTTATAAATGTTAACCATTGGCCATATTGCCAGACCGGCCAGAAAAATAAAAACGGTCGGAACCGAAATTTTAAGAAGTATGCCTTTTACCCTGACAACAAAAATCACGATCAGGAAAATCAACGCTGCAACAAATGAAGCAACTCCTGATAAAGCCCTTAAATAAAAGAGGAAGAAGATAAGCCAGGCTGATATTGCCAGACACATATAAAAGTACATCTTGTTGCCCGTCATTTGCTTTACCAGCAGCGGCAGCTGAAAAGCCGCAATAATCAGCATTATTCCAAAATAGAGCCCCGGAATAAAAGGTGAGGCTTCACGGAAAAATAGATTTGGCCGGAAAATCATGCCAGAGAATCCAATAAATGAAACAACCAGAACAGATGATATGAAGAGCACTAACAGTATTCTGATTTTTTTCCTGTCAGGCACCGGGGTTGTGGCAAGAATAAGAGGCAGAAACAGTGTGGGTAGTTTATGCAGGAGGTCGTTTTTAAATGCATAACCGATATCCTGAGACCATAACAGCCCTATGACATTCAATATATAAATGAAGATTAAGGCTATGGCGGGCTTGTCAGACTGCAGTTTATTAAACTTCGTTTTAAAATCAGCCTCTGCCAGCCAGTTTGCTATAAGAAGAATCTCGCTTATCGTCAGAAAATACCTGGATGACGGCAGGGAGACAACAAACAGGCATAAGGCAGCAAAATATATCGTGAGATGTACTGATTTCCTGGTTATGTCAGTATGAGCAGCCATCTTTTGTTTATCCTTCACCAGGCGATTACCTGATTTATGATTTTGAGCTTGTCTTAGACTATGTGCCTGAACCGTTCCGGAATTCTTATGACCGGTTTCTCAAAGAGCATTCCCGGTTTATTAAGTGCAAACAGCGGACGAAAAATGCTTTGTCTTCTCCTGGCCTGCTGAAAAAATTCGTCACCGTCAATGGGAGTCTTTTTTGTTACCAGGTCAAACAACTCAAACCGTCTGTCAAGATGACCCTGCCAGCCGGCATGGAGCAGTGACGGGTCTTCCATTTTCCCTTTTGAAATCTCGTAATCAACCATTCCAAAATGGAACAGAAACAGGTTCGGGTCTATATGAAAATTTTTAAACCTTACCCGGTGAAAACCCGATCCCCATGTAAGAGGACGGGTTGCCACAACCGCCTTGGTATACCGTGCCGATACATGGGCAAAACTCCTCTGCTCAAGGAAGGGACGCTCCGGGTCGATGGGCTGTTCAAGGTCAAGATGCTGCCCGACATCCAACCCGAGTGCAGAAAGTGACGCGGATCCTATCCGCCGCTGAAGATAATCGGCCAGGGTAAGATGCTGATTGGGGTCTGCCACCAGAATCTCATCTATATCGTGGGCAATTATCAAATCATATCTTTGAAACAATGCCTTTACAAAGTAGCTAATCACCTTTATGCGGTTTCTGTCGCCGCTGGCCCTGTTCAGCTTTTGCCGGGGAATCCTTATTACATTAATGGCTTCATGACCTTCGGGAAAAGCCTGATCGTGCCCGTCCAGTATAAGATAGAGATTTTCATGACCAAATTGCGATCCATAGTATTCTATCCACTTTGGGATAAAGAACCGGTCATTTCTGACCATGGATACAACTCCGATCTTCTTGCGACTGTTTCCGGACATCCGTCTGTATATTTCAGGCTAAAATTGTGAAAAAATATTTAAAGCAGTAAATTTACAAAAAAACAATGTCAGACAACAGCGATTCTGCCAGCAGTGACCCTGTTGATGCAGTAATTTTATGGGTTGATGGCAGTGACCGGAAACTTGCAGAAAAGAGGAACCATTATCTTGCTCTGGAAAAAAAGAACGGCCCCCACCCGGGAGCTCTTCCTACACATTTTGCATCATCTAACGAAATAAGATATTGTGTCCTGTCAATTTTAACCTTTGCGCCTTTTGTCAGGAATATTTTCGTTGTCACCGATGAGCAGGATCCCGATCTTTATGAGGATATCAGAACCAGATTCCCCGAAAAAGCAGGCTGCCTGAAAATTGTTGACCACAAAGAAATCTTCAGGGGGTACGAGCAGTATCTGCCAACCTTCAACAGCTCGTCAATACAGACATTAATCTGGAGAATTGATGGGCTGTCAGAAAGATTTATCTATTTCAATGACGATGTGATTTTGATAAGAGAAATTAAGGAAGAGGACTGGTTTATCGGTAACAGGCCTGTACTGATGGGGAAGTGGATGCTGCCTCCTTTCAAAAAAATGACCGGAAATAATCTGAATGTGTTAATAAACAGGCATATACTTAACAAGAAAAACTACCAGCCAAAATTTTCATTTTATATCGGCCAGTGGAAAAGTGCACGTTTGCTTGGGATTAAAGGACGGTATTTTTTCCACGATCACTCACCTCATCCCATGAGGAGAAAAACACTTGAAAACTTTTTCGCCAAAAACGGGGAACTCCTTGAAAAAACCATTTCTTGCCGCTTCAGGGATGCTGAACAGATTATTGCCCCGGCTGTTGCCTATCACCTTGAGATCTTAGACGGCAACAGGAATTATCGAAAACTCAAACTGGGATATTTCCATCCGTACTATTCGGAAAATCGCATGAACAGAAAAATTAGCCGTTGCATGAATGACCCGCATATCAAATCAATCTGCATCCAGAGTGTTGAGATGCTCAGCGGCGGGCAGCGGGAAAAAATATTCAGGTGGATGGATTCATTATTAAATTTGCAACCGAAATCGTGATTCCTATGACCAGTAAACAACCTTCTGCAGCCAGTCCGCCCATTGACGCGGTGATAGCCTGGGTTGACGGCGATGACCCTGAACTGGCACAGAAGAGAAGCAATTATGTTCATGGGACAAACGTTTCCATCGGATCAGGAGCCCACTCAACGCGTTTTGCTTCGTCAAATGAAATCCGGTACTGCGTCCTGTCTGTCCTGAAATTTGCTCCGTATATCAGAAACATCTTCATTGTTACAGATGAGCAGGATCCGGACATTTATAATGATGTAAGGAAATATTTTCCAGAAAGGCTTGCCTCAATACGAATTGTTGATCATAAGGAGATCTTTGAGGGGTACGAAAGCTATTTGCCAACCTTCAACAGTATTTCAATTGCAAATATGATCTGGAGGATAAAGGGTCTCTCTGAAAACTTTGTCTATTTCAATGATGATACTTTCCTGATAAGGGAGATGGATCCCGGGGAGTGGTTCGTTGATGGCAGGCCTGTAATACGGGGCAGATGGGTAGCGGCAACGACTCCAAGAGCTTTTTGGAACAGTGTCAAAATTTTATTCAACAGACATATTCTCGGTAAAAAGGATTTTGAACCAAGGGCTTCCTTCCATCTGGGTCAGTGGAACGCTGCGGCTTTGCTCGGATTTAAGTTCAGATATTTCACAAACAGCCACACTCCTCACGCAGTCAACCGGAAGCTGGTCGAAGATTATTTCAGCAGAAACGATTCCCTGCTTAAAAAGAACATTTCATTTCGTTTCCGTGACCATTCGCAATTCACTTTTATCTCACTTTCAAATCATCTGCAGCTTCTTGATGGCAACAGGCATATTGCCGGGCCGGCCCTGGCTTACCTTAAACCGCAGGATCATGCAAAGGATTATGTAGATAAGAAGATCGCACTCTGTGAAAGCAATCCAGGTATAAGGTTCCTGTGCATTCAGGGCCTTGAGATGTGCAGAAATGAAGACCGGGAGAAACTGTTCAGCTGGCTTGACAGGAAATTGGAGCTTTGAAAGTCCCGATCCGGAAGATTGGTGATTCCGGGTTACTGCCCGCAGTGCTCCGGAGCTCTGAGAATCTCAGACTTTATATCATAATTATGTCACCATCAGGCTGCATCCCCTGATATCAGAATTATCAATCCTCCCGAGGACCTCAAACAGGTCTCCGTCATTCATCCTGCCAATGTCGGAAGTGGCAATGAACGAACATGACCAGATGTTCGCCAGGTCAATGATGCTTATGCCTCCTGACGTCCCGGGATCAGTGGAATGTGAAGACGGATCATGGCTGTCTCGGATCAGAATCTTCATCCATGGTGGTGCGGTGAAAAGACCATCTGCCGCAGAATAAGCCTGGCTGAGCAATTCTGTCATGCTGTACTCCGAATGTACGGCACTGACATTAAACGCCGACTTAATTATAGCATGCAGCTCTTCCCTTACCATCTCATGTCTTCTGCCTTTCATACCCCCGGTTTCCATAATGATCACGTCACTCAGATCGCACGGGTGCTTTTCCGCAAGGTCAAGCAGTGCAAAGGTCACTCCGAAAAGAAGAACCTTCAGTTTCGCCCGGCGAGCCTCATCTACAGCCCTCAGCAAGGCATCAGAATCATCCAGGAAGAAACCGCCGGCGTTATTTCCCGATAGGTCAGCAAGTTTTTTAACCATATAGATCAGAGACGATCCCTCACGTTCAAGGTATGAGGGAAGAAGTCCCATTACTGCATACTGTAGAGGGTCGCCGTAGAAGCGCCTGAAAGTTCGTGTCAGGCTCTCGTCGTACAGGCCAAGGCTCTTCACTCCATGCCTGCTTTGCTTCATACCGGCTGTGCCGCTGCTGAGAAAAATCTTCTCCGGCTCACCGCCGGCGGAAATAATAAGATGATCTCTGAAAAAAGATATAGGCAGGAAAGGAATCTTAAGGATATTATCGATAACCAGGGGATCAATTCCCAGGAGGTCTATATACTGCCGGTAAACAGGACACTCTTGTGCCTGAAAACGGAAAATCTCCAGAGCCATCTTCTCAAACGATTGAGTATCAGCAACACTGAAGATCTCTTCCGGTAATGGCGGTCTCATCACTGTCACGGGAACTGCGTTGAGCCATCAGGCTGAAAGACCCACTCGAACTGACATGAGGCATAGTAAGGAGGAGTTGTGGAGTCAAAATCGACCTGAATTATTCTGATTTTGGCATATGTCTCCGCTTCAGTCCTTACAACCCACACCTGGTTTTCCTTCAGTGGTGCACCCAGTTCAATGTATGAGACAGCACCCACAGATTTCAGGGCTTTGAAAGCGCTTATTGCAGCACTCTCAGTGCCGTATTCGCCCTCAAGGGCGAATGACGGCTCAAGAGTATTTGCCGACAAAAAAGCTACGATGGGGCCGCCTGTGGTCAGTGATCCAGCCTGAATAATAATATCATAAGGTTCAGTAAGAGTTGAAACCAGGTCGGCAGCAGCAAATGAATAACCCATCGCATAGTACGGCCCGCTGCCAAACAGTTCATTAGTCACAGTGTCAGTGCCTGAAGTGGGAATATCTTTGCCGCCACACCCCTGCATCAGCAACAGGACTGTCAGTACCGGTATCAGCCGTAACTTCATCACTCTCCTCTTATTGCTGTTATGCCGGGCAGTTTCTTGCCTTCCATGTATTCAAGCATGGCACCGCCGCCGGTTGACACATAGCTCACTTTGTCTCCCAGGTTATTCTTGTTGATGGCTGCAACAGAGTCACCTCCGCCAATGAGCGAGTAGGCTCCCTGTTCCGTTGCCTTAGCCACTGCTTTTGCAATAGCCGTCGTGCCTGCGGCAAACTTTTCCATTTCAAAGACACCCATCGGGCCGTTCCAGAGAATAGTCTTTGATTCCATTATCACCTTCTCAAATAGTGCGATACTCTTTGGCCCTATGTCAAGTCCCATCCATCCGTCCTTCACATCATCAATTGCTGACAAATAAGTATCTGCTTCGGCATCAAACTTGTCAGCGTTGACCCCGTCAACCGGGAAGATAAGGTTAACTCCCTTGGTCTTTGCTTTTTCCATCACGACTCTTGCGATATCCAGCTTATCCTCCTCACAGAGTGAATTGCCAATTTTACCTCCTTTGGCCTTTATGAAAGTATAGGTCATGCCGCCGCCGATGATCAGGTTGTCAACCCTGTCAAGGAGGTTCTCGATTATGAGTATCTTGTCAGATACTTTTGCTCCTCCCATCACCGCAGTGAATGGTTTACTGGAGCTCTTAAGCACCTTGTCCATGGCGGCAAGCTCACTGTTGATAAGGAAGCCGAACATCCTCTTATCTTCAGGAAAATAATCAGCCATCACTGCCGTGGTGGCATGGGCCCTGTGTGCTGTGCCGAAAGCATCATTGACATAGATGTCGGCATAACCGGAAAGCTTCTTAGCCATCTCCTTCTGCTTCACCTTCAGCGCAGATTTAGCGGCTTTCTTCTCCTCATCCGTAGCGGTCTCGGGAAGTATAGGCTTCCCCTCTTCCTCCGGATAGAACCTGACGTTTTCGAGCATCATCACCTCTCCCGGTTTCATGGCGGCAGCCAGGGCTGCCGTCTCATCACCGAGAGCGTCGGAAGCAAAGGCTACCTTCATTCCAAGCAGTTTCTCCAGCACCGGCATGACAGGTTTAAGAGAATACTTCTCCTGCACCCCTTCCGGGCGTCCAAGATGAGACATCAGTATTGCTGACCCGCCATCACTGACGATCTTTTTTATAGTCTTCAGTGCACCTCGTATACGGGTGTCGTCAGTGACCTCGCGTGTCTTCTTATCCAGCGGCACGTTGAAATCAACCCTGACAATGGCCTTGTGGCCTTTGAAATTGAAATTGTCAATTATTTTCATAGTTTATTTTGTTTATGGTTTTCATCAACCGGGATACAAAGTTAATCAATTTGAAAAACCTTGCAGTTTCCTGACAGCACTCTGATCAGAATCATTCGTTTTAAATTGCTAATTTTGTTTCCCGTCACCAGCAAGCCAGAATGAATTTTTCAGAGATACCCGGGCAGAAAGCAGTTATTGACAGGTTAAGGAGCTCTGTTGCCGAGAACCGTGTCAGCCATGCTATACTCTTCAACGGTCCTGAAGGAAGCGGTAAGTTTGCCATCGCGCTGGCATTTGCCCGTTATATCAGCTGCGAAAAACGCACACCGGAAGATGCCTGTGGCGTCTGCCCGTCATGTGCCAAATACAACAAACTCATCCATCCTGACCTTCACTTCGTCTTTCCGGTTATTAAGAAGAAGGCAGGGACCGAACCGGTGAGCGACACGTTTATTGCACAGTGGCGCGAGATGGTGCTGCGTTCGCCCTGGTTCTCACTGAGCACCTGGACAGAGGCCATGGAGGTGGCGAATGAACAGGCACTGATACCGGTAGCCGAGGCTGCAGAGATAATAAAGAAACTGAGCCTGAAATCGTTTGAGTCCGATTTCAAGATCATGATCATCTGGTTGCCGGAAAAGATGAATGCCGAGACAGCCAACAAGCTCCTGAAAATAATAGAGGAACCGCCGGCAAAGACACTCTTCATCCTGGTCACCGAAGAGGAGGACAGGCTGTTACCGACCATCACCTCACGCTGCCAGCATATAAGGATACCTGCTATATCAGCGGAAGATTTGAGTCACTACCTGGAGACTAAGCTGGGCCTGGTGCGTGACCGGGCGGCAGCGATAGCCGGCATAGCAAACGGCAATATGGTGAGAGCCATGGAACTGGCCCGTGAGGACGATAACGGCATAATGCACCTTGACCGTTTTACCAGGCTGATGAGAACTGCTTATACACGTGACATACAGACCCTTGTCTCATGGTCGGAGGAAACGGCTGCCCTGGGAAGAGAGAGACAGAAGAATTTTCTTTCATATTCTCTGCGTATGATCCGTGAAAACTTCATGCTGAACCTCGGCGGCAGAGAGAATAATTTTGTCTACCTCACCCAGTCTGAAGACGATTTCTCAAGAAAATTTCATCCATTCATCAACGAAAAGAACATCAATGGTCTTGACCGTGAGTTCAACCTGGCTTATGCCCACATTGAAAGCAACGGCAATACCAAAATGATCTTCCTCGATCTTGCCCTCAGGACAATGAGGCTCATAAGGTAAGTGCCTCACGACTGTTGAGAATAGCTCATTTATTCCTAAATTTGCATTCTCGTACCGGGCAGCCGTTCATTTTTGACCGTCATCCGGGAAATATTATATGTCAGCATGGCAAACGAAGATATACACGCACACGCAGGTGAAGAACCTTCAGAACCTGCAATAAAATACAACAGGGGCGCAAACAAGCTTGATGAATTCAACTGGCTGGCAGGTCTGCCCTATGACCCCCGGCACAATGAAGTGATTGAAGTCCGGTTTAAGAATACGCGGAAGGGTTTCTACCGCAACGTCAATGATCTGAGGCTTGAAGTGGGTGACATAGTCGCCGTTGAAGCTTCTCCAGGTCACGACATCGGCCATGTGTCGATGACCGGTTTCCTGGTCCTTGAACAGATAAAGAGGATGAAAATAAAACCTGTCATCGAGGAGATGAAGAAGGTTTACAGGAAGGCAAGGACTGTCGACCTGCAGAAATGGGAGGAGGCAAGGAAGCAGGAAGTTCATACTATGCTCCGGTCAAGAAAAATAGCGGAGGATATCGGGCTCGCCATGAAGATAGGCGATGTGGAGTACCAGGGAGATAAGACAAAAGCCATCTTCTATTATCTCGCCGACGAGAGGGTGGACTTCCGGCAGCTTATTAAACTGCTTGCTGAAGAGTTTCATATCCGTATCGAGATGAGGCAGATAGGAGCCCGCCAGGAAGCGGGGCGTATCGGCGGCATAGGCACGTGCGGACGTGAGCTCTGCTGCTCGACCCATGTCACCAACTTCGTCTCGGTGACCACCTCTCATGCCCGTTACCAGGATCTGTCCCTTAACCCCCAGAAGCTGGCCGGACAGTGCGGTAAACTCAAGTGCTGTCTCACTTATGAGCTGGACTGTTATATCGACGCACAGAAAGATTTTCCCTCAAGAGAGATCCCTCTTGAACTGGCCGGCGGTACAGCTTATTTCATGAAAATGGAAGTTCATACCGGCATCTACTGGTATTCAAGTGACCAGCGTATGGCTGTTAACCTGACGGCTGTGCCGGTTGCGAGGGTGCGCGAAATAATATTGCTCAACAGAAAAGGAATCAAACCCGATAATCTGCTGCCTGGTGCCGGCGCCAATGCCCCTGAAAAGGGCAATGATCTACTGCTTCAGAACAGCGGTCTTACAAGATTTGAAACTAAAAGCAACCCACGCCCGTCAAGAGGCAGACGCAAACCTTACAACAAGAAAAATGAGGGAACCCAGAAGTAAGATACTTGCTATAAGCGCACTGATCATGCTCATCACCCTCTCATGCGACAGGGGTACGTACTATGCCGAAAGTGTTAAAATGCAGAATGAAGTATGGAGCATGTACGACCCGTGCAAGTTTACATGTCAGATCAATGACACGGCCAGGATATACAATTTTGACCTCTCAATCCGGACATCAACCGGGTACCCGTACCGTAACCTGTACCTTTTTGTCGTTACCTCCTTCCCGTCAGGAAACACAGTCACTGATACCGTTCAGGCTATGCTCGCAAACGAAAAAGGTGACTGGCTCGGAAGGGGCGCAGGCGATCTCCGTGAACTGACCATACCTTATAAATCGAATGTGTACTTCCCCGAAAAGGGCGAATATCATTTTAAAGTGATACACGGAATGAGAGATACAGTTCTGAACGGGGTCTACGACCTTGGAATGAGGATATCACTGAAAGAGAACTAATACAAATTTCACTGGCATTGGGCAAGAACAAGCTGGCACGGTGGGCTGAGATGAAAGGCTTTGACCATGTTATCGAGCCTTCGTTTGATGATGTTTTCGGGCATGATTTCCACCTGAAGGGGAAGTGGCACGGCGAATGGTTCGGAAACAATAACCCAATCGTTCTTGAGCTGGGCTGCGGAAAGGGTGAATACACCGTCAGGCTGGCCGGAATGTACCCGCAGAAGAATTTTATCGGTATTGATATCAAGGGTGCACGGATGTGGAAAGGTGCCAAAGAATCACATCACATGAAACAGCCCAATGCAACATTCCTGCGTACCCGCATAGAACTTCTGGGGTCATTCTTTTCTACCGGCGAGATAGATGAGATATGGCTCACCTTCCCTGACCCGCAACCAAAATGGAAAAGAGAGAAGAAGAGACTGTCCGGATCTGTCTTTCTGAATCTCTACAGGAATTTCCTGAAAGACAACGGCATCGTACACCTCAAGACCGACAGCAGGGAGCTGTTTGATTATACCCTATCCCTGGTGCATGTTAATGGGCTGGAAACAATTATCTCTGTCACAGACCTGTACGGTCAGCGGCAGGGAGATCCGCTGCTGTCGATCAGAACACATTACGAGGAGATCTTCCTGAAACAGGGGGTCCCCATCACTTACCTTGCATTCAGACTGCCAAATGAAAAGGAGATCATCAGTCCCGGACAATAAAAATGAAGGTTTCTTCGACCGGGTATACGATGTTACCCGCCTGATACCTTACGGACGGATCACATCATACGGTGCAATTGCCAGGTATCTAGGCACTGCCGGTTCTGCCAGGATGGTTGGCTGGGCGCTTAACTCATCGCACACCGTTCCTGATTTCATTCCCGCACACCGTGTTGTCAACCGCAACGGGATGCTCACTGGCAAATATCATTTTGGCAATTCATCAACGATGCAGCAACTGCTGGAAAACGAAGGTTTCGTCGTCAGGGATGACCAGGTTATTGACTTCAGTGAGAAGTTCTGGGACCCGGCTTTTGAACTTTGATCCGGCGAGTATGTTGTTTTATATATTGATTTACGAACAAGAAACACCGATTTAGGATTTTTGAACTTTTAATTTTCCATTTCCCTTCTTAAATCAAAAATGAATTAATAGAAACAAATTATGTATTCAAAAGAAGAGGTACTTGAAGCATTAAGAAAGGTCTCCCATCCTGAAAAGGGAAGTGATATTGTGACACTGGGAATCGTCAGTGATGTCACAGTGACGGATGAAGGAATTAATATCCTGCTTACTCCCGAAAGGTCAAACGACCCGTTTCTTTCGTCAATAAAGAGCAATTGCGTCAGGGCTGTAAAGGATGCACTCGGTCCTGATGCAGTAATCTCATCGATAGATGTCAGGCCAAAAATCGTGGTATCCAAAAAGAAAGAACCCAGGAGAGATGTTCTGCCCGGAGTAAAAAACATCATAGCTGTTTCATCGGGCAAGGGTGGCGTTGGCAAATCGACTGTAGCAGTGAACCTGGCAGTAGCGCTTGCGCGCAAAGGTTACGCAACCGGTCTGCTCGACGCTGATATCTTCGGACCTTCAGTGCCCCGTATGTTCAACGCAGAACAGTACAAGCCTGATGTTCACAGTGAGAATGGCAATGACCGGATCATTCCGATGAAGAAATACGGCGTGAGCATTCTTTCCATCGGATTCTTCGTTAAAGATTCCGAGGCCGTTATCTGGAGAGGCCCCATGGCAAGCAGCTTTCTCAAGCAGCTCATCAACCAGGGCGACTGGGGTGAGCTTGACTATCTCATTTTTGACCTGCCTCCAGGGACGAGTGATATACATCTGACGCTGGTGCAAGAGGTACCGGTTACTGGTGCTGTTGTGGTTACCACCCCGCAGGAGGTAGCTCTTGCAGATGCCCGGAAAGGCATAGCCATGTTCCGGAGTGAGGCTATCAATGTCCCTGTTCTGGGTCTGGTTGAAAATATGTCATACTTTGAAGCTCCCGAGCTGCCCGGAAGACGTTATTACATTTTCGGCAAGGAGGGCGGCAGCAGGCTCGCCGCCGAAGCCGGCGTTGAGCTTCTGGGTCAGGTGCCCATTGTGGAGAGCATCTGTGACGGCGGTGATGCCGGTACCCCGGCTGCCCTGAATGACAGCGCGACAGGCAATGCTTTCCTGAGGATAGCGGAGGCTGTCGTCAGGCAGGTGGAGAAGCGTAATTCTGAACAGGCTCCGACAAAAAGAGTTGAGATGAAGTAGGCGCCTCACCACCGTCAGGCAGAAAGGTCTGCTTTTGCCTCTTTTTAGTACCTTTGGATACTTTTAACGGCCCCTGGCAGTTATAGAGTATATACCCTTCTTTGTTGAGATCACGGCACTCAGTATATTATGTCGCGATGACCCTGGTGCTCACCGCACTTATAACCGGTTGTTCTGTTGAGAAGAACACCGGGGCGAGCCGTTTTTACAACTCCCTGATTGCAAAATATAACGTCTGGTTCAACGGAAACGAGGCATATAAAGCCGGCGTTGAAAAAGTACAGCAGTCACACCGTGATGATTACAGCGTTTTGATTCCTGTTTTTGAATACACCTCGGATGAATCAGTGGCAGCGGCTGCCTCGGACATGGAACGTGCCGCACAGAAAGCATCCAAAGTGATTGCGCTCTATTCAATCACTGCCAAACCAAAAGAGAAAAGTAAGAAGGGAGATAATGCACGTGATGAAGAGTTCTACAACAGGCGGGAATACAACGAGTGGGTGGACGATGCCTATCTTCTTCTGGCAAAAGCACAGTTCTATCTTAAAAACCTCCCTGCATCACGGTCCGCTTTCTCATATACCATCAGTATAGCTACCGATCCTGATCTTATCAAAGAGGCAAATATCTGGATGGCCCGGATACAGACTGAAGAGGGAAATTATTCGGAAGCATCACGAATACTGCAGGGTTTCACTGACATTGACGGACTGCCGAAGCCATTGCAGCCGATGTTCTATTCTACCATTGCTGATGTCGCTCTCAGGCAGAAACGTTACAGCGATGCTGTCAGCCCGCTTACAATGGCCGTGGATAACAGCACCAACAAGCATTTCAAGGTGCGACTGACATACCTGCTGGCACAGGTGTGTAAAGCAACAGGCGACAACAGCCTTTCAACACGATATTTTCGCGATGTAATCAGAATGAATCCGCCTTATGAGCTTGAGTTCAATGCCGCCATCAACCTCGCCGGTGTAACCGATCTGTCGCACGGCGATGCCGAAGATCTGATAAAATCACTTCGAAGGATGTTGCGTGACTCAAAGAACAAGGACTATCTCGATCAGATCTATTTCGCACTCGGTGAGCTCGAGATGCGAATGGGAAACACCGATGAGGCCCTTAATCTCTGGACTCAGTCAGCCAAAAGCAGTACTGTAAACACAAAGCAGAGAGCGCGGACCTACCTGGCACTCGGAGAATATTATTACACTCAGCCGGAATATATGACGGCATTTCTATATTACGACACTGCCACATACCTGATTGATGAACATTTTCCCGACTATAATCTTATCAGCCGCAGGGCAGGCGATCTGGGTGAGTTTGCAGATTTTCACCGTGTGGTGATGACTGAGGACAGTCTGCGAAGAGTAGCGATGATGAGCAGTGCGGAACGCGATGCTCTGATTGCAGAAATGATCCGTTCGTATGAACAGGAACAGACAAAAGCGGCAAATGATGGTGGCAGCGACAGGTACAATATGGGGCTTTACTACGAGAATGAGCAGCGTTATCAGGGTGCCATATCCGCTGAAGGAGGATGGTATTTCTATAATCAGTCGGCGCTTACATTCGGCCGTACGGAGTTCAAACGCCGCTGGGGCGACAGAAGGCTTGAGGATAACTGGCGACGGTCGAACAAAGCCCGTGCAGCATTCACTGCTCCGTCAACTGCCGAAAACGGAGAGGAAAAACAAACCGGTGACAGCACGGCAACAGCTCCTGAGCGGACGAAAGAATACTATCTCCGTAACCTTCCACTGACTGACTCGCTGATGAGCCTCTCTGTAAGCAAGAGCGCCAACGCCTTGCTGGGTGAGGGCAAGATACTGGCTTCACGTCTTTCTGACACCCTTATGGCAGCGAAGTCACTGACAACGGCAGCAGCACCGGGTAACAGTGACAATATCAGGGCAGAAGCACTCTATGAGCTCTTCAGGCTGCTTCGCAATTACGACCCGCCCAGGGCGGAAGTGTTCAGAAGTGAGCTACTGTCATCATTCCCCGCCTCGGAATACTCACTCATCCTCTCCGATCCTGATTATGTCAGAAAACAGATGGAGATGGCAACGAAGGCGAGGACAACATATGAAGCCGCCTATGAAGCCTTCGTGTCAGAGAGGTACGATGAGACCCAGAACATCTGCAGGGAGGCTGCCGGGCTGTTCCCGGGTGACGATCTGCTACCAAAATTCATGCTCCTTGACGCCATGGCTGCCGGCACTACGGGAGGTGAGGTTGTTTACAAGGAAAAACTTGATTCACTGACGGCAAAATACCCCGAAACGCCTGAAGGCAAAAGAGCCGCAGAGATAACCGCCTTCCTGAAAAGGGAAATACCCGCACTGCAGGTTGCCGAAGATACCCGTATAGCTGAAGAACTTTATGAGGCTGACACCCTCCAGCCGCATTTTGTCCTTGTCATTGCTGAAAACCTACAGGCGAACATGAACCAGATGGTCTTCGATGTTATTAACTATAACCTCGATAATTTTACAGACAAGAATTACCGCACTGAAGGTAAAGTAGTTGACAATGAATATATTCTCATTTCCGTCGGCACTTTTGAAAATGCTGCAGAGGCAGGCAGATGGCTCAGCACATTCGACCCCGGGGCAAATATCAGAGGAGCAGAAAATGCGGATATTACACTTTATACAATCAGCCGCGACAACCTGGAAAAACTCACCAGTGACAAGAATATTACAAGGTACCGGATCTTTTATGAAACCGCTTACCGGAGCAAAAAATGAACTGAAAGGCCGAAAATGCGACAGGTAAGAATATTATGGGTTGATGATGAGGTCGGGGTACTGCGGTCACATATAATCTTTTTGCACGAGAAGGGTTTTGAGACAGATACATGTCCTTCCGGAAATGATGCCATACGGATGGTAAAAGAAAAACCTTATGACATCATATTTCTTGACGAGCATATGCCCGGGCTCAGCGGCATCGAGACGCTCCGGCGCATCAAGGCCATCAAGCCTTCCATCCCGATAGTGATGATCACCAAGAGCGAGGAGGAGGAGATAATGGATGCTGCCATCGGTTCACAGATAGCTGATTACCTGATCAAGCCTGTCAAACCGCAGCAGATACTTCTTTCCCTTAAGCGTATCCTTGATATAGGGGATATAGTGACGCGGCAGACTACCACCGTATTCAGGGAGGAGTTCGGTTCAATAGCAGATATGATATCTGCAGCCTCCACCTTCGGGCAGTGGAGTGAAGTGTATCGCAAGCTTGTATTCTGGCAGGGTGAGCTCATCAGGTCATCAGATCCGGGCATGAGGGAGGTTCTGCGTATGCAGGAGGCAGATGCCAACAGGGCTTTTGGAAAGTACATCTCAAAAAACTATACAGGATGGATGGCATCCGATGCCGGTGACAAGCCGCTTCTTTCACCTTCAGTGATGTCAAAGCGCATATTCCCGCTCATCAAAAACGGATCTTCACTCTTCTTTATCATCATTGACAACCTGCGCCTCGATCAGTGGCAGACAATATCCGGTGATCTCAGCCCCTTCCTGCGAAACGTCTCGGATGAGATTTATATGAGCATACTCCCCACGGCGACCCAGTTTTCACGCAATGCACTCTTCGCCGGACTGATGCCGGCAGCGATAGGTGACCTGATGCCCGAATACTGGATCAACGATACGGAGGATGAAGGCAAGAACCTTCATGAGGAAAAACTGCTCGGCAAGCACTTGCAGAGGGCCGGTATTAACTGTAAATGGAGCTATAACAAGATCAGTTCTGACGCTGAGGGAAAACTCCTTAATGACAGACTCCCTCAGCTTCTCTCAAATGATCTCAACGTGCTTGTCTATAACTTCGTCGATATGCTCAGCCATGCCAGGACAGAGGTTGGCGTTCTGCGTGATATGACCGGAGATGAGGCTTCATGGCTCTCATTCACACATTCATGGTTTATCCACTCACCTCTCTTTGAGCTTCTCAGGACTGTGGCTGCAAAAGGATCACGTGTGGTGATAACGACAGATCACGGTTCTGTCAGGGTTCAGAAACCCGTCAGGGTGGTAGGCGACAGGCAGACATCGATGAACCTGCGTTACAAGTCAGGAAAGAACCTTGATTACAATCCGCGTGAGGTATTTGAAATAACCGCTCCCTCCAAAGCAGGATTGCCAATGACCAACCTTTCATCGAAGTATATATTTGCCTGCGGAAATGATTTCCTGGTCTATCCGAATAATTTCAACCATATAGTGTCGTATTACCGTGATTCGTTCCAGCACGGTGGGGTATCAATGCATGAGATGATGCTGCCCCTGGCTTTTCTTGAGCCCGTTTAAAAGTGTTATTTTTGCGGCGTGAAGGTAATTATTCCAGATAAAAGCCATCTGAGAGAAGCGGCGAAGCATTTTCTCAGGGAGACGGCAGGATGTCGTATCATTGCCTTCTACGGGCAGATGGGGTCAGGAAAGACAACCTTCATTAAGGCACTTTGTAAGGAAATGGGTGTAACCGATACTGTGACCAGCCCCACTTTCACTCTCATAAATGAGTACCGTCGCCCGGGTGATGTGCCTGTCTATCATTTCGATTTTTACAGGATCACTAAAATATCAGAAGTACTTGATTTCGGTATTGAGGAGTATTTTGATTCCGCCTCCCCCTGCTTTATGGAGTGGCCGGAGCTTATCGAGCCGCTGCTCCCTCCCGAAACTCTGAGAATATCTGTCACTGTAATGGCTGACGGCAGCAGGGTCATTGAAAACCACAAGTGAATTTCAGGTAATTTATCCAGTCGAATAATCCGGCTTCAGGGATATTCTCTCCGATTAAAATCTTAATTTTGATCTGAGTAATGCTATCCTTTTGTTAAAACCTTAAAACCAGGCACATGAATCAACCTGCCAGAAGTGCATTCATGCCACGTGAAGAGCTTATTGAAAAAGCAGTGAGCAGGCGACAGATTTCAATTGGCATCCCGCATGACGTCCATGATGATGAAAAGCGTGTTGCCCTTACTCCCGAAGCCGTAAAGATCCTTACGGACACGGGCAATGAGGTGTTTATCCAGACTAATGCCGGCCTGGGTGCCGGTTTCCCTGACAGGGATTACAGTGAAAACGGCGCGGTAGTGGCCGACATGCCTCAAAAAGTATACGAGTGCGACACAGTCATCAAGATTGCCCCTTTCACTGAGAAGGAGGCCGCATTGCTTAAGGGTAACCAGATTGTCATATCGTTCATGAATGCGGCCACGATGGGAGAGGATACGCTCTCGGCACTGACACGCAAGCGAGTGACGGCGCTGGCAGCTGAAAGGATTAAAGACAATGACGGAATACTCCCTGTGGTCGAATCAATGAGTGAAATCAGCGGTATCACATCAGTGCTTATTGCTTCGGAGTATCTGAGCAACACCTCCGGGGGAAAGGGAGTAATGCTTGGCGGAGTGACCGGTGTCACACCCACGGAAGTGGTCATCATCGGAGCCAACACGGCAGGCGAATATGCTGCCCGTGCAGCACTCGGCCTGGGAGCAATAGTAAGGGTATTCGACAGCTCGGTTCACCGCCTTCGCCTCTTCCAGGATCTTCTTGGTCAAAGGCTCTACACCTCGACCTTCCACCCCCAGGTGTTGCAGAAAGCATTGAAGTCTGCTGACGTGCTCATCGGAGCCCTGTCAACCGAGGATCTGAGACCATGGTTTTATGTCAGTGAGGAGATGGTCCGGGGAATGAAGCGCGGATCGGTTATAATCGATTTGAGTGTTGATACCGGCGGTTGCGTGGAGACAACTGAACCCAGGGCAATAAAAGACCCCATCTATGAAAAACACGGAGTGCTCCACTACTCAGCGTGGAACCTTCCCTCAAGGGTTCCCAAGACGGCATCCATCGCCCTGAGCAATGTCTTCAGACCTCTGATGCAGGATATAGCAGATTCGGGAGGTATAACGCCAATGCTCAAGTTCAACACTGGCCTCCGTCACGGAGTATATATCTACAACGGCATCCTGACCAATGAGATGCTTGCACAGAAATTCGGGCTCCTTTCAAAAGATATCAACCTGTTGCTTGCAGCCTTCTGACGCTGATCACGGATAGCTCAGCGTGGCTTCAGAACCCTTATGTGTCAGTCTTGCCTTACGGCCAAGGTAAAGCGCCCTGTTGTCCGGTATATGGCCGGCCGGGAAGTTGAACAGCACCGGGTAACCGTATCCGCCGGCAACATTCATCACAACCTCTTCAACGCTCTGGTTAAATACATGCTCGCCTTCCGTGATCTTCTCCATCCCTCCCACAATCAGTGCAGACAGGTTGTTCAGCATGCCTGTCATCCGCATTGATATAAGCATACGGTCGAGGTGATAGAATTGCTCTCCTATTTCCTCAATAAACAGTATCGCCCCTTCAGTTTCAGGCTGGCCTTGTGTGCCATTCAGGCTGTAGATGAGCGATATGTTGCCCCCTAAAACAGTCCCTTCCACAGTGAAGGCTGCATCCCGTGAACTCTTCCAGACTACCGGCTCCTGCTCACCCTTCAGTGCCCTGAGCATTGTTTCATAGCAGAGAGGCGAGCATTTCGGGTTGGAATAATTGATCGGCATCTCTGCATGAAGCGATGCAATGCCGCATACTGTGTTGAGCCACAGATGCAGGGAGGTGATGTCACTGTAACCGACATACCACTTCGGATGCCTTTTCAGGGCTGAATAATCCACCCGGTCAATTATCCTTGACATGCCGTAACCGCCCCGTGAACATAACACAGCCTTTACCGAAGGGTCATCTGTGACCTGCTGCAGGTCATGCAACCGCTCATCGTCGCTTCCGGCAAAAGGGCCGTTTATTGTGAAGACATGCTCCCCCAATACAACATCAAAGCCGGAAGCTTTCAGCAATTCCTCTGCATGCAGCACCAGGTTTCCGTCGATGTGGCTTGCCGGCGTAACAATGGCAATTCGGTCTCCTTCCTTAAGATATGGCGGTATTGTTAAAGATTTCATTATTGTACCTGTTTTGATGACAGGATCAAAAGTAGCTATTTTAGGAAAGAAATGAGGCGGCAGTGCTGAACAGTCTGTCAAAAGTACAATCGACTTCCTCCGACAGTTTGCCTGACAGCATCGGGAATGGATTTTCATGTGTAAAGGGATAGCCGGGGGACCATACTTCCACATTGGCACCCTGAAGTGTTGCCGATACAGCATCTGATGGTATGACGCAATCGCCGGCAAAGGAGACTGCCATGAGTTTTCCGTCAGTATTACTGAACGGCGTGCCTGAGACAGCCTTCAGCCGGTTCAGAGAGGTCATCGCGTAGAACGCCTCACCCTCAGGGGTATCATTCATAATATTAATTAGCCTGTCGTCGTCATTATTTTTGCTCTCTCCCGGCCATTCAAGATAGAAGGCCATAAGTCTTTCAAAGGCTCTGCTGTCCATTATAAGTTTTGATGTGCCGTTCATCAGGCTGAAGGCGCTGCCTCCGCAGAAGAGCATCACACGGCTTTCAGCAGGAAGGATGGAGGGTTTTGACAGCATCATTACCTGGGTCGCCAGGGCTCCTATCGAATAGGCAAATATGTCAACCGGACCGCCTCCCTGCAGGTCAGGATGGGTTCCCTCAGCTATGGAGCCGATGAGTACTTTCAGGTCACATATTGTCTGGTATCCTGAAAGTAAAAAGAGCTGGGGTGACGACGACATGCGCGTACTCAGGGCTACATTGACAAAGGTCGACAATTGCGTGTCGGGCACCAGGGCGGTGCGCGCTGCCACAAGCGGCATCATCACATGCCTGTCGATCCAGCTGCGTGGTGAACGGTTCATATGATAGGCGCTGGGGAAGAGCACAACAGGCCTCCCGGTATCAGTCGCCAGCCTCACACCCCATTGGATATACTTGTTCCAGCTGCGTTCGTTGAGACCATGAAGGAGAATGATTGCGCCTTTGCCGTTGCTGTTGCCAGGTATCAGTAAATAATAACGGAAATCATTGTTGGACTGCTCAAGCTCCTTTGACTTAAAGATGGAATGAAAGATGCCGGTCGCACTTTTCCCGTCCGTTAAAGAATAGCTGTTCGGGGAGTGAAAGAGCTCGCTTACCAACTGTACTCCCGTGCCGGGTATAAGTCCCCCGGTCAACCCTCCCCTGAAATTTCCGGCAAATTCCCTTTCCTGAGCCGTGTATCCCTTCATGTTTTTCTTGCAAACAAAACAGATACCTGATGCATGTCCAAATAATAGGTTCTGACTGCACGGCCCGGGGTTCGAATCCCGCCCGGTGGGGTAAAAAAGTCACTGCAGGGGTAAAATTTGCCGGAAGAAATCCCGGGAAAAGCCTACTGACTTGAAAAATACTAATTTTGTGGCAGGACAAAATGAATGAATATTGATCTGAATAAGAAGCTTCCGGGTTACCTTACAGAAAAGGGAAACATAGTTACACATATTCTCTTTACTGCGGGTTTTTCACTCCTGTTCCTGAACCTGTACAGGCCGTTCGGAGCCTTAACCGTATCCGAAGTATCCAAACCGACACTTTTTCTTTATACAAGCGGAGTAATCCTGACCGGTTTGCTGATCGTTGCATTGAGCCGTGTCATAATGTACCTGATGTTGCGCAGGGGCATGGAGCTTGTTATATGGCAGTACCTTGTCTGGGTTGCGGCTGAGATAGTGGCGATGGCTCTCTTCTTTGCATTTTTTCAGATCGTAATCCTTAACGACCGGCGAAGCTTCCCTGATCTCCTGGGAAACTCTGTTGTGAATACTTCTCTTACGCTGCTGCTTCCATATGGTATGCTCTGGCTCTATTTTTCATGGCGTGACAACAAGATCAAACTCGCTGAGCTGAAAGAGCAACCGGACGTTTCAGCACAGAAACCGATGATACCGCTCCGCGATGAAAAGGGGGTGCTGCGCCTCTCATTAAAGAGGTCTGACATTCTTTATCTTCAGGGAAGCGACAACTATGTTACGGTATGGTATCAGTCGCAAAGCCGGATTATGAAGTTCATGCTCCGCACCACATTAAAAACGATGGAGGATGAGCTGGCGCAGGAAGGCATAAAAAGGTGCCATCGTTCGTATCTTGTGAATGTTGAGCGCGTTAAGCTCATACGGAGGGAGAAGGACGGGCTTCAGCTCGAGCTTGACAGTACCCCTCCTTCAACGGTGCCTGTATCAAGGACCTATATGCACGGAGTGCTTTCTGCCTTCGGCCAGGAGAGCTGACAGGCTTTGACGCAGTTTCCTGAAATCATTATCTTTGCCGCATTCGCATCAGAAACAAGCCTTTATTGAAGATGAAGAATTTTAAACGCCACCTTATCACCTCTGCCCTGCCCTACGCAAACGGTCCTATTCATATTGGACATCTTGCCGGGGTTTATGTACCGTCGGATATCTACGTGCGTTATCTCAGGATGCGGGGCGCAGATGTGATATCGATATGCGGTTCCGATGAGCACGGCGTACCGATCACTCTGAAAGCACGGAAAGAGGGCATCACCCCGCAGGAGGTTGTTGACCGCTATCATGAAATGAACAAAAAAGCATTTGAGGATTTCGGCATCTCATTCGACATCTATTCACGCACCTCGAACAAAATACATTACGAGACCGCATCGGCGTTCTTCCGCAAGCTCTATGACCAGGGTGAGTTCATTGAGAAGAGCGCCAACCAGTATTATGATGAGGAGGCCGGCTGTTTCCTCGCAGACAGGTACATCATGGGCACCTGTCCGTTTTGCGGAAATGAAAATTCTTACGGTGACCAGTGCGAGAAATGCGGCACATCACTCAGCCCGACTGACCTGATCAATCCGCGTTCGACCATTAGCGGCAGCGCACCGGTGATGCGTGAAACACTGCACTGGTACCTGCCTCTTGACAGGTATGAGTCGTGGATCAGGAAATGGATACTTGAGGATCATGCCGACTGGAAGACAAACGTATACGGCCAGTGCAAGTCGTGGCTCGACCAGGGCCTGCAGCCCAGGGCTGTTAGCCGCGACCTCGACTGGGGTGTGCCTGTGCCTGTTGAGGGAGCTGAGGGCAAGGTTCTTTATGTCTGGTTTGATGCTCCCATTGGATATATTTCGGCGACGAGGGAGCTGACCCCCGACTGGGAAAAATACTGGAAAGACCCGGAGACACGCATGATACACTTCATCGGCAAGGATAATATTGTTTTTCATTGTATCATCTTCCCGGCAATGCTGAAGGCAGAGGGAAGCTATATCCTCCCTGACAATGTTCCGGCAAACGAGTTCCTCAACCTTGAGAGCGAAAAAATATCAACCTCAAGAAACTGGGCTGTCTGGCTGCATGAATACCTTGTTGACTTCCCGGGGAAGCAGGATTCGCTCCGCTATGCCCTGTGCGCCAGCGCACCGGAGACCAAAGACAACGACTTTACATGGAAAGAATTCCAGGCCAGGAACAATAATGAGCTGGTGGCTATCCTCGGGAACTTCATCAACCGGACACTGGTGCTGACAAATAACTATTACGGAGGCACAGTTCCCGTTCCCGGAGAAATGAATGAATATGATACCTCAACCATGGGCTCAATTATGACATGCCGGGAAGGTACTGAGAGCAATCTGGAGGCTTTCCGCTTCAGGCAGGCGCTTGCAGAGGCAATGAACCTGGCACGTCTTGGCAACAAATACCTGGCAGACACCGAACCATGGAAAGTGATCAAAACCGATCCTGACCGGGTTAAAACCATCATGTTCATTTCGCTTCAGATAACCGCCAACCTTGCGATCATCCTGGAGCCTTTCCTTCCCTTCTCAATGCACAAGCTCAGAAGCTGGCTGAATATCGCCGATCTCGGCTGGGACAGAGCCGGCAGCGCTGACCTGCTTAAACCGGGCCATCAGGTCTCAGCCGGAGAGCTGATGTTCAGCAAGGTTGAGGATGCCGAGATTGAAAACCAGATAAAGAAGCTGCTTGATACCAGGCTGGCAAATGAGAAAGGTGCGGCAACGGTCATCCCCGCGAAAGATGATGTCAGCTTCGAGGAATTCACAAGGATGGATATCCGAACGGCGACTATCCTCGAGGCACAGAAAGTGCCAAAGACAACAAAACTCATAAAGCTGAAGGTTGATACCGGCATTGATGTACGGACCATCGTTTCAGGCATAGCGGAGTATTTCACTGCGGAAGAGTTGCCGGGAAAACATATCTCAGTTATTGTGAACCTCGCACCGCGAACGATCAAGGGAATAGAGTCGAGGGGTATGGTTCTGCTGGCTGAAGATGAGACCGGCAAGCTGACCTTCGTGGCCCCCGAAACGGCAATAAAAAACGGAAGCCCTGTTAAATAGGGCTTCCGGATTTGCGATTTGAGAATTGCGAATTAGCTGATCCTCAAATTCTTTATTCTTAATTTCCTCCGCCCCTGCAGACCGGCTGCTCACTAAAATGATCCACAGGATCATTTCTTAACGCTCGCCCCTCTATTACCGGCTTTTGTGTATCCAGGCTCCCGGAAAACTCTTGATTATTTTGCTATGGGCTGCCTTTGCCTCCTCAACCGTGCCGAATGATTCTGCGCTGACGCGAAGGAAGCCGTCCGGCCCCCCTGTCATTTCAGGATCATAACCGATCTTCCGCAGTTTTTCTATCATTGTCAGAGCATTATCTTCCGTCTTGAAGCTTCCGATAATAAGCAAATACCTGTACTCGTGAACAACCACCGCCTGCTGTACAGGTTTGAATGGTTCCGGATCAGGAATCACAGCGGCAACAGGTTGCTCAGCAACCAAATCTGCGACAGGCGGCTTAACAACATCAGCGGCAGGTGGCTCGGTAACAAGCTTTTCGGTCACCTCCGTTCCGGTTACAGTCATCTCTTTTACTATCGTCTCAGGTACAATATATGCCGTATCCGCTGCAATCTGCGCGCGGTTGAATTCCAGCTCGGCATTGGCCAGCGGATTAAGTGTGGATTCCTCCATCTTACCCTTGAACAGATTATCATTGAAAGGAACAAGTGTCAGGGCTATCAATACCGGTACGATAACTGCCGCCCTGATCAGAAGGCGTCTCACCGAAGGCTGGCTTACGGCAGGTTCATGATGATGTTCAAGCATCTTCTTCCGGACATCGAAGTCGCTGACCGGCTTTCTCTGGTAAGAGGTAAGACCGTATGATGAAAGGAGGTAATTTACTGTGCTGTCAGGCTCAAAGATTACAGTCCCTTCACGGTTAAGCGAGAAGGTTCCGAGATGGTCAAGATTCAAAATGGTTCCGGCCAATATCTTACTCCTGAGTTCGTCGGCCCAGGTGCTTATCATATCACGTGATTCGCCGTAAGATATACTCAGGTGCGAAGAGACATGCCCTATCAGCAGTCCGTCATTGCCGGTGAGATGGCGGTTAAATGTTATCCGTCTGACAGGAGGGTAAAAAAGCCCCTCATTACGGTCAATATGCGAAGGAAAATAGTTACCTATAAATGCACCAAACCCCGGTATAATGACACAATCATGCCTGAAAAGCAGTTCCCTGATGTAAACGGTGATATCCTTCGTCATTAAGATGCAATAATGAACAAAGATACAAAACCGGCCGGACTAAATGAAGGAAAAAAGGTTAAAATAAATTGTGCTATCTTCGCTTTCGAGAGACGAAACACCACATGAAAAAAATCGAAATGGTTGACCTCCGGTCACAGTATGAAAGGCTTAAAGCTGATATTGACAGGTCGATTTCCGGGGTGCTTGAGTCTACCGCTTTCATCAAGGGGCCTGATGTCCGTCTTTTCGAAGAAGAACTGCAGCGTTACCTTGGCGTAAGAAATGTTATAGCATGTGCCAATGGCACTGATGCCCTGCAGATAGCTATGATGGCGCTGGGGTTGAAACCGGGGGATGAAGTCATAACAACAAATTTTACGTTCATTGCAACCGTGGAGGTGATTGAGCTTCTCGGACTTAAGCCTGTACTTGTTGAACCGGAAAAAGATACATTCAATATCAGTATCGAAGCGATTAGAAAAGTCATAACACCCCGCACCAGGGCTATAGTGCCGGTTCACCTCTTCGGTCAATGCGCTGATATGGAGGCCATAATGGAAATAGCAGGGCAGCACGGGATACATGTCATAGAGGATGTTGCCCAGGCAACCGGAGCAGAGTACACTTTTAGTGACGGCAAAGTGAAGAAAGCCGGCACGATGGGTATCATCGGATGCACTTCCTTTTTCCCTTCAAAGAACCTGGGATGCTACGGTGACGGCGGTGCTTTATTCACTGACAATGATGAACTGGCAGCGCTTATCAGGAGCATCACCAACCATGGTATGAAGGTCAGGTATTATCATGACACCATCGGGGTTAATTCGCGTCTTGATACCATCCAGGCAGCGGTCTTAAGGGTCAAGCTCCGCCATCTGGATGCCTTTAACGAAGCGCGGCAACAGGCGGCAGCACACTATGACAGTGAACTGTCGGGACTGAAGGGTATCACCATTCCTCTCAGGGCGGGAAATTCAACGCATATATTTCACCAGTATACATTGCGTGTGGCTGACGGCGCCAGGAACAGGCTGCGTGAGTGTCTTGAGAACGAAGGAGTACCGTCAATGGTCTACTATCCGGTACCTCTTCACATGCAAAAAGCTTATGCTCACCTGGGGTACGGGACTGACGACTTCCCGGTTACCACGGTTCTCACGAATGAGGTGCTTTCACTTCCGATGCATACCGAGCTTGACAGGGAGCAGCTCGAATATATTACCGGTTGCATCAGGTCAGAATTCAAATGAACAGAACAGATGGAAGAAGAATTTTTCGCGCATGCGACAGCCGTCATTGATGAGGGTTGCACAATAGGCAGAGGCACTAAAATATGGCATTTCAGTCATATAATGAAAGACTCCGTCATAGGTGAAAAGTGCAATATAGGGCAGAACGTTGTTGTCTCGCCCGGTGTCAGGCTGGGGAATAATGTCAAAGTGCAGAACAATGTATCCATCTATACAGGCGTTATCTGTGAAGATGATGTTTTCCTTGGCCCTTCGATGGTATTCACCAATATCATAAACCCCCGCAGTGCAGTCATCAGGCGCGACCTGTATGTTAAAACCATGGTCAGGCGGGGGGCTTCCATAGGAGCTAACGCGACCATCATCTGCGGAAATGAAATAGGTGAATATGCTCTCATTGGCGCAGGCACTGTGATAACCAAAGATGTCAAACCTTTTGCCCTGGTCGTGGGTAACCCCGGCCGCCAGACCGGATGGGTATCTGAGTACGGACACAAGCTTTCCTTCAATGGCGAAGGTGTTGCCTTATGTCCTGAAAGCGGCCAGAAATACAGGCTCTCCGATGAGAGAGTGACAAAAGTTATTTAGTATGTTCATCCCCTTAGAAATGTATTAATGAATAGCACTCCTAAAAATTTTGGCCTTATCGGAGTTGCCGGGTATATCGCTGACCGGCACCTGCGAGCCATCAAAGATACTGATAACCGCCTGCTGGCAAGTCTTGACAAGTTCGACTGTGTCGGAAAACTTGACAGTTATTTTCCCGAAAGTGACTTTTTTGTTGAGTTCGAAAGATTTGACCGTCATGTTGACAAGCTGAAGAGAAGCGGTGTTCAGCTTGATTATGTGAGCATCTGCTCTCCCAATTACCTGCATGACTCTCATATAAGGTTTGCTCTCAGGCATCAGGCAGAGGCAATATGCGAGAAGCCCGTGGTACTGAACCCCTGGAACATAGACGCCCTCCAGGAGATCGAGAAGGAGACCGGTCACAGGATATACAACATACTCCAGTTAAGATACCACCCTGTGATAATTGCGCTGCACGATAAGATCGCTGCCGCCCCGGCAGGCAAAAAGCACGATATTGATCTGACATATATCACCAGCCGCGGAAACTGGTATTACATCTCCTGGAAGGGTGATGTCAACAAGTCAGGCGGCATAGCCACAAACATAGGGGTACACTTCTTCGATATGCTCGGATGGATCTTCGGTCCGGTGGTCTCAAACAGGGTGCATCTCCTCGAAAAAAATAAAGCCTCTGGCTTCCTTGAGCTGGAGAAAGCACGGGTAAGATGGTTTCTCAGCATAGACAGCAATGACCTTCCTGAACCATTGAAGGAAAAGGGAAAGAGAACCTTCAGAAATATCACCGTTGACGGCGAGGAACTTGAGTTCTCAGAGGGATTCACCGACCTGCATACGGTAACGTACCGCGAGATCCTGAAGGGCAACGGTTACGGCCTTGAAGATGCCAGGCAGAGCATCGAGACAGTATTCCAGATACGAAATTCATCACTTTCAATACTTTCAGGCGAATATCATCCTCTAATAAAAAAATAAATTATGTATAATAAACTGGTTAATAAGGAGACCAAACTCTCCCTCATCGGTCTCGGATATGTGGGTCTTCCTATCGCTCTTGAATTTGCGCGGAAAATAAAGGTAGTAGGCTTTGACATCAGGCCTGACAGGGTTGAACTGATGAAAAAAGGAATTGATCCGAGTAATGAACTCGAACATGAGGCATTTGACGGGACAGATATAAAATTCACCTCTGACCCGGAAGATCTGAAAGAGGCCTCGTTCCATATCATTGCAGTCCCTACCCCTGTTAACAAGCATAACCTTCCTGATCTCACACCTGTGCTGAAAGCCTCTGAAACTGTTGGCAGGATCCTGAAGAAGGGAGATTATGTGGTATATGAATCAACTGTGTACCCAGGATGTACCGAGGAGGACTGCCTTCCGGTGCTTGAAAGATATTCAGGCCTGAAGTGTCCCGAAGATTTCAAGGTCGGTTTTTCGCCTGAACGTATTAACCCCGGAGATAAAAATCATACTCTCACCAAAATTGTAAAAGTTACAAGTGGCTGTGATGCCGAGTCTGCTGAAAATATTGCAAAGACCTATGAGCTGATCATTACTGCCGGTGTCCACAGGGCCTCATCAATAAAGGTGGCCGAGGCTGCCAAGATCATTGAGAACACGCAGCGTGACATAAACATTGCTTTTATGAACGAGCTCTCCATCATCTTTAACAAGATGGGTATCAATACATATGAGGTCCTGGAAGCTGCCGGCACCAAATGGAATTTCCTGAGGTTTTATCCGGGCCTCGTGGGAGGTCACTGTATAGGCGTTGACCCGTATTACCTTTCTTACAAGGCGAAGGCAATGGGTTACCATCCCCAGATGATCGACTCCGGAAGGTTCACCAATGACAGCATGGGCGCCTACGCCGGTAAACAGACAGTTAAAAAGATCATCGCTGCCCACAAGAGCCCCGATAAGGCAAGAGTCCTTGTAATGGGTATGACCTTCAAGGAGGATGTGACCGATATCCGCAATTCAAAGGTCATTGATGTGGTCAATGAGCTGCGAGATTTCGGTGTTGAGGTGGATGTCATCGATCCGGGCGCCTCACATGAAGAGGTGAAACATGAATACGGCATCGACCTGAAAGAAAAAGCCTCTGGAAAATATGATGCCATTATAGTGGCCGTGGCCCACAAAGAATACGTCGGACTGGAGGAAAAATATTTCCTCGACCTGCTGAATGAAAGGGGTATCCTTGTCGATCTGAAAGGCCTTTTCAGAAATAAGATGAAGTGGCTGACATACTGGAGTCTCTGATGAAGAAAAAAATAATTGTTACAGGCGGGACGGGTTACATCGGGTCACATACAGCCGTTGAACTCATTGTTGGCGGGTTTGAGGTGGTCATAATAGATAACCTGTATAACTCGGATATCACTGTTCTTGACGGTATACAGGCTATAACTGGTATCAGGCCGAAGTTTTACGACTATGATATATGTGACAGGAGTAAGCTCAATGAGGTGTTTGTTGCCGAGGGCCGGATCGATGCCATCGTTCACTTTGCTGCGTACAAGGCAGTAGGTGAATCAGTGCACAAGCCGCTTGATTATTACAGGAACAATCTCGTTTCGCTGATTAATTTGCTTGATATGATGGAGCAGCACGGCACTCCTGCGATGGTCTTCTCATCGTCATGTACCGTTTACGGACAGCCCGTAATACTGCCTGTGACCGAGACAACGCCAGTTAAGGAAGCGGCATCACCATACGGTTATACCAAGCAGGCAGGTGAAATCATCATCAGGGATACCATGGCTGCCAGGCAGTCGCAGCGGGCTATTTCACTCAGATATTTCAATCCGATCGGTGCTCACCCCACGGCATATATAGGTGAACTGCCCCGCGGTGTGCCTGAAAACCTGGTACCATTTATCACCCAGACTGCAATTGGCCTCCGCGAAGAGCTCAGGGTCTTCGGAAACGACTATGATACCCCCGACGGATCATGTATACGCGATTACCTCCATGTGGTTGATCTGGCAAAAGCGCACGTGGTTGCTCTGAAGAGACTAATTGACCAAAGGAATAAGGAGAATTATGAGGTCTTTAACCTGGGCGCCGGAACGGGTGTCTCGGTCCTGGAGGCCATTGCTGCCTTCGAACGTGCCACGGGAGAAAAGGTAAAGTACAGTATCACTTCAAGAAGGGAAGGCGACATTGAAAAAATATGGGCCGATCCGTCGCTCGCAAACAGGGAGCTGAACTGGAAGACGGAGATCACTCTCGACGAAGCCATGGAGACAGCCTGGCGGTGGGAGAAAAAAATAAGAAACAAAGCATAATGAAAAGAATATTGCTTATCACCGGAGGAGCCGGTTTCATCGGATCGCATGTTATCAGGCGTTTCGTCAGACAATATCCCGAATATGAGATAGTCAATGCCGACAAGCTTACCTATGCAGGCAATCTCGGTAACCTTACCGACATTGACAAAGAACCGAACTACCACTTTCGCAAGGTTGATATAGTTGACAAACAGGCTGTGAACGCCCTTTTCACTGAGTTCAGGTTTGACGGGGTGATACACCTGGCAGCCGAGTCGCATGTTGACAGGTCAATAACTTCTCCCGATGAGTTCATTCTTACAAACATTTTGGGCACTGTAAATCTCCTCGCAGCTTTTCGTGATGTGATCCCTGCCTCATGATGCAAAGAAGCTCTTTTATCATATCTCTACCGATGAGGTGTACGGGTCGCTTGAGCATGGGGGATTTTTTACCGAGCAGACAGCCTATGACCCAAGGAGCCCCTATTCTGCTTCCAAGGCAAGCTCCGACCATATGGTGAGAGCCTTTGGAAATACATATGGCCTTCCGTTCGTAATCTCAAATTGTTCAAACAACTACGGCCCCAACCAGTTCCCGGAGAAGCTTATTCCACTTACAATCAACAACATAAAGACCGGGAAACCTATACCTGTCTATGGTAAGGGGGAGAATATCAGGGACTGGCTTTATGTTGAAGATCATGCTTCGGCAATTGACATCATCTTCCATAAGGGTCAGCCAGGGCAGACATATAACGTAGGCGGTGACAATGAGTGGAAGAATATCGACCTGGTCCGTCTCATGTGCCGTATCATGGATGAGAAGCTGGGGAGGGACAAAGGCAGTTCGGAAAAGCTGATCACATTTGTAACTGACCGTGCAGGTCATGACCTGCGATATGCTATCGACAGCAGTAAACTGATGAGGGAGCTCGGGTGGAAGCCATCGGTTACCTTTGAACAGGGACTTGTCATGACCGTTGACTGGTACCTTTCAAATGAGAAATGGCTTGAGACGATAATCTCAGGAGCCTATTCCGGGTATTACGAAAAAATGTACGGTAACAGATAGAATTTGGCGATTTGCGATTTGCGATTTGCGATTTGCGAATTATCTGATCCTCAAATTCTTAATTCTTAATTTCCTCAACCCCTGCAGACTGGCTGCTCACTAAAATGATCCACCGGATCATTTCTTAACGCTCGCCCCTCTATTGCCTGTCATGATTTGCAGCGCTTCAGCCGTCCGATCAGTTCATTTCCCAATTCCGACTTTATCTTAATATGATCTAGGATGGCCAGCACGACCGGGTTTTTTTCAAAGTCACCCCTCACCTGCTCGAAATCGCGCTTCTTCACTTCATCATCCCCGTCTATTCCAAAGCCTGTCATTGATGACAGTGTAAACTCCTTGCGGGCGTCTTCATAAAGCATGTGGTCAAGATCGACCACGCTCTCCTTCCACCTCTCCACAAGGGAGATAATATCTGATGCCGTCAGTTTGTCATTGGGTTTGCCTGTTTCACCGGGAAGCCGGTCATAGGTCCATGCCCACTCCATATCATAATAATGTTTATGTATGTCCTCAAATCTTTTATTGATGGCGTCTGCACTTTGCAACTCCATCTTTTCTATGGATGAAAGCAGATGTTCAATCTCTTTGAGCGGCACTATCAGCCCTGACATATCAATCCAGTCTCCGGTACCCTTTTCATGATCCGGCTTTAATCTTTTTCTTATTTCAGTGTCAGAGTTGAATTCAATCCCTTCAAGCCTGTTGATAACAGAGTTGCCGATGAATTTATTGATGCCCATCTGGTAAAGACCTATGCCACGTTCAGCAGCAGAAGTCTTCATCCTCATTCTCTCATATGTGAGAAAAGGCAGTCCTTCGGTATTCTCTTTCAGCAGTTTCTGCAGCAGCTCCCTGCCGTTCATCATTTTACCCACTGTGAAAGGACTCAGAAGGTTATAGTTTATCTGGTCAAGTTTTTTAGGGTCCTTGCGCGCGTCACGTTTAGGCCATTTCTGTGCATCACGTATTGTTCCCACACTGCGCAGGTTAATGCCCGGCACAAGCTGTGACTCGTAATTCACTTCAGTCAGGTAGGAAAAGGGGAACTGGGTGGTATCAACGTTATGGTAATGACGTCCCACGACCAGGGTAAACGGGCCGATACGGGAAGGCCACAGCACATAGGAGTCACTTGTGGTCTTGGATCCTCTCTCCATAATACCCTGGTGGATCGGGCCCAGCTTGTACATATGATTGCTCTGGTTCGATCCGCTGCCGGCATTCATGAATGAAAAGATACCAGCGATAAGAAGGGTCGATTTATGATGAGTTACCGTATACGGACCGGCAAATATTGAACACGCCTCACCATGATATCCTCCGCAGTTTGAAAAGAAGAGCGAATTCTCGGCCGAATACTGTTTTGACAGGGTACAACCCTGGCCTATGAAGCATTTGTCAATGACTGCAGCATCAGTGACCTTCGATCCGGAGCAAATTATAAAATGATCCATTATAACATCGTTGCCGATGTAAACCGGATCCTTGAATGAGCTGTTCACCGATCCTTCAGCCAGTCTTGACACATCTTCAATGACAGAGCCGTTACCGATCTTTACATTCTTAATGGTCCCGCATCCGGCAATATATGATCCGGAGCCAATCACTCCGCGCTCTGATTTCACGCTCTCCGCATACCTGTCAATAAGATTTTCGATTATCTCAATGGCAGCAGGTCTGTGACGGTACAGTGTTATTATATAAGCCATGTGTGAAGTCAGCCTGTCCCAGATGGGCACCTCCCGTCCACCGGTCTCGTTCAGCACTGCCACGCGGGTGCCGTTACCGAAGGATGTGCGTCCTTCAGTTGAAATATGCCCGCAGTTTCTGATCACGACACCCTCACCAATGTCATAATTGGCAATAAAACCTGTGATATCGGTGATAGTTACATTATCTTCAATTGTGCAGTTATGGATATGGGCATTTTTTATCCCGTGCGGTAACGGCAGTCCGCATCTCTCGCGGGCAATGCCGTTAAACAGTCCCAGTTTTACTGTCCCCGAGAAGGTGACATTCTGGATTCGCTCAGCATTGAAAGGCTCCTTGACAAGTATACTCCCCCATGAGCTGCTTCTGCAGCCAGCAGCCTCAAGACCACGTATCTCCCCGATACTCAGATTTCTGTAACCGTCGGCCATATAATTATGATTTAATTATTCGACTGTGACTGATTTTGCCAGGTTTCGCGGCTGATCAACGTCGCAGCCGCGCAGAACCGCAATATGATAAGAGAGAAGCTGAAGGGGAATAACAGCCAGAACAGGAGCAAAGACATTAATGGTGTCAGGCACCTCCATGACATAATCAGCCATCTTGCTGATGACCTGGTCGCCTTCGGTCACAACGGCTATCACTTTACCCTTGCGAGCCTTGACCTCCTGTATGTTGCTTACAATTTTGTCATAGGAGTTCTCCTTTGTCGCAACCACCACTACAGGCATGTGCTCATCAATAAGGGCGATGGGGCCATGCTTCATTTCAGCGGCAGGATATCCTTCTGCGTGGATGTAAGATATCTCCTTGAGTTTCAGGGCGCCTTCAAGTGCTACGGGGTACAGCAGACCTCTTCCAAGGTAAAGTGCGTTCGTTGAATCCTTGTATATTTTTGCAAGAGCCAGAGCCTGATCATTTATTTTCAATGCATTCTCCACCTTTTCCGGCAGCCTGGTCAGTTCCACTATGAGATTGTGGTATCGTGTCTCATCAATCAGACCCTTGCGGTATCCTATCTCGAAAGCAATCATGGCCAGGGTGACCACCTGTGTGGTAAAAGCCTTTGTGGAGGCAACACCTATCTCAGGGCCAGCATGCGTGAATACCCCGGCATTGGTCTCACGTGAAATTGATGATCCTACCACGTTGCATATACCCAGCACCATTGCACCTCTCTCCTTGGCAAGCTTAATAGCCGCAAGAGTGTCTGCCGTCTCACCGCTCTGGCTTATTGCAAGAACGATATCTCCTTTTTTGATAATCGGATCACGGTATCTGAACTCTGAGGCGTACTCCACCTCGACAGGTATCCGGCAGTACTCCTCAATGATATACTCACCAACCAGTCCGGCATGCCATGAAGTCCCGCAGGCCACTATCAGTATCCTGTCTGCCGAAGCCATCGTTTCAAAAACATTGTATAGCCCTCCCAGCATCAGTCCTGCCTGGTTAGGAAGCACCCTGCCCCTGAAGGTGTCATGAATGGCACGGGGTTGTTCGAAGATCTCCTTGAGCATAAAATGAGGGTAGCCTTCCTTGTCAATCTCTCCAATCTTCAGGTCGACATTCTTTACTTCGGGTTCAAAAGGCTTATTCTTTATAGCCTTCAGCACCATCTCATCCTTGCTTATGACAGCCAGGTCATCATCATTAAGGTAAATGACCCGCTGGGTGTACTCAACGATGGGAGTAGCATCGGAAGCGATGAAGTTCTCTCCGTCGCCCACTCCTATCACCAGCGGCGATCCCTGCCTTGCAGCGAACATTTTGTTTGGTTCGTCACGGCAGTAAACAGCAATGCCGTATGTGCCTTCCACCTTATTGAGTGCCATGATGATCGCCTGTTCAGCTGACAGGTCACCCTCAAGATAGAGATGCTCCATAAGATTGGCAAGCACTTCGGTGTCAGTCTGGCTTGTGAATTTGACATCACGGCTCTCGAGATGCCGCTTTATGCGAGCATAGTTCTCTATAATACCGTTATGAACAACAATGAAATGTCCTCTGCATGAGACTTGCGGGTGAGCGTTTATCTCATTGGGTTCACCGTGTGTGGCCCAACGTGTATGACCCATTGCCATCGTCCCGTGGAAGTCTTTGTTGGCGACCATCTCCTCCAGGTCACGTACCCTGCCGGCACATTTGAAGATCTCTGTTCTCTGGCCATCACTTATAGCAATTCCGGCAGAGTCATATCCCCTGTATTCAAGCCGTTTCAGTCCGTTGATAACAATATCACGGGCTGGCCGTGAACCAATATATCCTACAATTCCACACATAGGCGATTAGTATGTATTTGTTAATCAATAGAGTGTATAAACAAACTCAAATCTGACAGTGGGGTCATTCGCATTGACCTTAAAGATCACATTACTGCCTGATGCCAACGGATAATACATTTCGACTGAGGGATTTTCAATAACTCCCTCAAGATATTGCTGGACAAAACTTGTGATATTGAAGATGTAATAATCTTTGGCGTTATAATAAGTGCCGTCAAGAAATCCGACATCATGAATAAGGTCAGGTATGGCGACTTCATTGCCCTCGCTGTCCCTGTATCTGAGATAGATTCTTGTTGGAACGTCGGCTTCCGGAAAATACTCGTCGTTAAGGTACACAGGCACATACAGCCTTGCCTTGTTCACTCCTATGGTTTGATTACCCTTGAATTTACTGAGTGACGGTATATCGAACCGGGCATAAACGCCCTTGAATGACTGCAGGTATACTGCCGTGTCAGTGACAAAATCATTGATGTGCTTAATCTCCTTGTCAGGGTCAGCTGTTGTGAAATCATGCAGGAACCTGTTGTAGTTTACCGCCCTGTTTGTTGCCACAAAGGAGTAGCTGTATTTGACGGTGTCAGGATTATGATAATAAACGGTTATTGCCAGCGGACTATCCCCTGCAGTCAGGGTGACGAGCACAGGATTTGTCTCGCTCCTGATACCGAAATAAAGTCCTTTGAAGAAGGTTGTATAGAAATCAGATGCGGGAAGGAACTTGGTTGTGTCCCGGAGAAGGTATTCGCCAACCCATACAGGCAAGTCGACTGCATAGGCAGAATCTTCCTCCAGTACGGGCATTGGATACTCACCCAGGAATTTGATTGTATCGGGATCCTGTGTGGAATAGAACTCCGTTGTGTCAGTGAGGAGGGTTCCCGTTTCATAGAGCCTTATGTAATGTACTGCAGCTGTGTCGCCGGAGACATCTGAAAGTTCAAACTGAAGCTTGACCGAATCAATATCAAAGTCAATGTGCGGCCAAGGGGTAACAAGCCTCAGCTGGGTGACAAAATCACAATCAGTTGTTCCAAAATATGCATCCTTGATACTGCCGGCAAACATACGGGTACTGTCCGCAGAAACAGACTGCTCATCGAACATGGTGTATGCTTTTATCCCAAGTGTATCAGTTGAATATATGTCCACAAAGTCGTCATCCGGTAAAAGATCAATCCCGATTTTGGACGGATTCTGTTCACACGATGAAAAAACCACGGTCAGCAGTGTGAATACAGGTAGAATAATATTTAGCAGCCCTGATGTAAGGCTATTGCGGTCCTTATTTTTTTTTGTCCTGTAAAAGCTTGTCATAAAAATCATTGTAAGCATCAATATAATTCTCCTCGCCCTGATATTCAAGGAGGGCCTTGTCAGTGCCGGCAAGATATTTCTTAACGCCCTCGTCGATTTTATCACATCCGATAATTATTCCGTCAGAATTTTCAGCTGCCAGCCGGGTGAGGCTAAGGAAGTCTGTATTGCTCTTGATTACCTTCAGTGCGCTTTTTTCAATTCCGTCCGCTGCAAGTTTTTCAGACAGTGATGATTTCAACGGCTTTTTAAATCCGTTATTGTAAACAGAGTATACAGTTTTGAGCTTATTGAACACCGGATCATCCGAATAGAGTTTGCGGAGATAAATAGGTATCAGCGCAGTGAGCCATCCATGACAATGGACTATATCGGGGCTCCATCGTAATTTCCTGACGGTTTCGATCACTCCCCTTGCAAAGAAAATGGCTCTCTCGTCATTGTCTTCGTACTCTGTTCCGGCGGCATCAGCCACCGTGTGCTTGCGCTGAAAATAATCATCGTTGTCAATAAAGTAAACCTGCATGCGCGCAGACTGTATGCTGGCCACCTTGATAATAAGAGGATGGTCAGTATCATCTATGATGAGGTTCATCCCCGACAGGCGGATTACTTCATGAAGCTGATTCCTTCTCTCGTTGATTGATCCGTATCGGGGCATAAATGTCCGGATCTCTTTCCCCCTTTCCTGTATGCCTTGCGGCAGATCACGGCTGATCTTCGAAAGCTTTGTCTCACCTAAGTATGGCATTATCTCCTGTGAAACAAACAACACCCTTCTGCTTTCCATTAAAACCTCCCGATGTACCTTATTTAATACAAAGTGCAAAGATAATAAAAAAAATACAATTAATTTCCAAGCTTAAATACGGAGGGTTGCTAACAAAATGAAGTTACTTTGCACTTGCGCATGGTCAAAAAAAGATTAATTCTTATTTGAGGCAATTATCATGATTTCTAAAAAACAGAACGATGAAAGTGTTTAATACTGTCAAGGAGATCAGGGAACATTACAAGACTATGGTGCTCAGATCTCCGGGTTTTGTGCCAACCATGGGAGCGCTGCATGAAGGCCACATCTCACTGGTGGAAGCTGCGGTCAGCAGCTGCCGGATGGTGGCGGTGAGCATCTTTGTCAACCCCACCCAGTTCAATGACCCTGAGGATCTGAAAAAGTACCCCCGCACAATCGATGCGGATCTTGATATGCTGTCGCTGGTGCTCAGGGAAAATGATTTCGTCTTTGTCCCTTCAGCAGAGGAGGTTTACCCTGAACCTGACACCAGGATATTCAACTTCGGAGAACTCGACAAGGTGATGGAGGGAGTACACAGGCCCGGGCATTTTAACGGGGTGGCACAGGTCGTCTCAAGACTCTTTGACATTATCAGACCTTCTACTGCTTTCTTCGGGCAGAAAGATTTTCAGCAACTGACCATAATCAGGGCAATGGCCCGGAACAATTTTCCAAAGATTGAAATCGTCTCATGTCCGATAGTGAGGGAAAAAGACGGACTGGCCATGAGCAGCCGCAACAGACGCCTGCTGCCTGAACACCGTGAAAGAGCAGGAGAAATATTCAAGACCCTGATTGATGCCGCAGCCATGGTTTCCGACACGGAACCTGATGATATCAGGGACTTTGTAGCTGACCGCATAAATATGATACCCGGATTTAATCTTGAATATTTCGAGATCGTTGAAGAAAATACCCTTAAGCCCGTCAGATCAAAGAAGGATATGACGCCGGATAAGAATTATTTTGGTTGCATCGCACTGTTTGCAGGAGAGGTGAGGCTGATTGATAACACTGAGATCAGGTTGCGTTGAATAAAAGGAAATGTATCTTTGCACAAATTCAGCAGCAGGTCATCCTGAAAAACCATGATGATAGAAGTAGTAAAATCAAAAATACATTACGTCACCGTTACCGGCGCTAATCTCAATTATATAGGAAGCGTGACCATTGATGAAGATCTTATGGACGCCGCCAACATCATTGAAAATGAGAAGGTGCATGTACTTAACAAAAACACCGGTGACAGGCTTGAAACCTATGTAATAAAGGGAAAGCGGGGATCGGGTGAGATTTGTCTCAACGGTCCGGCAGCCAGAAGAACGGCCATTGGTGATGTGATCATCATTATGTCATACGCCATCCTGGACTTCGAAGATGCCAGAACCTTCAGGCCTTGCATCATCTTTCCTGACACAGCAACCAACAAACTGATCTGACATTGAAGAATGGCCTTAAGCAAACCGTAAAAATAATAATATTTCTTGCCATTGCTCTTTTGTTGTTATGGGTCTCTTTCAGAGGCATTAACTTCAATAACCTGTGGCAAATTCTCAAAAAGGCTCACTATGGGTGGTTGCTTCCTGCTACCTCCATGACGCTGATCTCGTTTTTTATCAGGGCGCGGCGCTGGACCCTCCTGGCAGAACCGCTCGGATACAAACCGAAACTGATGAACGCATACCATGCGATAGCCACCGGTTACCTGGTCAACCTGATCTTCCCGCGACTGGGAGAGGTGACCAAATGTGCCACCCTGAGTGAAAGGGAAAAGATCCCCTTTGACAAGCTGGTGGGGACAATGCTCATCGAACGAACTGTTGACATCCTTACCGTTCTCGTAATTTTCGGACTTACACTTATTGCCGGCAGCACACTCACGGGAAGCTTCCTTTCCGATAATGTGGTAGCTCCGGTGCAAAACAGGTTATCATCTTCTTTAAGTACTGTCATCATCGTGTCTGTACTTATTATCGGGATGTCAGCCCTGGCCATAATGCTCTTTATCAGACTGAGGGAAAAGCTCTCGGAAAGAAAGTTCTTTAAAAAGATATACACTTTTTTTGATGGCATTGCTGATGGATTGAAATCCATTGCCCGTCTCAAAAGGAAATGGGAGTTTATTCTTTATACGGTTCTTTTATGGGTGGCTTACCTGTTTATGACATACTTTCCGCTCCTGTGCCTTGACTCAACCTCAGAGCTGGGCCTGAGGGGCGGGTTGTTCGTTCTCGTAATTGGCAGTTTTGGCATGGCTGCACCTGTACAGAACGGAATGGGAGCCTTTCACTGGATTGTTTCGCGCGGCCTCCTTGTTGCCTTCGGTATTCCACTGGAGGAAGGTCTGGCTTCAGCAACACTCCTGCATGAATCACAAATGGTGATTGTTACTATTTTCGGTGCCTTGTCATTTTTAATTCTTTTTGGCATGAAGAGAGGCAGGGTTTTATTCCGCCCCGGGAAGAATCAAAGTGTATAAAACCGTACATTTTGTAAATTTGTTCCTTACACAATCTCTCGCTGATGGCAAAAAACAAGACTGTTTATGTATGCCAGAACTGTGGTGCCGAATCCCCGAAATGGATAGGCCACTGTCCGGCATGCAAGGAATGGAACACTTACCGTGAGGAACTGATTGCCCTCTCTTCCCCCTCTTCTGTTTCTTCTTCGTCACCGCGCCGCAAACCGGAACTCCTGTCGGGCATCGAGGTGAACGAATCTGACCGGATCACGACAGGTATCGGCGAGATGGACCGTATCCTGGGCGGAGGCATGGTCAGGGGTTCACTTATATTGATGGGAGGCGAGCCCGGCATAGGCAAATCCACCCTTGCTCTTCAGATAGCCCTTGCAACAAATGATAGAAAAGTGCTCTATGTATCAGGTGAGGAGAGTGAAGGACAGGTTAAGCTGCGCGCAAAAAGACTGAAGGGCAAAAACGACAACTGCTTCATTTATAACGAGACTGAGCTCGAGAATGTCATCACCCAGGCAGGTGCGATCAATCCGGCCCTTCTTATAATAGATTCAATCCAGACGCTGAGCTCAGGACTGCTTGAGTCCTCAGCAGGGTCCGTGTCACAGGTAAGGGAATGTGCCGCCATGATGCTCCGTTATGCCAAGGAGACAGGTGTGCCTGTTATTCTTATAGGTCATATAACCAAGGATGGCTCGCTGGCCGGGCCCAAGGTGCTTGAGCACATTGTCGATGTGGTGCTGCAGTTCGAAGGTGACGGTAACTATGTGTTCCGCATCCTGAGACCGGTTAAGAACCGTTTCGGATCAACTGCCGAGATAGGTATCTTTGAGATGGACAGCAGTGGGCTGCGTGAGGTGACTGACCCTTCCGAACTCTTCATCAGGAGGGACCGTGACCCTGCAAGCGGAGTGTCTATTGCCGCCACAATAGACGGTTTAAGACCGTTCATGATCGAGACACAGGCCCTGGTCAGCAGCGCTGTGTACGGTACCCCCCAGCGCAGCTCCACGGGATTTGACACCAGAAGGCTGAATATGCTTCTGGCAGTGCTTGAGAAAAGAGCAGGTTTCAGGCTGGGCGTAAAGGATGTCTTCCTCAACATCGCAGGAGGATTGAAAGTCAGTGACCCTGCCATAGACCTTGCTGTAGTGAGTTCAGTGCTTTCATCGAACCTCGATGCCCCAGTAGGTCAGCATACCGCCTTCGCCGGAGAGGTTGGCCTTTCAGGCGAGATAAGACCAGTGGCACGGGTTGAGCAACGTATTCTCGAAGCCTCAAGAATGGGATTTGAACAGATAGTAATTTCGGGATATCACCGCAATATAAAAGAGCAGGCCGGTATTAAAATCCTGCCTGTCTATAAAATCGAAGGCCTGGTAAAGTTGCTGTTCGCCTGATCAGTAATATCGTTGCCTGTAAGAGTCGCTCATATTCTGCTGTGACTTCGCATGGTCACAGTCGAGATCTATGGTGAGGTTCTCCGGGACTTCAAATACGTCATTGACCATTGCTCCCAGTTCCGGGTCAGCGAACAGTTTCTGAAGAAATATCCCAACGACAGGCAGAGCCATATTTGATGCCTGCCCTACTGACATCTCCTCAAAATGTATAGCCTGATCCTCCCATCCGGTCCAGACCCCGGCCACAAGATTTGGAGTGACACCCATGAACCATCCGTTTGAATGGTTCTGGGTCGTGCCTGTTTTGCCTCCCATCTGATTCCTGAGCTGATACTTGCCCCTCAGTCTCAGGCCAGTCCCCTTGTTTACCACTCCCTGTAAAAGTGAAGTCATTACATAAGCCTGCTCTTCACTCATCACCTCATCAATAAAAGGAGCAAAAGTCGAGATCACGTTGCCGTTGCGGTCTTCAATACGGGTAACGTAAATAGGTCTCGTATAAACACCCTTGTTGGCAAAAGTACCGTAAGCACCAACCATCTCCTCGAGACTGACATCTGATGTCCCCAGGAAGATGGACCATACAGGGTCAATATAGCTCCTGATACCCATCCTGTGCATCAGATCAGCCACAGCAGAAGGGGTAAACTGTTTCATCACCCATGACGATATCCAGTTCTCGGAATTGGCAAGACCCCACTCCAGTGTCACCATCTTCCCGTGAAACTCCTCCGGTCCCGAACTGCGCGGTGACCACGGTATGCTGTCACCAACATCAAAGGACTGCGGAATATTCTCCACTTCAAAACATGGAGAATATCCATCCTGAATAGCCAGGGTATAAAGGAAAGGTTTTATGGTTGAGCCTACCTGTTTCTTCTGTTGCGTGACAGCGTCGTACTTGAAATACCGGAAGTCAGGACCGCCAACGTAAGCCTTGACATGGCCGGTATGCGGATCCATCGCCATGAATGATGACCTCACGAAGAACTTATAATACTTTATGGAATCAAGGGGAGACATTACAGTGTCACGTTCCCCGGACCATGAAAATACCTTCATGCGGATAGGCGTGTTGAAAGCAATGATTATGGAATCTTCCGGTGTGCCTGATGATTTCATGCTACGGTACCTGTCACTCTGCTTCACGGAGCGTTCCATGATCTCCTTGACCTCGGCGACTGTAAGGTCATTTGAAAATGGCGGATTCCGGTTTAGTTTTGCCCTTTTGTTAAAAAGCGGCTGGAGATCAGTGGACAGGTGCTCCGCAACAGCCTCCTCGGCATATCCCTGCATCTTCGAATTAAGAGTGGTATAGATCCTCAGGCCATCCCTGTAAAGATTGTAATTTGTCCCGTCGGGTTTGGTGTTCTTTCTGCACCAGCCATAGAGAGGATCATACTGCCAGTGCCATTGGGCATCCTCATACTGCTCATCAGAATAGAACATATCCCGCTGAGGCTCATACTTGATCATCGTGGTCCGTATGTACTCCCTGAAATATGTGGCAAGGCCTGAGTTGTGACTGTCTTCACGCAGATCAAGTACCACCGGCAGTTTCCTGATTGAATCAGCCACATCACGTGAGATATAGCCGTACCGTTCCATCTGTCCGATCACCACATTGCGCCTCTTCAGGGCACTCTCACTGTTGCGGACCGGGTTATAGGCAACGGAATTTTTGAGCATTCCTACAAGGAGAGCCGACTGCTCCAGGTTCAGTGAGTCAGGGGTTGTATTAAAATAGATATGCGCGGCTGAATGAATCCCTACAGCATTATAAATAAAGTCAAAGACGTTCAGATACATTGTTATTATCTCCTCTTTGGTGTAGCTCCTCTCAAGCTTCACTGCCGTCTGCCACTCCTTGAACTTTGTAACCGCCAGTTTTGCAGCCCTTACAATTGCAGGGTCATTCGAGAGATCCCGCGGCAGGAAGAGGTTCTTGGCCAGCTGTTGGGTGATGGTACTGCCTCCCCCGGTCTCTTTTCCGAGAAGAATTGTCTTGACAAGAACCCTTGCAAGACCCCTGAAGTCGATACCCGAATGCCTGTAAAACCTTATGTCTTCAGTGGCAATCAGTGCATCGATGACATAAGGAGAGATGTCTTCATATTCAGTCCATGTGCGGTTCTGAACGTAGAATTTACCAAGCAGGACGTTGTCTTCGGAATAGACTTCTGCAGCAAGGTTGCTGGCCGGGTTCTCAAGCTCCTCAAATGAGGGCAGAGGCCCAAGCTTCTGTGCAGAGATAAGAATAAACAGGGTTAAAAGAAGTACGACCGGAAGAGATATGATCACCCACAACCATACTATATTCTTGCTGAACTTTTTATCCCTCATGATACCCTCATAATATGGGCGCTAATTTAATGAATAATACAAATTCTTTCTTAATAATTTTGAAGTTAGTACCCATAATCGCTTACTTTGCCCTGTTTTTAAAAAATCTCGGATGACAGAAAATCTGGTAATAGTTGAATCTCCCGCAAAAGCAAAAACGATAGAAAAATTCCTCGGCAAGGATTTTACGGTAGTGTCCAGTTTCGGACATATACGTGACCTTGCAAAGAATAATCTGGGAATTGAGGTGGAAAAGGGTTTCAAGCCCGTGTATGAGGTACCTGAAGATAAGAAGAAAGTTGTCAGTGAACTGCGCAAACTGGCTTCCAGTGCAAAGACAGTCTGGATCGCCTCCGATGAGGACCGCGAAGGTGAAGCGATAGCCTGGCACCTGATATCTGTTCTGGGTCTCGACTCCTCTTCCACTAACCGGATAGTTTTTCATGAGATAACAAAAGAAGCTATCACTCAGGCCATTCAGGAGCCGCGGCAGGTAGATATGAACCTTGTCGATGCACAGCAGGCCCGAAGGATGCTTGACAGGATGGTGGGCTTTGAGATCTCTCCGGTGCTGTGGAAGAAAGTGCAGCCCTCTCTTTCAGCAGGAAGGGTTCAGTCTGTCGCCGTACGCCTGCTTGTCGACCGTGAGCGTGAAATCATCGCTTTCACTGCCGACTCAGCATTCAGGGTAACAGGTACTTTTACCGGCAAGAACAAGGAAGAGGCAGATGTGGTTCTAAAGGCAGAGTGTCCTAAAAAATTCGGCACTGAACCTGAAGCAAAGACTTTTCTGGAAAAATGTGAAGCAGCCGCATTCTCCGTTGAGAACATCGTCGTCAGGCCCGGAACAAGATCACCGGCACCGCCGTTCACAACATCCACCCTCCAGCAGGAAGCATACCGGAAACTTGGTTTCTCAGTAGCCCAGACAATGTCAGTGGCTCAGAAACTGTACGAGGGAGGTAAAATAACCTACATGAGGACCGACTCCACAAATCTTTCCATGCTTGCGCTGAACACTGCAAAGCAAGTTGTGACACAGGATTATGGTGCCAGATATTCACGCACAAGACAGTTCAAGACCCATACCAAGGGTGCACAGGAAGCTCATGAAGCAATAAGACCTGCCTACTTTGACAAGAAGGAAGTCGCAGGCACTAATAATGAAAAAAGGCTTTATGAACTTATATGGCGAAGGGCTATCGCCTCACAGATGGCTGATGCCGAAATTGAAAAGACTACTATTACTATAGGTATGTCCACCTCCCCCGTAAACTTCACGGCAACCGGCGAGGTGATACTTTTTGACGGCTTCCTGACGGTTTACACTGAATCTTATGACAGTAATGCCGCTGATGACGAAAAAACAATTCTTCCGCGTGTAGATAAAGGCATGTCGGTGGCCCCCGTAACAATCACCGCATTGCAGCGTTTCACAACACCCCCGCCGCGTTATACGGAGGCAAGCCTGGTGAAGAAGATGGAGGAGCTTGGTATAGGAAGGCCATCAACATACGCACCGACAATATCGACCATCCAGACGCGCGGGTACGTCGCACGTGAAGACCGGCCCGGCGAGAAACGCACAGTGGCACAGCTCACACTGTCAAAAGGTAAAATAACCCGGAGTGAAAAGAGCGAGGTGGCCGGAAAAGAGAAATCTAAACTCTTTCCTAAAGATATAGGAATGATCGTCAATGATTTTCTTATTTCAAACTTTCCAGACATACTTGACTATAATTTCACCGCAGAGGTGGAAAAGGAATTTGATGAGATAGCCTCTGGCGAACTGGAATGGCAGAAGATGATCGCTGATTTTTACGGACCGTTCCACAAGACCGTTGATGAATCTCTCTCCATAAAAGCGCGTATGACGGGAGCCCGCCAGCTGGGCACCGATCCGGTGACCGGATTGCCTGTTATGGTTAAGATGAGCAGGTTCGGTCCCGTCGTTCAGCTTGGCGAAGCATCACCCGACAAAAAGCCGCGCTTCGCTAACCTGAGACGCGACCAGTTGCTTGAGACGATAACCCTTGAAGAAGCTATGGCACTGTTCGCCCTGCCAAGAAAAGCAGGTATGTTTGAGGAGAGCGAGATGATAGTCGGCCTTGGGAAATTCGGGCCTTATGTAAAACATGACGGCAAGTTTTACTCACTGAAAAAAGATGTTGATGATCCTTACACAATCACTGAGGAAAGAGCAACCGAACTCATCAGGGAAAAGAGAGAAGGCGATAAGATGAAGGTCATCAGTGATTTTGATGATATCATGGTACTTAACGGCAGGTACGGGCCATATATAGTGAAGGAAAAAAGCAATTACAGGATTCCCAAAGGTACTGACCCCAGGAAGCTGACAAGGGAGGATTGCATGTCCATTATTGAAAAGGGAAGCCCGGGCAAACGCACCAGAGGCGGGAAGAAGAAGTGATAAAAGTAAATCATGATTGACCTGAACCAGTATTTAGATCCTGTCTGTCTTGACAAGCCTGAAGTTGAACATCTGACAGGCTCCGCGGCATTCCCCCACAATGTTGTAGTCAATAACGGGAATGTGCCTCTGGAAGACCTTTCCGGGTACGCGGTGGCACTTATAGGTGTTCCTGATGATCGTTGCTCTTCAAACAAAGGCGCTATGTACGCCCCTGATGCCATCAGGAAAAATCTTTACTCCTTCTCGCGTCTGCCCGGCAAGATGAAGATCACTGATCTTGGTAACCTGAAGACAGGCACCTCCTTTGATGACACGCTTGCAGGACTGCGCGATGTGATCATCCAACTGCTGTCGCAGGATATAGTACCAGTTATTATCGGCGGCACCAGCGCGCTGATGCCTGCAATCGACAGATGCATTTCGTCCCTCAGGCAGCCATGGTCGCTTGTATCGGTAGATTCGAGACTCGATTTCACTGCAGAAAAAAGACCTGCTGATTCGCTGAACTGGATGAACGACATGATCTACCGCAGCGGGAACCGCCTGTCACATCTTGCAGCCATCGGACATCAGACTTATCTCACTGACCAGCAGGTGGTGAATCGTTTTAACAGGAGGCATTATGAAATGATGCGCATCGGAGAGGTTCGTGCTGCCGTTCATGAGACGGAGCCCCTGTTCCGTGACGCTACCGCAGCATTGTTTGACATAGGTTCAGTGCGTCAGGCCGATGCCCCGGGAACAATCCTTCCGTCCGCAAACGGCTTTTACGGTGAGGAAATATGCCTCCTCGCACGGTATGCCGGACTGTCTGACAATCTGAAGATACTGGCTCTTACGGAGGTCAACCCGATGTATGACAACCGTTTTCAGACCTCCCACCTTGCAGCACAGATCATCTGGTTCTTTCTTGAGGGATTCTCACAGAAACAGTATGAGCTTCCGTACCTCAGTGATCAGATGAACAACAGGTTCACCAGATATCATGTGACAATCAGTGATCTCGAGGGTGAGGCAATTTTTATAAAGAGCATTATAACTGAGCGGTGGTGGATTGAGATCCGTGATGCTGACGGAGAACCTCATTACCTCGCCTGTTCTTATGATGACTACCTGATGGCCAACAGAGACCAGGTCCCCGGCAGATGGACAAGGGCTATGCTAAGGTTCGGTCACTAAATATTTTTCTCTTTTTGGAAGCTGGCATATTTTTTGCTTAATTTACTCGTTATTGTTCAGAGTGCAAAAGCACTGTTTGAAGATGAAGAAAGTCAGGACAGTCATCCTCGTTTTATTTGTTTCAGCTGGAATTCTGTCAGGGCAGCAAGACCCTGTCCTGACTCATTATATGTTTAATACCCAGACTTATAACCCCGGTTACTCTGGCATGAGCGGCATGATTACTGCCACTGCGCTGACGCGCCAGCAATGGGTAGGGTTTCCCGGAGCTCCATCGACAATGATTTTCAATATCAATTCGCCATTTAACCTTTTCGGGCTGAGCAGCGGCGCCGGACTGCTGGTGGAAGCTGACAAATACGGCTTCAGCAATGATATAAATGTCAACCTCTCATATTCCTATCTCATACCTATCGGCAGCGGTACCCTGGGAGCAGGTTTCAGCGCCGGGGTACTAAATAAAGCACTTAAGCCAGAGTGGTTCATACCGGCTGATCCGACCCATACACCACCGTCAGGAGATCCTCTTATCCCGGAAAATGATGAAAGTTTAGTTGCTCTTGATATTTCTGCCGGTGTTTATTACGAGGGACTGAATTATTATGCCGGCTTCTCGGTCACTCATGTCAATCAGCCGAAAATAAAATATTCAGAAACAGCAACTTATGTTAGCCGTGAATACCATTTCACAGCAGGTTACTATTTCCAGTTGCCTAGTCCGGCCTTTGAAATTATACCTTCGGTTTACCTGGTAAATGATGGGGCAACAACACAATATGTAGGAACTGCAATGATCAGATACAATAAAAAGGTCTGGGGTGGCGTTTCCTACAGAGCAGGCGATGCTGTTACAGGTTTTGCAGGCACAGAATTGTATAACGGATTAAAAATTGGATATGGTTATGACTTCCCGGTTTCAGAGATCAGAAAAGGTACAAGCGGTTCACACGAATTCGTTGTATCATACAGCTTTGACCTCGGTCTGGGAAGAAGTAATACCAGGTACAAAAGCATAAGATTTTTATGATTGGATTTAAAAAATTTAATTTATTTGCATCCTTAAAATTTATCACTATATGAAAAAGGTAACCCTTTCAGCTCTTGTATTAGCCTTAATTCTGGGTAGCTGTACATCCTATGACACCGGTGAGTTGACAGGTGTTCAGGGAAGGAAAAAATTCTATGAACCCGAGCCCTTTGAAATGGCATTCATACCGGCAGGTTCTTTTACCCAGGGCCCGAGTGATCAGGATCCTCTGCGCGCCATGAACAGCATGTCCAAGACAGTTACTGTGGAGGCATTCTGGATGGACCAGACAGAGATTACCAACAACAAATACCGCCAGTTTACCTATTGGGTACGTGACTCTATCCTCAGGACCAAACTGGGTGAGGAAGGCGTTGAAGGTTACGAATTCTTTAGGACCGATGAGGAAGGAAACGTCATTGAGCCTAATATTCTGAACTGGGACGAGGAGATAGATTTCGAAGATGAAAATATCCAATCCGTCGTCGAGACTATGTATTATCCTCCCGAAGAAAGATTTAATGCCAACAAGCAGTGGGACACCCGGCTTCTGAATTATTCATATTTCTGGGTCGACTACAGGCAGGCTGCCAAAGCCAGGTACAATTATAAAGATCAGGTGTATGAGGGCAAGGTTACTGACCTCGAGGGCAATACCACTGATGTGGTTAACCGCTCATCATTCATCATGCACCATGTAGTAAATATTTATCCTGACACTCTTGCATGGATAAGGGACTTCACCTATTCATTCAATGAGCCATGGGCAACACTCTATTTCTGGCATCCGGGCTATGATGACTATCCTGTTGTGGGAGTATCATGGGTACAGGCTCGTGCTTTTAGCGTATGGCGCACCAACTTTATGAATGAGCATCTGCGTGCTCAGGGTGTGGCCGATGTTCACAACTACCGTCTGCCTCTTGAGACAGAATGGGAATATGCTGCCCGCGGTGGCCTTGACCTTTCAATGTACCCCTGGGGAGGCCCCTACACCCGTAACTACCAGGGATGCTTCCTTGCCAACTTCAAACCTCTGCGCGGTAATTACATCGATGACGGAGCCGTGTATACAATTAAGGTGGCTTCCTTTGAACCCAACGAGTACGGACTGTTCGATATGGCCGGTAACGTTTCGGAATGGACTTCATGCGCATACCATCCTTCTGCATATGTCTTCACCCATGACCTGAACCCCGACTATGAATACAATGCCAGACCTGAAGATCCTCCCGTGCTTAAGCGCAAGGTTGTCAGAGGTGGCTCGTGGAAAGACATCGCTTATTTCATGCAGACATCAACAAGGGATTATGAATATCAGGACTCAACAAAATCTTTTGTCGGGTTCCGCAATGTCAGAACATATATTGGCGTTAATAACTAATCTGTTTAACCTTAAATATTAAATAAATGGGCCTTTCAGAATTTGTACACACCACAACGTGGAAAAATTTCATGGCAAAAGTTTACGGCTGGGGTGCCTCAATCGTAATCATTGGTGCTCTGTTCAAAATACAGCACTATCCTTTTGCAGGATTAATTCTCGCTATCGGTCTTATTACCGAGGCATGCATTTTCTTCCTCTCGGCTTTTGAGCCACTGAAGGAAGAACCGGACTGGAAGCTGGTCTATCCTCAGCTTGATCCGAACTATTCCGGTGAAGAATTTGGATTTGCAGCTGTTGGCGGTGGTTCCGGCGGCAGCGGAGGCGGAGCAGGACTGTCACAGTTTGACAAGATGCTCGCCAACGCAGGTATCACTCCCGATGTCTTTGACAGACTGAGCCAGGGACTGAAGAAACTCACTGAGACGACAAATAATTTCAATGCTATGGGCGATCTGGCTGCCACAACAAATGAATATGCCGGCACCATCAGGAAAGCCAATGAGTCTCTGCTGAACCTTTCAGATTCTGCCAGGCAGACAGCAAAGTCAATGACTGACACAAGCACTGTGGTCCATACATTGGGAGAAGCAACCAAAACAATTGAGACCGGTGGCAAGTCCTACCAGGAGAAGCTGGAGAACCTCAACAAGAACCTTTCTGCCCTCAATGCAGCATATGAACTGCAATTGCGCGGTGCCAATGATCATGTAAAGAGTTCAGACGTGATTTACAAGGGTATTGAGACAATGATGAAAGATCTTTCGGGATCAGCCGATGATACCAAAAAATACCGTGAACAGGTTTCAAAACTGAATGATAACCTTACATCACTTAATAATGTATATGGCAACATGCTTGCTGCCATGAACGTAAAGTAATGTCAAGCTCATTAATATATCTGCAAACTCCTAAATTAGCCACAAATGTCTAAGGGAAAAGAAACCCCGCGGCAAAAGATGATAGGTATGATGTACCTCATCCTGACCGCAATGCTTGCTCTTAACGTTTCAAAGGACGCCGTTGAAGCCTTTAAGAGAGTGGATAAGGGTTTGACTAAGACCACCGCCAACTACATCAAGAAGAATGATATCACCTATGCAGCTTTTGATGCGGCTGCAGCAGAAAACCCTGAGAAAGCAGGGGCCTGGAAGACAAAAGCTTATGACGTTAAGGGGCGTGCCAATGAGATTTTCAATTATATTCAGGACCTCAAGGTTGAGATTATCACCAAGGCTGAAGGTGAAGATTCTGAAGCTCTCCTTCCCGACAATCAGATTGACATTTCCAAGGTTAAAAAGATAGATGAGAACAACATCCCTTCAGAAGTGCTGATAGGATCCGACCAGGACGGCAAGGGCAATGACCTTAAGGCTTTGATGGAAGATTACCGCAGTTTCCTTGTTGAGACACTCGACGGCAAGGATATAGCTGCCGAGAAGTCAATACTTGACATCCTCAACACCGATGACCCGCAAAACCTTGAAAAAACGGGAAAAGAGAACTGGGTGACTGGAACTTTCCAGACACTTCCCCTGGTAGCTGCTATCACCATGCTTTCAAAGATACAGGTTGACGTAAGGAACGCCGAGACCGATGTTCTTAACTTCCTCTACACTCAGATTGAAGCCGGTTCATTCAAATTTAACAAGATCATTCCGACTGTCATTCCCAACTCGACATACATCATGCAGGGAAATGAATACGAGGCCCAGGTATTCGTCGCTGCCACTGATACAACCCAGGATCTGGAAATACTTATCGGCCCGTACACAACCAAAACAAATGCTGACGGCACTGTTGCCTATGAGATGACAGGTGATTATACAAAGCTCCCCGTTGATAATGATGGTATCGGCAGATACAGGGTCAGACCCGGATCAATCGGTGAAAAATCATGGGGCGGTATAATCAATATGAAGGCTCCTGATGGCACCATGCGTGCATATAACTTCAGTTCAAAATACTCGGTTGGAGTGCCTAACGTAGTTGTTTCACCGACAGCAATGAACGTCCTTTACCAGGGCATTCAGAACCCGCTTGATATTTCTGTCCCTGGAGTGGGATCTGATAAGCTTACCGTGAGAATGACAAACGGTGAACTCAAGAAGGGAAAATATAAAAACTACCGCGGTGAATGGGTTGCACAACCCAGAACGGTTGGTGAGAACGCACAGATAATAGTATCCGCAAATATTAACGGCAAAGTACAGAGCTTCCCCCCTGTCGAATTCAGGGTAAGAAGACTGCCTGACCCCGAAGCAAGGTTTGCCAACATGAAAGAGGGTAATGTTCTCAGAAGCGTTGCCTCAGCACAACAGGTTGTGACCGCCGTGCTTGAAAACTTTGAATTTGACCTCACATATACAGTCACGGGGTTTACAGTCTCTGTTAATGACAAAGGCTTTGAGATTACCGCTGAATCCAACAACAACAGGATTACCGACAAGCAGAAAGGCCTGATTGGTAACCTGAGGGCCGGCCAGAAGCTGATCATTGAAAAGATCAAGGCAGTAGGCCCCGACGGAAGAACCAGGGATCTTAACCCGATAATTCTTAAGATTAACTAATATAGGAAGAGATAAAACCATGAACAGGAGAGTTCTTGCTGGCCTTTTTGGCATCCTGATATGCACAGGCGCAATGGCCCAGTCGTTCGGCGACATCTATGATAAATCGATGCCCGACAATCAGAAGATCAACTATACTTATCTGGGCGAATCGGATGTGGTATGGTCAAAAAGACTGTACCGGATAATCGATCTGAGGGAAAAGATGAACCTGAATCTTTATTATCCGTCTCTGAGATATGATTCTGAAAATAACCGCTTCGCCTCCGAAATGTCTGACGGAAGGATGAACTTTTCAGGAATCCTTCTCAACGAGATAATGGCAGGCAAAGTTGTTTCATTTGACGGTGATGCCATGACGGTTCCCACAACCTATGATGACATCGCGATGAAAATGAACCGTGATACGATGACTATCACAATCATCAATGCTGAGGGAATGGAACAGGATTCTACTGTGACAAACATGGAGAACCCTGCCGATATCAAGCAGGTCATGCTGCTCGAGGAATGGTTCTTCGACAAGAAGCATTCACGCCTTGATGTACGTATAATAGGTATTTGCCCTATCTATATGGGATATGATCAGATCACCGCAAGACTGGTGAAAAGACGTCTCTTCTGGATCAGATACGAAGATGTAAGACAGGCACTGGCGAGCCATGAAGCATTCAATTCATACAATGATGCTCAGCGCATCTCGTTTGAGGACATCCTGCTTCAGCGCAAATTTGACGGATATATCATAGCCGAATCAAACGTCTATGATGACAGGGCAATCAACCAGTATAAGATTGGCCCCGGACAGATCTATGAAGCTGAAAGGATCAAGAATGAGATATTCAATTTTGAACAGGATCTCTGGGAATACTAGGGAACATAATATTAAAAAAGAAGAGGCAGGTTTCAGACCAGCCTCTTTTTATTTTACAGATATCCTTCACCTGCCTGCTTGCCCACGTCGTCAAGATATTGCTTGATGTTCTGTTCCTGGTCCCTCGGAACAATCAGAAGTACATCTCCGCTGTCGATTACGATATAATCATCCAGCCCCTGTATCACAGCTATCTTTTCCCCGGGCAGACTGATGATGTTTCCCTCTGAATTGTATGCTAATACCTGCGAGTGCAGAACTGCATTATCATTCCTGTCATGCACCGAATGCAGATAAAGTGAATTCCATGTGCCCAGGTCGGACCATCCCAGGTCAGTGCAGATAACATATACATTATCGGCCTTTTCCATTATGCCGTAGTCAACTGATATGCTGCTGCACTGGGAATATGCCTGCTGTATGAACTCATCCTCCGAGGCAGTGTTGAACAGCTTCCTGCCCTCATCGAAAACATGATACATATCGGGCAGGTGCTTCTCGAAGGCAGATAATATTACGCCTGCCTTCCAGATAAAAATGCCGCTGTTCCAGTAAAAATCGCCACTCTCGAGAAAAAGCCTCGCCATGGCCAGCTCGGGCTTCTCAGTGAAAGCCTTGACCTTGTGGAGATTATTGAATCCGGCGACCGGGTGCTCCTTGTGAGCCTGTATGTAGCCGTATCCTGTCTCCGGCCTGTCAGGCTTTATGCCCAGGGTAAGAAGGGCGTCGTTCTCCGAGGCAAACCTGTAAGCCTCATTCATCACCTCAGTGAACTCATCCTCCCTCTGAATAAGATGATCAGAAGGAGCAACAGCTATAACCGCATCAGGATTCTCTGCCATTATTCTGAAAATACCGTAGGCAATACACGGGGCTGTGTTGCGCCGCAAAGGCTCTGCAAGAACGTGACTGCTGTCAATGGCCAGCTGCTCTGTCACGGTCTCCCTGCTGTCTTCACTGGTCACAACATAAATATGATCCTCAGGACATATCCCTTTGAAACGTCTGTGTGTCACCTGTATCAATGTCTCACCTGTACCCAGTATATCCAGGAACTGTTTGGGTTTCTCTTTCCGGCTAAGCGGCCAGAACCGGCTTCCGATACCGCCGGCCATGATCAGTACATATCGGTTATTCATTATTATTGGAAATATGTTTGAGCTCTTACAAATATATAAATTCCTGCCCACTAATCCCGGACAGGTATTGAGGGCCGTGAATATTTGCTAAATTTGATGAAATTATTTGTCTTATGTTTCGGTTTCTGTCAGGGTTCGGATCTTACTGGATGTTGCTGGGGAAAGTGTTTTCCCGGCCGGAAAAAACACAGATCTATTATAAACAGACCATTAAGGAAGTTATGAGTCTGGGTATAAGGTCAATAGGGATAGTGACCATAATTTCTTTTTTCATGGGTGCTGTCATTACCCTTCAGACTGCCTATAATACTGAGAACCCGATCTATCCGACATATCTCATTGGTCTCGGATGCAGGGACTCTATTTTACTCGAGTTTTCATCAACAATCGTCGCGCTGATCCTTGCCGGTAAGGTTGGGTCAAACATAGCTTCAGAGATTGGAACCATGAGGGTGACAGAACAGATTGACGCCCTGGAGCTTATGGGTGTAAATTCAGCTGCGTATCTTATCCTCCCGAAAATAGTTGCAACCCTGGTCTTTAATCCGTTCCTCACACTCATTAGCATTATTGTTGGTATCGTTGGAGGATGGATCGCAGGAACTGCTTCAGGGGTGATCACTTCACAGGACTTTATCTACGGAATTCAGTATGCATTTATTCCTTACTATATCACTTACGCCATAATCAAGACCCTCTTCTTTGCTTTCATAATAACCTCAATATCAGCATACCAGGGTTATTATGTTGAAGGAGGATCGCTTGAGGTGGGCCGTGCAAGCACCAAGGCCGTTGTGTACAGCAGTGTAACCTTGCTGCTTTTCAATGTGATCCTTACTCAACTCCTTCTGTCATGATCAGGGCAGAAAACGTAAGCAAAAGGTTCGGAGGCCGCGAGGTGCTGAAGAACATTTCTGCAACCTTTGAACCGGGTCAAACCAATCTGATCATCGGGAAAAGCGGTTCAGGGAAGACCGTTTTTATGAAATGCCTGGTAGGGTTGCTTGACATTGACGAGGGCGACATCTGGTACGGTGACATCCTCTTCTCAAAACTTGACTTCAAAGGGAAAAAAGAGATCAGGAAAAATATGGGGATGCTCTTCCAGGGAAGTGCACTCTATGACTCCATGACTGTCGAAGAAAATGTCATGTTTCCTCTTGACATGTTCACAACAATGACCCTTGGCGAAAAACTTGCCAGGGTAAACTTCTGCCTTGACCGGGTCAATATCATTAATTCCAACAGGCTTTTTCCGTCTGAACTGTCGGGAGGCATGAAGAAAAGGGTAGCCATAGCACGGGCAATAGCCCTCAAACCCCATTACCTCTTTTGTGATGAGCCCAATTCAGGACTTGACCCCAAGACCTCAATAGTAATTGACGAGCTGATCAAGGAGATAACAAAGGAGCTGAACATGACCACTGTCGTAAACACCCATGATATGAACTCGGTCATGGAGAACGGAGAAAAAGTCATCTTCATCGAGGAGGGCGAGAAATGCTGGGAAGGAAGCAAGTATGAGATCCTCAAGTCGGACTGCAAAATTCTGAACGAATTTGTTTTCGCAAATGCTCTTGCCAAGCAGCTTAAGGATTCCACTCGTTAACGATCACAACCGGGGAGGAAGCTTCTAATTCTCGCAGTTGTTGAATAAAAGAGTACCGGTCCTGATTTTTTCACCGGAACCCTTGATTATTTAGATCCGGGATTGAGTATGTAATTATAAAGATAACTGTCATTTTGAGTGAGCAGAAGGCTCCAGGTGCTTTTGTTTGCAACTCTGCCGGCCGTATAGAACTGGCCTGACTTCCGCGGAAAACCAGCTGCAGGACTACCATTCCTGCCTGTGAGATGTAAAAGCTGCTTGTCGGTTTCATAAACAGCTATTTTCCTGTCTGATGAACTGAGAATCAACATTTCCGGACTGCTGAGATTATTCGAATCAAAGGTTTTGGATAATATTTCATTCCCGCTTTTATCATAGACCCTCAGCATCCCGTGATCGATGTACAGATAGTCGGTCATTCCGTCTCCGTCAAGATCGTAGAAGTCAGACCTGTGAAGGGCTGAAAATGTGCTTATCGTCTGTTTTTTCACCGTACCGTCAAAATACAGCCGTATCAACATACCGTCAGGAGCGGTGAAGATCAGAGCCTGATCATCGTCGCCTGCAAATCTTACAGATGATCCGGGGGCTTTTTTAACGGGTTCCTGGGGATTAACCCTGATATTTCCCGCGCGGTCAAGAAGGTAGACGGACTGATCGTCAGCTGCAAAAAGATAATCCTTACCCTTCACCCTGAAGAATTTAACCGGGTCAGTGACCTTTCCGCGGGTCATAAACTGGCTCCATCCCCTGACTGGCGAACCGGACCGGTCATAGGCATATATTTTCCTGTCCTCCCCTGCGATGAAAAGCCGGTAATCCTTGTTATTCTCGTAATCAAAAACCGAAAGTGTATTTGTTGCCGGCGACCGCAACTTTACAGGAAACTTATCTACATAGTTGCCGTTCCGGTCAACAAGATGCAGATAGTCCCTGCCTGAGAAAAGGATCTGGTATTTACCGTTCTTATAGTAATCGATCATGAAAATGTCACCGGAAATCCGTTCCCGGATAGCTGCTTTCCAGAGTACCTTCCCGGAAGCACTAATCAGGTAAATATTGTTCTTCTGATCCTGCACAAAGATCTCTGTTGCACCCGTATTATGGTTCCGGAATAGAAATGGCCTGGAGGCCAGGTCTGCGTCCAGCTTAACTTTCCAGGCAAGGTTGAGGTCTGCAGAAGCACCTGACCCGGTGACCGTAGTTCCGGCACCTGGTGTCACGGTTGACAACCCGGGTCGCGGCTGATCCTTATCGCGGTACCTGACCGAAAAACTCAGGTATATCATGTCATTGCTGGGCGTAAGGCTTAAGCCGATCCCATTAATGCCTGCAAAGGAAATGTCTTTGAGGCCGGCAGATGATGCAGGCGTAAGATATCTTTCAATGAGCGATTTAAGCGCTCGTCCCGAACTGTAAAAAAGAAATGAGCTTTTTGTGGGAAGGGTCTTTTCCATTTCCCTGAACTCCGGATCATTGATCAGGGTGTTGTCACTTTCCGAATCTCTTCTTATGACAGCCAGCACTTCCGGAGACCGCGCAAAGACCATGTACGACCTTGAAAAGAGAACCCATCCATCCCCGTCAGGGGCAGCGGTCTCTCCGGATAGTATTGATGCCACGCCTGTGAAAGGCATTTTGTACATTACTACCTCATCTTTACCGTTGTTTTCGACAGAAGCCAGAAAATGGCTTTCCCGCAGTCCCATGGAACGGTATTTGGCGGTGAGCCTTTCCCGAAGCACATTTTCGGCCGACTGGCGGTCAGTCATCCTGAAGAGAATGACTTTCTCTTCTCCTTCAGATGAGGGGAGTATTGCCGTGGTCACCTCATTTCCTGTGAAAGGGCTCACCGCAAGCGCCAGGTCAGTGGCATTTATCGATGCCGGATCAGAGGTCATATCACCGGTGAGCGAGGCCCTTCTCATCACAGTCCTGTAACTCAGGGTTGTCTGCGGCAGCAGTTCATGCACACCGCATTCTGCAGGGGCTACATCCCTGTACTTGTCGGCACCCAGCCCTGCTCCTGCAGTAGAAAGAAATCCGCTGATGAATAAACCGTCTTCCCGGGAAGTAAGGTCACCTCCTGCTGCAATAGCTGCTGACGACACGCGTGTTATCTCATCGGCGGCAATGAAAGACTGAACGAATCCGGGAAGGTTCCTGAAGAGGATGAAAAGGTCGTCAGCCCCCTCTCCGGCCGCGCTGACAACGGAGGCAAACCCCTGCTGGTACCGTATGTCTGAGCCTGTGCTCTTATTATTTAATGCATTGGCAACAAGCGCCTCTGACGCCGAAACAATTATAATACCTGAGGTCAACGCCATGTATACCGTGACTTTGCCGGGTCCCTGGCCATAGGAGACCGTGTACTTCCTGGCACCGCCAAGCTCCCTGGCATCTGTAACTGCAGCTCCCGATGATTCACAGAGATGAATCAACCGTCGTGAAGTGAATGAAGGACCCGTATTCATCACCGCAAGTGCAGTGACGCGACCCTGACCCGTGACATGAAATGACAGCAGCACCTCACGGTTACTGATCATTTCACGAACCTCGCGGCCGCCGGTAATACTGTCGATAACTGCGGCAGTCTTTATCAGGGAGTCAGCCCACTTCATTTCAGAAAGCCTCGCCGTGATGCCTGTCCTGTCTGTAGTTCTTGTTATAAGCTCCGGAAAATCAGGCGTTTCTATGATAAAAAATGCATCCGAAGGAATAGCTACCCATGGATCGGCAATGACAACCTGTTTATCCTTCCTGATAAAATATGCTGCCACTGTCAGCCCCGCGGCAAGCAGTCCGACAAGTATCAACCCGGTTCTTTTTCGCACAATTTTCCGCTTCAGATCTCAATTCAAAAATATAAAATATTAATTTGCTTTGGCAAAAACAAAAGCATACCCTGTAAACAGGATATCAGGAAACATCCTCCTTCATGACATTTGTGGAACGCTTTTTGTGCATTTGCAGGAGATTTTATCACGTATTAATGAAGCATATATTATTTATTCTGATACTGATTTTACCGTATATTCCGGCCCTATCACAGACTGTCACGGTTATAGGGGCCGAAGACGGGAAGACCGTAGCTGATGTTGCCGTTTATAATGAAACACGTACTGTATTTTGTTATACCAGCCAGAAAGGCAAAGCAAATCTTTCTGAATTCAAGAGTGGGCAACCGGTATATTTTCAGCATTTTTCTTTCGAGAGAGTATCGTATACCCTTGACGAACTCAAAAAGGCAGGGTGGGTAGTCAAACTTACAACAAAGACCTTTGAAGTTGAAGAGTTTATCGTATCCGCTAACCGCTGGGAACAGAAATCTGACGAGGTACCCAATTATATAAGTACCGTCACCCTTCCTTCGGTAAGGATCCAGAACCCGCAGACAACAGCTGATCTCGTGTCGCTCAGCGGGGACGTTTTTGTGCAGAAAAGTCAGCTCGGTGGCGGCAGCCCGATGTTGAGAGGCTTTGCTACCAACAGGGTCCTGATAGTCATCGACGGCGTCAGACTGAATAATGCCATTTACAGGGAAGGCAACATACAGAACATTATTTCACTTGACCCGGCAGTGATTGACCGTACTGAGATTATTTTCGGACCCGGTGCCACAATGTACGGCAGTGATGCCCTGGGCGGGATTATGGATTTTCATACCAAGAGAGCCCTTTATTCTACAGGAGACTCGGCATATTACAAAGCCGAGGCACTGGCCCGCTATTCAACCGCAACCAAAGAGCAGACCTATCATCTCGATTTCAATGTGGGAGGACGAAGGGTTGCGTTTCTCACATCAGCCTCCTGGTCTGATTTCGGTAACCTGGTTATGGGTTCCTGGAAGCATCCGGAATATCTCAGGAATGAATACCAGGCCCGTACAACCGACGGCGATACTGTAATAATGAATGATGATCCCCGGAAACAGATTGCTTCCGGTTACTCTCAGCTGAACACAACAAATAAGCTTCGTTTTAAGGCAGGAAAATATATTGATATTAACCTCGCCAACCATTACTCACAGATCTCAGACGTCCCGCGCTATGACAGGCTGATACAGATGAAGAACGGAACGCTCAGGTACGGCGACTGGTACTACGGACCGCAGGTGTGGCTGATGACCAGCGGTACCGTCAATTACACCAGACCCTCAGCACTGTTTGATGAAGCCAGGCTGACCGTGGCAAGACAGGACTACCAGGAGAGCCGGCATGACCGTAAGCTGGATGATGTCAGCCTCAATGAACAGACTGAAAAGGTAGGTATATGGTCAGCCAATATTGATTTCGAAAAGTCTTCAGGTGAGAATAAGAATCTTATCTATTACGGAGCTGAATATGTCAGAAATAATATTAAAAGTACCGCTGATATAAAGAATATCCTGACCGGTGAAACCGTTCCGGCAGGATCAAGATACCCCAACGGAAAGAATATTTACAACAGCTTTGCGCTTTACAGCGGATATAAATTTAATGTCAGCAGGAAATTCACCGTCAGCACAGGCGCCAGGTATAATTTTGTGTCACTCGAATCGGAAATAGCCGATAACTCATTCTACAACTTCCCGTTCACTGCCATCGGAACAGCGAACAGCGCCCTGACCGGAGGTGCCGGTGCTGTATACAGGCCTGACGGCCGCACTGAGCTGACGCTTAATCTGTCAACTGGGTTCAGGGCACCGAATCTTGATGACATGGGAAAGGTGTTCGAATCAGCACCTGGTGTACTGGTTGTGCCTAACCCTGATCTCAAACCCGAATATCTTTATAATATTGATATCGGGGCTTCAAGGGAGTTTGGCGGGATGCTTCTTGCGGAAGCAACCGGTTTCTTCTCATATCTTGATAACGCAATGGTACGCCGGGCATATCTGTTTAACGGTGAGTCCACAATAGATTACCTGGGCGAAGAAAGTGCCGTGTTTGCCATGGTCAATGCCGGTTATGCAATTGTCTACGGCGCACAGGTGAAAGCAGAACTTAAACCCGTTTCTTTCCTCAGGATAAAATCTGCACTGACACTGACCCGTGGATATGACAATGAGCAGGAGCCCTGGCGACATGTGCCCCCGCTGTTCGGTGCAACCCATGTCATATATGAAAAATCATCCCTTAAGGCTGATCTTTACTGTGTCTATAACGGAAGCATACCTTACGAAAGACTTGCCCCGAGCGAGAGAGAGAAACCATATATGTACGCCGTTGACGATCAGGGCAACCCATGGTCTCCCGGATGGTTTACCCTGAATTTCAAATCGTCTTATAACATAAAAAACAGGATTGAACTGACTGCCGGATTAGAGAATATTCTTGACCTGAGGTACCGCCCCTACTCATCCGGTATTGTTGCTCCGGGCATGAATTTCATTATCTCAGCCAGGGTAAGGATCTGACGAGGATCCTCACAGGCGGGGAAGCATTGTTTTTCCGAAATGATTAATTAAATTTCAACCCGGTAATTATATGCGGGCTAATGGGCAGGGACTTCCATCTTACTGAGGTAAAGACAAAAAAGGATATCAGGGAATTTCATGACCTTCCCTCACAAATCTACAGGGGTGACAGCAACTGGATCAAGCCACTGACAAAGGAGATCGAGAATGTTTTCAACTCCTCGCTGAACACGCAGTTCCGCAACGGCGAGGCCATCAGATGGCTTCTTAAGGATGGCTCACGAAAAACAGTGGGCCGGGTGGCCGCTTTTTACAACAGGAAAATTGCAAATAAGGGCCAGAAGCCTGTCGGCGGAATGGGCTTTTTTGAATGCATCAATGACGCTGAGGCTGCTGCCGTGCTCTTCGATGCAAGTCGCGACTGGCTGGAAGGCAACGGCATGACAGCCATGGAGGGGCCCGAAAACTTTGGCGAGCGTGACAGGTGGTGGGGACTGCTTGTCCACGGATTCCTGCCGCCTAACTTCTGCATGCCCTATAACCCTCCGTATTACAGGGAATTATTTGAAAACTACGGCTTCAAAAACTATTTCGAACAGTATACATACCATACACCGGTAACAGGCAGGAACCTTGACGAAGTGATCAGGACCAAGGCAGAAAGGATATTTGCCAATCCTGACTATACCTTCAGATACATGAGAGCCTGGGAAGCACGTGACATAGCCCGTTACTTCATGATAGTGTATAATAAGGGATGGGCTCGCTTCCCCGGTGTAAAAACAATAAGCGAGAGGCATGCCAGGCTGATCATGAAAAGCTTCCGGTCCATCCATGATGAGAAACTGGTCTGGTTCGGATTTTATAAAAACGAACCTGTCTGTTTTTTCATAATGCTGCCGGAAGTCAACCAGATAATGAGACACCTCAACGGCAGACTGAATAACATCGGAAGATTAAAATTCCTCTGGTACAGGTATGTCAGGAAAGAGATTACAAAAGCCTTCGGCATGATCTTCGGAATAGTTCCCGAACATCAGCGCAAGGGTGTGGAAGGAGCTCTTATAATCTCATTCGCTAAGCTGGCCCTGAAGAGTGACTTTCCTTATAAAGACCTGGAATTTAACTGGATAGGCGATTTCAATCCTTCAATGATGCACCTCCTTGATCAGATAGGCGCACAGATAATCAAAACGCATATAACATACCGTTATCTGTTTGACAGGAATGCTCCTTTTGAGAGGGCTCCTGTCGTCAATGTATAAATAAACTGCTGTTCTCAGAAAGGCCTGTAGCCTATTATCTCCCTCACCTCCCTGATGGTGGCCGAGGCGCTTGCCCGTGCTTTTTCAGCTCCCGCAGCCACAACCCTGCCCAGATAGACAGGGTCATTAATGATCTCATTGATGCGTGTCCTGATTGGTTCGGTAACCTTTACAATATCCTCGGCAAGCTGCTTTTTCATATCACCGTACCTGATCTCACATGATGCATGCTTTTCGCGGAAGTAAGTCAGCGTCGAAGGATCAGAGACAACCTCCATAATAGTGAACAGGTTCCTGACCGGTTCGGTAGGCTCTGAGCCCGGTTTTTCAGGACCGGTATCGGTCACTGCACGCATGACTTTCTTCCTGATCTCTGACGGGGTGTCGGCGAGGAAGATGCCGTTGCCTTCACTCTTTCCCATCTTGCCTGTTCCGTCAAGGCCCGGGATCTTTATAAGCTGCTTCCCGAAATTGTAGGCATCGGGTTCAGGGAAATATTCCACGCCGTACATCGTGTTAAACCGGCGGGCAAAACGCCGGGTCATTTCAAGATGCTGCTCCTGATCCTTGCCGACGGGCACCTTGTGCGCCTTGTGTATGATGATGTCAGCTGCCATAAGAACAGGATAGGTCAGCAGGCCGGCATTTATATTTTCAGGATGCTTGCGGATCTTCTCTTTAAATGATGTGGTGCGCTCCAGCTCGCCGACATATGCATTCATGTTCAGCAGAAGGTACAGCTCCGATACCTCCGGAACATCACTCTGAACATATACAGTGGCCTTCTCGGGGTCAATGCCGCATGCGAGGTACTCAGCCAGGACCTGCTTGATGTTACTGTGAATATCATCAGGATGAGGATGTGTAGTAAGTGAGTGATAATCAGCTATAAAGAAATAACAGTTGTTCTCAACCTGCATCCTGAGAAAATTTCTCAGGGCACCAAAGTAATTGCCGAGGTGAAGGTTGCCTGTTGAACGTATGCCGCTTACTACTGTATCCATAAGAATTTTTTGTCGCCACAAAAATAAAGATAAATAACGAATTTGATCTCCGCGGGTTATCTTTCCGCCAAAGCCCCGGAAGACCTCCTGCTCTGACAATTTTTGTATTTTAGCGGTGAAAATCATTTATCATGGAATCAACACGGCAAAAGAAGGTTGCAAGACTGGTGCAAAAGGAACTTGCAGAGATTATGCTTCATCATTCCGGGGGAGCTTGCTCCCGGGAAAATGATCTCCGTGACAACCGTGCGCGTCAGCCCGGATCTTTCACTGGCAAAAACGTGGATCAGCATTTTCCCCTCAGACAAGTCTGAAGAGATCCTTGAAGGCTTAAGAAACCGGGTGCCGCGTATCAGGTATGAGCTCGGCCAGAAAGTGCGTAACCAGCTGCGCATTGTGCCCGAGATAGCATTCTTCGTCGATGACAGTAATGACTATATAGATAAAATCAGTAATCTGCTTAAGGAATAAGGCTGATGGATTATGACCCCATAAAAGAGCCTCTCGGACGGCATTTCAACCGTCATCCGCTGCTGCGTAAGATTTTTTACCTGCTTCTCGATATTCTTCTGTTGCGTTCATGGCACGTAAGGAAAGCCCTGAAAAAGTTAAGCCTGAAGCTCCCCTCATCATCAGAGGTGCTGGATGCAGGTATGGGCTTCGGACAGTATACATGGCGGATGGCAGGAAAATTTCCAGGCTGGCATATCACCGCAGCGGACATTAAGAGTGATCAGGTGGCTGACTGCAGCACCTTTTTCAGCGGTGAAGGCCTTGACGGAAGGGTGCAGGTCATCGAGGCTGACCTGGTGACATGGACCGGCACGGGGAAATATGATCTCGTGCTGTGCGTCGATGTAATGGAACATATTGAGGAAGACCGTATAGTTTTCAGCTCCTTTTTCGGAATGCTGAAGCCTGACGGATATCTTGTTATCTCAACACCCTCTGATCTTGGCGGCTCGGACGTTCATTCGGAAAATGAAACATCATTCATCGGCGAACATGTGCGCGACGGGTACAGCAAAGCCGGGATCACTGAAAAGCTCCTCGATGCAGGCTTTGGGAAAGTATCTGTGTCATATATATACGGCTGGCCGGGTAGCCTGGCATGGAGGCTTTCCATGAAATACCCCGTCATCATGCTCACGGCTTCCAGGCTGTTATACATTCTCCTCCCTTTCTATTATCTTGCCGTCATGCCCTTCGTCCTTCTGCTGAACTGTATTGACCTGAATATCAAGCACAACAAAGGAACAGGGTTGCTGGTTATTGCCGGAAAAAGCAGATGAAGCTGTCACTGTACATAGCCAAAAGATATCTGTTCGCCAGAAAATCGCGAAACGCAATAAATGTCATCTCCGCTATCTCCGTGGCTGGCGTGACCGTCGGGACACTGGCGCTTATAACCATACTATCTGTATTCAACGGGCTTGAGGATATGGTAAAGGGTATCTTCAGTACTTCAGACCCGGAAATCAGGATAACCCCGGTCAAGGGCAAGGTCTTTACCCCCGATTCTCTTACTCTTCAAAGACTGTCTTCTGTCAACGGCGTTGAGGTATGGGCTGAGACGCTCGAGGAAAACGCCCTTCTCAGATATGAGGAACAGCAATATATTGCCACCATCAAGGGAGTATCACCGAACTACCGTGAGGTTACCGATCTCGATACCGCAATGTGGGACGGTGATTTTATACTCACCGCGGAGAACGGAAGACCGTACGCCATAGCGGGACTGGGTGTTGCCAACTACCTGGGAATGAGGCTTAATTTTGTTTCGCCGCTGGCAATCTATATTCCTGACCGCAAGGCACACCTCACAATGAACCCTGAAAAGGAGTTCACAAGAAGATATATTTTTATTTCAGGCATCTTCGCCGTAGAGCAGGAGTTTGATTCAAAGTACATATTCCTTCCTATTGACTTCGCCAGGGAACTGTTGGATTACACGACAGAGGTAAGCTCCATCGAAGTCAGGATGAAAACCGGCGCCGACCTTAAAAAGACACAGAAAAACATCAGGGAGGTCATGGGAGACAGTTTCCTGGTCCAAAACAGGTTCGAACAGCAGGAGATGTTCTATAAGGTAATGAAGGCCGAGAGGCTGGCCATCTATGTCATCCTGACCTTTATCCTGATTATAGCTTCCTTCAATATCATAGGTTCACTGACAATGCTGATAATCGAAAAGGAGAGAGACATAAAAATACTTAAGAGCCTGGGTGCCGATAATTCCCTGATCAAACGCATCTTCATCTATGAGGGATGGATGATCTCGTTCATAGGCACCTGCCTGGGACTGGCAATCGGTTTTCTGATCTGCGCCGCACAGCAGCACTTTGGCATCGTAAAACTGGCCGGCGAGTCCCTGCTTATCGATGCCTATCCCGTCAGGATGCACCTGATCGATTTCTTTCTGGTCGCAGCAACGGTCATGGCTATTGGTTACGGAGCTGCCTGGTATCCCGTTCACTACCTCTCCCGGAGGTTACTTAAAGAGAACAAAAAAGAGCCTAAATGAGCCGGAAAATTATCATAATATTTTTTGCTGCCATTTGCATGCTGATGGCATGCGGACCCTCAACCTCCAATAAGCCTGAAAGGAAAATGCTCATTCCTGAAGACAAGCTGGTGGCAATACTCACAGACACCTACCTCACGACAGGAATGATGGATGTCGAAGCTATGAGGGAGACATGGGGCCAGAGAGATTCGATATTGAATTATATCGATGTAATCAGGAGTCACGGTTACACATACGAGCAGCTGGAAGAGACCTTGCGGTACTACTTTACCAACAAACCGAAAAAACTTGCAAAGATCTATGACAGGGTAACCGGAAACCTTCTTGCGCTTGAGGTTAAGGTAGAAAATGAACGCATAGATGCAGATTCAATCCCTGATAACCTCTGGACGGGAAAAGCAAAGTATATATTCCCTGGTGAATTTCCGCACGATTCGATCTGGTTTGATATCCCTGCCGAAGCTCCCGGTGAGTACACAATCAAAGCTGATATCACGGTGTACGGGGACGATGGAAGCCTGGATCCAAGGGTTACAGTATACTTCTTTACTTCTGACAGCCTGGGTGTTGAGGTGCGTAACGACTGGGAGGAGATCAGGCTTGAAAAAAACGGAAAGTTACAGAAGGTTGAAGCAAGAAAGACCCTTAAAACTGCCGGGAATACCAGTATCAGGGGATGGCTGCTGAACCACACCCCGCAGGATGGCACATGGCAGAAGCATGCCACCGTAGGCAATATTAGCATTAAGCTTGAAAAAGAAAAGGAAAAAGTAAAGGTGAAGCAGCAGTGATGCGCAGGATCTCGGCACAATATGTTTTCACCTCTGCCGCCAAGCCTCTCAGAAGGGGAGTCGTGACCGCCGACAGCGATGGCACAATTCTTTCCGTCGAAGACACCGGAGGAGACCTGCCGGAAAAACCCGGCACGGAATTTTATAATGGCATTATCATTCCCGGAATGGTAAACTGCCACTCTCATCTTGAACTTTCACACATGCGTAATACTCTTCCTGCTGGAGGGGGACTGACTGAATTCATTACCGGTGTCAGGCAGCGGCGTGATGCTGATACCACGGAAATAGTCAGGGCAGCCCGCGATACTGATGACGAAATGTACAGGGAGGGGGTGGTGGCCTGCGGAGACATCAGCAATAATTCCCTGACATTTGATATCAAGCGCACAAGCTCCATCAGGTACCTTACCTTCATAGAGGTGTTTGGCCTTGATCCTTTACTGGCAACCGGGCGCTTCGACCAGGCCCTCAAACTGATATCAGAGGCAGAGACGGCAGGGTTGCCCTCTTACATAACCCCTCATGGAGTATATTCGGTCTCACAGCCGCTTTTCAACCTTATAAAAAAACAAATCAATTCATCGTCCGTCACATCTCTGCATTTCCTGGAGTCTGTTGACGAGAGAAAAATGGCACAGGGGCACCTTGAGACAGCAATTACCCTGGCAATGCTGACCTCACACCTGATACTTGTTCATAACACAGTCATCACTGAAGATGAGCTGGAGAAGCTTGCTTCAGTACCCAATATCTGGTTCTGTCTGTGTCCCTCGTCAAACATGTTTATCTCCGGCAAGATGCCTCCGGTCGAATTCCTGGCAAAAGCTTCCGGGCACATTGTCACCGGCACCGATAGCCTCGCCTCAACTGATCACCTGAGTATACTGGGTGAGCTTAAACTTCTGCATGAAGCTGCACCAGCGATCGCTCTTGATGAAATCATACGGTGGGGAACAATAAACGGTGCCAGGGCACTGAAGATGGATGACACGCTGGGGTCGATAGAGCCCGGCAAGAAGCCGGGCCTCCTGCTCATTGAAGATGCTGACCTGGCACGGTTACGCTTCAGGGCGGACAGCAGGGTGCGCAGATTATTGTAAATTTGCAGCCTGAACCTTTACGATTAATGTCAACTTTTCTTTTTGACAGTATAGTTTTTGGACCTGTCCGAAGCCGGCGGTTAGGTGTTTCATTGGGCATCAACCTGCTTCCCGTTGACCGCAAGGTATGCTCATTCGACTGTATCTATTGCGAATGCGGCTGGACAACATGCGGCGCGGGACCGTCGGTGAAGATGCCTTCACGCACAGCAGTCAGTGATGCCCTCAGGGAAAAATTATCCGCCATGAGAGAGAAGGGCGCCGGGCCTGATGTGATCACTTATGCCGGTAACGGAGAGCCCACCATGCACCCTGAATTCAGAGGAATAATCGACGATTCCATCGCACTTCGCGATGAATTCTTCCCCTCTGCAAAAATATCCGTGCTGTCAAACGGATCAACCCTTCGCAGGAAGAGTGTCAGGGAGGCCCTCAAAAAAGTTGACATGAATATCCTGAAGCTTGATTCAGCCATTCCGGATACGGTGAAGAAACTGAACCAGCCACGCGGCAGATATGATCCGGAAGCCTTGGCGCGCTATACCGGCGACTTTAACGGCAAATTCATAATTCAGTCTCTCTTTGTAAGAGGCAAGTACCATGGCGAGATCATCGATAACGCAACCCCTGCTGAGGTTGAAGCCTGGCTTGCTGCCATCAGGAACCTAAAGCCGCAGTCCGTTATGATCTATACTATTGACCGTGACACCCCGCTGGGCAACGACCTGAAAAAGGTGCCTGTCGCCGAGTTGAAAGCTATCGCAGCATGGGTGAACGCCCTGGGGATTCCGGCATCTGTCTCCGGTTAAGCGTCATGGACGGCAGGAGAATTCTTATCAGCCCGCTGAACTGGGGACTGGGTCATGCCGGCAGGATGATCCCACTGGCACTTGAGCTCAGAAATAGGGGACACGAGGTCATCTTCGGCGTTGACAGGAGCATTATTCCTGTGATTGAAAAAGATCTCCCGGGAATAAAAATCATTGAACTTTCAGGTGTAGGAATACGGTACTCCGCGGTTCTTCCGCAGTTTATCAGCATCTTCCTGCAGTTGCCCCGTATAGTGGCTGCAGCTTTCAGGGAACATTCCGCACTGAAGAGCCTCGCCTTTGAACTGAAGCCTGATATTATCATTTCAGACAACAGGTTCGGGTTTTTTCATAAAGAGATTTTCTCAGTTTTTGTGACCCATCAGCTCAGGATTCCATTCCCGAAAGGGATGAGGTTTCTTGAGCCGGCAGCAGCCTGGCTCAACAGGAAGATAATCGGCAATTTTGATCTGTGCCTGGTGCCCGATTACCCCGGTAATGAAAACCTTTCAGGCCGCCTCTCCCATCAGTTGAAACTGCCGGAAAATGTTTTCTACATGGGACCACTCTCGAGGTTCAGCGGAGCATCAGCAGGTGGGGCATTCATGGGGGATTCGGACCTGGGGGAGGCAGACCTGGGGGAGTCAAACCTGAAGGAGACAGATATGGGCGAGGCATATATGCGTAAGTCAGACATGGGGAAGCCATACCTGGGTGAGTCAAAAATAAATCTGCCGCATCCCTATTGGTGCCTGATCCTTTCGGGGCCGGAACCGCAGCGCTCCCTGCTTTTCGAAAAAGTTACAGAGGCTCTGTCCGGTATCCGTCTTGTCATTCTCTGCGGAAGCCCTGCGCCCCGATGCAGGAAAAACCCTGATAATATCACTGGTGCTATGGACCCAGGCAATATTACTGTCATAACCGACCCTGACACCGCCACGATGGAGAAGATTATCACGGGTAGTTCGCTGGTCATCTCCCGTGCCGGCTACTCATCCATTATGGAGCTTGTGTCTCTGGGAAAAGGAGGGGTGATTATTCCGACGCCGGGACAAACGGAACAGGAATACCTGGGGCAGTACCATAACGGGCGCCACGGTTTCACAACCCTTAAGCAGAAAGATCTGGCACACTTGCGTGAAATTTCGCCGGAGGCGCAGGGAGCACATTCACCCTCTTTTCCGGAAACCTCCGCACTTCAGGAGGAGGCTGTCAGACTATTATTTGAGCAGAATAACAAGAGTTAACGCCATCACACCCGCCCCGGCAAATAATCCTGTCCATGTCTCTGTCGGTGTGTGATCATCAAGGTACAGTCTTGATGACATCACCCCTCCACCGATCAGAACAACGGTCACCAGCTGCCACGCTGATCTTATGTCATAAAGCATGATCATGAAGATTAAAAGTGAAAGCAATCCTCCGAAACCGGCAGCGTGAAGCGATATCCTGTAGATGGCAGTGATTATCAGGGTGACCAGTGTCACAAATGCAGTGGCAATAAAATATGCCCTGAAAAGGTTCGGCACCTGGATTTTTAACAGCAGTATCGCCGTGATGGTGTACATCAGCAGGGCGAAGGTCAGCAGAACAACCCTTTCGTTCCTGTCGCGTGCATTAAATGTCTTTATGGCTCCTCGTAAATACAGTATGGCAGCCAGTGACAGCGGAAGGATGACATTGTTTGCCAGAACCAGTAAAAAAATAGTCCACTTCATCCGCGCCGGGATGAATGAGAGGAGCGTGGGTGAGCTGTAAATAAGGAGCAATCCGTACAGCGGGACAAATACGGGGTGAAAAACCACCGAAAATATTTTAGAAATCTTTGTGATCCACTGTCTCTCTCCGGAACTCATTTTATCTCCTTTCTCATCCTTGCGACAGGAATGTTCAGTTGCTCACGGTATTTGGCGACTGTCCGGCGGGCAATCTGGTAACCCTTCTCCTGAAGTATCTCCGTCAGTTTCTCATCTGTTAGCGGCCTGCGCTTGTCTTCACCTCCCAGACATTCCTGAAGGATCCTCTTTATCTCCCGTGTTGAGACCTCGTCACCTGCATCAGTCTGCATTCCCTCGGAGAAAAAGAATTTCAGCGGATAGATCCCGAAATGAGTCTGGATGTATTTACTGTTTGCCACACGTGATACAGTTGAGATATCAAGTCCTGTCATCTCGGCCACATCTTTCAGGATCATCGGCCGCAGTTTGGTGTCATCACCCTCGTAAAAATATTCTTTCTGGTATTCCAGTATGGCGTTCATTGTAAGCAGAAGAGTATTCTGCCTCTGTCTCATAGCATCGATGAACCATTTTGCGGAATCCAGCTTCTGTTTCACAAACATTATGGCATCCCGGTTTTGCTTGCCGGCCGCCTTGTCGCGCGAGTATGTTTCAAGCATCTCGCTGTAACCCTTGCTTACCTTCAACTCAGGAATGTTGCGGTTGTTAAGGCTGAGCTCCAGCGTGCCGTCAGTCAGCTCAAGAATGAAGTCGGGTATGATATGCTGTGCCGTCTTGTGGTAAGGGTCGTTTACCGCCCCTCCGGGCTTCGGGTTCAGCTTCAGCACCTCGTCAATGACACTTTTCATGTCCTCTTCGCTGATCATGAGCTTAGCCATTATCTTCTCATAATGGCGCTTTGAGAACTCCTCAAAGAAATCTTTCAGAACAGTTTTTGTGAGGAGTATTGCCGGAGAAGAAAGATCTTTTCTTTCAATCTGGAGCAACAGGCACTCACGCAGGTCACGTGCTCCCACTCCCGGTGGATCGAGGTCCTGGATAATCGCAAGCACCTCATTCAGTTCTTTCACATCAGTGGTTATGTTCTGAAGGAAGGCAAGGTCATCCACCATATTGTCCACCTCTCTCCGGAGATAGCCGTCATCATCAATATTACCTATTATATACTCACCGAGGGTCTCCTGTCTTTCGGTGTCAGCCCGGAGATTGAACTGCGAAGTAAGGCTCTCATGAAATGACGATCCGGCCGAGAAAGGAATCTCATCCCTCCGCTCCTCATCCTTTGAGGTATTGTTCATTTGCAGGCGGTAATCAGGAATATCTTCGTCATTTAGATAGTCATCAAGACCAAATTCATCCTGCTCACGCTCCTCCTGTGCCTCTGTTATTTCATCATCATCTTCGCCCTGATCCTCTTCTCTCTCTTCTCCTTCTTCTCCCTCTTCCAGTGCGGGATTCTCCTCCAGCTCCTTCTTGATCCGCTGCTCAATCTGCATAGCAGGCACCTCCAGCAGCTTGATCATCTGTATCTGCTGCGGTGAAAGCTTCTGGAGCAGTTTCTGCTGTAATCTCTGGTCGAGCATCCCCCCGGTCTCTTAACTCTCTAAAAATCAGCGTTGCGCGGTGTACGCGGGAACGGTATAACATCACGGATATTCCCCATACCCGTCATAAAAAGTATCAGGCGTTCAAAGCCGAGGCCAAAGCCCGAATGGGGAGCCGTACCGAACCGCCTCGTGTCAAGATACCACCACAGGTCTTTGACCGGCAGCTTCAGCTCTTCAATCCTTCGCGTCAGCTTTTCAAGATCCTCTTCTCTCTGCGATCCCCCTATGATCTCACCAATGCCTGGGAAGAGTACATCCATGGCTCTGACAGTCAGATCATCGTCATTCATTTTCATGTAGAAGGCTTTTATGCTCTTCGGATAGTCGGTAAGTATGACCGGACGTTTGAAGTGCTGTTCCACCAGGTAGCGTTCATGTTCTGCCTGCAGGTCGCGCCCCCACCCGACGGGGTACTCCCACTTCCGCTCTGCTGCTTCGAGAATCTTTATCGCTTCGGTATATGTAAGTCTCACAAAACTATTGGCAAGTACAAACTTCAGCCGCTCAATAAGATCCTTGTCAATCATCTTATTGAGAAATTCCAGGTCTTCCCTGCAGTTGTCAAGAGCGTATTTTATGAGATACTTGAGGAAATCCTCAGCCAGGTCCATATTGTCATTGAGGTCCCAGAAAGCCATCTCCGGTTCTATCATCCAGAACTCTGCCAGGTGGCGGGGAGTGTTTGAGTTTTCTGCCCGGAAAGTCGGACCAAACGTATATATCTCTCCCAGGGCCAGAGCGCCCAGTTCACCCTCAAGCTGGCCTGAGACTGTAAGGTTGGTGGGTTTGCCGAAGAAGTCTTTTTCAAAATCGATGGCGCCTTCCCCGGTGTGTGGCAGGTCATGCAGGTCAAGCGATGTGACATGGAACATCTCTCCCGCTCCTTCGGCATCGCTGCCGGTAATGATCGGTGTATGCAGGTAAAAGAAGCCCCGGTCGTTATAATACTTGTGTATGGCAAAGGCCATGGCATGCCTGATGCGCATCACCGCCCCGAAAGTGTTTGTGCGGAAACGGAGATGAGCTATCTCCCTTAAAAATTCCATCGAGTGGCCCTTCTTCTGGAGAGGATAACTTTCCGGATCACACTTGCCGTAAAGAACTATATCAGAAGCAAGTATCTCAATGCTCTGTCCCTTGCCCTGCGATTCTTCAAGTGTTCCGGTCACTCCAAGGCTTGCACCTGTGGTGATATCCCTCAGTAACTCTGCCGGGAAAAGGCTGATATCAACTACCACCTGTATGTTGTTTATCGTGGAGCCGTCATTCAATGCAACGAATGCAACATTCTTAATTTCTCTCTTCGTTCTTACCCATCCTTTTACAAGCACTTGCTCTCCGGTCACATGATTCGCCAGCAGATCCTTTACTCTTTTCCTCTTCATAGTTGGTCAATACTTTACCCCTGCAAAAATAGCATTTTGTTCCTCTTGCGGTAACGAACCGTTAACAAATGGCACTATTTTTGTGCACAGGTGCAATTTTCATTTCAGTGTGAGCGTTGTTAATTAGTACTCCGGGTATTTGAATTGACACCGGAATTAGGTAATTTTACCTTGCATAACTTATAACACTAATAATATGGAAGTTGACAGCAAGATAATCGTAGTGCCATGGGACTTCACTCCCGTTACTGAGTATGCCCTGCAGCATGCCGTAAAGATATCGCGCATGACACACAACGATGTCTGCCTCCTGCATATCGTTGAGAAGATCACAACGGAAGGCGGGATAAAGGCCAAACAAGCCGCCATGACCATCAAGGGAAATGAGATTGAACGCAAATATGGTGTTACGGTAAAGACGCATGTTCAACGAGGCACCATATTCAAACAGATACCTGAGTTTGTCAACGACCGGAGTGCATCACTGGTTGTCATGGGTACTCACGGAATGAACGGAATGCAGAAACTCACCGGCAGCTGGGCCCTGAAGGTTATCGCAAAATCAAGAGTTCCCTTTATTGTGGTTCAGGCACCGCCTGCCGACATGGAGAAATTTCGTATCATCGTATGCCCTATTGACTGGCGCGCCGAGGAGAAAGAGAAGCTCTCTATGGCAATATTCATGAGCAAATACTTTGACACCAAGGTACACATCCTGAAAGCTACCAGGAAAGATGAATCCCTGGCAAAGAAGGCTAACCTGAATCTTAACTTTACAGTCAGAATGCTCATACAGAACAATATAGAGTATGAGATCAGGGAAGTGCCGTCGGATAAGCTGGGTGAGCAGACCATTGAGATAGCACAGCAGCTTAATGCTGACCTCATTCTTATCATGACTACCAAGGACATCACCTTTGCCGATTATGTGGTTGGAGCCAAGGAACAGTATATCATTGCCAACAGTCAAAAGATACCGGTTTGCTGCGTCAACCCGTCCTCTTCCTTTGCTAATATCGGACAGTTCATGTATGGTTAGGTAATGTGCGATTTGCGATTTGCGATTTGCGAATTAAATGATAACCAAATCGAAAATCGAAAATCGAAAATCGAAAATTCTTCATGTCGATTTCTGTAGATCATGTTACAAAAACCTATGGTGCCCAAAAAGCGCTTAATGATGTTTCATTCACTATACGTCAGGGTGAGATAGCCGCTTTTATCGGTCCGAACGGAGCCGGAAAATCGACCATGATGCGTATCATTACCGGCTTCCTTGCTGCTGACTCCGGCGAGATTACAGTCTGCGGTCAACCCACAGGTCCGGGGATGACAGATGTAAGACGTCTGATCGGCTACCTGCCTGAAAACAATCCTCTTTACACCGAAATGTATGTCAGGGAGTATCTCGGATATGTTGCTGACATATATAAAATGGGCAGGAAACGGAAAGAGGCGGTTGACACGGTTATTGAGCGTACAGGATTAGCTCCCGAGCAAAATAAAAAGATAGGTGCCCTTTCAAAGGGATACCGGCAACGTGTTGGACTGGCGCAGGCGCTGATACACGACCCGCAGGTGCTGATCCTTGATGAGGCCACCACTGGCCTCGACCCCAACCAGATAATTGAAATACGTAACCTCATTTCTGAGGTAGGCATGGAGCGTACAGTGATGCTCTCAACCCATATCATGCAGGAGGTTGAAGCTATTTGCAGCAGGGTTATTATAATCGATCACGGCCACATCGTAGCCGACGGTCCTCTTGCAGAGATCTCCGCCCTCGCCGGCGCCAGCCTCGAAGACACATTCAGACAGCTGACAGGCAAATAATTTTATAGCTTTTTTCTGTTCAGATCGTTGTAAGCTGCCTCCATAAGGAGAAAGAATGCCTGCGCCTCGGTTGACCTGCCGGGATGATCGAATGATGGCGCGCCGGCAGCACCTGTTATATACCCGTGCTCATCCATCTTCGAATATGCGGCCTGTCTCATCAAATCAGCCTGGTTCAGGTATGTCTGGTCAAGCCATCCTCCCTTAACACCCCTGTATATCGAATATCCAAGCATCTGCCCGAGATTAGTCTCAATAAAGGTTTCGGGTTCATTTACATAATCATGAAAAAAACCGTCAGACCTGAAATGCGCAAGACACCCCTCGAGCAACTCACGGTGGTAACTTACCAGCCGCTGCTTTTCCTCAGTCATGCCATCCGGAAGCTTCCTGATCACACGGGCATAACATGCTGCAGCCCAGCCATTTCCTCCGCCCCAGTATCTTTTGCTGATGAACTTCTGTTCGGTGTCGTGCCAGCGGTGCGAGAACAATTTATCCTTCGTATTCCATAACGCCTTCCTGAACCCCTCGATCTGGGCAATTGATTCGTTGTACTTTCCTGCCGCAGCAATGAATGGAGGTGCCATGTACATTGCATCACTCCAAATCTCAGGCGAATTCATGGTATGATATAATGTGCCCTCTTTGCTTCTTGGAGCATTTATCAGAAGCCAGTCCAGCATTTTGTCAGCTGCAGCCTTCAGATCCTCCTCCCCCGTCATCTCATAGGCCTTCAGTACTGCCTCTCCTGCTGCTGCGGGATCAGTTACGCCGTTGTCAGTATATACCACCGCCAGTCGACCGTCTTCAAGTTGTCTCAGGACAGCCTCCTTAGCCATAAGATATGCCATCTCATTATCACCAAGCTCAAGCATTGCCTGTGCTGCAACGCCGTGCTCCCATGAAGCGCGTTGCATCGAAAACATTGCACGTCTTACTTTTTCTATTGCCTCTTCCTGTGGGTTTTTCTTCACATCGTTACTTTCTGATTTGCATGCCGGAAATGCAGCAATGCTGCCTCCTGCAAGTGCTGTACTGATGAAAAATTTCCTGCGATCCATTGTTTTTACTGTTATCCGGGTTACGTACTTTATGGAATTCAAGATAAGCAATCATGGAATGTAAAGATTCATTCATCATGCATTTTAAATGATACATTTTGCATGATTTTTTAAGCCGATTGTAAAACAATAAATAGCGTCGGAAGCATCGCGGAATTGTTATAAAATATTTCAATAGAAAGATCTCCGCAGAAGATCATCCGGCCCTTCGTCTCCTTTGGTAAAATTCAAGCCCTTGAGCCAAACTTTATCCTTTATCCTTTATCCTTTAACCTTTTTTATTTATCTTTGCCCCCGTTATCGACGGTGGACAAATTTGTACTGATTGCAACCACGGAAAAAAATGCTAAAACGGTTTCCCCCGCTGCTTCTCAACAATCCGTCCCTGCCATTGTTAAACACTAAAAATTAACATATGAGCTATTTCTTTACTTCTGAATCAGTCTCCGAAGGACATCCTGACAAGGTAGCCGACCAGATCTCGGACGCACTGCTTGACAACTTTCTTGCATGGGACCCCGAATCAAAGGTCGCATGCGAAACCCTAGTGACAACAGGACAGGTGGTCGTTGCCGGCGAGGTGAAGACAAAAACCTATATCGACGTACAGACCATAATCAGGGAAGTCATTAAAAAAATCGGTTACACAAAAGCCGAGTATATGTTTGACGCCAACTCATGCGGCATCTTCTCCGCCATCCATGAACAATCACCTGATATCAACCAGGGCGTCGTACGTAAGAAAAAAGAGGACCAGGGCGCCGGCGACCAGGGAATGATGTTCGGCTATGCTACCAACGAGACGGAAAATTTTCTCCCCCTGTCGCTTGACATCGCCCACGAACTTGTCTTCCAGCTGGCAGAGATACGCCGCGAAGGAAAAGTGATGAAATACCTCAGGCCCGACTCCAAATCACAGGTCACTATCGAGTACAAGGATGACGGCACGCCGCTGAGGGTGCACACGATTGTCGTTTCGACACAGCATGACGACTTCGACAAGGATGAAAAGAAGATGCTTGAGACTATTCGGGCTGATGTCATCAATATCCTCATACCCAGGGTAAAGGCACAGTTCGGTAAACCGGTGCAGGCGCTGTTTGACAAAAAAATCAAGTATCACGTAAACCCTACAGGCAAGTTTGTGATAGGCGGACCTCACGGCGACAGCGGACTCACGGGACGTAAAATAATCGTTGATACCTACGGCGGGCGCGGTGCACACGGCGGTGGCGCCTTCTCAGGCAAGGACCCGTCAAAGGTCGACCGCTCGGCAGCTTATGCTGCACGCCACATAGCCAAGAATATGGTTGCCGCCGGCGTGGCCAGGGAGATGCTCGTTCAGGTTTCGTATGCCATTGGAGTGGCTAAGCCGGTGGGCATATACGTCAATACAGCCGGAACCGCAAAGGTAAAAATGACCGATGGGGAGATCGCCAAAAAAATAGAAAAAATGTTTGACCTCCGTCCCGCCATGATTGAAAAGGAGTACGGTCTGCGCAAGCCCATCTACAGCGAGACAGCCGCCTACGGTCACATGGGCCGCAAGCCCCGCACAGTAGAAAAGACTTTCCGCTCAGCCAACGGCAAGCCGGACAGGAAAATGACCGTTCATCTCTTCAAATGGGAGGAACTTGACAGGCTTAACGAGATCAGGAAAGCCTTCGGTATTTAGAAGGAGTTTTTGACTATTCGCGCAATATTATCCGATCTGCCGAGGGTATAGTAGTGTATCCCCGGCACTTCGTTTTTAAGGAGGTCGCGGCACTGCATCGTTGCCCATTCGATTCCGGCTTCACGTGCCTCCTCGTCATTGCGGCATTTTGACAGCTCATGCACCAGTTCCTCCGGGATGTCGATGTGGAACGTCTGCGGCAAAAGGCTCACGTCCGTCATCGCCGAGACTGGCTTGATACCCGGGATCAGTGGTACGTTGATGCCCATAGCCCGTAGTGCATCACGGAAGGCATAAAACTTCGCATTGTCGAAAAACATCTGGGTGACGATATAACTCGCTCCGGCATCAACCTTTCGCTTGAGGTTCGTCAGGTCCCAGGTCATGTTGGGAGCCTCGAAATGTTTCTCGGGATAGGCAGCGACACCGATGCAGAATGACGTTGCTGTCATGTTCTTCAGCTCGGGGTCGATATAATGGCCTTTGTTCATGTTAGCGATCTGCTCAACCAGCTCATTGCTGTTTTTATGGCCGTCAGGCTCCGGGATGAACACACGGCTGCCCTTAGGAGGATCACCGCGCAGGGCTAGCACATCATTGATACCCAGAAAGTTCATCTCTATCAGTACGTTCTCCGTCTCCTCCTTCGTGAACCCGCCGCATAGCAAATGAGGCACAACATTCACGTTGTATTTGTATTTCACAGCTGCTGCCAGCGCTATTGTGCCGGGCCGCTTGCGGGTCACACGCTTCTCAAGCAGGCCGTCGGGCCTCTCGGCCAGCACCACCTCATTGCGGTGAGAGGTAAAATTGATATACGCCGGAGCATACTCAAGCAGGCTCTCAATTGTGCGGTATATACGCTCAATGCTGTGCCCCTTGAGCGGGGGGAGAAGCTCAAAAGTGAAAAGCGGTCTCTTTGACTGCTTTAAAAGATCAATTACTGTTGGTCCCTGCATAATATCATTTTATAGGTTTGGGGCAAGCCATTTTGCAGCCTCTCCAATCGTGATGCCACAGCGTTGTGCATAATCTTCAAGCTGATCCCTGCCAATGGTGCCCACATTGAAATAGGATGAACCCGGTGAAGCAAAAATATAACCGCAAACCGATGATACTGGTATCATGACATAGCTCTCCGTTAGCGTCACTCCGATTGTTTCCGGAGCCCTGAGAAGGTCAAAAATGACCTGCTTGCCGGTATGGTCAGGACAGGCAGGATAGCCAGGAGCAGGTCTGATGCCCTGGTACCTGACCTTGAACATCTCATCTGCTGTCAGTTTTTCATCAGGGGCATAACCCCAGTGCCTGACACGGATCTCACGGTGCAGCCATTCGGCAGCAGCCTCAGCAAACCGGTCGGCCAGTATCCTCAGCATGATGCTGTTATAATCGTCACCTGCAATATCCTCAGGCAGTTTATCCTTTACCTTAACGGTAACAACAAATAATCCCGCATGATCATCCTTTTCCGCCACGAAGTCAGACAGGCAAAGATTGGCATGCCCGGTCTCCTTCTCCTCCTGGTTGCGCAGGAAACGCAAAAACACTCCTTCGCTGTTTTTGACAGGGAACAGCCTGATATCATCACCACACTTTTCTGCAGGAAATATTCCCGAGAGCGCCTCAGCCGTCATCAACTCCTCTTCTGATATTCTTTCAATCAGCTTCAGGGCATCGTTATACAGCTTCCTGGCTTCAGCACCCTTAACCGGATCATTGAAAATCTCAGGATAACGTCCGCTGATCTTCCATGAAAAGAAAAAGAATGTCCAGTCAATGTAATCAATCAGCATCTTAACCTTTAAAGGACCTGAGTTTATCACTCCGGTCATGGCCGGGACGGGAGCAGGCTTCTCAATCCTGAATGCATTCTTCCTTGCAGCATCAAGGGAAATGAGTTTCTTCACCTTCCTGGCGGCTTCGTGTTCCTGTCTGAGCCTGCCGTATTTTTCTTTTACCGTTTCATGCATCGGATTGTTGGGTGATAACAGTCCTGACAGTACGGATACGGCCCTTGAGGCATCCTTCACATGAACGGCTGAGAAGGAATATACCGGAGCGATCTTTACCGCCGTATGAATTTCAGAAGTGGTTGCACCTCCTATCAGCAAGGGGTATCTTTATTCCGCGTGCTTCCATCAGTGAAGCTACGTGGACCATCTCCTCAAGTGAAGGTGTGATCAGTCCTGACAGGCCAATGAAGTCAACCTTTTCACGTATGGCAGTGTCAAGGATGGTCTCTGCCGGCACCATTACTCCCAGGTCAATTATCTGGTAGTTATTGCAGGACAGTATTACGCCAACAATATTCTTTCCGATGTCGTGTACATCACCCTTGACCGTTGCAAGGAGCACTTTACCGGCCGAGGTGACCTCTCCGGCTCTTGTCTCTGCCTGGATATGCGGGGTGAGCTGTGCAACAGCTTTCTTCATCACCCTGGCGCTCTTGACCACCTGCGGCAGGAACATCCTTCCCGAACCGAACAGATCGCCAACCTCATTCATGCCATCCATCAGCGGCCCCTCAATTATGTGCAGCGATCTTTCATATAACGGCCTCGCCTCCTCGACATCATCAGCAATAAATGTGTCGATGCCGTTCACCAGGGCATATTTGATCCGGGTGATGACATCACCGTCCCTCCAGACAAGGTGTTTTGCTTCTTCCTCCTGCCTGCCTCCCTTCATCCCGGCAGCAAACTGCAGCAGCCTGTCGGTGGCGTCTTTCCTTCTGTTCATTACCACATCCTCCGTCAGGTGCAGCAGATCGGGTTCAATGGAAGTATAAACCCTGAGCAGTCCGGGATTGACAATTCCCATATCCATGCCGGCTTTAATGGCATGATACAGAAAGACCGCATGCATTGCCTCCCTGACCGCATCATTTCCGCGGAAGGAGAATGAGAGGTTGCTGACGCCGCCGCTCACCCTTGCATAAGGGAGGTTCGCCTTGATGAATTCAGTGGCCTTTATATAATCAACCGCATAATTGTTATGTTCCTCGATGCCCGTTCCGATGGCCAGTACGTTCGGGTCAATGAAAATATCTTCCGGCGGGAAGCCGGCCTTTTCCGTGAGCAGTTTGTACGACAGCGTGGCTACCGCTTTTCGCCGTTCAAAGGTGTCAGCCTGGCCTCGTTCATCGAAAAGCATCACAACGGCTGCCGCACCGTACCGGCGGATAAGGCGAGCCTTCGACAGGAACTCCTCCTCGCCTTCCTTGAGACTGATCGAGTTAACGACAGGCTTACCCTGGACACACTGCAGTCCTGAGACAATAACCTCCCATTTTGACGAGTCGATCATTATCGGCAGTTTCGCTATGTCAGGCTCACTCATCACCAGGTTAATGAATTTCTTAATGACCGCCGCGCCGTCGATCATTGCATCATCCATGCATATGTCAATTACCTGCGCTCCGTTCTCTACCTGGTCACGGGCAACGTCAAGGGCGGCCTGGTAATTACCTTCACGTATCAGGCGGGCAAACTTGATTGAGCCGGCTACGTTGGTGCGCTCTCCTATGTTCACGAAATTAGTGTCGGGACGAATGACCAGGGGCTCCAGCCCGGCAAGAGCAGTAACATGTTTTCTTTCAGGAACCCTCCTGGGAGCGTATTGCTTAGCCAGTGATGCAATGACCTTTATATGTTCCGGTGTTGTGCCGCAGCAACCGCCAATGATATTCACCCAGCCGTTCTGCATGAAGTTGCTGATGATGCTGCCCATGTATTCCGCATCCTGATCATACTCGCCGAATTGGTTAGGCAGGCCGGCGTTGGGATGCGCCGAGACGAAGAATGGTGCTTTTGCTGACAGCTCTTCTATGAAAGGCCTGAGCTGTTCTGCCCCCAGTGCGCAATTTAGACCTATGCTGAGAAGCGGATAGTGTGACATTGTGATTAGGAAAGCCTCCAGGGTCTGACCTGTCAGCGTTCTCCCGCTGGCATCGGTTATGGTGCCCGAGACCATTACCGGAAGATCAAGAGCTTTTTCTTCAAGCACTCCGCTGATGGCGAACAGTGCAGCCTTGGCGTTCAGCCCGTCAAAGACCGTCTCTACAAGAAGCAGATCCACGCCTCCGTCGACCAGTCCTCTTACCTGTTCGGCATAAGCCTCTGCAAGTCCGGAAAAGGTTACTGTACGTGCACCGGGATCACTGACGTCCGGCGACATGGAGGCTGTGCGGTTGGTGGGGCCCACCGAGCCTGCAACCCACGCCTCTTTGCCCGTCTCCCTGAAATGTTCCATGACAGCTTCGCGTCCAAGTTTGGCCGCCGCAAAATTGATATCGTAAACATACCGCTCCATGCCGTAATCAGCCATGGAAATACTGTTGCCGTTGAAGGTGTTTGTGCTGATGATGTCAGCTCCGGCCCTGAGATAGGCAAGGTGAATATCCCGGATAATCTTCGGTTGAGTGACTGACAGGAGATCGTTGTTGCCCTTCAGCGAACGGGGGTGCAGCTGAAACTGCTGACCGCGGTACTGCTCTTCCGTCAGCCTGTGGCGCTGTATCATCGTGCCCATGGCACCGTCAAGGATAAGTATCCTCTCCCGGAGTGTCTCTTTAATGTCGCGCTTCACCTGACTTGTTTATTAGTGCACAAAAATACCTCAAAAGGCCTCAATTACAAAACTTTTAGAACGGGGGCAGGTCACTTTGCCATGCCATGTGCTATGCCGTTCCATATCCTGATAAATGTGACTGCAATCTTCCCGACAAAATATGGCATTCTGCGCCTGCTGATTTTAAGTGTTTTGTCTCCCCTGATTATTTCCCTTACCTGCCCTGCCACATCTTTTTCCGTGGTCCATGGATCAGGTATCATGCTGGTATCACCCTGCGTTTTAAAAAAGGTGGTGAGTTTGCCTTGCTGTATCGCTGTTATCCTGTGAACGACAAATCCTCCGTCGCGTCTGAGTGCCACCACCCTTCCGGCTTTCAGGGGTTTGTCAGGATCAGGCGGCGAAAGTGATTATTCTGTCGCCGGGTTTTATTGCCGGCCACATACTGTATCCTCCTGCGGTAATGACAATCTCTTTTCCTTCTGTGAGCATGGAAGAGGCTACGGCAGTTGCCGCAGCGGCAGGAGCATTCTCACGCGCCATAAGGTAATCGCGGACACGGTTGTCCGGCAGAAATGCCAGGCGGCTGACCTTAACCGATGCAGCCAGGTCCGCGACAGATGACATCAGCCTCGCAGAAGCCTCCCTGTCCCAGTTCTGCTGGATGCAGTTGGCCAGTATCAGCCCGGCAGCCTCCGCACCCGGAGAGAGGCGCTGAAATATTCGACTTCCCGTGACTGATGATCCACAGATGGTCTACCTCTGCACTCCGGGGTTCATCGTTTCTGTAAACAGGTGTGCTGTGCATCCTCCATCCGGCACCCTCCCTGACCAAAATCAGCCTGTCGTCATGAACTACCCTGTCGCCGCCGTGGTCGAAGATCCCTGCCATGGTGGTCTTGCCGCTGCCTGACTTGCCGGTGAAGACCCATCCTTTGCCGTCACAGATCACCCCTGATCCGTGGATCATGATGTCGCCTTTCAGCGATGTCAGAAAATACAGAATCAGGCCGTCAAGCGGATACGGAAGAGGATTGATTTCACTTGCCCGATTCATCTGTAAAGAGCTGCCAGAACATTTTGCCGCGGGGAATGATCAGCAACGGATATCGCGCAGGTTCCTTCAGTGAAACCTTAACATACGTGTTTTCATCATCGGCCGCAACCTCCCAGAAAGGCTCGCCGGACTGCCGGGGTCCTGCCGGCGCATCCTCAAGCAGCGGGGCATCAAAAACCTTTGCCGCCGCCGCGGGGATTCCGGCTCTTCCGGGTTTTACTTCAATGGTCAGTTCGGGGTCACTTCCATCAGCAGTGGTAAAAGCGGAAAAACGCTCATCAGGCCTGAGACTTATTCCATCGTCAGACTGAAGACGAATCCTCTTCCCGGCTATGACAAGATCAACTGTCACTGTTCCCTGAAATGAAGAAAACCATGAACCTGCTCAAGAAACAACATGATATCTTTTTCCGCTTCAGCAGCTTCGACATCGAACTCTTCAGCCATCATGGCTGTTATATCCATGATGTCACGATTTCCGTCTATCAGCTCCCAGATAAATACACCTGTCTCGTTAAGCCTGTACAGCGAGTCCATGTCCGCTATGTTATCGGTGAGAGGTATGAGAAGACATTCGTCATTGATCCTGCGAAATACCACTCTGGGTGAATGCGACGGTATTGAGGATGCTGATATCATTAATCTGTTTATAACTCAAAGGTAGCCAATTTCAAACTATCTTTGTAACCGTAAAAACTAGTGCATAATGGCAAGAAAAAACCAGGTGAAAAAGAGCACCGGAATTGATCAGAAAAAGCTCATCGAAATGATCGCAGGGGTGATGTCGAAGAACCCTAAACAAACATTTAATTACAAACAGCTGGCCTCAAGGCTGCAGATCATCGACAAGGAAGAGAAGAGAGCCCTTTCGGAGGCCCTGCTCAGGATGAAAAAGGATGGCCTGGCAGAGGAGAGAAACCACGGCAAGTATGTCCTGAAAGATATCGGCGGTTATGTCACCGGAACCATCGATCTGACAAAATTCGGTTATGCATTTGTTCTCTCCGAGGAATCGGAGGAAGATATTTTCATTGCAGCGCGTAACCTCAACACCGCCCTCCACGGCGACCAGGTGAAGGTGCTTCTCTATGCCCGCCATAAAGGCAAGAGGCCTGAGGGTGAGGTTGTTGAAATTATCAGCAGGTCACGTGCCTCATTTGTCGGAACCATCGAGCTGACACCGCAGTTTGCCTTCCTGATTCCCGATAATAAGAATATGCCATTCGATCTTTTTATCCCTCTGTCGAAGCTCAACGGAGCAAAGCAGGGACAGAAGGCAGTGGCGCGGCTTGTGGAATGGGACCAGCGGTCACGAAACCCGATGGGCGAGATAACAGAGGTTCTTGGTTATCCCGGAGAGAATGATACCGAGATGCACGCCATCCTTGCCGAATTCGGCCTGCCAAACAAATTTCCACCTGAGATTGAAGCTGCAGCGGAAAAGATTTCCCCTGATCCGACACCTGAGGATATTGCAGCCAGACGCGACTTCCGCAACGTGCCTACATTTACAATCGACCCTGAAGATGCCAAGGACTTTGACGATGCCCTTTCAATCAGCCGGCTGCCGAACGGAAATATGGAAGTAGGAGTGCACATTGCCGATGTCACCCACTATGTCAAACCCGGATCAGTGATAGAAAAAGAGGCGCAGGAACGTGCCACTTCAGTATATCTTGTTGACCGCACAATACCCATGCTGCCTGAAAAACTGTCGAACCATATATGCTCACTTAATCCCTTTGAGGATAAGCTGACCTACTCGGCAGTCTTCGAGCTTGACAGTAAGGCAGTTGTTGTTAATGAGTGGTTCGGCCGGACGATCATAAAATCAGATAAGCGTTTCTCCTATGGCGAAGCCCAGAAGGTAATTGATACAGGTGAAGGTGATATGAAGGAACAGCTGCTGACACTGCATAACCTTGCGCAGAACCTTCGTGCAAAACGATTTGCAACCGGATCATTTGCCTTTGAACGGATTGAAGTCAAATTCAACCTGAGCGAATCTGGTGTACCGCTTGGGATCCTGTTCCGCGAGTACGGTACATCGAACCAGCTCATTGAGGAATTCATGCTGCTGGCCAACAGGCGCGTGGCGGAATATGTGGGCAAAAAGCTGAAGGGGAAAACCTTCGTATACCGTATCCACGATAAACCCAATCCTGAGAAACTGAGTTCATTCAGCTATTTCATCAAACGCTTCGGCTATACGCTGGACACCCAGGATGTAAAAGGCCTTCCTGCCGCCATGAACAAACTGATGGATGATGTCTCGGGGAAGAAGGAACAGAATGTGATAGAGACGCTTGCTCTCAGATCGATGGCCAAGGCCATTTATTCAACCGAAAATATAGGTCACTACGGCCTGTCATTCAGCCATTACACGCACTTCACATCACCCATCAGACGCTATCCTGATATGATGGTTCACCGCCTGCTTACCAGGTACCTTGAGGGGCAGCCATCACGCGACGGCGACAAGTTCGAAAAGCTTTGTGAGTATTCGTCGAAGAGGGAGCGCCTCGCCACCGATGCCGAGAGGGCTTCGATCAAATACAAACAGGTGGAGTTCATGAAGGACAAGATAGGACAGGTATTTGAAGGTGTCATTTCAGGAGTCACCGAGTGGGGCATCTACGTTGAGATCATCGAGAATCAATGCGAGGGTATGATAGCCCTCCGCGAGCTGCAGGATGACTTTTTTGAGTATGACGAAGAGAACTACTCCATCAGGGGAAGACACTCAGGGAAAGTGTATATGCTCGGTGACAAGATAAATGTGGAAATCGTTAAGGCCGATCTGCAGAAGAGGCAGCTCGATTACCGCTTTGCCTGATTGCTCTCTGGCAGAAGGGCGGCCTGGTTACCGTTTTGCCTGATAGTTTTCATAAAGGCAGTCCAATTATTTCTTTGCCTGATCGCTTTCTATCAGCTCAAGAAGCCTGGTGAGGGCTTCCGCCTCAGGGAACATTTTTCATGACTGCCTCTGTGCCCCGGTAGATGTGAACCTTACCTTCAGCAGCGCCGACATAGCCGTAGTCTGCCCCGGCCATTTCACCCGGACCATTTACGACACACCCCATCACTGCGATCTTCATCCCTGTGAGATGCGATGTGGCTTCCTTGACCTTTCGCACAGCCTCCTCCAGATTGAATTTAGTCCTGCCGCACGTGGGGCATGAGATATATCTTGTGCGGGTTATACGTGCTTCGGTTGCCTGCAGTATTGAGAATGCCAGGGCGCTGAGCGCTTCTCCCCGGATATTTTCCTTTGTTTGTTATACAGAGCCCCGCCGGCCTGCGTGCAATAAAAAATCGGCCAAGCAATGATGCAGCATGAATGGAAAGCTTTTCACGGTCATCTTCACTGAAGACCGGGTTTAATACTCCGCGGAAGGTCTGAACTTCATTGCTCCTGAGTAATTCTGAGGCAGTCAATGTCAGAACTGCACCGCTGTATTTTATGCCCTGCTCATCTTTGAAGATCCCGTTATCTTCTGAATAGACCTGTGGAAAGTACCTATCGCCGGCCTCTGCAAACGGCAGCGGCGGCCATGGTTTCTGTACACGTCCTGTGGGTCCTGCTACGCAACTGACTATCTCCCTGGCTACCGGGATCTCCTTTTCCGGAGCCTCGCTGAGCGATACCCTTACAGTGTCACCAATACCCTCGGCAAGCAGCGTTCCGATGCCGGCGGCGGAGATGATCCTGCCGTCCTCGCCTTCTCCTGCCTCAGTGATCCCAAGATGAACAGGGTAATGCATTCCCTCTTCGGTCATCATCCTTACAAGCGTACGGTTTGATTCAACCATTACCCTCGTGTCCGACGACTTCATCGAGACGACAAGATTATTGAAGCCCTCTCCCTGAAAGATCCTCATGAACTCGATTGCCGAGACAGCCATGCCTTCCGGAGTATTGCCGTAACGGGTCATGATACGGTCAGAGAGAGAACCGTGATTCACGCCAATACGTACCGCAGTGCCATTAACAGTGCATATTTTAATAAGGGGCAAAAGTCGCTCCCTTATACGTTCCAGCTCTGCCGTGTATTCGATGTCAGTTAGTTCATACCGGATGAACGAAGCACGCTTATCGGCATAGTTACCCGGATTGATGCGCACTTTTTCAACTATCCGTGCTGCAACTTCAGCGGCATCAGGATTGAAATGTATGTCGGCACAGAGAGGCGTGTCAAAACCTGCCTTACGCAGTTCCTTCTTAATGTTTGACAGGTTTTCCGCCTCCCTTACACCCTGGGCTGTCAGTCTTACAAGCTCCCCTCCGGCTTCAATTATTCTGATACATTGACTGACACTGGCGGTGGTATCAAGAGTGTCTGTATTGGTCATGCTCTGAACACGCACCGGAAGATCGCCTCCCATGCTCAGACTGCCAATATTGATTATCTGTGATTTATATGACACAGCCGTCACACAGTTATCTCCCAGTCATAGCCGTCCTTACGGTCTTTTACCGTAATACCGAGCTCACTCAGCCTGTCGCGTATCCGGTCCGATACGCTCCATTCCTTCCTGGCCTTGGCTTCCTGCCTCATGTCGAGCAGCAGGGTCATGACTCCTGCGAGTTTTTCGTTTCCGCCGCCTTCCTCTGCCGTGAGGCCAAAGATATCATGCACAAACGATTTGAAAATGCCTTTCAGGGTCCGAATGTCATCTTCAGAAAGTTTCTCCTTGCCGTCACTCACAAGGTTGATTATCCTTACAGCTTCGAAGATGTGTGCCAGTGCTACCGGTGTGTTGAGGTCATCATTCATAGCCTCGTAGCATTTGTTCTCAATGCCGCTCACATCAACGGAAGAAGTTTCCGCAGGCTTCAGGTTGGCCAGTGTTCTTTCTGCTGCCATCAGCTTCTGCAATCCGACCGAAGCGGCAAGCAGGGCTTCGTTGCTGAAGTCCAGTGTGCTGCGGTAGTGAGCCTGCAGCATAAAGAACCGGATGGTCATGGGCGAATAGGCCTGCATCAGCAGTTTATGGTTCCCGGTGAAAAGTTCCTCGAGGGTGATGAAGTTTCCGAGTGATCTTGCCATCTTCTGTCCGTTGATGGTGACCATATTGTTATGCACCCAGTACCTTACCGACGGCTTGCCCAGCGCTGCCGTACTCTGCGCTATCTCGCACTCGTGATGGGGAAAGATCAGATCCATTCCTCCTCCGTGAATATCGAACACCTCGCCAAGATACTTTGTACTCATCACGGAACACTCCAGGTGCCATCCCGGAAATCCTTCGCTCCACTGCGACGGCCACCTCATAATATGCCCCGGAGAGGCCTTCTTCCATAAGGCGAAATCAAACTGCCCGTGCTTCTCTTCCTGGCCTTCAAGTACCCGGCTGTTGGCCTTCATATCCTCCAGAACCCTTCCCGACAGGATGCCGTAAGAAAGGTTTTTATCATATTTATCAACATCAAAATAGACCGACCCGTTTGAAACATAAGCATACCCCTTGCTGATAAGCTGGTCGATCATATGCTGCTGCTCAATGATATGGCCCGAGGCCCGAGGCTCTATCGAGGGAGCGAGGGTGTTAAGCCTCTCCATCGCCTTATGAAAACTGTTCATGTACTTCTGAACAACCTCCATGGGCTCGAGGTTCTCCTGCTTTGCCTTGCGGCTTATCCTGTCTTCTCCCGTTTCATCAACTTCATTTTCAAGGTGCCCGACGTCAGTGATGTTGCGCACATACCTCACCTTGTATCCCAAATGCATCAGGTATCTGTACAGCACATCGAATGTCACTGCCGGTCTGGCATGACCCAGGTGGGACTCGCTGTAAACGGTGGGGCCGCAGACATACATACCAGCAAAAGGAGGCGCCAGGGGTTCAAACAACTCTTTTTTACGGGTGAGGGTGTTATACAGGTAAAGGGCATTTTTCATTGCATCCGCTCTTTCTGCAAAAGTAATTCTTTTGGGGTAACCCGACTGATATGGAATATCATAAAACTGCCCCGGGATAACCTTTCCCGGGGCAGTAGCCCGGCCGAAGCCGGACTGCTCCTCCCCACACGGAGGAAATCAACGCAGCGAGACAGGCCTTATAAAATGCCTGTACCTGAGTTTCGGGTCAGTAATAAATGTGTTGCAGACATGTAGTATTCATTCAAAAAAACCAATAAACAAACAACAGACTTTACTTTCACAAAAATTTAAAACATTCCGACTAAAGTAAATATATAACGGTATTTTCTAAAAAGCAAGAATTTCTAAAGATTTTTGAGGAAAATGACGAATTTTCTTACTTACGCAGATATTCAGGCAAAATAGGGTTAATCACCCATAAAATTTTTCCGAGTCTGTGAGGGTAATGCAAAAGGGCAGAAAGAGCTGTGCTGCAACCGTACCTGTTTTTCATGAATTCCAGTGAAGGGAAAATATCCCCGGTAAGGAATATCAGTTTGCACCTTACGCCTCTCAGTGACCGGAAATTCTCAAGGAAAAGATCTTTCTGGCTCAGGGGCTTTGCCTGGCCAGGATCCAAAAGGTTATCCCTGAATGCGGCCACCTTCTTCTGCTCAGTGCCCTCCCTGGCCAGGTATTCCGGCGAAATATCGAGTCCAAAATATTGATTCAGAATGGTAAGAACTGTTCTTAATTCGCCCGAAATTCCTGCCTGGTCAGCATCTGACAGGAGGTTCCCGTCGAAAATCTTCCCTTCATGCTTTTTCAGGAAAAGGTAAATGTCCGTGTAAAGCCTTAACTGAAACTCTCCCTTTGACCTCGTGCTTGAAAATATGGTTGACAAGCCCAAGTAAGGCAATCCCCGGAGGAAGTACGTAATAAGTTCTGCCGGCGACGGAAATTGTTTCCGGCTTCTCAAGGGCTCTTCTGACAATGGCTCTGCCCTCCGGACCGAACAGCCGGTGATGAAGGTCAACCGAAATGCCTCGGCGATGCAACTCGGGCAGGTGATTGCCAAGATCAAGAATGATGTGCCTGTACAACGACGATTTCATTGGCCTTGAAATGAAGCCGGCCTTTATGAGTATATCCTGCGCCCTGAGGGCATCCTCCGGGGCAACAAGCAGATCGGCATCACTCATCTGCCTCAGTCCCCTTGAACCATACACAGAGTGCTCGAGTGCCAGGCCTTTCAGAAGCAGGGTCCTGATGCCTTCCTTCTCAAGCTCAGTCACAACTTCAGCGGCCTCTGAGGTGATGTATGATACCCTGGCAATTGTTTTGAACCTGATGTTTTCAAGCAGGCTCCGCTCCTGTTCCGGAACCGCCTCAGCCAGACCCAGGTCAGTAATGTTCTGCCATACGAGTGCGGCGACGCCGTGCCTGATCACCAGATCCGAAAAAAGCTTCCAGCAGGTAAGTGCGCGGCAATCTCTTTCTGCCAGAACTACGTTCCTCTTCCGTGAATGTGGTCCTGCTCAGAAGTAGCAATAGCTTGAAAACCTGATCCTTTTCATTGTCGGATGCGGTCATCGGTACATTGATTTCTGCCTGGTGAACATAGAATAATATCTTCCCCGCGCTTCCATAAGTTCATCATGAGAGCCTGTCTCGGCAATGCGTCCTTTATCCATTACGATAATACGGTCAGCATCCCTGACGTTGGCAAGACGGTGACTTATGAAGATGCATGTCCTGCCGTCAGTGATCCTGTTAAGATCAGAAAATATCTCGTACTCAGAATCTGCATCGAGCGATGATGACGGCTCGTCAAGTATCAGGACAGGACTATCACGGTAAAGTGCCCTGGCGATGGCTATCTTCTGCCACTCTCCCCAGCTCAGCTCACGGCTTCCCCCGGTCTGATGACCGAGCATTGTTTCATAACCCTGCGGCAGGTTTTCGAGCAAAGCCGAGACTCCTGCCATGGAAGCCGCCCGCCTCAGTCGTTCCTGATTGTCGCTTCCCGTGTTGTCAGCCAGCCGGATGTTGTCTCCGGCCGTGAGATAGTACAGCATGAAATCCTGAAAAACAACCGAAAAAAGTTTCCGGTATTCCTGCAGGTCATACCTGTCAATGCCCTCTCCGTCGAGGCTTATCCTTCCTGAATCCGGATCATACAGCCTGCAGAGAAGCTTTGCCAGCGTCGTCTTACCCGAACCGTTGGGCCCGATAATCGCAACTTTCTCGCCTCTGGCGATTTTCAGGGTTATATTTTCGAGAGCCGGACTGTCGCTGCCGGGATATGTAAACGTCAGGTTTTCAACCTCAAGCCGGTTGAATGAAATGATGGCCGCTGCTTTTCCATTCTGAGGCATATCGCCCTCAATATCAAGAAAATGAAACAGATCGTTAAGAAAGAGCCTGTTCTCAGCCAGTCCCGAGTAACCTGAGACAGCATCGCGCAGATAGACCAGCGCCTGCCTGAAGGCAATAATATACATCGCCAGTTCACCGGCAGTTATTTCTGATCTGGTATAGGAAAAAGAGGCATAGATAAGCACCCCGGCAAATGCAAGCACTTTCACAACAGAGGCTCCGCTTTCAAGCATGGCGTTCTTTCTGACAGCAGCAATCTCAGGCTCCTTTGATGCAGCAAAGTGTTTCCGGAAAAGCTTTTCGAAATAACCGGCCAGGCCAAACAGCCTCACCTCCCTGGCCGGCTTTTCACCTGTCAGGAGCCAGCTGAAATATGAGGCCTGACGCGAATGAGCAGTCACACCCTTCTTCGCTTCATAAAGCCTGCCGGTATTGCGTACTTTCATCCATAGCACCGGCAAAAAAACAATTGTAAGAACAGCAAGGGGTATTATGCCGAAAGTCCCGAGAACATATCCCATCGCAATAAATGAAATACAACCACGCAGCAGGAGAATGGTGTCCGAAACCATCCCGGCAGGCCTCCACGAAATGTCCCTCGCCGCTCTTGACAGCTTGTCATAAAATCCGGGGTCCTCAAAAAATTTTAATCCCAAGAGTTGCCGAGTGGTTGTGAATTTGTGAGGCAATATGATTTTCAAGCAGGTATGATTGTCTTTTTGATATATACTGACCCAGCGAGGAGAGCAGGTCATCAGCAAGAAGTGTCAGGGCAACTGCACGTTATAAGCCCGGTAATGGCATAGGCCTCTGAGCACCGGACCACTGCCCGCTTCGCCTGTCAGTATGTCAATATAATGTCTGAGAAGAAAAATTGCAGCCAGCGGAAGAAAGGATCTGATAACCAGTATTATCATGGTGATTATCGTCTCACGGCGGGAACTGGTCAGGAGGATCTTCAGTGATCTGTTTATTGTACTTTCCCGGGATGGCATTTTAACAGGGATATGCACAAAGATAGCAAGAAGAGACATTCGAAGCCAGGCTGGTGCAGTTCTCAATAATGCAACGTTGTGGTTGACCGTACCGTGAGATTTCTTACTTTTGTGATAAATAATGACTTCCGGCGGTTTAAATAGTAGCTTTTTAATGTAACCTTTAAGCTAAGGAAGAGTTATAATACGAAATACCGGTCATGAAGAGAACCATTCTTTTGTTGTCGATGCTGTTTCTGGTTGCGGGAATTGCGACAGCGCAAATCACCGGCAACGGAACCCTGAGTAGTCCGTATCATGGGATAAACTCAGGCAACTTTACTATCAGCGGTACCAAATACTTTGACGGTAACCTTGGGAGTTTCAGGCGGAACACTTACACTTAGCGCCGGAACAAGACTGATATGCATAAGTAAATATGCCTGCATTCTTATCAGCGGTTCAGGACAACTGAATGTTCAGGGGACTGCCAGCCGTCCCGTTTTAATTACCGCAGATCTTGATACAGACGGTAATCTTGGAGAACCAACTGATTTCTGGGGTAATATTTACATGACCTCCACAGGCGTGAGTACGCTTGATTACTGTACAATTGAAAGAGGACGGCGGACACGGTTCAGCTATCTCGGAGGAGCTGTACATATCGGATCAGGCTCAGTAACTATAAATCACAGCACAATCAGGTACTGCTCTGCATATAAAGGAGGGGGAGTCTATATTGAAACAGGAGCTTCCACAACCATTTCAAATACACTGTTCCTCGAAAATACTGCATCAGATCACGGAGGTGCATTATTTGTTGCAGAAGGATCATCTCCTGTAATTGCCAGCGTAGTCTTCAGAAACAACAGTTCCCTCTCCGCATCCCTGAAAGGCGGTACTGTTGCCATACTATCATCGTCTCCTGTAATAGTAAATTCCACTGTCGTGTACAGTGAATCACCTGCTTCTGACGGAAAGTCAATATATCTTGAAAATTCTCCAGGCGCCAGAATAGTCAACACTGCAATCTGGGGAGGATCATCTCACATCGGGCTATCCGGAACCACGTCATCCGTCTTTGATTACTGCGCCATCGAGGGAGTTTCATATACCGGATGCATAGCTCTTAACAGTAATAACACGGCATCTGACGGACCAAATTTCATCAATCCCGCAGGAGGGAACTTTAACCTGGCATTTGTGTCTCCGTGCCGCGACATGGGCGCTGACACTTATACAGGAATCACAATACCTCCGACTGACTTTATCGGATCAGGCCGTGTAGGCAACCCTGATGCCGGTGCTTATGAGATGATCTACAGCCGGTGGCGCGGGGGAACAACTGACTGGACCACTGCCGCAAACTGGGATGGTGGTTTTCTTCCGGGAACGAGAAACATCATCATTCCGTCCGGAAAACCAAGTTACCCGGTAACTGCTCCCGGTCCGGCTTTTACACTTAATTCAGGACTGACAATGATCATGGAGCCCGGTAGCAACGCAACATTCTCGTCACTCACCAACAACGGGAATATTGAGATCCATGCAGACGCAACAGGCATGGCCTCTCTCCTTACCAACAGTTTCTCGGGAACAGGAGGGTCTGTGAATGCAGATATTTATCTTAAGGGTTCTCCCCCGACGAGTTACCTGTGGCACTATATTGCACCCCCCGCAACAGTTTCAAAGACAGTATTTACAGATATTGAACCTTATAATCTGATGCTTTACGATGAAACCAAAGTGACAACATGATGTGGTCCAGGGATGGCAGTGGCATGACGGTTATGACGGGACTACTGCCTTTTAGTACACTGGAAGCCAAAAAGGGATACCAGGTTCTGGTTGACAATGACACAACGCATTGTGTTCAGAAACCTTACCTCACTCACCACATCAATAGGTCAGATCAACCTTCCGTTCAGCGGCTCGGGCGGAGATATATCTCTTTACGGTTATTCTCTTGTCGGTAACTCCCTTACCTGCGGAATAAACTGGGATTTGGTGACAGTCATCAGGCAATGTAAGAGACGGTTATTATTTATATGTGGATGGTGTCGATGTTTCATATGTGGACGGAGTAGGTACCAACGGAGGAACAGCACATATCCCGCCTCTGCAGGGTTTCTTTGTAAAAACAAGAGCAACCGGCACCTCTATCACAATACCGGATAATGCCCGCGAACACAATGCAACACCAAGATATAAATCAGCACAGGTTATACCCCTCATCAGACTGACCCTGGTCTCACCAAAATCGGAAGATGAGACGGTGATAAGGCTTGAATCAGGAGCCACCAGCGATTTTGACGATGAATTCGATGCCGGAAAGATGTTTGCTATTAAGAGTAATAGAGCGCTGATCTATTCTGTGGTGAATGGAGAAAACTATTCAATCAACTCTGTTCCGTGGCCAGAGACAAAGACTGTAATTCCTCTTACTCTTGAAATCCCTGAAGCAGGAACCTATAAAATCAAACGCACCCAGCTTGCAGGGAACGGTAATTCCAAAGTAACACTCAGTGACAAGGTTACGGGTGGAAGCGTTGACCTCCTGGCATTTTCGGAATATTCCTTCTCTGCTCCGGAAGGGACACTTGCAGGCAGATTTTCTGTCACGATTTCTTCAAATAAACCTGAAGTATTTATCAAAGAGGCTGTTGCCAGCTCACTTAAAATCTATGCTTCCTCAGGGAAAATTTGCATACTGCCCCAGGGAAATGAATGGGATAACCTCTCCGGTAATGTGAAAATCTATGATATTACCGGCAGGGTGATTATGAACGGAGGACAGGAGTGGTTCAACTCCGGGGAAGTGAAAGAGTACTCTCCTTCAGGAGCACGAGGTATGCTGATCGTTGAACTGACGGCAGGGGGAAAAAGATATCTTGAAAAGATTGTGCTGACGGCAGAGTAACTGAATGGTAGGGCAGCTGGTTAGAATGGTACCGGACAGCCCGGTTGAAATGACACCGGTCAACCAGGTTGGATGATACCAGACAACCTGGTTGAAATGGCACCGGCCAACCCGGTTAATAAATGTTGAATAGGGTTATAAATCAAATATCTTATATTTGAGGCGCAATTACAATCAGTCAATGAACCGGGAGAAAAGAAGATATGTCAGGCCGGCGGTTATCCGTATAGAGCTTGACTACTCCATTTCCCTTGTCATGATGACTTCCGCTCCGCCTCCGCCTCCGCCGCGAAGAGGAATTGGCGACAGCAAACCAAGCGATCCGTTTGCATCCCCTTCTCCGACAAACCCTTCAACTAGACCGGACAAACCCTTTTGTTACATCTCTTAACACGGTAATAAAAACGTTAGAGGCTGTCCCATTTGAGACAGCCTCTTCACATTTTTTACGCTATGTCAGTAATCAATGCAGCAGCGTAATGTCGCCGGCCTCTTTGAACGGCCTGCCGTTGGCATATTTGCCTTCCACAAGCCAGACATAAACACCCTGGGCGCACAACTTGCCCTTATAGTAACCGTTCCACGGTTTGTTGATGTCATATGTCTCGAAGATCAGTGTACCCCATCTGTTGAATATCTGCATGTGATAGTTAAGCACGGTCTCCCTGATAGGCGGAAAGAAGAACTGGTCAACGAGCATCTCCGCTGGTAGGCAGCTCGTCCGTGTCTATCGGTCCTTCCTGGTTTGGCTTGAAGACAGTTGCAAAGACAAGTTCACCGAATGGCTCAACGGTCACTGCAGGTGACAGCACGTAGGTGTCATAACACCCGTTGGACGAATAAGCATGCAAGGTGATGTCATAAATACCTTCAGTTGTGTACTTATGGTACGGGTCGCGCAGGTGCGATGTGTCACCGTCACCGAACTCCCATACAAAGCTCTCTCCGCCTTCAGTGAGGTTGAACATCCTGACCTTTTCGTCATTCACATAGACCTTGGGCGGTGATACCTCAAAGTAGGCCTTGGGCGCCTGGTAAACATATACCATCTGTGTTTCAGTATCACTGCCACCGGGACCCTGAACAGTCAGAATGACCTGGTATGAACCTGCCTGCAGATAAGTATAGACAGGATTCATGGCATTTGAAGTGTACCCGTCGCCAAAGTCCCAGTAATAACTGGTCGCATACAAAGAAGTATTATTGACAGTTATGTTCCATGGCATACAGCCGGAAGGTATCGGGTCAAAAGATGCTATCGGTGGTGTGGGAAGAATACTTATATTATGAGTCACCGATTCTGCACAGACACCATTGCTGACCGTCAGAGCTGACAGCATATTCACCAGGTCCCGCATAAGTATGCACAGGCGACTGGGCAGCTGAACCGTTGCCGTCAGCAAAGTCCCATGTCCAGATCCACGTGCCCGGGTTTGTGCTGTTTGTGAAGGTGACAGTCGCATTCGGGATAACCTGAGAAACCGGAGCAGCAGTGAAACCTGGTACCGGTGTCGGGTAGACAACCACCTGCATCGTATCCGCACTCTGGCAACCGAAGAATGATTCTGTGGTCAGTATCACATCATATGTTACCGGTACGGTATCGGTATTCATGAAGACATGGTTTATGACATTGGAGCCGTTTTCGCTCTGTCCGTCGCCAAAATTCCAGTAATACCTGAACGCACCCGGCAGCAGTGAGAACGTCACAGTCTCACCGGAACAGATGGTGTCATCGCTCACGGTGAAGTCTGACAGAATCTCCGGGTAAACCGTAATGCCGTTCGACATCTGTCGAGACACAGCCGTTTGCGGAAGTGACCTCCAGCTCCGCCGTGAAATATGCCAGTGCCGGACCCGCATTGTAATAAATATGTTGCGGGTTTATGTCAGTCGATAAGGCAGTGGCGTCACCAAAGTTCCACAGCACCGATGTGTACCCTGTTGATCCGTTGGTGAAATTCACCGTCAGAGGCTGACACCCGGAAGGAGCGTCAACAGTGAACATGGCCACCGGCTTTTCAACCTCTATGACCAGGGTATCCAGTCCGACGCATCTCTTGCTGTCGGTCACCTGGTAGATCAGTCTGTAATAGCCTGGCATCGTGGTGTTGAACACGGGGTTCTCGATATTGTAGGCACTGAGAGGCCCTATATCGCCAAACCATCTGTGTGCAGTATACGTGAGGGATCCGCCAGCCGGGTTGCCGTGCAGCTGGGTGGGTATTCCACCGCAGATAAGCAGCGTGTCAACATTGGCTATATAAGCCCTCGGCGGTGCGTTGACCGTAAGCAAAGCATTCCTGGTGTGATACAGGCCGCACGGACCTGTTATCTCAAGCCTGTAATGCCATCCGGTCATTGTGGTATCCGCGCTCATGATCACCAGCTGTGGTGTCTGCGTTCCCTGGTAAAGTGCACCGTCGCTCAGACCGATCCATCCTGCCCCCTGGTCAACCTGCCAGACTGTTGTCTCACCCGCTCCGGTGTTGAATACCTGGGAGTAATAGACCACTCCGGTCTCGTTACACACCTCGGCATCAGCCGGTTCGGAAATTATTGTGGGCTCCATATAAACCCTGAGTGGGGCGAACGATGATGTTACAGGCGGCAGACAGGTTCCTGATACAACTGCCCTCACAAGGTAACCGTTCATCGTAAGATTAAGGTTATGAATTGTGAGATCAGGCGTACTTGTACCTGAATAGGTTGCGTTATCGGTTACGTTATTAAATCCCGATCCTGTGTTGACCTGCCACTGGTAAACCAGGTTATCACCTGCAGCCACAACGCTGAATGTTGCATTGCCGCCGGGGCAACCCCGGAATTCATCAGGATGATCAGAGAGCTCCGGAGCAGTGAAGACATAAAGCACAGCCTCATTGGATACGAGATCTGCCGAACAGTCGCTGCCTATAACAACCCTGTAACGGGTGCCGTTCATCGTCCGTGCCGGACCGAAGACCATAAGTATCGGTGTCTGTACACCGATATAAAGACCGGTGTTGGTCAGGTCTGTCCATATGCCACCGATGAAGGCCTGCCACTGGTAAGTGAGGTTGGCGCCATCAGCAAGGGCAGTGAAACTGGCCGTCATGAATTCGCAGATAGTTGAGTCAGCCGGCTGAGTGTTGATTATTGTTGCAATTGACACATCAAGCTGAACAGTTGCCGATCTTGCTATTGGTATACAAGTTCCTGTAACCTCTACGCGGTAACGGTAGTTGTCGAAAATTCTGGGCACATTGGTAAGAGTAAGCGTATTTGTTGTGGCACCGGTATAAACGCCGCCGTTGCTGACGACTTCAAATCCGGCACCTCCACCTGTGTCAACAAACCACTGGTAGTTTATTCCCGTGCCCTGTGCCGTTACGGAGAATGATGTATTGGTATTCTCGCATATCGATGATGAGACAGGCTGAGCAAGAATTTCCGGGGCCTAATTAACCGTCAGAAGAGCAGGTGACAGAGGTGACTGGCGGTGTGCATATGCCGCTCACAATGACCCTGAACTGATCGCCGTTCATTATTCTTCGTGTACTGTTTACCTTCAGGTTCATGGTTGACACGCCGAAATATGTCGCGGTTTCTGTCAGGTAGTTCCAGGTTACCCCGGCGTCATCGCTGCGCTGCCATCTGTACGTTGCGCCGGTGGTCACACCTGCGTCCACGATGAAGTCAGCTATGGCGTACTCGCATACTGTCACATTATCAGGCTGGTCCGTTATCTCAGGCAGTTCGTTTACTGTCAGGAATGCCGGGAATGATGTGACGCTTGAGCCGCAGGTGCTGCTCACAACAGCCCTGAAAGCATGGCCGTTATCTGCAGTTGCAGTGGAAGCTATTGTGTAAGTGGCACTGTTTGCCCCTGCGATTGGTCCCCATGTTAGTCCGCCATCAACGCTTCTCTCCCACTGGTAAGAAGGAGTGGTGGTCAGACCGGCATTGACAGTAAATGTCACCGGAGATGTCTCGCAGACGGTGGCACTGACCGGATGTTGCGTTATCTCAGCCTGACGCGTAACCGTAAGTGTGACAATATTAGATTCAACAAATGGAGTACATGAGCCGGACACCCTTAATCTGTACTGATAGCCGGACATCATCTCAAGAGCGCTTACCACGGTGAGAGTATTTGTGGTTGACCCCTGGTACCGTGCTCCAACAGCCGGAGTCCATCCGGAACCCGGATTGACATACCACTGGTAGATCGGATTTGTTGTAACACCCGCATCAGCAGTGAAGATGCATTTTCACCGGCGCAGACAGTAACCGGGACGGGCTGGGTTATGATCTCAGGTTTCTCATTTACGGTAAGGGTCACTGTAGCTGATGTTACAGGTGCAGGACAGTCGCCTGAAATGACTACCTGGTACTGATTGCCGTCCAAGGCAGAGGCAGCAGTTACATTAAGTACTGAGGCGGTCTCGCCTGGCATCAGGGTCATGCCTGTTCCTGTGTCAACGTACCACTGGTACAAAGGATTGGTGGTCAGGCCTGCATCAGTTGTAAATGTTGCAATATCATCCTCACAGACAGTTTTATTGACCGGCTGAACCATGATTTCAGGAACGACCCTGGTGTCAATGGTTGCTGAACCTGTCAGGTCAACATGCGGTGCGGATACGATACATCCGTTGTTATCTGTGACAGAAGTAATTGTATAAGTGGTAGTAACCATCGGATTGACCGTTATCGGGTTGCCGCTGATATAATTGACCACAGTTGTGCCATCGCTCAGAACCATAGTATAAGGTGATTCACCGACGGTAACCGTTACTGTCACTGTAGCCGCATCACCAGGGCAGACAAATCCTGAACCGGAAATTGAAGCAACAGGCAGCGGATTTACGGTCACAATAACCGGATTACTGAATTCGGGATCACATGATGCCGAGTTGACACGGCGCCTGAAATGTGTTGTCTGCAGTATCCCTGCAGGAGGATCATATGAAGCTGATGCTGCCCCAGGGACATTGCTCCAGCTGCCACCGCCGTCAAGACTGCGTTCCCACTGGAACAGTATCACTGCAGGACCTCCTGAAGGAGCTGTAAGCTCATTCAGCTGTGCAGGATTGCCAAGGTAACATACTTCCTGGGTACCGTCAATAGTTCCCGGTAGCAGCTGAGGTGGCTGTGTAATGGTGATGGTTGCCTGCGTGCTGCAATTGTTTGCATCAACGACCTGTGCAACAACAGTGCCGACGGCGCCACCTGTAAATGAGAGTGAAGTGCCGGTGATCGTAACTGAAGCACCTGCGCTGTTGCCGAAAGTGCTCAACAAGTAAGGAGAAGTGCCTCCCGATACGTTGAACGAACCGGTAGCAGTTGCATCACCGAAACAAGCAAGAACAACATCCGGTGTCTTGCCAAGTGTCAGGGCTGCGGGTTCAATAAGTACTGCTGAAGTGGTTGCAGTACATCCGTTGGCATCAGTAACAGTAATATTGTAGGTACCGGCAACAAGTCCGCTGATGTCTTCCGAGGTAACAATATAACCTGATGGACCTGTCCATGCATATGTATAAAGTGGTTCGCCTCCTGTGACCCCCAGATCAATCTCGCCGTCCGAGGCACCTTTACAGGTAATGTTGTATCCTCCTGCATAAACCACTGGTGTGGTGGTCAGCACTATCGGGGGATTTACTGTTATCGTTACCTGACCGGATGCAGTACATCCGTTCCTGTCAGTGATGGTGACAGTGTAGGTGGTTGTAACTGCCGGCTTGGCAACAGGACTCTTCACATTGGTGTAGTTTAGTCCTGCCGCAGGTGACCAGAGGTAAGTATAATCTCCGGAGACTAACAATTCTCCGCCGGCTCCGGTTGCATTAAGGTTAGCTACCGAGGACGGACATGTACTTATTATATAATCATCAGCGCTGGCAGTCACCGTAAGCGGCGGTGCCACATTGACCATTATCTGGGCTGTGGTTGTACAACCATTGCTGTCGGTAACTGTTACAGTATAAAGTGTTGATATTCCTGGTTTTGCAACAGGATTGGCCTTGGTGGCGTCATCAAGCGTTAACGCGTTATCCCACAGATATGTATAACCGCCTTCACCTCCCGCTACCGTAGTGCTCAGATGAGCAACGGAGACCGGACAGGTTCCGATTGGATCATCATCAACAGCGGCGGTGGCCGAAAGCGGCGGCGCAACATTGATCGTTACATCGTCTGTCACCTGGCAGCCATTGGCATCCGTAACCGTTACCGTGTAAGTGGTAGTCACACCTGGTGTTGCTACAGGATCTTTGATGTTTCCCGCACTCAGGGTTGCTACGGGGATCCAGCTGTAAGAATATGGCATCTCTCCACCCGTGACGTTAACGTCAAGATGTGATGACGAGCCCGGGCATGCGCCAATCATGTAATCACTGGCAATTGCCGTCGCAGCAAGCGGGGCGCGCACCTCTATTGCTACAGTGTTGGTTGCAGTACAACCGTTGGCATCAGTCACTGTTACCGTGTAGGTCGTCGTCGAAGCAGGCTTGGCAACCGGGTTAGGTATGTTGGTCGCACTTAATCCTGATGATGGTGCCCAGCTCCACGTATAGCCTCCGCCGGCAAGCTCTTCACCACCGATGGCTGTGGCAGTCAGTTGGGCTGTAGAGGCCGGGCAGGTGCTGAGTATATAATCATCGGCGACAACAGAGACAGACAGGTCAGGCTGAACCGTTATGGTAATGTCATCTGTTGTCTGGCATCCGTTGACATCGGTTACAGTTACAGTGTAAGTGGTTGTCACTGCAGGCTTGGCAACAGGATTGCTCACATTCGGATTGTTTAACCCGGCAACCGGTAACCAGCTGTAGGAGTAGGCAGCTTCACCGCCCGTGACGGTAACACTGAGATTGGATCTTGATGTCGGGCATGTGCTGATGATCATGTCATCAGCAATTGCCGTGGCGACAAGGTCAGGTAAAACGGTCACAGTAACAGGTGCAGTCGTTGTGCATCCGTTGTTATCAGTTACCGTTACAGTATAGGTTGTTGTTACCAAAGGCTTAGCAACCGGATTACTGATAACTGTACTGCTCAGTCCTGCTGCAGGAGACCAGCTGTATGATGCATATGGTGTTTCCCCGCCTGTAACAATTACAGCCAGGTTGCTGACCGAAGTCGGGCAGGTGCCGATGTTCGGATCGCTGGCAGTAGCTGTAGCCGCAAGAGGAGGTGCAATTGTTATCGTCACCGCCGCCGTTGCCGTACAACCGTTAATATCCGTGACAAGAACAGTATAGGAGGTTGTCACTGCAGGCTTGGCTACAGGATTGGCAATGTTAACATTGCTTAGTCCTGTGGCAGGAGACCACAGATAGGTATATAACGGTTCGCCTCCGTTAGCAACTGCCGTGAGTTGTGCATCAGATCCCGGACAGGTTCCTATATTATAGTCATCAGCAGTGGCATTGACAGTGAGCAGCGGAGCCACATTCACGGTTACACTTGCTGTTGTCGTACAGCTGTTGGCATCAGTTACCAGCACCGTGTACAAAGTTGTAGCAGCAGGTTTGGCTGTTGGTGTCTTGCTGTTCGGATCACTTAACCCGGCAACAGGCGACCACAGATAAATATACCCTGGTTCACCACCGCTGGCAGTTACATCAAGATGCGCTACTGAAGTCGGACACGTGCCTATGGTGCCGTCATCCACTGTAGCAATGGCACTTAGGTCCGGAGCAACAGTGATGGTTACGTTAGCCTGGGCAGTACATCCATTATTGTCTGTGACTGTTACTGTATATGTGGTTGTTACAAGAGGCTTGGCAAGCGGCGACTTTAACGAGGGATTATCAAGACCTGCAACAGGCAGCCAGCTGTATGTATAACCAGGCTCTCCGCCAAGAGCTACAGCATTAAGGGTGCTTGTTGACGTCGGGCAGGTGCCTATAAGAAGATCCGTTGCCGAAGCGGTGACGGTCAGGGCCGGCACAACCGTGATGGTTATGTCCCTTGAAATTGTACATCCGTTCTGATCTGTTACCGTAAGGGTATAGGTTGTCGTTGCAGCCGGCTTGGCTGTCGGGTTGGGATCAACGGTGCTGCTTAAGCCTGGAGCCGGAGTCCACAGATATGAATATCCGGGTTCACCGCCACCGGTAGTGGAAGTGATGTGTGCCTCTGATGTCGGACAGGTTCCTATTGAGCTGTCATCAACAGCCAGCGTGAGCGTAAGGGCCGGCCTGACGGTGATTGTGACCGTATTCATGGCCTGACATCCGTTGGCGTCAGTCACGGTGACCGTATAGGTTGTTGTAACAGCCGGTTTGGCTGTCGGAGTCTTGATGTTGCTGTCATCAAGACCGGTAAGAGGTGTCCACTTGTATATATAACCGGCTTCACCTCCTGTTACTGTAGCATCAAGATGCGATACAGACGTGGGGCAAGTGCCGATAAACATATCATCTGCAATGGCGGTGACTGCCAGCGGCGGTGCAACATTGACTGTTGCCTGGGCTGTGGTAATACAGCCGTTGGCATCAGTTACTGTGACAGTATACAGTGTTGATGATACTGGCTTGGCTACAGGATTAGCCCTGGTGGCATCATCTAACGTCACTGCATTGTCCCACAGGTACGTGTAAGCGCCTTCGCCCCCCGTTACCGTAGTACTGAGATGGGCTACAGAGGTGGGGCATGCTCCTATCGGATCATCGTCGACGGTAGCAGTGGCTGCAAGTGGCGCTGCCACATTGATCGTGACGTTGGCCGTTGCTGTACATCCGTTCGAATCCGTTACCGTCACTGTATAGGTAGTGTTGGCTGCGGGCTTCGCTGTAGGATTCGGAATGACTGCTGAAGACAGACCCGCGACCGGAAGCCAGCTGTAGCTGTATGGCGCTTCACCGCCATTGACGGTTACATTAAGCTGGGTATCAGATAATGGACATGCTCCGATCATATTATCAGCTGCAGATGCAACCGCTGTCAGCACAGGCGCAACATTTACGGTTACAGATCCTGTTTTGACACATCCGTTGGCATCAGTTACAGTGACGGTATAGGTGGTCGTTGAAGCTGGTGTTGCTACCGGATTGGCAATATTCGCTGCACTCAACCCTGCTGCCGGAGACCAGCTGTATAGGTATCCGCCCAGGGGCATTACGCCTCCCGAAACAGTAGCATTAAGCTGTGCATCAGAACATGTTCCGATAAGGCTGTCGTCAGTTGTTACCGTAACAACAAGGTTTGTCGGCTGGCTGAGCGTCCATGATCCGGTTGCTGTACATCCGTTCGCGTCAGTAATAGTGAGATTATATGTACCGGCTGTCAGACCACTCTGATTCATAGCGCCTGCTGTCAGCCCGCTTCCGTCAGGTGTAGTCCATGCATAAAGAGATGGTGCGGTACCGCCTGTCACAGTTGTATTGATTGTTCCGTTATTGCCCCCGAAACAAAGGATGTTTGCCGTGATAGCAGCCAGGTTAAGGGCTGCAGGCTGAGTGACAATGATGGTTGACTCGGCAGTACATCCGTTGGCATCAGTAACCCTGACCGTGATTGTACCGGCACCTGCATTGGTTACAGCCACAGAAGAGGCAGCAGGTGTAAGTGTTGCACCGGTGGTGTTGACAACCGGGGAGAAATTAAAAATTGGCGTGCCTCCGGCTGCCGTGAAGCTGCCAGCACCGTTGGTTGCACCATTGCAGAGCAGGGCTATGTCTCCGGATTTTGACAGTGAAAGTATTGCCGGCTGTGTCAGTGTGACATTACCTGAGGCCTTGCATCCCTTGCTGTCGGTTACAGTAACTGCATAATAACCTGCATCAAGACCAGAAATATCTTCGACTCCTGCGGTAAATCCGCCGGGTCCGGACCATGCATAGCTGAAAGGAACAGTGCCTGTCAGAACCGAGAGAGCCACCGCTCCGGTGTGGTCACCGTAACACAGCAGGTTTGTCCCTGCAAGATTAAGTGTCGGTGTTGGATTTATTGATATGACAGCGGCGCCTGAAGGCGTACCAACGCAGCCGTTATTGTCATTCATTGAAGTAACAGTATAGGTAGTTAGCACTGCCGGTGAGACCGTTGCAGTGAAGACCATAGCTGCATGATTGGTTACCGGCCAGGTATTAACGCCATCGGTATATACAAAATCGTACGGCATTGCACCGGTAAGGGTAATGGTTATGACTGCCGACCCCCCCGCGCACATCTCAGTAGATCCACTTATCGTTGCTGTCGGCACCGGGTGGTATGACACAGTTGCACTTCCTATCCCGGTGTTTGTACAGCTATTGCCATCGGTGACACTGACAATTGTATAATTGCCTGATATGTTTGCATTAAGTGTATACGGACTTACCGCTACAGGCAGAGCAGGCTGGTTAGCTCCGTTGATGGCATAAACCACTGACCACGGAGCAGTGCCTGTAAGGGTGATATTTATCGGATGTGATCCTTCCGCGCAAATGGTACCACTGTTAGCTATTATTGCAGTAGGCAATGGTCTTACGGTTATCGGCAAAGGGGTATGATTGGTTATGCATCCTGCAGTATTGACTTCCCTAACAGAAATATTGCCGCTTACCGTCCCAAAGGTGACCGTGATCGAAGCTGCAGAAGGATTACCAATTAAAGCTGCTCCAGTCGGGAGGGACCATGTATATACTGAGCCGGTCCTATTTGGAACGGAGTATATGCCGGTCTCCAGTGCACAGACGATATTGTCACCCGTAATAGTTGAAACGGGCGACGGAGTAAGCACAGCAACATCAAATGAACCGGCGATTCCTGTACAGCCATAACTATTGGTTTCGGTAACGGTAATTGCTCCACTACCTGCTGAAGAGGAAGCAGTAACTATTATTGCATTCGAATTTGCGTCAAATGTTTTGGAGCCAACTGCTCCCGGAACAATCCAATGATATGAGGAGCCCGGTGTTAATGGAACCATATAAATTACACCAGTCTCACCTGTGCAGAGCGTATCCTTACCTGAAATAACAGGTGCTGCCGGTTCAGGATTGACAGTAATTACTACATCCACCGGATTTCCGATGCAACCAAAGGAGCTGTGTGGCGTAACATTATAAGTTGCAGTAATTGGGGCAACGCCATAATTTACAAGTATGTCGGTGATATGCAGTGTGCCGGCAGGATCTGCCGCAACATTGCTTCCGGTTGTTCCCTGAGCGGGGCCGCCAGACATTGCCGGTAAAGGCCAGCTAAAGGTTGTACCGGCCGGTGTGTTAATCGGAATCAGTAATATTTCTTTATTGACAGGACTGTTTGAACAGATTGTTTTAACCTGGCCTGGAAGAACTATAGGTTTAGGACTTATTGTCACGCTAATTGCATAGCTGCCGCTCACACATCCTGCAGTGCTGTTCCTTACCGTCAGCGTTCCTGAATAAGTAGCCGGTGCTACTGCTCCGGGAACTGTCAGACTTATCGGACTGGCCGGCAACGCAGCATTGGCAATATCTACAAACCCGGCCGTGTTAGCCGCATTGCTGTAATCTATGCTGTACTGGTCCGGACCACCCGATGTCGCACTGTACGTGAGACTTGCACTTGTCGCCCCTGAACATACTGACGGATTGGACCCTAATGTAATACTTGTATTGGCGGAGATAGTGACACTGATGGCATAGCTGCCGCTAACACATCCCGTAGTGCTGTTCCTTACTGTCAGTGTTCCCGTGTACGTAGCCGCTGCTGCCGCTCCGGGAACTGTCAGGCTTATCGGACTGGCTGGCAACGAAGCATTGGCAATGTCTACAAATCCCGCTGTGTTGGCAGCGTTACTGTAATCTATGCTGTATTGATCCGGACCACCCGATGTCGCACTGTACGTGAGGTTTGCAATCGTCCCCCCGGAACAAACTGACGGATTGGACCCTAATGTAATGGTCGGATTGGCATTGATAGTGACACTGATGGCATAACTGCCGCTTATACAACCCGTAGTGCTGTTCCTTACTGTCAGTGTTCCCGTGTACGCAGCCGCTGCTGCCGCTCCGGGAACTGTCAGACTTATCGGACTGGCCGGCAACGAAGCATTGGCAATGTCTGCAAATCCGGCCGTGTTAGCCGCATTGCTGTAATCTATGCTGTACTGATCCGGACCCCCCGTAGCACCACCATAGGTCAGGCTCGCACTCGTCGTTCCCCGGCATACAGCCGGGTTAGTGCCTGGTGTTATGGCCGGATTGGCATTGATGGTGACACTGATGGCATAACTGCCGCTTATACAACCCGTAGTGCTGTTCCTTACTGTCAGTGTTCCCGTGTACGCAGCCGCTGCTGCCGCTCCGGGAACTGTCAGACTTATCGGACTGGCCGGCAACGAAGCATTGGCAATGTCTGCAAATCCCGCTGTGTTGGCAGCATTACTGTAATCTATGCTGTATTGATCCGGACCCCCCGTCGCACCACCATAGGTCAGGCTCGCACTGGTCGTTCCCCGGCATACAGCCGGGTTAGTGCCTGGTGTTATGGCCGGATTGGCATTGATGGTGACACTGATGGCATAACTGCCGCTTATACAACCCGTAGTGCTGTTCCTTACTGTCAGTGTTCCCGTGTACGCAGCCGCTGCTGCCGCTCCGGGAACTGTCAGACTTATCGGACTGGCCGGCAACGAAGCATTGGCAATGTCTGCAAATCCGGCCGTGTTAGCCGCATTGCTGTAATCTATGCTGTATTGATCCGGACCACCCGTAGCACCACCATAGGTCAGGCTCGCACTCGTCGTTCCCCGGCATACAGACGGGTTAGTACCTGGTGTTATGGCCGGATTGGCATTGATGGTGACACTGATGGCATAACTGCCGCTTATACAACCCGTAGTGCTGTTCCTTACTGTCAGTGTTCCCGTGTACGCAGCCGCTGCTGCCGCTCCGGGAACTGTCAGACTTATCGGACTGGCCGGCAACGAAGCATTGGCAATGTCTGCAAATCCGGCCGTGTTAGCCGCATTGCTGTAATCTATGCTGTACTGATCCGGACCACCCGTAGCACCACCATAGGTCAGGCTCGCACTCGTCGTTCCCCGGCATACAGACGGGTTAGTGCCTGGTGTTATGGCCGGATTGGCATTGATGGTGACACTGATGGCATAACTGCCGCTTATACAACCCGTAGTGCTGTTCCTTACTGTCAGTGTTCCCGAATATGTAGCCGCTGCCGCCGCTCCGGGAACTGTGAGGCTTATCGGACTGGCCGGCAACGCAGCATTGGCAATGTCTACAAACCCTGCCGTGTTAGCCGCATTGTTGTAATCTATGCTGTACTGGTTCGGACCACCCGTAGCACCGCCGTATGTCAGGCTCGCACTCGTCGTTCCCCGGCATACAGACGGGTTAGTACCTGGTGTTATGGCAGGACTGGCATTGACTGTAACAGTAACTGCCTTTGGAAGGCCGGGGACGGCTTTTCCACACAAATCTGTAGCTGACTGCAAGGTAAATGTATGGGGCCCTACCGGCAATATACCAACGTTAATATCTGATCCCGACACATAATTGATCACCGGTGAACCTGCATACTCAGGAATAACAAGTGAATAATTAGGTGCACCGTCAGTGATTGTAACTCTTATAAGACTTGCCTGTCCGACACATACATCTGTACCAGTTATTGTTGCCCCTGTCGGAGGATTACCAACCAGAACATTATAGACGGTCGGAGTGGCTGCAGTACATGAATTGGCATTAGTGTAGCTCACACGAACCGTCTGAGCACCTGCAGTATTCCATGTAACCGTAACCGTATTATCTGTTGCAGTCCCTCCTGATGTTACAGACCCTCCTGCTGACACGGTCCAGGCGTAGCCCGTCATTCCGGATTCAGTTGTATAAACATTGCCAGTCGAGCTCAGACAGACAGCCGCCGGCCCAGTTATAGTTGGAACAGGCAATGGATTGACAGTAACGGTTGCACTTCCTGATATTGCATTGCTGCAGGCCGGTGATGCAGTATAAATTACACTTACAAGGTTATAGGCGAATATCCCTGCTGTTCCGGTCGGCACTGCCAGTGTCCGGCTTGTATTTGCGTTTACATCAATAGTGGTAGCGCCGGAGCCATTGATGTTATAGGTTATTCTTTCCGTTAAAGATTGTGGATTTGTAAAAGTTATGTTTGGAGAAGGGGCATTCCGGCAAACGGATGTTGTTCCGCTTATAGACGCCGTAGGCGTTGGCCTGACTGTCACGGTTGTGGTAATCGGCGTACCTAATACATTATTACAGGTAGGAGCAGTTTGAAAACGTATACTTGTAATACTGTATACATAAGTTCCTGGCGTGGCTGTATTCACCGCTAAATTCGCAGAAGCACCTCCATTTAATAACTGCACCTGATCGGAGCCCCCGTTAATATTGTAGGTAATTCTTATTGGCAGGGGCACGCTGTTGGTGAAGGTAACATTGACACTGCCCTGATTTTGGCATACTGTTCCGGGTCCGGTCAGAGTAGCAATTGGAGTTGGTTTGACAGTTATTGCCTGTGGGGTACCTATATCAGTACAGGGCCCGGAAGTTACTGTACGTCTGTACCATGTTGTCTGAGTTAACGCCGGAGTTACATAATCGCGGTTAGTATTTGTTCCTGCTGCGCCCGAATAAGGGCCGCCTACAGCAACAGTGCTTTGTTCCCAGAGATAGGCATAAGTTCCACTGCCTCCTGAAGGAGTGCTGCCTGATAAGTCTGCGGGATTTGTGTTATAGCAAATAGTCTCAGGTAAAGTATTGATAGAGTTACCTGATATAACCTGGTAAATTGTCAGCAATACCTGGGCTGGTGGTCCGACGCAGAGAAGGCCGGCGACATCCCTGTCAACAACATAATAATCATGCACGCCAACTGCAGTTTCCGGTGGGAGGTAGGTCGTAGCATTAGAGGCAACAAGATTTGTCAGCGCTGCATCTGAATACCAGTAAAAGCGCCCTACAGCTCCTGTAGTCGTTCTCAGTGTTCTGTCGGCTCCGGACCCAAAGCAAATAGTTGCCCCCTGAACACCGGGAGCCGGAGGAGCATCTACTATAACTATCCTTGCATCATCTGTCCTTGCATCCACGGCATTTGGGTTTGTCTGACTGCCATTCCACTTATTACAAAAGTTCCAGTTCCTAAGGGTCACCTCAAAATAGTCATTCACTACCGTACCGCCTGCAGGATAGGAGATTCGAAAAGTTTGCTGGGAGCCTCCTGTGGCATTAAGCCCGGTTGATAGCACCGGCCCTTCAAAGTAACCGCTGGAAGTGGCATATCCCGCAGTCGGGGTACCGTCCATCGGATTGACTGTCCACCAGTTCGGCATTGGTGCACCGGTGGCATCGGTCAGTTGAACAGGAGTTCCGTATACACTTATAGTGACATTTGGAATACCCTGAGCTGCAATGGCTGATGTATTGTAAACAAACTGTACATGCCGCTCGTAGAAATTGGGTTTTGATAATAAGGGTAATGTAGCTGAAGTGCAAGCAAATCTGCTTGCATCCTGAAAATAATGATTAACAAGAGGCTCTCCTTCACAAACCTCAAATATCGGAGGAGTGATGTCAATCATCCCATCCCCTTCATCATCAGTATGCCAGTTAGCCAGTACCTGACGTTGGGTAAGGTCAACCGTGGTATAAGTACCGTCCCTTTCCGGATCTTCATAAAACCATATCCTTGCATTGTATTCACAATCATCATCCGGTGGCAGGGTAAAAGTATGGGTTCTTTGGATAAGCCAGTTAAACGGAGGGTTGATATCCTGAACTATAGTTATCTCATTAAGAGTCGCATTATTGAAATAATTTCTGGATGATATAACCGTTCCGGCTTGATTTTCAAGTCTGAACAACATCCGGAACCAGCCGCTGGGTACCACACCAAAACTTACCTCATACTGATAACGTACAACATATTGAGCATTAGGGGCACAGTACTGAATAGCGCTCTGGCCACTGGAAGGACTACCGACAAGCTGCGCGTCGACACCGTTGTTGAACAACAGCAACAATGGCAGCACAACGACCAAATACCTGAATATCATTGATCTTACGAATACCATTAAACAGGACTTGCCTTTCGGGCGATAATCAATATTTTCGTTGAACATACCAGAGCTTTTCATGTTCTTTCTTGTTAATCTTAGCTATAAAACGTTGATAATGTTTAAATATGACAAAAAAGTAATAAAAAAGGTTGCATCAGAAATTGCAACCTTTAGCTATTAATTAACAGGGAACAAATATTTATGAATACTTTCGGTAACGGTGAAAATTGACGCTGGCAACTTTTTGCATTTTTAAACCGTACCCTTTCCTGCCTGAATCTAATAAAATCAGAACATTCGCTAAACTTAAATGGTTATCCGTGAAACCCTTATAGGATTTTATTTGTGTTAATGAAATATTTAATTTGATTTTTTATGTTTTGAGCAACTAACTCAGTCAACCATTCAGAATAATTGTCACTCCATCTTTGTGGATGAAATGTGATCATCAGCCGATCATTCATTTTCTGTGATCTGGTTGCCTGTATAATACTTTCTGTTTCCCTGAACCTGTACTGTCTCAGCAAGAAAGCACTCCTTTCTGTCATCAACATGGCGCTTCCGGGCAGCGGCTTTCTTTTCCATCCTGAATAATATCCGGCATCCCTGGTATAGACTTTGTCGCGTACTGAGACTGATGAACCATCCCACCTTCTCCCTGTGTCTGTCAGATAAAGCATATCCTCAAGTGAAAAGTCAAAATAGGGCTCCGCTGTTATTCCCATCGTTCCATAATCATAGTATTTCCAGAGCATCCTGCTGTCCACCGGGCTAAGCGGACTACCGTGCATACATACAGTGCTTATGGGCACAACCTCCCTGAGCTTTGCCAGATTATTGCCAAAGCTTCTGATTGCAATTCCCGTCAGCTCCTCTTCCCCTATACCTTTCAACTTTCGACTTCCAACTCCTGATTTTCGACTTTCAACCCTTATCTTTTGTCTGGCAATGTCACAATCTTCATAATGATACCCAACCTCATGTCCCATGGACCCTATCTCCCCTATAATTCTTTCATCATAACTTCCCGGAACAACCCTGAAATAATATGTCCCCCTGATACCAAGGCTATATTCAATTCGTGCTGTTTCAAGAGCATTCTCCGGCCTCTTATCAACATCATGCCTCAGAACTATCAGGGGCGTATGTTCCGATTGCCTTAATCCGGAATATTCACTGACTGTCATACAGCAATATCCCGAATCGCGGAGGGTGGTCAGTAAGGATCTGAACAGACTTAAGGTAAAATCCATCCGATTGAAAAATCCGTAAAATTCTTAAATCAGTTTTTGGAAATAACCGTACTGTAAATTATATCGGAGGTTACCCGCAGAATATAGTTACCGCTCCGGAGATTGTTCAGATTTAGTGTAATTTCAATCTGGTCACCGGGGTTTAGAGACCGGATCACTCTTCCGGTATAATCCAGAAGCTCTATTGAGGAAATAGGGCAGTCTGTTTCTTTCATTTTTACGGTCACCCTTTCTGTTGCAGGATTTGGATACACAATGAAGGGGACAGATTTACTGTTTAACCCGGCATTCCCCGACTTTGTGTCAATAACCGGAATATTTCCAATGCAGCTGCCCAGACAATCACCATGAGCAAGATGAATACTCAGAGCTCTTCCCAGGACAAAAATGGTTTGACCTTTATGACATACCGGGACTTTTTTCCTGTCATCTTCCATGGTGTAATGATAAAAGACAACTGTTTTTAAATCGTACTGCCAGGCTCCGTTTGCCCATTTTTCAGTTATTGTTACGGTCTGGGTTCCGCAAGGATTATATTGGTAATTGGTTTTCCTGATATTAACCCATTCGTCGTTAAGATAATCCTGCCTTATCTGATGGATCCTCTGACCAAAATCGTTATACTCATAGAGGCTCCTGGTGATGTATTTCCCATTGGGAATGGACCAGGCGCTTCTTTTAACCAGGCGACTTTGCCCATCGTAAAACAGGCTGTCGACGGAAAAGTCAATCCACCCGTTTAACGTCCAGTAATCACGATCATAAACAATCAAGCGTCCGTTATCATCATATTGGTAAAAGAACCAGTTAAGATTCCGCCAGCTTCCTGTAATCCACTTAGTTACTATTCTTTCTGCCAACTGACTGTTATCATTATAATAAAAAATCTCATGCTGACTCTGAACCATACTTCCGTTTGCAGCTACCAGGGAAGAGGCCTCTGAGATTACTCCGTTATCATAAGTATAGATACTCTTCGCAATAGGCAAGAAGTTATTATCTGTCGAAATTATGCTGTCAAGCAGGCCGGAAATATAAAAACTGTAACTCGCTCCTGCAAAATCCCAGGTGTTACCTGCTGAATTGAATGTATAAGTATATGTGGAATCGGGTATCAGTTTGTAATCCGGCTGAGCATCAGCTTCGCCAGCTGCACAAAATACAAGACCAAATGATAATAAAACACATGGTATAGCTCTCATTTTTATTAGTTTTTCAGTTTGAAAATTTATTACCCGCAGCCTTTTCAAAACTCTCCGGCCATTCTTCAATGAACCTGGTTAAAAACAGGGTCACATCGCACTTGCTTTTAATTAAACGGGCACTTTTCCTTTTTGTTTCTGATTTAAGATCAGGATCTTCCAACAGTATCTTTATTTTATCAATAACACCATCAAATCCAGAAAAGCATGAGACAAGTCCGTATTCCTTCTCTTGCTCTTCAAGATATCCCCGTCTGATAGTATTAACATACACCGCAGCTGTTCCCAGTACTGCACTCTCTGAAGCCATCGTAGCTCCCTCTCCGACAAAGAGTGAGGCAAAAGCAAGTGCGTGATGCAGCCTTTCCGGTTTAAGCGGAAACCTGAAAGCCGCAAATTCAGAAGGTAAGGAGGACTCGGAGCTAATAAAAACCCGTCCCTGAGAGGAAAGATACCTGATTATCTCACCTTTCTGTTCAGTTGAAAGGCCGGAATTATTTCTGTCATGACTAGCCTTCCATGCCACAAAACGGAGAATAAAATATTTTTCTCCATCATTCAGCCCGAGTTCGTTAATGACAGCCGGATCAGGAGTAAAATAATCTGGATGGAGATAAGCCAGTTCATGATAGCCATTGTAGAATACCTGCTTGTTGCCATACCTGTATGGAAAACTTGTGGAAGTAAGGACAGCTTTCGTAAAAGGGAGATAAAGCCTGACCTGTTCATAATTGCCGGAATCTTCAAGGGCTATGTTTGGCTTCCTCAGAAGAGTGGCTGATAAAAGTGTATAAACAGAGCCATGGCTGAGAAACAGGTCCGGTTTAAACCTGATGCTTATAAACAATATCCGTAGGTTAATAAGTATGAAGCCAGTAATCTTGCCAAAACGCGAAGAATAATGCCTGCCCGTTCTGACAAATGGCAGCTTTTCAAAACTCAGTAACTCCACCTCATATTCCTTCTCCCTGGCTGTGAAAAGCACCTGGTGTCCCTTCTTCATAAAATCATTGGCAAAGTTCTTGAATAGGTGCACATGACCCGGATGTCCAATATCAATAATAATATTCATATACAGTAACTAGATCTCTGCAATTATCGTGCTGCGTGCATATATTTGTTCTCCTTCTCTTACAAGGATTTTACACCCTCCCGGCAATATAAGATCAACCTGACTTCCAAAGCGAATTATTCCGATCCATTCTCCTTGTTCCACATAGTCTCCTTGATTAACGTATGAATCAATCCTTCTTACAAGCCTCGACGCGATCTGAATTACTCCTACTAGAATCTTACTACCTTGGATTACATAGGTATTTCTCTCATTTTCTGTGATTGAGTGTTTATCCTTTAATGACAGAAACCCTCCTTTAAAATGTTGGTTCAGACTTATTACACCAGAAATAGGAGAGCAGTTTTTATGAACATCAAAAGGTGTCATATTTATACCAATCAGCCACCCGTTTTCGTCCAATAAAGGTGTTTTGGTCAGTTCCTCAAGTCTTGAAATTACATTCCCTTTAATTGCTTCAGGGATCTCACCTTTCTCTACTCTTCGAATGTAAATAATATTACCATCAGCCGGAGATATGATTATGTCTGGATTTGCTGCAATTTTTCTCCTTGGTGTTCTGAAAAAACGAAGGAATGTAATAATTAACGTTACAGACAGAACAATGAAAGGTAAATATACGATAACGATTATTGATAAATTAGAAAAATTAAAATGGAAAACAATAAATGCTATTACAATAGATGCCAGCACAATGGGTATGCTAGCCAGAATAATATATTTCTTCTCAATCCTGGTCTTGTAGTGCAAAAAGAATAGGATAGTCGTACTATACAGGATTGAGGCAATAAGAATTATTATCAGTGCAATTAAAGAATTCATTCAACGCTCCATTAAGTATCTTGCTAAATAAAGTTTTTCATAAAACCATGGCCTTGGGTCACTTTTCGACCATACAGCCTTCTCAACAGGCTTAACTAGCCTGTTCCAGTATTTACTTCCCTTTAAAAGAAGAAGAAATCTTACCGGTAGATCTGTTGTATAATGACAGAAGGAAGCATATTCAATATTGTTTACTGGTTCTATCATTTTCCCTGTCAGATAATAGTAATAGAGCGGGAGAAAAGGGGTAGCAGTCTTATTTGCTATGCTGTGCCATTTCCATGTGCGGGGGTTTACTTCCAGCAGCTTAAAGACATTATCTCTCTCGTCCAGCTTAAACTCCACCTCACAAATCCCGTTATAATTTGCTGACTTCAGCAGCTTTTCACCATACTCAATCAACTTTGGGACATCAGTAATTTCAGCATAAGTGGTCGCATTCCCGAAATCTATAGGATGCTGTCGCATTCTACAGGCAGTGAGATGTAGAAAAGACTTCCCCTCCAAATACAGGAAACATGCTGAATATTGATTTCTCCCTCCTCCTGGGATGATTTCCTGAATTAAAATTTCCTCAGAAGGGATAATATCCAGCGCTTTTGCATAATTTATCTTCAACTCCTCCAAATTACGACAGAGAAGCACTTTTTTCCTGGTCCTCCGATAGAAATCAAACATGACAGCAGGCTTTATGATGCATGGATACTTAATATCCATCCCGACAAGATCGTTATTACTCTCGGGATAATATGTTACAGGGATTGGAATCCCTATTTTATTTGCTAGTTGATAAGTTCTCCTTTTATTATGAAATTCTCGCACAGATTCCCACTTATCTGTACTGACAATATAAATTTGCTCGAGCTTAGTTTTATTAATACTCAATACTTTAACATGCATGTCATTCGTAGGAAAGATTATCCAATTTAAATAGGCAGCACTAAAAGCCGGGCTCAAAAGGAAATCTTCAATTTTGTACTCGTTTATACTAAAAAACCTTTGACAATATTTCGAATGACGCGCTATGCATTTTGATGTACTATCTATAACTATTACAGGTATACCCATCTGCCCAAAGATTCTTACTATTCCCAGAGCCTGAATGTGCCCTCCAAGCACTATGACTCCTTGAATGATTTTATCTAATGATAGATTCATACAGACCTTTTATTCTTAACCCTATGCTCTCTGAATCAAGCTTCATCTCTATAATTCTTTCTCTTCCATTGGTCCTGCCCTTAAAAGTCAAAGATTCTCTAAGCTTGATAGTTATTCCCTCAAGGTCAGTAGAGCATAAATAGCACCCGGGGATTTTATCAATTATCTGGTAAACATCGCCAACATTCGTTGCAACTATCGGGCAGTTACATGCCATGGCTTCCTTTATCACATTTACACTGCCTTCTCTTTCAGATGTCAGAAGGAGGAGATCAGCGGCATTCAGATAGGTCGGTATTTCAGAATTTTCAGCTTCCGAAATGTGGAGAAATTCAATTGTACTATCTTCAAAAGAAGCTACGGCCTTTTTTGCAAGATGAAGGTTTTTTTCAGGACGGTTTTTTGCTGAAACAAAAAGAACTATTCTTTTTTCGGGCATCATATTTAATTTTCTCCTGGCAACAGCCATATCACATGGCACGAATCGGTCAATGTCAACACCATTAGGAATTACATATGCACCATCAAGCCTTAGTAAATCTTTCATTTCTTTAGTCTTGACAATTGTAGCAGTCCATCTGAATTTTGAAAAAGCCCTGGTAATAATTTGTAAAAAAAATGACATATAAGCCTCGGACCCCATAAGAGAAACAACTATCGGAAAACAGCCCGCGAGTGATGCGGCGATGCCGCTTAAATTGTAGTGAGCATGAATAATATCATACCCGCCCTTTTTGATAAGCCTTCTAATACTGGTTACGGCTGTAAAATAGCCCCAAAATCCCGGTTTGATTGTAAAATATTCGATGTTAATACCAAGCCTGCTAAGCGATTCTCCCTGATTTTTCACCACATGACCGACAGCTCCGCTCTTGCCACTTGACACAAATAAAACTTTCATCGACAGTCGTTTAAAAACCATTTAATGCTCTCAGCGTAGACGTTTTCAATGCTGCCTTCATTTTCTATCGATCGCCATGCTTCTTTATCCCTTACGAAACATTCTGACGAGTATTTTCTTAGAATTCCTGCTGTACCAAAGTATACACACTGAAACTCCAGCAAGTAAAAGCTGTTTTTGTCCCAAGCAATGTCAAAAGAAGCGTGAGGAACATTAAGTTCGCTGAAAATACTCCATCCGAAATCCAGCAATCCTTCAGGGGCATCAGCTTTAATGCCATATCTATAATTATCATAACCACCTCCACTTGCCCTAAATTCACGCTTTGCAAAAACCGGTCTATAAAATACATATGCCCTGTTGCCGAAATAATAAACCTTCCAGTCATTATTTAAACCGGGAATGAACTTCTGAACAATAAACCTTCCCGTGTGAAAAGAATTCTCTTTTATATCCCTTGTGCTTGACCTGCCTGATATGTTCTTTAATCATATAATAAAGAGTATTACTTGCTCCTATTTTTCTTTTTACTATTCTCCTTAAGTCCCTGGAATTACGGACAAGAAAAACATTTCTTCCACTCGCTCCGTAAAATCCCTTTATTACTGCCGGATACTTTATTTTATCCTCCGAGATAGTAAGTTCTTCAGGAGTACAGAAATGTAGTGCATCTATATTGCCTTTTAGGTTCCCGGGTAATAGTTCTCTTAGAAGCTCCATGAAAACTTTGTTATTGTTGGCTCTCAGAAATTCAAAGCGGGGAATCACATTTGCACCAGCATAAGTAAGAGCAAGAACTATATCTTCAATGTACTGCTTATAATTGAGGCCTACATCTTCAGAAGAAGTGTATAGAACATTTGCATCCTTCCACAACCCATCCCCCGGATGTATCTGACTGAAAGGCATACAGTTGACCTCATATCCGAACCCCTCGAAAATTCTTTTCAGGAGTTCAATGTTCATACCTGACCTGTAAGGAGTTTCATCATGTTTTGAACCGAAGTGCCCCTTATAGTCAGTTAAGAGATAGAGCTTGTCCATCAGGTTTTAATTGTATTGTTAAGAATATTATCTAGATAGATAAGGCTGTAAATTTTAGCCTTAGTATTTGTGAGCCCGGTGCTCTGTTCAGCTAATAGCTTCTGCTTGTTGAAAAGACACTCATTCACTGGCAGGTCTTGATATTTCATCTGATTTACTTGCCAAATCTCTTTAACACCATAAGGATCATATGATCTGTTCTTCCTGGCAAATTGCTTTTTAATATACCCCTTTATTATCCGGGTTTTGCCAAATGTCTCCAGTAGATCGGAGGGTTTGTACCCTTTATCAGTGTCAATTTCTCCAAGGCTTTGGCAGGCACTTTGAATAATATTGGCATATAAGAGTTGCCCTTTATATCTTTTTACTGGATTGTGTTCGAAAAACTCTGAATGTATACCTGCAAACTCTGTGTTAAACAGCTCTCTGAGAAAATCGATGTCTAAAAATGGCGTTCTTTTCTTGATAATACTGAAATGGTTGACCATTTCAGCCCCAAAATATTTACGGAACAACTCTTCATAAACGAAGACATAGAATTGTTTGTTTTTACTCAAACTTTTATAATTCTGATTAAAGCAGGGGAGGGATGAAAGTTCTTCTTTAAATTCCTCGCATTCCTGTTTGTATTCCCTCAAATTGAGATAATTCACAGCCATACTGCGGTAAATGGACTGAAAAGCTTCATCCAGGTTTCGGGCACAAAACAAATCATGCAAATCAGGTGAAATAACAACACCCGGGATGTGCATTGCCCGGAGAATCTCACTGCCGAAATTACCAGTGACCAGATATCTGGTTTCTTCCTCCAACTTTTCAGAGGCAAAACAGTAATGAGCTCTTGTAAAAGTACCCATACCGGAAGAATTAATAATGAATCGCCTGCCAGCTTCAAAGCTTTTCTTTTGTATGTATTCTCTGTCAAGTTTAATGGACACAAACGGGATCCCGGTCTGTGACGCAACTAATCCGGCAATTTCAAGGTCTCTTGAGTCAGTAGTACCAAAGCAATAACAGGAAAATGGTCTTTTATAATACTTACCTGCAGCTGTAAGTGTCCTTCCGTCAAGGCCTCCTGTCAAGGCAGTAAAATAATGTTCTTCTGGTAAGTATTTATCTACCGACCCGAGAAAGACATCTGTCATCCTTAATACACTTTTTCTCACTGAAATAGGATGCTGGCTGAACAACTCTTCGATGGAGGTATGCTTTTCTATTCTGAAACCGCCTCTGCTTATGACCATAAATGAATTTGACCGCAAAAGAGAAACCCCTTCAATCACACTATTATTGAAAAGAGGATAATTGAAAAGAACTGATTCAAATATAAACCGCTTAGATATACTCATTCTTCCAATATGTTTACCTAAAGTCAGGGCGTTATCTGAAAGGATAACCCTGTTATTTATTACATAATAAAATAACGGAAGAATACTGAACAGTGAATTGCCGACCAAAAACTCATTAGTATTCTTGTCATAGAATATATAATAGTAGTGACCATATAGATTATTAATTATGAAATCTATACTTCGTGTACCCGGCAGCTCATCCCTGAATGTCTCAGAACATATCGGATCGCCCCAGGATATGAACTCATAGTCGTTGCCTGACAGATACAGACTTATTTCCGGCTTTGAAATAAAAAACGCTGGCAATCCATTGGGTGGATTATCAGCAGATATGTCAAGCAAAAACTGCATTACAGTGTATCTTACTCTTATGCCTGATGTGTATAACTCCCTGAATAACGGAAATCAAAACCGTTATAGATCTTCCGCAACCCATAAATATGTTGCTCCATGGAGAATCTGGCACTAAATTCCTCCTTTACAGCTGGAAGTATTTTTATCAATTCTTCCATTCTGTCAATTTTTTCAAGAATATTTTCTCCCATATTTTTGTCCAATGGCACAAGGAACTGAGGGTAATTCATAAATATTTCATTCATGCTCGGAACAGCAGAAGCAATAACAGGAGTTCCACATAGTATACATTCAACAACAGCATTTCCAAAAGATTCATATTCAGAAAGGAAAATCATCAGATCAGCTTGATTATAGGCATATGCAATATTATGGACATGACCCCTGAAAGAGACAAACTTTTCTGCTCCCGAATTCCTGCAATAATCTGCCAATTCTTGTCTCAAAGGTCCATCTCCGTAAATAATGAAACTGGAGTCATAGTATTTTTTTTTGATTAAGCCTGCCGTATCAATCCAGCGAAAAAGGTTTTTACCCTCTGCAAGGCGACCTGCGTAAATGATAGTCATTGATTTGCCAGGAATCGGTTTGTAGATAGTTTTGATCCGGATAGAATTGACTGGGTTATAGAGAACGGCAAGTTTTGCTTCACTTATTTCAATAAAATTCCGGAAAATATCACGACTATACTTTGAATTGGCAATGAACCTGTAATTGTCTGATATTGCGAGTCTCCATACCAATTTGCGGATACTTTTTTGAAGACGAGAGGTATAATGCTTTGTACCCCGAATAGAATAGACAACGTGCATCAGACCTGCAAGGCGAATTGTCAACAAAAATACTGGACCGATGTTAAAACCATGAAATAAAGCATCCCTGTTTCTTAGCCCAAATCTCCATAGTTTCAGGACCGCATTGAAATTATTCACAGATCCATAAGTTATGTTTGCTCGTGATTGGTCATAAACATTCAACTGACCTGTCTGGGGCGGTCTGATAATGAAAACAGAGAAATCAATTTCAGGAAGCATTTTGATAATCTCTGGCATCAGTACTTCAATACCGCCTGGAGCAGAGCTGAAATGTACCAAGCAAACCTTGTTCCCCAAAGTAGATAGTCTTAGTTTATTGCGTCTTGCAAGCGTTCAGCATTTTTTGAGACACTGTACTCATACATAACATATTTATTCATTGCAGAAACAAGATCCTTCCGTTCCTGTTCATTAGCTAGATAATGAGATGCCATGCTAGCGGCATTATTATAATTGTTAATTAAGGGAAGTTCACCCTTAAAATCTTTAAACAACAAGCTATCAACGTCATGCCTGTACTCAATCAATGGCAAAGCCCCGGCTTCAAGAACTTCAAACAGACGCAGGTGAATGCCGCTAAGTATCCCCGGATTACCGTCCACGGGGATTATTCTGGTCATGTTAAACATCCGGTTTAAATGATCCTGGGGAATGTATCCGCTTTCGTGATAGACCGCTTCAAGTTCGGGGAAAAAGCTGAACCACCGCTTCCACGCACTGTTCCCATATATCTTAAAATTAAAACCCGTGAACCTGCTCATAAGAAGAGCTTTCTTGTATCCCCATGAGTTGAGATAGCTTGCACCAACATACAATATTTCAGTTTCATTATCTTCAGGACCTTTTATAATATTCTCAATTTTAAAATATGATTTCCTGTCAGGGCCTGGTATGAAATACATTGTATTGGAGTATCCGATTGTATTGAGTTGCTGATTCCAGAATGAATCAGGAGAAAGTATTAAGTCTGAATGAGAAAGGCATGCAAGATAATAGTTATTCTGAGGTGTATAAAAGGGGCTGTCGCCCATAAAGAAAATCAGTTTTGACCTCTTCTTTATTGATTGGCATGTTGCAGGCAGCAGAAAGGATGAATTATAAACCAGGACCAAGTCGGGGTCCAGTTCATGGATAATTTCAAGAAGGATCCCGTTTGCCTTTTTCAGAAAATAGACTTCCCAGTGCCTTCTGATCTTGAATGGAAGCCTGAAGATCTGCCTGTTTATCGAGATATCTCTCTTACTGAGAATGGCATGGATGTCATAATCGTGCACGTCCATCGCGATTTCAGAAAGTATATCATAAAATGAATGGTGAAAGGAATATTTTGCTGGGCATAAAAGCAACGCCCTGTCATACTTTTTTACCATAGGTCAGGTATAAGGTCTGTTCATAATTAAATGCTCCAAAACTAAAAAAAACAGCCTGAGGAATAATATTAGCCGGCATGCCGATATAGTTAAACTGTTGACCACTGGTGGAATGAATAACAAACCACCCTGCCATGAAGACAATAAATACCAATAATGAATTTCTGGCTGGGAATCGGTAACCAGACCTGTAATAAATATCTAAAATCTTATAGACAAAGAAAATCAGGAATCCGTTCAGCAGTATATATCCAACAATACCTGATACTGCCAACAGGCTTTGATTTCCAACATGACCGTCGCCATACTCATAGCCCTTATCCGATATGCCCCAGCCAAATAGGCGATTTTCTTTCCAAGCATTCATTACCCTTTGACTTCTGTAATCAAGTCGTTGGAGGGTTCCTTCAGCTGACAGATCACCTTCTGCTATCGCTTCCATTGCACCTAACCTCTCCCGGGCAAAGGCAATCTGATTATTGATGGTCGGATTCGAAAGAACCCCGTATAGCAGAGGTGCTACTATAAGCGTAAACTTCAGAATCCTTCTTGTTCGAATTATTCCGGTAAAGAGCACCGACAGAAAAATTATCATACTGAAACTGATGATCCATCCCCTTGTCGCTGAAAGAACTGCTATTGTCAAAGTAATTAGAACAACTGTATAAAGGAATATCTGGTATGATGATTTTGTATTTTTCCTGTTCAAATAATAAAGAGCACCAAACAATCCAATTAGAGTGCTGCTTACATTAAAAAAGATCCTGAACTGGTTCTTTTCATCCGCTTCTTCATCAACGGTAAAGCCTGCAGCTTCAAGAGGTGATACACCTGCCAGCAAAGTAAAGATCTGCGCGGCAAATGCCACAAGCACTATCATAAATACAATCTTAAAAAACCTTAAGTAAGTATCCTGTGTATTAAAAAGCTTTGGAATAGAGTAAAATAATAACATCGGAATAAACCCTTTAAGCACCCGGAAATAAACATTTATTTCACCTTTAAATCCCATAAACTGGCCCCATATTATCATGAATAATAGATATATGAATAATATCTGCAGGTATTTATTGTAAAATAGATGAACTTTTTTTGTGCTTTGGGCAGCTTTGATAACCGAAAGAATGATATAGAGCTGTACAATTTCGACGGCGGGTAACCCTGGCATTAAGGGTAACATAACACTTGAAAACCCAAAGAAACCCGCAAAACCATCTGTGGTTGAAAAGAAAAATGCAAGCCACAAAGCTTCATTTTTAGAGAAAAAATAAAAAATAAGCAGAATTACATACCAGACTGCCCTGACAGGTGGTGCAGTATAGTATGTAATAATGAGAGTAACTGCTATTAATGCCAGGAACTTAAGCTCAATCGGCCATGCTGAAAACCACTTTATTATCCTGTTAAAAATCATTGATTATGTATCAACTTAAAGGGTAATAGTACTAAATTTTACGGAAATGTCTCTGGAGGCAATGAGGTTCTCTCCTTTCCATAATATCTTGAACCCGGAACCTTTCAGTACTCCCATTACTAATTCGTTTACACCAGGATGAATGAACTCATGCAACTCTGCGACTAACATTCTCACATCTGACAGCCAGGCATCAGTTTCATGCTCAAAAACTGAATATTCAGCCCCTTCTATATCCATCTTAAGTATGTCTATACGCGATAATTGAAATTTCTTCATCAGCGTCTCTATCGTAAATCCCGGAAGAGTTTCGCCAGCCGGTGAGCCTCGTGTGACACGGAAGGCATATTTTTCAGCTGCTGGATCAGATATCACCAGAGGTACATCTTCACCATAAACCCCGGCATTAACACAAAAAATGTTTTTATAGGATTCTGTATTCCTGACTAAAAAATCAAAATTTGACTTCTCGGGTTCAACAGCTATAATTTTAGCTTCAGGATATTTTTGGCAAAAGTATACGGTTGAAACTCCTATATATGCTCCGGCATCAATTATAACCTCAGGAGTGAAGCCGATCTTAAAATTATACTCTTCCTCACCAATAATGCTGTTAAAAACAGCAAAATCCACCGTGTTGCCCCGCATAAAGAATTCTTTCCCATTGTGTCTCAACGAAAAACAGCCGTCTTTCCTGAGGTTTCGCTTAAGGGAAATTGAATTCCTAATCCCGTAATGCTTAATACGGCCAAGCCAGTTTTTAAATGTTGTGACGGTAAAATTCATTACGTCCTGCTATTTAACCTGACTTCAATTTCTTTCTCAAGCATTATTATAATTCCATCCCAGTTAAAAAGGGTGGATGACAACTCCTGCGCATTCTGAGCCATTTTATCTCTTAACTCATTGTCATTAATGACAGATAATAAGCCATCAGCCAACGCTTTGGAATTTTCTTTCTCAACCATTAATCCAAAACCGAACCGTTCGACCAGATACTTTAATGAAACATCCATGGTGGTAACAATAGCATTTCCATAGTACATCGCCTCTGGAAAAACAATGGCCATTCCTTCGAATCTGGAAGGCAGACAGAATATTTTAGATCGGCAATATAATCTGTACAGTTCATCCCGGCCCAGTGGTCCGTGAAATATCACTCTGTTTTTCAATAAAGGATTATCAATATCGAATTTATCCAGATAGGTTTTGAATGCAGGATCTATCTGGCCGGCCAGGTGAAGGGCATAATTTGTCTGCGATGCAACTGACCTGAATGCATCAAGAAGGATATCGGTTGCTTTCTGAAATGTGCCGAGCCTCCCGGCCGTAAGAATTATGTCTTCTTTGTCCTCAAGATTACAGGTACTGACAGACCCGGCAAGATCTGAAGTATGCCCGTTATATATAGTGATGAGTTTCCCCCTGAAGAAATCATACCGGGCTTCAAATATCTCACGGCTGTATTCATCCTCAACGCTCCAGAGATCAACTTTATTTAAAAAGAACCTCCGGATAATTTGATGCTTAAGTCTGCCTTTTATTTTACAACGGACGGCAGGATTTAATCTGTTCTCCTTATTATCCCATTCCCAATAACGCTTGCCTGCAAATGCGCAATTGTCAAGTTTCAGGTATGAAAATCCCGACCTGTGAAGAATTTTGTAAAGATATACAAAGAGCAAAGAGCTCCAGGTCAAATGAAACGTATGAAGGATATCTATTTTCCGGGAATTGATCAGAAGAAAAAAAAGAATGCCTGAATTGAATTTCCTGGAAAAATAATTATCTGTCAGCTTTTTAATAGTCAGGTATTTCTCGGCTTCAACAAACTCCCGTCCTTTGCCGTAACAGACAAGCGAAGTGTTATAGCCAAGCTTTGAGAATCTGTAAGGGATCTGCCCTGGATCCTTAAAAAAATGGAAGTCCCGGAAATTCGGGAAGATCGTGCAGAATGAACGTGGTTGCTCTTTAATACTCATGAACGAGTTGAAATCTGACCCTTTATCAGATCCTTAAGTTCTGTTATCGCATGTAATCCGGATAACCTCGCAGACACTATGAAGACCAGGGGAATTATTGTACACTTGACTATTAAGCTAAGCCATTCTGTCAGAGGCAGTGGTTCAATTACAAACCGGTTAAACAGCAAGCACAGAGCCACAATTATCAGGAGCTTTAATAAAGGTACCAGAATATCCGGCGTTTTGATACCCTGCGTTTTGATGACAGCAGTCATGGAAACGATAAGGGCAACCGCTGTTGAAATCACCTGTCCAATGATCAGGGCTTCTATTCCTATCCTGAAAGCCAGAATTATACTTAGAAGGATAGCTGACTTCCTTAATACATCAATCTTTAGGGATAGCCCGCTTCTTCCTGCTGAACAGAGTATATTCTGATTGAACATCATAAGGGGAAAGAAGAACCCTTCAATGAATAAAAGTTGCATAAAGGGAACTGCGGGTAACCACTTATCAGTAAGAGCAATTGAAATAAAGGGACGGCTTGAAATGATCAGAACAAGTGACCCGAGAAACATAATGGCAGCAAGTAAATTAAATGACCTGACATAGTTGGTGTTAAATCTCTCCTTTTCATCCTGAATGGTCGCAAACGCCGGGAAAATAACACGGGTGACTGAATTGGATGTTTGCCGGACAAAAAGCTCATGAAACCTGCTGGCATTTGTATAGAAGCCCAACTGAGTGACAGGATAAAATTTGCCGATAAGCGGAAAATAAAGTTTAGTGAATAACACATCGGTCAGCCCCTGGAGTAATATTTTGTAACCAAAATTGAATAACGATCTGAATGAGTTAATGCTGAAAATAAAGGCCGGCTTCCAGCTGCTGGTAATCCAGAGTCCTGCCAGATATATCATGTTGCCTGCCAGGGTCTGAAAAACGAGAGCCCATACTGCATATCCCTGCAGCGCCATGATCAGCCCGGTGGTACCTGAAATAAGTGCTCCCGCAAGATTTATCCACGTTAACTTTCTGAAATCCATCCTCTTAGATAGAATGGAGACCTGAACGGAACAGAGAGCATTTAATATAATACCAATTGCCGCTACCCTGGTTATGTTGACCAGGACAGGCTTCTGAAAAAAAGCGGCTATTGCACCGGAACTGAAGAAAAGAATACAATAAACAACAAGGGCTGTAATAACATTAAACCAGAAAGCTGTGGATAGGTCCGCCGTAGTACTGTCCTTTTTCTGGATCAGGGCCATTGAAAAGCCACTCTGCATTATCATTTGCCCCAGCGAAATGAAAATCACTATCATTCCCATCAGACCATAGTCCTCAGGAGAAAGGGTCCTCGCAATGACAATGCTGAAACCGAACTTTACCAGGTAAACTCCGAACGAATCCAGAAAACTCCAAAAGATGCCCCTAGCAGTCTTTGCTTTTAAACTTTCCATCCTCGGCTAAGCCAGGCTTTACTGCTGCCTAATTTTGTTCTCTCAGTTTCCAATACCTTGTTTTTCTTCCGGGAACCTCCACTGCACCTTCAAAATATTCATTCGCCGTCTCCCACTTTTCAGAAATATATCTCACATTAAATGTGCTATACCCTCCAGCTTCCCTAGCCATATCCCTGCCATAAGAATTTATTTTGGGATTGAGCCTGTTTTTCTTCTCTGAACGGGCAATAGTATCGGTTTCATAATCCCCTGGTCTGATCCCTTTCATTGCCAGTCGTGCCAGGTAATCGTCATCCTCACCTCCTATCTCACGAAAATTTTCATCAAACCACCCAACCTCACCGACGACAGTCTTTGAGATCATAAAATGACTCCAGGACCTGTTGATGGTTGCGATTGGCACATTACAAATGCCCGAGCCTGAAATGAAACTCCTGAATCTTCTTTTTATCCTGATATCATCATTGAATATAAGCACAGATGAGGAATTCGAATTCCTGATCAACGTATTCCAGAGATAACTTAAGCCCATGGGCTCAAAAAAGGTGATCAGCTGTACATTGCTGAATTTGCAGCAGTATTTTTCAATTTCAGATATGTATTTTGCCTGCTCTTGCTTTCTGACATGTCCGTTTGCCAGGACAATGATCTGACAGTCAGGAAATAAGACTGAAAGCTTTGCCAGTAACGGCTTAAGACAGGTTTCAAACCTGTCCATAAACGTGGTGATACCAATGGTGAACTGATTGTCAAGCGGAGTTACTGCCATGGAAAAAGGTCGGCTCATCACCCAGACAGTGTTTTCAACCGCCCAGAAAAGTGAAAGCTTCGCTCTGTTAAAAATATTGCCCATTGAACCGTATTGTAAATCCGGGCCTTATGATTTCTTTATTTCTACAGCAGGAACACCACCTGCAAATGTGTTCGGTCCAATGCTCTTAGTAACCAGGGAATTGGCTCCGACCCTTGAAAAACCACCAATCGTAACACCGTAAGAAATAATTACTCCTGAATAAACAATTGCAGCCTCTTCAACAGTCACTTCCCCAACTTTTTCGCTATAGACCGGAGTCCCGGATGTGCCGGGTTCGTAAAAACTGGTGTGTGTCCAGATATTGCAGTCTGACGCAATAATAACTCTGTTTTTTATAGTCACCTTCCGTGTCAGATCAATCAGGATGTTATGGCCAAGGTACACGTCATTCCCGATGACCAGATTTTCAAACGGCCTGCGGCCAAGAGGCCTGTGAATTCTTATCCCTCTTTCAAAACGGCAGTTGTCACCGATGGTCGCGCCATATTTGCGCAGATATTTTATAAGGAACCTGAATGGGATTCTCTCAACAACTTTAGCCAGGCCATAAGGGCCATGAAGCCATAGATTGTATCTGCACTTCAGTGCCCACACCAGATTTTCGGCAAACAGCGCTATTGTTTTCATTATTTACCCGGATTAAAAACCTTTATTACGGCTGCAACAACCTTACCGGCCTCATCATCAGTGAGTGCAGAAAATAGGGGCAGCCTCAGTAACCTGCTGAAAAATTCCATAGATCCTCTCATTTCACCGTCAGCGGCAAGGTTGCTATAAAACCTGTTTCTGTGAAGGGGAGAATAATGAATATTTGCCATAATTCCTTCGGCCCGCAGAGCATCCATTATCCATATCCTTTCTTCTGCCGGAACAAGTATCCCGAAAATATGCCAGTTGGTCTCCGCCCCCTCTGTGATCCTCAAAAAATCAAGCCCTTTAAGCCCGCTAAGCTTTTCAATGTAAAACTGAGCAATCTCCTTTCGCCTGGCATTCATCCGGTCTATCTTTCTCATTTGCGATACGCCAAGCGCCCCCAGGATGTTCGACTGCACATAAGAATTGCCTGTATCTATATATTCATAGAAGCCCCGGGTACGGTTGTCTATCAGAAAAGAGTGCTTGTCAGTGCCTTTTTCCCTTAACACTCTTATCCTCGCTGCCACCTCATCATTATCCGTAACCACCGCGCCTCCCTCTCCGGTTGTCAGGTTTTTTGTGCCATGAAAACTGAATGTTGAGATATCGGCAAGAGTACCGGTCCTGTGGCCTTTGTAAACGGACCCTATCGATTGCGCGGTATCATGTACGACGTACAGGTTGCGTCTGCGTGCAATTTCATTAATTGCATCCATGTCTGCAGGAATACCTGCATAATCCACCGGGGCTATCGCAACCGTCTTATCAGTGATCAGCTTTTCAATCCGGGATACGTCAAGGCTTCCATTATCAGGATAAACATCTGCCAGAACGATCTTCAGATTGTTGTAAATAGCCCCCAGGGCAGTCGAAGTATATGTAAAATCCGGGACGATGACTTCTGAACCAGGCTTAAAGTTTTTCACCCTGAAAGCCAGTTCAATCGCCGTAGTAGCCGAGTTGACATAAAGAACATGCTTTGCCCCGAGGTAATCAGAGAGCATCTTCTCAAACTCCCGGCAGTCGGGACCATCACCTGAGACAAATGTTGATCTAATGGCCTTGTCCACTGCCGCAAAATCATCCTCGCCAAGATCAGGTTTGTGGATCAGAACAGGTTCAGTGGTTACGGGCTTGCCGCCGTTAATGGCCAGAGAAGGATTGGAATTATCTTTCATGAAATCTAAATTGTTCTGTAGTGCGAATAGTATTCGTAAAACTGGTACACCCTTACCAGCTCGTCAATGCCGTCCTCAACTGTCCTGACTGGTTTATATCCAAGCTTTTTAATCTTATCAAAATTTACCACGAAATGCCTGAGGTCCTTGTCCTTGAGTTCCGAGTTGACTACGGAGAATTCCACCTTCTGGCTTATCTTGTCAGTGATTTCCTCCTTTGAAAAATTCAGATTGTTACCGCCTGCATTATAGATGCCGCCCCTCATCGTGTCAAAATTATTCATTGTGAACAGGTAACATTCAGCCGCATCATCAACGTGAATGAATGTGCGTTTTGCAAAACTGTCAAACAGCACAATAACCTTCTCCTTTACGGCCTTATACACAAAATCATTTATCATCAGGTCCATACGCATCCGGGTGCTGAACCCAAACACTGTGGCAAACCTTAGTGAGACAACATTGGGCTTTTCATGAAGTATCTCTTCTGCGGCAAGCTTTGTCCTGGCATAGGTACTTACCGGATCAACAGCAGTTTCTTCGTCACAAGGGAGTCCTGACTTCCCGTACAAAGATGTGGTTGATGCATTGATGAGCATCTGTCCTTCCGACAGGTCTTTCGCTATCAGCCTTGTGGCTTCAACATTGATCAGCTGAGCTGAATGCGGATTCGAAGCACATGCCGGAAATCCGCTAATGCCAGCCAGATGAAAAATGACATCATAACTCCGGATATCGGGAATACCATTCCTGATGTCATGCTTGACGATCTCAAGGTTTTTATTTGTAGCAAAGTGCATGATTGGTTCATACCCGTACATGAAATTATCCAAAAGGGTAACCTTGTAACCTTGCTCAAGTAATTTCCTGGTAAGAACCGTGCCTTTATAACCCGCCCCTCCCGTAACTAATATCTTCATCTTATGGAATTTTGGAATATTGAATATTGCGCTTTAGATTATTTTCTCCAACGCCTCAAAATACCTCTCACTGTGGATTACCAGTGCGTCATAGGCCTGAAAACCCCAGATCACAATCATCAGGGCAACGAAAGACAGCCTGATTATCAATTCCTTCCTGTTATCGCGGTGGAGCAGTTTTTTAATATTGTCAATATTGATTGCTATAACCGGTATTATGAATGCCACCATGGCTACCACCCTGTAACGCTCCGCCCACGTTGCATAGACCGATATGGCCAAAATCAGATACAGTCCCAGCAGGTATAACAGGAGTTTAAATCCAGGAAAGCTGGTGATGCTTTTTAAATTAATATCCACCGTAAGCAGAAACAAGATCATTATCAGCAAAAAGGGCGCCTGAAGGAGAACGGCCGCAAACACCCATCCGACCTGTGCCTTGCCCGTCATCAGCATCGTGAGACCGTCTCTCTGAGGCATTATGCCAAAGGTGTAAAGCACTTTCTTAACCTGCAGCAATATCCATTTGTGAGGTTCCCTGGTAATAAACCTCCTTACCTCGTGACTTTTGAACTCTTCAACGACTGATGGCGTTGCCTCACTGATATTGTTCTCCCGGAGGTATTGATTCAGCCGGTCATTGAACAGTTCTTCGTTCTCCTTGTATATAAAACCAACCTCCCCTCCGTTGCCTCCGTAAGGCGTATGCCCCCAGAACTCAATCACATGCTGCGGGTGATATTCTCCTTCCCTGAAAACATCAAGCGGCTTTACAACAAAAACCAATGTGAATAATACAAGTGATAACAGCAGAAACCCGGTACCGGATACAGGCCGCTTCCTTATCAGAAAAAATAACCCTGCAAATACAAGGTAAAAGAATACTACAAGCAGGGTATTCCTGAACATTAATGAGCAGAGTACTGTGGCCACTGCCAGAATACCGTAAATGACAAGCTCTTTTATATTTCCCTTACCGGCGAAATTTATGATCACAAGCAATAGCAGTGAAACAAAAAAGTTCTCATAAACCTGGTTGTAGAATACTGAGCTTAATAACAGGTATTCTGTATAAACAGTTGTTAATATGATTGATACTAACCCTGATTTCTTTGATCCCGAGATTTTAACCACAATAAAATATACCAGCAACGATGTTAATGTTGCCAGCAAGCACTGAAACACAAAGTAAAAATCGATGCTTCCGAAAATCCTTAAAAATAATGCTGCAATATATGCGGGCGTAAAATACCAGTAAAACCCATATAATGGTTGCGGTCTCCCTCCCGCTAGTATCTCATCAAGCTTCCCCAGCAAGACACCTGATTCTGAAATGCCGGCAAATGTTTCAGTATTGTAATAAAGCAATAAATGAAGTCCAAACTGAATAGCCAGAAGCGCCGTAACAGTAATCCGGCTATTTACAATTGCTTTCGCTGATCTGCCTTGAAAGGCGCTATGCTTTTGCCTGTCTTCTTTCATGAATCTTCTCTGGCCGCAACATGCGTCTGTAAAACCGAAGGCTCAAAGCAACGAAAAGGGCTATTATTACCATATCGGCCGGGAATCTGAAACGGTTGGCATCACCAAGAACATTGGCATACCAGTTTACAGCCGGGAAGTACCAGATGATCCCGTAAAGTAAAACCCATTCCAATCCATTTCTGAAATTTTCTTTATGCAACAGCATTCGTACTGTGTGTATAACCGATCCGATATATGTCAATACCACAATAAGTATAAATAATACCTTGTAAGTCTTAAGAATAAATGATGGCAAGATGTTAAGATTTACCGGTTCCTTACCCGGTAGGGTCGGAGAAATATGCTTAAAGGAATACAGGAAGGAATAAGTTCTCAGCCGTCTGATTTCTTTCTTGTTCTGAGCAGCTATTTCGTTATAGAAAGGCTTTAGCTTATCATTCAGTGCCCTGATGCCATCGGTGTTTTTTTCAAGATTATAATGACGGAGCAACTCTTCTTCTGAATCCTTGTACAACAGGTATCCGCTGACATCAGACCTGAAGTAGTCATTGATTCTTTTAATAACTCCGTATTCAAGCAGCGAGCTCTTTCTGTATTCTCTGTTTTGTTCCTTGATTAGCAGCTCTTCCCGGGTTTTTAAAAAAATATCCAGAACATCCCTGTACTCAATGCTGACATTGTCGCCGGGACTGATAGTAGCCGGCACAGCCCATCGCTGTCCTGTATGGTGCTTCGGGAACAGTTCGTATCTGCCTGATGTCAGATAATTGCGAAAAGCCCATATATTGAGGATGAACATAATGCTGAAAACATATAATGATATGTCAAGCAATACCTTGTGCAGCCTTGCCTTTTGCTTCTCAAAAACAAATACCACCACAAGCAAACCGGCAATTACCAACGGCATACCGATCATGTTGTACCGTGCAAGTATCAGCATCCCAAGAACCAGTCCGGTCAATACAATGATGCCGGTGGTTCTTTCCCGGTAATATTTTATTAGTAACCATACGGCAACAGTTAACAGGAACAATGCAAGGGTCTCCGACAGGATCATGAACCCGAAGAAAATTGTAGTCAGATTAAGGACTCCGGCAATACCCGCAATAAATGCAGTCGTCTGATTATCTGTTAATTGAAAGATTAATTTATAAATTAATGTCGAAGAAAGAAAAATGAGTAAATATTGGAAACCCATCAGCCAGATCAGGTATTGAGGTTCACCAAAGATCTTGATAAACAGACCAAGGATCACTGAATAGAGTGGTGACCTGTGGCCCAGGTCTGTTGTTGTTGCCCCCGGCAGGCCGTATATCTGTTTTGCCAGGTCAAGATATGACGGAAAATCCCCCTGTGCCTCGTAGGTTATCGGGTGGAACAACAGGCAATAAATGGTGCAAAGAGCACTGCTGAAGAAAATGAACAGGTAAAACCCTAAGTTATTATCGTTCCGTCCCATTCTTCTTCTTCCTGATAATGTACCCCGGCCTGCCTTTAACTTCCTCATATATCCTCCAGATATATTCGGCGATAATACCCAGGGAAAACAAGATTATACCTGAGAAAAATGAAATAATGACTACCATCGAGGTCCAGCCCGGAAGCCTTTCGCCCCAGAAGTCAGGATTACCGAAAAGAGCTACGTAACCGTAAAAAATTATCATGCAGAATGCAGTGAAAGCAAAAAGGACCCCCATCCAGGTAATGGTCCTTATCGGCCAGGTTGAGCCGGAGAAAAATATGTCCTTGAAAAACCGCACCTTCTTATTTAATGTCCATCTCGACTTCTTGTTCACACCCCTGCTTCTGTCATAAGGAATATATGACGGACTGAAGCCAAGCCGCAGCACCTCGGTGACAATAGCCGTATTAATTGGATGGATCCTGTCATTAAGCAGGTCAATCAGCTCCCGGTCGATGAGGAAAGTATCAGCGCCGCCTTTTGGAAATTTGACTTCTGATATTTTGTTGATGATGCTGTAAAATGTTCTGGCTGCAAGGTTTGTCATAAACCCGTCATCTCTTGTTTGCCGGAAGGGTATTATTACCTTCTCACCCTTCTCCCACAGCCTGTACATTTCGACTAGCGTAGAGTATGGCTGCTGCTCATCGTCAGGGATAATCGCGGCGCAGTCGCTCGAACAGACACTCAATCCGGCAAATGCGGCATAATTGGAGGAATAGTTCCTGCTCAGCTGGTATGCCCTGACATTCTTTTGATTCTTTTCCAGCTCAAGTGCCAGAGCATAGGACTCGTCCTGCGATCCGTCATCAATAATTATAAACTCGAAAGGAATATTATTGGTTTCCATAACCCGGCTTACCTTGCTGTAAGCCTCAGCTATCCTTTCCTTGCTGTAATATGATAACAGGATAATACTAAGCATATTAAAACTCATTAAGTTTTTCTGTGATTATCTGAACCTCATCATCTGGCATTACCTGGCTTATGGGCAGAGATAAAACCTCACCGTGAATTTTCTCAGTGACCGGAAAACTCAGATCATTCCATTCCTTGTAAGCTTTTTGCCTGTGCGGCGGTATCGGATAGTGAATCAGCGTTTGGATTTCATTGTCAGCCAGATACCTTTGAAGTCTGTCACGCTCCGGGTGACATATGACGAAGAGATGCCAGACATGGCACAGAGCATAGGGCATGGGGCATGGGGTTATTGCCTTAGCGCTATGTGCTCCATGCTCCATGCTCCATGCAACCTGTGGCAGAATAATATTAGGATTTGTTATGTTATTGATGTAATAATTGGCGATTTCGCGACGGCGTGAGTTGTCCGCATCAAGCCGTGGCAGCTTGACTCTGAGTACTGCCGCCTGCAGTTCGTCAAGCCGCGAATTCAATCCCCTGTAATCGTTCACATACTTCCTTGACGATCCGTAATTCGCCATAGTCCTGACGACTGCCGCAAGCTCATCATCATCCGTTGTCACGGCCCCGCCATCGCCTAATGCCCCAAAGTTCTTACCAGGGTAAAAACTGTGCCCCGCTGCATTCCCCAGTGACCCTGTCCTTTTTGTTGACAATTTCTTGCTCCATGCTCCATGCTCTTTGCCCCATGCAAATGCTCCGGCAGACTGCGCATTATCCTCAATTATCTTAAGATGGTATTTTTGTGCGATCTGCTCCAGCTGCTCCGACCAACAAGCCTGCCCATAAAGATGCACAATCATGATAGCACGTGTCCGCGGTGTGATATGCTGTTCAATCAGAGAGATATCAATATTATATGTATTGATGTCAGGCTCAACCAGAACAGGCTTCAGGCGATTGTCAGTAATAGCCAGTATTGTCGCGATGTAAGTGTTGGCAGGGACAATAACCTCATCGCCCTCATTCATGACTCCCATCTCAATCCAGGCCTTCAGGATCAGCCTCAGGGCATCAAGCCCGTTGGCGACGCCGATGCAATGCTTTGAACCGATATATGTTGCATACTCCCTTTCAAAAGCTGCCACCTCTTCCCCATGAATAAACCAACCCCGCTTTATCACACGCTGAACCGCCAGGGAAAGCTCCGGCTCAAAGCTGTCTGTGATTCTTTGTATATCAAGAAACTTTATCATCGGAGTATTCACACAATCTCAAGGAGTCCGACAGCAGCAGAAAGTCCTACCCCAAACCCGGCAATAAGCACCTTCATGCCCGAAACAATTCTTCCCTGGTTACAGGCTTCTTTTAATGCTATAGGTATGGTGGATGAAACCGTATTGCCGCAATCCTTGATGTGAATAAAGAACTTTTCTTCAGGGATCTGGCACCTCTTCCTGACAACGTTCATCATAAACACATTCGCCTGGTGGAAGATGAAGAGGTCAATATCTCCTTTGCTGACATTTGCTTTCGATAGCAGCCTGTCAAGTAAAGGAGGTACGATGAATGCTGTAAACTCAAAGATGGCTTTGCCATCCATATATAGATAACTGTCGTTTTTAAGGAATGAACCGCCTTCATCCAATTCATCCACTCCGTTTTTCCACCTATTCCTGGTACCTCCATTCCTGACAATCAGTTTATCAAAACCCCCTCCGTCAGTGTAAAATGCAAAATCCATTATCCTGGCATTAATATCGCCTGCAGGCTCAGAAGAGATTATAGATGCCGCCGAGCCGTCTCCGAAAAGTGTCTTGTTCCCTTTATCCATGGGATGAATGAACTTGGAGTATGTCTCAGATGTGATAAACAGCAGTCTTTGAGCCTGGCCTCCAATTACCAGGCTTTTAGCCAGGCTGAGACCGTAAACATATCCTGAACATCCAAGATTAAAGTCAATAGCACCGGCTGTCTTCGGTAGCCCTAACCTGTCCTGCAGAATGCATGCGGTAGTTGGAAGGAAATAATCAGGACTCTGGGTGCAATAAAGAAGATAATCAACAGATGCCGGTGAAATACCTGAGGCCGCGAAAAGCTTTCTGGATGCCGAAACTGCCATGTCTGAGGCAAACTCATCCTTGCCTGCAATGGCCCGACTGTAAATCCCGGTTTTTTCTGATATTTTGTCCGCCGTCCACTCATGATGATCAGAATTTATCATCTCGTTGGTGAGTCTTGCCTCCGGCAGGTAATAGTCTGAAAAATTAAGATAGGCTTCCATTATTTCTTTTCAGTAGCAATTATATGATCAAATACCTCCCTTACTGTTTTCATTCCCTTAAAAATCTCAGCGGGGATGTCAACCCCATAAGTATCTTTGATCATTATAAGAACAGCCATTCCCGTAAGTGAGTCCCACGAATTAATGTGCCGAAACTCGGTGCCAGGCTTCATGTCAAAAGTGTCAGCATCAAAGTATTGTTCATGGAATTTAACGGTAAATTCATCTAATGGATCCATAGCCGAAAATATTTAAGTATTTGCTTTTCTTTTGATTAAAGGTAGATGCCTGGAGTTGGAAATAATAGTATTCATGGTCCTCCCCGGAGAGCTCCGGATAGTAGCCCTGATGGTATTTTACTACAGACATGTTTTCTTTCCTTACCTCGAAGGTGCAGGTCTGAAAAAGCAGGTTATCATACGCGATCTCACGAACGGCTATATCTCCGAGAATGCTTTTGGAAATGTCGTCGTCAGGGAGATAAAGCCAGCTCCCAAGCTTAAAAACATAGTCCCTGAAGTCATAAATACGGTTCAGGCCCTGACGCGTACCAGTTTCCGGATTCATACTGATGAAATAAAACTCCTCTCCCTTCAATTCCCTTTTTTTGTACTCCCGGATCCATAATAGCTGGTCGTCCAATTCGCTGCTAACCTTATGAATATACCTGGACAGGACAAGGTTTGTCCTCAGTTTGAAAATAAACTCTGCATCACTCTCATCAACCAGTCTGATAATGCTACCATACTTCTGAATGGGCAGAAGGCTGATGATTATCTGGTACTTCTCAGGCCCTGAAAACATAAATACTCGTTGTAGTCTATGATATAATCTGTCTCGGTGTATTTATGAGACGTCAGAACCAGGCATATTGCACCCGCAGAAAAATCCAGCTCATGTGCCCAGATACCAGGTGGAATATGCAATCCTGAAAATGGCCTGTTAAGGTAGAACACTTTCTTTTCGGTGCCGTCGTCAACCTCAATCTCGAAGCTCCCGCTGGCAGCTACGATAAACTGGTGACACTCCTTATGAGCGTGTGCACCCCTTGCCTCACCGGCTGGTATGTCATAGATCCAGAACACGCGATCGACCTTGAACGGGACCTCATTAACTCCGTCAGCAATTGACATGTTGCCAGCCTTGAAGTGTACCTTCGGTAACTCGATGATACGGCAGTCGTTGATGGAAACCCTCTTCATCGCGACACCTCCTTCAGAAACTCATCATAATCCCGGATGTAGTCATCGTCATTGAAGTTGGTAGATGCCAGCACCAGGGCTAATGAATTGGTTGAGAAATTCTCCATTCTTCGCCATACCATCTTAGGTACATAAACCCCGTCATAAGACCTGTTAAGCGAAAAACGATACTCCCGTTTACCATTGTGTAAGACAACATCGAAACTGCCGGACAATGCCGCTATCAGCTCCTCATTCTCCCTGAAGGCATGGCTGCCCCTGAATTCTCCTCCTGGAACATCATAGATCCAATAAACCCTGTTGATGATGAATGGCAAATGCTTATTCTCCTCGACATAGGTCAGATTGCCCCTGTCATCCAGGATTTTCGGAAGATAAATAAGTCTTGGTTCGCTCATTTTTCGACAATATTTTTCCTCTTGCCCTGCCGGGCAAATCATATATTTAATAAATCCTCCGGTTCGTCAGTCACACTGCACTTAGTGTCTAACGTGCTGTTAATCTGATTTTTCGGCCATATGAGGCCGGCAACAGGAAATCTGTTGAGACAAAGATAAAAAAGAACCTGTCACTTGACCTGTTAACTGACTTACAGGTTATCAACATACCATTCCACGGCTCGTTTCAATCCTTCAGGAAACAATACCTGCGGCTGATATCCCAGCAGACCTACCGCCTTCCCTACGCTGGCCATACTGTGGGGTATGTCGCCGGCACGATTGGGACCATGGTCGGGCTCAACCTTTGCTATCTCAGGGTCATGCGCTGCAAGATAAACACGCAGCAGGCGAGTCATCTCGTTCAGGTTGACTGCATCTCCGCAGGCAACATTGTACGCCTGGTTCAGCGCAGCAGGATTCTCAACCGTGGCTGCAAGATTATTTGCCAGTAAAACATTATCAATGTAGGTGAAGTCGCGCGAGTTACTGCCGTCGCCGTTGATGACGGGCGCCTCGTGCTTCATGAATTTCTGAGTGAACTTTGGTATGACTGCCGCATACGGTCCGTCAGGGTCCTGCCTTCTGCCAAAGACGTTGAAATAGCGCAGGCCGATTGTCTCCATACCGTACAGACTGCCGAAGATGCGGGCATACTCCTCATTCACCAGCTTGGTGATGGCGTATGGAGACAGCACTTTTCCGGTGCGCTCCTCCACCTTGGGCAGCTCTGTTGAATCGCCGTAAACCGATGAGCTCGAGGCGTAGACAAAGCGTTTGATACCTGCATCGCGCGTCGCAATGATCATGTTCAGGAAACCGTTGATATTTACCGCGTTGGTTGTGGCGGGATCAGCTATGCTCCTCGGCACGCTGCCCAGCGCTGCCTGGTGCAATACGACATCAACACCTTTGACAGCCCTTTTGCACACTTCTGGCTCCCTGATGTCGCCGTTGATAAACTTAAAGCGAGGATTAGTTTTCAGGTCGTTGATATTTTCCTTTTTCCCTGTGGCAAGGTTGTCAAGGCATATCACTTCGTTGTCACGATCCAGTAGGTCATGGCATATCGATGATCCTATAAACCCCGCTCCGCCGGTTACCAGCACGCGTTTTCCAGTCAATAAATTCATTTTGCGAAAAATTTCATCAAAGTTACTTAAATACAATTGAAATCTTCACCTCCTCAGGCACCACCATGCCCTCGCGCATGACCGGCACCCATTTCGGCCCCTTCCGCAGCAACCTGAATGCTTCTTTAGTGAAGAGATCACCGGCAGTACTCTCCGCCTTCAGGTCATACAATGTGCTGTCAGCCGAGATCTTAAAAGTAACGACAACCACCTGCTGTACCCTTGGGATTACCGTTTCGGGATATCTGATATTTTTTTGGATCCATCTGTTGAATTCCTCCATCCCTCCGGCAGGAGCTGCCTGACTATCAGCCATGCCGGCGCCAGTGGCGGGCGTCGCTGCAGCAGAATCTTCTAAGGTCCTTTTGGCAGGTGCCGCCACGGCGGAATCTTCCATGGTCTTTGTGGCTGGCGCTTTCTCTTTTTTATCATTTGCTGCCGCCCTCTCCTTCTTCTCATACGCCGCCGCCTTCTCCATCCCCGGCATGGCCTCAACAACGACCTCTTCAGAAACCACCTCTGCTACCGCCTCTTCTTCCACTTCTGCCTGTATTGCCTCCGGAACTGCTGCAATCTTATCTTTATCGTCAGCGATCATGCCATTGGCCGCCCCGGCTTCTGCCAACTCATCTCTGGTTTGGGACCTGACAACAGCCTGATCGGATTTTTGAGACATCCCCGTTGTTTCAGGCATCCCTGTACGTGACCGGGAGGCTGCACCTGTTTTTTGAATCGGTTGTGCCATGGCTATCAGTGCTGTATCAGTTATCGGCGTCGCAGTCATTGCAACCTCATTCGCAGGTCTGCTTCTGTCCCTGAAAAGGGCAAGGTATACGGTTGAGGCCACCAGCAGTACCGCAACTGCAGCGGCTGCCGGCAGCCAAATCATCCGCGGCTTCCGCACCTTGCGTTCCATCCTTTCTTTCAGTTCACGCAGGTCCTCTTCAGCCTCCTCCCTGTTCAGCCTCCCCAATCCCTCCGACGCCTCCTCATCAAACTCATCGCGGGGAAGGAGCAATCTTTTATCTTTTTCTTTATCGCTCATCGCTTTTTGTCTTGCTATCCTGCAGTCTTGAAGTCGTGTGGTCAGGTCTGTTATAAATTCCAGATTGCACAACCACAAGGCATCAGACCGCTATATCTGTTTACTTTCTACTTTAACCTTTAACCTTTTCTAAGCATATTTTCAAGTTTCTTTTCCCATTCTGTATATACGACTTCACCTTCCCCTCCTCCAAACCCAGCTTCTGGCATATCTCTTTATATCCAAAACCCTCATAATAAAACAGTTGTATGCACTGCCTCTGTTCCTCCTTCAGCTTCCCGATACACTCTTCCAGTCTCTTCATATCCATCCCCTCATCGTTTTCCATAGGATGCATCTCCGAAATATTTTCCATAAAAAATGTCGGGTCGTCAAGCATCAGCACCCTGTGTGCCGCCTCACTCTTCCTGCTCCGCAGAAGCATCAGACAATGGTTCTTCGTCACCACATATAGCCAGGTTTTAAAACTGACAATCTCCTGCTCCGGTACCGTCGTAACCAGCTTTTCGAATATATTCATCACCTCATCCTTCGCCGTCTCCCTGTCTTCAAGATATTTCAGGCACACTCCGTAAACGAGATGCATATACCTCTCGTACAGCCGCCCCAGGATCTCAATGTCGCCATCCTCCCGGAATCGCTTCAGAAGCTCCTCATCCTTCTCCTCTGAAGCTCTTTTCCTGAGAAATATCAAAAACATGAAAATCCGTGTTCTGTGCTGGTTATTACTGATATAAAGATACTCTTTATCATTTTTTCTCAGGACCCTTTATGGAATTTCTCCTTCCACGGCATCCTTATCACAGAAACTTAAAAACTCAAAGTCATGAAAACACTGTTATCATTTTTTGTATTGATGCTTTTAACATCAATGGAACCTGCCTCCCAGGTAACTGTAAAAGGCACTGTTACCGGTACTGACGGCGCTCCGCTGTGCGGCGTAATTGTTACTGTAAAAGGAACCGGCAACAACGCCACAACAGACAGTTCCGGCAACTACTCTCTCTCTGTCGGCCAGGAAGCCAGGATTCTTATTTTCTCCCTAAAGGGGATGAGGTCGCTCGAAGAACCCATCGCCGGCCGCACTGTCATAAATGTTATGATGGAACCTGAAAAAGTAACAACGAAGGAAAA
>CAVURA010000011.1:0-288641 GCA_963743775.1 uncultured Bacteroidales bacterium
GTAATAGCACTGATATAGAGAGTGGTTTGAGGAGCGACATAACACTTAATTCTACCCCTTTTACCAGGATTGGTGCGAGAATTGGTAATAACAGTGAAGTCCCTATAGCTGCCACCGGGATGAAGGCTCCGGCGAAAATCACATCTCCTTTTGCTTTCGGGAGAAGCGGAGGGAGAAAAGGTGCACAGGGAGCCAGACTTCCGATTAACAATACTGTTACGTACATATTATCCAAAGGGAGTATAAGCGTAATCAGAAATGCTACAGCGGGTCCTACAATAAAGCCTAATCCTAAGGTAAGACCAAGAAATTTTGGATTTAAAGTTATTTTAAACATCTTGCCCAGGTTAACCTGGAGCCCCATTACCAGAAGGTTCGAAATTGTGAAGACCAGTACCAGTGGCTGGAATATTGGCGTACAAAACTCAATGATCTCTTTCATAGCTATAATTGATAAAGTTCAAACAATGTTACATAATAGAACGTGAAAGCATGCTCCCGGAGATATTCACTGCCCTGAAGCCGTTCTGCAGCAATATTCTTGTTGCATAGTATGACCTCTGTGCTGAGCGGCAGAATGATGCTATCTGCTTGTCCTTCGGCAGTTCTGCCAGGCGTGAGCGCAACTGGGGAAGAGGTATATTGACAGCACCCGGAACAGGGTCAGCTGCCACTTCAGGCGGATTACGGACGTCTAAAAGAAAGCTGTCGCCCAGTGAGTCCCAATGGGCCACCGGCATGTCGCCCCTTAGGATATTTGCAGCGATCATCCCGGCAAAATTGACCGGATCTTTTGCACTTCCGTAAGGGGGAGCGTAGCAGAGTTCAGATTCTTCAAGATCATAAACTGTACATCCCATCTGAATTGCCATGGCAAAAGAATCTATCCTCTTGGTCACTCCGTCTTCGCCAAGAACCTGTGCACCAAGCAGTTTTCCATCAGACTTCCTGAAAATAACCTTTATAACAAGCATCTTTCCACCCGGGTAATATCCGGCATGGGAATTTGGAAAAAAGTATACTTTCTCGTAATCAGTATCGCCAAGTTTTTTGAGCGTTTTCTCGCTAACACCTGTCTGGGCTATTGCAGCGTCATACAGCTTGCAGATTGACGTTCCCTGTGTTCCGCGGAACTTCGATTGACGGCCTGCAATCACATCGGCGGCAATTCTGCCCTGTCTGTTTGCCGGTCCTGCAAGCGGTATGAGAGTCCACTCTCCTGTAACGAAATCCTTCACTTCCACAGCATCACCTACTGCCATGATATCGGGATTGGATGTAACCATGTGTTCGTTCACCCGAATGCCTCCTCTTTCACCGACCTCTATTCCGGCCATCTTTGCCAGCTCAGTTTCGGGTTTTACCCCAATAGCCATAATGACAATGTCAGCATTATAAACCTTATCTTTCTCTGTAAGCACTTCCAGATCACCATTTTCTCCCTTACGGAATCCTGCCACGCCGTCACCGGTCTTAACGGTTATTCCGTGTTTCTTCAGATATCTCTTAACGACGCGTGCCATTTCCGGATCGAGAGGTGGCATAACCTGGTCGAGTTTTTCAATCAATGTGACATTAAGGGCTCGTTCAGCTAAGTTTTCAGCCATTTCCAGGCCAATGAATCCTCCGCCTATGATCACTGCCTTCTTTGGTTTTGAAATCTTGTCAACACCTGTAAATGAATTTCCAACGGAATTGTCGGTATTCCTGTCAAGCCACTCTTTGATATTTTTTGAATCTGCAATTGTTCTTACTGAAAATATTCCGGGAAGATCCAATCCGGGAAATGGAGGACGAATTGGTGCTGCACCGGGAGAAAGTACCAGTTTATCGTATTTTTCTGTTGTGACTTCACCGGAGAGATGATTTTTCAGCTTAACCGTCTTCTCCTCCGCTGAGATACCAATCACCTCACAATTTGTCCGGCAGTCGATATTGAATATCACCTTAAACATCTGTTCCGTGGCTACGAGAAGTTTTGATTCTTCGTCTATCGTCCCGCCCACATAGTACGGTAAACCGCAGTTTGCATAGGATACGAATGGTCCGCGTTCCACCATCAGGATCTCGGCTTTCTCATCAAGCCTGCGGAGTCGTGCAGCACATGAAGCGCCACCCGCAACCCCACCAACGATAATTACTTTCATAGTTTTTGCTTTTAATTTGTTCTTGCTTATTTGAAATGAAATTTAAGGCTAGTTTTAATGGGGGACAATACTTAACAATCAGTATTTATCTTAACCAGCTCAGCCCCTCATCCGGTATATACCTGGTCAAATTGTTCTGTCCCGGCGTGCATCGCAATAAGGGAACGCATTACATTCAGTTTAGTGTTTCGCGTTTGTCGTTCGTCGTCGTCAGAAGTTAAACCCAAATCTTACGACCGGGCCAAATGAAGCCATATTAAAGACAAACCGTTCTGTATCAACTCCCTTGTCATAATTAACACTTAGATATCTGTATCCTGCCGTCAGCTGGAATACTTTGCCGAACCGGTAACCGGCGTAAGCCTGAAGTTGCCAGGTTAAGTCCGATCCTATACCGAAACCGCCAATATCGCCCCTGAATTGAAAAAGCCACTTGTCATTAATATCAGCAGATAATCGGGTAATCAGAATGGGGTCAAACCATGTTTTTGATCCGCTCGCTGTTACATCTTCTGTTCCGAAAGGAAATACATTCCGGCGGACATCAATATCTGTTGAAAGACTGGTCAGTCTGCCGCCAATGCCAATTTCCAGGAATGGCACAATTCTGTAAAATCCGGCAGGTTCCCAGATAAATTCTTTTGCTGTTACTTCGCCGGAATGTAATAAAGTACCCGGAGTTACCTCCTGGTTCAGGTTCATGTAAACCAGGTCGGAAGTTATTGCCCATTTATCGGTTTTAGCCTCAAAGTATAGCATAGCTGCCATCTTCAGTTTGCTGAAGATATCGCCGGGATTGGCATCTACAGGTACCGTAATCACATTACCTATGCCTGTTTCTCCATCCATATAGGGAAACATCAGGTAGACATCGGTAAGGAAGTTCCATTTTTTCACCCTGGCGGTATCCTGGGCAAAGGCGGGGTTATTACCCCAACTGCACATCAGTGAAAAAAACAATACCGGAGCAATAAAAGAACGGCCTTTAATAAGTCCCATTTGTCAGTATTTTAATTTTAATATATCCAATTAATAACAAAAATATTATAGTTGCAGAACAGGAACAATACTTAGTAATGGTAAAAAAAGCCTGAGTGTGAGGATTGTTTTTTGGAATGCGATTTTCGATTTTGGATTTTAATCATCAATGTCGGGATTATAAAGGCTTCCTAAAATTCCCTTATTAATACCCAGTTTGATATTTATCCGGTAGATATTATCTGTGTATGTTAAGCCGCTTTCTTCATCCGGTTGTGTAAATTGTGCATGGTATATGAATTCAATTCTGATTGGCAATGATTTCATAACATAGCCAATGCCTCCGCGGATACGCATCGGATCGACCCAGTTTTTATCGAACCGAAAGTAGGGTTCAATATCTGCCAGGCCATAAAAACTACGCGGCTGAAAGGCCTTTTCCCTTTTGGTGAAAGGGATTTCAACCCCGAATCGAACGCGCAGACGGCTGTAATTATTCCAGTCTAATGTTTCACGATCCTGCAGTGCCCGGTATTCATAACGTGTAAAGTTATAGATGTTCCATTTAAGGTTATTGGGCAGAAAAAACTTCGCCCCGGCAAATGGACGAAGCTCAAGCAGGTCGGATTTATCTTTCATTATTTGTATAAGCACCTATAAGACCACCCCAAATCTGTATCCATGCTTTTGGTGAGTAGGTAGCGCATGGCCAACCCAGGTAATAAGTCTGATAATTTTTTACGGGATTCCATACATAGCCCAGGTATCCGAACCCGCCAATTTTATCGGTTACTTTGTGACTGGGGAAAAGGGTAATTCTGTATTCGTTTCCAATATCATCCTGGGCCATCAATTTCGATGAACCAATTGTCACCATAAGCAGGATTGCTATAGATATTATTATTGATTTTCTCATTTTCATGTTACCGGTTTTTCAATATATTTTCCAGGATTGTTGGGAATGCTCATGAATTCATATTTTCTGACTTCCGTCTTCGGTCTACAGTCTACAGTCTCCAGCCTTCAGTCTTCGCTACTTTTTCGGAAAAACAAAAATCGCTGCGGCCCTGACACCAAAAGCAGACATACCCCCTTCCGGCGCAGCCACTTGTATTCGGGGTCCGACCTGAAGCTGCACAAGCTGATTCCCGAATTTTGTAAGCCCACCGGCCATAATATTAATGAATGCATTTGTCGTACCGGCTTCCCAGTTTTGTGTCAGTTCCGCATTGACAGTCAGCCCTGCTGCGCTTTTCCAGTTATAGGTTAAAAATGGTTGCAGGTACATCTGGTTAACATCGGCTCTGTCCGCATCTCCGGCCACCGACCATATTTGATTCATCAATGCACCGTAAGTCCAGCCGTTCTTTTGCTGCAGGACAATTACCGTAGGGCCTACGCCAAATTTTTTGGTTCCCAGAAAATCATCAGTGGCTGTAGGAATTAAAAATGCGGCTCCCACGCCCCATACAAAACCATTTTTCACTACGGCGTTTGAGATCCATCCGCTTACAAGGGCATCCGAAAGCCCAATTTCCTGAGTGCCCTCGCCGGTAATGTCGTATTGAGCGATTACGGGCACAATATATCGTGTAATCAGACTATATTTTGCATTGAGACTGAAAGGAACAATGGGTTGAAAGTTCAGCGTATTTCTCGAACCGTTATAATCTCCTATGCCTATATCCGTATTATTCTGAAACGGCACGCTGATAAGCGCCCCGATCGGATTTGCCAGTTTCTTGGCAATCGCTGCAGCATCATCTGCTGCGGGTTTCGGTTCCTCCTGTGCCAATGCGCAAACAGTATATAAAATACTGATAAGGAGGGTACTGGCAATTCTATATAGTTTCATGTGTCAGTTTTATTTTTTTATGCTATTATCACTTAAAATAAATTATAAACCATTTAAACCTTATCCTTTGTAACGCGGTAAATCGATCTCGGAATGTTTCCATCTGATTACCCCGACACCCCTGAAGTATAGTACAGTAAAACAAATATCAGTGGCACCTCCTATAAACTGGTATTCTTTCGTTTCCATGCGGAATGTGCCACTTTCTCGTCTCCTGAGAGTTTTTTGACAGATTCTTACTTCTTGGCGGCCTTAGCTACCGCCTCCTCGCCTGCCACAAAATCAGCCGCGTTGCTGAACTCGATGATCTCGCAGGCAACCGGAGCGTTCTTGTCAATAATCATGGTATGATCCTTAGGGAGGTAAAACACGTCCCCGGCCTTGACAATTTCTTCAGTCCCGTCTTTGTAACGCATGATCATCTCGCCCTTGAAGCAGTAGCCCCAGTGAGGCACCGGACACCAACCCCCAAATGGTTCGAAAGCGGGCGTGATATCCGTATCCGGAGCGAAATGGTGAACGGCACACACCATACCGCCGTGCTCCTCTCCCCAGATCTTGATGTCAAAGTTCTCGGTGAAGAAACTGTGCTTCGGTGTCATTTCATAAATTGGTTTTCTCATTTTGTACTCCTTCCTACTAAGTTAAACACTAATTAAGTTTCTATATACATTTGACTGAAAGCATACTAACTGTTGAAAGCTTTTTTTATCTTCTCAACATAGTCCAGTTTTTCCCACGTAAAAAATTCAACCTTCTTGTGATATATTTTTTTACCATTGCCATTTACTGATACCGGTATACTTCCGGGAACCTCATAATAAACTTCAACGTTTTCAGAATAACTGTCACGGCCAAAATGTCCGTAAGCAGCTGTTGGAAGGAAGATTGGATTCTTCAACCCGAACCGCTTAACTATATGATAAGGCCGCATTTCAAAAAGAGTTTTGATCTTTTCAGCTATCTCCCCGTCACTCAGACGATTGCCTTTTTTATCTTTGACTTTCGCTGTTCCATATGTATTTACAAATAAACCAACAGGTTCCGCAACACCAATGGCATAGGCCACCTGGATAAGCGCCTGGTCGCAAACACCTGCTGCCACCATGTTTTTGGCGATATGCCTTGCTGCATAAGCTGCTGACCTGTCAACCTTTGAAGAATCTTTTCCGGAAAATGCTCCTCCTCCGTGCGCTCCGTGACCACCATATGTATCAACAATGATCTTCCGGCCGGTCAGCCCGGTGTCTCCGTGAGGACCGCCTATAACAAATTTCCCGGTGGGGTTCACCAAAAGCCTGAAATCATTTGTAAAAAGTTTCTGTACCCTTGCAGGTAACAGTTTCTTTACGCGTGGTATGAGAATTTTGTTGATATCTTCCTTGATCGCATCCTGCATGGCTTTTTCTGCCGCCTTTTCAGAAGCCTGTGTTTTATTCTTCGGAAGGATAAATTCATCATGCTGGGTGCTTATGACTATTGTTTCGATACGAAGCGGCTTATTATTGTCGTCATATTCAACCGTCACCTGCGATTTACTGTCGGGTCTCAGATATTTCATCTTTTTCCCTTCGTGCCTTATTGCTGCCAGTTCCTGGAGCAACAGATGAGCCAGGTCAATCGTCAGGGGCATATAGTTATCCATTTCGCGACAGGCATAACCAAACATCATTCCCTGGTCGCCCGCTCCCTGATCTTCAGGTTTCTCACGTACAACGCCCTGGCGGATATCGCCCGACTGTTCATGAATAGTAGAGATTATACCACATGAATCACAATCAAAACGGTATTCTGCCTTTGTATAACCTGTTTTTCTGATCACCTGGCGGGCAATCTCCTGGTTATCGACCCAGCCATTGGTACGTACCTCGCCGCCGCAGACAACCAGGCCTGTTGTCACAAAGGTCTCGCATCCCACTTTTGACTCCGGGTCCCACCGGAGGAATTCATCAAGCAGTGCGTCTGATATCTGATCGGCAATCTTATCGGGATGGCCTTCAGAAACTGATTCGGAAGTAAAATAGTATGGCATAGTTTGTTTCTATTAATTGTTTCTAAAATCTACTTCCCCATTCCCATATTCTTTATCCGCGCCTCTTCCCATCCAAAGAAACTGGAGGCTACCTGTATCCATTCCTTTTCAGAAACCGGCTCAAGGTGAAGCGCACCCGACGGGCATCCCAGACCACAGGAGCCGCAGCCCACACATTTGTCCCTGTTGTACACCGACATTCTCCCGTCATCGGTTTTCTTCCATTTATGTGCAAAGAACTGGCAACGCCTGATGCACTCGCCGCAGTTGGTGCATTTGTCATAATCCTTTACAACACGGTAGTTTGATCGCTCTACAGTCTCGGTGAGCTTGCCCATTACGCCCTCCCTGCAATATGGTGCAGCAACAGCCGCAGCAGTGACAGCCGCCGACGAACTGGGGCTCCTCGGCTCCCATGGTGAACCCATAGAAACCCTGAATCATCATGGTCCCCATGGCATCGAGCTCATCCCAGAGTTTTATGGCCTCTTCCCGGCTGATCACGTTTTCAGAAAGAGGAACCACCGGAGGCATACCTACGAAGCCGCACCGCTTGTTGGGCATGTGGCAGCTATGGCCTTGAAAAGCAACTTTCTCCTTCTTGCACACACAATCTAATACAAGAAAACGGTCGTGCCTCTGGAAGTGGGCATCAATATCATTATGTGGTTCCCGCTTGATCCATTCGGGTTTAAGCGAGCCCCGCATCGGAATTGTGCCCTGCGGGCCCGGACGTGGAGCAAAGATTTTTTCGCCTCCGCCCTCAATCACATATTGTTCGAACACCTTTGCAAATTCAGCATTTTCAGGCTTAACTTCCTGCAGGTACGATTCATACCAGCCTACAAGAAAAGAGAAAAGCCGGTATTTTTTCACACTTTCTTCCTTCGTCTGGCCCGGTTTTGCCTCTATTTTCCCAAGTCCCTTTACACCGGACTCAAGGGCAAGGGTTTCAACTTTAACCATGCGGCGGGGTATCATTCCCTCGAGCAGCACGGTTACTTTATCCAGGGGAAGGCCAACCCGTTCAGCAATTTCGTCAGCAGTTTCGAGCTTACGGCTCATGGTGCTGGCAACCAAAGCCTCTTCAGGTGAGAACACCATCTTGATAAGCTTTATTTCCGATTTGGAAGGAGTCCTGGTGAAACCGGCAGGAAGTGCATCAAGCGCATCGGCCAGTTTTTCATAAACATCTTCGGATATTTTAATATTTTTCATTGCATTCTGTTTTTAAAGTATTTATAACCGGTTACCAAGGTAAATTCCCAGTGACTGTGCAATCCTCATAAATTCGCTTTCAGTAGGCACAGTTCTTACTTTGTCGACCGCATCTGCCAGCGGCACAAACCTGATATCGGGCGGCATAAAAGATACCATCACCCCGTTTTGTCCTGCTTTCAGCACCTGGACAGATCCGGCACCATAAGCCATTCCCAGCTGATGGTCGGTTGCGGTGGGATTTCCGCCCCGGGCCCAGGCGCCAATTACAAGCGGATAGGTTTCCGCAGTAATCAGTTTCTGAAGCCTGGTTGCAACAGTGCCGGCCACCTGGCCTGCAGGAATAGATTCCGGGGATGATGCGGATGACTTAACATCCTGTTCAACCGGGTAATCAACTAACTTTGCCCCCTCGGCAACAACCACAAGCCCGTAAGGCCTCCGGACTGATATTTTATCTTTTAACCGCTTTGCCAGGTTCTTCAGATCGCATGGAATCTCAGGCATCAGCACTGCATCGGCACGGACGGCAATACCTGCCTGAAGTGCGATCCACCCGGCATGTTCACCCGGAACTTCAACAACAGCAATCTTGCTGGCTGATCTGGCCGCCTGGTAAGCCTTGTTCAGCATTTCGATGGTGACACTGAGTGCGCTGTTGAATCCAAACGATACAGCAGTATTGGCAATGTCGTTCTCGATCGAACGCGGAATGCAAACCGTATGGAGCCCTTTGAGATGGAGCTTTTGCAGAATGCCAAGACCCTGTCCGCTCACGATTGAAATCAAGCGCATCGATATCTTCTTCCTTTATCCTTTTTAATATCTGATCGGAAAGATCTTTTTTGCCTCCCTTAACTGAGGAAGCATGAAACGGATCAATCTTTGGCGCCTGGCCAAGGATACCTCCGGTAGCAGGATCGAGGTTTTCGATCAGTTCGGGGCTGAGGTTGATCATTCCGCCACCGGGGAAACGTTCAGGGAACAACAGTCCCTCGAAGCCGTTGCGGATGCCGATCATCTCCCATCCCAGTTTACCTCCGGCAATGGCTGCACCCATAACCACTGCATTTGTGCCGGGAACAAAGCCCGACCCTACATTGATTGCGACACGCCTGTGCGTGCCTGCATGACCAAGTGATTTAATCATAACTTTTATTATTTAGGTATCAATATTCTTTCAATTTCTGTTTTATGCAGCTACTGTTATGGAGATCCAGGGATTCTCATTTTTTTAATTCCTCGCCACCATTTCAAGTGCATTATTCGGGCAAACCGCAATACACTCGCCACAGCCGGTGCATTTTACCGGATCAATCTCCGGTTTGCCGGGCAGCATTTCAGTGCTTTGACACATATTCTTGGGCAGACGTTCCGGCCCCTGGGTGATGGCATTTTCAGGGCAGGCTGTTATACAACCGTAGCTGCTTTTGCAACTGTAAAATTTCAGCTGTGCCATGAAGCCGGGGCCAGTTTTAACGGCCCCGGCCGGCTTGTTATCTGAGTTGTTCATGATCTAGTCCTTTGGGTAAATCAAATTGCTTGTACCTTTTAAGCTTCTGCCTCCCGCCCAAACGCCTTATCAATCATAGCCTGAAAGCGTTTAACCACTTCATCCGAAGGTGTTTTGTAATCGTCGAGTTCGTAAACCACACCAAGCGATTCATACTTGCCAAGTCCAAAACGGTGATAGGGCAGCAGTTCATAATCAATCACATTCTTGTGTGGTTTAATGAATTCCAGAACACCCAGGATATGTTCATCATCGCAATTAACTCCCGGAATCAGTGGTGTGCGGGCAATAAAATCGATGTTTGGAAAAGTTTCATAGGCTTTTTTGAAGTTGGCCAGAATCCGTTCGTTACCTACGCCTGTCCATTTTTTATGCCTTTCCGAATTCATCAGCTTCAGGTCGTGAAGCATGGTATCAACATGAGGAAGTACTTTCTCGAGATTAGCCCAGGGTGCATTGCACGCGGTTTCTATTGCCGTATTAATGCCCCTGTTGTGGGCTTCCTGCAGCAAAGCTGCGGTAAAGTCGGGTTGCAGCATCACTTCGCCACCGCTCATTGACAAGCCTCCGCCGGAACTGCGATAGATGGAGGCGTCTTTCTCCACTTCGTCCATTACTTCGCCAACTGTCATTATTTTGCCAAACATTTCGAGAGCGCCGGTGGGGCAAAGCGCAACCATCTCCTGCGTAGTGTCTGCGGCCAACTGCCAGTTCACTTTTACCTTTGAATCGTCTCCCTCCACAAAATAATAACCACCTTCGGGGAAGGGCGCTTTGAGGCAGATGCCGCACTTCTTCCCTTCACATTTTTTGGGGTCGTATGATACTTCCGGCTTCAGCCTGATACTTTCGGGATTGCCGCACCATTTGCAGCGCAGGGAACATCCTTTTATAAAAACATTGGTGCGGATACCGGGACCATCGTGGCTGCAATACCGCTGGATATTCAGCACTCTGCCTTTAATATCCAATAAATTTGATTGATTTGTCATGATTCTTCCCTCCTTATTTTCCAACGTAAATATCCAGTGATTTCGCTACCTGAAAAAACATGCTTTCAGCGGGTATCGTTCTTACCTTGTTGATGGCCTCGGCAAGCGGAACGAACTTTATATCCGGAGGGACAAACGACACCATTACACCGTTTTTGCCGGCTTCGAGCGCCTGGATAGCTCCTGCACCGTAAGCCACACCCAACTGGCGGTCGACTGCCGATGGTGCTCCACCCCTTACCCAGGGGCCGATTACCATCGGAAAAGTTTCTTCGGCTATCCGCAGTTGCAGGCCTGTTGCCACAGCCTGTGCAGCCTGTCCTGAATTGTGAATTACAAATTCACTGTTGGAATCGCTGGTTGCCAGTGGCGATAACGAAGCTTTAAGTGAGGATACGGGTTCTTCATTTTTAGGCTGATTGATAATTTTTGCGCCCTGGGCCACAACTACCAGACCCCATGATTTTTTACCTGACATTTTATTTTTCAGGTGTGCTGCCACATTTTTCAGATCGACCGGAATCTCAGGAATCAGTACTGCATCTGCAGCAACGGCAATACCGGCCTGTAGGGCAATCCATCCGGCTTCCTCTCCCTGTACCTCGACCACTGCAATTTTATGGGCCGCCTTGGCGGCCAGACGTGCACGGTCGAGCATTTCTATGGTAAAAGTAAGCGCAGTGTTAAACCCGAATGATACCGAAGTTGAAGCAATTTCATTTTCGATGGAGCGTGGGACACATACTGCATTAAGCCCTTTCCGGTGAAGCTGGTAAAGAATAGTAAGACCTTTTCCTCCAACGATCGAAATAACTGCATCGATCTTTTCTGCCTTTAATTTTTTTAGCAGCTCATCCGACATGTCCACTTCTTCCACCATTTCGTCCTTGTTGATGGTGCGGACATTGAACGGATCGATCCGGGCCGACTGGCCAAGCACACTGCTTGTATTCGGATCTAAATTCAATACCCGGGGATTGATCTGCAATCAATCCGCCATCGGGGTATTTTTCGGGATGAAGAATACCTTCAAATCCATCGAGAATGCCCACCAGCTCCCAGCCCAGTTTGCCGGCAGCAAGAGAGGCGCCTGCAACCACGGCATTTATTCCGGGAATGTAACCGGCGCCTACCATTATGGCAATGCGTTTACGTCCTGTATCTTTACTCATAATTATTTACTCTTATTGTTTATTTCTTTTGTATTAGTTCATTTCAAATCCCTCAGGGGACTTATGATTCAAATTTCAATGCCCCCTTGGGGGTTTAGGGGTAAAAATGATCAATAAATAAGGCATGGCAATCTGCCATGCCTTATTTTAACTTCTTCTTTAATTGTATATCTATTCGCAGCGTTGCAGGGTCCGATCGATGATCTCATTCTGCACACCCACATGCAGTTTGGTGAAGAAGGCGCTGAAACCGGCCACCCTGACCACGAGGTCGCGGTATTTTTCAGGGTGTTTCTGTGCATCCCTGAGGATTTCGGTGTTCAGCACATTGAACTGAATGTGATAGCCACCGTTATCGAACAGCGTCTTGACCAGACGCAGCACATTATCCCTGCCTTTGCGGGTTTCGAGCTGATCAGGCGGAAGCTTCATGTTCATGTGCGTTGCGCAATATGCAACTGCATCAATACCTTTTGCTGCAGACATCACCAGCGCAGTCGGTCCGTTGACATCAGTGCCCGGCATTGCTGAAAGACTTCCATCCGTAAGCGCCACCCCGGCTTTTTTGCCGTTCGGCAGCGCCCCGCACACCATACCAAAGGGGTTGTGGCCACTCTTGGTATAGGCATCGAGTGAGGTCTTGATGTCCTTGCTGATGTAGTTGCCACCGCCATCAACACTGCTAAACGCGTGCAAGATGCTGTCGTAGATCCGGCGGACGAACCTGTTCACTTCGGGGATGTCGTTGCCGTGCTTGGGTGCTTCATAGCACATCTTCCCGACTTTTGCATATTCCCCCTCGAAGTTGGCAGCCAGGGCTTTTTTCAGCTCGGCCATAGTCACTTTCTTGTCATCGTACACCAGTTTCTTAACTGCCATCAGCGAGTTGGCTGCATCCACTCCACCTATGGATATCTGGGCAACCGTGTAGTAGTTGGCCCCGCCGTCCCAGGTTTCGGTACCGGTCTCGATACATCCGCCGGTCAGAACGGAGCGCCAGGCGCAGGGGAGGAAATCCGCCTGAAGAATGTTTGAAATCCAGGCTGAATGGCGAAGAGTGTCCTCGCAGAACTGAAGCTGCTTCTCGAAGGCCGCATACAATTCTTCGAAATTTTTGAAGCTCTCGGGGTCCCCGCTCTTGGGTCCGATCTGCTTCTTCGTGCGGGGATCGAAGCCGTTGTTCATGGTCAACTCGATTACCTTGCCGAGGTTAGGTTGGCCCTCCACCGGGTGACCGGTCTCATACGGGAGGTAGCTTCCCACACAGGCCCCGACGCAGGTACGCCGGGCTTTCTCCAATGGGAGATAACCGTTCCTTTCGGTCCAGCCCCAGAGGTTCAGGGCCCGCTTGAACATCACTTCGGCGTTCAAGAACTGAGGCATACCGCAACCAGTGCCTATAACATCGAGTACCTTTTCCAGGAATTTGCCACTCATCTGTTCCGTGTAAGCGCACGACAGCGGAGGTTGCGGCAGTGCGAGATAGGCTGCTGAATCCAGAATCACATAGTCCATTTCTGCAGTGGCATCTTCACCATTCCCGGTATAACCGCCAAGGGTGATGCTCTGTCCCAGATCGGCGGAGTTCTGCTTAGCAATTCTCTCGCCATAGTAGTAGCCAATCTCATTCAACTTGATGGTGAGGTTCTCGAACATGAAGAGGGCGTCGTCATAAGTAACAAGCCCTGCCGCCTTGTCGGCCTGATAGAAAGGCTCCAGATTCTGTCCCAGATAGGCTTCAGAGTACCCGCAGCCGATCTGCTCGAGTTCTGCCAGGATGTGACAGAAGAAATGACTCTGGATCGCTTCTCTGAGATTCCGGGCGGGATGCTCGGGAACCCATTCGCAGGTTTCGGCAATAGCGATAAGCTCGGCTTTCCGGGTTTCATTCTTCTCTTTAGCAGCCATCTCCCGGGCCAATTCGGCATAACGATGGGCAAACCGGATCGCTGCTCTCATCACGATGAGGGCTCCCTCATAGAAGTAGAACTTGGGAACATTCGGCAAACGCATCTCGAGAGCCATCTGCCGCTCCTCTACCTCCTTGATCATGCTGGCAAGACCCTCCCGGTAAACCCGTGGGTAGTTAAGATTGCCACCGCCGGCCGGCCAGTCAGAGAACGATCCAAAAAGGCCGGCGTCGGTAGCCAGATTTGGGCTGTATCCAAATCGCTTCTGAAAGATCTCTTCGACCCTGGGTTTCATCGCACGTTTGCCCCAGTATTCGAGCGCCCACTGATTGGCCTTCTTATCTTCCGGAGTCGGCGACTTTTCGACCGTCTTCTCTTCTAACATCCAATCCACCTGCCATTCGGGATAGGGGTACATGGCATTGGTCTTGCCTGCCATGGCACCGACAAAGAGGTTGTCGTCGATATACAGTTTCTTACGGTCCAGGACGGCTGCCAGGAATTTGGCACGTCTGAGTACCTGGTTATCTCCAGCGGTTTCCTCATAGACATCATACATGATCCTAACCCGCTCAAAGTCGAGTTCTGGCTCTGTGCTCCTGAGTTGTTCTTTCAGCCGGTCAATACGCTTGGTATCGGCTTTTGACCTTTGCTGTTGTAGGATTTAATGTTTCTGTTTTCATTTTTTTCTCCATTTACACTTATTGTTTAACTGGTTCTTGATATTTCACATTTAATATTAATATGGTATTGTTTTCTTTCTTTATAGCATAAGCAATTCTGAAAAACTTATAGCTGTATCAGCCTGTTTTTCAAGCAGTGCATTAAGCTCTTTTGCTGTTCTGATGCGGGTGGCAGCAATTTCGAGAATCCCTTTCCTGAAACTTTGCAGGGTGTACCTGAAACTGTCGTTATCCAATATTTCGCACATTACAATATGATCAGTAGGATCATCGCACTCCTGCTTGCATTCATGGCAGAAACCGTAAAGAACACTTATCCCGTTTACGACCTCCTGTGATGTCCATTGAATTTCCCCGTATCCTCCGAATTCATTGTGCCATACATGGCTCCATCTCCTTATATCGTGCCGCCAGCCTGAAACGGAAACCTGCCTGGTATCATCGAGAACGCCTGCCCCCTGGGGTACAATTAATCCCGGTTCAGTCCCAAGGCAGGAGTTGTTGCTGCTTAATTCGGGCCAGTTGAATACCACCTCACGCTGAAATTCACCGTTTCTGGTAATCTTCGCTGACCAGCTCCCTCCAAAAAAATCACGGAATAATTTTGCTGTTAACTCAGCCATAATTTTATTTTAAACTGAAGGGATTCAATAAATTGTCTTATTTTGAGTCTAAAAAAATCGCCTCCGACAGATCAAAATTACGGGTGATTAAAACCGGCTGCAATACTGACGTGTCAGTATTTTTACTATTTTTGAAAGCATAATCTTGTTTATAAGGCTAATATTCACTGCATAATGCCAAATCCTTACAGCTATAGCATCTTTTTTGATTTTATTGAATCATATCTGCCATCAGGGTTTCTGAAAATAAATCCTGATGATCCGATTATGCTAAAACTCGAGGAGCTGACGGATGAGAATGACCAGTATTTTCAGGTTTTCGATCTGGGGCAGATGAAGTTTCTGTTTACCAGTAAAAATATCTTTCAAATGATCGGTGTCACCGCTGAAGAGATTAACCCCGGACACTATACACACCTTATACATCCCGATGATGAAGAGAGGCTTTGCCAGGCCAGGTCGAGGGTGTACAAGATGGAGAAGGAGATATTCAAGGCACAAAAGGGCAGCACATTAACATCCTACAACCTTCGGATCCGCAATGCTGCCGGCAATTATAATAATCTGTTTGTTCAGGACTATATGTTTTACAGTCCGATCCCGTACAAGGTAGTATTTCTGATACAGGTTATTACAAATATTGACTGGTATAAGATGAAGAAAGACCGTTTTCATCATTATGCCGGAAATGATCTTTCGCTGTTTAAATTTCCTGATCAGAAATTGCTGGAAATTGGTCCTGATCTGTCATATCGTGAATTTGAGATCATCAGACTGATTGAGGCAGGTTTGAGCAGTAAAGAGATAGCTGACAAATTATTCCTGAGTGTACATACTGTAAATACCCATCGCTCCAATATCCTTGAGAAATCAGGTAAATCGCAGATCTCAGATCTTATTTATGAGTTCAAGGAGAAGGGATTGCTTTAAGAATTCTTGATCGGCAATTGGATATCAATCCGTTCCGACTAATCAGTCCGTTATTACAAAATGTCAAAGAACTCTGGACCCAGGCTTCTTGAACAGCCCGGTTATATTGTTTACTATTATTTTCTCTTCACTGCTTTTTACAGAATCCTGAAATACTTCCCAGCTCAGTTCAGTACCTGCTTTCATATCCTCCCAGGCATTTCCGCTTGCTTTCTTGATTTTGGCAACTTGATTCTGCAACTCTTCTTTTTTCAGAAACAGATCTTCTATCTGTTGCCTGTACTCAGCTTTTACCTCTGCCACTGCCTTATCTGCAATCTTCTCGAGCTCACTAATTTCACTCTCCAGTTCTTTTAGCCCGGCAGCCAGCTTGTCTATATATTCTCTGTGATTTTCCAATGCCGGGTTTTTTATATGAAAGAAAAAATTAATTGAATTTCAGATTACCATTATAGGTATCTATATCCTCAATCAAAGTTACCCCTCGTATAAACTGATAGCAATAGTGATTAATCTGTATTTTTTATACCTTTAGGGTTAAAACATTATAACATTCTCTCTTTGTGAATAATATAACAGCTAAATACGAGGATTACAGCCTGTTTTTCAAGTTTTTTACAACTTTTTCACCGGGTGATTTCAAAGGGATAGCCAAGGATGATCCGCTGTTGATGGAGCTTGATAGCTACATGGACCAGAACAATCAGCTTTTTTATATCGCCGATGTGATACTGTTGGAAATAAAATTCATAAGCAAAGGAGTTAAAAGGATGTTTGGGATGGAACAGGATACCGTTACTCCCGGTTTTTTTCTTACAACCACGCATCAGGATGACCTGAAAAGACACCAGCTTGCCAGGACAAAGCTTTTCAGTGTGGCTCAGGATATATATATTCAGAAAAGCGGCACAAGTATCATTTCATGTAATTTCAGGGGAAGAAATCCGGAAGGCGGGGGTTATACTGACTATCTTTATCAGGGCTTTAGTTTTTACAGTAAAATTCCTTACGAATCCACATTTCTTATCCTGGTAATTACAGATATTTCCGAATTTGAGAATATCCACAAGGGATTTCACTATTACATCGGTAACGATCCAAAAGTCTTCCGCTACCCTGATGAGGAGCTCCTTTCAACAGGACTTATTTTTTCCCATACCGAATTCAGGATTATTGAACTTATAGATGAAGGGCTGAGCACCAAGGAGATTTCCGAGAAACTCTTCAGGAGTCCGCTGACAATCAATACACATCGTACCAATATCATAAAGAAAGCAGGGAAAACCACTGTTACAGAAGTGATCCGTGAATTGAAAGCAAAAGGGCTACTATAGGTTTGTTAACCTTTTATGATCAAGACTTTACACTTTGGACTTCAAATTCGAAGCGTACTGTTCTGGCTGCTGTGTCAGGGGAAGCAATAATCAACTTATGCCGTTCAGCTTAAAGATGATCCCCAGAAAGAGAATGACCCCAATGATCGTAATGATTACTGATATTAAAAGAGAATACCTGGGTCGCTTAACGTCATATTGCTTCCTGTAGAATCTTATTGTTGATACGTTTTCAATCGTACCCAGTACCAGGGAGAGGATGCCCATACCTATCATTAAGAGGCCAATCACTTTAGGGCTTGAAATGCTGGAAATTACCCTGTCCAATGCCTGGAGCTGCTCTCTCTGATATTCAAGGAACTTATAAATAGTGAACCCAAAACTTATGAGTGACAGACCGGTACGCACCCATGCCATCAGTGAACGGTCAGCCGCCATCACAGTCCGCTCAACCGCCATATAATTAGGATCCGGCTTGCCTGCCTTCCTGTTCCTTATTAGCTAATGTTGTTTCATTTTCCATAGTAACCTGTTTTTAGTTATCAGTTCCAGAATATAGCTGCCATAATTAATACATAAACTCTTATCTGCTTTAATGGTGGTATTTATTTTATAAACATTGTTCATTTTTTCTTCAGAATTGGTTTTAAGCTAAATAAGGGCGACAAATCCAGTTTGTCGCCCTGTATAACTTAGCTTCAGCTTCAGGCTATTATTTGCCTGAAGCGTTATTCTCAGAATTTTCTGACCGTTTACCCGATGCGTCGTCCGGATTGCAGCGGATCAGCTGCTGAAGGCAACTTCGCTGTTGTCCTTTTCTTCCACTCCAGTTCAAGCAGTTCCCTTGCAGCCTGCTCAAGAAATTCCGGAGCAGCCCATTTCTGAACGTCAAAATCGTTTTTGATATAACCATGGCTTAACATGAAATCCTTACCAATCTCGACAGACCTCAGGTTTTGTGGTGAGAGGTTGGGAACAAGGTCTATATGCTTGATACCTTCGTATGTGTGTTCAACATCCAGATAGAATGTCTGTTTGTCGAGGATGGCTGCTGCAGCATGTTTATGTTCATTTGCCCATCGCCCTGCTTTTATCATGCCTTTCAGGAATGTAACAGCAAGCTCGGGATGCTTTTCGGCCATTTCAACTGTACAAGTAATGGCAGCTGGTATATTTGCTACCTGAAGCGTCCAGTCAGGATATCTCGACAGGTCTTCGATTGCCTTGAAGTTGCCAGTTGCTTCAGAAAGCTGCTGTAATGGTCCACTCTGAGTATACATTGCATCAATAATGCCCTTTTCAAGCGCTGTCTCAAGAGGACGGAAAGCAAGGTCGTGTTTATGATCGCGGCGCAGCCATAATTCCGAAGGGTTTTCCATCTCAGGACCCATCATCTCAGGATTATCATACCAGTCGTCAGCGTAGGGGAATTCAACGATCTCAACATCTTTCCTGGTCATCCCGTTCATTCTGAGCATCAGCTCAATGCCCTGCTCTTCCTGTATGCCCCACCAGTCGGTTTTGATCTTGTTCTGACTTCTTGAGAGTCCGATTTTTTTGCCTTTAAGATCTGCCATCCGGTAAATATCATCCCTTGAGCGTACCATCATTGCTCCACCTTCACGTGGTGCATGGGTAACTCCCAGAAGAACTGTCCTGCGGATATCTGCATGAACATGTATAGGAGGAAACAAGCCGCCAAAGCGGATAATATTATCCAGATTATGAATATAATGCGGGTACCAGTCGTTCTCCTTGCGGGCACGGAGATAAAGGTATGTAATACCGATCTTCTTATATTCTTCCTTGGTCCAACCAAGTTCCTGGTCTACATTGCTTGCAGATACAAGAGGGCAATTAGTGTAGTAAACCTCTTTCCAGTTCAGTGGTACAGTTTTTAGCTTGCCTTCCTTTTTTGCGTTTGCAATAATGGCATCCATATCCGGAGCTGTTCTTTTTGTTTCGCTTGCCATATTCAATTGGTTTAAAGATTATACTTTAATAGTTAAAGCCATACATTATAATTCTTTCAGATCCAAAGACATGTCAAAATTAGAGCCACTCAGGACGCTGGTCAATAGTTAGTAATCAGTATTTTTTCTATTTTTAAGGAATATTTTCGAAGTATGGCTGACTTTAAATCAGATATCAATGACTGATTACCAGGATTATAGCCTGTTTTTCAATTTCATGGATACTTTTTTGCCGGTTGCCTATGAAGGGATTGACCGCAATGATCCTTTGCTCCAGCAGCTTGAGATTCTGATGGAAGATAAGAATCAGTTTTTCTATGTTGCAGACATAATCCGGCTCAAGGTCATATTTACCAGCAAACGCAGTATTCAAATGATCGGTATTGAGCCGGAGGAGGTCACCCCATACCATTTTATGGAAAGCGCACATCCTGATGACATTCAAAGGCTTAACCTAGGCAGGTCCAAAATAATAAATCTGGCACAGAATCTCTTTATCGCAGAGAAGGGATATAAATTAATGTCGGTTAACTACAGGTTCCGGAATCCTTCCGGGGGATATTCCAATATCCTGGTACAGGGATATTTGTTTTTTACATCCGTACCTTATAAGACAGTCTTTTTCTTTAAACTTCATACCAACATAGACTGGTCTAAAAAGATTGCTAATTGTATTCATTATTATATAGGAAACGATCTGTCATATTTCAGATTTCCTGATGAAGAGCTCCTGAAGATTGGCCATGGTTTAACGATCCGTGAATTTGAGATCATCAAGCTGATAGAGGCTGGACTTAGCAGTGAACAAATAGCTGAAAAACTATTCCTGAGCCCTTATACAATTAATACTCATCGTGCCAATATTCTGGAGAAGGCCGGCAAAGCTCACATTTCTGATCTGATCTATGAACTGAAAGAGGGTGGATTACTATAAGAAAAGCATTGCCATTTAATAAAATTGACAGTCTGATTTTTACTATTATTCCGCTTTTTTATTCAGTCAGCTTTTCATCTTCCTGTATCGCCGGATAAGATTGTTGGTTGATCCGTCATGATTAAGCTCAGGAGTGCCTGCATTTTCAATTTCCGGAATTATCCGCTGTGCCAGCACTTTTCCCAGCTCCACTCCCCACTGGTCAAATGCATTGATATTCCAGATGACACTCTGGGTATAGGTGCTGTGTTCGTACAGGGCAACTAATTTTCCCAGAATGTCAGGGGTAAGACGCTCTGCCAGGATCATATTTGAGGGACGGTTTCCGTTGAAGACGCGGTGCGGTACCAGCCATTCTGCCGTTCCTTCAGCCCTGACCTGCCCAGCCGTTTTACCGAAAGCAAGCGCTTCCGCCTGTGCAAAAACGTTCGAAAGAAGGATGTCATGATGACGGCCAACCTGAATTAACGGGTGAACGAAACCAATAAAATCACATGGGATCAGGCGTGTACCCTGGTGGATCAACTGATAAAAAGAGTGCTGTCCGTTGGTACCCGGTTCTCCCCAGTAGATCGGGCCGGTATTATAGTTTACTTTCTCCCCGTCAATTGTTACCTGTTTGCCATTGCTTTCCATTGTCAGTTGCTGCAGGTATGCCGGGAAACGTTTCAGATAATTTTCATAAGGCAGGACAGCGATGGTCTGTGCGCCGAAGAAATTGTTGTACCACAGAGCCAGCAAGCCCATCAGGACCGGCATATTGCGTTCAAACGGAGCGTTCCGGAAATGTTCATCCATCTCATGAAAACCCCTGAGCATAGCACGGAAGTTCTCCGGGCCGATGGCCAGCATTGTTGAAAGACCGATTGCCGAATCCATCGAATACCGGCCACCTACCCAGTCCCAGAAACCGAACATGTTGGCTGTGTCGATACCAAACTCGGCGACCTTTCCGGTATTAGTGGAGACAGCAACGAAGTGCCTGGCAACTGCACCCACGTCACTGCCTAAACCATTCAACAGCCAATCCTTGGCTGTATGTGCGTTGGTCATGGTCTCAATTGTGGTAAATGTTTTAGATGAGACGATGAACATTGTTTCCTCAGGGCTAAGGTCACGGGTCGCTTCGGCAAAATCAATACCGTCAATATTGGACACGAACCGGAACGTCATGCTTCTATCACTGTAAAAACGCAGTGCTTCATAGGCCATGACAGGACCCAGATCGGAGCCGCCGATGCCGATGTTCACAATATTACGGATACGTTTACCGGTATGCCCTTTCCATTGTCCGCTGCGCACGCGGTTTGAGAAATCCGTCATCCGGTCAAGGACTTCATGAACCTGCGGAACAACATTTATCCCGTCAAACATGATCTTTGACCCTTTGGGAGCCCTTAAAGCAACATGGAGAACCGCCCGGTTTTCGGTGACATTGATCTTCTCACCGGTAAACATGGCCTCGATGCGGTTCTTTAATCCAGCCTGGTCTGCAAGCTTAATAAGCAGCTTCAGGGTCTGGCTGTTGATCCTGTTTTTTGAATAATCAAAAAAGAGACCGATGTCTTCAATCGTCATCCGTTCACCCCGTTCCGGATCATCCGCAAAGAGTTTGCGTAAATGTTGCCTGCCGATACTTTTTTTATGATCCAGCAGGGCAATCCATGCCTTGCTTTTAGTCAGGGGTAATTGCATAGTATCTCGGATTTTTTTGAAAGAAAGTTACAGTTTCAACAGGATGTTTAACTGATTATAGATAACCATTAATCCGAGCGCTACCTGTATTACACCGAAAATGGCACCAAGTACGGCAAGAATTATAGAAAGAGGTTTAAATATATACCTGGTTATGAGCATGAAAATCAGGTTCAGCACCATAATTGCCAGAACTATTGCGCCAATAGTCAGCTTGCTGTTGAGATCAGGGGACATGGCAAGAAAAATGATTACTGCGGCAATTCCGTATGGCGTAACAACAGTAGGAAAGGCAAGCGGACTGATGGCCATATTCATGGTCGGGGTTATAACATTTTCGCCCTGTGCGGTTGCCGGCGTAAACTGCTTAATTATATTCAGAAGAGCCACGAGAAAAAGGATAACGCCCCCGGCAATTCCAAGAATAGGCAGGGGAATACCATAATTGGAAAGCATGGTCTCTCCAACCAGTCCTGCCAGCAGCAGGGCAGCAGTGGAAAAGATTATTGCGCGGATAGCAATCCGGCGGGTGAGTGCCGGAGTGGCGGCCATCGTAATTTTAGCAAAAGGGCCAATTATTTTAAATGGTCCCAGCATCAGGAAAAGGAATGTGAAGATATGCACGTTGTTCATGGCAGTGGTAGTTTTTAGATCAAAAAGTCACAATTTCCGTAAAGTCACAAGGTTAAAAGTCAAAAATATTAATAGTCCAAAGATATGTCAAATACGTTTTTGCCCGCGGCTTCATACTTTAAGACTTCAGACTCTGGACTTCAAAGACATGATAGCCCCACGGGGGCAGGTGCAAAAAAAGGTGTTTTGAAAGAAGTTCATCCCCGTCACGGTCATAAAGGGCAGAGCTCATCAGGTCACTGAAGCGTACGGTTTTACCTGCCTGGTCGGCATAATGAAGGTTAACAAAACACTGGCTGTCATGAGATGAGTAATTAACAGCAACCAGCGCCCTCTCTCCGCCTGTGCCTTTCCAGTCAAATGCCAGAAAAGAATCCCACGTATGATTTCCCTCCCAGGCGGGAATGCATTCAAGCAGATGCCAGTGGCCGTTGCGGAAGATGGGTTTCTTCAGTACGGTAAGTAACCCGAAATAAAACTTTTGCAGGACTTCGTTAACCGGTTCCAGCGGGCCACGTACCAGGTGCGGTGAGATGCGTTTCAGCCTTCCTTCAAGCTGTCCCTGGTGAAAAAATCTTAACCCGGGAGAAAAGAAGGTTATGACTGCTGCCGCTTCATGATTCTTCTGCTCAAATGTTGCGGCTGCTCGAGGTTCGTCATGATTCTCAAGGAACCTGGCAAGCTTATCCTGGTAATCAGGTGCTGCATAAAAATGTTCGCGTACGGGTCTGGCATGGCCTTCACGCAGGCGGTCATAAAGCCGTTTGTCATAGGCATAATCAAATCCCTGCTGCTGCATGGTCCACTCCATATCCCAGTAAACTTCAGCCATGAAGCAGAAGCCCGGGGCTTTCTCATGAACAGTTTTAGTTACCAGGGGCCAGAAAGGCTGAGCCCTGCGGCCCCATGTCCTTTCAAAAACCTCAGGGAGGATAAGCATTGCCATATCGCATCTTACTCCGTCGCACTGTTCAGAGATCCTGAGAAGTTCATTGGTCATAGCCTCAGCGGTTGCAGGATTGCTGTAATCGAGCTGCAGAGTATCAGGCCATCCGGCAAAGAAAGGATCACGTCCATAGGCAAGGATAATATCTCCTTTCAAACGTCTGACCCGGGTATAATTCTGAGGAGATTTTTCAAGGTCGCTCTCTGTTCCTGAAATAAACCAGTCAGGATGATCCTCAACCCACGGGTGATCAGGTCCCATGTGATTCGGGACAAAATCGAGCATCAGTTTCAGTCCCCGGTCTCTCATCCTGGTACGGAGTCGTTCCAGGGCAGCATCTCCGCCCAGGTCAGGGTGCACGGTATAGCCGGTGATGGCAAATCCGGAACCGGCAATATCATCCTCCTGCAGATCAGGCAGCGTCGAATCAAAATCGCGCCGGAAATCCTGGTTTTCACGTGAGACCTTCCGGCCGAGTTCGCCTGTACACCATACACTCAGGAACCAAATCCAGTCAAAACCTGTCTCTGCCAGGCGGTCCAGTTCCTCTTCAGGAATATCATCAAGCGTAGCCCGGCGTCCAAGGTGCCGGGACAGATCAGTGAGCCATACCCTTGTGTTGATCTGGTAAAGCGACGGATAGTTTGGTTGTATCATCTCGTTTCTTATATTGTAATACAATATCTGCATTTTTTTCAGAGCAGATAACATGGTTGATACTTTTTGTACGCCTAATAGTATTAAAGCTGGTCCGGAACAATGAAAAAACCTCAGGAAATAAAAAATTCCGGGAAAAGGCAGGTCAGTCTGACGATGAATATTTTTATTAATTTTGAACCATCAATATTAATTTTGTCACTCATTATCGGTTACCCTTCCATTTAAAAAACTTATAAAAACCCGGATATTATGATACATCTCAACAGGCAGGTACCCGTATCAGCTATTAAGACCTTTTTTGTCCTGGTAACATTTATCGGACTTTCGGTGCAACAAATTCTTGGGCAGGCGGATAGTGTGAAATACTTTAAAAACACCATTCGCTATAATATTACAAATCCGGTGCTCTTTTCAGCGAAGTTTAATGTTATCGGATATGAACGTGTGGTAAAGGACTATCAGACATTTTCAATAAATATAGGCAGGTCCAGCTTTGGCACACTTTTATTTAACAGTGACTCTCTGGAACTTATAGACCAGACTAATGATAAGGGATTTAATCTTTCTGTTGATTATCGCTTTTATCTGCAGAAAGAGAATAAATACCGCGCTCCCAGAGGGATATATGTTGGTCCCTATTATTCGTATAACTATTTTTCACGTGATATAATATGGGGTCTGAATACCGACAATTACAACGGAGAAGTGATAACAGGAATGGATATCAATGCGCACTTCATCGGGGCACAGCTTGGTTATCAGTTCGTCTTCTGGAACAGGGTTTCACTTGACATGATTCTTATGGGTCCCGGCCTGTGGTATTTTAATCTCAAATCGACATTTGACACAGACTTGTCTGCAGAGGATGAAACCATGCTGCTGGAACAGCTAAATGCGATGTTACAGGAGAAATTTCCGGGATCCGATTTTGTATTCACCGGGGAAGGTCTTGACGCAACAAAAAATTCTTCAACATCGACAATGGGCTTCCGCTACATGATCAATATCGGATTTAGATTTTAAACAATCCTGAAAACAGTCTTCCTTATCTGTGCGGCCTGAACCGGGCAGGGTTTATAAAATAATTACGCAGGCCCTGCATGAGAACAATAGAAAAATACTCAACAATAAGTATTGCCAAGACTGCCTTAATGGCGTAATTTTATCGCAGATTTATTCATTAACGAATTAATTATAGACACATGAAAAAAAGAATTTCAATTGTTTTAATAGTTACCAGCGTGCTTCTGCTCTGGGGATGTTACCCGCAGGGACCGGAGTATGTTGAAGACCTGGATGTTGTACTGACCAAACACAATGAGGATTACGATTTCACTGCCAAGGCAACCTATGCAATGCCTGACCAGATCGTTAAAATAACCGGAGACGTTACTGAGGGTGAAGAACCTTCTTTCATTCCGGATGCAAACGCTCAGCTGTGATGCTGACTACGATTGCCAATAACATGGCAGATCTGGGTTGGGTCAGAGTGGATCTTGAAGATGATCCCTGATGTGTTATTACTGCCTGCAGCCTGGGAAACAACCACAATCTACTACTATTATGACTACTGGTACTATTGGTACGGAGGCTACTGGGGAGGTTATTGGCCATACTACCCGCCAGTATATGCCAGCTCATACACAACCGGCACGTTGCTCATGAGTATTACTGATCCTGCCATTTTATCAACTGACGGTAACCGTATCAATCAGTGGTCAGGAGCAATCAACGGTCTTCTTACCGGTTACTTTGATGCAAATCGCATTAATGAAGCCATTAACAAAGCATTTGCCGCATCACCGTATCTGAAAACCAACTAAAAAATCAATTGAAATGAAAAAGATATTCTCTTGTTGCCGTTTTCTCTCTGCTGGTTGGCACGGCTTTCTCACAGTCGAATTTTACTTCTCTTCAGTATTCTGTCGGTTTTGGAACCGGAGATATGAAAGATTATATCGGTGCTGTCAGCTGGAGAGGATTTACTTTTGACTACCGGTCCTTTGTGACAATCCAACATTGGCGTGGGCGTTGATCTAGGATGGAATGTGTTTTACGAGGAAATGCCTGATGCTGTTTACGAATACGAAAACATCACATATTCAGGCAAACAGTGGCGCTACAGCAATCACTGGCCAGCTCTTGTGGCGGCTGATTATTTCATGGAAGGGGATGGGCGAATCACGCCTTATGCAGGATTTGGGGCTGGAATCATGTACTCTCTTCAGAATACTGACATGGGAACGTATACATTTGAGAGGGATGCATGGCATTTTGCAATCAGACCCGAGCTTGGACTTATTATAAAGCCTGCTCCCGGAATGGGTTTAAATATTGTCGGAAAGTACTATTACGGCTTTAAGGCTGGTGACCTCCCGGCACAGGGCTATTTTACAGTCAATTTTGGATTTGTTTTTGAACGATAATAAACTTCGGATATGAAAAAACTATTCTTTTTATCAATTATCCTGATCACTGCAGTTTCCTGCAGTACGGTCAAGGTCTCATCAGATTTTGACAAGACAGCTAATTTTGCTGACTACAAAACCTTTACCTACACGGATGAAGCACTGGCTATGCCGATCGATGACATCAACCGTAACAGGATTCTTAACCTTGTAACCTCCGAAATGGTTGCCAAAGGCTTTACCAAATCAGAGGCTAATCCTGATGTTTTGATTGACATTAATATAAAGACCCAGACACAGCAGACTGCCACTGCCACAACCAGTGGCACAGGCGGATACGGCTATGGTTACAGGTATGGCCGGTATGGATACGGCGGAGGTTTCTCAACCACAACCATTAATTATGATACCTATACCGATGGCACGATGTTCATTGATATGATTGACGCAGCAAAGAAGACAGCTTGTCTGGCAGGGCCGGGGCACCAAGACCCTTGAAGAAGATGCAAGTCAGAAGAGAAGAGAGGAAAACCTCGCTTATGCCATTAAACAGATTTTTACGCAATATCCGCCGAAAATCTAAAGAGGGGACAATTCATATTAAAATCAGCCGGCCAGGAAGTAAGTTTCCACCGGCTGTTTTTCTTTTTTAGAAGTCAAAGCTTGCCAGCAGTGAGAACCTTGTTGAGTGGCCCTTCTGTTTGTCAATGTTTGTCCTTGATCCTGTGGTGAACTCGGCGCCAAGCCTGATCGTCTCAATCGGATTATAAAAGATATTTCCTGCAAAGTATTTGCTTGACAGGAAGCTGTCGTCAGGCTCAAAGTCAAATCCCTTAATATACGATGTGCCTGCGGTGAATGAAAATTTCCAGGATGGGTTAAAAACGAACGAATAGGTCAGAAACCCTCCCCTGATTGACTTCAATCTCATTGTTTCAGCCAGGGGGTCATAGACAGCATCGAGCTGCCTTCCTCCGAAGCCGGCATAATAGTTGGCAATCCCGTCGCCAAATGAGCCCTGGGCAAAGATTGTAGCTTTACGGGTAATACTGATACTGGTGCTTAATAGGAACCCCCATCCGTACATAACATCCATCTCCGTCTGCTGGAGGTACCCTATTCTTCTGAATATTCCTGCAACCTGTACGTGACCGGGTCCGATTTCATATTTGTATCGCCCCACGATGTCGAAGTTTCCCTGTTTGTTTTTATTCGAGATAAGTGAATCGGCAGGGTTGTAATAATCAGTTTCAGGTGATTCAACTGATACCCCTGCCGTACCTTTGTCGAAGACTTTTCTTTCATACTTGAGAATGCCATGCCTCTTGCTAAGGCTGCTGTTAGGCCCTTCGAAGTCAATTGTTGTAGGCGTTGACGCGTTGTCGAGAAACAGACTCCAGCTGTACCCCATCTTGAAGTAATTCCATTCGGCAAAAGCATGTCTGAGGCGCCAGAGCGATTGACTGCTGCTGGCGAAGTCAACCTCAATGTATGTTCTGATCAGTCCCACCTTTGTGCTGGCGGTCCCCTCCATCCCGAGGCGCGATTGCCTTGCTCCCAGGTATACGCTTGACAGCCCCTCGATCTTTTCTTCACCCACAGGGATTTCATAGGGCATGAAGCCTTCGGTATTATTCATTCCCGTAAAATCATAATAGGCATTTACCCTGATGCTTCCAAGCATCTGGATCTTATACTTTGATGCTTCGAGATCATTAGGGTTCACATCTTTGGCAACCCTGCTCGTGTCAGTCCTGACCGGCTGCAAGGCGATAGTGTCAATGCGGCTTGAGAAGACGTAGACTGTGTCAGTAACAATTTTTTTTTCAACCAGGGTGATATTCAGCCTGAGGGTATCTCTTGTCTGGGCATTCCCGGCCAAAGCAGCCAGGGTGTAATTCCATATGTAGGTTGAGCCTTTTTTCAGTACCTCCCTGCCAAAGACCGGAAAGAGTCCGGGAGCGGAAGAGAAATATATTATCTCCTCCTCATTGAATACCAGATCCTTTTTCTCATGGGGATCAAGGTTGAAAATGCTCCTGTTTATCCATAAAAACAGAGGGTGTTCGGTGTTATTGATCATTTCCAGGGTGACCAGCCCCCACGCTTCCTTCTCCTGATCTTTCAAAAAAATGCTGTTCATTGAAGTTAAGGGTATCTGTCACTGTTATCAGTGATTCAAAGACAAAGCCGATTGAGCTTGATTCGATGTCGAAGACCTCAACAAACCCGTTCTGCGGTTCGCGCGGCATAATGACAAGCAGGTTTGAGCTGCCTACTGTACTCAGGACTTTTGAGTTGGTCCCGGGCGCCTGCCTGAAGTTTATTTCATTCGCGGAGCTGCCAAGCCTGAGCTGGCCATGCGACTTATATCCGACTGATAACAGCAGAAGAACGATAATTGTAATCCTTAATCTATTCATGGCAATTTACCAACCTGTCCTACCTTATCTTGTATCCTGAGCTAAAATAATCATTTTTTTGCTGGATAAACATCCACCCCGATCCGGAAACGTTTCGAAAAACAGTTTATGACAGGTTTTCCAATAGTAGCTGGAGATGCAGGGTTGCAGAAGAAGGGAATGCCCGGGAGCTGAAAGGCGATCTCTCATGTGACTGTTACAGCTTCTCCAGGTATTTCTTTTTCAGCACTGTAAATTCAGCGACTGTTATTATCTGGGCATCGAGAAGCTCTTTTAGCTTTTTTAAATCATTTACGGCAGTGGCTTTGATAACTTCTCCGGCTGTAAAGATTTCAATTTTTTTACCCCAGTCAACGTTCACACTGTCAATCTCCGCCCTGAGTATTTTGTTCTGGTTCCTCAGTATGGCCAGGCTGTCAGGTCCTGCGGGTCCTTGTGGCTCAACGATGAGAGCAACAGGGGCCGTCTCACTTGTTGGGATCGGGGGTATTGTGCCAGTTGTAGTTGCTGGCGTCGCAGCAGCAGCCAGTACCGAAGTTGTATCTCCGGGAACCTTTAGTGTATCAGGTGCCGGGGCATATTTCCCCAGGGCAAGGGATAGGGAATCAACTTGCAGAGTAAGATTTTTTGTGAGAGTGGTGAGAGAATCAATCTGTGCGTCCCTGGGATCTGCATTCTTTGATTTTTTCTTCCCAAAAACCTGTGCATCAACCTGTACGGAGACAAGTAAAATCATCAAAAGTGTTACTAATGTTTTCATGAGTTTAATTGTTATCATAGATTATGGTTTATTCAGGAATTATAATTACTCAAAGGTACTTTATGAAGCAGAACCTGTATATAGTACTTCGGTACTATTCTTATCTGTGAAACTTCGAATCTTTAGGATCATCACTATTTTGTGAGGGGGCTTGATCCGGAAGATTGTACCAGTATCTGATGGACTTGCTGATTTTTTCTTCAGCGTTTCTGGTACTGATATAGATTAGAAGTAAATATATAAAAATTTCCTGAAACTTATAAAAATATCATGTGGGAAAATCATGTAAGCACATAAAGAAAGATCAATATTGCAGTTGCTTACATGTGCCAACTTATCATTTTTATGTTTATGTTTGTATATAATAAGTTCTGAAGGTATTATGTAGGATTTCTGTCAGGCCATAATGTGTATTTTTTAAACAATTTAAACTCTGGAATAATGAAAAAATTTCTCGTTGTTATTCTTTGTCTCACCGGAAGCTATCTTTTTGCTCAGACCGGTCAGTCAGGACCTCATTACGTCTCAATGGATATGCAACCTATGCATTTGATGACAACAGTGTGGATTCATACTACTCTAACAGCTCGTATTTTGATGGCTCCCTGAAAGGCGGTTTTCAATATGGGGGTGGACTGGAGGTAATGCTTAATCCGGCCTATGGCGTTGAAATTACTGTACCTTCGTCTTGATACAGAAGCCCCGCTGTATTATTGAGGTACAACGACTGAGCTATTTCAGACATTCAATATTGCGCACAACTATATTTTAATGGGTTTCAACCGTTATTTGCAGGTAAATCCCAAAGTCGAACCTTTTGGCGGGTTACTGCTTGGCATGGGTGTTTACAATGTCGAAAATCCAGATAACGGGGATACAGGCAGTGCCACCAAGTTTGCCTGGGGCTTCAGGCTAGGGTCAAATATCTGGCTAAGCGAGAAGATTGGTCTTAAGATACAGGCTCAGTTGTTGTCAGCGACCCAGTCGATGGGTGGAGGCATGTATTTCGGCACTGGTGGTGCCGGTGCTGGCGTGTCAACTTTCTCATCGTATTACCAGTTTAACCTGGGCGGAGGCTTAGTGTTCAAACTGAGGTAAGGCCCCGGCATTGCAACGTTGTGAGGTTGCACTGTATGTGTTCTGTCGTTAACCCGGATGGCCTCTGACTTATTTAATTGACGACGATCAGGTTGTTGCAGGTGGGTTTTAGTTTCTTCTCAATTCAGCTTGCTTTATGCAGCAATGTTCATTGGGAATTACCTATTAGAGTTATTACTCAGAAGCAATAAAGGAGACTAAACTTGTGAAAAACTTTAAACCTGATTCGCTGGCAGCCGGATTCTCGCCAGACCCAATACTGGTCGAGCAATCCAAAGGACCAATCCTGACTCTTCTGAGCGAGTTTTATAAAATGGGTCCGGGTCCTTCAAGTTCACATACTATGGGCCCGATGAGAATTACATACGATTTCTACCAGAGGATAATCAAGCTCCCTGCTGAGAAGCTTAACAAGGCTACCGGACTGAAAGTGCACCTTTTCGGGAGCCTGAGTGCCACGGGCAAAGGCCATGGCACTGACAGGGCTTCTCTTGCCGGTCTTTTGGGCAAGTCGCCTGCCGAATGCCCTCCGCAGTTTCTTGACGACCTGGCGAACAATCCTGATAAAAGCTACCCGCTCACCCTTGGCCCCAAAACACTGAATCTTACTCTTAAGGACGTAGTTTTTGACGCTACAAAAGGAGACTTCCGCCACCCCAACACAATGACCTGCAGGCTTCTGGCAGGAACTGAAATACTATATGAACTGGAATACTACTCTGTTGGTGGAGGTTTTATTGAATGGAAGGGCTATGAAATACCCGAAAAGGGTCAGCCAAAGTATCCTTATCAGCATGCAAAGGAACTGAAGAAATATCTTATCGATGATAATATACCCCTGGGAAAGCTGTTGCTTGAAAATGAAATGGCTATCTCAGGCAAAGGTGAAAAGGAGATATGGGAGTTCCTCGATCAGGTTGCTGAAGTAATGATCCGTGGTGTGGAAACCGGACTGACAGTGGATAGTATTCTTCCCGGACCGATTAAATTGCACAGCAAGGCAGCAGGGATGCAACTGATGAAAGCTAACAAAGGTGAAGCCGGAAGAGCAATCACAACGGTGGCATCCTACGGTTTTGCCATGGGAGAGGAAAACGCCCGTGGACATATCATTGTAACAGCGCCTACCGCAGGTTCTGCCGGCATCATTCCGGCAGTTCTGAAATCACTGCGTGACATAAAAGTTCCGACACAAAAAATCCGTGAAGGTTTTCTTGCCGCCGCCGCCATAGGCTATCTCTGCAAACATAATGCAACCCTTTCAGGTGCAGAAGGCGGATGCCAGGCAGAAGTTGGTGTAGGTTCTTCAATGGGTGCTGCAATGATCGCCCAGGCTCGTGGCGAAGGTCCGAAAGTAGTTGCCAACGCTGCCGAATCTGCCCTTGAGGCTCACCTTGGAATGACATGTGACCCGGTTGCAGGATACGTTCAGGTTCCGTGTATTGAACGTTGTGCATACGGAGCAGTAAAAGCATGGACTGCATATTGTATAGCCAGCGAGGAGAACCCCATGGAGCGTCGGGTTGATCTTGATACAACTATTGCTGCCATGGCCCTGACAGCTAAGGAAATGAATTCAAAGTACAAGGAAACATCAGAAGGAGGACTTGCAGTATCGGTTGTACTTTGTTAATGTTTTTCAGCTTCTTGTAAAACAAAATTATTATGAGTAAAAATACCAGGGTTGGCTGCTGCGGCCTGGCTGCTGGGGCTGTTCTATTTCTTATCTGTCAGCGGCGGATTCCACAAGTCTTTGGGCACAACCTTGGGAATTTCCGGATCCTTTTCATATGCCGGCGTCATTATCTGGACATTGTTCTCGTTAAATACATCAAGGATATTCTGATGCAGGAGGGTATAAGTGCGCCTCAAATGCGACACATCATTGCAATAAGCGTTGATCTCATAGTTAATGGCAAAGTCTCCAAGTGAGAGCTGCAGTACGTATGGGGGAGGCTCTTTCAGCAATTCCTCCGTGCGGTCGGCAGCTTCCTTCAGCATGGCTTCGACCATGCGCCACGGCGTTTCGTACCCGATGCCTACAACGGTATGAATGATCAAACCCTGCTCCCTGGCTTTTTTGCTGAAGTTGAGGATATTACTGTTCAGCATGGTTGAATTTGGGATAATAACTTCCTCATTTTTAATTGTCCGCAGGCGGGTTACCAGCACTTCCTGCGCCTCCACAAAGCCAACCTGATCACCCACCTGGATACGGTCACCCATTTTGAACGCTCCCCTGTAGGTCATGAAGTAACCGGCAATCAGATTTGAGATGAATGAAGAGGAACCAAGCGAAAGCAACACTCCGATAAAGACAGAAATTCCTTTGAACGCAGTTGAGTCTGAGCCGGGGATATAAGGAAATGCGATAATCACCGCAAATATGATCACGAAGACCCTGAATATCCTGTATGTTGGCATTGCCCAGTCAGGATCAAATTTCCTGAAGACTATCCCGCCTTCCTGAATTCCTTTAAACAATAATCTGCTTAGCTTTAGCAGGTACCTGACAATAAAGTACAGAACAACAAGAAATGCCAGGTCAGGCAGGAAATGAAGTATGCCCTTTCCCATTGAAACAAAGGGATCGCCCAGAAGCTTCAACACATAGGTTGACACATTCCTCGTCCAGGGGAACAGACCGAGTATATAATTGACTGAAAAGGCAACGAAGACGACAATAATGACAATTCTTGAGTAATCGTAATACAGAGTTATAGATTTTCCAGATCTGATTTGCACGGATAAGGCTGAACGATTGGGTTTCAAGGCTTTCAATCCTTGACGTAATACGTTTCTGAAAAACCATGCTGATCAATCTGAAGAGCCAGAGGATCAGCAACAGTATCAGTGTCTGAATAACGAGGGCGACCAGGGCATTGATTGATTTTTTTATTAACACAGGGCGGTTCCGGTCGTGCCGGTAAAGCTTCATTGCCTCCGAGGTTTTCTGCTTGATTATAAGAGCCAGGGTTTCCCGGCTTATCTGCTCCACCTCAGCATCCTGTTCATAAACATTTATCAGGAAATTCACCCCGGCATAAACCGCCAGGTGATCCCCTTCAGTAATTAACTTCACGGAATCAGCTGAAACGGTCTGGTCTGCAGCAGCGCTTTTTATTCTTTTGCTTACTGCCTCTGCTCTTTGTTCAGCTGTAAAGGATGACATTCCCCTGACGTTGAACAGCACTTTCCCGTCAACCTTTACCGGGGCCATAGGCTGCTGTATGCCCGGAAGTTCAGGATCAGAATCAAAGTTATCCTGTGCGCCTGAACGGGCAGGAATTAAAAGTAGCACACAGATAATAAGGGCCGTGACGGTTTCTTTCCGGATCGCTCTTTTTGTATGCATTCCCGCAAGACGGATCATAGTCTCACATATCTGAGTTATTCCGTTTTTGCTTCAGCTTTCTTCGCACCGATAGGGATGGAAAAATAAATGTACCATGAAGAAAAATTCTGCGATTTGCCCGGATTATCTATCAGAGGATCAACCAGTCCGTAATAGTAACGGACCCCGAGCTGGGCGCTTTTTGGGATTTTTTTGTTCAGTTTCAGTCCTGCACCGCACATTATGCCGGCGTCAATTCGCTTGTAATTATCCGAAATATCCAGCTTATAAGTCAGATCGTCTTCATCAATAAGGGTGTTTTTAAACTCATCGTATCCTTTGGTCCTGAGTGCAAGCATGGGGCCTGCCTCAATATGAAATCTTTCCGCGAACCGGTATTTCAACAGAATGGGTACGCTGAAATTATTTATTTTCCTTGTCACATAACCGTCCGAGAATTGCTCATCCATATTCTCGTTATCGAGTGAATAAGGATTCAGTTTATCCGCTCCCTGGTTTGATTTAACTATTACCCCGGTATGAAGCATCAGTTGATTTTTGATTTTAATATCAAAGTAAAACCCCAGATTAAAAATAGGGAGATACTTACTGGTTTCGAGGTTTGAGATGTTTGCAAAGTTCACCCCGCCGTCGAGGCCGAATTCAAGATTTGGGCTGTTCAGTTTTTCACCGAATAACAGTGAGATCAGGACCTGCGAATTAGCTGAGTAAGCAACAAGCAGAAAGGTGAAAAGCAACAAGATTTTTTTCATTATATGCAGTTATTAAAGTCCAAAACGATATTGTACCATTCCTATGACCTGTGTCCTGCTTCCAAGAAAACCTGCCTCAGCACGGAGCATAAAATGCTTATTGATCTGGTACTGCGATCCGACAACGAAGTTCCACATGTCCTTTGGACGCTTGTTGAGTGAATATTGAACGGTGGCGGACTCTTCGTCATTCAGTGCACCATCCATGCTTACAAGCAAATTGGCAGAAGTTTCAAGTGCCCGGTTAGCTGTTTCGTATTTTGCCTGGTTGATCGGGTTTGCCTGTTCAACAGGTGTCAGTCCTGTCCACCATTCATCAACCGCTATCTGCGTTTCAGCCACGTTTTCCATGCCAGCGTCGACCTTCTCCTGTAACCCTTCGGTGGGTATTACTTCACTCAGCAGTATTGAGCCGTTTGTTTCCGAATTGAGATGCAGCCTGAATCCTCCCACCCACAATGTAATATTGCTCTGAGGATTATTTTTGAACTTAAAGGACTTTCCCATGCGGGGTCCGAATACAAATGTCATTACAGGCTTATCAAGGGAGCTTATACTTTGCCAGGTGACGTTCATGTCAAGTGCCATAAACCCTCCACCAACACCAAACGTCGGAGTCATGCCGAAACCAAATCCTGTAGCGTCGAATTCCGCCTTTGTTGAAAAACTGGCAACCTCGTTCCATACATTATTTGCATCCGGAACCCACACACCTGCATCAATTGCCGTGGAGGTTTTAGCCTTGGACATCAGGAAGTACACATCAAGAAACGGGAACAACCAGATATCAGGCCTGATGTTGAACCCGTAGGCAGTCGATGTAGCATCATTAAAACGGACAATTTCATTGAGGTCATACATCGGCCCATTGTTGAAACCGACAAACAGATCCTCTATGATTATTGCAGATTCCTGCCACATATAACCCAGGCTAACCCCTGCCGAATAGGGCAGGTCATACCCCCTTGCAGTAACCTGAGCCCCAAGGATAGGCAGGGCATAAGGGTATTCAGTTGCCTTCAGGCTGTCACTAAGTTCCTTGTGTTTTTGACCGACAACTTTATTGGAATAAGTCTGTGCATTCAACTGTGCGGTTACAAACAGAACCACTATGGCAATAGAAACAAACTTTTTCATGGTGATTTTGGTTTTTTGTGATGCTAAATGTACTTTAACTCTTGTCTGTGCACAATACCCAGCAGTGAGTATTTTAAATTTTATCTGATATATCAACTGCATCAGTCTTCCCCTGGTTATTCAGCTTGCTTTAAAAAATCGAAAACAAAGCCGAAATAAGCCGACAACGCCCAGTAACGGACCTGAACCTGGCTGGTTGTTACACCGGTAAGGGCCATCTGGTTATCGCTTATGTACTCCACGGGCTCAGTGAGGTTGAAGATCTGTTCCTGGTCGTTGGCACGCCCGTGTGAAAACTGCATACCCAGGGTAATTGAACCTCTTTTAAAGCTGTAGTTTATCCCGCTGTTGAAGTGATATACATCGAAAACATAGAATGTATGACTGTTGTAATAAGGAAAATTCCGGTCATCAACAGGATCAAGATAATTGAAATCGGTTCTGAATCCTCCGGAATAGACCATTCTGTCACTGATGACCGTTTTGAATGCCACGCCTGCATTAAGTACCGGTTTGTGACTGGTGGTAAATGTCAGCCATTCATCAGGTTCAACAGGACTGTAATTATAACCGTCCTCTCCGGGGTCGTGATTGGCTTCAATGTAGTCAAAGGATTTCAACCCGAAAAAGTACTCAGCCGTAAAGAGTATAAAAGTATTCCCTGAATGTGTTGTATAGTTTGCCCCGGCAGCAATTGACAAAGGATCCCTGAAATGTGCAGGACATTGCTTCTGACGTCCACCGTAATATAAGCCGGACCCATCTTGATTGCCGGCTTCCGTGTGAATGTTGGAGTACTCATATTGTTTTACCACTGTGCCGTCTCCGAAGATCTTCACCGACGGAAGATTGATGTTAGCTCCGAAAGTCCACGAATCCTGCCTGAACTGCAAGCCCAGCTTTGTAATGAGCCGCACATCAAACATATTATACCTGAGGTGATAGCTGGCTTCTGAGAGGTATTGAGGGTCAGGGTCCTGATCCGGTGCTGTAAAAGCATTGACTGTGACCAGGTTATAATACTGGTCATCCTTATAGGAAATCAGGCCGGAAAAACCAAGAGCAAGTTTGTCGGATATTTTATAGCCAAAGCCTGCACCTCCGTAAAAATCCTGAAATTTTGTACGAAGATAATAATCAGCTGTATACTGCTCATTACCGGGGTTTGAGGCAATAATGTCACTGGTAAGCGAAGTGCCCTGATTGATCTGCATATAATAGTTTGCTTTCGTGAAATATGCAAGTTCAATCGTAAGGTCAGGATTATTTTTCGGGTTAAGGGTCAGTGTGACTATTCTTGGATAGATATCGGCCTGCAACCTGTTGGGAGAAAAATCTGTACCCAGGGCATTTTTGGCATTGTAAAAATATGCAGAAGCAAGGTTGGCTGACAGTGACAGGTTGTTCTTCGTCATTTCGGTGATGGTGGCCGGATTGTAGAATATTGCAGCAATCCCGCCCTGACCTGCGACCACAGCTCCCGACAGAAGGGCAGCCTCGGAGTTCAGGTTCTGATCCCAGTACCTGCTTCCCTGAGCCAGCGAGGTCAGGTTACTGAATGCAATCAGGCCAATACATAGAATTATCCTGAGAATCGGCGTGCGCATATCAGTCCTGGTTTCCCGTGTCTGTACTTCGGAATGATATCTCAAGTTCAGCATGCCGTTTGATAAGATCAATTTTCTTTATTTCAACCTTTTCGACCTTTTTACTGGAGCGCGAAGATATATCGCTGAGGAGTTCCCGGATTTTGTCGGGAGCCAGCAATTCAAGCCTGTCATAAACCAGTGTGGCAGTGCTGTAAGCTCTTTTGTTAAAGAAGACTTCAAGAATGAAAGTTGACAGGATAATGATTGAGTTAATGACAATCATACCGCGTACCGGATTATAGAAAGTCGCCATGGCATTTATCACAGAAACCCCAATCACGGTAAAGAAATAAGTCATGTCTCTCATTGAAAGGTTACTTGATCTGAACCGAAGGATGGCAAAGATGGCAAAAAGGCCCAGGGCCATTCCCATCTGGATCTCTACCGATTTAAGCAGGATGCAGACCAGGAAGATCATTATACCCATCTGGAAAAATGAGAATACCTTCCGCTCATTCCTGGAGTATCTGTAATAGATAAGCCTGATGACAATAAAAAGCACCAGCAGGGTTACAAGGAAGTGTAGCAATACACTCCATATCGGATCTTGTTCAAACATTGAGGATAATGTCATGGCGTATGATATTTAAATTGTCATAGATTTTTGCATTCACTTTTAAGGGAATACAAAATACTGTTTCTTTTATCAAACATACTGAAGAATTCGTCCAGATATCTGGTCATGTCCTTTTTGGCACGTTCATCAAGGTATTGAAACTCCCGGATCACATTATAGAAAGCATCCTTTTTTGCAGTAAATTCCTGAAGGGCATCCATGAAGGTCGCTTCATCCCTGCAAACTCCCTGGTAAATTCGTTCACGGACAGTTTCTATTCCCAGTCCCTCCACAGGAATAGCATAGCTCGCATTAACAAATCCGCTGTAGTCAAAATCATACGGGATAATCAGTCCAAGGTTCTGTCGCGCCGCATTCGGGTCTGACAGTACTTTGCAGTTATGCTGATTCGGCACTGACCAGTCTGTATTGCCAATCATATAATTAAAAATTGCCATCCTGTCCATCATTTCAGGGATTATATTCGTTTGATTCAGAGATGTTACATCGACCGGTATGGCATTGATACGTTCAGCAACAAGGTCGAGGGGCTCGATGAAGAACGCATATGAGCTGATCGGCTTGCTTTCCTTGAATGTGTTGATATAGGTTATATTAACCAGTCTTACCCTGAAACTTGTATCAGTAAGAACACTGTAAAGCTTATAAACGAGATACTCCCTGAAAAGATAATCCTCATTTCCCGACATACAATGGGTCACCATTTTGATTTTTCCTATCTTGCTCAGGTCTTCCTTATTGAATTCAGTTTTCTTGAAATTCAGGGCGATGGGAGGAAAGGCACAATGCCCGTTACGGAATTCACCCCGGGTTTTAAGCCTGATATTCTTGTTTATGGAGTCATCCTTGCTGATATGATATGTCATGACGGCATCCATGTATTCATCCTTAGGTTTCTTCCTTTTGTAGGCTGTGACATCAAACCTCAGGGATAAATTCAGTATTTCGTCCCCTGTAAAAAGCCCGAAGTCAGCTATTGTATCGGTGGCGGAATATCTTTCGGCTGGATCGTCCTGGGCTTTCACCGGATTAAAAGAGAATACTATCAATAAAATCACGAAACAGTAAATTTTCTTCATCTTTCTGTGCTTTTTGATTATCGGGCCAATGAATGTTGCTAATTCAAATATATGAATATTTATTTTCGTATAACTCTATTTAAGATACTATTGCTGAAATCACACCTGAGAGTCCGGTTTCCCCGATTGCCGGGCGTGGTGGTGCTTGGCTAATCTGGAAAGAGATAAAAAAAACCGGGCTGATCAGCCCGGTTTTTTTATTCCCTGTAATCAGTATTTACTTGACATCCGGAAGAGGAAGCTCTTCAAGAAGTGTAACTCTTATTCCGCTGAGAATATAACCCTCAATCTGATAGAACTGTGCGGCAACCACAGGATTGGTGGCCTTTTTTATCTTCTTGTAGTAGGAAACAATCAGTTTATCGTGCTGGCTGGCGAGGGAAATGATATCAGTCGTCCATTTGTCAGCTGATTCGTTAGTCATTTTATCATAATTGTTTGCATACTCTTCCAGCAGTGCAATTCTTTTTTTACCTAAATCCTTGCGGGCAGTTTCATATGCATCATAAAGTGCCCAGAATGCATCAGCCTGAGCCGGGTCGACTTTTACGAATTCAGCAATCATGGCTTTCTTTTCCATCCCGAAAACAGACTGCATGAGATCAATTTCTTCCTTGTTTGTCTGAGCATTTACAAACGTAAATGTGCAAATTGCCAGTAATAATAAAGTAACTTTTTTCATTGTGCTTTAATTATTAATATTTAGGTCGCAAATGTAATCCATTTATGTAAAAAATCAAACTGAGAAGAAATATATCTTAATTTTGAAAAAAGCCGTCCCTTCATGTATTTAAAAAGGATTATAACTTTTTTCAAATACTTTTTTCTTAGCCTTGCCATACTTTTCATTCTGATTGTGGCAGGAATTAATCTGCCGTTAAGTCAGCGCCTGATTACAGAAAACGTGAACAGACTTTTACTGAGTAAGGGCATACCTGCAAGCGTGGATAAGCTGACACTGCTGATCAACGGGAAAGTGGGAGCAGACAATCTTGAGATGCTGGGGGCAGGAGGCGACACTGTAATATATGCTGGAAAAGTAAGGGTTTCGGCAAGGGTTGTACCCCTGATATTCGGGAATGTGAAAGTCAGCAGCATTTCAATCAGCGACGCAGTAGTTCATATAAAAATGGATCCGGAAACAGGTAAACCTGACTTTCTCGCCTTGTTGGCACGAGCAACCGGCGGCCGGTGGGAAACCTGCTGAGAAACCGGCAGAGGCAAAGAAAAAAGCAGGAAAAAAGTGGAATATCAGTGTTGGTTCTGTCAACCTGAAAAATGTTCGCTTTACATACGATGATGCTTTTCATGGAATATATATCAATCCGGCAGTCGGCAAAATTTCATTGAAACTTGATTATCTGTCGCTTTCTGAAAGGAAGGTCTATGTTTCTGTTGTTGAAATAGCGGGAGTTTATGGCGGTATTACCCTTGAAAAGAAGCCCTACCGGGAAAAGGATCAGAGAGAGAAGACTGCGCCGGCCTGGAGCTTTAAGCTTTCAAAGGCTGACCTTAGGGAAATAAGCTTCTTTGTTCATCAGCCTGATGACAACCGGAGGATGGAGTATGAGCTGCCAAAGGGTGATATTTCCGATGCCTCATTAAACCTGGGGGATCATGAAATAGCAGTTAAAGAACTCCTCCTTAAGGAACCGGTGATGCGGTTGTTTTCCGCTTCCTCAGACAGCAACAGGAAGCCCGAGGCGACGGCTAAGTCACCGGGTAGCTTTCCCGGACCCTGGAATATAAGCGGTGATGATTTAAAAATATCGGACGGTTCCATTCAGACAGGTGATTACAATAATCGTTCTGGCGAGGCTGCTGCAGATGCCCATTTTAATATAGATGGGTTAAATACTGCACTGAGGAATTTAAGGCTTAGCAGCAAGGAAGCAGGGTTTAAAATGAATACGCTGTCGTTCGGATTGGGTAACGGGTTTCAACTTGAAAGGGGCGAGGTTGTTTTTGACTCCGATTCGACTGGTAAAAGTGTGCTGGATGCAAAATTCAGGACTGCTTCGAGCAGGTTCAACATGGAGATACAACTCGGTAAAAAGCTGGCTGAGCTTATGAAATCATACAGGACAGTGCCCTTTTCATTAAAAATTGACGATACACAAATTTCTGCAACTGACATCCGTGCATTTCTTTCGGGCAGGAAAGAATTATCTTCAGAAAGGCTTGGTGAGAATTCCGTTCTGAGAATTGACTGCAGCGCTTCCGGTACCGCAGATTTACTCAACTTAGAGAATTTGACCCTTACTACTCCGGCTGGAATAACCTTTTCAGCTTCCGGGGAGCTTACCGGAATAACAAATCCTTCCTCTGCACTATGTTCTTTAGACTTCAAAGCAGAAAATATCACAAGTCCGAGACTGACCGAACTGATACAGATATCAGGATCATCAGTGAAACTGCCGGATTTTAATACACTTGCAATCAGGGGGACTATTTCAGACAGCCTTTCTTCACCTGAATTCCTTGTGGCACTGCAGACATCTTCAGACAGTGTCACTATCCGCGGTTCTGCGAATTTGCCGGATAAAAAATATTCACTGGTCGTTAATGGTTACAGCGAACAGCTGGGTACACTAACGGGAGTAAAGGATCTTGGTCACTTTTCGGGGGTCATCCGTCTTGACGGGGAGGGGTTTAAGCCTGCAACCATGAAATATAAGGGCGGAATTGTAGTGGATTCCGTACTGTTCAGAAATTATAATTACCATGATATCAAAGCAGAGATCGCAGGCACCGATGGTCAGCACAGGTTCACGGTTACCGCCGGTGATCCGTCATTAACATGCGACCTTGGCGGTACTGTAAGCTTTGGCGAATCCCTGACGGGGGCAAGCATCACGGGTTCGTTTACGATTGACGCCGGCAAGCTTAATCTTTACAAAGGCATTCAGGTCGGAGGGATGCTGGATGGAGCCTGGGAAAAATCACAGGCTGGCATGACTGGATCGGTTTCTCTGAAAAACCTGTCGCTGAGCTCGGCTGAAGGCACTGAAGTGCTGGAGAACCTGTCACTTTCATTTCAGTCCTCAGACACCCTCTTAGCGGGAAGTGCCCGGTCTGACTTTATGGAAGCCAGGGTACGTAGTCATGGGCTCAGCCAATGACATAAAAGAAGCCTTCACCCAGGGGAAACTCAGGCTTGCTGCAATCATTGATTCCACCGTAAGCAACAGGATACCGATCATCTCGCTCCTGCCGGAGACGTCGCTCTCATTTGAGGCAACATACGACCCGATCATCGGAATATTGCTGAGCGACAGTCTTTTCAGTTACAATAAGGTCACTGCCTACCTGAAAAAGGAATCCACCGGTAATGCAAGTTCAGATATATCAATAGACCAGTTTAGCTTTGGCAATGGTAGCGGTTTTGGCACAACGCTTCACTTTACAAGTGTCCCTGACACGACTACTCTCACAGTAAGCGCCGACAGCATGAAATTCGGAAATATTAAACTTGCTGAACTGACAGCCACCATCGCGACTACGATGGATACCGCCCTGTATAGCCTGATTGCAAGTGACAGGAATGACCGGTTAATATATGACATTGCAGCTGAAGCATATAAAAATGAAGATCAGATTAAGCTCAGGTCTACAAAGCCGGAATGGACTGTCAACGGCTTCAACTGGACCGTCACGCAGGGAGAGTTTCTTGTGCTGGATCCGGCGAATCGCAACTTCATTGCAGACCTGCACTGGAAGAATGACCAGAGCACCATTGACATTCATGGCAGTGAGCTTGAAAAACTCTTTATCGAAGTCCGGAATGTATGGATTAACATGCTCGCCATCCCAGGGATGAACACTTACGGTTATGACGGTGAACTGAACGGCAGGATCTCTTACAGCGGTAAGGACGGGAATGACCTGGGTATAAAGATGGACATCAGGCAAACAAAGACTTATGTAAGTCCCATTGGCGATTTCAGGATAACAGCCAGTTATTTGTCCGATACTCTCGGCACTGTCGAAGGCAATCTCAACGCTGTATTAAATGATACTTCCAGCCTTAACCTGGTTTTCAGGTCCGAAATGGAAGGAGATAAAAGAAGTATGCATTCTGAATTCGCCGACATCCCGCTTAATACTTTTGAATCGCTGGTCAGCAAGTACATCAGCGGATTAGCCGGTGAAGTTAGTGGTGAGCTGAGATTGTCATCAACCGGCAAGAAGCCCCGCCTGGACGGTGAGATACAAATCGCTGGTACAGAGTTGAAGGTAATACCCCTGAATGCCAGGTTCTATCTGCCTGATAATGTTATCAGACTTGAAAATAACAAATTGGTGTTCAGGCAATTCAAAGTATTGGATTCCCTTAGGAAGCAGCTTACCCTGAATGGGTCGATCAACCTTGAAAACCCTGAAAATATTACAGCTGATCTTCAGGTCACATCAGACCGCATTCAGGTAATGAACACTACTGAAAGGGAAAATCCTTCATTCAACGGCTCAGTCTTTGTCGATACGAAGCTGAATATCACCGGTCCGGTTCAGAGCCCTTCAATTGCAGGGAACATCGTGCTGGCAGAAGGAACAGTGATCAATTACATGTATGCTGAAAACCTGACGGTTTCCGAGACTGAAAAGACAATCACTTTTGCCGGTCTCAGGGATGAAGAAGGAGACGGAAAAACAGAAAAAGCTCCTGTTAAAACGTTCACACGATCACCGGACATTGAAGCTGCGATAGAGATAAATCCAAATAGTCTGTTCAATTTCAGTATATCGCGCGGTTTTGACATAGGGGCACAGATTACAGGAGGAGGATTTCTGACTTACGGACTGATGCCTAATAAAGACATAAGCCTGAGCGGCACCTACGAGATAAACCAGGGAACAGCCCAGCTGAAAATACCGGGATGGCCGAGAAAGGATTTTACAATTACACCGGGCAGTTACCTAAGGTGGGACGGGCAGGTTGATAACCCGGAACTTAATGTGAAAACCATAAGCAAGGTCAGAGGATCATACGACAACCCCGTGGACGGGCAGACCAGGGAGGTTGATTTTCTGGTCAATATGAAACTTGCAAACAGACTGTCGCAGCTTGAGATAATTTTTGATGTCAGTTCTCAGGATCAATACATCACGAGTGTGTTCAGTTCATATTCGGCCGATGAACGGATGAAGCAGGCAATCAACCTGCTTATCTTTGAACGGATCGAGCTTCCAGGCCAGACAAGCTCCACCGCTTATTTAAGCAAGCAAATAAGCCAGTTCTGGGAAACACAGATCAACCAGATGACGAAATCGGCATTCAGGAATGTGGACTTTTCCTTAGGCATTGACACCTACACTCAGGCCACCGACCAGGGTAAACAGGAGGTTACAAGCTTCAGCTATGAGGTAAAGAAGGCGATGTTTAAGGATCGGGGCTCAGTTATGGTTTCGGGGCATATGAATGACAACAGTCCTGGCAGCACACAGACCAGCAACCTGATCGAGAATTTCATTTTTGAATATGCCATCGATTCAAGCCGGACAAAATTCGTTAAGATATACCGCCAGCAGAATTACGAAGACCTGCTGGAGGGAGAAGTAACCAAGTCGGGGCTGGGATTTATTTACAGGAAAAGCTATGACAGGATAAGCGATATTTGGCGGAGGAAGAAGAAAAAATAAGGCAGTTGGCAATGGGCAATAGTGAGCAATGAGCAAGGAATGCAAAGTAAAATATGATTAGAGCAAGGCTGATACATATAATCCTGATTATTATAATCTGCTTAGCGGCGGTTGGATGCTCCAATACAAAGTTTCTTGCAGACGATCAGTTATTGTATACAGGCAAGGATGAGGTTTTCATCAGCGATACCGCAAAGTTCAAAGATCTTCGCGTTAAACAAATCACCGGTTCGGTCACTGCCTTTAAACCTAATAATTCTATTGGCGGGAAAAGGGTAATACCTCCCTTTGGGCTGTGGTTTTACAATTATAGGAAACCGGAACCAAGAAAATCGCCAGGATGGTTGTACCGGACTTTTGCAAAGGAACCGGTGCTTATATCAACGGTTAATCCCGAGGTGCGTTGCAGGAAACTCAAATCTGAGCTTTTCGGCGGCGGATATTTTCATTCTGCAGTGTGGTCAGCTATTGATACCAGTAAACGGAACCCCCGAAAGGCCGGAATAACATACTACGTCAAGCCGGGCCGGCCGTTCCGCTACAACGAGATATCTTTCGCGCCTCCGGAAGATGCGGTTGACAGCATAATCAACAGTTTCCAGCCCGAACTGGCTATGAAACCTGATGATGTATTCGATCTCGAAACCGTCAAGTCGGAAGCCAGGAAGATCACAGACCGGCTGCAGGAATCGGGTTATTTTTATTTTAACCAGTCCCAGATAAAATATACTGCTGATACAATACAAATACCATATAAGATTGATCTCAGGATCAATAAAAACGAGAACCTGCCATACAGGGCCGGCGTGAAATATTTTATTGATGATATAACGGTAAAGGTAACCGGTGACGCGGATGCCACCTACCTGTTGCCGGGCACGGACACAATAAAATACGACGGAATCAATATAATTTCACAGGGAATGCAGTTTAAACCAGGGGTCTTTGCCAGGTCGGTCTACTTCCGGGAAGGAGACAGTTACTCCACTTCCAGTCATCTTAAGACCATGGCTCATCTGAACAGCTACGGGATATTTAAATTCATTAACGTACGCTACACGCCTGACCCCGATAGCCTTATAAATCAACTTGATATGTTGATCGAGCTTACTCCCATGAAGGACATCAGCCTCGATCTTGAGGCTAACGTTGTAACCAAATCAACAGGTTTTTCCGGGCCGGGATTTGCTGCAACCCTGGCACAGGGAAATCTGGCGGGAGGGGCAAACAGATTACAGCTGAAACTCGACGGAGGTGTCGAATGGCAGTGGTCCAACAAAACCACCAGCTCCCTCGGGACTGTATCTTACAGTGTAGGGTTATCATCATCAATTATCTTTCCAAAACTGATTGCACCTTCACTTTTCATAAATCCTGACCGGTTTAACCTCCCTCAGACATCAGTGACTGTTGGATTTGAATTCCTGAATAAAATTCAGTACTACCGGATGGTCTCCGTGAATACGGGGTATGGTTATCAGTGGAAGAAGCCGGATAAGATCACACACAAATTCTTCCCCGTATTTATAAACTCAATTAACCTCCTCGAAACCACTCCGGAATTTAATTCATTAATATCCGACAACCAGTATATAAGAAAAAGTTTTGAGGAACAGTTCATAGTGGGGATGAAGTACGATTTTACATATGACAATAGCCTCACAAAACAACCGCACGGCTTTTATTTTTCTGCAGGTATAAGTTCTTCCGGTAACCTGCTGGACCTGGCAAAGAGAATCTTCAATGAAGAATCTGAGAGACCTTACAGTTTTGTCGGCAATATCTATTCACAGTTCCTGAAACTCTCAACTGATGTCCGTTATTACAGGAATTTTAATAACAAGAGCATTGCTTCCCGGTTCTATGCAGGAATAGGAATACCATATACCAATTCTGTTGTAATGCCTTATGTGGAGCAGTTTTACAGCGGCGGATCAAACAGTATCAGGGCTTTTGTTGCACGTTCACTGGGCCCCGGAGGCCTGGTGCCGCCTGAAGATGTAAATCCGGATTCACTTATTATTGATCAGACAGGCGACATAAAACTGGAAGGTAACCTCGAATTCAGGTTCAGGATGTCAAAGGTACTCCACGGAGCGTTGTTTATAGACGCGGGTAACGTATGGCTGTTAAATCCTGACGAGACAAGACCCAATGCCGAATTTCATTTTAATAAGTTTATGGACCAGCTTGCGGTGGGAACCGGCATCGGGCTGAGATTTGATTTTAATTTCTTTATCCTCAGAACTGACTTTGGTTTCCCGATACGAAGCCCTTATGAAATTGACGGCTCAAACTGGCTGATAGGTTCAAGCGATGTCTGGAAAAAGGGGGTCTTTAACCTGGCTATTGGATACCCCTTCTGATCAGATTCAATGAACTGAAAAATTTCATTATTAAGTGATTGGCAGTTGGCATTGTTTGTACTACTTTTAGATTACTGACCTGAACAATTAAAGACCCATCAATATGTTAAGTGCTTTCATAAAAAAATTCAGATGGCTGGTTGCCCTGCTTGCAATGCTTTTTACAGCTCATGCCCCGGCCTTCGGACAGGATTCCCTGTCTTTAAGTCCCGGCGCTGAGTGCCCGCAGAAAGATTTGCCTGATGTAATCCGGGCGGCGATGCATAAGCCTCCTAAAGTCAAATCCGAATCAACAGGCTCCCTGCTGATCGTTCCCGTGATTGGCTCCAATCCAGCTACTGGATTTGTTTTCGGTATTGGAGGCCAGTATGCTTTTAAAATGAAGGGTAGTACTCTGTATTCCAACTTCAATGGCTCTGCACAGTACACGACAAAGAACCAGATGATCTTCATGCTGAAGAACAGCATATACACAAAGAACAATGGCATCTTTTTGACCGGTGACTGGCGGTTTTTACTTTACTCACAGTCGACATACGGGTTGGGCACAACCGCGCCGGAGGGAGGGATACTTGACTATCAGTATGGCCTCTGGGGCACTGCAACTACAGATGACTCGCTGTCTCAACCCATGAAATTCACTTTTGCCAGGTTCCATCAGTCGGCCTCCTTCAGAATTACTGAAGGCCTTTATGCAGGCGTCGGTTTCTTCTATGACGGTTATTCCAAAATAGAAGATCAGAAACTCAGCCTGGTACCCGGTGATACAGTCCTTACAAGCCATTACTTATACAACACCCACTACGGCTTCAGTACAACAAAATACTTCTCATCTGCTCTGAATGTCAATGTGCTGTATGACAGCCGCGATAACATGCTCAATGCGTATAAGGGAATCTATGCGATGGCCAGCTGGCGGGGATCATTTGAGTTTTTGGGGAACGATGTAGGCGGAAACTTTTTTCAGCTGGAGTGGAGAAGTTTCCACAGCTTTTCGGAAAGAAATCCCAGGCACCTTATTGGATTCTGGATCATGGGTAACTTTACCCGCGAAGGTCAGTTTCCTTATATGATCCTACCCGCGACTGCCTATGACCAGCGGGGGAGAGCCGGGAGAGGATATACCCAGGGCCGCTTCAGGGGGGCAAACATGGTGTATGGCGAGGCAGAATACCGCTTCCCGATCTCAAAATGCGGAGGGGTTCTGGGCGGGGTACTGTTCCTGAATGCCACCACTGCCGACAACAGCGCATTATCGCTTAACCTGTTTGAATCGATCAAACCGGGTTATGGCGGAGGGTTAAGGATCATGGTTGACAAGCGCTCGCGTACCAACCTGGCTGTTGATGTTGGCTTCGGCCAAAAGTCTTTCGGCTTCTACCTTGCAGCTTCCGAGGCGTTCTAGCATTGCATATCATCACCATTTTCCGGATGGTGATCATATTACGGTCTTTTATCTGTCAACAGGAAATGCCTCATGCTTTGGCCATTGACGTGGTTTTTCCTCAATATTTTTCATTACCACTTCAACTGCTTTCATCAGCTGCGTATCATACCCATCGGCGTATTTCTTTGAGTCGATGTCGATTATAATATCAGGAGTCACGCCCTCATTCTCAACCACCCACTCTCCCTTTTCGTTATATATGCGGTAATCGGGTGCCGTTATGCTTCCGCCGTCTATCAGTTCAATGAACATCGACACTCCAACCAGTCCGCCCCACGTGCGGGTGCCGATTATCGGACCCATACCGAACCAGCGAAATTCGTACGGGAGTTCATCACCTCCGGAACCGGCATACCTGTTGGTAACCAGGGCCATGTGAGCATCAACGGCAAGGTAAGGTATCGGCTGGTCAGCCGACTGCCTGCGCGTCCAGAAGGCGTGAGGCTTCTTCTGCAGGCGCTGCAGGAAGATCTCAGGGTCAAGTCCTCCTCCGTTGAAGCGGCCGTCAATGATCAGCCCCTCCTTCTTCGTTTGTGAATAGAAATATCTCGGGAAGTCGGTAGCTGAACCGTTCCATGTATCAGGCAGATATATATATCCGATCTTCCCTCCTGAAGCCTTATCCACTGCCATGCGATTAGACTCCAGCCAGTCCATGTAGCGGAAGCTGTTTTCACTTCCTGCGGGTACGACAGTGACTTCGCGGGCGCCTGCCAGGAGCGGCTTCGAGTTCACGGTCAGGGTGACCTGCTTACCGGCCAGCCCGACAAAATAGCTATAAATCTCCCTGTCAGCTTTCACATCCGTGTTATTGACCTTCAGGAGGTACTCACCCTCAATAATATTAACACCTGGTTTTGCCAATGGTGGCCATGTCTCTCGTGACCAGTCCTTTTCCCTGAAAATCTTTTTAAACCGGTAGAGGTTGTTCTGAGGGTCAGCGGTAAAGTCGGCACCAAGCATTCCCACATTAACCTGGTCAGCTTTACGTTTACTGTCGCCTCCGTAAACATATGTATGCGATGTATTCAGTTCTCCGATCATCTCACCGATAATAAAAGTCAGATCCGCACGGCATGATGCCTTTTCAACAAGCTTACCATATTTCTGCTTCATGAAATTCCAGTCCTGACCATGCATGCCCGGCTCATAATAGTAATCGCGTTCCATCCGCCATGCTTCATTGAAGATCTGTTTCCATTCCCTGACCGGTTCATACCAAATCTTCAGCTCAGACAGGTTGACGGGTTTGCCTTCTCCTCCGGCTGACGGAATTATTGATACGTTTTTGTCTTTAAGATAAACTATGCTTTCACCATCGGCCGAGAGCTTATAAGTGTCTATTTCTTCTACAAGTGAAGTCTCCTTCTTCGAGTCAAAGGAGTAGGAGAAGAGCGTCATCGGGCCGTGGGCATCAATTTCAAAGCGGTTGAAATTGCCTTCATCAGCATTTAAATAGTACAAGGTCGAGTTATTGACTGACAAATCTCTGTAGTTGCCCTTCTTAAGAGGAAGAGCCTCAGTACGGTCCGCAATACCTTCAAAATCAATACGGACAGTAACCGGTGAATCGGGTTTTGAGGTTATAGCAGGCGAGTTTTCCTCGTCACTCCTGTAAGGAATAATTGACTTTCCGTCTTTTTTCAGAGTGACTGCATAGATACCTGCGACCTTCTGATAAACCATTTCCCATTCGATATCGCAATAGGTGGGAGTGAATCTGCGGTCAGATATGAATATGATGTATTCTCCATCCTTTGTAAAGACCGGGTTGAAATCATAGAATAATCCGTTACTTATGCTGTTTATGGCTTTTGTCTCGAGACCGTAGACATAAATCTGGTACATAAAGTCCTCATTCATTTTTGAGTATGCCAGAAACCTGCTGTCAGGGGACCATGAACAGTCAAAAATGGATTTTACATCCAGCGAGACATCGACATTTTCGTACTCCTCTTTATCCACCCTGGTTATTACTTTAGTTGCAACGTCTATATAGTACAGCGTAAGGGTCTGGTCTGTGTATGCAATTTTTTTACTGTCAGGTGACCATTTAAGCGTATGCCTGTAGCCATCTTTGCTGGAAGTAAGCTTTACAGCTTCCTCTTTGCCGTCAGGATTAACAATGTAAATTTCATACTCACCGGTTTTATCGGAAAGGTAGGCAATGCGTTTACCGTCGGGGGACCATACTGCATCTTTGTCCCTGGCGCCACAATTGTTTGAAATATTTCTTGCCGGGCCTTCGCTTTCAGGAACAGTGAATACTTCACCACGGGCGACGATCAAAGCTCTTTTACCAGAGGGGGACAGGTCAACCCGGGTAACTTCCTTGCTGATATCCTTCATAAATGGCCGGGTCTCTTCCATGTCAGTCAGGATCCGGATAGGGACTTTTTTTGATTCATTTGAGGCAAGATCGAGCATCCAGATATCTCCGCCAAGTTCGTACACGATCTTATTGCTTCCTTCCGATGGATGCCTGACATCGTACTCTGTATGCTTTGTTATCTGCTCAGTGGTCCTGGTTCCTGTATCGTATGCATAAATATTGAGAACCCTGTCCCTGTCAGAGCTGAAATATATCTTCTCACCAATCCACATCGGGATCCTGTCTGAACCCTTGTAGTTGGTGATGTTTGTTTCCTCATTTGTCTTAAGGTCATAGATGAATATTTCCTGTGCCCTGCCGCCGGTGTAGCGTTTCCAGGTTGCATTGTCCTGGCTGTCTTTGTTATATGCTATTTTGGAGCCGTCAGGAGAAAAACTGCCGCGGGCGGCGTCATACATGATCATCTCTTCCAGTCCCGTCCCGTCCGGTGCGACAAGAAACGTCTTAACATACCGTGAGGTACTGTTTCTCCCTGAGTTGAACATGATCTTGTTTTTTGTGCTGTTCCATCCTATTACCTCATCTGTTCCAGGGTGGAAAGTCAGCCGGGTAATATTTCCGCCGTTGATGTTCATGACGTACACATCCGCGTTGCCGTCATATTCACCGGTAAAAGCAACCAGGCTGCCGTCGGGCGAGATTTCAGGATAGGTTTCGCGACCGTCACTGAAAGTCAGCCGGACAGCAGGACCTCCTTCTGCAGGAGCTTTCCAGATATCATTGCCACTGACAAAAACAATGGTATTTTCATAAATATCCGGGTACTGCATCATTGGGTTCTCTGCAGAAACCAGCGTACCGTTAACCGTTAAGGTCATCAGAGCCAACACCGTGAAAATGATTTTTGAATCTTTCTGAAAGCATGCAATTTTTTTCATATTGATGTGGAATTTGATAATCGGTAAATGTGTAAAACAAAAAGGAATCGAATTCGTAATCAAAAGTAAATCACGACCGGATGAATGTCAAGTTTATTTTTTATTCCCGGAAACTAAAAATGCATCATATGCCATCCGATGCTCGTAGAGCATCAGATTATGTAGATCATAAGATTACAACATATATTGATGGTCGTAGATCATCAGATAATCAATCTGTCACCACATTCCATTGCCTGATTGACCACTCAGTGATGAGGCCGTTCTTTATATAGGGGTCGTTGCTGACAAATTCTTTGGCGGCATCAGGAGAATCTCCCTTAAAAATCAGTATCGCAGCGTCAGGCGGATCGGCCAGCGCTCCTGCCATTACCAGGCGACCGTCAGCATGAAAAGATTGTACAAGATCAAGATGTTCACCACGGAAAGGTGCTCGTCTCTCAAAGTAGTTTTCGACCGTTTTGTAAAAAAGGATGTAATACATAACTGTTTCATTTATTAATTCTCTGCTTCAGCTTTCTTCTGCTCTTCGGCCAGCACAGCAATATCTTTTCCATATATGATGTTCTTGTCATAATCATTTCTGACAAGCCTGATCATAGATAATCCAAGCTCTTCCATTGTGCTGAAATAATCCGGAGATAGCTTTTTCCCCAGCGGGAAGATCCAGTTTACATATTTATAGAATGAAAGTGCATTCTTCTGACCCTTTGCGGGCCTGATCATTCCCGGCCGGTACCCGTATGCTTTTCTGAAGGGCAGCTTCCTCAGGTCATTCTCTGTTTTTCCCTTAATTCTCGCCCATTTGACCCTGCCTTTCTCCGTACCGTCGGTGCCGGCCCCGGCGACATATACAAAGACCATATCCCTGTTCAGCCTGCTTACAGTCTCTCCGAAATGCATCGTCAGAGTATATGTTACCTTGTAATACTCATCACCTTTCACCGCCACTGATGATACGCCGAGGCAGAAGAAGCAGGCATCATATCCTGCCAGTTGCGACTCAACGGGAGAGAGATCATAAAAGTCGGTATGAATTATCTCCGTCAGCTTCGGATGTGTCATTCCAAGCGGTTTCCTGTTGATCACAAGTACTTTTTCCACGGAGGGATCCTGCAGGCATACGAGAAGCACGCCTTCCCCGACCATCCCGGTCGATCCGGTGATGATGACTTTTAATCCTTTGTTTTCCATAAAATGTCAATATTTTTTGCCGTAACAAATTAACAATAAAATGAATACTTTTAGGGTATAAAACCGAAGTATTAAGACACATATTCCGGGACTTCATGAACAATCTATCAAAACCTGATTATCCGAAGATATTTATTACTGTCCTGCGGATGGCCATCGGATGGCATTTCCTGTATGAGGGCGTTTCCAAGCTCATTATAAAAGACTGGACATCATTTTCGTACCTGGCAAATTCGACAGGGCCATTTTCGGGTTTTTATCACTGGCTGTCATCATCCGGGGCCCTGTTGCAGGCCGTTGATTGGCTGAATATCGGAGGACTGATACTGATCGGGCTTGCGTTGGTCACCGGGTTGGTGCCACGTGTCGCCTCTGTTGCCGGCGTGCTGCTTCTGACACTTTATTATTTTGCATATCCGCCTTTCGGAGACACTCTCCTCAGCTCTTCCGAGTCTCATCTTTACATAATTGACAGGAACTTCATTGAGGCTGCAGCCCTGATGGTTCTGATTCTCCTTAAGGAGACGGGGTACGGCATAGACAACCTTATAAAAAATGCCCGTGACAGGAGAGCCGAAAAGAAAAACCTTGCTGAGGCGAAGGTGGAACACTCTGACTCGCGTCGGGATGTGATCAGGAACCTGGCTTCAGTGCCTTTTCTCGGTTTAATGGGATGGGGTGCAGTCAGCACAAATAAAAAATACGGCATTGACGCTCTGTCAGGCGCGACCATAAAGATTGACAGTGCAGCCCTGGGCGAGCTGAAGGGGAAACTGCCTCTGGGAAAGATCGGCAATCATGAGATCAGCAGGCTCATCATGGGAGGTAACCTGATAGGAGGGTGGGCACATTCGCGTGATCTTATCTATGTGAGTTCACTTTTCAGAGCCTACAACACCGAAAGGAAGATTTACGAGACCCTGATTCTGTGCTGAAAATGCCGGGATAAACACAATCAACATCGGTTTTCCGACAAATGCGCTGATGGCAAAATATAAAAGAAACACAGGCAGCAAGCTGAAGGTGATCTCACAGGTTGCCCCGAACATGGAGACGGGAGACTGGTACGAACAGATCAACAAGGCGATTGATTTTGGTGCTGACATTCTCCAGGTGCAGGGCAACTGGTGCGACTGGCTTGTAAGGGATAAAAAACCGGAGGTCATTGCAGCCATGCTTGAAAAGATCCGTTCGCAGGGGTATATCGCCGGACTGGCGGCGCATACAGTTGATTCGCTCATATACTGTGAGGAACTGGGCATCATTCCGGATTACTATATGAAAGCCATGCATCACGATAACTACTGGTCGGCTCATCCACGTGAGAACAGGGTGGCGTTTGAGGTTGACGGCATCAGGTACGCTGATCATAATAAGTTTCATGATAATATTTTTGACCTTTTCCCCGACCGTACGGTTGAGTTCATCAACAGGGTAAAAATCCCGGTGATGGGATTTAAAGTGCTGGCTGCCGGTGCCATAGCTCCCGAGGACGGCATCAGGTATGCCTTTGAGAACGGCGCTGACTTTGTTTGTCTCGGTATGTTCGATTTTCAGGTAATAAAAGACATAAACTTCTGTCTTGATGTTCTGGCAGACCTCGGCAAGCGCCGCAGAGAATTTTACGGGTGAAGAGTATAAAAAATAACTCTCCCCACCCGTAACTGAACTTTAATCTAAAAAGCAGATCTCAGATTCCTGCTACCACCACATCATCAAACACCAGGCTCGGAAGTCTTGCCTGGCTGTAGATCCATGGATCGTTTGCCACTTCCACCAGTTTATTCCAGAAGTTAAGGTGGTTATCTGCTATGTTCATTTCAGCCACATTCTGGACGAACTGGCCTTTTTCGAACAGTTTGCCGATTATCCCCACAGAGAAATCACCTGTGGTGGAATTGGAATTTCCTCCGATATAACCTGTAATCAGGATACAGCGGGGCAGGTCTTTAATAATGGCCTCAACGCTGCGCGTTCCCGGAGGAATTATCAGGTTGCCGATCGATCCGGAAGTGGGCTCCCATCCCAGTTTGCGGCTATAGTACCAGTCGACCAGGAATTCATTCACAGTGCCTTCAGAAAGGAGGTTGCGTTTTCTGGCCGGAAATCCGTCACCATCGTAATACCTTGAACCAAGACCTCGGGGAATGAACGGATCATCAATCACTGTCAGAAGCTTGCTTCCTATTGATTTCCCTTTTTTATCTGCCAGGAATGATCTTTTCTGCTGGATGCTGCCTGCGGACATAGGATCAAAAAGACCACCCAGCACACGGCCAGCACCCTGGTTCTCAAGGATAATCGGAAGCTTTGTGGTTGGAATTTTCTTCCCGCCCATGAGATCAAGTGTTCTGATTGCCGCCACAGTTCCGATTTCTTCCAGCGGCGGCAGGTCGCTTCTGTATCTGCAGCCGATGTAATTATATCCTGCCGGACGGCGGTCACCCTCATCCTGTGCTGTCATTGAGGCTCCCACATTGGCAATAGGTGCTTTTATTTGAACCTTCAAAGCCGTTGCTTGATTTTATGTATTCCTCATATGACTCATCATACTCTCCGGCTTCCACGGAGATAACCTTATCGCCTCCTTTTTCCAGGCAGGCTTCTTCAACGACTTTGGTCATACTGTGCCTGTCTTCAGGGGTCAACTGAGGAATAATCCGGGTCGGTCAGCTGAAGATCTACTGTCGACCTTCCTTCATAGTATTTCGGATCAGGAAGAGTGCGGAACGGATCTTCCTCCATGATACCGGCGCTTTCGATCAGGCCGGTGATAAATCCTTCCAGGGTCGACTGGCGGAAGTCAGGTGTTGACTGCCCGGCAAACCGGTTATTGATGAATACCTCAAGATACAGCCCCTGGGTTGTGGCTTCCTTGATGACTTCGGGTTTACGGTCACGGTAATTTATCTCCACGAGCCGTCTCTTTGAGATATTGACCCTGCAGTCACCGGCTCCGGCTTTCATAGTCCGGCTTATCACCCAGTCAGCGAGTTCCGGGAAGCTCATTTGTTTATTTTTAATGTTTGTCATGACTGGCCTCCTTTCTGTTGTGTGCCACCTACGGTAAGTGATTTGACCAGGCAGGTAGGCAGTCCGAATGACACCGGAACACCCTGCCCGTTTTTGCCGCACTGTCCGGCTCCCCCAAGGCTCATTTCAAGATCATTTGCTGCCATGGTAATGTTGGCAAGCATTTTCGGACCATTGCCCATTATGTTCACATCCTTGATCGGTGCTGTCAGTTTGCCGTTTTCAATCATTCTTCCCTGTGAGACATAGAAGGCAAAATCACCCTCGCCGATCTTCACCTGGCCGTTGCTTACATCCTCAACATAGATGCCGTTGCCTGCTTCTCTGATTACGTCTTCAGGTGTAGCGTTGCCTCCCAGCATGTACGTATTACGCATACGCGGAACAGGATAATTCTGGAAGTCCTGCCTGCGGCCGTTGCCGGTCGGTTCAACTCCGTAGTATTTTGCAGAAATCTTATCATGTAAATAGCTGGTAAGAATGCCGTTTTCGACCAGAACGGTCTTTTTACCCGGATTTCCTTCATCATCCACGTTTAAACTGCCTGCAAGGTTCATATTGGTTCCGTCGTCAATGATTGTCACAAAAGGCTCGGCTACTTTTTTGCCCAGCATGGTGCTAAACGTTGATATCTTTTTACGGTTGAAATCAGCTTCCATGCCATGTCCGATGGCCTCGTGAAGCAGGATTCCGGTTATGCCGGGTCCCAGCACCACAGGCATTTCTCCTGCCGGCGGCTGTATGGCATCAAACAGTTTCAGGGCATTGTTAACGGATTTCTGTGCTACCTGATTGATCACTTCGTCAGTATAAAATGAAAGATCACGACGGCCGCCAAGGTTATAGAATGCCTGTTCTCGTTTTCCATTTCTTTCTGCCACCACAGAGGAATAGATGAATCCGCCAGGGATTACATCTTCTGCCATAACCCCGTCGCTTGTAGCAACGAGTATTCTTTTTGCGCTGCTCTGGAATCCGGCATTCACCTTAACGATTTCCGGAGACAGGGCAAAGCATTTCTGGTTAATCTCCTGCAGCAGCGGCAGTTTTGATTTTGCGGCTATGCCATCAAATTCAGCGGCGACCGGGTAATAGTTTCCTGTTTGCACCCGGCTGAACGATGATCCTATCTCAGTGGCATTCATATCGCACAGTGTTGAGGCTGTGGTTGCCGCTGACATCATCGATTCCTCGGTGAGTTCCTGTGTAAAGCCATAGCCGATCTGATCGCCTTTGACGGTCCGGATACCAACGCCTAGTGAAATGTCACCATACGACTGGTTCACCTTGCCATCTTCCAGGCCAATGTAGTTTGATACGGTGAACTCAAAAAAGAGATCAGCAAAATCACCGCCTCTCGACAGTGCTTTTGCCAGCAGTTTACGGCAGAGTGTTTCATCAATTCCGAATTCGTTCAGAAAGTAATTTCCGGTTGAACTTGTGTCCAGAAATTTGCATGCTTTCAATCCGGGAAGGAGAAACAATGCCCCGCCAGCCAGGGCAGTGCCCTGAATAAATTTTCTTCGCGGAATAAGTTTCATTTTTAATGGATAAAAATTTATCCACTAATTTATGAAAATATTTACCAGGGCAGATTATTTTTCTGTGACATTTTTCCAGGACCTGATTATCAATTCACGATGTGCAGTAAATGTCAATCAGCCTGCTGCTTTTCAGAAGATTTACTCAGAAATGATGATTCTCTCAGCCTCAGTGTGGCAAGGAAGCTTAAGACCATCAAACTTATCATTAAGATCAAAGGCTTTGTCATTGACCCTGTCGCGACAGATTTGAAGCTGTCCATCCCGAAAATAAATGCAATTCCGGAGATCTGTCCCATGAGCAGCAGAAATCCGTTTGAAGTTCCTTCGGAGACAGGATAAGTTACCTCGGCACCGTACTGGAATCCAATGGGACCTGAGCTGAGCAGGAAAAACCCGAATGCACCTCCGGAAACCAGAAGTAACCAGTATTCAGTTGCGAATGTAAGACCTGCCAGGCTTATTGTTGCACCTCCCAGGGCAAGGATGATGAAAGGAATCCTTCTTTTATAATGATCTGATAGCATGGGTATTACAATTGCACCTATCAACCCTCCGACAATCATTAGCCCTCCGGTGATTCCTGCCTGTTCAGAGGAAAATCCACGAGGGTAAACAATGTTTTCAATCCAGGTTGTAACTGCATTGAACACTCCCAGTCCGACGAAAAAGATAAACATAAGCCAGTTAAAGTCTTTCTTGCGAAAAATCAGTTTCAGTCCGTCAATAGCCAGAGCCCGTTCTTCCTGGTAGCTATGACAGGGCGGTGTAAGCGGGCGCTCTTTGGCCAGCACAAAAAAAGTTACAGCCGCCACTGCTGAAACAACCCCGTACGTTGTAAGCATACCGTCAATTCCTGCCCAGTTTACAAGAAAAGGAGTGAGGATCATAGCGATAAGTATCCCCAGGTACATAGCCAGTGTTCCAAGTCCTGAGGCGGTTGCCCTTTCCTTGATCGGGAACCACCTGGCAGCTACCTTGGTGATGGCATTCAGTATGAACGGCTGTCCGATGGCTATTCCTATCTGTGAAACCAGGATCATTGTGTAGCTGGACGGGACCAGGCCGCGTAATAAGCCAAATATCCCTGTAAATGCAACCCCAACCCCGACACCGGCTCGGATGCCGTATGTATCTATAAAATATGATGCAGGAATTGATACAATGAGGTAGACAACCATGAAGCACATCGAGAGGATACCGATCTTCAGATCAGAAACGCCGTAAAACTGTGTTGCATCACTTGTGATTGGTGCAAAAGTGATCCACAGCATCTGATTGACAGCTGTAATAAACATATATACCCCCAGCATTACCCAACGGTAACCGTAGACTTTGAAATCTTCATTTTGCATAAACGTACTGGTTAAAGTGCCTGCAAACTTAAAATAAAAAATCTGTTCCGGTAATACCTTACCGGATCATGTCATAAAAGACGATCGGGTTCTGTCGGTTAAAAGATGCCGTCTGTCGGCATACTGACCCTGTGCGTCTAAAAGATTTTTTGCAGGGTATCGCCCATTATACTTTTGTCTCATCATGTTTTGTAAAATGAAAAGGATGAGAACAAAATTATTTATTACGGCAGCAGGAATGCTCCTGGCTGTTTTGCCTGTTTCTGCCCAGCAGAAGGAGTGGACGCTTACCGAATGCATTGATTATGCCCTGAACGAGAACATACAGGTGCGCAAGGCAGGCGTTTCCGCCAGTGTGGGTGAGATTAACCTTCAGCAGGCGAAGGACGACCGCTGGCCCGATCTGAGTGCTTCGGCAGGTGAGAGCCTGGGATGGCAGCAGATTACTGATGATAACGATGTGAGCCTGCTTGAGGGTTCATCAAGGACCAGCCTCTCTGTGGGAAGCAGTGTGAGTCTCTTCAACGGTTTTCAGGCGCAGAACGGCATCAGGCAGGCGGAGCTTAATTATAAAGGATTGCAGTACAGTACCGAGGAGACAAAAGAGAACGTCACCCTGAGTATAATGAGCGCCTTTCTGCAGGTGCTTTATGCAGAAGAGCAGATAAACAACAGCCGTAACCAGGTTGATGCCACGCGTGAGGAGCTGGCTCTGGCAAAAGAGAGGTATGCTCTCGGGGCCATCGCCAACAGTGATTACCTCCAGGTCAAAACGCAGCTTGCAAGCGAAGAGCTGACGCTTGCCAATGCCATCAACACACTTGACATGGCAAAGGTAACACTGATGCAGCTGATGGAGCTGCCTGCAGGTGACACCTTTGAAATAGTCCGCCCCGATATTGATGCAATCATTTCAACCACACCTGCCGCTGATGCCGCTGATGTTTACGCTGAGGCCCTGGCGGTCAAGCCGCAGGTAAAGTATGCAGAAATCAATAAGGAGAGCGCGGTCATCGATCTCGATCTCGCAAAGGGAGGCTATTATCCTTCGTTGTCATTGAATGCCGGTGTGAACACTGCCTTTGCCGAGGCAGCATTTATGGGTTCGGAGATAAAGAACAACTTTGCGTCATCGGTCGGACTGTCTTTGTCAGTACCAATCTTTTCGAACAACCGGAACAAGTCGTCAGTATCAAAGGCAAAGGCGGGAATAACAACCGCCGAGCTTGATGAGCTCAATACAAAGAATCAGCTTCGCAAGGAGATCGAACAGGCGTGCCTCGATGCACGGTCCGCAGCCATAAGCTTTAATGCAGCAGTCAACCAGTATGAGGCATCCCTTGAATCATACAATGTGGCCGAGGAGAAATTCAAACTCGGTGCAATGAACTCCGTCGACTTCCTGATACAGAAAACAAACATGACCTCCTCGGAAAGCAACCTGCTGCAGGCAAAATATGAACTTGTCTACAGCTATAAGATCATCGACTTCTACAGGGGAGTCCCGCTTTCGTTTTAGTGAATAATCAACAACAAAAAGTATAAATCAATGAAAATGAACAGAGTTATTATAAGCAGTGCAGTGCTGACAGTGGCAGCAGTAACAATTCTGGCTATCCATGGCTGCAAAAAGAGTCAGGCATATACCTTCGAAACAGCAACTGTGCAGAAGGGTTCCGTGACAAACACGGTAACTGCCACAGGCACACTGGAAGCCATTACCTCGGTGGTGGTCGGAACACAGGTATCAGGCATAGTGGAAAAGCTTTACGTTGACTTTAACTCACCTGTAAAGAAAGGTCAGATCCTTGCCGAGCTTGATAAGGTGGCCCTTAATTCACAGGTAGATCAGGCAAATGCTACTCTTGAGAGCGCAAAGGCTGAGACAGAGTATCAGCAGTCAAACTTTGAACGTTCGAAAGCGCTATTTGAAAAAAACCTGGTAGCTCAGGCTGACTATGACCTGGCAAAATACAATTATGAGAAGTCAAAAGCTACGCTTAAGAACGCAAAGGCCAACTATGACAAGGCCATTGTAAATCTTAAATATGCAACCATTTACTCTCCCATAGACGGTGTTGTGATGAACAGGGCTGTTGATGAAGGGCAGACTGTTGCCGCGAGCTTCAACACTCCGGAGATCTTTACAATCGCACAGGATCTCACACAGATGCAGGTTGAGGCTGATATAGATGAAACGGACATCGGCACGGTAAAGGAAGGTCAGAGGGTAGAGTTCGATGTGGATGCTTTCCCGGACGAGAAATTCACCGGTACAGTGATGCAGATCAGGCTTTCGCCTGTCACAACATCAAATGTGGTCACATATACGGTTGTTATCAATGCTCCGAATCCTGATCAGAAGCTTCTGCCTGGGATGACTGCCAACCTGGTGATCTATGTCGAAGAAACCAATGATGTGCTTACCATTCCTTACAAGGCTGTCAAATTCACTCCCGAAGCTGAATACCTGGCAAAGATGGGTAAGGAAAAGACGTCAGGGGGCACCATGCCGGTCAGATCAGCAGGTGGCAGCAAAATACCTTCAGGGGCTGCCGCGAGAGGCAATGCAGGTGGTACTCCAACCGGTGGATCAGCGCAGGGAATGCCCTCAGGCCAGATGCCGGAAGGAGTTACACTGCCTGCAGGTGCTAAAATGCCAACAATGGTATGGATCAAGGATAATGAAGGTATCCACCCTGCACCGGTCAAGCTGGGCACTAACGACGGTGACAATGCCGAGGTAAAGTCAGGACTGAAGGAAGGCGATGAGGTTGTTACAAAGATGACTCTTGCATCCACAAAGAATAAAGAAAAAGAGGTTTCATCCAATCCATTTATGCCTCAACGTCCCGGTGCTCAGAACAACAAGAAAAAAACCACAACAAAAAGCTGAATATGAGCACTATAATAGACATATCCTCGCTGAAGAAGGATTATTACGTCGGAGAGGTGACGGTACATGCCCTGAGAGGTGTCGATTTGCAAATATCACAGGGTGAGTTTGTAGCCATCATGGGTGCGTCAGGGTCAGGCAAGTCGACGATGCTGAATATCATCGGTTGTCTTGACAGACCTACGTCAGGTACCTATTTGCTGGACGGAATAAATGTGGCAGAGATGTCGAAGAATGAGAGGGCTGCCATCCGTAACCGCAAGATTGGTTTTGTTTTCCAGTCGTATAACCTGCTCTCGCGCACCTCAGCACTTGAGAATGTGGAGTTGCCGCTTATGTATAACCCCAATATAAGTGCTAAGGAGCGTAAGGAGAGAGCAATTGCTTCACTGGAAGCCGTGGGCCTGCAGGACAGGTTGGATCACATGCCGAACCAGCTCTCCGGAGGTCAGCAGCAGAGGGTAGCCATAGCACGCTCGCTCGTAAATGATCCTGTTGTAATTCTTGCCGATGAGGCAACAGGTAACCTTGATACGCGAACATCGTACGAGATCATGGCTCTTTTGCAGGAATTGAATGAAAAGGGCAAGACGATAGTATTTGTTACACACGAACCGGATATTGCCCGCTGTATGTCACGAAGCATCGTTTTCCGCGACGGACATATCATCAGGCAGGAAGAGGTTAAGAACCGGCTTATAGCAGTGGAAACACTGAAAGCATTACCGGTAGAAGAGGATTAAAAAAACAGGATTATGAAATTGGGAAATCTTTTTAAAGTCGCAATGAACGCGTTGAGGCGCAATAAGATGCGATCATTCCTGACAATGCTTGGTATCATCATAGGTGTTGCTTCGGTAATAACCATGCTTGCCATTGGCCAGGGATCAAAGAAAAGCATCGAGGATCAGATCTCGAGCATGGGATCCAACATGCTGTTTGTGATGCCGGGCACTATGAGAATGGGAGGAGTACAGCAGGGAAGTGCAAGCTCTCAGAGGCTCACCGTTGCTGACATGAACGCTATTAAAACCGGATGCGATGCCATTATTGCCGTTTCGCCTGAGGTAAGAAGCAGCGGCCAGGCTGTGTACGGTAGTTCAAACTGGCCGACAACCATCTACGGGGGCAACGAAGAATATCTTGAGATCAGAAGCTGGAGCATTGTCAGCGGACGCAACATCACCGACAGCGAGGCAAAGGGTTCTGCCAAAGTCTGCCTCATTGGCCGTACGGTGGCTGATGAACTTTTCGGCGAGGGAATTGATCCGACCGGTGAGACCATACGTTTTAAAAATATCCCCTTTAAAATAATAGGGGTCCTTAAAGAGAAGGGACAGAACAGTTTCGGACAGGACCAGGATGATGTGCTTATTGCTCCTTATACCACTGTGCAGAAAAGGATCCTGGCCCAGACACACATACAGTCCATTCAGATGTCTGCCAGGAGTGCAGAAGAATCATCCCTTGCCCAGGAACAGGTTACGGAGGTGCTGCGTCAGACGCATAAACTGCGTGATAATGAAGATGATGACTTTACGATAAGAAGTCAGGAGGAACTGGCAACGACCATGACCTCAGTAACGGATATTCTGACTATCCTGCTCGGAGCAATAGCCGGCATATCATTGCTTGTAGGCGGTATCGGGATCATGAATATCATGTATGTCTCCGTCACCGAACGCACCAGGGAGATCGGACTGAGGATGTCTCTGGGAGGGCGCGGGGCAGACATTCTGATGCAGTTTCTTTTTGAATCGATATTGCTGAGCGTGTTCGGAGGCCTGATAGGCATATTGCTGGGACTGCTGGCCTCCCGAGTGGTGGCTGCCCTGACCTCATGGCCGATAACGGTCATGATGGGTTCGGTGATACTTTCTTTTGTGGTCTGTACCGCCATAGGCGTGTTTTTCGGATGGTATCCTGCACGCAAGGCATCAGAACTTGATCCGATAGAGGCGCTGAGATACGAATAAAGAATAAATCAAAATTGTTAGCTTTGAGGTTGATATGGCTGCAAGAAGAATGATAAAGGAAAGAAAAGGAATGCCTGGCGTGCTGCTGCACGTCACCGGATGGATAATTCTGTTTATCCTGCCGCAGTTCCTTGTTACAGGCGGCGGGTTTGAAGATACCCGTACGACACTTATAATCTTCTTTAACACCCTTGTCTTCGGCATTATCTTTTATATCAACTATCTGTGGCTGGTTCCCTTAATTCTGCACAAAGGCAGGTGGCCCATGTATGTTGGCGCCATGCTCGCGCTGGTGATAACCGTTCATTTCGTATCCAACTTTGCATTCCAGAAGGCTTTTCCTCCTCCGCCGGAAGTTGAGCAGCGTATGCGTGATGCGAATCAGAAGGATGACAGCCACAGGAAAGGCAGACGCTCATTTGCTCGGATGATCACGTATAACTACTTTATCACCGCCTTTCTCGTTACCGGTTTTGCCGTGGGATTGCGTTCGGTGGAGCAGTCTTTAAAGAAAGAAAGCGAGATCAAGGAGCTTGAGCAGGAGAAGCTCAATTCTGAACTGGCGCTTCTGAAGAACCAGGTCAGTCCCCACTTCTTCTTTAACACCCTGAACAATATTTATTCGCTCATTGAGATCAACCAGAAAGATGCCCAGGAGGCTGTCCTGAGTCTTTCAAAACTTATGCGTTACATGCTGTACGAATCAGAACAGGGTAATACAAAACTCAGCAGGGAACTTGATTTCATGAAGGTCTACATTGATCTCATGAAACTGCGCATCAGCGATAAAGTGGAACTCTCCGTGGATTTTCCTGAAAAGTACGATGATATTGACATACCGCCGCTGCTGTTCATCCCTTTCATTGAAAACGCATTCAAGCACGGTGTGAGTGTCCGGAAAAATGCTTTCATCCGTATCGGGTTGTTCAGGGAAGGTGATGATATCCGCTTCACTGCAGTCAACAGCATTAATCAGGTGAACAATGGTTCGCCGGAAGCTGATTCAGGTATTGGGCTTGAAAATGTCCGCAAGAGACTGGCGCTGCTCTATCCCGGAAGGCATGAGCTAAACATCAGCGACGACGGTACGGTATACAATGTTGAACTGAAAATTAATACAGGAAGTCAGCCGGTGTCATGATAAAGGTCGTGGCCATAGATGATGAGCCGCTGGCGCTACAGCTGGTGAAGGGTTATATCGAAAAGACACCTTTCCTTGAACTGGCAGGGTCCTTTGATAATCCGGTTGACGCTGTGGTTTATATCAGGTCGTCTGATGTCGATCTTGTGCTGCTCGATATTCAGATGCCTGACATTACAGGCACTGAGCTTGCCAGGGTCATCAGCGGAGGACCGAAGATAATATTCACCACTGCTTACGAGAAATATGCCCTTGAGGGATTCCGGCTTGATGCCGTCGATTATCTGCTGAAACCGTTCAGCTATGCAGAGTTCCTGAAAGCGGTGCAGAAGGCCCAGAAGCTTATTGACCTTGAAACAAAACAGCTGCCATCGCTTGAGGTGAAGAATGACTTCCTCTTTATCAAGTCAGATTACAAGATCAGGCGGATAAACTTTTCAGAGATAAATTATATTGAGGGGCTGCGGGATTATGTAAAGATATTTCTGACGGAGGAGAAGAAGCCTGTGCTGTCACTTTCGACACTGAAAGCGCTTGAAGCCAGGTTGCCGGAAGACAGGTTCATGCGGGTGCACCGGTCGTTTATTGTCAGCCTTGAGAAGGTAAAGGTCATCGACCGCAATCGCATTGTCTTTGGCGAAGTGCGTATACCCGTGACAGATCAGTACAAAGAGAATTTTCAGAAGTTTCTTGACGGGAATTTTATCTGATTATTACCGGCTGACTCCCGACGGCCAATCACAGCTCTTGCTCATCTTAATCCGAACCTGTATGAAAGCTTGAGAAGGAAAACGTTATAAGGCTTGTTGTCCACAAAGAGATCACTTGCCTGTTGTCCAAGGTCAAATACTCCGGTATCGGAAGAATACTCACGTTGTTGTGACCAGACGAAGTAGGCCGTTGAACCCGGAAGGAACTCCCAGCGGACCACAAAGTTGTGCAGGAACTCACTTATGTTGAAATCAGGTTTCTCAAAGGTGTAATCAACCATTCCGTCCCTGTTTTCATCGACAAAGTAAGTGCCCTCGGTCTCATCGTAGCTGATCTGATCCGATGTGTACAAATGAAACCGGTCAGTATATTCATCAGCAACAGGGTCTGTGATATATTTGTAATCGGTGTACAATCCCGAACCGAAAAACGGCTGTCCCCAGTACTGGATAGTAAGGTCAGGAGTTATGCTGTAATCTACTCTTAAAGACAAACTCAGGATTTTCTGATCGATTGAGCCGAAAATATACCGTGGTGTATAAACCCCGCTTGTAACAGAGGTCTCGGTGACGTACTGCATTGTGTTGATCATCTTCTCCAGTGCGGGTTCAACACTGAGGCTCAGGGTGCTGACAGGCTTATAACTGAATTCCAGGCTTAGGCCAACGCTTTTATAAACATCCTCAAACCCCCAGTTGTAGTTTCCGTTAATCTCAGCCACAAACTTTTTTCGGTTATTGGAATCAAAGCCTCCGTACAGGCCGGCATTTCCTGGCATTTTCATTGAAGGTCCGCCGCGCAGTAAATGGTTATCTGTCTCCTCGCCATAAACCTGTCCGCCTATATAGACCGACCACAGGTTCTTAAAATATGCCTGCCATGAGAATTCGTCTCCGAGGTTAGTTAACGTTCCTCCAAAATCGTGAGCGTGTATGATATTTGTCCCGAAGCTCATCTGGTTGAATATGCTGAACGGTTTGTAGATATTGTAGTTGAATACAAGGGCACCAATATACTGGTCCGCTATCCGCAGATACCCTATGTCATTCAGTTCCAGTCCGGGCGATTTCCAGGCAGACAGGTAAATGACGTTGAAATTCCCGCCTATTTTCCCTGTCATAAGGTTACCCCCGAAACCGCTGAGGGAAGTGCGGGTGGAGTCATATTCGACATAATCGGCATCAGGCCTCTCAAAGTTATGGATCGCAGACCGTTGTGTGCGTGCAATGGCATTCTCACTGCCCTGGATATTGCTGAAGGCTGTCCGCAACTGGAAGATATAGTTCTTTTCACCGAAGTACTGTGTAAAATCTATGCCGCCTGAGGTGGCATTCCTGTGGAAATAATCTTCGGTGTCATCGTCAAGCGACCTGATTGTATTGGTGAGCATTCCTCCTATGATTGTGTTACCGTCGTTAATGTCTTTCTGTATCCTTCCGATGGCATAGTTGGCGAGTGGTTCGGCAGTGACGTGGGTTGTCTCATCGCTGGCTTCGTTATAGACCTTTGTACTGACCTGAGCAGTGACTGCCTCGAGTGCTCCTACAGACCATCCGTTTGCAGACTTCCCGGTCAGCTTTGCAGCGCCGATGATCGGAGTAAATGAGGGAGTGTAGGCATATTCATCACTTTCGGCTGAATATGGCAATCTCGGACTGCGGCCTATCCTCCTGGAATAAAAGAGATTGTCATTCCCGGAACTGCCCTCGCCCAGCCCAAGGCTATAGCTGGTGATATTCTGGCTCTCGACAAAAAACGGTCTTTTCTCCTGGAAATATGATTCGAAAGCGGTGAGGTTCACCTCCGAAGGATCGGCTTCCACCTGGCCAAAGTCGGGGTTAACCGTCAGGCTCATTATCATATTGTTAGTGACTCCGATCTTGGCATCAAGTCCGGCATTTACTTTAAAGTCGGTACCGTCAATCCATGGATTACCCTCTTCGCCTTCATACGTCTCAAGCTTGGCAACACCGTAAGGGGTAATGTCAAATTGGGTACGCGGCTTTATATCCCTGAGACCTTGAAGAAGGCCGGCATTGTGTACCAGTCCGGAAGCATTCCTCGCGATAGGCTGCCACATATCAGTCTCATCATATCTGTAGATATTCCGTATTATTTCAAGTCCCCAAACCTGGTCTTCGCTTGCTGAAAAGCGAAGCTGGGTAAGAGGTATGCGCATTTCTGCTGCCCATCCCCAGCTGTAAATAGCAGTTTTTACGTACCAGATAGGATCAAACGTCTCATCTTCGTTCATGCCATCATCTGTCCATACCAGGTCACCTTTGACGCCTGCGGCACTGACACCGAAGCCGAATGCTGTACGCTGGTCAAAGTATGAATCAAATGCTACAATGACCTCATCGCCATCAATTTCATCCCGGCGTGTCATGCGTGAGACAATGCTGTCAGGAGCTGTGTCATAGGCTTTTATGGCGACATAGATATTATTGTCGTCATAAAGGACCTTGAATTCTGTCTTTTGCCTTACATGGCCTCCTTCATAGGGACTATTCTGCCAGAAATCTCCGCCCCACTCACCCTGGCTCCAGGCTTCATCCTCAAGCACTCCGTCAATGGCAGGGGGATTGCTCGTCCTGATCGTAGTGTAAATCTTTTTTTCATAATCCTGGCCACTTAACCAGAGAGGAATTAGCAGCAGGAGCGGGAAGAAATATTTCTTCATAGGGCGGTTTTGCGCAGGTTAAGATAAAACAGCCCAAATTTATGCAAAAAAACTTACCTACCTAAGGCCGAACCTGTAGGTAAATTTTACCAGAAAAACATTATAGGGTTTTTCGGAAGTGTACAACTTATCAAGATTCTGATCCAATGAGAATGAACCTGTCGGCTCATAATAATTTCGTGTCTGCGACCATACGAGGTAAAGAGTTGATCCGGGACGGAATTCCCAGCGGGCAACCAGGTTTGACAAAAACTCATCATAATTGTAATCAGGATTGTCAAAAGTGTATGTGACTGTGCCGGCATTATTTTCATCAACAGAATAGCTGTTCTCTTCCTCATTATACGCTATCTCACTGTCGGTAAAAATATGATAGCGGTCTGCAAGGTTCTCTGCCCGCGGATCTGTTACCTTCTTATACTTGCTGTAATCCATCGCTGCCAGGAAGGGCTGTCCCCAGTACTGGATGGTAAGCTCGGGTGTTATATTATAATTCAGCCTTATGGACATACTGACAACCTGCTGATCAATCTGGCTGAGAATATAACGGTCGTCATCCGGAATGTATGTTACATACTGCATTGTGTTGCTGTTTTTTGAAAATGAAGGAGACAGTGTTACTGAAAAAGACTGTCCGGGCTTGGCTGTCAGGTTAAATCCTGCTGCCCATGATTCGGAAGATTCTTCCCGGCCTTTTCCGGCGTTGACCCATAGTGTGCCGTAGATCATTTTTGAGCTGTTGGAGCCGACGCTGGCATAGTAGTTTATGTTTGCAGGTGTCAGCATTGAGGGACCCCCGCGTAAGAGGGTGTTGGAAAGAGATTCGCCTTCATAATTAGCACCAATATTAGTGGACCAAAGGTTTTTAAATTCAGTATAGATGCTCAGGTTACCACCGGTGAACAGATGGGTGCCACCATAATCCCAACCGGTCCAGGCATTGAAGTTCGGTCTTATCTGTCTGAAGATGCTGAATGGCTTATCAAATGAATAGGCAGACCATATCCCTGTCATAAGTGCGTCTGCGCTCTGCAGGTAACCAACGTCATTGAGATCATACCCGGGAGATTTGAAGTAGCCGAATGCCATAAAATTCCAGTGGCCGCCCACTCTTCCTGCCTGTACGTTACCTCCATAGCCGTTCAGTGATGTGCGTGTCGTATCAACTTCAACATAATCCGCATCGGGCCGCTGGTAATAATGCACTGACGAATACTGCAGGTTTTCAATTGCCGTTGTGCTGCCGGTAAGGTTGCTTGCTCCCGCTGCTGTTGACAAAAACCAATTCCTGTCATCGCCGAAATAATGTTTGAAGTCAAGTCCGGCGGTGTTGGCATTGTGTACAAGCCCGTCAATTCCGGTTCCGTCAAGAAAGCGGTGAGTATTGGTATATGCTCCTCCGACGACGGTTTTGCCTCCGTTAAAATCCTTCATGACCCTTGAGATAAAATAGTTGGATAACGGCTCAACGGTCTGCCACGTTCTTTCTCCGAGAGAGTCAATTTCTGCTTTTCCCTCCGCTGTCACTGCTTCCAGCACGCCGATTGAAAGACCGTCAGGGGTCTTGCCTGTAATTTTGGCGGCGCTGATGATAGGTGTAACACGGGGAGTACTGGCAAACTCATTTGTTTCTGTTTCTGCGCCCATATGAGGGCTACGGCCTATCCTCCTCGAATAAAAAAGGTTGTCATAACCGATATCTCCGTCGCCGATGCCGGTTTTAAAACTTGTGATGTTATTGCCCTCAACGAAGAAGGGTCTTTTCTCTTCAAAAAAGGTTTCAAATGCGGTGAGGTTCACTACCGAAGGGTCAGCTTCCACCTGTCCAAAATCAGGATTAACTGTCAGGTCGAGTGTCATGTCGTTGGTAATACCGAATTTGGCATCGAGTCCTCCGTTGATTTTCCAGTTGGTGCCAGTAGCAAAAGGATTACCTTCTACTTTTTCAAATTTTTCAAGGCTGCCAACTACAAAAGGTGTTATGTCTGCCTGTTTTCTTGGCTTGATACCGGTCAGGCCGGTCATCTCGCCGAAGTTATGCACGAAACCGGAAGCGTTCCTGTCAACATGTTGCCATACTGACGTCTCCTGCTTGCGGAAAAGCTGACGAAGGACTTCCATTCCCCAGACCCCTCCTTCAGATATTCTGAACCTGAGCTGCGTCAGGGGTATTCTCAGTTCTGCTGCCCACCCCCAGTCGTACATCCCGGCATCAGTGTACCATATAGGATCCCAGGTATCATCTTGTGACTGGCCATCGCTGACCCATATAAAATCGTTTTTCACCCCTGCGGCGTTAACGACAAAGGCAAAACCGGTCTGGAGATCATGGTAGCTGTCGAAAGAAATACCGACAAAATCGCCGTCAGCGTTATCCCTGCGCGAAATACGGCGGCTTATGCTGTCAGGAGCTGTATCATAGGCTTTAATGGCAACATAGATATTATTGTCATCATAGAGTACTTTAAACTCGGTCTTCTGGCTTGATACACCACCGTTGACCGGCTCATATTGAACAAAATCGCCGTCCCAGACGCCGGCCTGCCACGCTTCATCCTCAATAGATCCGTCAATGACCGGAGCCTGTGATGTAAATGTTGCGTTATAACTTCTCTTTGGTATGGAGTCCTGTGCGCTTAGTAGGGTGCATAATATCACAGCCAGGGCAGTCAATGCGATTCTTTTCATGGTAGTAGGATAAACTGTCTAAAATGCATGTCCGGAATAAAGACCTGCGGCGAATGTGTTTTGCTGCTTAATTGTCGTTATTTAGAATTAATCCAAATTAGGCAGTAGAGGACCGGGCGTCAAATCCTGACATGGTATGTCGGGATAGCGAAGGCGCCAGATTGCAGGGCAGGCAATAGTGCTGGAAATCAGAAGAGTTCGTACGGATTACCGGTATGGGCGAGGAATTTAAAAAGCCCGTCGCGAGGTATTATGAGCGATGCAGTGTTCGTATTGGGATGGAATGAGAGCCGCTCATGGCTGAGGAGGGTTTTATCGATAAAAAGATGTACGTGGTGTGTATGATCATTAATTAAACCAAACGGTGAGACTGAGCCGGGAGTGAGACCGAGATACTGCATCAGACGGCGGTCGGATGCAAATGACAGTTTGCCCTGGTGGAGCTGTTTTTCGAGATCGTGGATCTTCAGTTGTGAGCTGTAGTACAAAATGACAAGGTAATGTCTGTCGCCTTTGTGATTACGGAGGAAAATGTTTTTACAGTGGCCTGATTCTATGCCAGACCAATATTTCATAGCCTCCTCAACCGTGGGTACGGGAGGGTGTTCAATGTACTCAAAGGAAATCTGAAGGTCATTGAGCAGAGCATACAGTTCTGCCGGTCCTCTCATTGATCACTTTTCGATTTGGGGCAATACTTGAATTCTATCTCGCAGAGCAGTGCGAGGTCTTCACCTGCCTCCCGGTGGTCTGAATCTTCAGCGTCATAATGCCATTCGATGACAACAGGAATTCCTTCATTGTTTAAATCCTTGAGCTGAGTGAAGATGTCAAAAAGGAATTTGGCCGAGGATGAATTGAAATACTCAAGATCAATCTTAAAAGTGAGGGGTTTCTTATCCGTATACGGATTGTTTTTTTTCACTTCTGCAGTGAATTCCTTCATCCATGCCAGCACCGGATAATAAATCTCGCGTACATCCTCTGGAGCAGAATTTCCCGAAATAATAAATCTGTTCTCCCCGGGGGATAAAAAAATCTCCGGTGATATATCTGTTGCGTGATGTACGAAGTTGTTCATTGTTCCCCTTTTTGCAAATTTGCATTTTTTTTGGCAAAAGTCAACAGCAGGGTATTAACAAATTAAATAAGTACCTGGTCGTCGTTCTCAGGTATATACCCCGTGTCTTCCGAAAGTACCGGCTCTTTTGAGGCATTTACGGCGAGGATGTCACAGCGTTCATTTTCAGTATCGTTATTATGCCCTTTCAGCCAGAAAAGAGTGACATTATGTTGTCTGAACAGTTCGAGGAAGCGTATCCACAGATCCTGGTTCTTTTTCTTCTTAAAATGTTTGCGTTCCCAGTCGAATACCCAGCCCTTGTTGACGGCATTGGCCACGTACTGTGAATCGGTGTACAGTTTCACGGGGGTGCCCTTTTTCTTAAGCGCCTCAAGGCCTTTTATTGCAGCCAGGAGCTCCATCCTGTTGTTTGTTGTGAGACGGAATCCTTCCGAAATCTCCTTCCGGTGGTTTCCCGACATAAGCACCACCCCGTAGCCTCCCGGGCCAGGGTTACCGCTGCAGGCGCCATCGGTGTAGATGATTACCTCAGTGACCATTCGTCAGTGCCAGGCCGGTGTTATTGATAAAGAGCCTTATGGCTATTGCCAGGAGGATGATTCCGAAGAACTTTTTAAGAATATGCAGCATGGTTGGGCCAAGAAACTTTTCAATGGTTGTGGTCATTTTCAGCACGAAAAAGACGACGCCGATGTTCAACAATAGTGCAATAAGGATATTAATCGTATGGTATTCTGCCCGTAAGGAAAGTATTGTGGTAATTGATCCGGCACCTGCAATCAGGGGGAAGGCAATGGGTACGATACCGCCGCCGCCGTGGGAATCCTGCTTGAAGAATTCCACTCCGAGGACCATCTCCATGCCAATCAGGAAGATGATGATGGAGCCGGCGATGGCAAATGCTCCGATGTCAACACCGAATATCCCGAGGAGCCTCTCGCCGAAGATCAGGAAGGCAAGGAAAATACCGAGGGAGGCCAGTGTCACCTTGACGGGCTGCACATCGCCAGTCTTTGCCTTTAGATCCAGGATGATAGGTATCGATCCGATGATGTCAATAATGGCAAAGAGAACCATGAAGCAGGCTACTATCTCGATGAAATTGATGTTCATATGTCAAAATTTCGGCAAAGATAAGCAAAAGCATGGAGCATGGAGCATGGAGCATGGTGCAAGGAGCAAGCTGGCGATTCCGCGGAGCGGGAGAGACAGTCCCGCGAAGCGGGAGGGATTGGTGCAAGCTGGCGATCTGCCGAGTGGCAATAGGCAGTTGGCAGTAGTGGGGGACTGCATGTTGAGAAGCATCGCGACGAAATCCCGATAGCGAAGCGCATCGGGAACTGCAAGACATAAAAAAGGGTCACCGGAGCGGTAACCCTTTTCATAGTTCATAACTGGCAGTCTATTGCCGGATATCCATCTCGTTGAGCAGATAGCCTGCGCCGGCATAGATGTCCATAACCCAGAGCACGTACCTTATATCGACGCAGATGGTCCTCTGAAGCTCTGGTTCAAAGGCGATATCACCTGTCATTGCCTCCCAGTTACCGTCGAAGGCAAGGCCGATGAGTTCACCGTTGCCGTTAATGACAGGGCTGCCTGAGTTGCCTCCCGTGATATCATTGTCGGTGATGAAACATACTGGCATGTAACCTTCAGATGAAGCGTACCGCCCGTACTCTTTCTTATCGTAAAGGTCAAGTAGTCGCTGCGGGAGGTCGAATTCATAATCGCCCTTTTTATACTTCTGTATGACTCCGTCCATGGTGGTGTACCAGTTGTAATGGACAGCATCATACGGATAGTAGTCCAATACCTTTCCGTATGTCATTCTCATTGTGAAGTTGGCATCAGGGTACTTCGTCTTTTCAGGCATATATTCCATCACCCCGGCAATATAGGTACGCTGGCCCCTGGACAGGTCGGCAGAAAAGCCTTCAAGATCCTTTTGAAGCTTTGCCCTGATAGCGGACACTGATTTTGCCGCAATGAAGGCCGGATCTTTCTGCAATGTCTTCGGGTTTGGCTTGTCGAGAAATGCTTTCAGTTTCTCGGGTGAAGTAAAGACAGACCTGGTAAACATATCATCTACATAAGCATCGACATTACCTTTGAATTTCTTGTCGATCTGGACATAAAAATCAGGCCAGTACTTTGGGTCGATGTCTGCTTTGTAAAGTTTTAGAAGAGCCTTAGTCACCTTCCGGTCTGTAGGATAACTGTAATTACCGTAAAAGTTATCGATGTTTTTCAGTACCCTGTCTTTTATTTCGGTCACCTTCTTACTGTCTTTTTCTGTAAGCGCATCTTCAAGGGATGCAAGCTGGCCGGCGAAGCTGATCATCTCGCATGAACCCCTGAAAACTTCACTCAGGTATTGTTGAACGTTATACTGTTCGGCCCTTCCCTTAACTGCATTTTCGATGAGTGAGAGAGCGTTGCCGTATTTCTCTGTGCGGGCCGGGTCAGCCTTGACCCACTTCATGAATTCAGCCTCAAAGGCTGCTTTTTTGTCGGCCGTATGCAGGCGTTCCAGTCCTTCATTCTGTCCAATTGAGTTTTTCCAGTAATTCGATGAACCGGAGTATTTTGAAGCGTACTGAATATTAATCTTCGGGTCAGCTACCATATCCGCCATCAGAATATCCTGTCTTTCACCGCGGATCTTTATCCTGTTTGTGTTACTGATCTTCATTGTCTCGTCAACCTCGTAAGAAGTCATATACCTTGTTGTGCCTCCGGGGTATCCCATGACCATGGCAAAATCACTCTTCTGCAAATTCTTAATTGATACCGGAAGGTAATACTTCGGTTTAAGGGGGACGTTGTCTTCCGAATATTGTGCAGGCTTACCGTCGGGACCCATATAGACCCTGAAGACGCTGAAGTCGCCTGTATGACGCGGCCACATCCAGTTATCAGTATCATGGCCGTACTTACCAATTGAGTTGGGAGGTGTGCCGACAAGCCTTACATCATTATAAATTTCATAAACAAGCAGGAAATACTGATTTCCACCGTAGAACGGCTGTACCATTGCCCTGTACTGGGTGTCTTTGATAGCCTCGGCTGTGATAGCAGAGCTCTCTGCCATTACGGCTTCACGGCGTTCAGCTTCGGTCATTCCGGTGTTGGTTTTATCGATGACACGTGATGTGACATCCTCGATACGAACAAGGAAGGTTACGCTCAGCCCGGGGTTGGGCAGTTCCTCTTTGCGGTTCATAGCCCAGAAACCGTTTGTCAGGTAATCATGCTCGAGGGAGCTGTGCTTCTGTATCGAACCGTAGCCGCAGTGATGGTTGGTGAGCAGGAGACCTTCAGGGGAGACGATCTCAGCGGTACAGCCTCCGCCGAAGATGACAATGGCATCTTTCATGCTGGCTTTATTAAGACTGTAAATATCTTCGGCTGTCAGTTTCAGACCCATGTTGGTCATGGTTCCGATATTCAGCTTTTCAATGAGTGGCAGCAGCCACATACCTTCATCTGCCCTGGCCTGGAAGCCGGAGAAAGTAACAAGAATAACGACGATGGATAAGAATTTTCTCATGGTTTATGATTATGATTGTTTTTGCGAAGTGCCAAAGGTATCAATTTACGGTTTCCCGAAAATGATTTTAACATTTTATAAGAAACGGAGCTCGGTCTGCAGCTCCCTGAGGTTAAAGGTGAGGCGGTGGTATGGTGTAATACCGTGTTCAATGATGGCCTTCCGGTGTTCAGCAGTGGGATAGCCTTTGTTATGGCGCCAGCCGTATTGCGGATAGATGGTATCAAGCTCTTCCATGAAGCGGTCGCGTTCCGTTTTGGCGAGTATTGAGGCAGCAGCGATGGAGAGGTATGTGGCATCGCCGCGAATGATTGTCCGGTGGGGAATGTTGCCGTATGAATAAAATCTGTTGCCGTCGATCAGAAGGAGGAGGGGAGTCACTTTCAGGCCGGAAATTGCGCGGTGCATGGCGGTGATTGATGCACGGAGGATGTTCATGGTATCTATCTCGGTGTGGCTGCAGGAGGCTATGGACCAGCTTATTGCATGGGCTGTGATCTCTTCGCGAAGTCTGTCGCGCTGGCGGGGAGAGAGTTGTTTGGAGTCGTTGAGTTCCCTGTTGCGGTATTTTTTTGGAAGGATCACTGCTGCCGCGAACACCGGTCCTGCGAGGCAGCCCCGTCCGGCCTCGTCGCAGCCGGCTTCTTTTATTCCGTCGAGGAAGTATGGTTTGAGCATCAGTGTCGGGTGTCGGTTGCCTTCATGATGCAGTTCCACATCTGGTCTGCGGCGTTTTCCCATGTATATCGTTGTGAGTTGAGGAAGCCCTCGTCGGCGAGGCGGCGGCGCAGCGCCTCGTCGGAGACGAGGCGTGCCATAGCCTCCGCTATGGCACCTGCACCGGCGGGGCCGGTGCAGAGCGCTGCGCCGCCGCTGACCTCGGGCAACGACGAGGTGTCCGACAGGATGCACGGCGTACCGCAACGCTGCGCCTCCACAACGGGGATGCCAAATCCCTCAAACCACGATACAAACACAAGCCCCACCGCAGCACCGTAGAGACGTCTTAAGACATCACGACCGACAGAACCAGTGAAGAGAATGTCTGAACTGTATGGCGACGCTTCCAACGCCATGTCTATATCCCTGGTGAGATAAAGCCTCTTGCCGGCAAGAAGCAGAACATGATCGCTGTTACTGCTCTTCCTGAAAAGATCATACGCCCTGATCACTGTCCCGATATTTTTACGCGGAGAGAAGTTGCTCACAAAAAGAAAGTATGGCCTGCCACCAGTGAACTCCCTCCGTGTTTCATCAGCCTCACCGGGCAAAGGCGGTGAGAAAATGTCCCCCACGCCGTTCGGAACAACGTCAATCTTACTGCTGTCAATACCGTATGTGGTTGAAATATCCTTTGCCGAGAACTCTGAGACTGTTGCCACCCTTACCGCCTTCCTTGCAAACAGCGGGAAGAAGTGCCGGAAATACAATCGTTCACGCCTTGGTATGTCACCCGGTCGATGCTCATGATTAAGATCGTGTATCACTGTAATGCACGGAACATCTGTGCGAAGAGGAATGATCCCGTCAGGTGCGACAAACAGATCGGCGCCGGCTTTCTTCAGTACTCCCGGAAGAAAACACTCGTGCCAGATCCACCAAAGCATAGGGTGAACGGTGCGTAACGGTATTGTTATATACTCGACGTTATTGCCAGTGACAGGGAGGTCACCAAATCTTCTGTCGCTGATAAGCACAAAATGATGCTCCGGATGGTCACTGACGATTCTCACGATGACCTCCCGGGTGAACCAGCCAATACCGTCGTGCGGAACTGGTTTAAGGGTGCGCGCATTAATGGCAATAATCATAGTCTGCCGCCGTTCTGAATTGCAAATGTGGCGATTAATTTATAAATTGTCATTCATTTGATAAAAGTCATCCAAAGACCCATTGAAGAGAAAATTCCTGGTAAATATTGTTTTTCTGCTTGCCGTGAGCATCGTTGTCAAGGCTTTCTGGGTTCTTGGCATTGACCGGACGGTGCAGAACGTCGCAGGCGAAGAGGCTTATGGCTTCTATTTTTCGCTCTTCAGCTTCTCGGTACTTTTCACTCTTCTGCTTGACATGGGACTGTCGGGCTTCAACAACAGGGCTGTCTCAGCCGATCCTACCCGTGTGAAACTTTATTTTGGAAATGTACTGCTCCTGCGTCTGCTCCTTACAGCAGCCTATTTTCTTGTCACAGTAACGGTGGCATGGGCTTTGGGCTATACACCTCACCAGTTCACGCTGCTGCTCGTACTGATGCTTAACCAGGTGATGTCTTCAATGATTCTCTGGCTCCGTTCGAATATCAGCGGGATGCAGTACCTGTTTCTTGACAGCCTCCTATCAGTTGCCGACAGGCTGGTTATGATCATCATATGCTCGCTGCTGCTCTGGGGAGGGATGACATCCGGGCCGTTCAGGATAGAATGGTTTGTCTGGGCGCAGACGGCAGCATATTTTACTGTGATGGTCATGTCGTTCATCTTGTAATACGTCGTGGCGGTGTCTCGAAGGTCAGGCCTGACGCTGCGGTACTTAAAAGCATTATCATCACAGGATTGCCTTTTGCGCTGGTGGCCTTTGCCATGACCCTTTACTGGCGCATCGACTCGGTGCTTATCGAGCGGCTGCTTCCCGATGGAGCAATGCAGGCAGGCATATATGCCCAGGCATTCAGGCTTTTTGATGCAGTAGCCATGTTCCCTGTGATGTTCGGAGGCCTCCTGCTTCCTATAATGTCAAAGGAGCTTGCCGCAGGAAATAATATTGTCCCGCTTGCATCCATGGCCGGCAGGATGCTCCTGGCACCGCTGGGAATAGGAGCAGTGACGCTGGCCACCTTCCCCGGCGAGATTCTTGATCTGCTTTACCATGCTCCCTCCCCGGAAGCAGTCAGCGCATTCACGGTGCTGATGCTTACCCTGGTGCCTGTCGGTGCAGTTTATATCTTCAGCACGATGCTTACCGCAGCAGGCCGTCTGAAAATGTTAGGACTAATAACCCTGGCCGGGATGGCAGTAAACATTCTTATGAACATTGTACTCATTCCTGCCTTTTCTGCTACAGGAGCTGCCTATGCAGCTCTCTGCACGCAGATTTTAGTTGCGGTGGCGTGTGTCATTGCAGTCGGGAAAACCATGCGAAAGATGGTCATTCCTAAGAGAGTATTCCTTTACCTGTTTGTGATGTTTTTGACATTCGTTGCAGGCCGGCTGATGAAAATACTGGAAGTGCCCTGGGCTGCGGCAGCGGCAACAGAGCTCATCGCAGGCTTTGTTTTGGCACTGGTCTTCAGGATGGTTGAGCCTCTCAAAAACCTGAAACTCATCCTGCAGAGACGGGATTCTATTTAAAAAGTGTTATTTTTGGCGTTGATTATTCACGGGTCTGAAATGAAGGGATTGTTTACATCTACCATTATTACGCTGGCGTGCTCACTTTCTTTTTCACAGGACTTGTCTCATAAGGTCATGGTTTCCGGAGCCAGCATTTTTACTAGTGGGAATATTTCATATCAACAGACTGTCGGCGAAGCTGTGGTTGAATTAGTCCTCTCAGACAATAAAGAGTTCATTCTAACGCAGGGATTCCAGCAACCAAGAATTTTAATACCATCGATTTTAATTCCTGAGGGAAATGGCATTGAATTCTTTCCTAATCCTGTAACTGAGGAAAATGATTACGCTTTAAATGTGAATTTTTTTTCATCGGATGCCTTACCATGGTCATATGAAATAATTATTGCCAACCTTATTGGGGCAGTTATTTATAAAAACCAGGTAAATATTTCTATCGAGGATTGGTATCCATGGATTGTAGGCGATCGTGTGACCTATTCATTTATTTATCCTATTGATTTAGAGCGGTTTGCAAATGGTGTATTTGTAATAAATGTGACCAGGTCTGACGGCCTGATAGATAGATCATTTAAGATATTGAAATTGTAAAGGACATAATATGAAAAGAGGATTCTTTAATGTATTTACGATTATAATACCAGTACTAATTATTGGTACTAAAATGGCTAATGGTCAGGGAACCGTTCCGGCGGGAATTCATTATCAAGCTGTTGCACGAGATAGTAAGGGAGAACTTGCCAGGAAAAACATAGAGGTACGATTTATCATTCATGCAGGTTCAGAGTATGGAGACATTGTTCATCAAGAACTTCATGTAGGAGTGGTTACCTCCGATTATGGCGTCTTTTCTCTAATCATCGGACAGGGGACAAGAGAGCCGGGTGGTACTGCTGCTTCATTTAGTGATATCGACTGGTCAACGGCAAATCATTATTTACAGGTTCAAGTAAAATTCAGCTCTGATTTTATAGACATGGGTTCTCCAATAAGATTTATGGCAGTACCCTATGCAATGTATGCCGGCAAGTCACTTGAGCCGGGTCCTCCGGGACCTCCGGGACCGCAGGGCATCCCCGGTGATCCGGCAACAGATGACCAGACCCTAATCTACAACAGAAGTACGAAGGAATTATCTATCTCAAATGGAAATACCGTAACTCTGGATACTGAGGTTGCATTCAGGGCAAGGAATCTAATATCTGATCTTGCACCTAAAGTAACATATATTACAATGACCTACGATGCACCTGACTTGAACATAAGTGATGCGTTCAATCCAAGCACTGGAATTTTCACTGCTCCAACCAGTGGTATTTATACATTCAATATCGGATATTTTGCCGAAGGTCCAGGAGATGCAAGGGAAATAGCCATCCATCTTAATTCAGCGTTATATGAAACCATTGCGACCAGTGTTGCATCTGGTAATACTGTTGGTGGCAGGTCAATAACAATGAGGCTTAGTGCTGGAAATACAGTCAATGTAGTAATCTTCACCGGCACCGCTGAACAGACCGGTACCGGCTCATTCGCCGGATACAAGGTGAATTAGGTCTGCGGTTATTTGTCAATGACCATGATGATCTTCTACGAAGATCAATGATTTGATACAATAGAATAATTGCAAATAGCTATGAAGATCAATTATTTGTAACTATAAAATAATCGCAGATAGCTCGCAGGAGCGACGCGCAGTCTGCGCGTCGCAATAGGGTATTGGTAAAATCCTATTTAAAATAAGTGTAAACCCGTTCACTAATGATAGTTGTACCCTTATCGGGGTCTTTACATACCACCTTCACCCAGTTGCCCATATCGTCATACTCGTATGTGAAAATGTTCGTACCGGATACGTTCTTGTCCTTGTCTAAAAATGTCGTTTCAGAAGTAAAGCCCCTGTCATTGTACTTTATATTTACACCACCAGCATAAGTACTGTCTTTCAAGTAACTTTCAGCGGCGGTAAGCAGTCCTTGTTCATTATAGATGTAATGACCCCCTCCTCTCACTTCTCCCTTAATACTAATTGATTGCATGATAGTAGTATCGTTAATATCTGATCCTTCAAACTTCATTGTCTGGAGCAGAGTGTCGGCCAGAGCGTTATAGATTTCAAACAGCACAGGCTTCCCGACTTCATTACAAGTAATCTTGATGAATGTCCTGACCGTATCATCCTGTGTATATTCAGCTCTTGCAAGAATATTATTCTCTTTTGACAAGCCAAACTTGTAAAGCACTTTGTCATTTTCGTCATATTCAGAACAAGAAACAAGTCGCCGTCAATATCGAAACTAGCTTTATAGTCAGGGGTCCAGCCGAGACTGTCGAACTCATGCTTTTGTCACCTTGGCTCCTTTGATGTATGTGTCACCTTCGGGTACGGCCCAATAGCCTTTTTCGACTATCGATTTCAACCTTACCGTTCAGTTTCTCCATATAAGTTTTGATATGGTGTGAAGTATCCCAGCCTCGTGTAATCGGCCGGTTTCTTCTCTTTGCAGCTGGCAACTGCAAATACTGTTAACGCCAGAAGAAAAATCAGTTTTTTCATAGGTTTAGTTATTAGTAGTAATGAAAACAATTAATGGATGACGATTATTGATAAACGAAGTATCCAGGTTTAGAATTAAAAGCAATTTACGACGGGATTTGCTCATGTCAAGTAATTATCTGAAAATCTTTACAATCGTGCGACCGTTCAATCCTGCGGTCCTGTTCACTATTGCCAATTGCCTACTGCCGAAATGCCTTTTTTTGTACATTTGCCGCAAACAGAACTGCCATGATTAATAACGACCAGATAAAAGACATTACAGGACGCCGCGATGCGTTGAGGAGGTATCTTTGACATCGACGGCAAAATTCTGAATATAAAGGAGAAAGAGGAAATCACCAAAGACCCGGGCTTCTGGAACGATCCTAAAAAAGCAGAGACGCTGCTGAAAGAGATCTCCTCCGTGAAGAGCTGGACAAACGCTTTTGATAAGGTAAATATATCTGTCGAGGACCTGCTGGTACTTCTCGATTTCTTTAAGGAGGGCGAGGTCACCGAGGAGGAGATAACCGTCCAGTATGATAAGACTCTGACCGAGGTTGAGAAACTTGAGCTTCGTAATATGCTCAGACGTGAGGAGGATCAGCTGGGAGCCGTCCTGAAGATCAACGCCGGCGCAGGCGGCACGGAGAGCAACGACTGGGCACAGATGCTCATGCGTATGTACCTGATGTGGGGGGAACGAAACGGATACAAAATCACTGAGGCCTACTACCAGGCCGGCGATGAGGCAGGCATAAAAACAGTGACCCTCGAGTTTGAAGGGGAGAATGCCTACGGCTATCTAAAGAGCGAGAATGGTGTCCACCGCCTGGTGCGCATATCGCCGTTCAATTCACAGGGTAAACGACAGACAACATTTGCTTCAGTATTCGTTGCCCCGCTTGTAGACGATGACATCAATATAGAGATCAATCCCAATGACATCACCTGGGAGACGTTCCGCTCCTCCGGCGCCGGCGGACAGAATGTCAACAAGGTGGAGACGGCAGTGCGACTGCGCCATGCCCCGACAGGCATCGTCATCGAGAACCAGGAGACACGTTCGCAGGGACAAAACAAGGAGAATGCCCTGCGCCTTCTCAGATCAAGCCTCTATGAGATGGAGCTGAGAAAGAGACAGGAAGAACAGGCTAAGATAGAAGGATCAAAGAAAAAGATCGAATGGGGATCGCAGATCCGCTCCTATACCCTTCAGCCTTATAAGCTGGTGAAAGACCTGCGGACAGGCTATGAGGCCGGAAACACACAGGCTGTCCTTGACGGTTACATAGATGAGTTTATTAAGTCCTACCTTATGGAATTCGGAGGCAGCCAGTAAGACCATATGACAAAAGACATGGTTTAAGAGGCTGATGATCCGTTAATTTGCAGATGCACCAGTAGTTCACTTAATGACACAGAGAGAGAAACTGTTTGAAAAATTTCCGCCCGTCTCCACGGAAAAGTGGATGGAGAAGATCACTGCGGATCTGAAGGGTGCCGATTTCAGGAAGAAACTGGTATGGAAAACCCGCGACGGCCTTGCAGTGATGCCTTTTTACAGGCAGGAAGATACTTCTAAACTGCAGCTTAAGGAATCCCTCCCTGGCGATTATCCTTATGTTAGAGGAACACGTGTGGCTGATAACTCCTGGCTCGTAAGACAGGATATCACAGTTAAGGATTACAGTGAAGCCAACCTGAAGGCATTGGAAATACTGATGAAGGGAGTCACCTCACTGGGATTCATTATTGACAATCCTGAAACCATAAATGCAGCTAATATCACGCTGCTGCTCAATGGCATACATTGTGATAATGTTGAGCTTAATTTTACCTCGGCAGGCAAGGCCAAAGAGCTGCTGGCATGCCTTCAGTCGGCTATGTGGACCTCGGGAACTGACTTGAAACGGGTGCGTGCAGGCATCGCCGCTGATCCGCTTGGAAGGCTGATTGTCAACGGCAAACTATGTGTCCCGGTCAAAGACGGTCTTGAGTACCTTGCCGGCCTCGCCAGAGAATCTGTCAGCATACCCGGACTGAGATGCGTTCACCCGTCTGGTACGGTCTTCAGCAACGCCGGCGCAGGACCTGTCGCCGAACTGGCACTGACCCTGTCGCTCGGTAACGAATACATGGCTTACCTCACAGCACAGGGCATAAAACCTGATATTGCGGCCTCACAAATAAAATTCACCTTCGGCATCGGACCGGACTTTTTCCCGGAGATAGCCAAACTGCGCGCTGCAAGGATGTTATGGGCTATCATAGTAAAAGGATACGGTCCACGGTCGGAAGAGAGTGCGGTGATGAATATCCATGCCGTCACAGGGAGATGGAACAAGACATTGTACGACCCTTATGTCAACATGCTGCGCACACAGACTGAGGCGATGTCAGCTGCCCTGGGCGGCGCCGACTCAATCACTGTAGAGCCCTTTGATGTAATATTCAGGGATCCTGATAATTTCTCTGAAAGGATAGCACGGAACCAGCAGCTGCTGCTGATGGAAGAGTCGCACCTTGACAAGGTGGCAGATCCGGGTGCAGGGTCATATTATATCGAAGAGCTGACAGCAATGATTGCCCGGGAAGCCTGGTCGCTCTTCCTGGAGACCGAAAACGAGGGCGGCTTCCTCGCAGCAATGCAGAAAGGGATTATACAGGATAAAATTAACACTGCCGCCTCGGCTCGCAAAAGCGATGTCGGCAAGCGCCGCGAGACCCTTCTCGGTACAAACCAGTATCCCAACTTCAGAGAGCTGAATGCTCCTGAGGCTGATGCAGGAAGACTCTTCAGCAATACTAACCCTTCTGAGGATGATCAGGTCAAACGTCTCATCCCTTCCAGGGGAGCAGAAGAGTTTGAAAAACTCAGGCTGGCTACGGAACATGCAACAAGGAGGCCGCTTGCCTTCATGCTTACAATCGGTAACCCGGCGATGCGCAGGGCAAGGGCACAGTTCTCGTCCAACTTTTTTGCATGTGCGGGATACCAGGTAAAAGACAATAACGGATTTGATACCGCCGCCGAAGGGGTAAAGACTGCACTGGAAGCAAAAGCCGATATCATTGTCATATGCAGTTCAGATGATGAATATGCCACTGTGGCTCCCGATATATTAACTCTCACAAAGCAGCAGGCTGTTGTCGTGGTTGCGGGAACGCCGCCGTGCATGGATGAGCTTAAAGCTAAAGGATTGGAACACTTCATCAGCGTTAGGTCTGACGTTCTTGAGACCCTTCAGATGTTTAACAGGATACTGGGAATAAACTGATCGGAGATGAGCAAAAGACCAAAATATTCGCAGCATGACCTTGACAGGGTGACATCGCCCTCGAAGAACATTCAGAAGTGGGAGAAGGAGAACGGTGTCTTTCCGGTTTGGGAGACACCTGAGCGTATCCGTGTAAAGAGTGTATATACACAGGAGGATCTGCACGGCATGGAGCATCTCGGTTATGCTGCCGGATTGCCGCCGTATCTCCGGGGACCGTATTCAGCAATGTATGCTATGATGCCATGGACCGTCAGGCAATACGCCGGGTTCTCAACGGCCGAGGAGTCCAACGCATTCTATCGCAGGAACATCGCGGCAGGCCAGAAAGGCCTGTCGGTGGCTTTTGACCTCGCTACACACCGTGGTTATGACTCTGATCATGAGCGCGTTGTAGGAGATGTCGGAAAGGCCGGGGTGGCCGTGGACTCCGTTCTTGATATGAAGGTGCTCTTTGACCAGATACCCCTCAACGAGATGTCTGTCTCGATGACAATGAACGGCGCAGTGCTGCCTGTGATGGCATTCTTTATCGTCGCAGGACTGGAGCAGGGGGTGAAGCTCGAAGAACTGCAGGGTACTATTCAGAATGACATCCTGAAGGAGTTCATGGTACGCAATACATACATCTATCCCCCTGCCTTCTCGATGCGGATCATTGCCGACATCTTCAGATACACATCCGCGAAGATGCCTAAGTTCAATTCCATCTCCATCTCGGGATATCACATGCAGGAGGCAGGTGCCACGGCTGACATAGAGCTGGCATACACTCTCGCCGACGGGCTCGAGTACCTGCGCACCGGCGTGAATGCCGGGCTGAACATTGACGATTTTGCCCCGCGCCTTTCTTTCTTCTGGGCCTGCGGATTGAATTTCTTCATGGAGATAGCCAAGATGAGGGCTGCGCGCATGCTCTGGGCAAAGATTGTCAGCGAGTTCAACCCGAAGAACCCCAAATCGCTTGCTCTCCGCACACACACACAGACATCGGGTTGGAGCCTCACGGAGCAGGACCCATTCAACAATGTGGGCCGTACATGCATAGAGGCTATGGCAGCAGCCATGGGTCACACACAGAGCCTGCATACCAATGCCCTTGATGAGGCAATAGCCCTGCCCACTGATTTTTCGGCACGTATAGCACGCAACACACAGATATATCTGCAGGAAGAGACAAATATCTGCAGGGCTGTCGACCCATGGGCAGGGTCTTACTATGTGGAAACACTCACTGATGAGCTTGCGCACAAGGCGTGGGAGCTTATTAAGGAAGTCGAGAGCCTGGGAGGCATGGCTAAAGCCATTGAGTCAGGCATACCCAAGATGAGGATCGAGGAGGCTGCTGCCAGATCGCAGGCCAAAATTGACTCGGGAGCACAGACTATCGTCGGCATAAACAAATACCGCCTCGAGAAAGAGGATCCGCTCGAGATACTTGAAGTGGATAACACCGCTGTACGTGACGCGCAGCTGAAAAGACTTGCACAGGTCAAAGCTTCGCGTAATGAGGAAGAGTGCCGGAAATCGCTGGATGCCATAACCAAGGCTGCCGAAACGGGCGAGGGCAACCTCCTTGAACTGGCTGTTGATGCGGCATCAAAGAGAGCCACACTCGGAGAGATATCGTATGCATGTGAAAAAATAGCAGGGAGATATAAAGCTGTGATAAGAACAATATCAGGGGTCTATTCGTCAGAATATAAGTCTGACTCTGACTTTGCGGAAGCAAAAGCCATGTGTGCCGAATTTGCCTCTAAAGCAGGCAGACAGCCACGGATAATGATCGCCAAGATGGGACAGGACGGACATGACCGCGGTGCCAAGGTGATATCGACAGGGTATGCCGACATAGGATTTGATGTTGACATCGGGCCGCTGTTCCAGACACCGGCGGAGGCCGCACGGCAGGCTGTCGAGAATGACGTGCACCTGCTGGGTGTATCAAGCCTGGCGGCAGGACATAAGACGCTGATCCCGCAGGTGATAAGCGAGCTGAAGAAACTGGGACGCGAAGACATCCTTATCATTGCAGGCGGGGTCATTCCTGCACAGGATTATCAGTTCCTTTACGATGCCGGTGTGGCTGCCATCTTTGGCCCCGGAACATCGGTGGCAAAGACTGCCAAACAGATCCTTTCAATATTAATTCAGACCTTATGAAAAAATATCTCACCCTCATATTGATGATCGTCCTGATCGCCCTGGCCACGACCGGTTGCCGGTCCTCAAAGACTGCCGGCACTCAGAATACACCTCCACCTCCACCTCCGGCAGCGACTGAAGAGATGAACGAGCATGTCTGGGACTTCCGTGATGCCACCACCTGGATCCTCGGGGATTTCAGTCTGTCAAGGCTCCTTGACCCGCCTCATTCAACATGGTACCTGGAGGGGTTTAAGAATTATGTTCCTGACCAGGCAATTATGGACGAGCTGAGGCAGACGGATATCACTGATTATTCAATCACCATCGTACTTGGAACATGGTGTCCCGACAGCAGGAGGGAAGTGCCGAGGTTCATGAAGATAGCAGATCTGTGGGGTTTCCCCGAAGAAAAAATAAGGTTCCTTGGCGTGGATATAAATAAAATAGCTCCTCTGGAAGATTTCCCGGCTCTGGGAATAGAAAGAGTACCTACCTTTATTTTTTATAAAAATAATTCAGAAGCCGGACGCATCATTGAAGTTCCAGTAACGTCTTTAGAACAGGATACAAGAGATATCCTCAAAAGGAAATAAGAAAACTTAATACTTGAACCAATGGAAGAAGAAAAGAAAAATCAGCAATCCGGCGTGGGTGTGGCGGCGCTCGTGACAGGCATAATAGCATTCCTGATGGCAGTGGTGCCATGTGTCGGCATAGTGGCAATCATTCCGGCCGTCATAGCCATTGTTCTGGCAATTGTAGGACTCTCAAGGCCTAACAACACCCAGGGCATTCTTGTCGGAGGACTTGTCATCGGCATCATTGCCCTTATGATCTCGGTATCGCAGAGTTTTATAATCGGGAAAATTGCAGATAAGACAAAGTCGGGGGACTGGGCCAATGAAATTGAAAAAGTGGTGAAGGACGTCACCAAAGACATTGAGACTGAGTTTGGCGACGAGGAAGTGATCATCCATGTCAATGACGGAAATGATTCTGTTGAAATCAAAGCGTCTGTCAAGAAAAACAATCTTGAAAACAAGCTTGATGAGCTTGAAGGCGCAGAAGACACTGTCAAAACCGTACCTGCAGGGGAAAGCAACAAATAAAAGTGAACCGCACGGCTGACCAGCGGGCATATTTTGCTGTAAATATTATACTTGCCGGAGTGATCCTGTTAATAATGGGTTACTCCGGTTTTTATTCCCCTGATGAGAATGAATATCCTGTTGTCTGCATTCATGAGAAGCTTACCGGGGAACAGTGTCCGTCATGCGGATTGTCGCATGCTTTTTCGCTGATCGTACGGGGGAGGATCGATGAAGCCCTTCTGTTGAACAGCGCCTCCGTGAGGGTCTTTCTCTTCTTCGCCCTGCAGCTCTTTATGCGGGTCGGTATTGGAGCAAGGAACCTGCTTACCGGTCGATGGCTGAAGCAGATAGCACGGGCCGATGCCCTGGTATCATCAGTAATGGCTCTGTATGCGTTTTACCCTTTTCTCAGGGCATTGTGGACTGGCTTATTCCGGTAATCAGTCGTTGAACAACGAGTTAATTTCAGCATAGACAAGGTGGCTTTCAAAACCTTTTCCAAGGGCATGCCTCAGGATCTTGCCCTTGAGGTCATACCTGTTCTTTGCCTTTATCCTTTTCTTCTGATCATCAATAATCTTTCTCAGGAGCGCAAGATATTCCTCCTCGTCTATTGCTTCAAGTCCTGATGCAATAGCTTCAGCCGGTATATTCTTGCTCTTAAGACCCTGGGTGATCTTCACCCTGCCCCACTGGCTGTAGGTGAAGTGATCGCGTGCAAAAGCCCTGCAGTAACGGATCTCATCAATGAACTTATCTCCGATGAGCTTATCAATGATGGCCGATCTGGTTTTCTCATCCCTGGCTCCCCACCTGTCGAGGAGCGACATAATGTCGCTTATGCAGTACTCCCTCCCGGAACATACTTTCTGAGCCCTGTGCAGGAGCTCGTCCTGCTCTTCTTTTTCACCCATTTTTTTCAGCTTTGACAAATCGTTTCTTTCCTCTGATATCTTCGATGACCCTGACATCCCTGTAGATATTCTGACTAAGGAGCCGGGCCGTTTTATCAGCAAAGGATTCATTTACTTCCAGCCATAAACAGCCGAGGGGTGCCAGTGCAGCATCAGAAACAGCTATTATATGACGGTAGAATAAGAGCGGATCGGCATCAGGGACAAAGAGAGCCTCATGCGGTTCATAGTCGAGCACGTTGATATGCATTTCCTTTTTCTCGCTCTCTGTCACATAAGGAGGATTGCTCACGATGATATTGCTAACAGGGATTGAGGAAGGTTCCCGGGTAAGGATATCGGCCTTCGAAAGGTGCACGTTAGCGCCCGTGGAAGAGATATTATTTGCTGCGACCTGCAGTGCCTTTTCAGAATTATCCGTAGCAATCACTGTTGCATCCGGGAATGCCAGGGACAATGCTATTGCAATACAAGCCGATCCCGTGCAGAGATCGGCAGCTGTTCCGGTGAAACCGGCATTTTCCCTGATGATAAGCGAAACCATCTCTTCCGTCTCCGGCCTTGGAATGAGCACCCCGGGCTCCACTCCGATGCGGTGACCGCAGAAGAAGGTATAACCGAAGATATACTGCAGAGGCTCTCCCGCCGAAGCCCTGCGCACTGCTGCAATAATACGGTCAGTGGCATCAGGGCCGGCTGTCCTCTCTCCGAAGGCCAGCTGCCGGGCATTGTCCGTGCCGGTGTATTCCTTTATTATGGCCATCGCCATTGCATCAGCTTCCTTCTCCGGCCACATTCGTCTCAGCATCCCGGAGACATAATGACGTATTTCGCTTATTGTTTGTAAATTTCCGGCCATGATTCAAAGATAGAAAATTGCACTTATGGCACAGCCCGATGATATGATCTTTATGCACCGCTGTCTTGATCTGGCGGGAAAGGCAGAGGGTTACACCTCTCCCAATCCGTTAGTCGGTGCGGTCATTGTGCATGACGGCAGGATCATAGGAGAAGGATTTCATCTGGAGGCAGGCACCCCGCATGCCGAAGTGCATGCCATCAATGCTGTGAAAGATAAAAGCCTTCTTCCGCATTCTTCACTTTACGTCAGTCTTGAGCCCTGTTCTCACCAGGGGCGTACCCCTCCGTGTGCTGACCTGATAATCAGGAGCGGCATAAGAAGGGTGGTCATCGGTACGGGAGACACAAGCCTGAAGGTTGCGGGCAAGGGCATTGAACGGATGCGTCAGGCAGGGATAGAAGTTGTATCCGGTGTTGCTGAGGATGAGTGCCGTGAGATCAACCGGCGTTTCTTTACGATACATGAGCAGCAGCGTCCGTATGTGATCATGAAATGGGCACGCAGTGCCGACGGTTTCATTGACACGTTAAGGGCACCGGGCGAGGCTATCGGGCCACACTGGATTACCGGCATGCCCGAACGAATACTCGTCCACAGATGGCGGGCTGCCGAGGATGCAATCCTGGCGGGCGGGGCTACCATCCGCGCTGACAACCCGTCGCTTGACGTCCGCTACTGGAAGGGCAGGAACCCCGTCAGAATAATCGTCAGTCGCAGCGGGAAAATAGATCCTCAGGCAAAAGTGCTTAACGGCACCGCCAAAGTGAAACTTTTTACCTGTAATGGCAGTATAACCCTACCCGGAGCGGAGGTTATTCAAATTAATGATGATCAAAATATTGCCGGGAGTGTCCTGAAGATTCTTCATGAGATGGAAATGCAGTCGGTTTTGGTTGAGGGAGGAGCATTTATCATCCGTCAATTTGTCGGGTCGGGTCTTTGGGATGAGGCACGCCGTTTCACGGGAAAGATGAACTTCGGGAAAGGAGTTGCTGACCCATTTCCGTCATTCAGACCGGATGAGGCTTTCAGCTTCGCGAAGAGCACCCTGGAGATTGCCAGGAACAGAATGAAATGACCGTCAGGTACTGTTAATAAATGCTTTTGTTTTGTTAGTAAATAATTATTCGTAATTTTGAGTCCCAATTCGTAAAATGAAGTGAAAGTCATGAAACGCGGATTCTCGTTTTTTTTATTGATTCTTCTTGTTGCAGGCATGGGTGTTTACGGACAGTCATCACGCAAGTATATAAAAGCCGGAGAGGAGTTCATCAGGAACAATATGTTCGACGATGCCATTGACCAGTTCTCCCGTGCTATTGAGGAGTCTCCATCTTCCGCCGACGGCTATGTCAAAAGAGCCAGGGTTTATGAACTGACCGGCAACTACGGACTTGCATATGATGATTACAAGAGGGCGGTAAATTTCATGCCGGACGATACGGGCATCCTTTACAACCTGGGCCATATGTGCAATATGATTGCCTCCGGGGAGAAAACAACTGCCGATGAAAAAAAGAAATATTACACTGAAGCTGTATCAGTCCTGCAGAAAGCAATAAAGGCCGAATACCGTAACGGAAGGCTTTACACCGAGAAAGTCGTTTCACTGATAGGGATGGAGCTGTGGGACCGTGCCCTTGCTACCTCTGACACTGCGCTTCAGATGAGGGATGATGCCATAAACTATTACTATCAGGGCATCATCTACCAGAAGAAAAATGATGACCAGACAGCAAGGCGGCAGCTTGAAAAGGCTGTCACAAAAGACAAGACCCTTTCCATTGCGCGTCTGGAACTGGCCAGGGTGCTTGTCCGCCAGGGCGATATCAACAGCGCCCTCGGGCAATGCAATATGGTGATGCAGCAGGATGAGAAAAATGTAGATGCATACCTCACCCGTGCCATGGCTTTTGAGGCCAGGCTTGACTACCCGTCGGCCATAAATGATATTTCAACCGCCATACTGCTTGAGCCGGCAAATAAATCGCATTATATCAGCAGGGGTGCCTATTACCAGAAATTTAATCAGCACCTTGCCGCCGTCAACGATTTCACGAAGGCACTGGCACTAGACCAGTACCAGCCTCAGGTATATCTGATGCGTGCCCGTTCTTATGAGGAGATCAACGACTTTGAGAAGGCAGGATCGGATTATACGAAGGTCATTGCCATGAATGAAGCAAACGCTCCGGAAAAGAAGATGCTGGCTGAGGCTAATGACAGGCTCTTTGCGATCAACCGCGAGACGGTCAGTCCTGAGATTTCAATTGAGGCTCCGACCATCGTCGGAGGCCGTGAGATAGAGGTGGGTTTTGATAGCAAGAGTGTGCTGGTGGCAGGAAGGATCAGCGACAAGAGCCTCCTTGCAGAGTTCTCAATCAACAACACCCCGGTGATGCATGAAGGCCGCAGCGGTTCAATGGCATTCTCAGCCGAGGTGAGCATACCGTCAGATGAAACGGTCAGGATAGTTGCGCGTGACATCTATGACAATGAAAGCGTGCTGACTTATCACATCAGGCGTACTGAGGTCGATCCTCCCGAGATACAGATACTTGCTCCTTATCTCATTGGAGACGATGTACTGATCATTGACAGCATTACTACCCATATTGATATCGAGGGTAAGGTGACAGATCAGAACCTTATCAGGTCAGTTAAAATTGAAAATATCAGCGCACAGTTCTCACAGGATAATCTCAATCCGGGTTTCATAGCCAAGGGCATTGATGTCCGTAACACTGACAAGATCACCATCCTTGTTGAAGACAAGTACGGGAACAGAACGATTAAGGATTACTTTCTTAACCGCAACGGTACTATTATTTCCGACTCGAACCCGATGGGCAACACACTTGTTATCTTCATAGAAAACAGTGACTATCAAAATTTTGCAGCTCTCCAGGGTCCGCCTAAAGACGCTAACCTCATTTCAGGTGTGCTTGAAGAAAACTACCAGGTGCTTCCCATACGCAGGCTCCGTAACCAGACGAAACAGCAGATGGAGAAGTTTTTTTCAATTGATCTCCGCGATGAGGTAAGGGGCAAACAGATCAAGTCGCTTGTGATATGGTTTGCCGGCCACGGCAAATTCATCAATGACGTAGGATACTGGATACCCGTTGATGCAAGGCGTGATGAGGAGTTCACCTATTACAGCCTGACAACACTCAGGGCTTCTATGGAGTCCTATATGAATTATCTCACCCATGTTCTGGTCATTACCGACGCCTGCGAATCGGGCCCGAGTTTTTACCAGGCGATGAGATCAGATCTCAAGGCCCGCAACTGTGCTGACTGGCGTGCCACACAGTTCAAATCGAGCCAGGTATTCTCATCTGCCGGTTACGAACTGGCCGTGGATGACTCCCAGTTCACCCGCACTTTTGCCAGCGCTCTTCGCGGCAACCCTAAAACCTGCATTGCAATTGAAGAGATTGCCTCGCAGGTGACCAAGGCTGTTTCCCAGAACAACCAGCAGAAGCCTAAGTTTGGAAAGATCACCGGGCTCAAGGATGAAGACGGGACCTTCTTCTTCATAAAGAAATAGCCTGATGGGCGGAGGGGGCAGGTATTGCAAAGTATCCTCACCTGTTTTACTGGCGTGGCTGTCCCTGTTGTTTCTGGCCTTTCCCGGTCATGCTTCAGGCCAGAATTACTATTTTGAAAATTACGGTTCAAAGGAGGGGCTCAGCGCCTCAAAAGTATACACTGTAATCCAGGATGCCAACGATTTTATCTGGCTGGGTACAGGCAGCGGCGCCACACGCTTTGACGGACTGAATTTTGAGAACTTCTCCACCTCAGACAGCCTGGCCCCGGGAGGGGTGAAGAGCATTTTCATGGACAGCCATGGCAGGATATGGCTGGGACATATCGGCGGTGGCATGTCACTTTTCGAGAATGATATCTTTAAACGTGTCTCCTTCTCTCCCTCAATTTTCATTGGCATTGATTCAGCCAGGATAACCGACGGGGTAAAGCCTGTACTGACCCTCAGCGGTGATATAACCGCGATCACTGAGTATGAAGGATCAATCTGGGTTTCAACCACCCTGGGCGGCGCACTGAGACTTGATGATCCCGAGCCCGGCGTCATGACAATGACTGGGCAACAGTATGCCGGCCGTCAGGGACTGAGCAATGATGCATTCGGGTTTTACAGCGACCGCGGTGGAAGCCTGTACTGCATAACAGATATGGGTATCAAGAAGTATGACCATGCCAGTGACAGGTTTAACCCATACAATCCTGAAGGTCTTACCAGGTACTTCCAGATCACCACCATGTTTGAAGATTCCCGGGGAAACAAGTGGTTCGGTACATATAACGGAGGACTGCACAAGCTTGACGCCAGAAGCGGTGAAATGGAATTATATGATTCGCGTAATGGTCTGTGGGGTAATTTTGTTAGCTATATCACCGAAGACTACCGCGGAAATATATGGGTAGCATCAATGGAAGATCAGGAGAGCCGGGGAGGCATAACAATCTTCTCGCCGGACGGAATTGTCATATATAACAGCAGTAACGGCCTGCGGGCACAGCATATCCTGTGCATGATAGAGGACAAGGAGAGGAATATCCTTATTGCTGACAGGGATGCCGGACTCTTCATCTACAAGGGTGATCACTTTACTTCCTACCAGGCGCCGTTATTCTTTCCGTCAAACGATGTATTCACGCTTGCCCAGGATGAGACAGGCCGGTACTGGTTCGGCACACACAGCGGCCTTTCTCTTTATGATCCGGAGAAAAAAGGAGAAGCCGGGATAAAAAGTTCAGGTTTTCCCGCCGCCCTTGAAGGAAGCCAGATAAACATCATCAAACCTGACGGGAATGGCAATGTATGGATTGTAACCTCAACATATGAGATATTCAGGTATGATCTGAAAGAAGACAAATATAAATTTGATATCAACCTGAACGGGAGCCTTAAGGAAATATACAGTATCTCAGCTCTTGAAACAGACTTGTCGGATAACCTGTGGATGGGAACTGACCGTGCACTGATCAGATGGGATGAAAAGAAGAAGGAAAGCAGGACTTACACACAGATCAACGGTCTATCGGTTACCAATATCACATCCCTGTTTACTGACAGCAAGGGTTTTCTGTGGATCGGGTCGGAGAAGCGAAACGGCATTACGAAACATTTCCCGGGCAGTGAGGACTTTGTCGCAGTTGATTTTGGTGCTGAAATCATGCCAACATCGATAACCGAAACATCTGACGGAACCGTGTGGGTGGGTACCATAGACGGACTGTACGGCCTCAGGAATGATACAGTATGGAAAAGGATCACCGATGCTGACGGTCTCCTTATGAATTCCATCAACCTGCTGCAGCCTGACAGGGAAGGTAACCTGTTCATAGGCACCAACCTGGGCCTTAACAGGTATGATATAGTGACAGGCCGCATTTCATCATTCACCGAGAAGAACGGGTTCACAGGCATTGAAACCAGGTCAAACGCTTCATTTTCAGACAATAACGGAGATCTGTGGTTTGGCACCCCCAACGGAGCCATCAGGCTGAGCCCCTCAAAGCTGCCTCCTGTTATCACGGAGCCTGCCACACACATCTGGAGAACCCTTGTCAACTATGTGCCGTATCCCATGTACGACGGGATACGTCTCTCCCACAACCAGAAGAAAGGGATCATCTTCGACTTCCTGAGTATCTGTCTTGTCAATCCTGAATCGGTCAGGTACCAGTATATGCTTGTTGGCTCCGATGAGGACTGGGTAAGCACAAGCCAGACCAGGGTGCCATACCTGTCGCTAAGCCCCGGCAAATATACCTTTAAGGTCAGGGCTTCAAACAACTACGGTTACTGGAATGAAAAGCCGGTGGAGATGACATTTACAATCAGGCCTCCGCTGTTCCTGTCGCCGTATTTTATTATCCTGGCCATCGGTGCCCTCATCAGCGTCATCTACCTTTACATCATGCGCCGTGAACGGAACCTGCTCAGGGAAAAGGATGTACTTGAAGAGAAGGTTGAGGAGAGAACAGCTGAGGTTGTATCCAAGAGCCTCGAACTCGAAGAAAAGAACAGGGATATCACCGCAAGCATCAGGTATGCTGAAAGGATCCAGGCTGCGATGCTTCCACCGGAGAATTATTTCAATAATACCTTTGTCCTGTTCATGCCCAAGGATATTGTCAGCGGCGACTTTTACTGGATGTATGACAGCGGCCTGAAGCAGTTTATTGCCACGGTCGACTGCACCGGTCACGGCGTTCCGGGAGCGTTCATGTCAATTATCGGTCATAACTCTCTTAACAAGATCGTGAAGGAGAACGGTGTGAAAAGGCCGTCAGAAATTCTTGACCGCCTGAACACCGAGATCGTTCATGCCCTTCTGCAGAGAAGCCAGAAGGCAGTGCGTGACGGCATGGATATTTCACTGATCTCGTATGACACCCTTGAGCATTATGTTGAATTTGCCGGGGCTTACCAGCCGCTTTATCATGTGAGGGACGGCAAGGTTACTGTTCACAGGGCTGACCGTTTCCCCATCGGCATGATTGACGGCCAGGCAAAGAAGGTCTTCACCAATCGAAGGATAGACGTCATGAAGGGAGATATGCTCTATATCTTCACTGACGGTTTTGCCGACCAGTTTGGCGGTGATGAAGACAAGAAGTTCAAGACCATAAACATCAGGCGCATTCTCTCGGAGATATATAGTCTTCCGGAAGATGAGCAGAAGAGGCTTCTTGAGAAAGCCATCAGGGACTGGATGGGAGACCTCCCCCAGATAGACGATATTCTTTTTATCGGCACCCGGATACCTTAGTGTCAGATCCGGGCAATTACCTTTGGATCAGCATGCCAGCCGGTATAGTTGACTATTGCCGGCACCACCTCTTCGGCCGAGGTGACGATCTGCCATATATCCTTATGCTCAAGCCTCATGAAATGGCCCCTGACCATGTGGTCGAAGAACTCGATGAGGTGGTCATAAAAACCGTTGACATTCATGATTATAATGGGCTTGTTGAACTGTCCAAGCTGTTTGAGGGTAATCACCTCCGTCAGCTCCTCAAGCGTTCCCACTCCTCCGGGGAGGGCTACAGCAGCATCAGACATTGCAAAGATCGTCTTCTTCCTCTCAGACATATCCGATGTAATGATCATATCCCTGACCCCGTCATGACCCCATCCTTCCTTTATCATGAATTCAGGTATCACTCCGGTGATCTCACCTTTACCGGCAAGCATGGTATCTGCAAGAATACCCATCAGTCCTATGCCTCCGCCACCGAAAATGGCATGCACATTCTGCTCGGCAAATACTTTGCCCAGCTCTGCCGCGGCAGTTGCGTAGGCAGGATCAATACGGCTGCTTGAGGCAGCAAAAACGCAAACTCTCATAATTGGTCAGAGAAGAGGTGTAAGCTTGGCCTCAAATGCCGAGCGGGCAGCTGCCCCGACCTGCTTGTCAACAACCTCACCTCCCTTGAAGTAAAGAACCGTGGGAATATTCCTGATTGAGAACCTGCGGGCGACTTCAGGCGAACTGTCAACATCACACTTGACGACCAGAGCCTTGTCCTTGTAGGTCTCACCTAACTGCTCTATGTATGGAGCTATCATCCTGCAGGGGCCGCACCATTCCGCCCAGAAATCCACAATCACCGGTATGTCTGACTTCAATACAACCTCATCAAAATTCTTGTCGTTAACGTGCTGTGCCATAGTATATTATATTTCTGATTTATTGAGTACGAATTCTCACAAAGATATTTAATTTACTTTAAAGTCAAGCTCCGGGTTATCTTCAAGCCATCCGATAAGCTCGTTTGTAATGCCTGCCTTGATGCTCCGCGAGAAGAGAGGAAGGGTGATTTTATCATCATGATCAATCAACAGGAATTTGAGTGTTTTGTTGCCCGGATTCTCCGAAATAAGTGTCTTAAGGTTCGTTATGAACTCCGGGTTAATAAGTTCCGTCTTGACCTTGATGGTGATTGAATTGATGAGGTCTTCCCTTACTGCGGAGAGCAGGTGTATTTCCTTTATCCTCAGCTCGAGTTCATCAGGATTATAAAATCTCGCCTGTACCTTTCCTTTTATCAGGAGTTGATAATCGGTATTGAAAAAGTTGCTGAATGATACGTATTCCTTGTCGAACAGCAGGAAGGTAAATGAATCTGTATAATCCTGCAGTGTAAACCCTCCGAAGGGTTTGCCGTTCTTGGTGACACCGCTGCGGGTATCTGTCACCAATCCTGCAACGCATACCTCGCGGTTGGCAAACTCACTCAGGTTCTGAAGGTCAGCCAGGGTGGCATTGCAGAAGGTGTTAATTTCAAGACGGTAGTCGTCAAGAGGATGTGATGAAAGATAAATACCTATCACCTGTTTTTCCTTGTTCAGCTTCTCCAGTTTAGACCAGTCGGGGCATGGGGCAGGCTCAGGCCTCACAAGCTCAAACCCTCCGCTGTCGCCGAAGAGCGACTGCTGGGTGCTGTTGCGTATATTCTTGACGCTGTGTCCGTAGCGGATGAGGCTCTCGAGAAAGCTGGAGCCCTTGCCGTCGGCAGAAAAGTACTGTGCCCTGGTGAGGCCCGGAAGGCTGTCAAACGCACCGGATACCACCATTGATTCGAGCATCTTTTTATTGAGTGTGTTGAGGTTCGTTCTCTCTGCCAGTTCATAGATATCTTTGTAAGGGCCGTTCTTCTCCCTTTCCTCAATAAGATGCAGTACGGCATTCTCTCCCACGCCCTTGATGGCGCCAAGCCCGAACCTGATATTGCCGTTACGGTTGACTGTAAAATGCAGGAGGCTCTCGTTGACATCGGGACCGAGCACCTCCATGCCCATCCGTTTGGTCTCCTCCATCATCACGGTGATCTTCTTGATATCACTGATGTTACGGCTCAGCACCGCAGCCATGAACTCGGCCGGGTAATTCGCCTTGAGATAACCGGTCTGGTATGCAATGAGAGCATAGCATGTCGAGTGCGACTTATTAAAAGCATATTCAGCAAAAGCTTCCCAGTCTGACCATATCTTGTTAAGGGTGTTCTCATCATAGCCATTTCTGCGGCATCCTTCGACAAATTCGACCTTCAGCTTGTCCATGATGGTCTTCTTCTTCTTGCCCATGGCCTTGCGGAGCGAGTCAGCCTGTCCTTTGGTGAAGCCTGCAAGCTCCTGCGAGAGCAGCATCACCTGCTCCTGGTAGACAGTTATGCCGTAGGTCTCCTTGAGATATTTCTCCATCGCCGGCAGCTCGTACTTAATCTTCTCTTTCCCGTTTTTGCGCCTGATAAACAAGGGTATATAATCCATGGGCCCCGGCCGGTACAGGGCGTTCATGGCTATCAGGTCACCGAACTGGTTTGGCTTCAGGTCGCGCAGGTAGCGTTTCATGCCCACAGATTCAAACTGGAACACACCGGTTGTCTCCGCGTTGCTGAACAGCTCCCAGGTACGCTTGTCCTTAAGAGACAAGGTATCAAGGTCTATGGTTATCCCCTTTGATTTCGTTATGTTCTCAACGGCATCCTTCAGTATCGACAGAGTTTTCAGCCCCAGGAAGTCCATCTTGAGCAGCCCGACTGACTCGACATGGTTGCCCTCATACTGTGTCACGTACAGCTCTGTGTCCTTGGCAGTGCAGATAGGGATATGGTCTGAGATGTTGTCCCTGCTGATAATAATACCGCAGGCGTGGACGCCTGTCTGACGTATGCTGCCCTCGAGCACCTCCGCATACTTGAGGGTCTGGGCAACGAGAGGCTCTTTTGATTCTCTTTCTTTCAGCAGTTCAGGAACCTCATCGTAAGCTGTTGCAAGCGTGATGCCGGGCCGTTCGGGCACCAGTTTGGTCAGCCTGATGGCTTCCGGCAGCGGCAGTTTCTGCACCCTGGCGACATCCCTTATGGCCATCTTGGCAGCCATGGTGCCGAAGGTAATTATATGAGCTACCCTGTCGTGACCGTATTTGTCAACGACATATTTCAGGACTTTCTCCCGTCCGTCCTCGTCGAAGTCAATGTCGATATCCGGCATCGAGATGCGGTCAGGGTTAAGGAATCTTTCAAACAGGAGGTTATACTGTATGGGGTCAATGTCTGTGATCCTGAGGGAATATGCTACGGCGCTGCCGGCAGCCGAACCTCTTCCCGGGCCGACCCATACACCCATCTCGCGGGCTGCCCTGAGAAAATCCTGCACGATGAGGAAGTAACCGGGGAACCCCATGTTTTTGATAACCGAGAGCTCAAAATCGAGTCGTGCCTGCAGTTCGGGGGTAATGTTGGTCCATCGCGCCGCTGCACCCTTCATTGTCAGGTGCCTGAGATACTCATCCTTGTCTGCGAACTCTGGCGGGATGGCGAAATCAGGCATGATCGGCTGGCTGCTAAGCGAATAGTATTCAATCTTATCTGCTACCTCCTTTGTGTTCAGTACTGCCTCGGGTATATCGGCGAAAACTGCCAGCATCTCTTCTTCGGTCTTGAGATACTCCTGTTTCGTATACCTCAGTCTGTCAGGGTCGTCAATGTCTTTTACGGTGTTGATGCAAATAAGCCTGTCATGGGCTTCTGCCTCGTCAGCCATGATGAAGTGCACGTCATTGGTCGCAATGATCTTGACATTGTGTTTTGCCGCCAGTTCGCGGTAAGCGGCGATTACCCTCTGCTGCAGCGGAAATACCGTGGTGTCAGCGGTAGGGTCGGAGGTTTCATGGCGCTGGATCTCAAGATAATAATCGTCGCCGAAGATCTCCTTATATGACAGCATGGCTTCCTCAGCGCCTTTCATGTTACCCGAGAGGATCTCCTGAGCAGCCTCGCCTGCGATACAGGCTGATGATACTATGAGGCCTTCGCTGTGGGCACGCAAAAGAGCCTTATCGATGCGCGGCCTGTAGTAAAATCCCTTTATCCATGCCTGAGAGACCAGCTTCACGAGATTTTTATAGCCTGCAAGGTTTTTTGCCAGCAGGATCAGGTGGTCTCCTGAACGGTCTTCGACAGAGGTTTTATCCTCCAGTGACGTACGGGCTACATAAATCTCGCATCCGATTATGGGCTTCAGTGAAGCGGCTGTGGCCACGTCATGAAACTCTTTTACCCCGAACATATTACCGTGGTCGGTGATGGCAAGAGCCTCCATGCCGAGGTCCCTGGCTCTTTTTACAAGAGCCTTTATTCCCGATGCACCATCCAGGATAGAGTATTGTGTATGTACGTGTAAATGAGTGAATGAGGACATATTATCGGGGAATAAGCCAGCGCCGCTGCCGGAAACAAAAATAAGGAAAAGGTACATCCCCCGTCATTTTTTTTATTAACATGATCGTTGTGATAATTTTTGTTACCTCGATTTATTGTAATATATTTGCACCCTCATTGAAAAAAACAGAGTTATAATCTTAATTAAATTTTAAATGTCAGTAAAGATCAGATTAGCTAGGAAAGGCCGCACAAAGCTGGCCTACTACCACATCGTGGTAGCAGATAGCAGGTCGCCACGTGATGGCAGATTCATCGAGAAGATTGGAACATACAATCCTCTCACTGACCCGGCAACAATCGACGTAAATTTCGAGAAGGCATTGGGTTGGCTGCATAAAGGTGCGCAACCTACGGACACATGCAGGGCAATCCTTAAGTACAAGGGAGTCATGATGAAGAAACACCTTATGGAAGGTGTGAAGAAAGGCGCCTTCGACGAGGCTGAAGCCGACCGCCGGTTTAATGAATGGCTGAAGGGCAAGGATGAGAAGATAGAAGCGAAGAAATCAGGCCTGGAGAAGAAAGGTGAAGAGACGCGCAAGCAGAGACTTGAGGCTGAGACAACGGTGAAGGAGGCAAGGGCAGCAGCATATGCGAAGAAGCTTGCCGCACTGGCCGCTGAGGCCGAGGCAGCAGCCAAAGCCGCCGCCGCACCTGAGGCCGTCGCAGAAGTGGCAGCAGAAACAGTTGCAGAACCAGTGGCTGAAGTAGTAGCTGAGGTTGAAGCTGTTGCTGAGGTTGAGACCGAAGCCCCCGCTGCCGAGGCTGTAGCTGAGACGAAGGCCGAAGCAAAGGAAGAAACTGCAGAAGAGAAAGAGAAGACTGAGTAACAGTCTTCGTTCCCTGCCACCGCCAGTGAAAACAATTGGCAGAATAACAAAAACGTACGGCTTCGAAGGAGCCGTGATCGTCAGAAACGAAGGCGGCATTGCAAGGGAACCAAAACAGGGTGAACCGGTATTCGTCGTTATCGACGGCATACCGGTTCCCTTTTTTACCCGCGAGGCCTGGTCTCCCTCACCGGGAACACTGATAATATCGTTTGACGATTACCTGACCGAAAAGTCTGTCATCGGCTTTAAGGGATGCGAGGTGAGAACCGGCCGGGAGGATAATGTCAGGCATGATCCCAATTCCCTGGAAGGATATACGATCATTGATAAACAAAGCGGTTTCAGTGGCGTAATAGCACACGTGATACAAAACCCCGGACAGATGATTGCCGCAGTCACCTCCCCGGCGGGTGAGATCCTGATCCCGATGCACCAGGACCTGATAATCTCAGTTGACAAAAAAAGAAAGCAGATCGTGATGTCTCTTCCGTCAGGACTGACCGGAATAAACACCTGAACGCCTCCATTTTTCAGCCGCCAGTGCAGCGTTGCCGTTCCTGTAACGTCTTTGTTATATAAATTCCAAAATAAACCGATCATGAAAAAATTATTGTCATCCGCATTTGCATTACTGTTGTTCGTTTCAGCAGCAACGGCACAGGACACATACAAGGAAACCAGGAATCTCACCGGCTTCGATGAAGTTAGCTTTTCCCTGGCAGGCGAAGTATATATTTCGTTAGGGCAGGGATTCAGTGTCGTGCTTGAAGGGGATAAGGAGTATCTCAGTGGAGTGGTTACAAAAGTCAGCGGCGGCGAGCTGGTTATCAAACGTGACAATTGGCTCAATTTCGATAATCATAAGGTAATTGTTCATCTAACAATGCCAGCCCTTAACGGAATTGATGTGTCGGGATCAGGCAAAGTGATGGTTACTGATCCGCTTAAGAGTGATGATTTTGAAGCTGATATCAGCGGAAGCGGCAAGATTTACCTGAAAGAGGTTACCATGGGAGATGTCAAATGTGATATTTCAGGATCAGGAAGTTTCGTTGCAGAGGGCACAGGCAGCATGAACAGTCTAGAGGTTAATATTTCAGGATCAGGAAGTTACAAGGGTGAATCGACAAAGATCGGCACTTTTGAAGCCAGCATCTCAGGCAGCGGAACCTGCGACTGCTATGTAACCGAAATGCTCAGGGCTTCCATCTCAGGCAGTGGCAGTATCTGGTATTCCGGTAATCCCAAGATTGACGCTTCCATATCCGGATCCGGCAAGGTGCGGACAAAATAATTACCCAGTACGGGCAAAATAGTTACTCCCGGAGGATTTTTACAGCTCCGTTTCCGGAGACCCTTATGACCGAAGAGGCCGCAGACCTGCTTCGGTCATACTGTCTGTACAGGCAGACATAATCAGCTGCCCTGATCACCTCTTCGCTTATCTCATCAAAGAGTGCCGGGGCATCTGTACCGCTTATATTGGCTGATGTGGAAACAATGGGTTTGCGGAAGGCAGTGATCAGCTCATCACAGAACGGGTCGCTGCATATCCTCACACCCACCGAACCGTCTGCCGAAGCCACACCCGCCGCCAGGCTGCGCCCCCTGTCATAGACGATTGTAAGGGGCTTCTGCGACAGCTCCGCCATCTGCAGAGCCACCTCGGGCGGATCAGCAACATATCTTTCGAGCATCGATACCGAGTTTACGAGTATGATCAGGCTCTTGCTGTCATCCCTCTCCTTGATGCCAAAGATCTTTTGCACTGCCAGTGCGTTGGTAGCATCACAACCCAGTCCCCAGATAGTGTCAGTCGGGTAAAGGATGACACCTCCCGCACGCAGCACCTTCAGGGCATTCATAATATCGTCGCCGTACTCGCTTTTCATACCATTACATCGTTTTCACGGAGTGCATTGTTCAGCGAAGTCTTCTTATCCGTTGATTCTTTTCTTTTTCCTATTATAAGTGCACAAGGTACATTGTATGTCCCTGACGGATAATCCCTGGCGTAAGTTCCGGGTATGACCACGCTGCGCGGAGGCACATATCCGCGATATTCGATCGGTTCGCTGCCTGTCACGTCAATGATCTTCGTTGAGCCGGTGATGACTGTGGCAGCGGCTATCACTGCCTCGGTGCATATGCGCGCCCCTTCGACAATAATGGCGCGTGATCCGATGAAACAGTTGTCCTCAACGATCACCGGTGCAGCCTGCACAGGCTCGAGAACCCCACCGAGGCCAACTCCGCCACTGAGATGGACGTTTTTTCCCACCTGGGCGCATGAGCCCACCGTAGCCCAGGTGTCAACCATGGTGCCCTCTTCAACCCTTGCCCCGATATTTATGAACGAAGGCATCAGTATCACCCCCCGGGCAAGATAAGAGCCATAGCGGGCGACAGCATGAGGCACCACCCTCACTCCAAGTTCCTCATAGTTATGCTTGAGGTCGATCTTGTCACGAAACTCCAGAGGTCCGGCAACGGTGGTCTTCATCTCCCTCATGGGGAAATAAAGGATGACGGCTTTCTTGATCCATTCGTTCACCACCCACGCATCACCCTCAGGCTGTGCCACACGCAACAGACCTCTGTCGAGAGCTCCGATCACCTCTTCGACGGCTCTTCTTACCTCCTCATCCTGAAGCATTCCGCGCTCTTCCCACGCTGCCTCTATTAAATCGCGCCTGTATTCCATTGTCAACGCAAAATTACTAATTGTATATACAGATTGTTAAAAACAATTATACCTATTATTCGGCATACATTCCTGACATGCAAACATATTTTTGGTGCGCTGAAAAAATAAAAACAGAGCTCAATAACTTCATCTGAGGTTAGGTTTTGTAAAAAAACTAATTAGTTTTGTACCTCAAATCGTCTAAAAACCTAAGATTATGATCAGTAGTTTATTCTGGATTGTTCCGATTTCATCGGTCTTGGCTTTGTTGTTTGCCTGGATCTTTTACAGGGGTATGATGAAAGAGGAAGAAGGGACAGACAAGATGAAGAGTATTGCTGCCTATGTCAGGGAAGGTGCAATGGCATACCTGAAAAGCCAGTATACGGTTGTTACCAAGGTATTCATCGTTCTGGCTATTTTATTGACGCTCCTTGCTTTTCTGGGTGTACAGAACCCGTTTGTTCCAATTGCCTTCCTTACAGGAGGTTTCTTTTCCGGGCTGTGCGGTTACCTCGGAATGAGAACTGCAACATTTGCATCGAACAGGACTGCCTGGGGCGCTTCAAAATCCCTTAACAGAGGATTAAAAATCGCTCTCAGGAGCGGTGCAGTCATGGGACTGGTTGTTGTGGGATTTGGATTGCTTGATATTGCATTATGGTTCATTTTTCTTACAAAGGTTGTGTTCACCCCCGAACATCTGGTTACAGGAGTGCAATGGCTGGGTCTGACATTTGTTCAGCCTGGCATTGACCAGCACCAGGCATTTGTTGAGATAACTGCAACCATGATCACCTTCGGTATGGGTGCATCAACACAGGCACTCTTTGCACGTGTCGGCGGCGGTATTTTCACCAAGGCTGCCGATGTGGGAGCTGACCTTGTTGGCAAAGTTGAAGCAGGTATTCCTGAGGACGACCCCCGTAACCCTGCAACAATAGCTGATAATGTCGGTGATAATGTTGGCGACGTGGCAGGTATGGGTGCAGACCTTTATGAATCTTATGCCGGATCTATACTTTCAACTGCTGCTCTGGGAGCTGCCCTTCCGCTGATAGTCGGTCAGGATGACCTGCAGATTAAAGCTATAATTGCCCCGATGCTGGTCTCTGCAATTGGAATATTGCTTTCAATAGCAGGCGTTTATCTTGTAAGGACCAAAGAAGATGCGTCTCCGAAGACTCTTCTCCGTGCCCTTCTTCTTGGAACCGGAGGCAGTTCAGCCCTGATACTGGTTGTGTTAGCAGTTATGGCTGCGACAGGCTTGATTACATGGGGCGTATTCGGAGCTGCAGTTGCAGGCCTTGCTGCCGGTGTCATCATTGGCCAGTCTACGGAATATTTTACATCAGACGGTTATAAACCCACCCAGGGTATAGCTGAACAATCAAAGCAGGGGCCGGCTACCGTAATTATTGAGGGCATGGCTGTCGGAATGATGTCAACATGGGTCCCTGTCCTTACAATAGTTGCTGGTATCATAGCAGCGTTTGGTTTTGCCGGTGGATTCCATAATTTTGCTACAGGTATTTACGGTGTCGGTTTTGCCGCAGTAGGAATGCTTTCCACGCTTGGAATTACCCTGGCAACTGATGCATTCGGCCCGATTGCTGACAACGCCGGCGGAAACGCCGAGATGTCAGAACTTCCTGAAGAAGTTAGGGAAAGAACAGATGCTCTTGACGGACTTGGAAACACAACTGCAGCTACAGGCAAAGGCTTTGCCATTGGTTCGGCAGCACTTACTGCACTGGCTCTTGTTGCCGCATATATGGAAGAGGTAAAACTGTGGCTTGGCAGACTTGCTGATAAAAGCGTCGATGGCTATAAACAGATAGGCGATGTGCTGTTCTATAAGAGTCATGCACCAGCGGTTGTTGAAGCAGGACAGAGAGCCGTTGATGTCAGTCAGTCAAACATAGGCGACTTTGTCTCAGCTTACAACATTTCATTGTTCAACCCGATATTAATAGCAGGTCTCTTCATAGGAGCTATGATGACTTTCGTGTTTGTCGCAATGACAATGAAGGCTGTCGGCAGAAATGCAAGCAGAATGGTAGAGGAAGTAAGACGCCAGTTCCGCGAAATTCCAGGTATTATGGAAGGCACAGGCAAGCCTGAATATGCAAAGTGTGTAGCTATCGCAACCAAGGGAGCACAGAAGGAAATGGTGGTCCCTGCACTCATGGCTATTATTGTTCCGGTTCTGACGGGAATAATTTTTGGGGTACCCGGTGTTGTCGGTCTGCTTATGGGCGGAATGACAACAGGTTTCTCTCTTGCAAGCATGCTGAATAATGCGGGCGGTGCATGGGATAACGCCAAGAAATATATTGAGAGAGGTAATTATGGCGGCAAGAAAAGCGAATGCCATAAAGCCAGTATTGTTGGCGATACTGTAGGTGATCCTTTCAAGGACACATGCGGCCCCTCAATGAACATCCTTATCAAGCTTATGTCGATGGTTTCCGTTGTCATGGCAGGCGTTACCGTTGCCTGGAGCATATTTTAGGAATTAACAATAAACATGAAAGAGAGCCTTCAGGGGCTCTTTTTCTTTTACTAATTCATAAATGTTAATACCCGGCTTTTCAGATATCATCGCAGCTTCAGAGGTCATAGGTGCGTTTATTCATCATACTCCTGTGCTCACCTCGCATCAGATAGACAAGATCAGCGGAGCGCATCTTTTCTTCAAGTGTGAGAATTTTCAGAAGGTGGGTGCTTTCAAGTTCAGGGGTGCCACCAATGCTGTCATTAAGCTGACGGAAGAGCAGCGGCGCAGCGGTGTCGTCACCCATTCGTCAGGCAATCATGCTGCTGCGCTGGCTCATGCGGCGGTGTCGCGCGGGGTGAAAGCATACATTGTAATGCCGTCCACGGCACCGGATGTAAAGAAGAGAGCGGTGGCGGGCTACGGCGCGGAGATAACCTTCTGCGAGCCGACGCTGGCAGCACGGGAGGCCGCCGCCGCGGAGGTGATCAGACGTACCGGCGCCACAATGATCCATCCTTATGACAATTTTAACATCATCGCCGGTCAGGGCACGGCAGCGCTGGAGGCGCTGACCGACTACCCTGCTGCTGATGCCATCATAGCCCCAGTCGGCGGCGGCGGCCTCCTCAGCGGGACGGCTATCGCTGCAAGACACCTCCTCCCGTCAATAAAGATCTACGGCGCCGAACCGGCCCTCGCCGATGACGCTGCCCGGTCGTTCCGCACAGGCATCCTCCAGCCTCCGCTGCCACCCACAACAATTGCGGACGGACTGCTGACATCGCTTTGCGAAAGAACATTCACGGCAATAAAGGGGAATGTCGATGACATACTGACGGTCACCGAGGAACAGATAATTGAAGCAATGCGGCTTGTATGGGAGAGGATGAAAATCATCATCGAACCGTCGTCAGCCGTGCCTCTTGCCGCCGTGCTCGCAAACAGCGGCCTCTTCGCAGACAAAAAGGTCGTGATAATTATTTCCGGCGGGAACGCTGATCTGTCGAAGCTGCCTTTTGGTCAGCGCGCCTGAAATAGGCGATCACAGGGTAATGATCGGAATACCTGACTTTGACGATGTCAAAGTCATTGCAGTCTATATCCTCGCTGTAAAGAATGAAGTCAATCCTGTTGGCCGGGTACTTGCCCCTGTAGGTGAAGCCTGCGCCGTAGCCCGCCTCCACAAAGGCATCCTTCAGCCCGCGCCTCATCTTTCTGTAGGTGTATGAGACCGGGGTGTCATTGAAGTCGCCCACCACAATCACCGGGTACGGTGAGGTCTCGATATGCCTCTTAACCCTGTCAACCTGCAGTGCACGGCTGGCAAAGCCATTAGTGAGACTCTTGTAAATACCTGAAATTTCATCCATGGAACCGCCGTTCTGCACATCCCCGGTGATCTCACCCAGCAGGGTGCCTTCCACCCGTCTGAGTCTGAACGACTGCAGGTGGTTGTTATAAATCCTGAAGGTGTCTGTATCAACAACAATATCGGTGAATATTGTCAGCGAAGATGAGCCGGGATGCACCACATCACCCCTGTAAATGACTGGGTAACGGGTAAGAGTGGCTATACCGTAACGGCTTGATCGATCCGCTCTTGACAAGCTTGAAATGTGTCTGCAGTTTTCCTCCGATACCCTCCTTCAGCTTCCGCTCGGCGGCAGCGGGATCACCCTTGACGAAATACTCCTGCAGGCAGAGAATACCGGGTTCTTCATTCCTGAACAGCTGAAGCATCTTGTTGTACGAATTCCTTTCGCTTTCCTCATAGATATTGAAGAGCCTTACATTATAACTCATCACCTTCAGGTCGTGATGCAACTCCTCTCCGTGATTGGTAAACCTTATGAAGTTGTGGATATATCCCAGGCCCAGGGCAATGGCAACAACGGATATCAGGGCAAGCCACTTCCTGAAGAGGATCCAAACCAGAATCATTATGATGTTTGCAGCCACAATGTAAGGGTAAGCAAGGCCGAACAGAGCAGGAATAGAAGTGGTTGCAGGATTTAAGTATACTGACAGATAGGCCAGCAAAAGAGCCGTGACGAGAACAATGTTCACCGCCAGCAGGATGTTGCGCAGGAAACGCTTTATCCCGCTACCTTTTGTTCTGACTCTCGTTGAAGAGGATCTCTTTTTCCTCCCTGGTAAGACTGTCATATCCGCCTTTTGAGATCTTGTCAAGTATATGATCTATGGCTTTCTGCCTTTCGGCTTTTTCTTTATTGTAGTCGTAATCTGTTTTTGCCTTTGTGTAGGCTGTATCAGTCTTTGGCTTTCTGTAAGTCACCTTCAGCTTTCTACCCGGTTTGAAGAGAGTAACGAAGAAGTCGAGTATCTTGTTTAGCCATGCGCCGATATCTGTCCCGTTTTTCAGCCCGTATCCGTATGCCAGTCCCATCAGCGCCCCGCCTATGTGAGCAATCTTCCCTCCGGTATTGACGGAGAAGTCGAACACCGACGTGATAAGGAACGTTATAAGGGCAAGATATTTGAGCTTTATCCTTCCGAAGAAGAGGAGGTGCAGTTCCAGTTCCGGGAGATACACTGCAGTGGCGATGACAAGAGCCATCACTGATGCCGATGCGCCCAGGGCTATTGAGACATGGACTGTTCCGGCGAAGGCGGGGAAGAAGTTAAAGACCGCGATATAAAGCAGTGCCCCGGCAAGGCCGCCCATGAGATAGAGCGACACCAGCTTGCGCTGGTCGAGGTAGTTGAGGAAGATCTTCCCGAACCACCACAGCCACATCATATTGAAAATGATATGTATAAAACCCTGGTGGGTGAACATGTAAGTAAGCGGCGTCCAGGGCTTCCCTGCAAGTGCGCCGACGGAGGCCGGCACGGCGAGAAACGATACCACTGCTGGAGTCAGGGCGGCGTTTCCCGACAACACGCCAATCACCTCGATAATCTTAATGATGAGGAAGATTAAGGCGTTGAGGTAAATAAGCCTGGTGAGACTGGTACCCCGCTTGAATGAATCTTTTATTTCGTCCCAGATACCCATCAATAGAGTGTTGTTGTAGTCTTTCGCCAGTATCGTATGAGCAGGTAGCCGAATATCATACCTCCAAGGTGGGCTGTATGGGCAATGCCGCTTCCGGGAGCAGTAATGGCACTGTAAAGCTCAATGGCGGCGTAACCTATAACAAGGTATTTTGCTTTAATAGGTATGGGAGGGAAGATCAGCATAAGCTGAGTGTTGGGGAAGAGCATCCCGAAGCCGAGCAACACGCCGTAAACGGCTCCTGAGGCTCCAACGACAGGAACATTGAGAAGCGCGTTCAGCTTGCCCATCTGTATATCCGAGAAATTTTTGCCCTGGGAGAAAACGTCGCTGCCGCTGTCATAGACATATTGAAGCTGTTCAGGCGAAAGGGTGGCCATGACCTTGTTGTACTGCATCCACTGTACCAGCTCAAAGGTGAAGGCGGCGCCCAGTCCTGTGACAAGGTAAAAGATCAGGAAACGCTTCGGACCCCAGACCTGCTCAAGCACCTTACCGAACATCCAGAGTGCGAACATATTAAGGAACAGGTGAATAAAACTGCCATGCATAAACATGTGGGTCACTATCTGCCACGACCTGAAACTGTCTGATTTTGGAAAGTAAAGACCAAGGATGGCATTCAGATCGACGCCCGACATGGCCTTCACCGCGTACATCACCAGCAGCATGACGACATTGATGATGATCAGGTTCTTTACTACCGGCGGCAGATCTCCAAAAATTCTGTTCATTGTATCTGTAATAGTTTATGAAGCGGCAAATTTAGCCATTCTATCGGAAAATCAACTGAATCTTCTGTCAAGCTCATCAAGAGTGATTATGTTCATCACCGTCTTTCCTGTAGGCGAGTAGTTGGGCATGGCACATGCAAAGAGCATGTCGAAGAGCTCTTCCATCTCTTCGTGTGTCAGGGGCATGCCGTAGGGTATGGCTGATGCTTTTGCCATCGAGAGGGCCACGCGTTCGCGTGCGCTTATCGAGGGATCTCCGAGTGTCTGTTTGTATTCGGTTAAGAGTGTTTCGAGCATTGCATGGGGACTGACATTGCGACTGTCGGCAGGGTGGCCGGTGATTGTCACCATGCAGCCGTTGCCGGTCGTGACACCAAACCCCAGCGCTTTTATCTCGTCTTTTATCTCTTCGAGTATGATTATATCTCCGGGATTAAGCTCCGTTTCCACAGGGAAGAGAGACACCTGCGCAGGCTTCGGGCCGTCGCTGAGTGATGCCAGATACCTCTCGTACAGCACCCGTTCATGGGCCCTGCGCTGGTCTATCATCATTATGCCGGAAATTACGGGGCACATTATGTATCTGTTCTTTACCTGGAAGAAGCGTCGTCTGTCTGCGGAGCCCTTGTTGCCTTCCCCGGCATCACTGCGTGCGGTGATTGTAAAGAGCGATTCCCATCCGTGGGCTGCATCCCGTTCGTCATCGCCCTTCCATTTCAGACCGGGCCGGTTGTATTCGTGGCCATCGAAAGGATTAAATGAGGTGTCTACCTCTATATGAGGTGAATGCGGTGCAGGCATATCGCCGGTGATGACGGGTATCTCCACGGCGCCCTCAGGTCCGAAATCCATGGAGGGCACCACGTTAAACCGTCCCAGCGCCTCACGCACGGAGGCCAGCATTATCTGCCACACGGAACGTTCATCCTCGAACTTCACCTCCGTCTTGGTGGGGTGTATGTTCACGTCTATGGTTGACGGATCGGCGGTCATGAAGAGGAAGTACGCCGGCACGGTGTCAGGAGGGAGTATGCCCTGGTAAGCCTCGAGCACGGCGCGGTGGAGGTAAGGATGGCGTATGAACCTGTTGTTGATGAAGAAGAACTGCTCGCCGGCAGAGCGCCGTGCGTTCTCAGGCTTGCCGGCAAAACCGCTGATGGAGACAATTGTTGTCTCTGTCTCTACCGTCACAAGATTCTGGTTATACTGTTTGCCGAAGAGAGCCACGATGCGCTGCCTGTTGTTTCCGGCAGGCAGGCGGTACACCTCCTGGTCGTTGTGTATCAGGCTGAATTTTATCAGCGGGTGTGCCAGCGTTATCCGCTGGAACTCTGTGATGATATGCCTGAACTCTGTGTTGTCTGACTTGAGGAACTTACGGCGGGCCGGAACATTGTAAAACAGGTTTTTCACGCTGAAGACCGAGCCGGCGGCGCATGAGCAGGGCTCCTGCTTCGTCACCCTCGAATTGTTTATCTCCACCAGCGTACCTGCCTCGTCCTCTTCGCGCCGTGTGCGCAGCTCGGTCATCGAGACGGCTGCAATGGAGGCGAGCGCCTCGCCACGGAACCCCTTGGTGCTGATGGTGAAGAGGTCTTCTGCCGATGCGATCTTAGACGTGGCATGCCTCTCAAAGGCCAGGCGGGCATCGGTCTCGCTCATGCCGCTGCCGTTGTCTATCACCTGAACAAGTGTGCGGCCGGCATCGCGGATGACCATGCTTATCTCCGTCGCCCCGGCATCAACGGCGTTCTCAGCCAGCTCCTTCACCACCGAGGCGGGGCGCTGTATCACCTCACCGGCAGCTATCTGGTTGGCAACGGAGTCAGGCAGGAGCCTGATAATATCACTCATCGGCAGCGATCAATAACGCAGGTAAATATATATCACAAAAGCAAGAATAATCAATATCACAACAAACCGTATCATGCTCTGTTTCTGTATGCGCTCCCTGTTACGGGGAAAGTAATTCTTCATGGAACCGCGCATGATCTTCGACCTGTACGGCTTCTTATCATCGCTTACCGCTCTGCTTTCTTCACTCTCCGTACCCTGCGCCCTTTGCTCTGTACTTTCATCACCACGCTCCATGCTCAATGCCATTTGCTCCGGGCTCTTCGCCCTGCGCTTCTGCTCCCATTCCTCCTTCTGCGGATCGTAGAAGCGGGGAACGTATTTGAACCCGCGCGGTTTGGTCTGTCTGAAGAAACTGGGTATTGCCATGATATGATTTCTGCAAAAATACTAAGAATTGGGAGAAAAGGGCAATAGGCAACGGAGAAGCGACCGTTTAGTCCCGACGTTGTATATCGGGATAGGGAGCTGTCAGGCTGCAGGGTAAGCGAAAGGGTTTGTTCAAAGCTACTTTTTCTTAACTTTGACATTTCTAAACCTGTTCAATGAAGATCCTTGTCACCTACTCGGGTAGTGGTGGCCTGACAGCCGCAGTGGCTGAGCGGATAGGTAAGGTATTATCCGGACTGGGGGAGATTGTGACAGTTCTTCCCATGAGCGGCGTGACTACTCTGATAGGGTACAAGGCTGTTGTTGCAGGGAGCATAGAGCAGGCTGGACACTGGACACCTGAAGCGCTGGATTTTGTCAGGAGGTACCAGGGGGTGTTCTGGACCACGAAGCTTGCCATATTCACTGTCTGCCCCTCGCTTGGATCGGAAAAGGGGGCTGAATCACATATGGTTGTGATGCAATATACTGCTCCTGTCAGGGCTATGGCACATCCTTTAAGTGAAGGTTTTTTCTCAGACGAAGTTGACACAAGGAAAGAAACCAAACCCGGTGAGAGATCAAAATTCAAACTTAGTATCCTGCTGGGTCTGTTAAGGGAGAGTGACCATCGCAATCACGCAGAGATAGAAACATGGGCCACCAGGCTGCACGAAAAACTGGTTCTGAGCCTGCCGCCTAAGACTGTGAATAAGAAAAAGATAACGTAAGTTATTAATAAACAATACTTTCCCATCCTGAGACAGAGCCTGTCCCGTGAAGCCGAAAGGCTGAACGGGGAGTGGTGTCCCTGACGGCACCGTCAGTGACTGGGTGGTCTGTCCTGCCTATTTCACCTTCGCATACTTCTCGGAAGTATAGTTACCCTTGTCAATTTCGCCCTTCTCGTCTGCCGGCCATACCTGCACGAGGGTGTCATTTTCGACAACGATCCTCATCCTCAGTGTCTGACCCAAATAATCTTTTGTGGTATGATACATGATAGTCTCCTTATATACGATCCCATCAAGGGTATATGAGCCACCGCCAAAGTTATCGGTAAAAACCGTGTCCTGCTTGTATTGCCCGACGAACATCCAGTAATTGTCGGACCACATCTTGACCTGGCTCCCACTATAGTCAGCCGGGAAAGTGCCGATGATAGCAATCGTTTACTACCTGTTTTCTGTAGATAAGCTGCCATGCACCCGCAACAGGGTTTACCGGTTCCTGCTTGCAACCGCCAAGGATTGCCAGTAACAAAGCGCTAAGAAGGATTGTCTTTTTCATAGGCATATGTTTTAATGATTGAGTGGTTCCCTTATGGATATGTAAATTTACGCCAGCAATCAATTCAAGTCAAGTTTATTTAATCTCAGGCCGAATACTTTTAATAAATTTGTATATAAGTGACTTTTTATGATACAAATTAAATTGTGAAAAAATGACAAAGAATGACACGGCAGCATCTTGCGACTGCCTGACAACAACAGAACGTGGAGGCATGATCTGCCTGAGAACTTTTGTAGTATTATTTATACTGATATTTATTGTCGGATTCAGTCGGACAGCCGCCGGGCAGACAACCGATATCAGTAAGAAACTGAAGGGATTTGACCAGTATATGGAGAAGGCCCTGAAGGACTGGAACGCCCCCGGTGCATGTGTCGGGATTGTGGTAAAGGATAAACTGGTCTTTGCAAAGGGTTACGGCTACAGGGACTACGGGAAGAAGCTGCCTGTGACGCCGAATACTCTATACCAGATAGCATCCAACACAAAGCTCTTTACAACCGTGGCAGCAGGACTGCTTGTTGAAGATGGCAAGCTGGATTGGGATAAGCCGGTGAAAGAGTTTGTTCCTTCAATAAAGTTCTACAACAGTGACCTTGACAATTCAGTCACGTTGAGAGACATGCTCGCACACCGCACAGGCATCTCAAGGCACGACCTGATCTGGTATAAATCTGATTTTTCCCGGAAGGACCTTTTTGAGAGGCTGAAATACCTCGAGCCCAGCCAGCCGATTCGTACCGGGTTTCTCTATAATAACCTGATGTACGTCTCTGCCGGATACATAATTGAGCTTCAGAGCGGCAAGACATGGGAAGAGTTTGTGCAGGAGCGGATCTTTGACCCGCTGAAGATGGAGCGGACGTTCTTTACTGTCAGAGAGATGGTCGCTGATCCTGACCACGGTGTGCCGTACAATGAAAAACGAGATACAACTACCCTCTATGAGATCCCTATCTACGAGGATAAGGCGGCTGTCGGCCCCGCCGGATCGATCATTTCAAATGTCAATGACATGTCGAAGTGGCTTATCGCTCTAATGAACGGCGGGATGTATGAGGGAAAGCAGGTCATTCCTGAGTCAGTTCTGAAAGCTACCCTTTCGCCTTCGATAGCGTTGCCCAACACAGGGCTCGAGAACAAGGGGTACAAGGAAGCCCTTAACAGTGTCTATGGCATGGGCAGGCAGACAGTGTCGTACAGGGGGCATCTGCTGGCTTATCACGGAGGCGACCTCCCTGGTTTTCACTCGCAGTTCTCGATGATGCCAACAGACAGCATCGGCGTGATCGTATTTGTCATCGGCGATCAGAGTCAGCCTTTATATAACACAATAACCTATAATGTCTATGAGCGGCTTTTAGGAATGGAGCTGACACCCTGGAGCGAGAGGAACCTTGCTGACAGGGACAAGGGCAAGGCGGTCGGCAAGGAGGGAAGGAGCAAGGCCGGTGAAGACAGGGTTGTTGGCGCCGGGCCTTCGCATAAGCTTGCTGATTATGCAGGCGAGTATGAGCACCCCGCATACGGAATAATGAAGATCAATCTTAAGGAGAAAGATTCTCTGCAGTTTGATTTTCATAATATAGTACTTCCTCTTGCGCACTATCATTACGATCGTTTTGATACGCCCAATGATGAGGATTACGGTTTATGGTCGCTTAATTTCATGACGAATCCTGCAGGTGAGGTCAGCAGTTTGGTTGTCTCTGTTGATGAGGGGCAGGTGACTTTTACGCGGAGGGCTGATCCCGGTCTCAGTGACCCGGCAGTTCTGAAAGACTATGAGGGCAAGTACCTCATGGGAGGAGCAACATTCAGTGTAGAAGCAATTGGCAATGAGCTCTTCATAGTCGTACCCGGTGCACCACGGTATAAGCTTATACCTGTCAGGAAGGACTTTTTCAGGGTTGAGGAATATGCTGACCTCAGCGTCATTTTTGTTCGGGAGAATGGTATTATCAAAGGGATGAAGCAGAAGGATCCGTCAGGTGAATATTCAGCAGTGAAGCAATAGCTGGTTGAATGACACAGGGCCACGCCACAGCGTGGCCCTGTATTTTTGTAAATAAACCGTCTGACTACGGATCAGAAGGTTGAAGGTTTGAATCATTTTTAGCATTGGAGCCCCGATGCTGAATAAATTTCTTAAATTTAGTTTCAACATATCATAATTGGCTCCAAAATGAATTTCGATGATGCGCTGAATAAAATATTAAGCAACCTGAAGGAAAATAAGGGAGCTACCAACAGATCACTGATTGAATTAATCGGAGAGGACAATGCTCTCTTCGAGAAAGTGAGAGAACACCTTATCTTCCATGATCTTGCTGAAGATAAAAAGGGCGTAGGACTGGTTTATCTTCAACAGAAAGATCCTGATATCTCCTTCTCTGAAGAAAATGAAATTCAGAAGAGCTCATCTGAATCTATAATCACTGATTCACCTGCAGTATCACACAGGTTATTTATCAGTTATGGAAGGGAAGATTGCGCAGAGCTGGCAAACAAGATCGCCGCAGATCTGTCCGGAATGGGTCATGATGTATGGCTCGACAAGCAACAGATAATAGCAGGACGCTCGTGGGAAGAACAGATAGAAGAAGCAATCCTTGATCACGATATATTTATCAGCCTGCTCACGCCTCACGCTGTAAGAAAGCCAAATGGGGTATGTCTCGACGAGATCAGTATGGCCCGTTTTCATAACCGGAAGATCATTCCCGTGATGGTTGTTCAATGCAGACCTCCGCTTACAATTTACAGGCTCGACTGGGTAGATTTCAAGGAATGGACAAAGGAAAACAATTATAAACGTTCTTTTTCCAGGATTATAAAAGCCTTTAGTGATAAGGAGAGTGTTGAAGGTTTATATGCAGACATATTTTCAAAACTCAAACCTCTTGATTTTGGAGTTGATGTATCCCGTATGACCAAGGACTTTACCGGCCGTAAATGGCTCTTTGATGAAATCGACTCCTGGCTTAAACATTCCCCGGGCAAGGTCTTTATTATCTCTGGTGATCCCGGTATTGGCAAATCTGCTATCATAGCGCAGTTGGCCAGTAAACATCCTCAGGTTATGGCATTTCACTTTTGTATCTCAAGCCTTGCCGATTCACTCAATCCTGATGTATTTGTGAAATCAATAGCCGCACAATTGGCTACCCAGATCAATGAATATTATGAGGCTATAAAGCAAATAAATATTGAACAGCTTACACGTCTTGATTCGGGAACACTGTTCCGGCGATTGATCGCTGATCCCCTTAAAAGTATTGAACTGCATGAACAGGTGGTCATTCTTATAGATGCACTGGACGAATCATGGACAGATACCGGCAATAACATTGTAAAAGTCCTGCACGAACGGATTGAAGACCTGCCTGATGAGGTGAAACTGGTGGTCAGTTCTCGCAAGATCCCGGATATCCTGGATCTATTAAGTAAGTATAAACCACATGAAATTGACCCTGCCTATCTTGAAAACGTCCATGATATTACTGCTTACCTTGATAAGAAATTCAGTGAGAATCATATTACAGAAAAGATCAGATGCAGTGAAGCAGTTATCCCACAAATCAAAAATCTGATCATCAGGAAAAGCGAAGGGAATTTCCTCTATGTTAAACAATTCATCCATGGGATTGAAACTGACCAGATTGATGTCAATAATACTGCCTCCTTTCCCGACGGGTTAATCGGAATCTATATTACCTATTTTGACAGGATCTTTTCAAAGAATGAGGATTATGATGATTACCGTTCCATTCTTGAAGTAATTACCTGCCTGAAAATACCTTTTAATGCAAAAGAGCTCTCTCCGATTATTCAGGTATCCGAGTTTGATATAGCCAGGAAAATGCAAACCCTGTCAGCGTTCTTCCCTGAAAGAGACGGACGGTACTACCCCTACCATAAATCAATAACCGACTGGCTGACAGGATCTGCAGGAAAAGGGAGAAAATATCTTCTTTATATGGAGAGGGGGCAAAGACGGGTTTGTGATTATCTCCTGCAGCGCTATTCACAGGGCAATTACAATTCCTATCTTATCACATACCTTCCATATCACCTGATTGAGGCTGAAAAGTACACTGAGCTTATTGACCTTCTTCTGGATTTTAACTTCATCATTCAAAAATGCAGCTATAACATGGTTTATGAACTTATTAAGGATTACCATGCTGCATTTGAAGTATTGCCTGAATTCCTTGACATTAAGCTGGGCGAAAGGGAATACATCAGAAGGATGGCTGAGTATACCGGTCATTTGATCAACAATCCGGAATTAATCCGGAGTAAGGAAATATCAATAGAATCTTTTACACCATGGAATGACAGGCAAATTGAGGACGAGATTGAACGGATAAAGTCAACCCCTTCAAAAAGAGATATTCTTATTCTGTTCCTTCAGTTCCTGAACGCACAGGCACATCTGCTGTTCCGATATGGAAGCAAGGCTGGATATCTGATCCAGCAAGCTCATAACTATGCAGGTTCAGGACCCTTTGCCAGCTATGTTGATAATTATATCAAAAAGTGCAAAGTTCTGAAATTACTTTTTATCCCGGAACAGCGTGAGGAGTTTAATCCCTTTAATCCCTGTTTACGGGTTCTGCAGGAACATACTGAAAGAGTCCATGGAGTTTCAATTACTTTTGACGGTAAATATGCCGTTTCAGGGAGCAATGATAACACCTTCAAATTATGGGATCTTCAGAGTGGTGAATGTCTGAAAACCATCAAACCTCATATCGATTACATAAAATCCCTTGATGCAACACCCGATTTGAATTTAGTGGCTACTTCCGGAGGCAGTCAGGATCTGATAATCCGCTTATGGAATTACAAAGACCTTGAACCCAGGGGTGAACTAAAGGGACATACTGACCGTGTAAATAGTCTGAAAATGACTCCTGATGGCCGTTATGTAATCTCCTGTAGTAATACTGTGAAAGTATGGGACACAACTACCCGGGAATGTATTGCAGATTTTAAACACCAGGATGCTTATACTGTTTGTGTGGATATTTCGCTGGACGGGAAAATCGGAGTTTCCGGGGGCGATGATAATGTAATCAATGTGTGGGATATTCCGGGCCGGAAGTGTATTCATTCTTTTAAAGGCAACAAGGAGCTGGGATATACCTTAAAACTGAGTAACGATAATAAGATTCTGTATTCTTGCTGTGGTTATGATGACAAGACCGTCAAAGTGGCCATTAAAGTCTGGGATCTGGTTTCCGGTAATTGTATTAAGACCCTGTATGGCCATGATTATGCTATAAATTGCCTCGAAGTTACGCATGATGGGAAATTCCTGATATCGGCAAGCATGGATAAGACAATAAAGATCTGGAATTTAAATACTTATATCTGCATTAAGACAATTGAAGGTCATATAGGGCCCGTTCGGTGTCTGAAGTTAACGCCGGACATGAAATATATTATTTCCGGTGGTGGTGGTGGATATGATAATACTGTAAGGATCTGGGATATTTTCCAAAGCAAGATAGCTTCAGAAGAGTTTGGGTTATTCAGAAACCTTAACCACGTACTATTCAGTCCCTCCGGTAACTATGTATTGAATAGCAGCAGGAAAATCCTTCAGCTGCGCGATCCGGAAAATGGAGAAATCATAGCTGATTTAGCTGGTCATAAAGCTCATATTAAACAAGTCTGGATTAACCGGGAAGGTACCCGGATTATTTCGGCGAGCCTGGATAAGACAATCAGGATATGGAATCCGGAATTAAAAGAGTGTATAGGTATTCTGGAGGGGCATACCGATGGTGTCCTTGATTTCTGTGTTTCGAAAGACCAGAAGAAAATGGTTTCCTGCGGTTGGGATAAACAGATTATTGAGTGGGATCTGTTAAATAAAAAGCAGATCAAAACCTATCATGGACATAATAATTCAGTTGTACATATCTCCTATATCAATAATGATGAACAAATACTCAGCATTGGTTCCAATGACATAATGAAACTATGGGATACATCATCAGCCAATTGTCTGGAAACACTTCAGAATGAGATTCCGATTACAACCAGAATAACATTGGATAGCAGAGATAATTTATACCTTGGTTATTTGGATGGATCAATTCAGTGTCGGGATTTGCATAGACCTGAAAAGATTCTGAAATTAATAGGTCATACCGCATCAGTAAGCTGTCTGGAGCTCGTGGAAGACGAGAATACTCTCTTCTCAGGTTCAATGGACAACACAATTCGGCAATGGGACTTAAAGACCGGAGAATGCATAAAAGTTTATAAGGGACATGATAGAGAAATCCTTTTTATCCGGAAAGTCCCTGATCAGAACCTGATTATCACTGCCTCCCGCGATTATACACTTCGGGTTTGGGAGCTTTTTTCCAATACCTGTATAGCAGTTCTGTCTAGCAACCTGCTAATCAGCAGTCTTACGCCGGTTGAAAAAACAGGACGATTCGCCTATAGCACACTTCAGGGAGAATTTAAGATTATTGAATTATCGGTATGAGAGAGCATTACCGTTAACCGCCAGTAATTGGCAGCTGTCATTTAAGATTTAACAATCAACAGGAATTGTCTTTAAGTATGGAGGAACAGATTTTCATCTAACCCGCCACTTTGTCGAAGAGAATCATTTCGAAGCTCCACCTCCGGCAATATCATCATATCCTTAATAAGGGGCTATCATAAAAGCAGTATCACCGGTTATCTTTTTCATATAGAAACCCTGAGCATAAATGGAGTTCCCTGCATCCTCAAAATGAAATGAACGAGGTAATGCAGCGAGACTTTTGCCCCGGGATGCCACATGCCCTGGGCCTTATATGATTTTGGCACACAGAGAACAATCATTGGGATGCACATCAAAGTCTGTCATGAAACTAAAGTCGAACTTTGCTTATGTAATTACATCATTTTTGTTGGTGAGAACGGTGTAGTCACATGGTTGAAACAGAAGGATCCGTCCGGTGAATATATGGCAACGGAGCAATAGCTGGTTGCATGACACAGGGCCACGCTGCGGCGTGGCCCTGTTATTTTGTAAATAACCAACTCTGACATTTACCATCCATCTACATGAAAACATGCAAAATGGTTTCAAAATACTTACTTCAAAGTCCGGAGGAACTCATAATATCATTAAAATAAAATGCCCGAATCAAGCTCTTAGTCCAGGTTTGTTTAGCTGCAATACCTGGTATTTGAAGGTCCTCAAAAACAATATCGTTAATGTAAAAAATATATCAACGAAATGACAGCATTATAATGAAATGATTCGCTATAACGTGGATAATGCTTGCAAAAATGCTAAAAGTGAAGAAAAAACATATATAAAATATGAACAAGATTACTTAAAATTTGTTTTATCTCATTAAATCTTTTTTGTAACCGTGAAACTCTGCTCCGGCTATACCTGACATAAGAAATGAACTGATTATAAAATGTACGGAAAATTAAAAACAAGGAGCAATGAAAAAGCGAATGAATTATTTGGTTTTGGCATGCTTCATTGTCGGGATCGGGGTCCAGAATGGCTGCAAAAAAGAGCCTGATCCGATAAGCATGCCTGCCGTGTCCACGGCTTCTGTAGAAGTTTCATTAAATACAGCAATCGTGGAAGGCGTGGTGATTTCTGAAGGCGGTGCTGAAGTAACAGCCCGTGGCGTATGTTGGAGTACGAGTCATAAGCCGACGATATCTTACCTCAAGACTGAAGATGGATCAGGTTCAGGTGCTTTTTTCAGTAATCTGAACGACTTACTTCCAAATACTACTTATTATGTCCGGGCCTACGCCACAAACAGAGAGGGAACAAGTTATGGCAATGAGGTTACATTCTCCACAGGACCGGCTACGCCTGCAATTCTGACAACTTCTACTGTTGTTTCAATCACAGCAACAACAGCTGTTTCAGGGGGTAATATTAGCAGCGACGGAGGGAGTCAGATCATTGCCAGTGGTGTTTGCTGGAGTACGGTTCAGAATCCAACAACGGCTGGCAGAATGACTATTGACGGAACTGGTTCGGGTGTTTTTACCAGTATTTTGACCGGCTTAACGCCAAACACCACGTACTATGTCCGTGCTTACGCTACAAACGGTGCAGGGACAGTTTATGGCAATGAGGTTACTTTCATTACAGGTCTGGCAATCCCTCCAACTCTGACAACTTTTTTTGTTGAAACGACGGCAACATCAGCCATTGCCGGTGGTAATATTACCGATATTGGTGACGTGGGTGAGATCACTTCCAGGGGTGTTTGCTGGAGTACAGCTCAGCTGCCGACAATCGATAATGAAGGTCTTTCTAATGGATCGGGGCCAGGAAGCTTCACAATTAATCTTACTTATTTAAGTCCCGGGACAACTTATTATGTAAGAGCCTGGGCTACTAATGGCACAGATGTGTTCTATGGTGATCAAATAAGCTTCACAACCTCTATTACGCAGGGTATTGGAGTACAAAAGGCTGACTACCCCGGGGGAGCAAGATACGAAGCAATTGGCTTTTCTATCGGCACAAAAGTATATTTAGGATTGGGCATCAATAGTGGTGACTTTGCCGCGAGAGATTTTTGGGAATGGGATCAGACAACTAATCAATGGACAAGGTTAGCCGACTTTCCGGGAAACCCACGAGCTTACCCTGTTGGATATGCAATCGGTACAAAAGGCTACGTTTTAACTGATAGTTATGTGAGTAGTACCGGTGATCTTTTAAGTGAATTTTGGGAATATGATCCTGCGACAAATATCTGGACTCAGAAAGCATCCCCTCCGACCACCCCTGCAAGAGATTTTGCCGTAGGCTTTTCAATTGGCACAAAAGGGTATGTCGGACTTGGAATCAAGGATCAGTTCCCTGGTGTAGGAACCACAACTGAGTACTATAATGATTTTTGGGAATGGGATCAGGCGACTAATGTATGGACAAGGATAGCCGACTTTCCGGGAAATACCAGGTCAGGAGGTGTTGGTTTTTCAATCGGAACCAAGGGATACGTTGGAACCGGAGGTGACGGCAATGCTTTAACCAGGGATTTCTGGGAATGGGATCAGGCGACTAATGTATGGACCAAGAAAGCCGAATTTGATGGAGCTCCGCGAGCTTATGCTGTGGGGTTCTCTATCGGGAACAAAGGATACATAGGCACAGGTTATAATGGTAATCAGACCTCATATTTATATCAGGATTTTTGGGAATGGGATCAGGCAACCGATGCATGGACAAGGGTTGCTGACTTTGCTGGTGGCCCACGATCAGAAGCTGTTGGAGTTTCAATAGGTAACAAAGCATATATAGGAACAGGAATTGGCGGTAGTATTATTTATGCTTTTAAGGATTTTTGGGAATATGACCAGAATTTTAAATAATCAAGGCATTACCGCCATGGCTTAGGGAAGCATTTGCTTTAACCACACATCAATTGAAAATAACGGTGTTGAAGAACAGCCCCCGGACATCTGGTTTTCCGGGGGCTCTTCATATCACAAGTTTAAATAAACTTGACTTCGGTTTTTTGCTGGAGTACCTTTGCATTCTTACCAGGTTAGTAAATTATTAGGGAATTTATAGTGTACATACTTTCAGATTACTAACTAAAATCAAGATTATGAAAAGACTATTCGTTTTATTTTTGGTCCTTGCTCTGGGATTACTGTCATATTCCCAGTCAGCAAAAAAAGATAAGATGCCGGTTACAACAAGCTCCAAATCAGCTTTAGCATCTTATAATGAGGCATTGAAATGTTTTGAAGATGTAGCTACGGGGAAAGGTACTGAACTGCTTCAAAAATCTCTGACTGAAGATCCCGATTTTTTTATGGCTAATTATTATCTGGCATTTCTCAATATAGGGAATGAGGAAAAATTCAATCTATATGGCAATGCTGCCGTAAATTGCAAGGCTAAACTAAGTAAGGCTGAGGGGCTGATAAAAAGCACCATGGAGAAATTCATTGAAAAGAAGGATGCGGATGTTACCGATATTGGGAAAAAACTGGTTGAAATGTATCCGAAGGATGTCTTTGCCTATTACTTGCTTTTTAACTTTCAGACCATAATTGGTGATCAAAACGGATCTCACGAAACACTATTGAAAGCCTTGGAAATTACCGAAAATCCTGCCCCTATTTACAATCTGCTTGGATATTCCTATATGGAGCTTAACCAGAATGATAAGGCTGAGGCTGCTTTTAATAAGTACATTGAACTGGCACCGGATAATCCGAATGTATACGATTCCAAGGGAGACTATTACATGAATATAAAAGACTACGGGAAGGCTTATGATACCTATATGAAGGCGTATGCATTGGATCCTCAATGGGGATTAAAGAAAGCTCAGAAGGCAAAACAACTTGAAGGTAAAGAGGTTTTAAAGGTTTCCGTTAATGCATTATTGGATAAGTACGATTCTGCGTTTAAAGCAAAAGACGCACCCACTCTGATAGCTTTATTAGCCGACGATGGTCTGTTCTGCGGAACCGACCCATCAGAGATCTGGGACAAGAAACAAATTTCAGATGGATGGAAACAGTACTTTGCTGATACCTCCTTATTGATTGACTATACGGTTGATAAACGTGAAATATTGATCGCTGATGATGGAAATTCGGCAATTGCCATTGAACAATTTTATTTTAAGCTTTTTAGCCCGAACATTCAATGGCGTACAATATTTCATGCAGTTAAGGCTGGTGAGGGTTGGAAATTCGATTTCATAAGCTGGAATTTAATCCCCAAAAATGAGGATATAGAAAAACTTAATAAAGCGGTAGAGTAATATTTACTTCCATTAGAAGTAGATCGCCAAAGAGTTTGTAATTGCACTAATATATTGATTTAATTGAACAGCCTCCGGACATCAGTTCCGGGGGCTTTATGTCGTAATGCGTTGGACTAATTGAAGTATTTACGACACATGATCCTGACAGATCAATGTTGAGAGGGCCTCTTCACGCGCGAATTACCGCCACCACAAGGCCCTTCTTTTTTTATCAGACGTCTGATATGGACATTACTAGACGGAATCACACTTTTTTTATAGTTTTTTTTGAAGCAGTAAAATAAATATTGAAAAAATATTGACTTTTTAATATTTAGGGTTTAATTTTGAGATGCTGCATTTCTAAAACCGTAACATAATGATTCTTTTTAAGGACATCGGAAGATGTGACGCATTATTGCGTTATTTTCTCTATTTGTATCCAGGCTTCAGACATTGCCTTGACTCCATCCATTATCAACTCCAAACTTTAATCTATGAATTATATGGAACTGATTCCTTCTTCAATGACAGACATTACCCTTGAAAGTTACATAGGCAAGGTTTCAACCAGAAGTAAGATAATATATTGGATAATTATCGGATTTGTCGCGTTTGGTATGGTTATTCTACCATTGGTGCATGTTGACATTTCAGTTCAAGCTAGAGGCTTTTTTCAATCTGAGATTGAAAGGCAATTTATCTATGCCCCTTTTCAGGGCAAAGTTGTTTTCACATCCGTAGAAAATGGGAGAGAAGTCAATAAAGGAGATACGCTGTTTATAATTGATACAGAAACAATTAAAACTCAAAAAGAAGCTGTAAATAATAGAATACTTGACAATAATGCTGCGATATATGATTTGGAAAAACTTGTACTGATTGAGTCCCTTAATCCTCGGTATACAGCTGAAGATTTTTCTACAAAAAGATACTATTCTGAATTTTCAAATATGAAGAGATCACTGGCAATTCAATTCCAGAAGTACCAGAAATCCAAGACAGAGCATGAAAGGAATATCGTTCTTCATGACCAGAGCATAATCCCTGATATTGAATTTGAAAAGAGCTTATTTGCTTATAAAACTGACAGGGAAGGCCTCAATCAGATACTCATTTCGTGTAAAAGTACCTGGCAAGCAGATCTGATGGAGAGAAAAAATGACGCTGGTTCATTGCAGGCTGACCTTGAACGTTGCATGGACGAATTAAACAATCGGGTGGTTTTAGCGCCAGTCACCGGAGAAATAATTCAAAGTGTCGATATCCAAACGGGCACATTTTTAGTGACTAATCAAAAGATTGCTGAGATTTCTCCTCGGGGACGCCTTGTGGCTACATGCTATTTAAAACCGGACGACATCGGACTGATTCATACTGGTCAAAAGGTCAGATTGCAGGTTGATGCGTTCAATTATAATGAATGGGGATTCCTGAATGCTGAGATCATAGATATCTCTGATGATATGATTGTTGAGGATGGATCAACAGCCTATTTTAGGATAAGGTGTATACCGGAACAAACCTCTCTTTCTCTTAGAAATGGAACTGAAGCGCAAATAAAGAAAGGGATGAGTTTCAATTCACGGATTTTTGTGACAAGACGCTCTCTTTTCAATTTATTATTCGATAAGGCAGATAAATGGCTGAACCCGTATTTAACAAAGCAAAGCTGACAAATGATGAGTATTAAAATTAAACAAAGAGACATTACTGATTGTGGCGCAGCATGTCTCGCTTCCATAGCAGCTTTTTACAAGGTAAGATTGCCTGTTTCCAGAATAAGACAGTTTGCATGTACTGATAAAAAAGGAACTAATATTTTAGGGTTGATTGAGGCTGCCGATAAAATGGGTTTCATGGCTAAGGGAGTCAGAGGAGACTGGGAAAGCCTTTTCAAAATACCAAAACCGGCTATTGCTCATCTTATTGTCAAAAAAGCCTTGGCTCATTTTGTCGTTATTGTTAGAGCAACTGAGAAGTTTATAGAAATAATGGATCCTGGTGACGGAAATATCCATAAAGTTCCGCATGAGGAATTCAAGACGGAGTGGACCGGGGTGTTGGTATTGATTACCCCAGGCGAGAAATTCTCTGTAAGAAATGAAAAAGTACCAATTTTTGTGCGGTTATGGCAGTTGATAAAACCTAATATCGGGATTTTACTTCAGGCACTTGTTGGTGCTTTGGCGTTTTCAATTTTGGGGCTATCAATGTCTTTGTATGTTGGTCGGCTTGTTGACCATGTTATACCTGGTGGGAACATGAACCTTCTGAACCTTCTTGGTGTGACCATGCTTATCATAATCCTGTTCCGGGTATTGTTAAATTTTTTTCAATCTCTTTTTGTTTTGAAAACAGGGCAACGTATAGATGGTTCACTGATACTTGGTTATTATCAACACCTGCTCAAACTCCCGCAGTCCTTTTTCGATAATATGCGAACGGGAGAAATAATATCAAGAATTGGAGATGCGGTTAAAATCAGGGTATTTGTCAATGATGTCTCTATAAACTTGATTTTGAACACTTTCATTTTATTAGTTTCATTTGTTTTGATGTTCATATTTTTCTGGAAGCTGGCATTGATAATGCTTATTGTTGTGCCATTCTATGTGCTGATTTATTTTATATCGAATCGCCTTAACAGGAAAGCACAGAGGAATGTAATGGAACGTGCAGCTGATCTGGAGGCTCAATTGGTGGAATCACTTAATTCAGCAAGCACAATAAAAAGATTCAGCCTTGAGGAATTTGCAAATTTTAAGACAGAGACAAGATTTGTGGACCTACTGGGGACAATATACAAATCAGGGCTTAATTCAATTTTTTCTTTAGGATCCTCAAGCTTCTTCACTCAACTGATTACGCTATTAGTTTTATGGATAGGCACTGGGTTTGTTATCAGAACAAAGATCACACCAGGAGAACTACTCTCATTTTATGCTGTTGTTGGATATTTTACTGGTCCAGTTACTAGTATTATCACGTTTAACCGCACGTTACAGGATGCAAAAATAGCTGCTGACAGATTGTTTGAAATATTTGATCTGGAAATTGACAAAGATGTTGATAAAATTGAACTCCGGCCCGATATGGTTGATGATATCACCTTTGAGAATGTAAAATTCAGATATGGAACAAGAGTTGAGGTTTTTAATTCTCTAAGCTTTAATATTAAAAAGGGAGAGATAACTGCTATTGTTGGAGAAAGTGGCTCAGGTAAATCAACCATTGTGTCATTAATGCAGAATCTTTATCCTTTGCAAAATGGAATTATCCGTATTGGGCGCTACGATCTGAACAATTTTACCAATAGGTCAATCAGGCAGGTTATTTCAGTGGTGCCTCAAAAAATTGATCTTTTTGCGGGCAACGTTATAGATAACATTGCTGCTGGCGAAATTAATCCAGACACAGACAAAGTGTTGAAGGTATGTGAAAAACTAGGGATGTCTAAGTTTATTGAAACGCTTCCTATGGGTTTCATGACATATCTTGGCGAAAATGGTGCGGCACTTTCCATTGGCCAAAAGCAACGTATTGCTATAGCACGGGCGCTCTACAGGAATCCGGAAGTACTGATACTTGATGAGGCGACTTCCTCCCTTGATGGGTTAGCAGAGATGTTTGTCCAGGATGCATTAAGATTATTATGCAATGAGGGTAAGACATTAATTGTCATTGCCCACCGATTATCCTCAATAAGTCAGGCGGACAGGATCATAGTGATTGATAAGGGTTATGTTGTTCAGAGTGGAACCTTCGCAGAATTGTCGGCAACAGAGGGTTATTTTCGGAAGATGAGGATGTGTCAGAATATTGATATTCAGGAATTAGTAAGGGTATAAATTCAGCGAAAATGAAAGTATTCGAATACCTCGACCGTATCAATCGGATGCACCGGATGGTCGTCAGACAAAGAACCGGAACGCCATCGGAATTTGCATTCCAACTTGGTGTAAGCAGGACGACACTGTACGAAATGATCGACGAATTACGTTCACGAGGAGCGCCTATAACCTATTCAAAATCTCAAAAAACGTTCTTCTACAGTGAACCTTTTGAGGTTTCCGTTACATGTTCTCTACGGCCACTTACCCACATAGAAGAAAAACAGTTAACAGGGGGCAAAATTTTTTATAGAATCCTTTTTTCCCGGACGCTGGCTAATGAAATTAGTACCTGCGGTGCTAATCTCTCAGGCATATAAAAAGTTGAGGGAATAAGTAAATTCACTAAATTTAACACTATGAAAGAGGAAAGGTCAAATTTGTCCGAATTAAGCTTTACCGAGCAGGTTCAGTTTAATGGAGGTAATGCTGTTCTGATTTTTATTGCTGGAGCAATAGTCGGAGGTATGATTTATGATGCCTATAAAGCTGTATGTACAGCCGCAATTGATGCCCAGGTTAATCATCCGGAATACTATGACGGAGCAGTACGCAGTATTAGATAACTAAAACAGGGGCAGTTTTCTGCCCCTGCATTAAGTAAAATGAAACCACTTGAATATAAAAACATTGACCTTATCTTATTTATAGTCTTTTTGGTAATTACTAGCTTGGGACTTATTTTTCTAAAAATGATCCCATTTCAATCGGAAATGCTGAGCTTCTTAAAAGATACTTTGGGAAATATTGGCGGTGTTTTGGCAGCTTCATCCTTATTTATTTGGTACCAGAATTACGATAAAATTTCAAGCAGAATAATTGTAATAGCATCCGTTTCCGTTGGATTTATCATTTATGAATTGATTCAAAAATTCATCTCTTGGGCAACATTTGATATTAGGGATATTTTGGCCACCTTTATTGGAGCCCTGATTGCCATATTGGTAAATATTATTGTAATTAAATTGTTTGTGACAAAAAGTAATGGGTAATTATTCGACCCTCCACGAAGGCCTGCTATTTTCCTGACATCTTGTCCTACAATAATTTGATCTTCATCTAAGATCAGAAATTGCCAATTTGGATAGGTTGATAACCGTTTGGCTTGTGAATTAAGGCAATTTGTTAACTTTAACTATCGAATAAACCTCGGGAACTATCCCACAACTAAGAGTACTTGGCGATATAAGGTATCTAACTATATGAAAAAATTTGAAATGATCCCGGTTATCGGAGCCATTATTGGCCTCCTACTGGCGCTCTTCAACATCCCGCTTGATTCTCTGATTGCCTCAGTATTTTTTATAACTTTGAGCTGTCTCTATTACTTTCTTGGCTTTGCACTATTCAATAATATTCCGGCACGGAAGATATTTAAAGCAGATTCCTACAAAGGTATTGGAACATGGAGAATCCTGATTGCCATCGGAACAGGTATAGCCCTTTCAAACCTCACGATTGGTATTATGTGTTCTGCACTCAACTATCCGATGGCTGGAACTTTTCTTGTTGTCGGAATAGTTCTCGTGGCGATATGTATTATCCTGGCCTTAATAAAAAATGGTCAGGAAAAGGATCAGTTTTACAGGAACATCATCTTAAGGAGCTTCGTCTTTCTGATTATCTCAGTTATATTTCTTCTGTTACCCGGAAATATATTCAATGCACCTTGAGAATGTGAACATTCAGGTAATGAATAAATGATCCGAGGAAACGAAAACTGCTGCTTTTTGCCGTGGTCTCTCTCGCTTTCAGTGTGGCTATGTATGTGAGTTTTCTAATATTTGATTTAATATCCGGGACTCCAAGAGAAGATGAGGGGAACGCAATTAAATTTGCAGTTTCAGTCGGAGTATTGACATCGATTTATATGGTATTCTTCACCAGATTTTTTGAGAAACAGAAGAAGGTATGAAACAACTTGTGCTGCACGACAAGGGACAGGCGTTTGCCCTTAAATCAGTTTTTATCCTGACGGCAATATCACTTGGGCTGCAATTAATCACTCTCGATCCTCATTCGTGGCTCTTTTGGGGTGTTGCGGTGCTGTTCATCATCCTTATCGCATTGCTTGTCATTACCCGAGTCCTCAAGACAAACGTCAACAGCCTTACGGTTGAAAACGAAACCCTGATAATACGTTGGTATAACAGACTCAGCAAAGAGAAAAATCAATGTGCAGGATATTGCTGAGATAACTGAAGAAAAGAATTGCATCAGCATAAAACTGAAAAACGAGAGGGTCATCCGCCTACCGGTTAATTTTCTTGAAGTGAAAGAGAAGCGTGATGTCAGGGATTTCCTGAAAGAGACAACAGGATTATGAGGAGGTTAGCCGGGGTCTGACTGCAGACTACTTTACTTCTGTCCCGATTGATAAGCTTCTCATGGTTTCAATCAACTCGTTCAGGTGGAACTTTTCGAATCGGTCTTCATCCCTGTAATCAAGCTGTACCTTACGTTTTTGCGAATTCTTCAGATATAAGGTAAGGTTGAGGTAAGACATAAAATCTTCCGAGATCACTGCTTTTTCAACCTGCCGTGCGTCCAGCTCATTATCCATGTTGACTTTTAAACCTGGGATTAACGTAATAATTCCAATCGCAATCATTGCCAATCCCACCCATAAAGCCCAATTCTGAGTCTGCCACGAAATGCCTTATGACCAAATAGACTCCGGTAACAATATAAATCGCTGAATAAGCTATACTCATTTTTTTTTGCCATTTAAAAATGCCATCCCTGATCTTAATCTGGTTATCCAGGAACTTGATCTCGCCCTTATAAATGACAAATTCAGTTTTCATTAGCTGCAGCTTTAGGTTCAACTGTAAATTTAGATCAAAATATATCTGTTGAATTTAAGTTTGCAGAGCAACACACCAACGTATGACTTGACCTGTCTCTGTTCTAAAATTATGAACTTGTTCAATACCGGTTTGAATGCATATATTATTATGACTTTTTATAGCTTTTATTACTCTTTGGCGGATATTTTAGAGACCGGAATATCCAGATCATTAACCAAGAATCCCTGATATGGAATTTTTAATCGAAGGAATTACCCTGATAACCTGGCAACAGGTACTGATGTGGATAATAGGAGGTACCCTCATCTACCTGGCAATCGCCAAACAACTGGAGCCGTCTCTCTTACTGCCAATGGGATTTGGCGCAATCCTCGTCAACCTGCCGCTGTCAGGCGCACTGAACCAGAACCTCGAGGGCATAGGCGAGGTCACCGGAATAATCGACTGGCTGTTCAAAGTGGGAATAGGAGCCTCGGAGGCCATGCCACTTCTCCTGTTTATCGGCATAGGGGCAATGATAGACTTCGGTCCCCTGCTGTCCAACCCCCGACTGCTGCTGTTCGGCGCTGCAGCCCAGTTCGGCATATTCGCCACAGTGGTAGTAGCCGTGCTGCTGGGATTTGACCTGAAAGACGCCGCATCAATAGGCATCATCGGGGCAGCGGACGGACCGACATCAATACTGGTGTCGCAGGTGCTGAACAGCAAATACATCGGGCCAATAGCCGTCGCAGCATACTCATACATGGCGCTGGTGCCTATCATCCAGCCTTTTGCCATCAAACTCGTCACCACGAAAAAAGAACGAAAAATAAGGATGAAATATAATCCCAAAAGCGTGTCAAGAATGACCAGGATACTGTTCCCGATATTGGTCACAATAATAGCAGGACTGGTGGCACCGGCATCAATAGCCCTGGTGGGATTTCTGATGTTCGGCAACCTGATCAGGGAGTGCGGCGTGCTCAGATCACTGTCCGATACCGCACAGAAAGACATGGTCAACCTGATCACCCTGCTCCTCGGCATAACCATCGCCGCCAGCATGAGAGCAGACCTGTTCGTGTCGCTCGATACAATGAAGATCATGTGCCTTGGCCTGCTGGCATTCGTCTTCGATACTATAGCAGGAGTATCATTTGCAAAATTCATGAACCTGTTCCTGAAGGAAAAAGTCAACCCAATGGTCGGCGCAGCAGGGATTTCGGCATTCCCGATGTCTTCGAGGGTGATACAAAAGTTGGGACTGGAAGCTGACCCGCAGAACCACCTTCTTATGCATGCAGTGGGAGCAAACGTGTCGGGCCAGATTGCGTCAGTCATTGCAGGCGGTGTGATTATAGGTCTTATGGCAGGATTAATGTAGGAGGAACAAAATGAATACTGAATTAATAAGTTCACTGAAGCTGATGGGTATGGGCATGGCAGCCATATTCTTCGTCATTATCATTATTTACCTTGTTGTACAGCTGATGCTGAGGATTTCGCGCGGCAAAGCGGGCAACACGAATGCCGCAAAGCCTTTGTGAAGACCGCATCAGCCGGCTGAAGTTCATGCCCCTGTGCCCTGGAATTTCGTATCTTTAACAGGGACAAATCTTACATCATGAAACAACTGGTACTTCGCAACGCAACCTATGAGAAGGTTTACAGGGCTCTGGGACTGATCTTCCTGGTAATACTTGTTGTATTTATCGCTACCGTAGAAGAAAAAGGGTGGACCTTCTGGCTTAATGTGGTGCTGTTCCTTATCCTGGCTATCATCTTCATAAGCCTTAACTTCGGCACCCTGGGCAACAGGCTGTCGGCAGACAAGGGCGTGCTCACCATCCGGTGGTACAGCAAAACGGTCAGATCGTTCGTCCGGATAGATGAGATAGAGTCCATTCATGCCGATGAGAACTATATCCGCATCATGCTCAAAAGCGGCAAGACCGTCCGCCTGCCAACACGTATGCTTGAGTTTGACGAGAAACGTGCCGTACGAAAATTCCTTAAGGAGGTGACGGGATTCTGATATGAAAACCAGGAGAATTGAAATTATACTCGGGATTGTTCTGACACTGGTTGCCGTGGGAGCCATACCGGCAGGACTGGCAATGATTCTAAAGCCGGATGGATCAATATATGCATTTGCCCATCGAAATCCTTCAGGGGTCACCTTTTAAGGACTTCCTGATACCGGGGATATTCCTGTTCGGCGTCAACGGTCTGGCAGGTCTTGCGGGCGCTGTCATTTGCTTTGTTCACAGCAGGTTCTCGGCTATCAGCGGGTTGATACTGGGAATTGGCCTTGTTGTGTGGATAATTGTTCAGTTACTTACAACCGGCCTCATAAGCTGGATGCAGCCGGCTTACTTTACCATAGGTCTGATGGAGATCGCCCTTAGCCTGGTCATAATGAGACGAATACGTACTCCATAAAATAAATTTCTCTTAAAAGCGTTTGGATTGAAATATTATTATTTACTTTGTAGTGCAAAGTACTATAAAAGCATTATATGAACCAGCCAGATCAGCATCTTGAAGACATAAAGGTCATTAAGAAGATAATGGAAGAATCCTCCAGGTTCCTGTCGCTCAGCGGCTTATCCGGCATAGTTGCCGGCCTGCTTGCCATCGTCGGAGCTGTGGTGGCAAATATGATTATTAAAGGAACACCGGCAGCAGAGGAGTGGTACTCGGTCCCACTGACAGCTGACCCGGCAGGTTACAGAGTCAGTCATTCTTCTGTTTGCTGACATGGCAGCTGTGCTTGTGCTGTCGCTCGCAGCTGCGGCATTCTTTTCCTCCCGGAAGGCAAGGAAAAGCGGACACAGCGTATGGACACCAGTCACACGCAGGATGCTGGCAAGCCTTCTCCTTCCGCTGGTAACGGGAGGGCTGTTCATTCTCATGACACTCGGCAGAGTTCCCGGCCAACGTGACCGTTGCGTCTACTCTTATCTTCTACGGACTGGCTGTCATCAGCGCCGGCAAATTCACGTTTGGCGAGATACCCTGGCTTGGTGTGCTGGAGGTATTGGCAGGGCTTATCTGCCTTCTCCTGCCGCAATGGTCGGTGTTGATCTGGGCAATAGGCTTTGGCGTAATTCATATCGGTTACGGCCTGTTCATGCATCTCAGATACAAGGGATGAAAAGAGTGCTGGAAAATTTCAACAAGGCTTTTGAGAGCCGTGTCAGGCTGGGTATCATGTCGGTGCTGGCGGTCAACACCAGCATGGACTTCATCAGCCTCCGCGAGACGCTTGAGGTGACGGACGGCAACCTCGCCAGCCACCTCAGGGCACTTGAGGAGGCAGGCTATATATCGATGGACAAGAGCTTCATAAACCGCAAGCCCAATACAAAATACACCATTACCGAAGAAGGGCATGGAGAGCTTCCGGCGACATATCAGCGCGCTCGAAGACCTGATAAGCAAACAATAATTTTTTTATACTAACACTTTGAAACGCAAAGTACTCTAAAAACAATTAAAATGGAAAATGAAATCGTTAAACAGGAAAAATGGTACCAGTCGATGACTGTAAAAATGATTCTTCTGGGCTTTCTGGGTCTCATGCTTCTGATCCCGCTGCTGCTGATCAGGGAAGTTATCAGGGAACGGTCACAGAATGCTGAGACAGCACGCACCGAGATAGGCGACTCTCTGGGCGGCAGCGCAGACAGTCACCGGTCCGGTGCTGAACGTTCCCGGAACAAAGGTGATCTCAGGCGACGGCCAGTATGTGACCACCACAATGCATATCCTTCCCGATGACCTGAAGATCACCGGCAGGCTGATGCCGGAGAAAAGGTACAGGGGTATTTACGAGACCGTAGTCTATGACTCTGACATTCAGATGACAGGCAGCTTCTCAGTAGCAGGTTATGAGCATCTGAACGATTACATCTATAATTGGGACCAGGCATATATTTCAATTGGTGTCTCAGATAACAAGGGCATCAGGGACAAGGTGGAGATGAATTTCAACAAGGAGGTTATCATCGCTCAGCCGGGAGCAGGGCAGACCGATCTGTTTGAAAAAGGCATCTCTTTCCCGGTGTCAATAGATCCGGCTATACCCGGCGGTTTCAGCGGTGACTTCAGCATAAACCTCGGTCTCAGGGGAAGCAGCAACATCTCATTCTCCCCCGTTGGAAAGACTACAGAAGTGTCCCTTGCCTCAGAGTGGGATGCTCCTTCGTTCATGGGCACTTTTCTCCCGGCTGAGAGGGATGTGAATGAGGATGGTTTCACCGCGAAGTGGGTAGTGACGCATCTCAACAGGAGCTTCCCGCAGGGATGGACAGGCAAGAATTACACTCCCTCTGACGATGCTTTCGGAGTTGACCTGATCCTGCAGGCTGATCATTACACCAAGTCGGAAAGAAGCGCAAAGTACGGTTTGCTCTTTATTGCACTGACCTTCCTGGTGCTCATCATTATCGAGATCAGGTCGAAGGAGCGCATTCACATATTTTATTACCTCCTGGTGGCTATGGCGCTGATACTGTTCTTCTCACTGCTTACCTCACTGAGTGAGCTTGTTGGATTCAATGTGGCATACCTGATCTGCGTCGGTGGCCACAATAAGTCTTCTCTCTGCTTTCTTCCGGTCATTGCTGAAGAAGTGGTGGATCGTGCTTGTCATCAGCGGGCTGCTGACGATACTTTATGTTTTCATTTTCGTGCTTCTGGCACTTAAGGATTATGCTTTCCTTGCCGGGAACATAGGATTGTTTGTATTGCTTGCAGCGCTGATGATGGTCTCTGCAAGGTACAGGCTTTTCAGGGACTGAGATTGACAGACCTCCCCCCGTCCCGAGAAATCGGGACGGCTCCCCTCCTCATTACAGGAGGGGAAATGTCTTTCGTTGTGTTGTTTGGTGTTTTTGAAGTAACTTACATGCTTACTTTAAAACGCCGTTTCACATGGTTCTGAAAAGGTATATCGAAGAAGAGACCGGGCAGAAGTTTGACCTGGTAATCGTCGGTGGAGGCATTACCGGAGCCGCCGTAGCATACATCGCTGCTGCGCGGGGCCTCTCGGTTGCCCTGTTTGAAAAAAAGGATTACGGCGGCGCCACCTCCGCGGCCACCTCGAAGCTGATCCACGGCGGACTGAGGTATCTGGCCAACGGGGAGATGAGGCTTGTGCGCGAATCGCTCCGCGAAAGAAGGATACTTGGCAACATAGCACCCAATTTTGTCTACCCGCTGCCTTTTATCATGCCCAACTACAAGAAATGGAGAGGCAATATCTGGAAAATGCTGGTGGGGATGTACCTCTATGATATGCTGTCGTATGACAAAAAAGACACCTGGGACAGGAGCAAGAAGCTCGAAAACCATAAGCTGATCTCACACCGGAAAACAATCAGGGTGGAGCCAAACCTCCGGAAGGAGAATCTCAGGAATGCATTCTATTTCTTTGATTACCAGAGCATATTCCCTGAGAGGCTGACACTTGCCTTCATTAAATCGGCAGCCGAATACGGTGCCAGGGTATCGAACTACTCGCCTGTTGAGGGTTTTTGTTTGAAAATGATAACCGGATCACCGGGGTGAAGGTCAGGGATCTCTTTTCAGGTGAGACGAAAGGATGTTCATGCTGATCTGATTATCAACTGCGGCGGGACCTGGGCCGACAAGATCCTCAACCTGGCATCGAAAAAAGATTCTCCGGCTCATAAAGTCAAGCGGTCTGAGGGTATTCACATAATCACAAAGAAGATTGCCGGCAACCATGTCGTCTCCATTCAGAGAGAAGACGGAGGGCACATGATGATAATGCCGTGGCGCGATCATTCGCTCATCGGCACCACCGACAAGGAGTTTTACGGTGATCCTGATGAGTACCGTGTTTCAATGGAGAGCATCAATGAGATCATGAAGGCAGTCAATGAGAATTTCGGGAAAAATATCTCTGCTTCAGATATATTGCACGCTTACGGCGGGCTGCGGCCGCTGGTCGACGACCAGACCAAAGGCTCTTACGAGACGTCAAGAAAGTACGAGGTATATGATAATGCCACTGACGGAATCGAAGGGATGATCACCGTTGAGGGAGGAAAGTACACTACCAGCAGGAGCCTGGCCCGGGAGGTTCTGAAACTGATCTCCGTGAAAGCTCAACAGGACACTCTCGGATTCTGTTTCGGACAATCTTTATCTTTCAGGCTGCGAGATAAGGGACATGAAACAGTTCATGATCAGGCAGCACCTTAACTACAAGGACTTTAGCAGGAACACCATCGAATATGTGAGCAGGAATTACGGCACTGAAAGCAAGGTTGTATTTCAGATCGCGAGAGATGATCCGCGGTATGCCGAGGTGGTCAGTCATGACGGGGAGATACTGGCGGAGGTTGTCTATGCAATAAAATATGAGAGCGCCAGGACACTGAGGGATATTATGTTAAGAAGGACGGGAACAGGGACCCTGGGTAATCCGGGCAAAGATATCATTGATAAAATAACGGCCATCGCATCGGAGATGCTGAACTGGGACAGAAAGAGGACTGATGAGGAGATTGCCTCGATGATGAGGGTGTATGAATTATTTTAAAAGCATGGACATGGATCTTACGTACCGCGGTATTCTGAAATGGGGCGATAAGCGGGAAGCAGAGGTTGAGCCCCTGATGAAAAAGCTCATAAAGGAGAAGTTCGGGCTGACAGACTCTGACTTTGGTGTGAAGCATCTCCCGGGGACTGAGACCGTGAAGCTGGACAAGCCCCCGATGCTGAAGCCCTCCCAGCTTGATTTTCTCAAGAGCATTGTCGGCAGTGAGAATTTTTGGACTGATGATTTCACCCGTGCTAAGTTTTCTTATGGAAAATTTTACGATGAACTGCTTGATTTAAGGCTGAACCTGGTTCCAAATCCGCCTGATGCAGTGGTGGCACCGAATAACCATGATGAAGTTGCAAGGATCGTCGCATACTGCAGTGAAGAGAAGATACCGGTCATTCCGGTCGGCGGACAGTCATCCGTTACCGGGGCATTGAGGGCGCCTGAGGGAGGTATCGCACTCGATCTGACGAAACATCTCAACAGGATTGTCAGGATAAACACCGTAAACAAAACCGTGACGGTTCAGGCGGGGATGTTCGGTCCGGCTTTTGAAGAGGAGCTGAACAGGAACGGATACACGTGCGGTCATTTCCCGCAGTCGTTTGAATACTCAACCGTAGGAGGGTGGATCGCTGCCAAGGGAGCCGGTCAGGCTTCGACAGGCTACGGCAAGATAGAGGATATGGTCGTCGCCCTGAAGGTTGTAACTCCGGCAGGCGTCATCGAGACAAAAGAGTTTCCGCGGACAGCACAGGGATGGGATATCTTCAGGCTTTTCATCGGTTCTGAGGGTACGCTTGGGGTGATAACCGAGGCCACCCTTCATATGCATATCTTTCGCCCGGATAACACCGCATCTGCATCTTTTATCTTCAGGTCATTTGAACAGGCAGTAGAGGCGATGCGCAGGATCATGCAGAGCGAATACGGCAGGCCACATCTGTTCAGGATATCGGATCCGGATGAAACGGATATTGCCTTCAGAACCAGCGGGTTTGACAACAGCATCGCCGACAGGTTCCTGAAGATGCGTGGTTTTGTGCCTGGTAAACGGTCCATAATGTTCGTTGCAGTCGAAGGTGAAAAAGATTATACGGCCTTCGTTCTGAAAAAGATTAAGAAGACTGCCGGAAAGAGCAAAGGCATGTTTATCGGCAGCAGCCCGGTAAGAAAATGGCTTGAACAGCGATACTCGAGCGCTTACATGCGTGACCCGCTGATGGATATGGGTATCATGACCGATACCCTTGAGACGGCGGTCACCTGGGAAAACCTGCTCAAGGTATGGTCCGCAGCACATGCTTATGTCAATGCTCAGTCCCAGAGCCTTTATAATGATACACATATCCCATGTATACGAGAACGGTGCAAACCTCTACTTTACCTTCCTCACTCCAATGGAAAAGGGGAATGAGAAGAGTGACTTTACCGCTTTCCACAGGGGGCTGGTGGATACGATTCTTGAAAACGGAGGTTCAATTTCCCACCATCACGGTGTGGGGAGGGTGCTGGCCCCGTGGATGGAGAGGCACCTTGGAAAGACTTCGATGGCAGCTCTTGGAGCAGTGAAAAGACATTTTGATCCGAACAATATTATGAACCCCGGAGGAACACTGGGACTTTAAAAACGAATATATGAATTCATCCCATGAACTGATACTGGCCATCGACTGCGGTACACAGTCGGTCAGGGCTTCCCTGATTGATCTTTCCGGGAATGTACTCCAGATTGTCAAAACCGAGATTGAGCCGTATTTCTCTGTGGGCCCGGGGATGGCTGAACAGCAACCTGAATACTTCAGGGACAGGATGTTTGAAACCCTGCGTACGCTATTGAGCGGGTCGACGTATGAGAAGAGCAGAATAAAAGCCGTAACGATTACTACCCAGCGGTCCACACTTGTCAACCTTGACAAGGAGGGCAAATCACTGCGGCCGGCGATTACCTGGCTCGACCAGCGGCAGTGCGCGGTGGATAAATATCCGGGCAAACTGATGCAGATGGCGCTTAGTGTTGTGGGCATGCGCGAAGCCGTAGTGTTCACGGTAAAGAACGGTGAGTGCAACTGGATAATGCAGAATACCCCTGAAATCTGGGAAAAAACAAGCAAATTCCTGCTCCTTTCCGGTTACCTGACATGGGTGCTGACGGGTGAATTCACTGATTCAACGGGTTGTACGGTGGCATATCTTCCCTTCGATTACAAAAAACAAAAGTGGGCCGACAAAAGCCACATGTACTCTAAAATGTATCCCATTGAGAGGGACAAGCTGCCGAAGCTGGTAAAGCCGTCCGAGATCCTTGGATACATAAGCAGGGAGGCGTCCGAAAAGTCAGGCATTCCGGAAGGACTGCCCCTGATAGCAGCTGCTGCGGACAAGGCATGCGAGGTTCTGGGCTCGGGGGTTGTCTCGCCCGATGTGGCCTGCTTAAGCTACGGAACCACATCAACTGTGGAGACAACACATAAGAAATACATTGAAGTTATCCCGTTCTTCCCTCCGTATCCGAGCGCCGTACCGGATTATTATAACACTGAAGTAATGATCTTCAGAGGTTTCTGGATGATAAACTGGTTCAAGAAAGAGTTCGGACTGAAGGAGATACAACTGGCAGAACAGCTTGGCAGGCCTGCCGAAGAGCTCTTTGACGATATGATAAAAGATATACCGGCTGGTTCAATGGGGCTCACACTGCAGCCGTACTGGTCGCCCGGACTGAAGACTCCCGGAACGGAAGCCAAGGGTGCCATAATAGGTTTCGGAGACGTTCATACAAGGGCACATGTTTACAGGGCTATTCTTGAAGGACTGGCTTATTCACTCAGGGAGGGGCTTGACCAGGACTGTAAAAAGGACTAAGGTCCCTGTTAACAGGATCATCGTCTCCGGCGGCGGTTCGCAGAGCAGGCAGGCGATGCAGATAACAGCGGATGTCTTCAACCTGCCTACCTTCAGGCCTCATACTTATGAGACCTCCTCCCTCGGTGCCGCGATAGATGCTGCCGTGGGCATGAAGTTCTATAGTGACCACACCACAGCTGCAGGATCAATGACCCGTACCGGTGAGCAGTTTATTCCCGACACACGGAATGTTGAGATGTACAACAAGCTGTATGATAAGGTCTATTCAAAAATGTACAATCATTTGCAGCCCCTGTACGAACAGATAAGAAACGTGATCGGCTATCCGCAGAAGATCTGAAGTCATTTACGGGACCTGTTCTTCTCACTCCGATTGGTGCAATGAAACTACGCCTCATCTGCCGGCAGTCATTAACATTTTAACTTCAAGGCTTCCGCCGATTCCAACTTTATCGCCGGCGATTATCACTACTGACATTATATCAGGTTTTTGAATGGCCCTTTCGGTTACCTGCTGCACCTGGTCACTGTTTTTAACCTCATTGCAGAAGGCAGTCGCATAAGCGTCAGCAAGGGCTCCTGAGCGACAGGCGATCATGCAGGCATCTGCAACGCCGAAGCTGAGTGAATGACCCACTGTACCTGACGAGCAGCATACCGACAGCGGGGTTTCTTCGGGTTTTATAATCAAGGCCTATCTTGTCTGACAGGGGCGAGGTGCCGGCAAAGACTGAAACGGTTGCTCTGGAGGTGAGCTTCATAAATATGTCTCCGCCGTTCTCGACTATCACCTCATCCACTATGTACTCTTCAAGGATGTCCCTGCTGATATATTCTGCCATGGCGCCGGCCACTGCGCTCATGGGTCCGGTACCTGCCATTTGTGCAGCATTGCTCATGTCTTTCACCAGCGGATGGGCTCCGGCCGGCGCCGGGACAGGTACCAGGGAGGTGGCGAATTCGGGATAATTTATCAATATGTTTCTCAAGTATGCCGCGATAGGACCTTATGCGATCCATCGTAAATTGTTCGATATCGCCGCTGTAATGGGCTGTGTCAACAGCTACCCACAGGTCGGTCTCGCGATAGGCTGATCTGAAGCTGCGCCAACGGGTGTTACCCATTGACTCACGGTAGAGACGAGGCTCGTATATGCTGCTCTTAGCCAATATCTATCGAGAAGAGGTTGAGCGGGCACGATTTCAGACATAGCTCGCACACCACGCATTTCTCAGGATCAAAGGTCAGTTCAGCGGTGTGACGCCCCATGGTCAGGGCACCGGCGAAGCATACTGCCGAACAGGCCCCGCAATGGATGCACAGATCCTTCCTGTAACGTATCTTTTTGTCAATGGGCACACACTCCACATTCTGCTGCTTGATGTACTCCATACCCTCCTTCAGCACCTTTCCCGGCGCTGTCATCTCCATTACAAGGTGCCCTATCTGTCCGGGCGAGACATCTGCCTTGACAATGTTGACCATTATGTCGTATTTCTTGATCAGGTTATATGTTATCGGCTCACCCGTCGCTCAGGCGGGAATGTCAGCACAAATCTTTTGCTTGTCATGACTTTCAGTTTTTGTCAAATTTTTATCTCCAGTTTATTCAGTCCTGTTGTTTTCGGGAACAGCGCCACCGGCTCAGTAAGCATGAAGCTGCCCTTCGGCAATCTCTTTTCTGAGCAGTGTCTGCAATCTCTCTCGCCACTTTAACGCTTGAGAGAGGAGCAGTGCGTATCTTTTTTCCTTTTAGGGTTATCTCCCCGGAGAAAAGCGATTTGTAATCTATTCGTCCCAGTATCTCAAAATTGCCAGATCCGTAGTCAATAATGTTGGTTTCTATCTGGCTGTTGCGTATCATCACCCTTGGTGCCATATCTTCATCAATTACCGGAATAGGAATGCCAATACCCACGAACATGGATACACCGTATTTCTCAAAGTATGCAGCCCTAATAAACCTGGTGCTCATAGCTTTGGCATCACCAATGACTGCCAGTGTTGCAGAGTTACCTATGGGTATTCCGTGGTCATTCAGCGGCTTCCCGGTATTGAATTGTGTGCCGTTCCATGCAACATACCCGGTGGCTCCTCCAAGGAATATTCTTGTTCCTATGCCTATGGTTCTCATCTCAGGGTCATTGAGCAGAGGGCTAAGCTCACCGGAGGTGGAATAGTTGGCATTTCCCAACCCGGGGAGAAGGGTACCCATATAGGTATATTTTATCTTCGTGGTGCTGTTTACTGCCACGTTATAGTTCTGATAGGCATTACGCGGGTTGAACATGATAATCTCGTTCACCTTATCTCTTGTTTATCAATTGTTTTTATCTCCGTCCGCGGATAGCAGTCAGTACCTTTGCCTGATGCCTGCAGCAGCACATCCTTGCCTGCAATGAGGTCTTCTATTACATGGGCACCGCCATAAGTATCATGCGGATTAGCAATCTCGGTTGCACCTATGTAGGCATCCACAGCAGCCACACCACCAAAGACCGGAACATTATTCAGAGTTATCTTCTCCATTCGGATAGGAGGTGTCGGATGACCAAAGTTGATAAATGCACCTGATGAGCACATAGGTCCGAAAGTAGCTGTGGTGACAACGTCTACCTTGTTCAGTACTTCCGAAGGGCTCATCTCTTTTCCCATCGCTGAAACCTCTGCGGCAGTAAGCACTATTGCCTTGCCGTTGCGGATCTTTTCATTGATCTCCTCTATGGATTTTCTTTTTGACATAATATGTTATTTTAAAACATTTAAAAACAAAGTTACACAATGACGTTCCCGTCATCGTAAAATTTCTGCAAAGGCTTATGCTGTTCGCAAAAATTCTAATTTATAATTCCCTTTTCAGGGTAGGTGTTAGCACCTTTCAGGACATTGCATCCTGCGGTTGCTAGAGGTTCTCAGAGCCTATTCTCTCCCCTCTTCTCTATAAACCAAAACTTTTCTTGTGAAAAGGTTGGATAGCGTTACAAAGATACCGATTTTTGGAATTTCTCCACAACAGGTTATTTTTTACATTTATAAAATTTCACGATCATGCAAAAAATATTGATAGCATCAGTTTTTTGTGTCCTGTTGATTGTATCATGCAAGACTAAAGAAAGCAGTGATATTGATGTTATGACGTTGAATATCAGGTAGGACAACCCTGGTGACAGTCTTAATGCCTGGCCAAACCGGGCAGCTATTGTAGCAGGATTTATCATGATCAGATCCTGATCTCCTTGGCATGCAGGAGGTACTCTGGCATCAGTACCATTATCTTGATTCTGTACTTACAGGTTACGGATCAATAGCTGCCGGACGTGATGACGGCCAACAGAGGGTGAAGCGACACCGGTCTTTTATCGCCTCGGACGCTTCATGCCGGTTGAAAGCGGCACTTTCTGGCTCTCGGCAACGCCTGAAATACCGGGTTCGGTAGGGTGGGGCGCTGCCCTGACGCGAATAGCAACATGGGTGAGACTGACTGACAAGAAAATCAGCGATACCCTGCTGTTCATGAATACCCATTTTGATCATATCAGTGACTCTGCCAGGGTGATGAGCTCGGGCGTGTTGCTTGAGAAGGTGAAGGAACTGGCCCGGGACAATAACTTCGTTATAACAGGCGATTTCAATGCACTTCCGGGGAGCCAGGCGATAGCAAGGATGAAGGAAGGCGGCTTATGCAGTTGATTCACATTTACATATCCGAGACTCCACCGGCAGGGGAGAGATACACCTTTCAACGGCTGGAAGGACACCAGCGGCGAGGGACGCATCGACTATATCTTTGTGCGAAAGGGAATGAAGGTCGTTTCACACGAGACATTCAAGGTCATCAAAGACGGTATTTTCATTTCGGATCACTGGCCAGTGAAGGCAAGAGTTGAAATTAAGAATTAAGAATCACTGTTATCCGACTAATCTGCCAAACTCGATTTTATGTAAGATAATATATTGATTATCAGCATTATTTATTTTGTTTATAACAGTCACCCCCTATAAATTAAAGCCTAATTGCAGACCTGGTGGGATCTGCTTGTTGGCATAACAGCGGTTTGTGCTGCCGAAGACAATTAATTAAACCGTCCGTGTTAGCGTTTCGTTTTTAAATTCATTTCTTCTATTTCTACAATTTCCATATGATGGGCTTTTCAGGGTGTCATTGTCCTTTTTTATCTTCCGAAATGGCATGATCGTTTACTGAAAAAAAGCATTTGCCATACTACTTCCCTGTGATCCCCGTTATTTTTTCCGAAAATGTACACTGCATAGTCCCCTTTGTTGTCTGATGTATAAAAAGAGAGGGTGGCTTTTTGACTGACAGAAAGCTGAATATCCGGATTCCAGTACAAAAGATTTCGTCAGTCCGGCATCCTGGAATCGTAAGTATTTTCGCTAAAAGTGAATTTGGAGTTTTCATCCGAAAATAAATCAAAGGCAAAGAACATGTCTGTTTTTGTTCAACTCTATTCCGGCAAAATCTTTATTCTTTGAATAAATGCTTACCAATCCACTGTACTTCATATTGCCTACCGTATATCCACTTGTCAATTGCCTCAACTCTTTCAATTTTGTTTAGGGATATTTTTAACAGTCGATCATCATTATTAACCGGGATATTATCCAGTAAAGATCAGGGGAGGATAGTATGAAAAGCCTGTATTAGCTGATATTTTTAGCTCAGGTTTCCCTTTGTTATAAACCATGATGCTTCAGGACAATTTCAATAAAAAACTCTTCAATATTCGGTAGTTCAATATATTTTTAGTATAGTAGGTTTGCCTCGCTCCCATAAAAAGGAACCGGTTGGTGACGATTGATCTGCAATTTTTTTGCAGTATCAGGGTGTGAGAAAAATTTTTCATTCAGTTGCATGTTAACCATCATATCCCGGATAAGGTGCTTTTCATCTTCATTGAGGCTGAATGCAACGTAAGGCAATAATACAGGACGATTGCAAAAGTCGTTATCAATAAAAACTCTGAAACTCCGGTATCCGATGCTTCAGACTGAATGAAAAAATCATGTTTTCCATACAGGTTTGGAAGAGAAAAGATAAACCGGCCTTTATCCGTGGTTTGGTAAACAGAAAAGAATTCTCCATTTGAAGGTTCAGAAAGATTTACTAAAAGGTTTTTCTTCGGGGCATTCGCTGCTTTATCAATAATAGTCCCGGAAATCGTAATTCCCCTTATTTCAGGCAAATATTCGATATCACCCCTCTTGATTCCGGATGTTTCCAATTCAGGTTTAATAAAAAGGGAAGATGTATCGATCAACCCGACTTTTGCAATGGAAACACAAAAATCATGACAGACAATCGATTTGTCATCGTTGATATAAAGTACGACCTCGGCTTTCTCTCTTGGCTGATACTGACTTTTATTCATGGAACAATGGATGCCCTGTATTAATTCTTTTGAGTGCCTCCGGTTAATTATAGATTTCGGGGAATCAGCTACTTCGGCCGGGCCAGCGTCTGTCCCGGTGTTATATGGGTTGACAATTTTAATCAGCCGGTAGGCATACTCATTTGTCGGAAAATTTCGCATCCACTTCGTATAAGCCCGCAAATAATAATTACCTGAAAGAAGGTCTCCCGGGATTCGCAGGCTGGCTGATGAACCGGATTTATCAAGCTTAAGTTTCAGATTGGCCAGTTTGACTCCATTCCATGTTATCAGTTCAACATATAACACCTTGCTCCAAATGATAGAATCCGCCACATTGATGCAGGAATAGTCGGCAGTAAAGAAAATACTCTCATTCACACAATACAAGTTGCGGTCCGTGAAAAGCCGGATCCTCTCTCCCGATCCGGCAAGGATTGTGGAATCTGGCATTCCCAATTGTCCTGTCTGACAGTTGACGTCAAAACCAATCAGAAGGATTACAGCATAGAAAAGGAGCGCTTTTTTCATTGTCCTTCTTGTATTCTATGTTCAGCAGTTAAGCAATCATAAACATTTTATTCATCCTATTCCCAGAAATCAGGTTTCCGGGCAACCCCGCCAAGAACTCTGCAATCTACACACTGTGGCGTTAAGTAAATGAAATATTGAGTACCATATTGTACACTAATGTAAAGGGGCGGTTCGGTAAGAATATCAGCAAATACCATCATTTGGGAATATATACACGCAGCAATTTCGTCGAAATTGGTTGATTCACAAAAGGTCCCTATAGAACTACAGGATAAACCCTCGGGGGAAGCAAGACTTTTTATAAACACGCGTTTTGAAGTACAGGAAGCGACCCAGAAAAATCCCAGCACCAGTTCATCCGGCTTTTTGGTATTATGGATATTCGATTTTGGCTGGCTGGGCTGGATGGTATAGATATTACCGGATTCATTTAATTCCTTTTCTTTTTCATACCAGTAATCATAAGCATCAGCATTTAAAGCGTATTGCGTAATCGTAGCACAATATTTAATACTCACCTTGGGGGAATGAATTTCAACAAAATGCAGCGGAACTTTTTTTATACGGTTCTCGGATAAATTAATCGTTGATGCACAATATAAGCCGGTAACATCTCTGGTTGTCCAGCAACGGTACAGACTATCGGACGGGTAGAACCTTTTGATGGTCTTTCCGTCATATACACCCCAAATCTCCTTATCGGCGCGGTTCTCCCATGTTTCCTCCAGCACCCAGCGATAGTACCTGGATGCATCAACAGGGGCATCCAGATCAACATAAAACTGCATTCCCTCTGTAGATTCCTTTCCCGTGACGGAAGAATAATGGTATTCAGGAATGCTATAGACACTGTCGACCGGAGCGGTTTTTAACAATCCCTGATAGTCCGATTCATAACCATCTCCTGACGAAGTAGTGAAAATAAGTTTATATTGCTTATCGTAGTTCAGCCATGCATCATCAATGTTTGCTACATATTTCCCGGGTGATTCTTCATCAAAAACAAACTCATTTCCGGTACTATCCATAATCCTCACTTTGCAGCCTTCCACAGGCAGATATTCAATTTGCGAAATCGGGGAGGTTTTTGAGATCATGATCACCTGTGTTTCTCGGCCTTTAATAAGGCTTCCGTCCACCACCATCAGCCCGTTTTCTCCCTCAATATCGGGCTCGAATGGACTGATACAACCTGTAAAAAACAACACAAGGCTGATTATTGCCGTGATTAAATTGTACCTGTATTTTGAGGTGATGATTTTCATACAGGTCCCTTGTTTACTATTGAAGATTCACAATTAATCGTTAAGATAGTTACCGAATTTGTAATTCCAGGAAAGTGTAAACAGGGGTACACCGAATATTGACATTTTTTGCCCATGCACTTTGCCGTTTTGAGCACTATAATAAACTGAATAAGCATTTTTACGCCCCAGGGCATTATACAAATTAATAGTCCAGTAACTGTGAATGACTTTCTTTTTGTAAAGACTGCCCTCCAGTTTTATAGATAAATCCAGTCGTATATAATCAGGTATCCGGTACTCATTTCTTTTTGAAAAATGAAGCATTTCCTGACCTTCTGAATAATATACGGATACCGGAATAGGTAATCGGGCGACCGGTTGAATAGACAAAATCCGTAGACAGGCTTACCCGTCTGGTTACATTGTGATTTAAAACAAGGTTTAAACTATGTGGCCGGTCATAATTGGACGGATATTCTATGCCATTGTTTATCTGAAGTGCATTTTCTCCTCCATCAACCCGAATAAAAGAGCGGGAATAACAATAGGATAGCCATCCTGTGGTTTTACCGACGTTCTTGCTGATCATCATTTCTATCCCATTTACCTGTTGTTTTCCCTGCAAAACCTGGGTTTCTATGGGATCAGGGGAAGTAAAATCCGTACCATCTTTATACTCAACCTGATTGTTGATCCATTTATGGTATAGTTCCAGGGTAGTCTTAATACCTCCGTTCGCAAAATTCCGGTAATACCCTACGGAAATCTGATCTGCAACAGGCGGGGAAATATGATAATCACAAATTTTCCATTTGTCATCGGGAGAAATTGCAATGGTATTGCTGAGCATGAAAATATACTGGTACATCCTGTTATAGGAAGCCTTCAAAGAATTATTACTACCCAGAATATAGTTGATGGCGACCCTGTATTCAGGTCCGGAATAGGATTTGATCAATTCACCTTTTTTATATGACTGAGTCTCTTTAATATTCCCTATTGTTCTCGGCATTTCCCGGATAGTATTTGTTAATTACAGCAGGACCATATTGATTGAATAAACTGTATCGGAGACCACTTAAAACAGTCAGTTTTTTAAACAGGGTGAACTCATCCGACAGGTAAAATGCACATTCCAGGGCTGTTTCTTTTCCAAGATCCACAGGTATCCTGGTTGATTCCTCACCGAATGGTGAAATATTGCCCCGGTCAAGATTATAAAGAATTTCACTGGTCCCGAATTCAATTTTGTGATCTGCTTTGTTTATCAGGGAAAAATCAGTCCGGAATTCGTAGTGATCCAGGGCATACTTTTGCCCATAGGCTGTCGACAGGTTGGTTTTATTGATATTTTCAAATGAATAGTTGCTGTAAATTACTGCAACATCGGCCGTCACAGAGGAAGAAAATAAATGTTTCCAAACCAATGATGACCCTGTGTTTGAATAATTGTAATCATTGATCGATGACAAGGAAAATCTGTCATGGCTTACATAGCCGAAAGCCTTGATCAGGTTTTTATCATTGATTTGTGCATTGACAGAGAAAGTACCATCATAAAAGAAAGCGCTGCTTTTCCTGATATCCGGATCATTTATTTTTTTCAGGATCCAGTCTGAATAGGAACTGCGACCACTGATTACAATTGATACTTTATCCCTGATGGCAGGTACTTCAAGCGAAAAATGGCCTGTAATCGGACTTATTCCCCCTTGCCCGAAAAACTTTTTCTTACTTCCCTGCCTGGTTGTAATGACAAATACAGAAGCCAGCCTTCCTCCGTAACTTGCAGGAATATTGCTTTTATAAAGTGTGAAATCATTAATGATATCCGGATTGAATGAGGTAAAGAAACCAAACAAGTGGGATGTATTATAAACAGGCACTTTATTGAAATAGAACATATTCTGATCTGATGAACTGCCTCTGACATTAAATCCGGATGATCCTTCACCCACATTTAGCACACCGGGTAACATTTGCGCTACTTTCAAAACATCTTTTTCCCCGAAAACCAACGGTATTTCTTTCAATGTTTTAGCCGAAATCTTTTCATAACCCATTTGTATCCCTCTGATATTGTCGTTACGATTGGCTGTTATCTTAACTTCATCTATTTCAATGAGCTCCTTTCTCATTTGAATGGTAATCTGGCCGCTTGAATATACCTGGAGATAATACTCCTGCTGTTTCATCGACATATAGTTGAAAACAGCTTTATATTTCCCCGGAGTAAGTATAATATTAAATCTCCCGTCTATATCAGTCGTAGCACCAGTCTTGAGGTCCTCAATAAAAACAGTAGCGCCGATAAGAGGTTCCTCAGTTGATTCGTCAATAATTTTCCCGTTAATAATGCACTTTATACCTTTGGTGGCTTTCTGCTTATCACCAATCTCCAGAACTTCAATCAAAGCTATCTTGTTGCCTTCAAGATATTTTCTTTCAGTTTCCGTAATGCCGTTTAAGGTATCCTTTTCCTCAGCAGTAACCTGGGATACTATGTAATCGGGCAGTTCTGTTAAAATCCGGGCCCCCTGGAAAATATATACGTTGTTGCCATCTATGAAAAAGGCCAGGTCTGTCTTCTTCAACTGATCATTCAGCACATCGGCGAGTTGAATGTTTGTACCCGAAAAGGTTATCGTTACGTTTTTTACCCAATCCTGCAAATAAAAGAATTTCAATGCTGTATTCTTTTCGATTATCTCAACAAAGTCTGCAAAAGGAGTATTCATGAAGTTGCCGGATACAACTGCAGGGTCAGATTGCTGACCAGTAATTGTTAAATAGAGACTTAGACCTATGCAGGTAATAAACAATTTTTTAATCATTATAATTCAAAACTTTCAGAATGATTATAGTTCGACTTATAATAATGTTTTACAATATGTTACTAGTTTCTCAATCTCGACATCACTGCTTTTGGCAACTTTTATTTTGTTATTTTTTATGTACTGTTTTATCCGCACCTGACTTTCTTGCGGGAACAATCGAACAAAGGACCTGTTATCACCGTATTTCTTTAAAACATCATCCACGACGAGGTAGGTCTTTCTCTCGCTATCGGTAAATCTATAGGAATTGTAGTCCCTTTTATGATCGGAATCATATCTTAATTTGGACCAGTAATAAAGGCATTTCAGTTCTTCAGTATCAAAGATCACTGGTAAAATCCTGGTACTCCCTCGAAAGTGTGTTTCACAAACAATTTATCACCAAGACTAAAAGCCGAAATAAAATCGTTTGGAGGAATGATCCATGCAATTGAATTGTTTTGCCTTATATAAAGTATCACCTGCTGTTTATAAATGTCATACTTTATATCTAACCCTTGGTATTCCCTTTCCCTATATGTCAATGTACCTTTATAAAATTGGTCTTCAAACAGGAAGGGGTGACCGACTGTTCCCAGGTATTCATCCTCATAGCAGATGCCGTTTACCAATACCTGGTCAATTCCATATTCGTTGACTACAGATTTATATAATTCATTCCAATAATCAGCCCTGGCATCAGGAGCATATTCCTGTGCATATGCAGAAAGGCAAAGGTTCAGCAGGTATAATGAAGAAATCATCAAATGAAGAAGATTTTTCATAACGGAATTTTGCATCTGGCTTTACTCGTCCACCAATAATTAAGAATTATGAATTATGAATAGAGTGGGAAGAAAATGTATCTGGCAAAACACTTCTATTTCATATTGATTTCACCATGCAATCTGAGATCAGCTGATGAGGCGCCGACATACAGATTTACCTTACCCTTCTCGAGAACGAAGGCATGCGCATCAACATCCCAGTATTTCAGATCGTCCGCCTTTAACGGGATGGTTATGATCTGCCCCTCCCCCTTTCTGACATGAACCCTGCTGAAACCCTTCAGGGCTATTGCAGGTCGTTCAACTTTTGATTCAGGGAAACTGACATATAACTGAACAACCTCGTCACTGTCGTAATCGCCTTTGTTTTCGAGTTTGAAATTAACTTTAACCGTGTCATTATCACCGGCTGATTTGTTCTCAATGCGCAGGTCCGAATAGCTGAATAATGTATAACTGAGACCAAAACCAAACGGGAAGAGTGGCTTTGATTTACTGTACTGATATGTACGGCCTTTGCGGATATCATACTCAAGGATAGGAAGCAGCTGATCGATTGACGAGGGCCACGTCTGCACCAGGCGTCCTGCGGGGCTGCTCTTGCCGAATATGACATCTGCAAGGGCGTTGCCGAGTTCCTGGCTTGACTGCGATATATGCAGGATAGCAGGGATATTGTCCTTTGACCAGTTAACAGTATATGGGAAGCTTGACACAATTACGAGTACCGTATTTGGATTGGCAGCATAGACAAGCCTGGCAAGGTCTTCCTGTTCAAGTGACAAAGCCTGCCGGTCAACGTCTTCACGGCCATCGCTGGCTACATAGTTCACACCCCAGCCAAGTCCGTAGCCCAGGGGATGATTGCCTATGCATACGACAGCCACATCGGCTTTGGCTGCGGCTATGACAGCTGAAGTCTGCTTTATTTGAAGCCGCGAACAGGACCTGCACATCATCGCCCACGGCATTTTTTATGCCCTGCAATGCTGTGACCCTGTAGGGTGGCGTGCCCGAATACCAGTCAGACACCACCAGGTTTGCACTGGGGCCGATCACGGCAATTGTTTTCAATTTATCTTTTTTAAGCGGAAGCGTCTGGTTTTCATTCTTCAGCAGAACGATTGACCTGACAGTTGTTTCCCTCACGAGCTCCCTGGTCTCCGCTTTTAACCATGGTGAAACGGTGTCGGTGACACCTATCCCCGAGTACGGGTCATCAGCCGGATTTCCGAGTAATCCCAGCTTAAGCATCACCCGGAAGTTGCTCATGACAGCCCTGTCTATTTCGTTTTCACTGATCAGGCCTTCCTTCACTGCTTCAGCAAGCGGTTTTTTATAATCGTCAAGAAACATCGTTATTCCTGCATCCAGGCAACCTTTGGCAGCTGCTTTAAGATCCGGATAATATTTGTGCTGCGTGACCAGCTGCCGGTAAGCGCCACCGTCAGTAGCGATAATTCCGTTCTGACCCCATTCGTTGACAGTGACAGCCTTAAGCACCGGATGGACTATGCACGGAATACCATTGTATTTGTTGTAAGCAGTCATAAATGCCCGGGAACCTCCTTCCGTTATGCCTTTAAAAAAAGGATAGGAGTAGTATTCACGGAAGAGCCTCTCATCAAAGTCGGAGGAGTTGATTGCCCGGTTGTTTTCATTGCTGTTGGCAAGGAAGTGTTTCATCAGCGACGCTGTCTTCCAGTAAACAGGATCATCGCCCTGCAGGCCCTTTACAAAGGCGACTACCAGATTTGCTGTCAGCCAGGAGTCCTCGCCATAACATTCTTCCGTGCGGCCCCAGCGAACATCGCGTCCAAGGTCAGCGTTCGGTGCAAGGACTATCAGTCCTGCGCTGGCATAACGTGGATTTTGTGTAAGAAAACGGCATTCCTCAGCTTCGAGTGCAGCCACTTTTTCAAGCTGTTGCGGATCCCACATCTGTGCCAGGCCAATAGCCTGCGGGAAAGTGGTGGTTACCGATTTACCTTTACCTCTGACAGCCCAGTTTGCCGGTCCGCTGAGAGCAAGACCGTGAAGGCCTTCTACGAGCCTGGTGCCTTTTATGCCCAGGCGCTCTACGGATGGCCTTGTCGAGAGGCAGTTTATCTTTTCGTCAAGGGTCATCAGTGAGATGAGATTGCCGAGCCGCTCTTCATCACTGAGTTTGCTGTTTTGAAAGGGGTAGTTTTGTGCCCGGGTACAGGTTATGGTCAGGCAGAGGAGGGTTATTACCGCTAGTCTCTTCATTTAAGGGAGTTTTATGCTAAGGTAAAAGATTATTAATTAAGCAGGGACAGATTTTCCGGAGGCCTTTCTGAAACAGAATGCAGATTTATGCCCTCTTGCGGTATGCCCGGATAGCGAAGGTGATAAAGGTCACGGCCAGTATCGCCAGAGCCCCCATGTCACGTGCTATGTCATAGAAACCTGCTCCCTTCAGCATCACCATGCGGTTAATGCGTATCATGTAGGCCACCGGGTTCACCAGGTTGAACTGCTGTGCCCACCGCGGCATGCTCTCGCTCGGCGTGAATATGCCGCTCATAAGGACGAAGACCATCGTAAAGAAGAATGCCACAAAGAGATATTGCTGACGGTTTGATGCCAGCGTCGAGAAGAAGAGTGCCAGTCCGAGCACCGCCACCAGGAATATTGCGGAGCAGGCGAAGAAGAGAAGCAGGCTCCCTTCAAAGGGAATATTGAAGGCTATCCACCCTACCGACAATCCCAGCGCCAGGTCGAAAAGTCCCAGAATAAAGAAAGGGATTACCTTGGAAGCTATCAGCTCCCACCTTTTTATTGGCGTCACATTGATTTGCTCCAAAGTGCCTGTCTCCATCTCTTTCACCAGGTTAAGTCCCGACAGCATTAACCCGATAGCTATGATCAGTATTACCAGTATGCCGGGGAGCATATAATACTTGTAATTAAGGGTAGGGTTATACCAGTAGCGTGGTGAGGTACTGATACCCGCTATTGTAGCAGGCGTCATGCCCTGATTTATCAGGATGTCGCGATTAAAATCGAGGACAATGGAAGTAAGGTAGCTCCAGCCAAGCATTGCGTTTGTGGCATTGACGGCGTCGGCCAGGACCTGCAGGCGGGGTATGGTGACACCTGCCAGCCCCTCCGAGAAGTCGTTTGGAATGATCAGGACGATATCCGCATCACCTGAGTATAGCAGTCTCTCAGCCTGAATGTAATCGGCGGGTGTGGAGGTTACAGTGAAGAATGATGATCCGCTTAGCTTTGCAACGAGTTCGCGTGAGGCAGGGCTGCGATCACTGTCCATCACTGCCAGGTTCAGGCTTTTTATCTGAAAAGTGACTGCAGGGACAAGAAGGAGCATCTGGAGCAGCGGGACCATAATTATGGCTCTGAGCATGAAAGGATTCCGGACTATCTGCCGGAATTCTTTTTTCAGGAGGAACCAGAGCCTTCTCATTTTGAGCCCTCCTCAAGTCTTACCTTAAACTTCCTGGCGCTGAGTATAATAAAGAAAAGTGTCATCACAGCCAGTATCAGTGTCTCTTTCCAGACATAGGCGAATCCGGCTCCCTTTATCATTACAGACCGTATTATTTCGACGAACCATCTCGCGGGCAGTATCATGCTGAAATAATCATAGCCCTTTGGCATGTTCTCTATCGGAAAGATAAAGCCTGACAGAAGAAGAGTGGGAAGCATAAGCCCGATGAATGAAACAATTATGGCGTTCTCCATTTTATTGACGAGCGTGGAAACGAGTATCCCCAGGGACAATGCCATCAATATATAGAGCATGCACTCGGCTATCAGCAGGGCTATGCTGCCCCTTACCGGCAGGCCGAAGACGAACCAGGCCATTAACAGTATAACGATGACGTTGATAAGTGAAAGGAAGAAATAGGGTGCCACCTTACCGACGATGATCTGCCACGGTTTCAACGGAGATACCAGCAGCACTTCCATGGTGCCGAATTCTTTTTCACGCACAATGGTGACTGAGGTCATCAGAGCGCATACTAAAATGAGTATCAGTGTGATGACACCCGGAACAAACATGAAATGACTTTTTAGGTTTGGATTGAAGTACATCCTCACCTCTGGGTCGATGACAGGTATAGAGGTGGTTAGCTGCTGACGCAGGGAGGCAGAGTAGTCATTAAGGATAGCGGTGGTGTAGCCTGTCACAAGACTGGCCGTGTTCGGTTCGGAGCCATCAGAGATTATGCTTACAGTGGCATCGCCCTCGCGTTGCAGTCTGGCTGCCAGATCTTTCGGGAAGATTACAACTACTTTAATCTTCCCCTTTCTGAAGACGGCATCGATCTCATCATAGGACGTGAGGTAATCTTTGACAGTAAAGAAATCAGAGGCCTCCAGTTTGAGGGCCAGATCAGATGATACTTCGTCACGGGCATTGTCAAGTATCGCGATCCCGGCATTTGTGAGGTCAGTCCGGACCGCATAGCCGAAGATGAGGATCTGTGCTGCCGGAATGCCGAAGAGTATGATAAGCGTCCGGACATCGCGGAAGATATGGAGGAACTCCTTTTCACGAAAGCCATGAATCTTTTCATGCTGTTTCTGTTTTTGGTCGTGCAATTTTCACAAACAGCTCTTCTACCGAGGCTGTACCGTATTTCTCACGCAGGGCGGAGGGTGTATCAAGGGCGACTATCCTGCCTTCACTCATTATTGTCACCCTGTCGCAGTATTCCGCTTCGTCCATATAATGTGTCGTAACGAAGACTGTTATGCCGCGTGCTGCCGTCTCGTATATCATCTCCCAGAACTGCCTGCGGGTGACTGGGTCAACACCGCTTGTAGGCTCATCGAGGAAGACGATCTCAGGGTCATGGAACACTGCCACTGCAAAGGCGAGTTTCTGTTTTATGTCCGAGAGGCAGAGAACCGATCAGAGCGTTACCGTAGCTGCTGAACCTGAGTCTCTTGAGCAGTTCTTCCCGTGCGCGGGCGTATCTCTTTCATGGTCATGCCGTATATGCCACCGTAGAGTTCAATGTTCTCGTTTACTGTCAGGTCATCATAGAGCGAGAAGCGCTGTGACATGTAGCCAATTCGTTTCTTGATCTCCTCCGGGCGGTTTGCATCGATGCCGGCAACAATCACCTTGCCGGATGTTGGCCGCGAGAGCCCGCAGAGAATCCGTATTGCGGTGGTTTTACCGGCACCGTTGGCTCCCAGGAAGCCGAAGATCTCACCTCTGAAGACATCAAATGTAAGGTGATCATTGGCAACGAATGCCCGAATTTCTTCACCAGTTCTTTGACCTCTATGACTTTCTCACGTTCCATCACTGTTGGTTTCCTTTCATGAGTTCAAGGAATACATCTTCAATGCCGGGGACGATTTCTGCTAATAGTTACACCGGAGAGACCTGCATGTTCAAGGGAAGCAACCACCTGCTCAGGTGTTGTGCTTTCCGGGAGTGTGATGTGGACGGAGTCACCGAAGGGCTCAGAACCTGAATCACTGTGGCAGAGAGCGAAGAGCGAGGAGAAGCTTGTATTTGTCGGGGTGTGTGACGGCGTAGAGTTTTCTGGCTGTATGAGCGGCGGATGTTGTCAGGGGTGTCAATGCCCAGGATCCTGCCGGACTGTATCAGTGCGATGCGGTCACAACGCAGGGCCTCATCCATGTACGGCGTTGAGACAATGATGGTGATGCCCTTCGCTCTTCAGTCCTGCCAGCATCTCCCAGAACTCCGTGCGCGATACGGCGTCGACGCCTGTGGTGGGCTCGTCGAGTATAAGGATCTTTGGCCTGTGGATCAGTGCGCATGACAGCGCCAGTTTCTGCTTCATGCCGCCGGAGAGCTGTCCGGCGAGGCGTTTTTTATAAGGTTCTATCTGCCTGTAGATCGGCTCAATGAGATTATAGTTCTCCTGTGAAGTTGTGCCGAAGATGGTGGCAAAAAAGTTCAGGTTTTCCTCCACGGTAAGGTCACTGGTAGAGGCTGAACCTGCCGGGCATGTATCCTATGTGGTTGCGCAGTTCCCTGTACCTGCTGACGGTGTTGAGACCGAAGAAGGTCATCCTGCCGCCGGCGGGTATGATTAGTGTGGCGGCGATGCGGAAGAGGGTTGTCTTGCCGGCACCGTCAGGGCCGATGAAGCCGAACAGCTCACCGTTACCGACAGTGAAGGAGACGTCGTCAAGGGCGGTGACCTTGCCGTATCTGTGGGTGATATTATATGCTTCTGCCGCTGCCATCTTACTGAAAGATAGCCTCACCGGGCATGCCTGACCTTTATTGAGCCGTCGTTGGACAGCTCGATTGTCACAGCATAGACAAGTGTCACACGTTCTTCCTTTGTCTGAATGATCTTGGGGGTGAATTCAGCTTTTTCAGATACGTGGGTTATAGTTCCGGTATAGGTTCTGAAATCCTTTCACACCGTCATCGATGCGCACGGTGCACGTGGCTCCTATCATCACCTCTGCCAGCTGTGCTCCGCTGACCCACACCTTCAGTTTCATGGTCTTCATGTCGGCCAGTTTCACGAGCGGTTTACCTGCGGCGGTGAGTTCGATATGCCGAGGCGTATTTGTCAATGACGGTTGCGTCATAAGGGGCGCGTACGGTGCTGCGTGCAATCTGTTCGTCGAGGATGGCCCGTTTAGCATCCACGACCCTGCAGTTCGGCCGCCACGGTTCGTCGCTGTGTGTTATTGGCGTCGGCCTGTTTTCTCAGCACCTCCGGCCTGGCCTGTCAGGTCGTCGAGCTGTTTCTGCGTGGCGGCGCCGTCAGCGAGCATGCGGCGCGTACGCTCAATATTGATGTTGAGGTTTTCCATCTGCTGGCGTATCACGGCGTCCTGCGCCGCAATGCCCGCCAGGCGCGCCTGCGCCTGCGCCGTCACCGCGTCAAGCTCTGCCCGCTGCAAGCACCAGCATGGTGGTGTCGGTGACGGCGATGACGGCGCCGCCCGTCACATCCATGCCCTCGTCACATCCATGCATGACTATCCTGCCGGATGTCTCGGCAGAGATGATTACCTCATCCGCCTCAAAGGTGCCCCAGGCATCGGCATCACTCTCACCGCGGCCGCAACCGCAGGCAAGAAGCAGAAAAACGACTGGTATGAGATACTTCTTCATATTGAGTTTATTTGTTGTTACCTGTAATGTAAATGTAGTCCACTTCAGCACGTGAGATCCCTATCTGTCTTACGGCAGCGCTGATGACAGCCTGCTTCTCATTGTTCAGCTCAGTAAGATACTGCGAAGCTGTGATAGTACCGTTTTCAAGCTGCGAGGCTGCAACACCGGCAATTTTCTTACGGATATTGACCAGCTCTTCGTCCTGCTCAGCAGCCTCCCGCATGGCAGTTATCTCCGCCATCTTGATGATGAGCAGTCGTTGAAGAGACTCCTCTGCCGCACTGCGCCTGATATCAATCAGCTGCTGCTGTATCGAGAGCGACTTGCGCTCATTGCTGTTTTTGTTCCAGTCGAAGATATTCCATTTGAATCCTGCACCAATTGAATAATAGAAATCCGCCGTTTCGGAGAAGAAATTACTTCCCGGGGGATTACCGTAGGCGGCCTGGGCAAAACCAAAGGCCTTTGGCATACGCTGGCTTTTAAGAAGGTCCTTTGATACCTCCAGCTGACGACTGCGAACCTCAAAAAGACGCATATCAGGATTGTCAATTATTTCGTCTCCGGAGATGGTGATGCCTGGCAGCTGGAATATGGCATCCTGCAGTCCGGTCATTCCCGGTAATCTGTTCCAGGGCACTGATAAGCGACTGGTGGCGGCGGGTCAGCTCGGTGAGCTGCTGCCCGGCTTTTATTTTCTCTGCCCTCAGTACATCAAGGGTCACAGGTGTAACAACGCCGTTGGCAACGCCTGATGAGGCCTCTTTGATCCTTCCGTCAAGATCCGAGATCAGGAACCCGGTCACTTCCATCTGGCTTGAGACGAGCAGTACAGAGAAGTAATAGTTGTTAACCTGTTCGCGCAGCCGGTAAACATCAGCCTCGTTCTGCTTCAGGTTCAGTTCATTCACAACCTGTTCCACCGCCCTGGCACTTCGTGTCACACCGCCGTCCCAGATAACCTGGTTGACATCGAAGGTAGCCCGGTATTGCTCATTTGGTATTGATGGAATCACTTCAGGCGGTATCGGAAGCTGACCGTATATCTGTGCAATGTCAAGGATGTCAGAATTATAGACGAAGCTGCCGTTGACATCAAGGGTAGGCAGCCAGGCAGACGACAGGTTCTTATCGCGCAGGGCAGAGACCTCTGAATAAAGTGCTCCCTCTCCCGACAAGGGAGTGGCTACAGCAGCCGAATCATAACACTGCCACAGGGTCACTGTCTTTTGCGAAAATGCAGCGTGAGACAGGGTAAGCAGCATTGCTGCAACGACTAGCTTATTCATTTCTTGCGGTTCTTTAAGGCAGTAATGACAAAATCAGCTGCAAACTCCTTCCTGTCGCGCATAAAGGCAATGAACTTTTTATTGTCGCCGACCTCCGGTATCATCATCTTGATTACATCACGTGCGGCAAAGGGGAAAACAGAGAGCGAAACAACAGTCATCATAAGCTGTGGCATGTCATCTTTTTTTATTCCATAACCCTTCAGCTCCTTTGCATGTTTCTGGAAGACTGACACTGCGCAGCTGGTCATACGGGAGGGTCTCCCGGATGCCCTGCACCAGATCCGGATTATGGGATATCTCATTAAGCAGAAATATCGGCAGTTTAGGGTTTTTGATTAGGATCTCAATGTGTTCATCAAAGAACTTCCTTATTTTGTCCTTGAATGAAATATCTTCCATGAAGATGGAAATGATCTTCTCGAACATCTTCTTAAGCAGCACCTGGAACACCGCCGCGAAGAGCTGGTCTTTCGTCCTGAAATAATAATGCAGCAGAGCTTTGTTTATACCGGCACGGTCTGCAATCTCCTGCATTCTGGCACCGTCATACCCCTTTTCTTCGAATACATCTGAGGCTGCCTTGAATATTCTATCGCGGGTCTGGTTGTCGGCTTCCTTTGTTTTTACCATAAGGTTTAACTATTAAGTTTAACTGAATAATTTAACCAAGTAGTCAAAGATAAAACTGGTTTTTGAGATTGTCAAGAGATTTTTCATAAATTTTAATGGCTGGTGTGAAAATAGTCTGAAGGCTGGTTGAAAAGTTGAAGGGCTGGGGGAAAGCCTGTGGGCTGAACCCCTAAATCCGGAGGTGCCAGGATGCTTTAGGGTACGGTGCCCTGTTTGTAAGTCATCAGACTTCGCGAAGGCTATGCGGATGAAAATTCTTAAATTGGCATGATTAATCTGAATCGCATGAAAAAGTTCTTTAAAAAACTGCTGTGGGTGCTGGCAGGGACAGTCGCACTCATAATTGTTTTAATGATCACCTACCTGATCATTGCAAAGTCTTCGATGAAAAAAATGATGCCCGTTGAAACCCGGCAGGTGACAGAGGACGTCTACTCAATAAAAACAAAATACGTGAATATGTACCTGGTAAAGGACGGCGATCATTACATTGCAATCGATGCAGGTATAAGGAAAGGCGCGGTAAAGGACGAACTTAAAAAACTCGATATTGATCCGGACAGGGTCAGGGCAGTGCTGCTGACCCACTCCGACGCCGACCATGCCGGGGGTATCTCCCTGTTTGACAAGGCGGTTATATATCTACCGGAGGATGAGGAACAGGTCATAAACGGTGAGACAGGCAGGTTCCTGTGGTTCGGCAACAAAATAGATACTGAGAATTATAAATTACTGAAAGACAAATCTTTCAGGATCGGCGATTTAAAAATACGCCTGATACCTACACCTGGCCACACCGCGGGCTCCACATGCTACATTGTCAACGACAGGTATCTTTTCACCGGTGACGCCGTGGCACTTGACAACGGCTCAATTGCACGCTTCCCGATAATTATAAACAAGAACGCCCGCAGGGCAAAGAGATCAATGAATAACCTCACAGGACTGGACGGCGTGCAGTACATCTTTACCGCCCATTATGGCTACTCCGATAATTACAAAGCGGCAACCAGCGCTTATAAATGAGCGTTGTATTATTCTTACTCCGGTTTTCAGGCTGGTAATTGCTGCGCTAACCGGTCCCTGCTTTTAAGGTAGAATTGAATTCAGACTGCATTAAGTTTTCCCGGGCCGATAATGAACGGGGTGTCAGTTCAGACACCCTGTTTTTTATTATATGCCTCCAGGCTTGTTACTTTATTATTTGTAAAAAAGTTTGTCTGACCCTCATAAAAAACAGGGGTATAATCAATAAGTATATAAAAATAATGACAAAAGCCCCATCAAAATAAGGGTGATAGATGAAAAAATTGATAAAATATTGCAAAACTCTGAAATATACATATTTTTGTTGCCAATATCGAAAATAGATTAAAAATTGTAAAATATGAAAATCATCCTGAGAAGGGGCTTGTTATCCATATTCATGCTTTTCACCGGAATTGCAGGCCTTCATGCTTCTGACGGAACAGCAGATCGATACCGGCGCAACAGCATGGATGCTCACCTCAACAGCGCTTGTACTTTTAATGATTCCCGGACTGGCAATGTTTTATGGCGGGCTGGTACGATCAAAGAATGTGCTTGGTACAATAATGCACAGTTTTGTTGCAATGGGTATTATAACTGTATTATGGGTTATTGTAGGATATAGCATGTGTTTTGGACAAAACATCCTGGGAGGGTGGTTTGGATGGAACCGGGATTATTTTTTCCTTAAGGGGATCGATACAAATATTCTGGAAGCAGGAATTCCCGAATATGTTTTCTCAATGTTCCAGCGCAAATTTGCCATTATTACCCCGGCATTGATAGCAGGAGCCTTTGCCGAGCGGGTCACTTTTAAGGCTTACTGTTTTTTCATAGCACTATGGAGTCTTCTTGTTTACAATCCGCTTTGCCACTGGGTATGGGCATCTGACGGTTTCCTTTTTAACCTGGGTGCCAAAGGGGCAATCGATTTTGCAGGAGGAACGGTAGTTCATATTTCTGCCGGGGTAAGCGGTCTGATTGCTGCATTATTCCTGGGTTCACGGAGAGGATATCCTTACCAGGTCATACGTCCGAACAACCTGGTAATCACAATGCTTGGAGCCGGATTGTTATGGGTAGGCTGGTTCGGATTTAATGCAGGAAGCAGCTATCTCAAGCGGACTAAGCACTGCCCAGGCCTTAACTGCAACACAGGTTGCAGCAGCTGCGGGAGCTCTGACCTGGATCATAATTGAAAGCTTTCACCAGGGAAAAGCAACAGCGCTCGGATTTGCCAGCGGAATACTGGCAGGTCTTGTAGCAGTTACACCGGCAGCCGGTGTGGTTCAGCCATATGGCGCAATGATACTCGGAATCCTGGCTTCACTCAGTGTGTTATATGGCTATTCAGGTTAAAAACAAACTGGGTTACGATGACAGCCTTGATGCATTTGGAATTCATGGAGTCGGAGGAATTATCGGAGCCCTGCTTCCTGACTTTCTTCATCCGCCCATCCTGGATGGCAGGAAGCCGCAGCTGCAGCATGGCGGTATCATGGACAGTCTGGAATCAATTTGGTGTACAGGCTCTGGCTGTTGTTATTGCAATAGTTTTTGCAGCAGTAATGACTTTCATAATAATATTTTTTCTGAATAAGGTCATTAAGATTTAAATCGACAGAAGATGATGAAATGGCTGGTCTTGACAGATCATATCATGGAGAAAGGGGATATGGAATGCTTAATCCAAGCTAAATCAACTAAAAGTAAAAAATACTGCAATGAAATTAATTACAGCAATAATACGGGAAGTTCAGCTTGATAAAGTACGTGAAGCACTTATCGCAGCAGAGATTACAAGAATTACTGTAAGTCGTGTTTCAGGACATGGTCAGCAAAGAATTGAGGAGATGTACAGAGGCCAGAGAATTGTCCCTGACCTGATACCGAAAATTAAAATTGAAATAGCGTGTAAATGATGCATTTGTTGACATCACCGTCGATACAATTCTGAAATCTGCACGCACAAACGGAGCAGGCAGTGTCGGAGACGGAAAAATATTTATAACTCCTCTTGAGGAATGCATCAGGATACGTACCGGCGAAAGAGGCGGTACTGCAATTTAGTTTTTTGGGTTTTGGTTGATAGTTGCCCGGGTGCGTTCTGCCCCGGGCTTCTTTTACCGGCAGGAATAGTTACTGATCGGGACAGTCACTGGCAGCTCTGGTCACTTAATGTTATCAGAGATGAACCTTAGCGACTCTATTGTCCTGAAACTATTTACCGGGTCTTTTGTTAACAGTTAAAGGATTTGCACGATGAAGACAAGAAATATAGAAAAGATTATTCCACCGCCCCCGGTTCACTGGGTGGGCGACGGATTCAGGGTTCACAACTTTATTCCCGGCATGGGTCAGATGACCAGGGAAAGGGTTAGCCCTTTCATTCTGCTAGACTATAATTCAAAGTATTATTTTGCCCCCGCTGAAAGACCGAGGGGAGTGGGAGTGCATCCTCACCGCGGGTTCGAGACTGTATCCATAGCGTATAAGGGGAAAATTGCCCATCATGACAGTTTCGGAAACAGCGGAGTGATTGACGAGGGTGATGTGCAGTGGATGACAGCCTCATCAGGATTGCTGCACAAGGAGTACCACGAAAAGGGATTTTCCGAGAAGGGCGGTCTGTTTCATATGGTCCAGCTCTGGGTCAATCTTCCGGCAAAGGTCAAAATGTCGCCGCCTAAATACCAGGCCATTACAAATGACGAAATGGGCAAATACCTTCTCCCCGACGGGGCAGGAGTAATTGAAGTCATTGCAGGCAATTATAAGGAAGTTAAAGGCCCGGCCTTTACCTTTACTCCCGTGAACCTGATAAACGCAAAACTGGAAAAGGGAGGCAAGGCCGCTTTTAGCTTTCCCGCCGTCTTTAATACCTGTGCGCTTGTCATCGAGGGAAGCATAATGTGAACGGCACAGAGAAGGCAGAGAGTGATCATTTTGTGCTTTTCGGGAATGACGGTGAGGATGTCACAATTGAGGCTTCGGAAAAGGCCATTGTTCTCATTATGAGCGGTGAGCCTATTAACGAGCCGATAGTGGCCAACGGTCCGTTCGTCATGAATACGCAGACAGAGATTATGAAGGCATATGCTGACCTGAACAGGGGCAGATTCGGGTTTCTGCAGGACTGAGAAAGTCGCATAGAGCTGGGGGCGCAGAACACGGAGCACGTCAGAAAATTCCTGAAAAACATTTTTGTTCTTTTCAGCACTATTGTATAAATTTATGGTGCATTTCCTTTGTTAGTGTGCAACATAAATTTTAAGTCATGCTGGTCAAGACCTTCAGCGCTGCCGTATTTGGCATTGAGGCAGTTCCGGTGACCATTGAAGCAGATGTCACCCGCGGTGTGCGCTATATGCTTGTGGGACTTCCTGACGCTGCCGTCAAGGAGAGTCAGCAGCGCATCGAGTCGGCTTTCCGTGCCGTAGGACTGAAATGGCCCGGACGGCAGGTGATCATCAACATGGCTCCTGCCGACATCCGCAAGGAAGGGGCATCTTATGACCTGCCCCTGGCTGTGGGCATACTCGCCGCCGCTGAAATGGTCACCGGCAGCAGGCTTGATGGCATGCTTCTCACCGGAGAACTGTCGCTTGACGGTACCATCAAACCTGTCAGGGGCGTTCTGCCAATGGCGTTGCAGGCCCGTGCCTCAGCTTTCCGCGGTATGATGGTGCCGGAAGAAAATGCTCCTGAGGCAGCTGTTGTCAGCGGAATTGATGTCTACGGAGTGCACACCCTCGGGGAGGTTCTTCAGTATATGCGCGGGGAGATCAGCCCCGCTCCGCGGAAGGTAGATATAAATGCCCTGTTCAGCCAGGAGGGTAACAGATATGATTCTGATTTCTCCGATGTCAGGGGACAGGAGAATGTCAAACGCGCGCTGGAGGTGGCTGTAGCCGGTGCACATAATGCCCTCATGATCGGCCCGCCAGGTTCGGGCAAGACCATGCTTGCCCGCCGCCTGCCTTCGATACTTCCACCCCTGACGCTTGAGGAGGCGCTGGAGACAACCAAGATCCACTCCGTGGCAGGTAAGATCGACAGCCACGTGCCCCTGATGACGCTCCGCCCGTTCCGCAGCCCTCATAACACGAGCTCGGACATCGCCCTTGTCGGCGGAGGCACCGTGCCTCAGCCGGGCGAGATCAGCCTGGCACACAACGGGGTGCTTTTCCTTGATGAACTGCCTGAGTTCAGGCGAAACGTGCTGGAGGTGCTCCGTCAGCCGCTGGAGGACAGGATCATCACTATAGCCAGGGCAAGGCTGAGCTGCGATTTCCCGGCATCGTTCATGCTGGTGGCTTCAATGAATCCTTGTCCGTGCGGATTTCATAATCACCCGGACAAGGAATGCACATGCATGCCCGGTATGGTGCAAAAGTATCTCAACCGCATATCCGGTCCGTTACTGGATCGTATTGATATCCATATCGAGGTGGTTCCCGTAAATTATGAGAGACTTGCAGGCACCACCGTCACGGAGACATCAGCAACGGTACGTGAGAGGGTCGTCAGGGCCAGGGCAGTACAGACGGCACGCTTCGCCGGTGCTGACGGTATCCACTGCAACGCCCAGATGACCTCGTCAATGATACGCAGACACTGCCATCCGGATGAGACAGGAGGGAAACTGCTCAGGGCCGCCATGGAGATGCGGGGCCTGTCAGCCCGCGCATATGACAGGATACTGAAAGTGGCACGGACAATAGCCGACCTTGATAATTCTTCTGACATCCGTCCCGATCATCTGGCCGAAGCAATCAACTACCGTAACCTCGACAGGGAGGGGTGGGCAGGGTAAGTCACACAAATACATCCTGAAAGTTGTTTACATCAGCATGCACCATGTTAGTGGGAGTTGTTCTATTTTCCCAGCATGCTTCTCAGTTTTGCAAAATCAACAGCTTCTTTTATTGCAGCAGATATTTGCCTCAAATACAGGATCTCCCTGGCTTAATTTATAAATTACAGTAAAAAACTGTGGCGATGATTTCGGCAGATTTTTTCTGTAATATGAAAGATTAGGCTTTACGGCAATAAAAGAGCCGCGGGTGCCTTCCTCAACAAAACCTTCAAACCGTTCTTCATCATTCCACATGCAAATGGCATCCTGACTTAATTCGCTTTCCGGTTTTGCCAGATACTCACTGATATCTGTCGAAATATTTTTGGGAATATGCTTTTCACTGCCGGGACTTTCTTTAACCGATTTTTCCAGTCTTTTCTGCTGTATTAAAAGGTATTCTTTGCGGCTTACATAGGTAAACGGAAGTGTATCGTTATAAGTAATCAGCCAGCGGTATTCAACTATTTCTTGCTTTCGAGGTGGCTGAACCTTTTCACTTTTTCACCCAAGAAATAGAAACCGTCTTTTTTTTACCGGCCTTTTTTCCAGTTTTAAATAACCCCTGAAATCGTCATCGAGGAAGATTTGCGGCATAAAGGGTATTCAGAAAATACATTGCATTGGCCACAATATTCACGGTTGTGGGTGTGGAAACATCCACATAATATTTCGATTTGTCTGCACTGTTTTGATCGCATATATATCGGAGGATATACATTGAATAATAGTATGGATCAGCTCTAAAGACCTGCCCTTCCGAGGGAACCTTTCCGTAAACGGTACTGTATAAAACCTGGCATCCCGTTGGGGAGTAATCAGAAGAAATCATTTTATGGATGCCTGCCAGTACGGCTTTTTCTTTTGCTAAATCAGATGCTGTGACATTAACAATAGAGCCTTGCTGGCCAGCTTTCCACGTACCGGGTTTTTGAGCCAGTATTTCCTTACTGCAATCCTGTGGAAAAGCATGGATTGAAAGAAGTAATAATGCAGGAAGAAGAATTAATGATTTCATTTTTCGTGTCGATTTATTGATATTTATTTTATGCCTTGAAGTATGTTGCTGCCACTCATGTTAACACCGCCATTAACCGTGATTTTCACATCAGCACCTGCAATTTCCACCCCTGCTGCACTTGCGGTCACACCGGCAACTGCTCCTACATCGGTAATCCCGGTATTGTCCCATTCAACAAGTCCTGCTATTGATCCTTCTGCCTCTGTGCCCATTGGCCCATCAAGTCCTTTACTAACACCCACCATGGCTGAACCTGAATACAGGCCTGTTTCTACATTATCAGTCAGATTGATTTTCACGCCGCCAAAATCAAATTCGCCAACAAGATTGCTGCAACTTGAAGTGATTTTATACACTCCGAGATCCATTGTGCTTACATAGTCGCAGTGCACATCATCAAAATTTTGTAACGGACCGGACTTTTTATTTCCGGCAGATGGAACGCACCAACTGCTCTTTGCTTTAAAATTTACCTTCTGGTCTTTTATCTGTGTTAACCAGGAAATCTGGGCCATTACCTTTGCCAGTTCAAACTGGTCGGGCCACATGGTATACTGGTAATAGTATAGAAGGTCGCTGGTTCTACGCCGCACATAATTAAAGTAGGTTTTATAGGCACTCTGTAATCCGCCATTGGCCGCAGATAAAAATTCGGTACGGATGGCATTCTCATCTTTGCATATAGCTTCCAGGGGATTAGGCCTGCCTTCTCCGACCTGGTCTTCGTATTTTTTATCCAGCGATTCCTGTTTTTCACTGAGGGTATTTTCATAATCTCCTACGGCTGACAAGGCTTTTACCACTGGTTCCAGTTCATTGGCAAATACAAACGACATATTCCCGTTGACATCACTAACCCCGGAACCTAATTTTAACATTGCTTTGGCTGCATACCCGGGCATCATTAGCACATAATGTCCTTTCTGACCTTCGCTTAGAATAAGTTTTGTACGGTATTCGCTGGCAGCCAGACTTTCTTTTTCCAATGATTCCTCTGTCATTGTCAATTCATCAATTTTCTGCTCGCATTCATTTCTATATTCTTCCCATTCTTTTTCCAGCGTTGCACTCTGTTCCACATCCATGGGATATTCGGGCCAGTCAAATTTTCCTAAACCCAAAGCATCCTGCGGCATGGGTCTGTCCCAATTGATATCGTCACTTTTTAAGTCGTACCCCAGTTTTTTTAATTTATCTGCTTTTTCAGTACTATATGCCTTGCTTATACTTTTTTTAGCTGCTGCAATAGCTGCAGGAATGTTACCTCTGCTTTCTTCAATTAAGCATTTTGCCATGTTGGCCTGCGGATGAAAAGCATAAATACGGATGGCCTTGTCTGCAAATTCTTCAGCTCTTTGTATATCACCAAGGCCAAGCCATGCCTGTGCAATATTATTGCTGATGCTGCTGTTGTCAGGGTAGCGCTTATTCAAATTATTTAAAATCGGCAGCGACAATTGTCCGGCACCACATGTGCTTAAAAAGACAGCATAATTATTTAAGTTGATGGCATTGGCCGGGTCAGCTTTGCAGGCTTCACCCATTAGATATAGCGCCAGTGTGGGTTCTCCATCGATCCATAATCCTACTGCCGTGTTGGCTACAGATTTATTTAAGCTTTTTGTTTGTTCATAAATTATTGCCCCTGTTGTTTTAGCGGCAGGAGATAATTGCATCAGGACTGACTGGTTGATTTTACTGATGTATGCGCTCATCTCCCCATCGGAGAGTGTTGTTGCCAGTGCAGTATTAATCCTGGCAATATCTTTATCGGGTACGATCCTGTTTTCATCTTCGTAGGCTTGTTCCAATTGTGCATCGCTTATGCCCGAAACATTTTCCTGGAGGTTTTTCATATCAGGCACTTTAATGCCCGTCTCTTCCATAGCCTTTTTATCCTCCGGGCTCATTTCATCCATTACCTGCTGCATTTCTTTCATCATCTCCTGCATCTCCTTCTGGCTCGGAGGTTTTTCAGCAGGTTTGGTTTTTGTTTGTGCGCATAAAACATTCATTACCGTTAACATGCTGAATACGAGAATGTAATTTTTCATTATACGGTTTTTTTATCTGCTTGAAGAAGCTTTTTTCGAAGAATAACGAGAGGGGTAAAAATGTTAAAGAATAAAAGAGAATTGCAGGTCACAGATAAAATATGATCTGGTATTTTAATGAATAAAACAATATTCTTATTTACTTGTTCATTTTAAAATCCTGTTATTCATTAAGTTATTGCTGTTGAGGTTTATCCGGGATAAGGGCTTAACACACCAGTGGCAATTTGTAAGTAAAAGAAAATGATCTTTTAAGGGGGCTTAGCGTATAACTTTGGGAAACTACGATATAACTACCGCAACCTCGACCGGGAAGGCTGGGCCGGGTGAAAAATCATTTAATATTTTTTAACACTGATCTTTTTTGCTTATTTTGCGGCAGGAATAAGGTATCTATCCATATCATTCGGATAATATGGAGCTAATAAAGAAACTAAGAAACAAACTGCTGAATGAGCATCTTATGTTTGCTTATCGCGGTCAGGTAACAGGAGACAACTCAGTAGCTCTTCTGACATTGCTTGAGAAAGAAATGGAGCTGTCAGCGTTCAGTCTGCTGGGGCGGAAACGACTTTTCATGTTCGTACTCGAGAACCTGCAGAACATAACCAGGCACGGCTCGGCAACCGGTGATGAGGTTACATCGCTGGTGGTATATACCAAGACCAACGACGGTTATAACGTCAGCACCGGTAATGCGCTAAAGACCAAAGAGGTCAAAGGACTTAGAGAAAACCTTGAGAAGATCAACAACCTTGACCCTGAAAAAATCAGGGAGGTCTACAGGGCTATGCTTCAGGATTCAAACATAGGACATAAGGGCGGTGCCGGTCTTGGCCTGATAGAGATGGCACGCAAGACAGGCAACAAGCTGGAATATGACTTTTTCCCTGTCGATAAAAAATATTCTTACTTTATCCTCAGCAAGACCGTTGATGCCGGGGGACTGGGAGTAAACCTGCCCGGGACGGGAGAACCGTTTAGCGGGCAGAAGATCGCGAACCTCGAGCATATGATGAAGTCGAACAGCATCTACTTCCTCTGGGCCGGCCTTATGTCACATGCCATCAGCAAAGAATTACTCAACTTCAGTGAGACCACAATGCTCGAGGCAGAACTGGAACATAATCTCCATAAACGTGTCTTTGCAACATTGATAGAGCTGTTACAGAATGTCACCCAGCACAGTCCGGGATTTGAAGCTGAACGTCAGTACGGTGTTCCACTGGCAATGATCAGAAAAACCCCGTCTTCGTATATAATCACTTCCGGCAATCTCATCAGGACAAGCGATATTGAACATCTAAAGCAGAAGCTTGACATGGTAAACAATTATGATGAAGAGGGACTGAAGAGGCTGCTGAAGGTTGCCCTGATAGGGCAGGATATGAGTCAGCTCTCAACTGGTTATATGGGTCTGCTCGAGATGGCCAGGCGGTCAGGGCATAAGCTGCAATATACGTTTGAAGAGGTGAATGAGGAATACTCTTATTATGTCCTTACCGTGAGGGTCAGGGCTAAGGGTTTAAAGGCTCGCTGACCAGTTTAAGTTCGCTGCCATCATAGACGGCATAGCTGTTAAGGCTGAACCAGTCGCCAAGAATAATCATCCTTATACCGTTCTCATCAAAGGTCATCGGCAGATGTCTGTGACCGTATATATAATAGCGGGCACCACATCCTTTGCTCACCATCAGGCGTGTGTGCCGGATGAGGTCTTCCCTGTCTTCACCCATGAAAGGCACTGAAATATGTTTTGCCAGACGACTGCTCTTTGACCAGGCATGGCCAAATCCCATTCCTATTGCAGGATGCAGAGCGGTGTAGGCTCTCTGCAGAAACTTATTGTTAAAGATGCCGAGGATGATCTTAAACCCCCTGCTGCTAGTTCCCAGACCCTCTCCGTGTGCAAGATAAAATTCCTCATCTCCGATTTTTGTGATGAAAGGCTGATGGTGCATCACAACTCCGCACTCTTTCACAAGGTAATCTTTCATCCACAGATCATGGTTGCCAGTGAAAACATGGACTGGAATACCACTGTCAGTGATTGAGGAAAGTTTGCCAAGGAAACGTGTGAATCCTTTAGGTATCACATGCTTATATTCCCACCAGAAATCGAAAATATCTCCCAGTAGATAGATAGTATGGGCATCACGGGAAGCTTTATCAAGCCAGGCAACCACTCTTGCTTCACGAAGTCGCGGATCTGTTCCTGCCGCCAGTCCAAGGTGGAAATCAGATGCGAAATATGTCCTGTTCCCTTTCAATACCCTTGTTTATTTGTTGAACAGCTGATCCATTCTTATCTGCAGGTTACGTCCGTAGAGATTTGTGTTTATAATGTTTCCTTCCGGGTCGAACAGCAGGTTTGAGGGTACCCTGGAGATATTCATCGCCATGGCATAAGCCGGATTACCCGGGTCTTCCTCTCTCACACTGATCCAGGGTATCTCTTCGAATTTCACGACATTTTTCCATCTGTTCGGGTCAGCATCGAGGCTGACCTGGTATATTTCCAGGCCCCTGGCATGATAAAGTGAGTAGATGTTTTTCAGTGCGGAAAGTTCAGCAATGCAATCCTCCGATGTCGTCGCCCAGAAGGTTACAAGCACATATTTGCCTCTCAGCGATGAAAGCCTGATCATTTTGCCCTGAATGTCAGGAAGGACAGGATCTGCTTTTGCCGGACTGACTTCAGTGGCCATGCTCGTCAGGCGGTCGATATACATACGGTTCAGTTCTGAGGTCACGTTCTCCTTCAGTGCCCGTACATGTTTTGAGACAGGGTATTTCACGGAGAGGGAGTCCGAGACAATTTTAAGAAACTGCAGGTCACGGGGCTGATAGAGCACGTAGGTGTTTTCATCGATCCTCTGGTACAGTGCCTTTATTGATGCCAGTGAGGTGATGTTCCCAAGAATGAATTCAATATTGTGTTTGCGCTGGGCTTCCACTGCATCCACGTAAGCTTTTTCGAGGCCGGCTCCCTGAACTGCAATCTCGTCGTCGCTAAGGCCGGTATAGAGTTTTGTGAGTGAATCGAGTTTTACCTTTGTGGTGAACAGAAACTGATCCAGTCCTCTGATCAGATCGGAGCCAGCGGACCCGGACACCGTATAATTCATTACCAGGGGAGATGACCCGAAGTCCAGGTTTATCTCTTCACCCGGTGATGCAAGCAATCCGATGAAATCGTTGTTATTGAGCCTGACCTGGAGAAACTCCGGTCCTGTTATCGCAGTGCTGAATTTAAAGCGGTTGCGCTTTATAGTGGCAGAGTCAATGACGGTGCTTCTGTCAACATCTGACTGATCGAGATAAACAACCCCTTCCTTAGCTTTGCCGAAACTTCCCTTAATTACTACCTTATCATCTTCACCGCAACCTGCCAGGACTGCTGCAACAAAAAGGAACAATGCAAATTTCTTCATTACCGATACTGATTTCTGGTACAAATAAAGTAAAAATAGAGATTGGCTACTGCTGACTGAACAGTTCCTCAAGCTTTTTCCGGAGCCCGGGTCCTCTCAGATTGACAGCAATGACCTTTCCTTCGCGGTCAATAAGAAAATTAGCCGGTATCTCTGACAGGCCGAATCTCTTTACCACTTCCGAGTCACGGTATTTCAGGTCGCTCACATGAACCCAGCGGCCGAGCCTGTCATTCCTGATGGCCCCTGTCCAGTCTTCCTTCCTCTGATCCAGTGACACCTGGTAGATGTCAAAGCCCCGGTTGTGGTACATATCGTACAATTTGACGAGGTCAGGGTTCTCTTCCCGGCACGGGGGACACCATGCCGCCCAGAAATCTACGAGCACTATTCTGCCTCGCTGTGATGACAGGCTGATTGTGTCACCGTCAGGATCGGGGAGCGCTATGTCAGGTAACACATCACCCACATTGATCGCACCTACGGAAACACCGGGCAGGGATACGGATTGTCTGAGTCCGGAAACGAAATTATGAAGGTCGAGAACGATTTCAGATTCCGGGTACTGGGCATAAAGAAGGGAATCAACCCTATAATACTTCTGAGGGTCCTTTGCCGGGTCAAAAAGCTGGAGTCCCGGTACAACCTGCTGGTTCAGGAGGTAAACAGACACCATCGAGCTGCTGTTGTCTTCAAGCAGGGCGACAGCTTTTTCGCGGAAGTCCGCCACAATACCGGCAGCCTTTGTGTCAAGGCTGTCCATTATAAAAGGCAGCCGCAGGCTAAGAATGCTGTCATTATATACTTTGGTAAGGTTTTCCAGTTCGCTGACTACCCGCTGCTGCTGATTGCGGAAGTCAACCATTACCTGCGTTTCTTCCGAGCCGCTCACCTCTGACGGAGAGGCGAGAGAGCCGCGTGATGCCGTGACCTTTATCTTTTCACCTGGAACTGCCAGAAGAGTAAAAAAGTCATCGCTTCCCATGCTAAGCACGTAAAACGACGGTGTTGGTGTCTCAGTCCTGAAGACGAAGCTTCCGTTCTGTCCGGGTATAACAGAATCAACCGGCTCGAGAATGCCCGGTTTCACCTCCCTCAGAAGCAGGTATTCACCTTTGCCGGCCCCTTCTATCGTGCCGGATATTGTGAGGCTGTTTTTTCTGCATCCGGTGAAAGCAAAAAATGCAAGGACGGCAAAGAAGGTGATATATTTTAGATTCTTACTATGTGAGACGCATAACAGATTTCTGATTTTCCGGTGAAAAATATTTTTCATATTCGTAAACATTTTAAACACGCACAGGTTCTTTTAATGAACTGCAAAGATATCTATTTTGAAAGAGTCCGGCAGGCTGAAAATGAAAATGTTGCCCTGGCCGTTTTTCTGATTTTTTTGATTTACTTTGTAGATGGATTTTATTTTTATTATTTTACTGGATTAAAAGTGTAAATTTTGTCCAGTTTAACGGAAATCCTAAAATTATGGGATATATTAAATTTGATAAGGCTCAGCTAGTTAACCTTGAGTACTCTCTTAGTCGTGAGATCTTGCGCACCAACAGGGCGGGCAGTTATTCGTGTACAACAATTGTAGGCTGCAACACCCGCAAGTACCACGGCCTGCTCGTCTGTCCTGTTGATGCACTTGGGGGTGACAGGCATGTTCTTCTGTCTGCGCTTGACACAACGGTGGTAAGCAACGGGCAGAGTTTCAACACCGGTATCCGCAAATATCAGGGTGATTATTATAGTCCCAAAGGTCATAAATATGTTGAGGATTTTGATATTCAGGATATTCCGGGGATGACCTACCGGGTGGGTAATGTCATTTTGAGGCAGGAGCGTTTGCTGGTTCATTACGAGGAACAGTTTATGATCAGGTTCACAGTCCTGGAAGCGGATGAGCCTGTTAAGTTCCAGCTGAAACCTTACCTTGCCTTCCGCAGTGTGCACCAGCTTACTCATGCCAATATGTGGGCAAACACACGCATAGAGAAAGTGGCTAATGGTATAAAGATCCGCATGTATGACGGCTTCCCGTATCTTCATATGCAGCTTTCATCAAAGGCTGAGTTTGTATCGGTACCTGACTGGTACACGGGAGTGGAATATACCGAGGAGCAGAAGCGCGGGTACGAACATTCTGAGGACCTGTTTGCTCCGGGCTTCTTTGAGGTAACAGCCAGCAAGGGAGACGTACTTGTCTTTTCGGCGTCGACAAATGAAGAACGGCCGGCAGGATTTAAGACGAAGTTCACGAAAACAGTCACATCAAAGATACCGAGGAGCAATTTCGGAAACAGTCTCCGCAACGCCTCACAGCAGTTTATTGAAAAGAGGGGAGGCGAAACCAACATCGTTGCAGGTTACCCGTGGTTTGGTTCAAGGGTGCGTGATACATTTATTTCTCTTCCGGGGCTGGCACTTGCACGCAAGAGGGAGGACCTGTATGCAGCGGTGCTTGACACCCAGGTGCACCGGATGAAGGAAGGCATGTTCCCCGATAAGGGTAATAATGATAATCCTGCATTTAACAGTGCTGACGCCGCGCTGTGGTTTTTTCAGGCGCTTTACAGCTACGGTATAGATATGCGTGAGACATGGAAGCGTTACGGCGAATCCATGAAAAATATATTACAGGCTTACCGCGACAGCGCTCTCTACGGAATACAACTGAGGGAAAACGGACTCATCTATGCCGATGCCCCCGACAAGGCGCTGACATGGATGGATGCAGTCGTTGACGGACGGCCTGTCACTCCGCGCAACGGTTACGCAGTGGAGATAGAAGCTTTGTGGTACAATGCAGTATGCTATTCACTTGACTGTGCACGGGTTTCCAGAGACAGGGCTTTCGTGAAGGAGTGGGAGAAGCTGCCGGAACTGATCAAGGCATCATTCATCGAGCTCTTCTGGGACGAGGAACATGGCTATCTTGCTGATTATGTCAGCGATCAGGATAAGCGTAACATGCTTATAAGGCCTAACATGGTCATTGCCACATCTCTTCCTTACACAATGCTCAGCAAGGAACAGATGAAGAGTGTTATCGATATGGCAAACAGGGTTCTTGTGACGCCTCGCGGCCTGCGGACACTTTCACCCGGTGAGGAGGGTTACAGCGGTATATACAGCGGCAGCCAGGTACAGCGTGACAAGGCCTATCATCAGGGCACTGTATGGCCATGGCTGATAGGTCCCTTCTGTGACGGATGGCTAAAAGTTTACGGAGAGGGCGGAGTGTCACGTGTAAGAAAACTGATCACCGGGTTTGAAGAGACACTTTTCGAAGCGGGTATCTCAACCATTTCGGAGATCTATGACGGTGATCCGCCTCATGCGCCCAGGGGTGCCATATCACAGGCGTGCAGCGTGGGCGAAGTGCTTCGCGTTTACAGTATTCTTGAGACAAAATATAAAGAAAATAAATGATATGCGTGTCCTGATGTTTGGATGGGAGTTCCCTCCTCATATTGCAGGGGGGCTTGGCACTGCCAGCTATGGCCTGACACGTGGCCTTGCGGCACAGCCTGATACCGAGGTGATCTTTGTTGTACCCAAAGCCTACGGTGATGAAGACCAGAGCATTGTCAGGCTCATCGGAGCCAATACCGTCCCCGTTCAATTTAAAAAAGTCCGGTACAGCTATTTCCAGAAACCGGTTGAAATGATTGAGGTATTCTCCAGGCTGGTACCCTATACTGACCCTGAAGACTTCTGGAAGATGACACGCGGGGAGGTTGCAGATTCTGATATCCTCGTGACGACCAACAGACAGGGCAAGGTAGACTTCACCGGCAGTTACGGAGCTACTCTGATGGATGAGATCCATAAATATTCCGTTGTAGCGCAGGTGATAGCCTCGGAGGAGGACTTTGATATCATCCATGCCCACGACTGGCTGGCATATCCGGCAGGCATAGCAGCCAAGGCCGTATCGGGCAAGCCGCTGGTGATACATGTGCATGCCACCGACTTCGACCGCAGCGGCGGCAACGTCAACCCGGTGGTTTATAATATGGAAAAAGAGGGAATGGATGCTGCGGACAAAATCATCACTGTCAGCAACCTGACACGCGACATCGTCATAAACAAATACAATATAAACCCTGACAAGGTGGAGACGGTTTATAATGCCGTTGAGCCCCCGCATCATTCTGAGCTTGACATACCCGAACGGACTTACGATGACAAGATTGTTACGTTCCTGGGGCGCATAACAATGCAGAAAGGTCCTGAATATTTTATTGAGGCGGCAAGGATGGTTCTGTCACGCATGCCCAACGTCAGGTTTGTAATGGCCGGGTCAGGTGATATGATGGAGCGTATGATCCGTCATGCTGCTGCACTGCGCATCACCGACAGGTTTCACTTCACGGGGTTTCTGCGTGGTAATGATGTCTTCACCATGCTTCGGATGAGCGATGTATATGTCATGCCTTCAGTTTCAGAACCGTTCGGCATATCCCCGCTGGAGGCAATGCAATCAAATGTCCCGGTAATAATCAGCAAGCAGAGTGGTGTGGCAGAGGTCCTCACCCATGCTGTCAAGGTTGATTTCTGGGATATAGAAGCCATGGCTGATGCTATTTACGGTATCCTTTCCTATCCTGCTCTCTCCCGTATGTTTATTATGAATGGCAAGGAGGAAGTTGACAAGCTGAAGTGGGACAAGGCCGCCGGCCATGTTAAAAATATTTACAGAGAGGTATTGAAACAGACAAGCTAAAAGATATGAGCACATCACAGAAAAAGGCAATCTGCCTCTATTTTCAGGTTCATCAGCCATTCAGACTCAGACGCTACCGCTTTTTTGAAATGGGTCATGAGCATTACTATTATGATGACTTCATGAACGAATCAATTCTCCGTAAGATTGCGTCAAACTGTTATCTCCCTGCCAACAAGATCATGCTTGATCTGATAAGGAAACATAAGGGCAAATTTAAAGTGACCTTCTCTCTTACCGGTATTGTAATTGACCAGTTCAGACTTTATGCTCCCGAGGTACTTGCTTCATTCAAGGAGCTGGCAGAGACGGGCTGCGTCGAATTTCTTGCCGAGACCAACTCACATTCGCTGGCTTCACTTATGAACCGTGAGCGGTTTGAGAAGCAGATCAGCATTCACACAGAGAAGATGATTGAGTTTCTGGGTTATAAACCTACCTCTATAAGAAATACTGAACTGATTTACTCGGACGAGATCGGCAGCTGGATGGCAGATATGGGATACAAGGCAGCCATAACAGAAGGTGCGAAGCATATCCTCGGCTGGAAGTCACCCAATTTCCTTTACTGCAATGCCATTAACCCAAGACTTAAAGTGTTGCTGCGCAATTACACCCTAAGCGATGACATTGCATTCAGATTCTCCAACAAGAACTGGTCAAGCTACCCGCTGACTGCTGAAAAGTATGCGTCATGGCTGAAGGGGCTGGGAACGTCTTCGGACATAGTGAACATCTTCATGGATTACGAAACTTTTGGTGAGCATCAGAAGAAGGAAACAGGTATTTTTGATTTCCTGAAACATCTTCCTGATGTCATAATCAAGAAAACGCCATTCAGTTTCATGACCGTTTCGGAGATCGCAGATCATTATCAGCCCGTTGCTGTGTTGCATGTTCCGTCTCCTATTTCATGGGCTGATGAAGAAAGGGACCTGACAGCCTGGATGGGTAATGAGCTTCAGACAGCCGCTGTAAGCAAACTGTACAGCCTGTCGGACAGGGTAGCCAGGTGCGGTTCTGATCAGCTTATACGTGACTGGGTTTACCTGCAGTCAAGCGATCACTTTTATTACATGTCAACAAAGTTCTTCTCTGACGGTGCTGTTCATGCATATTTCAATCCTTATGAGAACCCGTACCAGGCTTTCATGAATTACATGAATGTTCTGAGCGATTTTGAGATCAGACTTAATATTGTTTGTCCCGTCAATGATCATGATGCGGAGGTCAACCGCCTCTCAGCTTCCATTAAGTCAAAGGATCACCTGATCAGTGAGCTTCAGGAGAAACTGACAAAATATGAGAAAAAAGGTCGCACGGCCAGACCGAAGGCAGCAAAAGCCAAAACAGGCAGGAGCACCACGGTGGCAGTAAAAAAAGCTGTTGCATTGAAGGAACCGGCAAAAAAGGCTGCCCTGCAGGCTCCGGCAAAAAAGGCCACTGCAACAAAAACTGCCCCGAAAAAGGTCACCGCGACAAAGGCTGCCCCGAAAAAAGCCTCCGCAAAAAAAACTGTGACAAAGAGTGTCAGGGCAAGGAAAGCCACCAAATAAAGCCGGTGTTTTCGCCTGATTTATCAAGTACTTATCATACGCCCTGGCGTATTAAATGATTATATATATAGAGATGAAAGCTGATTTTTTATTTGAAACAAGCTGGGAAGTATGCAATAAGGTAGGAGGCATTTACACTGTCATTTCGACGAAGGCGCTGAATGCCACCTACGAATACGGGGACAATTATGTGCTTATCGGGCCTGATGTCTGGCGCGATGACAAGACAAACCCCGAATTCACACCTGATGACACCATGTTTCATCAGTGGAAGACTGTTGCCGCCCTGGAAGGACTGAATGTCAGGACCGGACGCTGGAATATAAAAGGACAGCCGCGCGTGATGCTTGTAGACTTCACCCCTTATTTCGGTCAGCAGAATGAAATATTCGCCCGTTTCTGGGAAACATATAAGCTGGACAGCATTTCGGGTCAGTGGGATTATATTGAACCTGCCCTGTTCGGTTATGCTGCCGGCAAAGTAATCGAAAGTTTCACTACCTATTACCGTGAATTCCCGAGAGTCATTGCACAGTTTCATGAGTGGATGACCGGTACGGGTGTGCTCTACCTGGAGAAAGCCGCCCCATGGATCACCACTTCATTCACAACGCATGCAACTGTACTTGGGCGCAGTATTGCCGGCAACAACAGGCCGCTGTACAGCAAGATGAACGATTATAACCCGGCACAGACAGCACACGAGTTTAACGTAGCCTCAAAGCACTCACTGGAAAAGATCACTGCCACTACGGCTGATGTGTTCACGGCAGTTAGTGAGATCACCGGCCGTGAATGTCTTGCTTTCCTCGGGAAAAAACCGGACGTTATTACACCGAACGGCTTTGAGGATACCTTTGTGCCTTCTGCCGAGGACTTTAAGGCAGGCAGGCTTGCGGCACGGGAAAAGCTGCTCTATGTAGCCGGCACCCTGTTGGGATACACTCTTCCTTCAGACACCCTGCTAATATCAACCAGCGGCCGTTATGAGTACAGAAATAAGGGAATTGATCTCTTTCTTTCCTCCCTTGGAGCGATAAACAAAAAGGCAGACTCCACCCGACAGTGCGTTGCCTTCATACTTGTTCCGGCATTCCATAAAGGCCCCAGGCAGGATCTTATGGCTGCACTTAACAGCGGAACCTTTGTCACGGAGGGTGACAGATACCTTACACACGGTCTTCATTATGTCAATGACGATCCGGTGATCAACCAGCTCATCAGGGAAGACATTAAAAACCTGGAGGGAGACAGGATAAAGGTAATTTTTGTTCCGTCCTATCTCAACGGCGATGACGGCATCTTCAACAAATCATACTATGAACTCCTGATCGGGTTTGACCTGACATTATATCCGTCGTATTATGAGCCATGGGGTTATACACCCCTTGAGAGCCTCATGTTTCACGTACCCACCGTCACAACTAACCTCTCGGGATTTGGTACATGGGTAAATACTTATTTCAATAACCCGGGTAATGGATGCCTGATTCTTAACCGCACTGATGACAACGAGAAGGAAGTCATCGTGGAAATGGAGAAGTTCATTCGCAGCTTCATGCTAATGAGCATGGAAGATGCAGCGGTCGCCAGGGACAAAGCCCAGGAAATATCGCGCATCGCAAACTGGAACACCCTGTTTCATTTTTATACTGATGCTTACACATTTGCTCTCGAAAAAAGCGTAGACAGGGGCGGACAGCCAAGGGATTATGCCCGCATCCTTGAATCCACGGATGTTCAGGTACGGAAACCTTACCAGGTTCCGGTGTGGAAGGATATTTACGTTCAGTCGGAGCTGCCGGAACGCATTGCTTATCTGAAAGACCTTTCAGCAAACTTATGGTGGTCATGGAACAGTGACGCCGAGTTTCTCTTCCGCCGGATGGACCCCACCCTGTGGGAAGAAGTAGCGCACAATCCAAAACGGCTACTTGAATCAATTGATTACAAGCGGCTCGTTGTGCTGGCAGATGATCAAGTCTTTCTGGAAGATTCAGACAGGATATTCAAACAGTTCAATGAATATCTTGCAAGGCCTGAGAACACAGAGCTTCCTTCAGTGGCATATTTCAGCATGGAGTTCGGTATTCATCCCTCTCTCAAGATCTACTCGGGCGGACTTGGTGTTCTCGCCGGTGATTACCTGAAGGAAGCAAGTGATTCAAATGTCAGGATCACGGGAATAGGGTTGCTCTACAGGTACGGGTATTTCAGACAGAAGCTCGGCCCGAAGGGTGAACAGCAGGCAATATATGAGGCCGAGGATTTTTCCCAGATACCGGTTACGCCGGTAAAGGATTCTGCCAACAATCCGCTGACTATATTTCTCACCTGGCCCGGACGGATAGTCAAAGCACGTGTATGGCTTGCCTCGGTAGGGAAGGTCAATCTGTTCCTCCTTGACACTGACATTGAAGAGAACACACCGGAAGACAGGGCTATAACGCACCACCTTTACGGTGGCGACTCCGAGAACAGGCTGAAACAGGAACTGATCCTTGGTATCGGAGGCATGCGGGCACTCATTGCGCTTGGCATCAAGCCTGATATCTATCACAGCAATGAAGGCCATTCTGCTTTCATCGGGTTCGAACGCATGCGCCATCTTATCGAAGATGACCATCTCACATTTGAGCAGTCGATGGAGATCATCAGGGCTTCAACTCTTTTTACCACTCATACACCTGTGCCTGCAGGGCATGATGCATTTGAGGAGGATCTACTCAGGAAGTATATCTCGCACTATCATACCAGACTTAATATCACCTGGGATCAGCTGATGGGTCTCGGACGCTGCCAGGGCGATACTGACCGTAAGTTCAACATGAGTTTTCTGGCCACCCGCTTCTCGCAGGAGATGAACGGTGTGAGTCAGCTCCACGGCAAGGTGTCGCGCGGCCTCTTCTCGAAGCTGTGGCCGGGGTATCTCCGTGAGGAACTGTATATCGGTTATGTGACCAACGGGGTTCACTACTCGACTTGGGTGGCCCCGGAGTGGGAGCAGATCTATGAAAAACTGACTGGCACCAAGAACTTTGACCAGAGCGACAGGGAGCAGTGGAGCAAAATATACCAGGTTGAAGATCAGAAGGTGTTCGAAACAAAGATGAAGCTCAAGAAGCGGCTCTTTGACCATATACGCAAGCGGCTGCAGACTAATATGCTGGAGAGGCATGTAAGCCCCCGCACATTAATGAACATAAGCGGTCATCTGAACGAGAAGGCTCTCACCATTGGTTTTGCCAGACGGTTCGCCACTTACAAGAGAGCAACGTTGCTCTTCCGCGATCTTGACAGGCTGGCAAAAATTGTAAATAACGCCGAGAGACCTGTTCAGTTTATCTTTGCCGGTAAAGCACATCCCAATGACGGTGGAGGACAGGATCTTATAAGACGCATAAATGAACTTTCCCAGATGCCACAGTTTGCCGGAAAGGTGCTTTTCCTTGAGAACTATGACATGGAGATGGCCAGATACCTCGTCCGCGGGGTTGATATATGGCTTAACACACCCACACGGCCGCTGGAAGCCTCAGGTACAAGCGGAGAGAAGGCTGTCATGAACGGTACAATACATTTCAGCGTGCTTGACGGATGGTGGGTCGAGGGGTATCATGCCTTCGCCGGATGGGCCCTCCCGAAAAAACGCACTTATGCGAACCAGGATCTTCAGGACGATGTCGACTCCGAAACTATATACAATATGCTGGAGTATGAAATAGTTCCTGCATATTATTCGAGAGATACCGACGGCATACCACGCGAGTGGACCAGCTACATCAAGAACACGATGGTAAAAGTGGCTCCGGAGTTCACCACCAAGAGAATGCTTAATGATTACCTTGAGAGGTACTATAAAAAGCTATATGAGCGGAGCAAGCGAATGACTGCAAATGACTACGCTCTTGCCCGTGAGCTTGCAGACTGGAAAAGCGAGATAACAAGAGCGTGGGATGAGATTGAAATCGTCAAGTATGATTTCAAGGACGCCATGCAGAATGTTTACCGTTCAGGTCATACCTATTCCACAGAGATTATTCTTGACATAAAAAATATTCCGCCCGAGAATGTAGGCGTCGAATTTGTTGTCACCCGGCAGATGAAGAATGGCGAGCATGTATTTTTCACCAGTAAGGAATTCAAACTGGCCAGCAAAAAGAAAGGTCGGGTAATATACAGTGTCGAGTTTCAACCTGAAATGGCAGGCACTTTCTTTTACGGGATCCGTATTTACGCAAAGCATAAGGAACTCCCGCACAGGCAGGATTTCTGTCTTCTGCGATGGGTGGACTGATCTAAAGGTCTTTGATGCCTTTTACCTGTTCGCAGACCATTACCATTGCAGTCCGGGCGGGAAGGTAGAGTTTGAGATGGTGGGGTGCCGTAACGCCGTAGCGGCCCTGGTCCGGCACTGAGAAATAGATCTGCGAAGTGTCTGTGCGTCCCTGTCCGCCAAACAGAGGGTCATCAGTACTGAGAACAATTCTGAATTTACCCTTTATTGGTATGCCGTAACCGGTAAATGATATTGTCGGATTGAAGTTCATGACCGTCAGCAGGTTTCCGCGTTTGAAGGCAATTATTTTATCCGCATTGTTTACTGTTATGACCTCTGTCATCTGCACCTGCGGCAGATCGTGCTTCTTACCCGTTTCAATCATCGCCCGGTCAAATTCATCGAGGTGACGGTATCTCAGCAAGCTGTTGTCTGCGAGACTCCATTGCCTTCGGGCGTACTTATAACTCCAGCCATTACCCTCCCTCGGGAAATCAATCCACTCGGGGTGGCCGAACTCATTACCCATGAAAGTCAGGTAACCGCCACCTGCTCCGAGGAAGGTAAAGAGCCTTATCATCTTATGGAGTGCAATAGCGCGGTCGATGATCAGGCTGGGAGTAGTGATGCTCATTGATGTGTACATCTCAGCATCTGCAAGTCTGAATATCAGTGTCTTGTCACCCACAAGCGCCTGGTCGTGAGATTCGCAGTATGACACAACACGTTCTTCCGGACGGTGTTGTGTGAGTTCATGCAGGAGGTAGCCCAGATCCCAGTTCTCATCAGGTATCTCCTTGACCATCTTGATCCAGATGTCGGGCACGCCCATGGCCAGCCTGTAATCAAAACCTATTCCGCCGGAGTCAACCGGTGCCGCCAGTCCGGGCAGGCCGCTCATCTCCTCAGCAATGGTTGTTGCACCGGGGTTATATTCGTGTATCAGTTTGTTGGCCAGGGTGAGGTAAACGAATGCATCACTGTCCTGGTTGCCGTTAAAGTACTGCTGATAGGAGGTGAAGTTCGAACCCAGCCCATGATCATAGTACAGCATGCTGGTGATACCGTCAAACCGAAATCCGTCGAAACGAAACTCCTCAAGCCAGTACTTGCAGTTTGACAGAAGGAAATGGGCAACCTTGGGCTTGCCGTAATCGAAGCAGAGCGAGTCCCAGGCCACGTGCTTTCTCCTCGCTCCCTTATGGAAATAAAGACCCGGGTCGCCGTCGAGTAATCCCAGACCTTCGAGGGTATTTGAAACAGCATGCGAGTGAATAAGGTCCATGATCACTCTGAGACCCATGCCATGAGCGGTATCAATCAGTTCTTTGAGTTCATCGGGTGTGCCGAAGCGTGATGATGGCGCGAAGAAATTGGAAACATGGTACCCGAATGAGCCATAATAAGGGTGCTCCTGTACAGCCATGAGCTGAACTGTATTGTAACCCAGTCTGCTTACTCGCGGCAGCACCTTTTCGGTGAATTCGCGGTAGGTGCCTGTCCTTTCTTCTTCGGTGGCCATGCCGACGTGTGCCTCATAAATGAGGATTGCCGGTGGTGGCGGCGGCGAGGGATTTTTCATCACATAGCCCTCTGCGGGCTGCCATACCTGTGCGGAGAAGATCTTCGTTGTTTCATCCTGAACGGTGCGGGTGGCATATGCGGGGAGGCGGTCGCCGCCGCCGCCCCTCCATCTGACAGCCAGCTTGTACAGATCACCATGTGACAGCCTGCCCTCTTCAAGCTCTATCACCCAGTCACCGCCGCCCTCCGGATGCAGATTGTAACTGCCATCGTCTTTCCATCCGTTAAAGGTGCCGATGAGTGATATGCCGGTGGCATGAGGCGCATGCTCCCTGAAAACCCAGCCCTTGTCGGTACGGTGAAGGCCGTACCAGTGATGACCGTTGGCAAAATCAGAAAGAGGGTTACCGCCGGTAATGACAGTTTCACGTTCATTGCAGTACGTCAGACGTCCTTCAATGACCTCCCTGAATGGGTCAAGCCACGGGTCGATATTGTAAAACCTCTCTTTCAATGCCTGAAACTCTTCCGAAGATACGAAAAGGTAAAGATTAATGCCGGTTATTCCGGTCGATTTATATCAATTAACTCTGTTATGTTAAAAGGGTACTGACCAGGGCCGGAGACAGAGATATTCATTCTCAATGCATCAGGATAATCCGGGTCCGGTAACCTGAATGAATATTCACGGTCACTTTCGGGATTTAACAGCGGAGCCCACAACATTGTATTATTTAACACGGGGCTTCTGCCGGACATGTCTCCGGGAAAGGCTTTAAATTTTATCTCCGGATCGGAGAACAGGTAACTGATTCTCATCGCTGCTTCGGGCAGGGCTTGCAGCCTGTAATCACCCTGCCTGGTGACTACGCTTATAACCGGGGGCAGCAAAACCTCCCCAAGCCTGTAAGGCACAAATATGATATCAATGTACTCAGTTTTCTCAGGGGGTAGTTCCGCAATCGTACCGGGATCAGTTGTATATGTTCCGTCAATGAACAGCATGGGAGTGATTTTCAATTCATTGCCGGTGACGGGATCGAACATCCGGAAGAAGTATCCCCGGCGACTGTTAACGAGATCCATGTTGGGAACGAGCTCAAAGAAAACCTCCTCCATATTTGGTAAAGCAATAAAATCTGACAGTAGAAGACGATAGCTGGCCTTTCCGTAGAAATGACCGGTGCTTCCGTCAGCTTCCGGAAATCCCAGGGTGTCCCTCCTGCTGTTATTATAGATTCTCATGACCTGACTGTTGATGCTCATGCGCAGGGCGGATCGGTCCGCTTCATCGCTGATGTCTGCCAGCGAGCATTGAAGGGGAATAAAATCATCAGAGAAAGAGGTGGAAGTCTTTATAACAATATTATCAGCAGTGTCGCGGGGGTAGACAACAACCTCTGCTAATCCCTTCCGGGGAGGAACAATGAAGTTGAACCTTCCGGCGGTATCGGTCCTGGTATACTGAAGAAAGCAATCCTTTCCGGGAAGATTTATAAAAAGAAATTTTCCCCCGGCAGGGTGGAGGTTGTCAAGATCTGTAACAACGCCGCTTACAGCGAGACCGTGTGTTTCCCCGGCGGTGAGAGGAATTTCTTCATGTCTGCTATGCAGATGCCTGTCATTCAGGGTTATCAGCAGATCATCGCTGATCTCTGCTGCACCTGAAAGAAAAGGTTGCATGAACGGATTGTTAAGTGTTGCAGATGTCAGCCATACTGATAAGCAGGAATATGACTGCAGGTCAATACCAGCATGATCTTCTGAAACGGTTACCGACACGGAAGCAGATGATATATTCCGTGGCAGTCTGACAACCAGGGAATCATTCCTGATTATATAACTGATGTCATTCTTCATAACACTGTTCATGCTTTCGTATGTGTTCATGAACAGCCTTGATGACAGAAGATTACCGCGATTGTCATACAGTAGTGCTTCATTTATGCCCGGGCCAAGGTCACTGAAGCTTATCTCTACAGGGGTTTCTTTCTGAACCCTGTCCAGCTCCCGGTAAAGGCTAATTCTGCCGGGGCTTATTATTGACAGGTACAATTGTCCGGCTGCGCTGCCAGGGGTTTTGACAATTATCCTCCCCGTCCGGCTCCCGTCGCCTGAAAATACCAGCGAATAATCCGACCGTGAGTACGGGGGGATTTCTGCACGGACATCTGCTGATTCTATCTGTGCGATGGCAACCAGGGTCGCGGTTTTTGAAGGTATGATATTGACCAAGGCCAGCCCTGTTGAATCTGTGGTAACGGAATCGGCGACGGTCCCCTCCTGGTCAGTGAAAAAGACTTTTACCGGCACTCCCTTTCCCCCCTGGCCGGTCGTCCTGACTGCAACTTTATTTACTGCGCCGGGTACCATGGCACCTCCTTCAGGGTACAGAGCAAGGGACGGACCGGCAGGTGTTCCGGCAAGACTTATCCTATCATAGTCAGTGTCCCTTACATAAGGATTGAAGACCCTTATCAGGGTGGTGAAAAAGTGATCCGGTCCAAGATAAGCCATTGATCTTGTGTAACCTCTCAGAATATAATCACCTGAGGAAATGCTATCAGGCAACGACAACAAGCCAGTTCCAGTTCCATTTTCATCAATCAGGATTCGGCTCTGGGATACTGGAGTATTATAACAATTTAGGATCTCTGCGTATCCTGCTTTACTCTGCTGATCGGCCTTACCGCCTGACCGCTGAAGAAGCATGGTATACCAGACCTCCTCACCGGCGATATACGTGTTACGGTCAGTGATTATCACTGCTGATTCGTAACCTTGCAGAAGAGGATGCTGCCTGATACTTATCAATGTATCAGCAGGGGTATTCAGATTTATTTCCGGACTGGCTGATGTGGAAAGGCCAAACCGCGCGAGGACAAGGGTCAGCGTCAGAAGATATTTACTTCGCAAAGCCTTCATCCCAGTAATCAGGTTTAATGTTTGAGCCCATGGATGCACAATCTGTGCACCCCTTGTCGGCAGTGATTTCCCAGAATTTTATTCCGGTGTCGGGGTCATCATATTCATTAAGAACAAAATATATTGTACCCAGGCCCGGGAGAGAATTATTGGCCGGGACCCTGTCCTCCACACATCTCAAGGTATAGTGATCGGGAGTAATAAGGCGATCATCAATAAATATCCTTTTATAGCTTACGCCAGAAACGCTGAAAAAGCCCAGTACAACTTCTTCAGGGTCGGTTATGCACTGAATGTTCCCGGTGACTGACACCGGGGTGACATCATACAGGCCTCCGGTATTCTGGGACATGGTTTTGATCTTATCCCAGAACTCATATTCTTCCCTGCTCAGTGAATACTGTTTGACAAGCATGCTGTACTTGTACATGCCCCTGTCGGTTGAATTATTGTATGTTGTCAGCAATAAGTCTGTGACTCTGTCTTCTGCCAGAGCTTCCGTATTGGCAATAAGTATATTATGTGAAAGTTCGGAGACCCAGCAGATTCGTTTTTCTCTCGGCAGCAGGTTGAAGGGCAGATGAATTTCCCAGGTCTCTTCAAAAGCCCAACGGAAATAGTGGCACCTGCCTGCAGGGTCCAGTGTACTGAGTGTTACCCTGGTTACCTTTTCCGTATCCCCCGAAGAATTTATTTCACGGTCAGTTATTTCATGACCGAGGCTGTCGATCGGAGGTGCCGGCTGCAGTGCACTTAAGGATGAAGAATATTGCTTCCCGTTGTATTCTATAGAGAGTACATAGCTTCTGCCTGTCTGGCCGGTGAACACCGTTGAATCACTGAGATATTTGCCGGGGCTCTTCTCCGTGAAATTATATGAATTGCCAAGATCGTCGCTGACAGAAACCCTTGCCTTTACAGCCGGTTTCTCAGCCGCCGTTTCATCAAGCGGGTGTGAGATACCCAGAATTATACTGTAACGCCTGTTTTCATCCGTGACAAGACCGTTGACAGTCAGGTAATCACTCTGTGAGACAATATCCGGAGTAAACTGACTTATACAGGAAGCAGCCGCTGCCGAAAGTAAAAATACTATGATTCTGCTTATTTTCATTTCACGTTTCAGAAATCAATCCTGTAGGATATTGTTGGTATGGTTGTGCCGAATATTGACAGGCTGTAACCCTGGATCTTTCCGTTCTCAATACGGAAGTATGCCGAATATACGTTCTCACGCCCGGTGACATTGTATACTGAAATGTTCCATGACGGACGGAAAGTCTTTGAGGCTTTCAGGTTGCTGTAGAGATTCATCGATATATCCCATCTGAAATAGTCCGGCAGCCTGTACTGATTCCGGTCAGAGTAATGGATCACATTAACCCCGTCATGAAGATACCATGTAACCGGGTAGGTCACCGGTCTGCCGGTGGTGTAAACGAAATTCATGCTCCAGTTAATTCTTCTTGAATAGAGGTAGCTGAACTGCAGATTCAAGTCATGCGGCCTGTCATAGTTGGCAGGGTAGTAAGCCCCAGTGTTTATTATTTCCGAATCAAAGGAGCCGGTGCTGCGGAGAAGGACACGTGACCATGTATAATTCAGGGTGGTCTTAAATTTACCCCTGTTCTTTTTAAGCATAATCTCAACTCCGTAAGCTTTGCCTTCCGCCGGGATAAGATCCTGCTCAATCAGTTCATTCATTGTCAGAATTGCTCCCCCCTTATAGTCAATAAGATTATGTAACCATTTATAATAACCGTCTACTGACAGTTCAAAGTCGTTATCGAGTATGTCAGCGTAAATGCCTGCAGCCACCTGGTCACCGTACTGAGGTTTGGTATGGTAATCGCTCATCTTCCATGTGTCGGTGGGAGAAACTGAAATTGTATTTGACAGCAGATGAAGGTACTGATATGTTCGGTTATAGTTAACCTTCAGGGAGCTTCCTCCGGAAAGTCTGTAGTTAAGCGACAACCTTGCCTCGGGCCCTGCATAAGCTTTGATGATGCTTCCCGGGCCGAAATAAATTGTATCTACAATTGTATTCATCTCATTTGAGAAGAGAGGATTATAGACGTAAACTGTCTGGGGACCAAGGGCCAGGAAAGATGAAAGACGGAGCCCTGCCCTTGCTGTCAGGCGTCCTGCCAGCTCAGCCTTATAGTCGGCATAAATTGACGTTTCAAGTCCTGTCTCAGTATCAATTGTCTCATTCCTGATTACTGAAAGTGGCGATCCGGGTATTCGGGTTCCCGGACTGATAACGTGAAAACTGGATTCTCCGCCGAACTGCATCTCGTGACCGGAGGCCAGATACCATGTCAGATTTGCCTTACCGGAAGTGGTATTCACCTTATGCGCCATTGTCGCTGCATATTCCGGGACACCTGAGTTGGAAACCTCATATCTGAAGTTGCTGTTATTGAGGCTGAAGATGGCAAAGAGCGACTGTGAAAAGGAGTGCCGGAACCGTGCGGCTATGATCAGGTTGTCATAGGTATAGGTGGTGTCACTGTTAAACCTGAAGCTGTCGTGGCTTAAGTATGCCGACAGCTCCAGCCGGCTCTTCTCACCGATGTCTGTGATTACATGTCCGTTTATGTCATAGAAACCGGCAGTACTGTTTCTCAGGGCGGCGTTTGGAAGGAGGTCCAGCATCCAGTTCGAGTATGTTGTTCTTCCGGCAAGAAGAAATGATGATTTGTCCTTTACGATAGGCCCTTCTACAGTGGCGTGGGCTGCTACCATGCTTATACCCACATTGCCTGAATAAACTTTTGTATTACCGTCTTTCTCGGTGATATCCATGATTGAAGAAACACGTCCTCCGAACTGGGCTGGTATCCCGCCCTTATACAGCGAAATGTCGTTTATCACCTCAGAGTTCACTGAAGAGAAAAAACCGAAGAAATGAGATGAGTAATACATGGGGGCCCCGTAAAGGAGGATGAGGTTCTGGTCAGCGGAGCCGCCCCTTACGTTAAACCCTGCCGCACCTTCTCCAACGGACTGGACTCCGGGCAACAGGAGAACGCTTTTTATCAGGTCAGCCTCACCCAGTGAGGAGGGTGACAGCCTGATGGTCATAATGTTCATCCTGGTCATTCCGCTCTCTAGCCTGTCAAGCTTCTCCCGCCTGCTGGCCGTCACAACGGCCTCCTTGATGGCAATCACGCGCTCCTTGAGTGCAATGCTGATCAGTCCGCTGGAATAAAGGTTTATATTCCTGTAGGTGTCGTATGACCCCAGAGACCTGTATTCCACTTTATATGATCCTCTGGGTACTGAAAGCGAATAATAGCCGTCATGGTTGGTCATTGCACCCAGGCCAAGCTCCCTGATATAGACTGAGGCTCCGGGAATCGGCTCGCCTGTGGCATCATTGGTAATATAACCTGACAGGTACGCTCTGCCTTCCATGTTTTTATCTCCCGGCCGGCCAAAAGTAATCACATCGCTCTCCTTCCCGGTAAGAGATGCTGTCTTCAGGGTATCCGTTGAGTACATGACTGACTGATCTGCGCTGTCGCCTGAAAAGTCGGTCCTGACCCTGTATCCTTTGGTAATAATGATATTACCCGACCGGTCATCAAAGCAATAGAGTCCGCGCGGAGCAATAATCATACCTATGACCTCCAGGGGAAATGCATTTTCCCATGTACCTGTAACAGTCAAGCCGTCAATCCATTCATCCTTATAAAAAATATGAACCCCGGTTTCTGACTCGAGGCTGACTACGAAATTACCGAAAGGCACTCCAACAGGCTGGCCGCTGTAAAGCTTGGCTTTTTCCTGTGCTGGCATCAATAAAACCGTCATTGACAGGATCAGTGTTGCTGTCAGTCTCTTCATTCCGGCTTGGTGTTAACGGTAAGAGAATCGTAATAGACGGCTGCGTGAATAAACCCTTCCGGAGAAGCGGGACTGAGATAAAGATTCTTCTGCCTGATATATTTTCTTACAGGGATTTCATATTCGCCCATAAGATCAAGAAATGTCGATCTGTTTTTAACCTGGGAGCAGTTTCCGTTCAGCATAAGGTAGTATCTCGTTTCCTCCCTGAACTCCTCATAATTGGCACCGGCAGGATTCTTTGAAACAACTTTTATATGTTTGGCGATAACCGAACTGGTACCCTGGTACATGATTTCTGCAAAGCCACGGATGCCCGGATATGCCTCCCTTAGATTGACAAACCTTCTCGGGATACCGTTGTATATTATTGTAAACTCATCCACTTTTTTGCTGTCGATAACTATCGGGGAGCCGTTCTTCCACAGCACTATCAGACCATCATTGAAGATGTCGTATTTCATGCGAACATCCCTGAATATTATTCCGTCGATAGAGACAGTGCCGGACAGCGATTCGGAGGTAAGGAAAAACTCGTGTCCTGCTGCCATCCGCATTGCCGGTTGCCATTCAACACCGCTGTAGAGGATCTGTTCATACCAGGCAGCGTCGGCGCTCATGGGCGACATCTGCGGGTTCTGGGCTCTTGCTGTATAAATGCTCAGGATAAGAAACAGGCAGTTGAGTAATATTTTGTTCACAGGCGGGCCTGGGTAGAAGGGTAAAATTAATAATTTACATCATCATTAAGGAATCATCGGAGGACAACTTTTCACTGACCCGTCAGTGCTTAGATTAACTTTGTTATTTTTGTATCCTCATAAACGACATGAAAGTCCATCACGGCTATAAAAACCTGAGTTTCAGGAATCCGGTGATCACCATGGGTGTCTTTGACGGTGTGCATCTTGGTCACAGGATGCTTCTCAGGCGTGTTGTGGCGGAGGCAGAAAAGAGTGGCTCAGACGCTGTCGCGGTCACCTTTGATCCTCATCCGCGCATCGTTCTGACGGGTGACCCGTCACACCTGCGCTTTCTCACCGATATAGAAGAGCGTATTTATCTCCTCCGGGAAACAGGCATAGGTCATCTTGTGATCATTCCCTTCACGCCTGAACTAAGCCGAATGACCGCCTCAGAGTTCATCGATGAGATACTGTGCCGTCACCTGGGAGTCAGCCATCTTGTCACCGGATTCGACCATCATTTCGGGAGAAGGCACGAGGGCGACAACAATACTATCTCAGACTGTTCCTCCCGGATGGATTTCAGGGTCACGAAAGAAGAGCCGTTCATTGTCGACGGGAAACCCGTAAGCTCATCCTCCATAAGAGTGCTGCTTGAGGAGGGTGATGTCAGCAAAGCATCAGACCTGCTGGGGTATGAGTATTTTCTGAGAGGTAGGGTTGTCTCCGGGAAAAGGATAGGGAGGAATTTAGGGTTTCCTACTGCTAATATTGAACCTTTGTTCGATTACAAGCTCATACCGTCTTACGGAGTTTATGCCGTCGAAGTTGAGGTGGAGGGCGATCAAGGGAAGCATATTGCCATGCTCAATATCGGAATAAATCCCACTATTGCCGGGAACGACGGTAAGCGAACCATTGAAGCACATATCATCGGCTTTGAATCTGATCTTTACGGCAGGGATGTTACCGTCAGATTTCACAGCAGGCTGCGCGATGAGATGAAATTTGATAACGTAGACGCCCTTGTAGCCCGGATGATGAAAGACCGTGAAATGACGATAGCGTATTTTAAAAAATGAACAAATACGACTGTTATTAGTTATCTTTGCAGACTTAAAAAAAATTAGTTATGTCATACATTAACCAGGAACTTGCATACAAAGTAAAGGACATTTCGCTGGCCGAATCCGGCCGCATGGGTATTGAGATAGCCGAGAAAGAGATGCCGGGGCTTCTTTCCATACGAAAGAAATATTCGGCTTCAAAACCGCTTAAAGGTGCGAGGATCACCGGGTCGCTTCACATGACCATTGAGACAGCAGTTCTGATTGAGACGCTTCGTGAGCTTGGAGCTGACGTACGCTGGGCGAGCTGCAATATTTTTTCAACACAGGATCATGCTGCCGCAGCCATTGCCGCCGCTGGCATCCCCGTATTTGCGTGGAAGGGTGAGACACTGGAGGAATACTGGTGGTGCACAGTACAGGCCCTTTCGTTTCCAGGGGGAAAAGGACCCAATCTGATTGTTGATGACGGTGGCGATGCTTCACTGCTCGTTCATAAAGGATATAAAGCCGAAACTGATGCCTTAGTGCTTGATGTAAAACCGGCAAGCAGGGAGGAAAGCATAATACTTGATACGCTGAAAGTTATTCTTGCCGAGGATCCGCAGAAGTGGCACAGGACGGTGAAGGAGATGGAAGGCATTTCAGAAGAGACCACTACCGGGGTTCACCGGCTTTACCAGATGATGGAGGCCGGAGAGCTGCTTGTACCTGCCATTAATGTTAATGACTCGGTAACCAAAAGCAAATTCGACAACCTTTACGGCTGCCGCGAATCTCTTGCTGACGGCATCAAGAGAGCCACGGACGTGATGATCGCAGGCAAGGTGGTTGTTGTATGCGGTTATGGTGATGTGGGAAAAGGCTCAGCACGCTCAATGAAAGCTTACGGAGCCAGGGTGATTGTTACTGAGATTGATCCTATTTGCGCGCTGCAGGCCGCTATGGAAGGCTTCGAAGTCAAAACTGTGGAGGACGCACTGCCTGAAGGAAATATTTTTGTCACTGCAACCGGCAACCGTGACATCATTACCATAGAACATATGGAAAAAATGAAAGATCAGGCAATCATCTGCAATATCGGTCATTTTGACAATGAGATACAGGTTGATAGCCTGAATGGCTACAAAGGGATCAGGAAAATTAACATTAAGCCGCAGGTTGATAAATACGTATTCCCTGACGGTCATGCAATCTTCCTTCTTGCTGAAGGCAGGCTGGTCAACCTGGGGTGTGCCACCGGTCATCCTTCATTCGTCATGAGCAACTCATTCAGCAATCAGACGCTGGCACAGATTGAGCTATGGACAAAGGATTATGAGATAGACGTTTACAGGCTGCCCAAGCACCTCGATGAAGAGGTAGCCCGTCTGCACCTGGCACAGTTGGGTGTAAACCTCACAAAACTTACCGGTCAACAGGCTGATTATATCGGCGTCCCGGCTGAAGGACCTTACAAGCCGGATCACTACAGGTATTAGCAGTCTGGATCAGTAACTGTTCCAGACATGGAGGTACTGACCTGAAAGGGCTGCATTATAGTTCTTAAGCGGGTACTGACCCGGACCTGAAGAGGGGGTTCCGAAACTGGCAAGCGCATAGTGGGTGCTGCATTGCGGACATACGGCATCAATAACGTCAATAATTACTGCCTTACTGAGGGAATTGACAACGTAGCAATGCGGGCATGTACGATCATAGGCATAGTATTCATCAGGCATTAGGTGAAAAATAATAATCCCGTTGTCATCGTACCCAGCGGATTTTACTCCCCAGTTATTTGTCGCTGATGACACGTACATACCATATGCCAGAGATGAGGCAAGATCAAAAAAGTAGGGATCGGATACCAGGTCGACATAGAAATCAGTATAAACATCAGGAATGACATCGTTTTTCTCCTTGTCACATGATACTGACAGCACCGGGATCAGAGAAATGATTAAAAAAAACTTTAAATTTGAAACAGACATACGATTTCTGCGTTTTTACAAAAGTAGATATTTCCTTGTGCAAAAGACACATCAGACAAACGTAATGAAGCAGAAGTTAGTATTCCTGAGATCAGCAGTTCTTATGTCAGTGTTCCTTTTCGTTTTTGCGTCGCCTGACATCCAGGCACAGAAGAACGCCAGCCACAAGGCTGAAAAGGAGATGTTCGGGAAATCCCGGAAGAGCAAGCCCGATGATGACAAGGTCAAGGCCAGGGGCGCTGCTGGCAAGGCGATGAAGGAGCAGGAGAAGAAGGAAGCCCAACGCGACAGGGAGGACCAAAAGAATATAGAGAAACTAAGGAAGAGGCATATCGAAATACAGAGCCCTGCCACACAGGAGAGAATGGCAAACAACGGAAAGAAGACCGAAACGAGCTACAAAACAAAGAAACAGAAACAGCGTAAGGAGCAGGTAGCGCCGGATCTGCAAAAGCCGGAACAACCGAAACAGCGTAAGGAGCAGGCAAAGCCAAAACTGAAAAAGCCTGAGCAGCTGAAACAGCCGAAGCAAAAGACAAAGACAAAGCAGGTAGATCCAAAGAAACAGCCAAAATTGAAACAACACAAGATCAAAAAATACGGAACTTAATAGAAGACGAAGGGGAGGGGTTTGACGTTAAAAAAGCCGTAATCTATTCTGCGATGCGTGACAGGAAGGAGTACTCATATTGATTATCTGATAATTACAAAAAATCAGAATTTGTTTTTTAATTAGGAATTTTGTATATTTGTTCTTTGAAGAGTTCCGGTAATGCCGGGATTCTTCTTATTTTTTAACCTATTACTAAAGAAATTATGTCGGAATTTGTCTATGTAACAGAAGAGGGTCTCCGTAAGATGAAGGAGGAACTTGATCTGCTCCGTAATGAAAGACCGGCTATGGCAAGGCAGATAGCTGAAGCACGCGATAAGGGAGACCTTTCAGAAAATGCCGAATATGCTGCTGCAAAGGAGTCTCAGGGCATGCTTGAAATGAAGATTGCACGCCTCGAAGACACAGTAGCACGTTCGCGTATAATTGACGGCTCACGGATTAACACCTCCACCGTGCAAATCCTTAACAGGGTCAGGATACGCAACAAGGGAAACGGAACGACCATGGAATACCAGCTTGTGCCAGAGAGTGAGGCTAACCTCAAGGAAGGTAAAATAGCTGCCACCTCACCGATAGCACAGGGAATTATGGGCAGAAAAGTCGGCGATGTGGTTGAGGTTAAAGTACCCGCCGGCCTCATGCATTTTGAGATAGTGGATATTTCAATTTAAAACATATTATGGCATCAATCTTCACACGTATAATCAATGGCGAGATACCATGTTATAAGGTGGCTGAGGATGACCGCTTCATTGCCTTTCTTGATGTGAGGCCACTGAAACCAGGCCATACCCTTGTGGTACCAAAGCAGGAGGTCGATTATATTTTTGACCTGGATGAAGAAACCGTAGCCGGTATGATGGTCTTTGCCCGCAACATTGCCCTGGCAATGAAGGAGGTCATCGATTGCAGGCGAATAGGTGTCGCTGTATTGGGACTTGAGGTGCCTCACGCCCATATTCACCTCATACCTCTCACCAGGGAAACCGATATGCTCTTCACCAATCCGCGGGTCTCAGTCAGTGATGAAGAAAACGAGCGCCTGGCTAAAGCCATAGGCGATCATGTCAGATTATAATCTGAGTTAAGATAAAAAAAAGCCCCTGTCTGTGACAAGGGCTTTTTTATAATCAGCAGTAATTACTTCTTGCCAGGGCAACAGGGAGCTTTAGTAGCTGTGCCTTCAGCGGCCGGAACTACCTCACCCTTTTTCTCACCACAAGCTGCTGCTGAAGGGCATTTTGAGCAATCTTTGCCTTCCAGAGCCTTGCATGCCTGCTTGCATTCTTCTGCAGTCTTTTTGCAGGTGTCACACTTTCCGTCGTTGTTATTGTCTACGAAAGTGCACTCTTTCTTGTCCTGCTTCTTATCCTGGTCCGAAGTCTGAGCATAAACTCCTGCAGCAACAACCATCAGAGCGATGAGTATCAGGCTGCCAATCATCCATTTCTTCATAATAATCTTCAATTGGTTTAATATTAAACTAAGCAAATATAGAAATATTTTACCAATTCAAAAATGGATTGTGCATTTTATCATACCTTTATAATGGTTTCCCGCTGCAACGTGTTACATATTAGTGATATCGGTGACGATTTTCTCAGTCTTTTCTTTCCCAGGCTGTGCCTTGCATGCAGTGCCCATCTGGTAAGGGGGGAGGAAGTGCTCTGCACCGGTTGTCTTCTTTCAATGGCCCGAACGGATTTTCACCTTAAAAGGGATAACACCCTTGAACAGGCTTTCTGGGGGAGATGCCTTGTGGAACGTGCAGCAGCTTTCTCGGTTTATAACCGCGGAAGCCGAATACGGAAACTGATACATGCACTCAAGTACAACGGGCGAACGGAGATAGGTAAGATGCTTGGGGAACTGTATGGTCATATTCTGACTGAGAGCGGATTTATGGCTGACATAGATATAATTGTTCCCGTACCTCTCCATCCTGCACGGGAGAGGCAAAGGGGTTACAATCAGAGCGATTTTATCGCAAACGGTTTATCCGGGTCAGCAGGGGTGCCGGTGAAAAAAAACATCATCAGGCGTGCTGACCAGACCGGATCCCAGACTAAACGTGCCAGATACGAAAGATGGGAAAACGTAAAGGGTCTCTTTTTTGTCCCTGATCCGGAGCTTATCGCAGGGAAGCATATACTTGTAGTTGATGATGTCATCACCACGGGATCAACCATGGAGGCGTGCGTCAATGCCCTGCATGAGGCAGGTGAGGTGAAGGTGAGTCTGGTTGCGCTGGCAGCGGCGCAGAAGCTTACTCTTTGACCCTGCTGCTGTTATTCCTGACGAATTCCTCCCAGCTCTTTGAACTCTTTGAGCCCCCGGAGCCCTTTGAAGATGCCGGCTTACCGCTCTGGTAGAAATGGCAGAGTGCTGCACCAAGAGCGTCAGTGGCGTCCAGCAAAAGCTTTTTGTCATGGAATGAAAGTATGGTTCTAAGCATTGTTGCCACCTGCTCTTTGCTGGCCTGGCCGTGACCGGTGATAGACATCTTGATCATCCTGGGTGCATACTCAGCCACTGGGAGGTCACGGTAAAGAGCTGCTGATATGGCAGCACCCTGAGCCCTTCCCAGCTTAAGCATGCTCTGTATGTTCTTCCCGAAAAAGGGAGCTTCAATGGCAAACTCATCAGGATGGTAACGGTCAATAAGGGCCAGGGTCTCTTCAAAGACCGCACGTATCTTTTGAAAATGGTCAGTTTTCTTCCTCAGGTCTATAATTCCAAGCGTAATAAGGGAAGGAGTCTTGCCGGTCACACTTATCAGGCCGTAGCCCGTGATGGTGGTCCCGGGATCGATGCCCAGGATGATCTTTTCACCCCTGGCCTCTTTCACTTAGTGAATGATTTCGGAGATCTGACAATGAGATCTGTAGGAAATTGCTTTCCTTCACTCCGGATGATATTGCGCCTTAACGGTACTGCACTACCGGCTTTGGTACCCTCAAGAATGGCTATGGCAGCTTTAACGGACAACTCTTCAGGGTCGCCGAAATCACGTGTGATGTCGTCATTTGCCATTACATCAGGAATTATTCCATCGTAAAAACCTCCCCAGTCAGAAGCGTTGACAAACTCAAATGTTATTGGTCCAAATGCATATTTATAATCCGGTTCCGGTGTGCGTGAGGTCGGGAAGGGGAATCCCCATATATTCATACCAACAGGTTTGCCGTAGGTTGTGTCACCGACAAGTGAAACCGTGATGTACGGCTTCAGGGCGCTTATGACAACCTCACTTGCAGAAGCAGTACTTCGCGTGGTTATGAACACTACGCGTTCAACACCAAGAGGACTAGCGGTTTTAGTGAATTTATATGTTTGGTTCCAGTCAGCGCTTACCGTGTTGTTATAGTCGAGCTTAAAGCATATTTTGGTTGTATCTGCGGCTCCCATTACCAGGCTTGCAAGCTGCTGAGCTACAGCCATATCGCCACCACCGTTATAACGGAGGTCAATGATAAGATCTGTAACATTATTGGCTTTGAAGAAAGCAAAGGCTTCATTCAGTTCAGCCGGTGACGGATCAATAAAAGCATCAAAGCAGAGATAGCCTGTTTTGCCCGACGAAAGGTCAATTACATCATATGCTGTTACAGAATTAGCTGTAAACGAAGATTTTGTGGAAGAATAAGTCACCTCGGTCCCGTCGGGTTTCTTAAAAAGGAAGGTATTTGTAAGACCTACAGTGGCAGGCCCCATAAGAGTATTATAAACTGACCAGTCATGAGTCTGGTTTGCATTAATGAAAATTGGGGCCAGATCTGTGCCATTAACTTTTTTCACTATCCAGCCTCTTCTAACACCCCTGGGCCACAGGTCAGATTTGTTATAAAGGTTTACTACCCTTACCACATCAGCTGTATCGAGGCTTAAAGTGATGCCATGCATACCCTGAACACTTCCTGACATTAGTGCCGAGAATTCATCCCAGGTCAAGACAAAACTATACACATCTATCGGTTTGTATCTCAATGCTTCCAGGATTTCTTTAGGCCCGGGGTAGTCTGAGAGCTTCACAGTTGGCATTTTGTTGTTCCACAGGTAGGCGTACTGCATAAGATCATACAGGTTGTCCCGTGCACTCTGCGCAAGCGTACTTCCCGGCTCGGGATCCGGTACAGGATCTTTCTTACAACCCGTCAAAAAAGGGATAATAAGGGCTGTTATCAATAGTATTTTTTTCATTTTCTGTTCCATTTCTGCACAAAAGTAACAAAAAATATGCCGTTAATGTTTAGTCCTCTGCCCCCTGTTCTGGAACAGTACGCTGCCAATAATGATCAGGAGGCCGATTGGGGTAGTGTAGTAAACCGGTTCACCGATGATGAAATGCAGCAGTATAAGTGAGATAAAAGGTGCGAAAAAGATCAGGTTGCTTATTTTATCGGAGGTCGGTGCCAGCTGGAGTGCCCGGAGCCACAGCCAGAAGGTGATGCCCATTTCAAATATGCCGATGTAAACCGATGCGGCTGCTCCCCTGAAGCTTATCTGCTCATGAAACGATCCGCTGAGGACCATGGCAATGATCATATAGGCAGAGCCGAAGGCAAAATTTGTGAACAGCTTGACAGCCTCATCCCGTTTGTCGCGCACATTCAGAATAAAATAGAGCGCCCACAACACACTGCTGACAAGTGCCAGTGAAACGCCAAGGGCATCTGACCTGCCGGGATGGAAGGGGGATCCCTGGGATGAAATAATATATACCCCTGCCAGGCTGATGAACAGGGCCGTGAAGCTGCGGGCAGGGATATGCTGATGCAGCAGGGGTACTGAGAGGAAGACAATGATGATGGGCCAGATCATGTTCAGCGGCTGGGCTACCTGCCCGGGCAGCCGGCTGTAGGCCGTGAGGAGGATGAGGTAATAAACGACAGGATTGATAAGACCGAGCAGGGCTGACCATGAAAGTTCCTTAAGGCTCATACTGCCGAGGAGTTTCAGCTTTCCGGTGACAGCCAGTATTATGAAGAGCACCAGCATCGACACCAGCGTGGCTATGCCCAGCATGGTGACGATGCTTAATTCCGCGAGGGCTGTCTTGAATGCAGTAGGGATTGTTCCCCACAGAATTACCGAAAGAGCCGCATAGATATATGCCTGTGAGCTCTTCTTCATCCTGTCAGTTGATCAGCTCAAATCCGGTATACGGGACCAGAACGGCAGGAACCCTGATGCCTTCAGCTGTCTGGTTGTTCTCAAGCAGTGCGGCTACGATACGCGGCAGTGCCAGTGCGCTTCCGTTAAGTGTGTGGCAGAGGGTGGTCTGTTTTGCTCCTTTCTCCCTGAAACGGCATTTAAGCCTGTTGGCCTGGAAAGACTTCGAAGTTCGATGTTGAGCTCACCTCCAGCCAGCGCTGCTGTGCTGCAGAATAAACCTCAAAGTCGTATGTCATAGCCGAGGTAAATGACATGTCACCTCCGCACAGCCTTAAAATACGGTATGGCAGTTCAAGCTTTACAAGGAGGCTTTCAACATGCTTCACCATGTCTTCGAGAGATTCATATGATGTATCCGGATGAGCAATCTGCACTATTTCCACCTTGTCAAACTGATGCAGCCTGTTCAGTCCCCTGACATGTGCTCCCCACGAGCCTGCCTCACGGCGGAAACACGGGGTGTAGCCCACGTTACGTACCGGAAGGTCAGCAGCGTCGAGGATCACGTCACGGTAAATATTGGTTATCGGCACTTCCGCTGTCGGTATCATATAAAGGTTGTCGATTCCAATATAATACATCTGTCCTTCTTTGTCAGGCAGCTGTCCGGTACCGAAGCCGGAGTCTTCATTTACAAGTATGGGCGGTTCGATCTCGCGATAGCCTGCCTTGCCGGCTTCATCGAGAAAGAAATTTATCAGTGCTCTCTGCAGCCTGGCTCCCTTGCCTTTATATACCGGGAAACCGGCCCCTGTGATCTTTATCCCGAGGTCAAAGTCAATGATATCATATTTTTTTATCAGGTCCCAGTGAGGCAATGCATCAGTCTGAAGTTCAGGCAGGTGTCCGCCGCTGCGCACAATGACATTATCTTCGGCACTTTTGCCTGGAGCGACCATGGGGTGGGGGAGGTTGGGGAGCCTGATGAGCTCCTTCTGCATCTCTTCACTGACCTGATCGAGGGTTTCCGCAAGCTGTTTCTGCTTTTCCTTCATAGTGCCGATACCCTCCTTGGCGGTTTCGGCCTCCGCTTTTCTGCCTTCCTTCATCATTGATCCGATCTCTCTGGAGAGACTGTTAAGCTCCGCCTGTATGGCATCACTTTCAGTCTGCAGCTCACGGCGACGGCGGTCAAGATCAAGCACACGGTTGACAATCTCTTCTGAATCGAAGTTTTTGATTTTCAGCCTGTCGATGACAGTGGATGGCTGTTCACGAAGAAGGGTAATATTGAGCATGGGAAAAGTTTTAATGCCGTAAAAGCGAGTAAAATTAAAATAAAAACTCCTGAAAAGATGCGCTACAGCGTATATTTTCAGGAGTTATGATCTGAAGTGATTAACTCTTATACTGCAACGGGTTTTACCGATACAAATGATTTGTTGTCACTTTTCTTTTTGAACTCGATGACTCCGTCGACGAGGGCAAAAAGCGTATGATCTTTACCTATTCCGACGTTCTCGCCCGGGTTGTGAACAGTGCCGCGCTGGCGTATGATGATGCCGCCGGCCTTTACTTCCTGGCCGCCGAAGAGTTTGACTCCAAGTCGTTTGCTTTGTGATTCGCGGCCGTTATGAGAACTGCCGGCTCCTTTCTTGTGTGCCATATCCTGTGATTTTTACTGTTTAACGGTTATTTCTTTACCGGTTTCTTTGTCTTTGCTGCCGGGGCTTTTTTCTCAGCTGCTTTCTTTTCAGCCGGTGCCTTTTTAACAGCAGGTTTCTTTTCAGCTGCCTTTTTTGCGGGAGCCTTCTTTGTTTCTGCCTTTGTCTCTTCAGCTACAGGGGCTTCAACCACTTTCTTCTCCGGTTTCGGTGCAACCTTTTTCCTGGGGGCACCTTTCGGTCCGATAGATAAGATCTCGACTTCAGTAAAATCCTGACGGTGTCCTGATCTCTTCTGGTATCCTTTTCTCCTCTTCTTCTTGAATATTATCACTTTGTCACCTCTTGCGTGTCCCAGAACGGTGGCTTCAACAACGGTGTCAGTGATAACAGGTTCGCCAATGGAGATGGCTCCATCGTTATCAATAAGTAGAACCTTTTCAAATACAACATTCTCGCCTTCAGATGCATCCATGCGGTGAACGAAGATCTTCTTTCCTTCTTCCACCTTGAACTGCTGACCGGCAATTTCTACGATTGCGTACATTTTCAATCAATCTTAATTTACTCCGTGAGGCGGCCTTGCTCCTCTGTGCATGACACTTCTGCGGGCCCCGCCGGATCTTTGTTTTTCGGACTGCAAAGATATAAAAATTAACTAATTTACAAATCTATGATATGAATTTATCACCATCAGACTGTGGATAAAAATTTTCAACCATGGAAAGATAAAGATTCATATTATATATATTTGTCTTATCGGCCTGTCGGGCAGAAAACCAGAGTTACTATGCAGAATAATCTTATTCGTCTGAAGGTCATAGGTATTTCGTACAGTCAGACACAGTCCGGGGCGTATGCTTTAATCCTGGCGGAAGAGAACGGTGAGCGCCGGGTACCAATAATTATCGGAGGGTTTGAAGCCCAGGCCATTGTGATCAAGCTTGAGAATCTGGAACCGCCCAGACCACTGACACATGATCTCTTCAAAAGTTTTGCAGAGGCATGCGGAGTAACTGTCGAGCAGGTGCTGATCAATAAGTTACGTGAGGGTATATTCTATTCCGAGATCATCTGCACTGACGGCGAGAGACGTTTTCAGATTGATTCGCGCACTTCTGATGCCGTAGCCCTTGCCCTTCGGTTTGAATGTCCTATATTCATTGATTCACAGATCCTTAATGAAGCCGGCATTGTGATGAATGCTACACCCGAGGAAGAGCAAAAGCAGGGTGGGTCGACTCTGCAGAAAAAGAGTCCTCCGGCCACAAGCGAATACAGTGAATTCACTGCTGATGATCTGAAAGGCATGCTCACAGATGCCATCAGCCGGGAGGATTACGAGCAGGCAGCGGCCATACGTGATGAAATGGCCAGGAGAAAAGAAAAGGAATAAAATAATCAAAGCAGATGAGGATTTTTAAAATTTTACTGGTGACGGGGCTGATGATTTCGTACCCTGTGTTCTCAAAAGATTATACAGTTAAATCTCCGGATAACAGGGTCATGCTTTCAGTGCAGGTCGGTGATGAGATCAGCATCAGCGTCAGTTATGAAGGGAAGACGCTTGTAACAGCCCTTAATCCGGCGTTGCTTGTTGGCGGCGCTGAGCTGCCCGGACTGAGACCCGGTCAGCCCAGAAGTACACTGGTTGACGTAACCGATACCCTCAGACCGGTAGTACCGCATAAGAACAAAATTATTGTTGACAAATACAGGGGTCTCAGTCTCCGTTTCAAAAACGGATGCACACTGGTTTTTCGCGTATATAATGACGGTGTCGCATACAGGTTCGCCACTTCTTTCAGGGGAGATATTACAGTCACAGGAGAGCGGTTTGGTTTTTCGCTGCCTGAGGGCGCCACTTCATGGTACCCTCTTGAAAAAGGCTTTATGTCACATAATGAGCAGAAATTCATGCTGTCATCAATGGACACAATTGGTCAGAAGCATCTTGCCAGCCTCCCGTCACTGTTTATGACAGACGGCATCGACATCCTCCTGACCGAAGCTGACATAAACGATTACCCCGGAATGTGGATCACCGGCAACGGCAAAGGAGGTGTCACTGGTACTTTTCCTGCATATCCGGCTGCCGAAAAATTAGAGAGGGACCGTGATGTTTATGTGACAAAACGGGAGGATTATATTGCAAAAACATCCGGTACACGCTCATTTCCGTGGCGTGTCTTCATCATCACTCCTGATGATGCCGGGTTGGTAGAGAGCGAGATGGTTTACAAGCTTGGGGCACCCCCGGCACCCGGTTCTGACTTCAGCTGGGTGAAACCCGGCAAGGTGGCCTGGGATTGGTATAACGCAAATAATTTGTTCGGAGTTGATTTCAGGGCGGGACTCAATAACGACACATATAAGTATTATATTGATTTTGCTTCGGAGAACGGCATAGAGTACGTGATCCTTGATGAGGGCTGGTACAACCTGGGTGATGTTCTTGACGTGGCTGACGGTTTTGATGTAAAGGAACTGTGTGATTATGCTGCTGAAAAGAATGTGGGAATAATACTGTGGGTCGTCTGGAAGACCTTCTATGATAAAATCGATGAAGCGCTGGCACAATATGCAGAATGGGGGGTGAAGGGTATCAAGGTCGATTTCATGCAGCGTGACGACCAGTGGATGGTCAATTATTTTCATGAGGTTGCAGCCAAGACAGCAGAACACAGGATGCTGGTTGATTTTCACGGCTGCTACAAGCCTGATGGAATGGAACGCACCTGGCCCAATGCGATAACGCGGGAGGGGGTGCAAGGACTTGAACACAACAAGTGGAGCTACGATGTCACACCGGAACATGACCTTATGCTGCCTTTTACACGTATGGTGGCCGGGCCAATGGATTATACGCCGGGGGCTATGGTCAACAAGCAGAAGCGCGACTTCACGCCGGTGTTTTACAGGCCGGCAAGCCAGGGCACCAGGGTGCATCAGATGGCTATGTATGTTGTGTATGAGAGCCCGCTGCAGATGCTGGCTGACAGTCCTTCAAACTATAAGCATAACCAGGAGTGCACAACATTCATCGCTGGTGTGCCTGTCACCTGGGATGAGACCAGGGTGCTGGCAGCGAAAACGGGCGACTACATACTAATTGCCCGCAGGAAAGATGAGGTGTGGTACCTTGCCGCCATGACCGACTGGGATGAACGAACACTCGAAGCCGATCTTTCATTCCTGCCGGGCGGCGATTACACCCTGGAAATATTCAGGGACGGCATCAATGCAGACCATCATGGTGAAGATTATAAACATGTTACCGTGAGTTCCGGCGCCACAGGAAAGATGGAATTAAGCATGGCTGCCGGAGGCGGATGGGTGGCAAAAATAACACGTAAAAAGAATTAAGCTGCAAACTCTTCGATGAAGCCATATATTGATCTGCTGAGCCATGTAATGGACCATGGTGCTGAAAAGAAAGACCGCACGGGTACAGGAACCATAAGCATATTTGGTTACCAGATGCGTTTTGACCTGTCGGAGGGCTTCCCTCTTATGACAACCAAGAAGCTGCATCTCAAATCAATAATTTATGAGCTCCTCTGGTTTCTCAGCGGAAGCACAAATGTTAGATTCCTGCAGGAAAACGGCGTAAAGATATGGAATGAGTGGGCAGATGCCGATGGTAACCTGGGACCGGTATACGGATACCAGTGGCGTTCGTGGCCGGCATCTGACGGCCGGCATATTGACCAGGTAAGTGCCGTGTTCAGGTCACTGAAGGAGAATCCTGACTCGCGGCGCCATATAGTAAATGCATGGAATGTGGGGGAGATTGATAAGATGGCGCTGCCGCCCTGCCATATACTTTTCCAGTTTTATGTTGCTGACGGCAGACTGTCGTGCCAGCTCTACCAGCGCAGTGCCGACATCTTTCTCGGTGTGCCTTTTAACATTGCATCATACGCGCTTCTGACACTTATGATGGCACAGGTCACCGGTTACAAACCAGGTGAGTTCGTGCATACATTCGGCGATGCGCACATTTACCTTAATCATATTGAGCAGGTCAGGCTTCAGCTCTCGCGTGAACCTCGTCCCCTGCCGGTGATGAATATTAATCCGGAGGTCAGGGATATCTTTTCCTTCAGATACGATGACTTCGCCCTCACGGGTTACGACCCTCACCCCGCAATAAAGGGAGAAATATCTGTCTGAGATGATAACGATAATCGTAGCAACGGACCTCAATAACGGCATTGGATATAAGAACAGGCTCCTGGCTCACATCCCGGGAGATCTGAAGAGATTCAAAAAAATAACCATGGGTCATTGTCTTATAATGGGCAAAAAAACATGGGAATCTCTTCCGCTTAAACCCCTTTCCGGCAGAAAAAACATCGTGCTGACCGACAATGAACTTGACTGTTTTGACTGTGCGGAGACTGTGAGGTCAGTAGATCAGGCTCTGGAATGCTGTGACCCGGAAAAAGAGATCTTCATAATCGGAGGCGGCTCGGTTTACAGACAGTTCATGCCACTTGCCGACAGGTTGCTGGTGACACATTTACATAAAAAATTCAAATCCGACACCTTTTTCCCGGAAATCGACCCCGGGGAATGGTATATTGCTGAAAAAGAAGAACATAGCTCTGAAGAAAAAGACGGAGTCAGCTTCACTTACACGACATATCTGCGCCGTAAGTAACTTTTTCCCGGGTTTTCCGTTAAACATTTGAATTGTTCTGCACTCTATTTGATATAGAATGTAATTGAACATATAAACAAACCCCGTTATGAAAACAAAATTTCTTTACCTTTTTATAATCCCCCTGGGTTTTATGATTTCATCATGCCAGAAGTCGGCCCCGCTGGAGGATTCAACCATCGAAGCGGCTGATGATGCTGTACTGGCTGAAGCGGTTTTTGATGACGCCTTTGCGTCACTTGAAATTGCTACGGTAATAGCCGAGGACATGAAAAAGTCAGGCTCAGTTGTTGACTCCTGCCCACTGGTCACCGTCACTTTTCCTGAACAGAATTTCTGGCCGGTGAATGTTGTCATCGACTACGGCACAGGTGAATGTGATGCAAATGCCACGCTGTCAAGGGGTGATGAAATCAAGGAGATAACACTCAGGTACCGGCATCCGAAATACCCTCTCGGAAAATAAAAAATTCTGTTGATCCGGATATATCCACGCCGTTTCAGGGTGTAGATACACTGTAAGGATATGTCATGATCGTAATGTCTGCAAATAAAAAGAGGCTGTCTTAACAGGGACAGCCTCTCTTTTTTATGAGACCTTGAGGATTTTCATATCCACCCTTTCGAGCTTGTGGGTGGCGTATTCGGTTGTAACGGTAAACTCTTTTGTATCACTGGAAGGAAGCTCGAACATGGCGTCGAGCATGATTGCTTCGCAAAGTGCTCTCAGTCCCCTGGCGCCCAGTTTGAACTCGACGGACTTGTCTACAATATAATCAAGGACCTCGTCGGTGAAAGTGAGTGCAATGCCATCCATTGAAAAGAGCTTGATATACTGCTTGGTGATGGCGTTCTTCGGCTCAGTGAGAATGGCTCTCAGAGCTTTCCTGTCAAGGGGAGAGAGGTGCGTCAGCACCGGCAGTCGTCCTATTATCTCGGGTATCAGTCCGTAGGCACGAAGGTCCTGCGGGGCAATATACTTCAGAAGATCGCTCTTGTCATACCGGTCGCGCGAACGGCTGGCGTTGTACCCTACCACAGTTGTGTTGAGCCTGTTGGCAATCTTTTTCTCGATGCCTTCGAAGGCGCCGCCGCATATGAAAAGAATATTTTTTGTATCGACAGGGATCATCTTCTGCTCAGGATGCTTCCTTCCACCCTGTGGAGGAACATTTACAATGGATCCCTCAAGAAGCTTAAGGAGGCCCTGCTGTACTCCCTCGCCTGATACGTCACGCGTGATGGAGGGATTATCTCCCTTGCGTGCAATTTTGTCAAGTTCATCAATGAAAACAATCCCCTTTTCCGCGGCCTTGACGTCATAATCGGCATTCTGAAGAAGGCGTGTCAGAAGGCTTTCAATATCTTCACCCACATATCCGGCTTCAGTGAGGACGGTGGCATCAACAATGGTGAACGGCACATGAAGCATGCGCGCTATGGTTCGTGCCAGCAGAGTTTTACCCGTGCCTGTCTCCCCGACAAGTATAATATTCGATTTTTCGATCTCGACATCATCTGTGTCAGGCCTCTGCATCAATCTTTTATAGTGATTGTATACTGCAACAGAGAGTGTTTTTTTTGCCCTGTCCTGGCCTATAACATACTGGTCAAGAAAGCTCTTGATCTCTTCCGGCTTACGTAGCTTGATACTGTCGAGGCTGAAACTTGATTTGCTGCCGAGCTCTTCAGCCATGATGTTGTGAGCCTGCTCGATGCAGTGGTCACAGATATGGCCCTCAAGACCCGCAATCAGAAGGTTTGCCTCTTTCTTGGTACGTCCGCAGAATGAGCATTTATCCATCAGAACGGCTTTGCTTTTTTGTTCTTAAAAGCACTTCGTCGATCATACCGTACTCCTTCGCCTCTATAGCTGTCATCCAGTAATCACGGTCAGAATCCTTTTCCACTTTTTCAACAGTGTTCCCGGTATGCAGTGAAATGATTTCGTAAAGTTCTTTCTTGAGCTTCATGATCTCCTTGGCAACTATCTCTATGTCAGCTGCCTGGCCCTCTGCTCCTCCCATTGGCTGGTGGATCATCACCCTGGAATGCTTCAGGGCAGACCTTTTGCCCTTAGTGCCGGCGGTGAGCAGCACGGCGCCCATCGATGCGGCCATTCCTGTGCATATGGTGGCAACATCGGCAGAGATATACTGCATCGTGTCATAAATGCCAAGCCCTGCACTGACTGATCCTCCGGGGGAGTTCAGGTATATCTGGATATCTTTTCCGGGGTCTGACGAGTCAAGATAAAGAAGCTGTGCCTGAATGATATTGGCAACGTAGTCATCTATGGGAAGGCCAAGGAATATAATGCGGTCCATCATCAGGCGCGAAAAGACATCCATGGAGGCTACGTTCAACTGGCGTTCCTCGATGATCGTGGGTGAGATATAGCTGTTGTTTGCTGAGATGTAACGCTGCATCGTTAGACTGCTGATTCCGAATCGGGCAGCTGCATATTTTTTAAAATCTCTGTTATCTGACATGGCTAATGACTTTGATTGAATGTCAAAGATATAAAATTCTCATTATTCGGGTGTCACTTCTTCTCAAAGAGCTTGTTGAACTCTTCTATCGAGACCTTTTTGTCATCCACCTTCAGAGCCTCGATTATGATGTCCAGCACCTTGGTATCCAGTACTTTCTCAGCGATGCGGTGCGATTCATCCTCCTTTTTGAGCATGTCGGCAGCAAAGGAGGAAATCTGTTCGTCAGTGGCATAGTGAAGACCATACTGGGCAAACTGGGCCCTGGTAAAGGTTTTTGCCTCTGCCAGGATCTCCTCTTCAGTTATCTTAAGACTGTTTTCTTTGGCCACTTTGTTTTTCAGGAGCTGCCAGCGAAGGTCATCACGGAAATGATCATATTCCTTTTCAAGCTCTTCGGGGGTGGTTTTTTCATTCACTCTCAGCAGCCATCTCTTAAGGAAATCATCCGGAAGGTCAAATGGTGTTTTATTCAAAACTGCTTCACGTGCATCAGTACGTAGTTTATAGTCTGTCTCACGGTTAAAATATTCACGTATTTCATCTGTCACTTTTGCCTCGAATTCTTCAGCAGTGTTAACGGTGTTCTCGCCGTAAACCTTATCCCAGAGGGCTTTGTCATTGTCAGCGGGGACGAACCTTGAAATTTCCCTGATTGTTATAGTATACTGGCCGTTCAGCTCCTTCACCTCATCCTTCTGCTTCTTCACAAGGCCTGCTATTTCGTAGTCGTTGGGGAATGCCGTGCGTATGTCAAAGGTAACGGTGTCACCGGCCTCTTTACCAATAAATTCCTGCTTGATCTTATCGTCCTTGACCGCATCAATTGACAGCGTGGCATCGTCGTTGGTGACAGTGCCGTCAGCTGAAGCTATCGTACCTTTCAGGAGGTCTTTTTCTTCTGATTTCCCTGCGATAATGAACTGGCCGTGTCTGCGGGCGTAGTTGTCAACATAGTCTGCAATCATTTTGGCATCTGGCTCAATCAGGTAGCGGGTAAGCTTCTGTTTTTTTGTCAGTGCCAGCTCGAACTCAGGGGCAAGCCCAAGTTCGAAGGTAAAATTGAACTCTTCAGATTTTTCAGGATCGAATGCGTGTTCGTCATTTTTTGGCATCGGGTCGCCGAGGATGTCAATCTTCTCGTCCTTTATATAACCGGAAAGACTTTCGGAGACCATCTTGTTGATCTCGTCGACGAGCACAGATGTTCCATATAGCTTTTTGATCATCGGGAATGGCACATGACCGGGACGGAAGCCTTTTATGTTTGCGGTCCTTCTGTATTCCCTGAGCTTTTTTTCAACTTTCTCTTCGTAATCGGCTTTAACGATATTGATTCTGACATTTGCATTCAGCGCATCAACATTTTCTCTGGTGATATTCATTTCAATAAAATTTTATTTCGACTTAAAAAACCGCCCGGCATCCGCCAGTTGGCGGACTGTCAGAGCGGTTCTGTAATTTAGTGCGGATGAAGGGACTCGAACCCCCACGCCTTACGGCACAAGATCCTAAGTCTTGCTCGGCTACCAATTACGACACATCCGCAAAATGTGGCGCAAAATTAGCAAATAATATGAAGTTACAAAAGCCCGGTGTTTAATTTACCTCCTGAGTTCGAAGTTCTTACCGAGGTAGAGATTTCTTGACTCTTCATCATTGGCAAGCTGGGCTGATGTGCCCTGTTTGAGGATCTTGCCTTCGAAGAGAAGATAGGCACGGTCAGTTATTGAAAGGGTCTCATGCACATTATGATCAGTGATGAGGATACCAATATTCTTGTCTTTAAGATGTGATACGATGCCCTGTATATCTTCGACGGCAATAGGGTCCACGCCGGCAAAAGGTTCGTCAAGGAGGATAAAGTTCGGCTTGAGGGCGAGGGCACGGGCTATCTCCGTGCGTCGCCGTTCGCCGCCGGAGAGCTGTATGCCGAGGCTCTTGCGTATACGGCCGAGACCAAACTCCGTCAACAGCATCTCGAGGCGCTCATGCCGCTCCTCCTTACCCATGTCAGACAGCTCCATGACAGCCATGATATTGTCTTCCACGCTCAGCTTCCTGAATACGGATGCCTCCTGTGCCAGGTATCCTATACCCAGGCGCGAGCGGCGGTACATTGGGAAACCTGTGATATCCGTCTCATCAAGAAAGATTTTTCCTGCGTTGGGCCTGATCAGCCCGGTGATCATGTAAAAGGTAGTGGTCTTACCAGCGCCGTTGGGGCCGAGCAACCCGACGATCTCACCCTGTTCTACTTCAACGGAGACCTCGTTCACAACAGTACGGGTCTTGTATCTTTTTACCAGGTCTTTGGTATAGAGCTTCATCTTATTGTTTTTTCCCGGCAGTATTCTCTGCAGCTTCAGCGGCCGCATCATCTGCCTCACGATTCTTTACAACTCTCGTTGCAATAAAGATACTCACTTCATATAACAAGATCAATGGGATCGAAACAAGAGTCTGACTGAATACGTCGGGAGGGGTTATAATGGCTGCAAGGATGAGAACGACTACTATTGCATGTTTCCGGTACTTACGCATGAATTCGGGTGTTATTACCCCAATCCTGGCGAGGAAGAAGACCACAATAGGCAGCTCAAAAGTGATTCCTGCCGAGAGCGCTACTGAAGTGACAGAACCGATATATGAGGTTATGTTTATCTGGTTTTCCACCAGGTCACTTACATGGTAATTTGCCAGGAAATTAATTGAGAGAGGTGAAATAATATAATAACCAAACAGAATTCCCATTAAAAACAGGGATGATGCAGCTGTTACGGCACCGCGTGCATATTTCCTTTCCTTCTCATACAGAGCCGGCCGGAAAAAAGACCAGAACTCCCAGAAGACATAAGGAAATGCTAAAATGAGACCCGCTATAAGTGAGATATTAATGTGTGTGGTGAACTGACCTGACATTTTTATACTTATCAGTTTCAGAGGATTCTGGTTAATGCACAGCGCAGGAGCATTGACGACATCAGCCAGCCGGCACAGTAACCTGTTTGTGAGGAATTCAGGGTTTTTAGGGGCAAGGATTACCATGTCGAAAATGAAGTCTTTGAGCAAAAAGGCGACAATGGCACCCAGTACAATGGCAATGACAGACCTTATAATATGCCATCTCAGCTCTTCAAGGTGCTGAAGAAAGGTCATTTCACCCTCTCCTCCACCACTTTTTTTCTTACTGCCAATCATCAGTCTTGCCTCATTTTAAAGCCTGTAAAGATGCTAAATCTTACGTTTCCAAACAACACAATGTTCTGAATGCAGATGCAATAATAAATATCTCTTCTGATAAAAAGATTTGACTGTTGATTTAAAAAAGATTAAATTTGATATAAGGGTTTGAAAATAACTCGATGAGTTTGTACCTTGTTGTTTGTATGATACTCTATTTATAATTACGGGGAAGCGGGGAAATTATATGTTTGCAGACAGTGCTATACATGGTTATCTGAAACGATACTTCGGTTTTGATACCTTCAAGGGTAACCAGGAGGATATTATCAGGAGCATCCTAACGGGAAATGATACTTTTGTCCTGATGCCGACGGGAGGCGGAAAGTCGCTCTGTTATCAGCTTCCTGCAGTGATGATGGAAGGCACTGCGATAGTGATCTCTCCCCTGATCGCCCTGATGAAGAATCAGGTTGATGCCATGCGGAATTTCAACACCGATGATAACGTAGCTCATTTCCTTAATTCATCCCTTACAAAGACCGCCATCACGAAGGTCAAGGAGGATGTGATGCAGGGAAATGCCAAGCTCCTTTATGTGGCGCCGGAGTCTCTCACCAAAGAGGAAAATATTGATTTTCTCAGGAACATAAAGATCTCATTCTATGCCGTTGATGAGGCTCACTGTATTTCTGAGTGGGGGCATGACTTCAGGCCTGAGTACCGCAGGATTCGTCCTATCATTGATACCATAGTACGTGCGCCGATAATAGCTCTCACTGCAACTGCCACGCCGAAGGTTCAGCATGACATACTGAAAAACCTCGGAATAAGTGACGCACAGGTTTACAAGTCGTCATTCAACAGGCCCAATCTCTATTATGAGGTGAAGCCAAAGCAGGATGCGGCCAGGGAGATCATCAAATATATCAAGAACAACCCCGGCAAATCCGGAATCATTTACTGTCTCAGCCGTAAAAAGGTGGAGGAGCTGGCAGAGACGCTCAAGGTGAATGACATAAAGGCTCTGGCATATCATGCGGGAATGGATTCGGCCACACGGACCACCAACCAGGATAAGTTCCTGATGGAGGAGTCGGATGTGATCGTTGCCACCATTGCCTTCGGCATGGGAATAGACAAACCTGATGTGAGATATGTAATACACTATGACATGCCCAAGAGCCTGGAGGGTTATTACCAGGAGACCGGCCGTGCTGGTCGTGACGGCGGGGAAGGGCGATGCATAGCGTACTACAGCTATGATGATATTGTCAAGCTTGAGAAATTCATGCAGGGCAAGCCCATTGCCGAACAGGAAATAGGCAAGCAGCTTCTGCTCGAAACGGTATCGTATGCCGAATCCTCAACATGCCGCCGCAGGATACTGCTGCACTACTTCGGTGAGGAATACAAGCAGGAGAACTGCGAGGCATGCGATAACTGCCTGCATCCCAAGACACAGTTTGAGGGATCTGAATATGTTGTCAACGTGCTTGACACTATTTTGGCGGTGAAAGAGAAGCACAAGGCAGAACACATTGCCAAGATACTGGCGGGTACGCTTAACTCAGCCATAAAGTCATACAAGCATCACAAGCTGGAAACGTTCGGTATTGATGAGGAGAAGGATGAGCGTTTCTGGAACATGGTCATCCGCCAGGCGCTGATCAACAAGCTGCTGAACAAGGACATAGAAAACTACGGTCTGCTTGGGCTGACGCCGAAGGGCCATCAGTACCTTGAGAAGCCGCAGAGCTTCCTGCTCAACGAAGATCATGACTACACCGATTCTGAAGATGAGGAGGCCTCCTTCGGTGCGCGCACGGCGGCAGCCGATGAGGAGCTGCTGAGCATACTCAAGGACCTAAGGAAAAAGATATCGAAGCAGGCCGGTCAGCCGCCGTATAATATCTTTCAGGATCCATCCCTGGAGGAGATGGCCATACAGTACCCGGTCACACTTGAGGAACTGCAGAACATAACGGGTATCGGTGCCGGCAAGGCACAACGCTATGGCAAGGAGGTGGTGGAGGTGATCCAGAGCTACGTTACCGAAAAAGAGATCATCAGGCCGCAGGACATGGTGGTCAAGTCGGTGGTGAACAAATCGGGACTGAAGGTATATATCATTCAGAGCATTGACCGCAAGATGCCGTTTGAGGATATTGCCAATGCCAAAGGGATAGAGTATGAAGACCTGCTCTCCGAGATTGAGGCTATTGTGAGCTCCGGAACGAAGCTTAATATAGAGTATTACCTGGATACGGTGATTGATGACGACCGGCAGCAGGACATCTATTCATATTTCATGGAGGAGGCTGAGACGGGGTCTCTTAAGGAGGCTATCGAGGAGCTGGCGGGGGAGTTCGAGGAGGAGGAGATAAGGCTTATGCGGATAAAGGTGCTGGCGGAGGGGAACTAATCGAACATATGTTTAATTTGTAGCGACGCCCAGACCCGGGCAGTCGATCATGTAGAAGAAAATCAGGAACGGTCTCTGAAGAGCCGCGAGGAGGGTAGGAGCGATAGCAGGGCAACGGTGATGAAGTAGAAAGGGTATATCAGTTCAGATAACAGAAACACAAGGAGGGGCGGGTGCTCCTCTCTTTTTTTGAAGTTACGGTAAGTGATGAGGAGGTCAGGAATGATGCGGATGGCGTACAGCGTGCCAAGGAGAGGCAGGTATTTTACTGAGATGACCGAGGCTGCGGCGGCGGCGGCGACGGCGGCGTTGCACGCCGCCGTGGTGGCGGCGAGGGTGAGTGTGGCAGCGTCTCTGTAGTAATATGCTTTTGACGCCCAGCGTGCGCGCTGACGCAACAGCGCCGCCACCGTGACCGCCCCGGCGGTCACCGCCGCCGCCGCACCGCCACCAATGTGCATGATGATGCCCCCCGAACGCTTCACGGTATGCAGCAGGAAAACATCATCACCGGATGCAATGTCATTGCGCAGGCCACCGGCATGCCTCAGGTAAACATCCTTCCTTACAGCCATGTTGGCGGCATTGCACATCACAGGATGACCGGCAATAACCGCACCTTCGGTTATCGCCTGCAACGCCGAGAACTCGAAACCTCCGAATTGCGATGCAAAACCTCTCCCAGGCTTCTGATATACCTCGCCGGCGATCATGTCTGCATTGACGTCAGCAAAAAATGCCGCATACGCGCTGACCCACCCGGGTCCAACTGTACAGTCGGCATCCGTCATAAGTATAAGCTCCCCGGCGGACTTTTCGACAGCGTGACGCACAGCACTTTTCTTCCCCTGATACGGGTTGTAAATCAGTTTAATATTTATACCGGAATGCCGGCGGTGCTCAGCAATAAACTCACTCACGACAATCGGAGTTCTGTCGGTTGAATTATCGTTAACGATAATTATTTCAAACAGGTCCGGGGGATAGTCCTGTTGTGCCAGGGTTTCGAGCAATGTGACGATTGTCTTCTCTTCATTACGGGCAGCGACCACCACAGATACCCGTGCACTACCCGGTAAGGCCGGCAGACCTTCGCCCCGCTTCCTTGGCAGGGTCAGCCATAAAGCGAATATTCCAGCTGAATAGATTGCTACAGGAATTGTCAGCCACCACATGTTTTTTGTCTTGCAGTCCTTTAAAGCCTCTAACTTATAATTTCATCCACTCGTAAGTTTTGTAATGTCCGCCATCCATCCCTAAGGCTTCGTACGTCCTCTGTGCGCGGATGTTCTCAGCTTCAACGTACAGGCGCAGCCCTGCAATGCCTTCTGCAACACCTGCCAGTTTTACATAGTCGTACATTAAGGTGAAGATTCCCTTTCTGCGGTAATCCGGCAAGACATATACCGACTGAAACCACCATACATTGGCGTTGCGCCAGTCGCTCCACTCGTATGTGATCATCAGCGATGCCACCACGGAGTCATCTTCTTCTGCCACGTAGTACTGTCCTTTTTTCGGATCACGAAAGACAGCCATGACGCCTTTGGTGACTGTCTCAGTCTTCAGCTCCATCTTTTCCGTCTCCATAGCCATTGCCAGCTGGAACCTTATTATCGCCCCGGCGTCATCGGGGGTTGCCTGGCGGATTGTTATCATGTTTTTGTCAGTTGTCCGTTATCTGTTCTTGGTTGTCCGGTACCTTTTAATGGGTCCGAAAGTCTAAAGTCTGAATGTCTGAAGTCTATAAAGTCTGAAAATCAATCAAGATTAAAGATCTGATATTCAATATATTATTAATTTATAATTCAACAATTGCCTGCTAATTACTGTATGTCCTGCAGTGCGGTCTGACAGCTCCCTATCCCGACATACAATGTCGGGACTTTACGGTCGCTTCTCTATTGCCTTCTTCACGCCCTTTGCTCCTTGCCCTCCCGCTCCGCGTGATCGCCAGCATGCTAGTACTCGTCCCATGCCTTTATCTCCATCTCACTCTCCGGCACGGTGCAGAAAGCATGAATGAAGGCAGAGGCCAGCCGTGCATTTGTAATAAGAGGTATGTTATAGTCAACGGCACTGCGCCGTATCTGGTAGTCGTTGTTCAGCTCGGTGGCCGAGAGATCCTTGGGGATGTTTATCACAAGGTCCACCACCCGTTTCTTTATCAGCTCCACGGTGTTGGGACTCTCTTTTTCATCAGGCCAGAATGCCACTTCAGACTCTATCGAGGCGTTGTTCAGAAACTGCTGGGTACCCCTGGTGGCGTACAGCTTGTAACCGCGGCTGCGGAGCAGACGGGCCGCCTCAATGAGGTCTGCCTTCGATTTGGCCGGACCCGATGATATCAGCACCGCCTTCTCAGGCATACGGTAGCCTACAGAATACATTGCTTTCAAAAGAGCCTCGTAGAAGCTGTCCCCGATGCACCCTACCTCACCTGTCGATGCCATGTCGACACCAAGCACAGGATCGGCCTTGGCGAGACGAGAGAAACTGAACTGGGAGGCCTTGACGCCAACATAATCAAGATCAAAGACCGACTTGTGCGGTTTTTCCCACTGCACTCCCAGCATTACTTTGGTGGCAAGCTCGATGAGATTCGTCTTCAATACCTTTGACACAAACGGCATACTGCGGCTGGCGCGCAGGTTGCACTCGATGACCTTGATGTCATTCTCACGGGCAAGAAACTGTATGTTGAAAGGACCCGAGATATCAAGCTCCCTGGCAATCTCTCTTGAAATACGCTTGATGCGTCTCACGGTTTCAAAGTATATCTTCTGCGGAGGGAATACTATCGTTGCATCACCTGAATGGACTCCTGCATATTCAACGTGTTCGCTTATGGCATAGGCAACAATATCGCCGGCTGAGGCTACGGCGTCAATCTCTATTTCCTTGGCATACTCAATAAACTCTGAAACGACAACGGGATGTTCCTTGGAGACACTGGAAGCCAGCTCAAGGAAATGCACCAGCTCTCCTCTGTTTGAAACCACGTTCATTGCAGCGCCGGAGAGAACATATGAGGGACGTATCAGTACCGGGAAGCCGATGCCCTCAATGAATTTATCTATTTCGTGAAAACTAGTCAGTTCCTGCCACCTGGGCTGGTCAACACCAAGGATATCACACATCGATGAGAATTTGTGCCGGTCTTCAGCCCTGTCTATAGACTCCGGTGGTGTTCCCAGTATCGGAACACCTTGCCCGTGAAGCCTCATAGCCAGGTTATTTGGTATCTGTCCGCCCATCGCAAGAATCACTCCGCGGGGCGTCTCAAGGTCAATGATATCCATGACGCGTTCAAACGAGAGCTCATCAAAATAGAGACGGTCACACATGTCATAGTCAGTGCTGACAGTTTCGGGATTATAGTTGATCATCACTCCGCGCAGTCCTTCGTGACGAATTGTATTGATGGCATTGACAGAGCACCAGTCGAACTCGACGCTTGAACCAATCCGGTATGCTCCCGAGCCCAGAACTATCACTGACCGCTTGTCGTTTTCATACCAGATATCATGCTCCATCCCGCTATAGGTTAGGTAGAGATAGTTTGTAACGGCAGGATACTCAGCAGCGAGCGTGTCAATCTGTTTTACGTACGGCACTATGCCTTTGCTCTTACGATACCGCCGTACACCGAGCATGGCATCATTGATAGTCTTGTTATCTGACTTTAACACATGGCGGGCTAATTGGAAATCGCTGAAGCCGTTGATCTTGGCATGAAGCAATTCCTGGGCCGGGACACTCTCGATGGTGTTGTATTTTTCCAGGCTTTTTTTTATGTTTTCAATGTTCTGCAGCTTGTACAGGAACCACCTGTCAATTTTAGTGAGCTCACAGATGCGGTCAATGTCAAAGCCTTTCTCCAGCGCCTCGGCTATTGAAAAGATGCGCATGTCTGTCGGTTCAGAGAGTTCCTTTTCGATATCCTTGAAGCTAAGGTTACGGTTGCTGACGAAACCGTGCATCCCCTGGCCAATCATGCGTAATCCTTTCTGTATCGCTTCCTCAAAGGTCCGCCCTATGGCCATTATCTCTCCCACGCTCTTCATGCTGCTTCCTATTTCGTGTGCAACACCCTGGAACTTGTTAAGATCCCAGCGCGGTATCTTGCATACGATATAGTCAAGTGCAGGCTCAAAGCATGCTGTGGTGGTTTTAGTGACAGAGTTCTTCAGCTGGTGCAGGCCGTACCCCAGTGCCAGCTTGGCCGCCACAAACGCCAGCGGATATCCCGTGGCTTTTGAAGCCAGCGCACTTGAACGCGAGAGACGCGCGTTTACCTCAATGACCCTGTAATCCTCTGAATTGGGGTCGAGGGCATACTGCACATTGCATTCGCCGATGATGCCGATGTGACGTATGATCTTTATTGACACCTCCCTGAGCTTGTGATATTCACTATTGGTCAGTGTCTGTGAAGGAGCGACGACGATGCTCTCGCCGGTGTGAATGCCAAGCGGATCGAAGTTCTCCATGTTGCAGACGGTGATACAGTTATCGAAGCGGTCGCGCACCACCTCGTATTCAACCTCTTTCCAGCCTTTTAATGACTCCTCCACGAGTATCTGTTCCGAGAAGGTGAATGCCCTGCCGGCCAGAGCCTTCAGCTCTTCGGTGTTTGAACAGAACCCGCTGCCCAGTCCGCCCAGGGCATAAGCTGCCCGTATAATAATAGGGAACCCAAGCTTTCCCGATGCCGTCAATGCGTCTTCAACATTGGTGACAGCAATGCTGCGGGGAGTTTTTATGTTTATTTCATCGAGTTTTTTTACGAAAAGCTCACGGTCCTCTGTCTCCATGATGGCGCTTACGGGAGTACCAAGCACTTTAACGCCGTATTTCTCAAACACACCGTTACGGAAGAGTGTCGTTCCGCAGTTCAGCGCTGTCTGTCCGCCGAAGGCCAGGAGAACTCCGTCAGGCTTTTCGCGGGCTATCACACGCTCAACGAAATTCGGTGTGACCGGGAGGAAATATATCTTGTCCGCTATTTTTTCAGAGGTCTGGACGGTAGCGATATTGGGGTTGATGAGAACGGTGAAGACACCCTCTTCGCGGAGCGCTTTGAGGGCCTGTGATCCTGAATAGTCAAACTCGCCGGCCTCGCCTATTTTCAGGGCTCCCGAGCCAAGCAGCAGAACCTTCTTAATTTCTTCCTTCATCGTCATTTTCTTCCAGGTAAAAATACAACAAATTGGCTCTCCTCATCAATGTGAATAACAGGAGGTCATTTGTTAATTGATCATCGGGGATCAAAACATCCGGATTACCTGAATATTTACAATAATTGGATCATCTACCATGATCAAATTAAACATTAAATCCTGACCCTGATGGCCACAGGTCATCAAATAAAATTATACCAGAGCATTTGCAATTGAAATAAATGTATAAATTTGCATTCTAAATGAATAAATATACATTATGACAAGAGCATCACGACTCATTCTTATCGAGAAACTGGTATCAGAGAAAATAATCATCTCCCAGGAGGAGCTGCTCAGACTGATGGAGGGAACAGGGATAAAGTGTACACAGGCGACACTATCCCGCGACTTAAGGCAGCTGGGCATAAGCAGGGGCTTCGACGGCAAAGGCGGTTATCGCTACATGTTCCCGGGCAAAAAAACCCAAACTGCTGAGACAGTCCCCGGACATGAAAGCGAAGCTGTAACGGGCATAACATGGGCGAGGGGTATGATGCTGATCCATACCCATCCGGGATTTGCATCCGCAGTGGCTCTGAAAATTGACAGTGCAGAAAGATATGAAATTGCCGGCACAGTTGCCGGTGATGACACAATCCTGCTGATCCCCAGAGATAACATAAGCAATGAGGCTGTGGAAGAATGTCTCAGCCTGATATTTAAAAATATTACACAAAAAAAATAGCAAAATGAAAAAAGTAATGCTTGCATATTCCGGGGGACTTGACACCTCTGTGATACTGAAATGGCTGATAAAAAAGGGATACGATGTCATTGCATTTGTGGCTGATGTAGGCCAGGATGACGATTTTGAAGCAGTGCGCGAAAAAGCTCTGGCAATAGGCGCATCAAAAGTGATCATTGAAGACCTGAAAAAGGAGTTCGTCACCGATTATATCTTCAAGGCTGTTAAAGCCCATGCAATCTATGAGGACCGTTACCTTCTTGGCACAGCACTGGCGCGTCCCCTGATTGCAAAGAAGCAGATTGAAGCAGCTATAGAATACGGCGCTGATTATGTCGCACACGGCGCTACAGGTAAGGGTAACGACCAGGTGCGGTTTGAGCTGGCATATTATTCACTCAAGCCCGACATAAAGGTCATATCCCCATGGAAGGACCCTGAATTCCTCTCCCAGTTCCAGGGCCGTTCTGACATGATCAGGTATGCTGCCGGACACCGCATCCCGGTTAAAGCCTCCATCTCGAAACCGTACAGTGAGGATGATAACCTGATGCATATAAGCCATGAGGCAGGCATCCTGGAAGATCCGCTATACTGTGCCGGTAAGGAAATCCTGTCGAAAATGGTCATGCCAATGGATGCACCTGATAAAGAGACGCATATCTCAATCACTTTCAAGGATGGCATACCCCTGAAAGTCATAAACAGGGATGACGGAACGAGTTATGAAGACCCTCTTGAACTGTTAACCTATCTTAATAAACTGGGCGGTGTGAATGGCATTGGCCTCCTTGATATGGTTGAGAACAGGTTTGTGGGAATTAAGTCAAGGGGTATTTACGAAACTCCCGGGGCCACAATACTGTATGCAGCTCATAAAGATATTGAAGGTATTGCTATGGACCGCGAAGTGATGCGGCTGCGTAATATGCTGGCACCGGTCTTTGCCGAACTGGTATATAACGGCTTCTGGTTCTCACCTGAGATGGAGTTCCTCCAGGCAGCCATGGATAAGAGTCAGGAGGCTATCGATGGTATTGTGAATATGATTCTTTACAAGGGCAATATTATTATTGAAGGTCGCGAATCTCCGTCCTCACTTTATAATAAGGAGCTGTCGAGCATGGATATTGAAGGAGGATTTAACCAGGGAGACAGCCTGGGGTTCATACGAATTAATGCCATACGACTGATGGCTCACCATGCCATAATGGAAGCCAACAGAAAAAAAGTAACTGAAAATGTACCTGTGGGATAAAGGCAATAAGACGCACGATAGCATCCTGAGCTTCACATGCGATCGCGACAGGTATTATGATGAGAGACTGGCACCTTATGATATAGTTGGTTGCATGGCTCACATTGTAATGCTTGAGAAGTGCGGGCTCCTGAGCTCTGATGAGAAGGACCGGCTTATCACCGGCCTCTCGGTTCTTTTTTCAGAGAGCGGAAAAGGGAAGCTGCAAATAGGCAGGGAGTATGAGGACATCCATTCTTATGTTGAGTTCCGACTGCGTGATATTGCCGGTGAAGCTGCCGGGAAAGTGAATACCGGCCGTTCACGTAATGACCAGATTATAACTGATATATATATGTGGTTGCGCCATCAGTCATCGATGCTGGCTGGTGAGCTTAAAAAACTTACATCTCTCTTTCTTGAGCTCAGCATGAAGCATGAAGCTGTTCTGATGCCGGGTTTCACGCATATGCAGACGGCCATGGTATCATCATTCGGTCTCTGGTTTGCTGCCTATGCCGAAAGCCTCTGTGATGACCTGCAGATACTGTCTGATGCTTCAGCTTTTACAAACGCTTCCCCGTTGGGTACGGCCGCTGGTTACGGAACGACCCTGGCTGTTGACCGGAAGTTGACAGCCTCCCTGCTCCGTTTTGAAAGGCTCATAGTTACCTCCCCCTATGCCCAGATGAGCAGGGGCCGTACAGAAAGAATCATAACAGGCGCCATTGCCTCTGTTGCAAACACGCTTGGAAAGTTTGCGTCTGATGTGGTACTGTTCATGTCGCCGGGTTACGGGTTTGTTGACCTGCCGGATGATCTTACGACAGGCTCCTCAATCATGCCGCATAAGAAAAATCCTGATCTTTTTGAGCTTATCAGGGCACGGTGCAATAAGCTGCAGAGCATTCCCAATGAGGTTGTGATGATGACAACAGGCCTGCCTCCGGGGTATAATCGCGACTATCAGGAGCTTAAGTCTGTTCTCTTTGAAGCTTTTGATGAGATCATGGAGCTTGTGGCTGCTGTTCAGGTAGCGGCAGAAGGCCTCATAATCAATAAAGGGATAATGAATGATGGCAGGTATAACGACATATATTCAGTCGAAGAGGCTAATAAGATGGTCCTCCGGGGTATACCTTTCAGGGATGCATACAGGATTGTGGCCTGCAAGGCCGGTTCTGGAACATTTGAAGCAACCGGGCTTTCAGATTACAGTCATATCGGAAGCATTGGCAATACAGGGAGCAGGCTGATAAAGAAACGTCTTGAGAAGATAATGATCAGGTTCAGGAAGGCATATTCACCTCAGGAATTGTTCGATTCAATTAAGAGCTATCAGTAACGGGCACCCCGTCCCGGTCCGCATTGAGGCTTAATTTGCAGTCATATATTATTATAACGGAATAAATAATGTTAAATTTATAAACCTTAATAATCAATTATATGGCATCAAAGAAAAATACCGTTCCGGGAAAAACTGAAAAAACAGAAAAAGCGGAAGAGACCGGGAAAGAGAAGAAGTTTGACAAGGCTGACCTTTACCACGATATTGAGGATGAGAATCACTCAACAATGAAAAACAAAAAGTATTTTAAGGAGCTGAGAAAACTCGAAATAGAGCTTATTAAGCTTCAGGAATGGGTAAAGGCCAATAAGCTTAAAATGGTAGTGATTTTTGAAGGCCGCGATGCCGCCGGGAAGGGAGGTGTGATTAAGACTATCGCAGGGTGCCTGAATCCCCGTATCTGCCATGTGGTAGCTCTTGGCACTCCGACGGAAAAAGAAAAGACCCAGTGGTACTTTCAGAGGTATGTGCCGTTTTTGCCGGCTGGAGGTGAAATTGTGCTGTTCGACAGGAGCTGGTACAACAGGGCAGGAGTGGAAAAGGTGATGGGCTTTTGCACGAATGATGAGTATGATGAGTTCCTCAGATCATGTCCCGAATTTGAAAAAATGCTGATCAGATCAGGAATAATACTTGTAAAATATTGGTTTTCAGTTAGTGATCATGAACAGGAAAAAAGGTTCCAGGACAGGATTAATGATCCCACCAAAAGATGGAAGATCAGCCCGATGGATGTGGAATCACGCGACAAATGGGTTGAATATTCAATGGCCAAAGACAAAATGTTCTCATACACCGATACCAAGCAATGTCCCTGGTTTGTGGTGGAAGGCGATGATAAGAAACGGGCAAGACTCAATACGATAAATCATCTGCTTTCTCTTGTTCCTTATGAAGACCTTACTCCAAAACCATTTAAACTGCCTTCTCTGAAACGTGGTGTTGCTTATGTGAGACCTCCAAAAACAGAACAGACTCACGTACCGGAGAAGTATTAAGACATTAGTATCAAACCTCCCCTGCATACTGACAGCTCCCTAAAATGATCCACCGGATCATTTTTTTACGGTCGCTTCTCTAATGCCTTCTCAATATTCCCGATAAATACATCGAACAGAAAATCCGTGTCCGTGGGGCCGCCGGAGGCTTCGGGGTGAAACTGGGTGGAGAAGAAAGGTTTGGAAACATGCTTCATCCCCTCGTTGGTGTTGTCATTGACATTTATAAACAGCGGCTCCCATCCTTCCGGCAGCGTTTTGTTGTTAACTGCAAAACCGTGGTTCTGTGAGGTGATGTATGCTCTCTCGGTGCCCACCATCTGCACCGGCTGGTTATGGCTCCGGTGGCCGTATCGCATCTTGTAGGTGTCAGCTCCCACTGCCAGCGCCATGAGCTGGTTACCAAGACATATGCCGAAGACGGGTTTGTCACCGTCCAGCGACTTCCTGATATTATCAATAGCGGCACGGCACATCTTTGGATCACCGGGCCCGTTAGAGAGAAACAGTCCGTCATAATCCTCACAGCTGTAGTCATAATCCCACGGCACCCTGATGATGGTTGTATCGCGTTTTATCAGGTTCCTGATAATGTTATATTTTACTCCGCAGTCTACAAGCACAATGCGGTACTTCCCGCTGCCATAAACCTGCCGTGTAGTGGTACTTACCTCGGCAACCAGGTTGACCTTATTGGGGTCATAAAATTCCGTGGCAGTGCCTTCGGGCTCGACTTTGCCCAGCATGGCGCCCTTCTCGCGTATTCTCTTTGTCAGTGCCCTGGTGTCAATACCGTAGATACCTGGCACGTTGCTTTTCCGTAGCCAGTCATCAAGGCTCCCGACTGCGTTCCAGTGGCTGTATTCAAATGAATAATCCGACACAATAAGAGCTGAGATATGGACGCCCGATGATTCATAGAATAGATAAAGATCATCCTGCTCACTCTTCCCGGGCGCCCCGTAATTGCCCACCAGAGGGTAAGTGAGACACAGCACCTGTCCCCTGTATGAAGGGTCTGTCAGGCTTTCGGGGTATCCTGTCATGGCGGTGTTGAAAACCACCTCCCCTGCAGCGGCCACCGGAGCACCGAATGACCAGCCCCGGTAAACGGATCCGTCCTCCAACGTCAGTTTTACGCTTAATCTGTTCGCCGGATTCATCTCAGGCATTTATTGCAGTTTCAATTTGTCTCAGTGCTCTCTCCACCGTTGATCTGGGGCAGGCCAGGTTCATCCGCATGAATCCCTCACCTCCCGGACCGAATAATGATCCTTCGTTCAGGCCCACGCCTGCCTTGTCAATAAAGAAGCGGTGAAGCTGTTTTCCGTCCATGCCCATCGAACGGCAATCGAGCCATATCATGTACGTTGCCTCAGGCCTCAGCGGCTTAATCTGCGGCAGCCGTTCATGGCAGTAGTTCATCACCAGGTCAATGTTACCCTGAATATATTCCATCATCTCATTGAGCCATTCATGCCCGTGCGTGTATGCAGCCTCAGAGGCCACGTTACCAAAGATGTTCCCCAGGTGCATATGAAGACCGACCAGAGTTTTCCTGTATTTATCCATCAGACCCGGGTCAGGTATTATCATTGACGAGGTTGAAAGTCCGGCCAGGTTAAATGTTTTACTCGGTGCCATGCAGGTGACAGTGATAGACGCAGCCTTTTCCGAAAGCGAGGCAATGGGAACGTGTCTGTTTCCAGGAAGTATCAGGTCGGAATGGATCTCATCTGAAAGAATAATTATCCCGTTCAGGTAACAAATATCCACAAGCTCCTCCAGCTCTTCCCTCCGCCAGACGCGTCCGACCGGGTTGTGAGGATTGGATATGATTATCATTTTAACTGACGGTGAAATGAGTTTGCGGAGCCCGTCAAAATCCATCACCCATCCTTTTGAAGTTTCCAGAAGATTATTAAACAACAGTACGCGTTCATGATCTCTGGCTGCACCGTGAAAAGGAGTGTAAACGGGAGGCTGAATAATTATTCCTTCACCCTTTTGCGTATAGGCAAGCGTGCACATGTTCAGGGCGGGCACGACACCGGGACTGAATTCAATCCACTCGCGGTTTATGTTCCATCCGTGCCGGTCAGAAACCCATTTGATAATTGAATTATAATAAGTATCGGGTCTGTATGAATATCCCAGTATTTCATGTTTCAGGCGTGCTGCGAGTGCGTCGGTGATGAAAGACGGAGTCCGGAAGTCCATATCCGCCACCCACATTGGGATTACATCGGCTCTTCCGAAGACTTCTTTTCTGAGATCGTATTTTATGCAACTGGTATTTTCCCGGTCGATCTCTGCATCAAAATTCCACATCAGGGGTTTAATTAATCCGGGATGTAAAGATATGCAAAAAAGGGTATGAACAAGATGTGTTGTCCGGCTGTTTATGTGGTGTTATGTAGATGGAAGGACTTTAAATTAAATTTTCTGGTAATAAACTTCCTCAGAAAAGGAAAAGTCTTAATTTTACGTGACAAATACAAGTACCAAAAAACAGGCTTATGAAAAAGACTATCACAAAAATACTGGTGGCTGTGATGATCCTTACGGTTGCCGGTACCTATTCCTGCAAGAACAGGAGTAATACCCCGAAATTGAATGAATTAAATGAGATGGAGAAGAAGGGACTGGAGCAGAAGATTGAAGAAAATGTCTATCCGCTTCCTACCTCTGCAGAGGTTCTTAAAAAGCTTGCTGACCTTGATCTTGGCTATATTCTTGGGGCAACCAACCCCCCCGCAAATGCAAGGAATTATATCGCCAGTTATAACAGGTCGGTTAACCTCGGTGTTTTTGGTGCGGACCTCAGTTACGCCACTCTTTACAATATGCAGCAGGATGTAATAGATTATCTTGCGGCCCTGCGTACCCTGGCCGGCGATCTGAACCTTCAGAAGATCTATGACGAATCTTTATATGATCTGATAAGAGAAAATTTCGACAACAGGGATACCCTTGTAAGTGTTCTTACCGATGCCTTTGACCGTACTTATTCATTAATGGTTGACGGAGGGCAGGTTAATCTGGCCCTTTTGATGGTAGGCGGTGCATGGGTCGAAGGGATGTATCTGACGATGGCAGTATCTGAGTCCGGTGCACACTTGTCGGGCTTTGAGTCTGTCTTGCTCGAACAGAAGAAATCTTTCGAGCTTCTCGAGGAACTGGCAGCTCCTCACACCGATGACGCACTTGTGTCAAAAATGCTTACAGACATGAAGCCAATAAAGGACATGTATGCCACTCTTGGAACCAGCCTTACGATGCAGAATATTGAAGACCTGAAGAAGGCAGTTAACACAGTAAGGACGGATCTGATCAAGTAAACAGCAATAATCCTGTGAGACCGCAAAAATAAATTTGCGGTCTTTTTTTAAGACTATGAGGGAATCCGTACTACACGCGCTGATACATATTTTTGCCATTTTGTCTACGGTTAATCCTGCCGGAGTGACCTCAAGAGGCAAGAAGATTCTCCGCGGTTATCTCCGACGGTACCTTAACCAGGAGCTTGAGGAAGAGTATTTCAAGCTTTATGAGAACAACCTTCATTTCTACGAGAAAGAGCTCAAAGCCGTAGATGAGGGAGAGCTATCCGACGAGAATTCTCTCATAGCATTCCAGATTACAAACATCTGCCGGCAGATAAAGAAGGGGCTGTTCCTTGAGGAGAGGATGATAGTGTTTCTTCAGCTGCTCGAGTTTGTCTATGAAGACAGCACTGTTTCAGAACAGGAGTCTTCTATCGTTGATATTGTCGCCCGCACTTTCAACATCCCTCAAAAGGAGAAGAACAATGCCTCGGCATTCATGCTCGGGATGCGGTATGACAAGATCAGTACCGATTGTTTCCTGGCCATTGAAGGTGAAGACAATATAGGCGAGGCAGCATCCAGCTATGCCAATTATCATGAGTGGCACCACATGGTTGCAAGAGGGCTGAAAGGGACCATTTATGTACTTTTTATTGAGAGCACCGAACATGTCCTGTTCGTTTACCAGGGTAAGGTTCCGTTGCATTTCAAGGGGCGTAACGTTGTTCCCCTGCGTCCCTTCCTTCTTGACCCGGGTGTGAACCTGAGAGGGCATGGAATGGCTCCGCTGTATTATACTACAATATTCCGGAAATTCGTTCACGCCAATTTTGTTGAGGATATAGTCTTTGAAGGTCATGACCTTGAGTATCACTTCAAGGGGTCTGACAACGGCATCCAGCCAATGAACTTCAGCGTCAAGTCAGGTAACCTGATTGGCATAATGGGGGGCAGCGGCGTAGGCAAAAGCACGCTCCTTAATATTCTGAACGGAAAACTCAAACCGGAAAAGGGTTCCGTTTATATTAACGGCTACGATCTTCATAACGAACCTGACGAACTTACAGGGCTTATAGGATATGTTCCTCAGGATGACCTCCTTATTGAAGAACTGACTGTCTATCAGAACTTATACTATAATGCAAGGCTGACATTCGGGGATTACGACGAGAAAAAACTTAACGATGTAGTTGTCTCTGTACTGAAGCAGCTTGATCTCTTTGAGATCAGAGACCTGGTTGTGGGTGACCCACTGAATAAAAAAGTCAGCGGAGGACAGCGTAAGCGTCTTAACATAGGTCTTGAGCTTATGCGTGAGCCTGCTGTTCTCTTTGCAGATGAGCCAATCTCAGGGCTCTCATCATCTGATTCCAATAACGTCATGGAGATGCTTAAAGACCAGGCTGTCTCAGGCAAACTCCTCTTTGCCATCATCCATCAGCCATCATCAAACATTCTCAAGATGTTTGACAGATTGTGGGTGCTTGACAAGGGTGGGTACATGATCTATGACGGTGATCCCGTTGAAGCTCTGGTGTATTTCAAAACAGAGACTTCACAGGCCAATGCGGCAGAGAGTGAATGTCCGAACTGTGGCAATGTGGAGACTGATGAGATACTCCAGATTGTGGAAGCCAAGGTGGTTGACATTGATGGGAACAAGGGGCAGGAACGGCAGGTATCGCCAGTGGAGTGGTATCACAGGTACAAGCAGAAGATGGAGCTGCCGCTGAGCGGCAAGCCTGAGGTTAAACCTCTGCCTCCAAGCAATTTCAGAGTCCCGGGTAAACTGAAACAGATCCGTACATATCTGAGAAGGAACATAGTGAGTAAATATGCCGACAAACAATATCTTTCCATTAACCTTCTCGAACCACCCCTGCTGGCATTTATCCTCGGCTATGTTTCAAAATACATGCAGGACGGCACTTATCTGTTCACTGATAACAAGAGCTATCCGGTTTTTCTTTTCATGAGCGTGGTGGTCGCCCTGTTCATCGGCCTCACTGTGAGCGCTGAAGAGATATTCAGGGACCGCAAGATACTTGAACGTGAAAAATACCTTAATATAAGCCGCTTCAGCTACCTGATCTCAAAGGTTTTCTTTCTCTTCGGGCTGTCGGCTGTACAGACACTGATGTATGTTTTAATCTCTCAGGCGATCCTTGACGTTGATGGGATGATGTGGAGGCACTGGCTTATACTTTTTTCCACATCATGTTTCGGGAATATGGTCGGACTCAATATCTCTGCCGGGATGAAATCTGCCATCAGCATTTACATACTGATCCCTGTCGTACTGGTTCCCCAGATTCTCCTGGGTGGTGCCATGATCAGATTTGACGACCTGCATAAGTCGATGACGAATAAAATAAACGTCCCGGTGATCGGAGATGTGATGACCACACGGTGGTCATACGAGGCTATTGCCGTGGAGCAGTTCCGTTCAGGGAAATATATGAAACCGTATTTCAACACGGAGATGATGATCAGCCACTACGACTGGCAGTCATCGTTCCTTGTCCCCGAACTGAAGAAGAAGAGCAGGGAATGTGTCTGGGCATGGGGTAAACCTGAATTCAGACAGGCCTATGACGGCAACATTACGAAGCTCAATTATCATATTACCACACTCAGCAAGGAGGCAGGTCTTGATCCGTCGAATGCAATCAGGGTGATCGCCAAGGAACCGTTCACCTCTGACGATGCATATGTAGTGAGTGACTACCTTGATACCCTTCAAAAGGTAATACGAGGGAAGTATCTGTATTGGACAGGTATCAAGGATCAGATAACCGACAGCCTCACACGTACTATCGGGCATGAAAAACTTGTCAGACTGCGTGAAACCACTTATAATGAGGAACTTGCCGACATGGTTCTGAACCGTACGGTGCAGAAAAAGGTGTATGATACGCCTGACCGCATCATCCAGAAATCTGATCCGGTGCTGATGGAGCCGGTATCACACATCGGAAGAGCTCACTTTTACGCTCCTTACAAGATGATCGGCAACCTCCGGATCGGAACTCTTTGGTTCAACCTGCTCTATGTTTGGTGGACTAACACAACATTCTTTTTAATACTTTATTTCGACCTGCTCAGGAAGCTGTTAAATTTTCTTGAACGAATAAATATCCCGGGTTTCAGACCTGTCAGAACGGGGCCTCGATGAGAAATGAAAGAGTAAGGGCCAAGAAGCATCTGGGTCAGCACTTTCTGAAAGACAAAAGGATTGCTGCGGCTATAGTAGACTCTCTGAATGCCAATGAGTGTGACACTGTGATTGAAGTGGGGCCGGGCATGGGGGTTCTGACAGAATTCCTTGTGGGAAGGAATTTCCCCTCACTGACGGTGGTGGAGATTGATGCCGAGTCAGTGGACTATCTGCAGAATAATATTGAAGGTATTGATCAGATCATCAGGGGCGATTTTCTGGAGCTTGACCTGCATACTATGGGCAGAAGGCTTGCCGTAATAGGTAATTTCCCATATAATATTTCCAGTCAGATCTTCTTTAAAATCCTCGAAAACCGTGACGCGGTGACTGAGGTGACCTGCATGGTGCAGAAAGAAGTGGCGGAGCGCATCTGCTCTGCTCCGGGAAGCCGTGTATACGGTATTCTCAGCGTGCTTCTCAGTGCCTGGTATGATATTGAATACCTCTTCACCGTAAGCGAAAATGTTTTCTCACCGCCGCCCAAGGTCAAATCTGCAGTCATACATCTTAAACGCAATGGCAGGGAGAGGCTTGACTGTGATGAGAAACTCTTCTTCAGTGTGGTCAAACGCTGTTTCAATCAACGTCGCAAGATGATTCGCAACCCGGTTAAGGTGATGGTCAGTCCTGATGCAGGCACCATGCCTCTTCTGTCACTGAGAGCCGAGCAGCTCCCGGTGGAGCAGTTTGTAGAATTGACCAACTGGGTGGCCGCCCACAGGTAATACCGGCGGAAATCCTTACAATCTTTCAGAACGTATATCCTATTGCTTCTACAGGGTTCATTTTTGCTGCGGCTGAGGCCGGGGCAAAACCTGCAACGATACCAATGGCACCTGATATCCCTATTGCCAGCATGATGTTGCCTGCAGTAAGGAACATATCAAGGTCATAGAAATAATTCACGAGCAGGGTTCCCAGAAAGACTATGATCAGTCCCAGGATACCCCCTGTAATTGAGAGGAGTACTGATTCGATAAGGAACTGAAGAAGGATATACCTTCTCTTGGCGCCGAGAGCCATCTGGATTCCGATTATGCTCGTGCGTTCCCTGACGGAAACAAACATTATGTTTGCGATGCCGAACCCGCCGACAAGAATGGAAAATCCTCCTATGATCCATCCTGCTATGTTTATGCCTTTAAAGACAGGCTCAAGGGTCTGGGTTATCTGGCTGGCCTGGTTAATGGAGAAATTGCTGACCTCCTCAGGACTGAGTCTCCTGGCGGCACGCAATATCATCGTAACCTCATCGGTCAGCTGTTGCACTGACACCCCATCCTTACCCCTGATCATTACATCGGTGTTAAGGAAAGGCTGACGGAAGTTGATGAACTGCCGGCTGAAATTCACCGGAACCAGTACTGTCTCATCCATACCGCTGTCACTCAGTCCTCCCTTGCCCTCCTTCTTAAACACGCCGATGACTTCAGCTTTGTACCCTGATATCGTTATCTCCTTTCCGATAGGATTAACATCATCAAACAGTTTGTCTTTTATTTCAATACCGATGATGGCAACGGGTTTGCCTGACATCGATTCCGATTCAGTGAAGTAACGGCCATCTTCTATCTCGAATGACCTTACCTTCTCAAAGTCATGGGTCGCAGCTGTTATATATGAATCGGTTACGGAGTTGCTGCGGTATTTCATCGTTTCGCCGGAAAATACTGTAAAGCAAACAGCCTTTGTCGATGTTGATCTCCTCAGTATCGCCTCGTAGTCATCCGTTGATGGGGCCGGCCATTTCATAATGTCCCACCATTTGAGATCAGGATCCGGAGTCCAGGGCCATTTTTCTATGTAAATGGTATTGTCACCCAAAGATGCAATGCTTGTCCTTATCCCGTTTTCCATCCAATCAAAAACAGTGAATACCGAAATAATTGAAACAATTCCTATTGTAATCCCAAACAGAGAAAGAAATGTGCGGAATTTATTAACTGACACAGAGTTGTAAGCAAAAAGAAAACTCTCCTTAAACATTTTCAGCCACATGGTCCAATCATAATTTACTGCCAAAGATAGTCAAATATGAAACATCCATATAGCCCCAATAATTCATCTGTTCAATTATTTAAGGAAACGTTGCTTATCAAAAAATTTATCTATTTTTATCCGATCGCAAAACTCCCGGGGACGATTACCTGATTTACTGATTATGAGTGACATAAAAATAAAGAGTGCCTTTGTTTCGGTTTTTTACAAAGACGGTCTTGAGGCTATCGTGAAAAGGCTTGACAGCCTTGGTGTTTCTGTCGTTTCCACCGGGGGATCGTATGAGTTCATTACCGGGACAGGCGTAAAGGCCGGCAGGGTAGAGGATATAACCACTTATCCGTCGATACTTGGAGGAAGGGTCAAGACACTCCATCCGGGCATTTTCGGTGGCATCCTGGCGCGGAGGGATAATGAGACTGACATGAAACAGGTGGCTGAATACAAAATCCATCTTTTCGATCTTGTCATTGTAGACCTTTACCCTTTTGAAGAGACGGTAGCTTCAGGCGCTTCTGACCAGGAAATAATTGAAAAGATTGATATTGGTGGTATTTCGCTGATCAGGGCCGGGGCAAAAAATTATGCAGATGTGCTCATCATCTCTTCCAGAAAGCAGTATGATGCCCTGATGCAGATCCTTGACCGCAATGAAGGAGTAATAACTGAAGAGGAGCGTTACAGGTTTGCCCTCGAGGCATTCAATCTGACCTCACATTATGACACTGCCATCTTCAACTGGTTTAACCGCAGAAATGATGTTGCTGCATTTAAACAGAGCATACTGACCGGGCACGAACTGCGTTATGGCGAGAATCCGCACCAGAAAGGTCTCTTTTATGGTGACCCCGGACTCATCTTCGAACATCTGCACGGCAAGGAGATATCGTACAATAACCTTCTGGATATTGATTCTGCAATCACCCTCATTGACGAGTTCGAAGAGATAACCTGCGCTATCATGAAGCATAACAACGCATGCGGAGTTGCATCGCGCCATGATTTAAAAAGCGCATGGGAATCCGCCCTTGCCTGTGACCCTGTGTCAGCGTACGGCGGGGTGGCCATCACCAACAGGGTTATTGATGAGCCTGTCGCCACCGAAATGGACAAGATTTTCCTGGAGGTTGTGATGGCACCTGATTTCACCGCCGGGGCACTTGAAATACTCAAACAAAAGAAGAACAGGATAATCCTCCGCCGCAAATCAACGCACGCCGACAATGTATCATTCAGGTCAATGCTCGGCGGGGTTCTCTGGCAGGAGCGTGACAGAGTAAATGAGACTGCCGCTGACATGAAACCTGTCACAGAACGGCATCCGACTGACGAAGAGTATAAAGACCTGGTTTTTGCCAACAGGATTGTCAGGCAGAGCCGGTCGAACGCCATTGTGCTGGCAAAAGGAAGACAACTATGCGCAAGCGGCATAGGTCAGACATCACGGATTGATTCGCTTCGCCAGGCCATAGACAAAGCCCGCGCCTTCGGTCTTCCTCTTGAAGGAGCAGTGATGGCCTCTGATGCATTCTTCCCCTTCGCCGATTCAGTTGCCACTGCTCATGAAGCAGGTATTACTGCCATTGTTCAGCCTGGAGGATCAGTACGCGATCAGGAATCTATTGATTACTGCAATAAAAACAACCTTTCGATGGTTTTTACAGGTATAAGACATTTTAAACACTAATCATATAAACAGAATATCATAAAAAATCCATGGGCTTATTTTCATTTCTTTCACAGGAGGTTGCAATAGACCTTGGCACAGCCAATACTAATATAATTGCCAACGACAAGCTGGTTGTTGATGAGCCGTCAATAGTGGCCATTGACCGGAATACGGGAAAGCTGATCGCCATTGGCGAAAAAGCCCGCCAGATGCACGGCAGAACACATGAGAACATACGTGTCATCAGGCCCCTCAGGGATGGTGTGATTGCTGACTTCAATGCTGCTGAGCTGATGATCAGGGGTATGATCAAGATGATCAATACAGGTCCCAGATTTTTCTCCCCGTCGCTGAAGATGGTGGTGGGAATTCCATGCGGAAGCACAGAGGTTGAGATAAGGGCCGTGCGTGACTCCTCGGAGCATGCAGGTGGAAGGGATGTATACCTCATCTATGAACCCATGGCCGCCGCAATAGGCATAGGCCTTGACGTTGAGGCGCCGGAGGGATGCATGGTAGTGGATATCGGTGGGGGAACAACGGAGATCGCAGTCATCGCACTCGGCGGCATTGTCTGCAACAGGTCCATTCGTGTCGCCGGCGACGGATTCACGTCTGATATACAGGCATACATGAGACATCAGCATAATATAAAAATAGGTGAAAAGACGGCCGAGGATATTAAAATCGCTGTTGGCGCTGCACTGCCTGATATTGATAACCCCCCTGCCGATTTTGTGGTTCGCGGACCGAACCTGATGACTTCTCTTCCTATTGAGATACCGGTGTCATATCAGGAGATTGCCTATTGCCTTGACAAGTCACTGACTAAAATTGAAGCTTCGGTGCTCCAGGTCCTTGAACAAACACCTCCTGAACTGTACGCCGATATTGTAAACAGGGGTGTGTTCCTTGCCGGCGGCGGAGCTCTGCTGAGAGGCCTCGACAAGCGTCTGACTGATAAGATAAACATTCCGTTCAGGGTATCCGAAGATCCGCTGCACGCTGTGGTCAGAGGTACCGGTGTTGCACTTAAGAATGTTGAAAAGTATCCTTTCCTGATGAGATAAGCGATTGCATGAATGAGAAGCCTGCTGAACTTCCTGCTCAGGTATAAAAACCTGATTATATTTTTCATACTGGAGGCAGTGGCTTTAGTAATGATCTCATCTTCTCATGATTATCATCAGTCGGTTACATTTGGTGCGGCCCGTAGTATTACAGGCTTCGTAGCCAAAAGAGTAGAAAATGGCCATTCGTATTTCAATCTCCGGCAGGTAAATGACGAGCTTGTCACGGAGAACCTGATGCTCAGACGCCGTATTGAAGACCTTGAGGCAGTGCCTCAGAGAGGCTTTGCATCAATAAAGGATACACTCTCAGGATTAACATATAACTACCTGAGTGCATTGGTGATAAATAACTCAGTCAACAAGCAGAAGAATTTCATCACTCTTGATAAGGGTACCCGTCATGGGGTCACAACAGGCATGGGCGTAGCTTCATCCACTGGTGTGGTTGGAGTGGTAGTTGGAGTATCACGCAATTACTCAGTCGCCATGTCGCTGCTTAACACGGACTTCAAACTCAGTGCCAGCATTGCACGAAATGATTACTTCGGTTCACTTGCCTGGGATGGCAGAAACTACCGGTATGCACAGCTGTCGGAAATACCCCACCATGTGGCTGTCACAGAGGGAGACACTATTGTGACAAGCGGATATTCGGCAATTTATCCTGCGGGACTTATGGTCGGCACTCTTACCGGGGATCAGAAAAGGGGTGGCGACTTTGTGACCCTGAAGGTCCTGCTTTCAGCCGATTTCAAGAAGCTGACCAATGTGTACCTCATCGGGAACCTCACCAGAAATGAGAGGGAAACCCTTGAGAAGGAGGTTAAAAATGAATAGGTGGTTCACTTATTTGATTTCATTTGTAGTGCTCATCGTACTGCAGCTACTGATATTCAATAATATACAGTTCAGCGGTTTTGTGAATCCGTATGTCTATGTGATGTTCATTCTGATCCTGCCGATGGCCATTCCCACATGGATACTTCTCCTCCTCTCTTTTATGACAGGAATTGTAATTGACATTTTCGCGGGCACTATGGGAGTGCATGCGTTTGCAACTGTCATGGCAGGTTTTGCAAGACCGTGGGTATTGTCACTCAACATCACTGCAGAGGCCTCCGAGCCGGAGATGTCACCCTCGTCGCATACCAACGGCCTGCGATGGTTCTTTATATACACGGTTACCGTGGTGTTCATACATCATTTCTCCCTCTTCTTTGTAGAGGTCTTCGGCTTCACGAACTTCTTTCATACTTTACTGCGGGTGTTACTCAGCACAATGGTAACGACATTCTTTATTATACTTTTTGACATCATCAGGCCACGAAGATGATCAGGCAGTCATGAAAGACCGTTATGCAAACAGGAAGTATATTTTGATGGCCCTGGTTCTGGTCGCGGCTGCCATTTTAATCATCAGGCTATTCTATATTCAGATCGTTGACAAGACTTACCGTGTCTCTGCAGCAAATAATGCACTGCGTTCCATTACGCAGTACCCTGCACGCGGGCTCATTTATGACCGTAACGGTGCCCTGATAGTATATAATCAGGCCGCTTATGACCTCCTCGTTATACCAATTCAGACAAGCGCTTTTGATACGGCGAGGTTTAACAGTATACTGGGAATCACCATTGAAGATTTCAGGGGCAGGATGAAGGCAGCTGTGAAGTACTCACGGCGAGCTCCCTCGGTATTCATGAAGATGATCTCATCAGAGACATACGGTACCCTGCAGGAAGAACTCTATAAGTTTCCGGGGTTTTATGTGCAGGCCAGAACACTGAGAAAATATACCGCTCCGGTCGGGGCACACCTTCTGGGTTATGTCGGTGAAGTTGACGATAAGCTGATTGCAAGGAACAAGTATTACAGGTCAGGCGATTATATTGGTACCAGCGGGATTGAAAAGACATATGAGGAACAGCTTAGGGGAAGGAAGGGGGTCAATATACTTCTTGTTGATGTGCATAATAATGTCAAGGGTTCCTATGCCGACGGCAGATTTGATACCACTGCAATACCTGGTACCAACCTCTGGTCCACTATTGATCTTGAGCTGCAGGAGTATGGTGAAAAACTGATGGTGAACAAGACCGGATCAATTGTCGCTATTGAGCCTTCCACCGGCGAGATACTTGCCCTGGTATCGTCACCTTCCTATGATCCTTCCCTGCTTGTGGGAAGGATCAGATCCGACAACTTCGCAAGGCTTCAGGCTGACACGGTCAAGCCACTCTTTGACAGGGCGCTGATGGCCTCATATCCTCCGGGTTCGACCTTCAAGATCATGAATGGCCTTATCGGATTACAGGAGGGTGTAATAACATCTTCAACACTGTTCGGGTGCAACAACGGATACCACGCCGGACCAATCACGGTGGGATGTCATACCCACAGCTCGCCGAATGACCTTCCCCATGCAGTCAGTATGTCGTGCAACGCATGGTTTTGCAATGCCTTCAGGCGCACTCTTGAGAATCCGAAATATGCATCCGTGGGAGAATCATTTGACCACTGGAGAGATTATCTTGTCGCCTGCGGTTTTGGCAACAAGCTCGGCATTGATCTCCCCAATGAACTCCCAGGGTTTATACCGGCACGGTCATACTATGACAGATATTACGGCAAGGACAGGTGGAAAGCACTGACAGTCATCTCACTGGCAATAGGGCAGGGGGAGATCGGTGCTACTCCGCTGCAGATGGCCAATATGGCTGTCGTCATAGCCAACAGAGGATCGTTTTACATACCTCACGTGATAAGAAAAATAGGGAATGACGGGACTCCGGCACCGCTATACACACAGAAATATATGACAGGTATCTCCCCGGAGAACTTTGAGCCGCTGGTTGAGGGTATGGAAGGCGCTGTTAACGGAGGACCGGGGGCAACTGCCCGGGGTGCAAAACTCGACAGCATAATCATCTGCGGGAAAACAGGCACGGCACAGAACCCCCATGGCAAGGATCACTCAATATTCGTGGCCTTTGCGCCGAAAGATAACCCTCAGATAGCCATTGCCGTTTACGTTGAGAACGCCGGCTTCGGCTCCACCTTTGCTGCCCCTATTGCCAGTCTGCTGATAGAAAAGTACCTTACAGGCAAAGTAAAGAGGGAATATCTTGAGGACTATGTTCTTAAACTTGTAATCAAGCCGGATGCAAAAGAATAGCAATATACTGAGCAGGCTTGACTGGGTTACAGTTATGCTGTGGGCCGTGATGATGATCATGGGGTGGCTTAATATTTATGCCGCGGTTTACAATGAGAATCATACAAGCATATTCGACCTTTCACAGCGTTACGGTAAACAGCTTCTGTGGATCGTTGCTGCCGTGGTGCTTGCAGTCTTTGTAATTGTCACCGACAACAAACTTTATTTCTTTTTTGCCTGGTTCATCTATGGTTTTTTTATCCTTCTCCTTCTTCTTGTTCTGGTTGTCGGCAAAGAGATAAACGGCGCCAGAGCATGGTTTGAGATTGGCCCTTTCAGTATCCAGCCTTCAGAGTTTGCCAAAGTTGGTACAGGGCTTGCCCTTGCATCATTTCTCAATGCACGAAGGCAAACCAGCGGATTCAAGGTCATGGCTCCTGCAACAGCAATCATTTTGGGCCCTGCCATGCTTATCGCCCTCCAGCCTGATATGGGATCCGTTGTCACATATTTTGCCTTCTTCATTGTCCTCTTCCGTGAAGGGATGAGCCTTTACGTTTTTATTTCTGCTGTTCTTGCTGTGGTACTGTTTCTCCTGACCCTTATCTTCGGAAATGTCCCCGTGGCACTTGGGATGATTGTGGTGTCATTCATAATACTGATAGTTTTTTCAGGATTCCCGACCGGACTTAAGGCGATTGCGGTGATGGCAGTCGCCGGGGGTGTCTCATTCCTTTTTGGGCACTATCTTTTAGACGTCGGAACGGATATCATTATTGTCATGGCAGTCGTGCTGGCAGGAGCGGTATACGGATGGTATACGTACCGGTATAAACTGAAAAATCCTGCTATCATCTATGCATTTCTCCTCTGCGGAATGCTCTATCTTTTTACGGTGGACTATGCTTTCCACGAAATACTCAAACCGCATCAGCAGGACAGGATCAATATTATGATGGGATTGGATTCTGACCCTTACGGGGAAGGCTATAACCTCAACCAGTCGCTGATTTCAATCGGCTCAGGAGGCTTTTCAGGGAAGGGTTACCTGAACGGCACACAGACCAAGTTCAAATTTGTGCCGGAACAAAGCACTGATTTCATCTTCTGTACCGTTGGGGAAGAATGGGGCTTCCTGGGATCAGCCCTTGTTATAGGGTTGTTTGTCTGGTTACTGCTGAGGCTGCTGATACTTGCCGAGAGACAGCGGACACCTTTTATCCGCGCTTACGGATACAGTGTCTTTGCATTGTTCCTGGTCCACTTTTTCGTAAATATAGGAATGACCATTGGCGTCATGCCCGTAATAGGTATTCCACTGCCTTTCTTCAGTTATGGCGGAAGCTCCCTGTGGGGATTCACCATACTCCTGTTTGTGTTTATCAGACTTGACGCGGGCAGAACAGAGTACCTCGGATGATCAGAAGGGCATGCTTATGCCCGGAGACAAAACTATCCCGAACTCCGTTTCGACATAGTTAATTAGCTGGGGAAAGAACTCCATAAAGTCCTCTTCAATAGGATAGTATTGTTTTTTCCATGTCCTCATGGCCCATCTTGTCTCTTTGGGCAGCGACGTCACGGAACTAAGTGTTTTCAGAACCCTCCTGATACCCGACCTGGTCTGATAGGTTTCAAGCCAGTTGTCAATGATAAAGAAGGGCATCTTCTCTCGGACATTTTCAGGCAATATCTCGAAGTTATTCACCATGGCCCTGTAGAAGTTGTATGTCACACTCTCAAGGGGCCGTCTTGAATAAAGATCCCACTCCCGGGTTAGATAATGATCATAGATGATGTCAACTATTACACCTGCATATTTCCGGTATTTGCCAGTGAAATGGAGTTTGCTGCGGTGCACTACCGGATGCCTGTCCGTAAAGTCGTCGATGTGCCGGTGCAAAATGATGCCCTTACGGATGCTTTCAGGATATTTCAGATAATCACGCCCTTTGACATAGTCGCCTATATAGTTCCCAATAATTATATTATCCGAGTCGCCTGAGAGGTATATATGGGCAAGGACATTCATCCGGAAAAGTTACAATAAAGATTCTGTCAATAAACTGAGGTTTAAAATATTAAGGGAAATTTTAGTCAATAAAACCCCTTATATTTATTAACTTACATATTATCAAAATATTATGCCAATTACATAGAAAGAATTATACTGACTTATATCACATCTAAATTCAGTTACAAATTATAAATTTGCCGAATACTTATGACCCCGTTGACCGACAAAATTTAAAAATTAACAATAATTTAACCAGGAGGTTTTATGTTAAAAAGGAATGTGATCATTATCGGAGCTGCCGGAAGGGATTTCCACAACTTCAATACTTACTTCCGTGATAATGAGCTTTACAATGTTGTAGCTTTCACGGCTGCCCAGATACCGGATATCGACGGCAGAAAATATCCTGTCGAGCTTGCAGGCAAGCTTTATCCATCAGGCATCCCGATCTATTCAGAGAATGATCTGCCGAAGCTTATTAAAGATCTTAAAGTTGTTGACTGTGTCTTCGCCTACAGCGATGTGCCGTATCAGAGGGTGATGGCAGTGAGTGCCGTTGTCAATGCCGCAGGAGCCAATTTCATCCTCCTCGGATGGAGGGAGACCATGGTGAAAAGCACCAAGCCGGTCATTGCTGTCGGAGCTATCCGGACAGGGTGCGGCAAGAGCCAGACATCGAGAAGGGTCATTGAACTACTTATGAAAAAGGATTTAAAGGTCGTGGCAGTACGCCATCCGATGCCTTACGGCAACCTTGTGGAACAGAAGGTTCAACGCTTTGCCGTTGTCTCCGACCTGGAGAAGCACAAATGCACTGTCGAGGAGATGGAAGAGTACGAACCCCACGTAGTCCGCGGCAATGTCATTTATGCCGGGGTCGATTATGAAGCTATTCTGAGGGCTGCAGAGAATGATCCGGCAGGCTGTGATGTAGTACTGTGGGATGGCGGCAACAACGACTTCCCATTCTATAACCCCGACCTGATGATCACGGTTACTGATCCTCACCGCGCGGGACACGAACTGAGATATTATCCGGGTGAAGTAACCCTCCGCCTTGCTGACGTGGTTGTGATCAACAAGATGGACAGCGCAGCTCCCGAAGACATACAGACAGTCCGTGAGAGCATTGAAAAGGTTGCTCCGAACGCGATAGTCATTGACGGTGCTTCACCTATAAAGGTTGATGATCCGTCTGTAATAAAAGGTAAACGTGTCCTGGTTGTCGAGGATGGCCCCACACTCACACACGGTGAGATGAAGATTGGTGCCGGAGTAGTCGCTGCACGCAAGTTTGGCGCCGCCGAGCTGGTTGACCCGAGACCCTTCACCGTAGGCAGGCTCACTGAGACCTTCGAGAAATATCCCAATATTGGTACTCTTCTGCCGGCAATGGGTTATGGCGAGCAGCAGCTGAAGGACCTGGAGACCACCATCAATAATACCGATTGTGATACAGTCATAATAGCCACTCCGATAGATCTTAACAGGATCATCCACATCAAAAAGCCCAACACAAGGGTTTACTATGATCTGCAGGAGATTGGAAGTCCAAACCTTGAAGAGGTGATAGACGACTTCGTGAAGAAACATAATCTCTAGATACAAAGATCCCCTCCAACCGAGGGGATTTTTTTTGACCTTCAGACCTGAGTCCCTCAGACTTTTTGGACTACAAGGGCTTGAAGAGACCGTCCATATCCGCACCTGCAAAACCTGCGTCATAGAGATATTTCGGTACGTTGTTCAGAGACCTGATCTGCTTTTTAGTCAGCAGGGGATAGTGTCTTACCTTATAAGTATAATCTCCTATAAATTCCAGGTCTTCATCGGTTGTTTCCCAGTTACGGTCGTCAAACCGCGACAAATCCATTGTTCTTGAATAGCCCCGGAGTGTCTTTTCTGAATTAAGATTGTAATACACCTCGAAATATGACATCACAAGCTCGCGCAATGAACGGTACACCGGCTCACGGAACCGAAGCACGGTAGTGTTTGATTTGGCGATGGCACCCCAGCATTTTCCTTCGCGGAAGACAGCGATGATATGGTCATCATCATTATCTGCTGTCAGGTCGGTTATAAGCGGGGGGTATCCCAGCCGCCGCAGGGCTGATGCAGCAAACATTCCGCCGTCCATGCAGTGCGCCATACGTTCCTTCATCACCAGCAGAGGCGAGAGCGTACGCTTTGTGGTGTTGTAAGGAATAGAATCCAGGTACTCCTGTATTTTGATCGGAGAACTCAGCGGTTTCATCAACCGTCCCAGCTCCTTCAGCAATTTGTCATCCATTTTTCACTATAACTATTACCTGCCCTCCCTGCAAACTGGCTGCTTCGCTGAAATGACCCACCGGGTCATTTCTTAGCGCTCGCACCTCTATTGGCTATTGCCTGTCTTCAGGCTTCATCTGCGGAAAGAACAGCACGTCCTGTATTGAAGGCTGGTTGGTCATGAACATGGCCAGCCTGTCAATGCCGATGCCCATCCCTGATGTGGGAGGCATGCCATATTCAAGCGCTCTTACAAAATCCATGTCGATGAACATCGCCTCATCATCACCTTTTTCCGAGAGACGAAGTTGCTCCTGGAACCTCTCCAGCTGGTCGATGGGGTCATTCAGCTCAGAGTAGGCGTTGGCCAGCTCCTTCCCGTTCACCATCAGCTCAAAACGCTCAGTGAGTCCTTCCTTGCTTCTGTGCTTCTTGGTCAGGGGTGACGTCTCCTGCGGGTAATCGATGATAAACGTCGGCTGAACGAAGTGATGTTCGCACTTCTCCCCGAAGATCAGATCAATCAGTTTACCTTTTCCCATGGAAGGTGAATGGCCAATACCGAGCCTGTCACATTCCTTGCGCAGGTCATCCTCACTCATTCCCGTGATGTCAATGCCGGCATATTCCTTTATGGCATCAGTCATCGATATCCGCCTGTAAGGCGCCGCATAGTCAATTATATTATCTCCCAGCGGGACTTTGGTGGTTGCAGTAAAGATCCATCGCCACCTTTTCCATTATCTCTTCGGTGAACTTCATCATCCAGTTATAGTCTTTATAGGCGACATATATCTCCATCACCGTGAACTCGGGATTATGCGTACGGTCCATCCCCTCATTACGGAAGTCTTTTGAGAACTCATAAACACCGTCATAGCCACCCACTATCAGCCGCTTCAGATAGAGTTCATTGGCAATACGCAGGTAAAGAGGTATATCAAGTGCGTTATGATGCGTAATGAACGGCCGTGCTGCGGCGCCCCCGGGGATAGGCTGGAGCACCGGCGTCTCCACCTCAAGAAAACCGTGTTTATCAAAGAGCTCCCGCATCGACCTTACAATTTGTGTACGTTTACGGAAGGTTTCGCGTACATCAGGATTGATTATAAGGTCAACGTAACGCTGGCGATAACGCATCTCAGGGTCAGTGACGGCATCATAAAGAACCCCATCCTTCTCTTTAACTATGGGAAGGGGCCGGAGGGACTTGCTCAGAAGGGTCAGCTCCTTAACATGTACGGTTATCTCTCCCATCTGTGTCCTGAAAACAAATCCTTTAATACCTATGATATCACCTATGTCAAGCAGCTTTTTAAAGAGCGTATTGTATAAGGTTTTATCCTCCCCGGAACAGAGGTCGTCGCGACGCACATAGATCTGAATGCGGCCTGAAGAATCCATCAGTTCTGCAAATGAAGCATTTCCCATTATACGACGCGACATGAGACGTCCCGCCAGGCATATATCCGGATAATTGTTCTCTTCATCCTTGAATTTGCCAAGTATCTCGGTAGCTGTCATATTTACCGGGAACATTGCAGCCGGGTAAGGATCGATGCCAAGCTTCCTTATTTCTTCAAGCGATTGTCTGCGAACCTGTTCCTGTTCGCTGAGGTGGGGTGTAGTCATGCTGGTTTAAAATTTGTGCAAATATAGGAAAAAGCATGGGGCATGTGGTAAGCATTTACTTCTTGCTCCTCGCTCCTTACTCCGTGCTCCAAGCCAATACTCTCTCCCGGAATAGCCTGTGAAGTTTCATTGTGATTTCGCCCGGGGTGCCGTTACCGATTGTCTGGTCACCGATCCGGATGACGGGAACAACTTCACCTGAAGTGTTTGTGATAAAGGCTTCGTTCATATACGGAATCATATCTGCAGACTGAGCCTCCTCAACCATCTTTATGCCATTTTCTGCGGCTATTGAGATAATGTTCTTACGCGTAATGCCTGAAAGAATACGGTTTGACTCCGGATGTGTGAAGACAGTGTCACCGCGTACAAAGAAGATGTTGGAATGTGCACCTTCGGTGACAAACCCGTCGCGGATAAAACATACCTCAGCAAAACCGTTGTCATGTGCTTCCTGATAAGGCAGTATGTTGGCCAGCAGGGCTGTAGACTTTATATCACAGCGGTTCCAGCGGGGGTCAGTGACAGGCGCAATGGCAATCCCTCTCTCCCAGAGCAGCGTGTCAATGCTTTGCCGGCGGACATAAAGGTAGACGGTCGGCGCCACAGGCGGATCAGGAAAAGCGTGGTTACGCGGCGATGCTCCCCTTGTGATCTGGATGTATACAATAGAGCATCCGTCGCCAAGATTATTTTCATTTATCAAATTCCTGGAAATCTCAGGCAAACTGTCAACATCGTTCCATAGGATTCTGGTCTCATTAAGGCTGCGGCGCAGACGGTTCAAATGGCCCTCCATATCGAAGAAGTACCCGCCGTACCATCTCACTACCTCATACACGCTGTCGCCAAAGAGAAAGCCGCGATCGTCAGGACTGATCACAGCCTGTTCGCGGGGAATATATTTTCCGTTTAAATAAACAATTTCCATAGTATTCAGAATTTCAATTTACCAAGTTCATCCAGTTGGTTGGCTGTAAGTCCTTCGGGCTCAACCCCGGCCGAGCGGCATAAGAAATATACCGAGGCACATTTTGCCATGATATCAATCAGGTCAAAGGTTTCAGAAGGAGTCTTGCCAATGGCGAAGACCCCATGCTTTTCCCAGATCGCTATGTCATGCTTTTCAAGAGCACTGACAGTTGCTTCACCTATGGCTGTTGTCCCCGGTAAAACATACGGGACAAATCCTGCTCCTGCAGGTACAAATACTTTCGTTTCGGGGTGCATCCCCCAGAGCACCTTGTTCAGCTGCTGCTCACTACACAGTTCCTTTATGTGTGTAAGGGCAATGAGTTCAGTGGCGTGGGTATGCATCACAACGTGCTGCTCTGTTTTCCTCCTTGCAATCATGGAATGGATCTCCAGGTGCGTTGACAGTTCGCTGGTCGGACGCAACGGCGTTTCGCTTTCCGGTGACAGGATATGATATCCGGAGCCGTCATCGCTCAGCCTGATGACAAGCATATTGTCCATTGGCCTGGCGGCCACATCGCGCATCCTGGTGTTCTTGCCGGTGACAAGGAAGAAATTACCCCCGATTTCCTGAAAGTTTTTTATGAGTGGGACAAGATGTTCGTTCTGAGATGAGCATGATTCAGCAAGATCCTCAGCCGCTATCCTTACCGAGATATTTCCGGCATTGCGTTCAGCCCAGCCCCGCTGCCAGAGAAAGCCTGCCACTTCAGCTGTCTCATCTGTTATATTTCTGGCGGCCTCATTAAAAAAAACTGACACTTCCGGACTTATTTAACTTCGTCTTCAAAGATAATCTTTTCGGATGTCAGTGCCAGTCCTCTTTTTTGTCTTTTACATTATCCTTCTGACTTTATCGTTTCTCTTTTCGACTTTTACCTTCGCCTTTTACCATTCAACTTTCTCCTTTCTTCTTTCGCCTTAGCCATTCTACTTTATCGACATTCGACTCATGGACTTCTTAACATATTCCTTACCTTTGCCTGTTATTAAAAACAGGGCAGGAAAAGGGTATGTCAGGTAGCAGGAGATTGCCATCATGGCTCAGGATGCAGCGGGCAAGCGGGGAGAGCTACACCATGGTGAAACACCTGGTTGAAGAAAATCATCTTCATACGATCTGTACCAGCGGCAACTGTCCCAACATCGGGGAGTGCTGGAATGCCGGCACTGCAACCCTGATGATACTCGGAGATATATGTACCCGCTCCTGCAAATTCTGCGGGACTGCCAGCGGCAGACCTCTACCACCCGATGAAGGCGAACCTGAGAGGGTAGCCCAGGCGGTGAAGACGATGGGAATCAAACACTGCGTCATAACTTCCGTTGACCGCGACGACCTGCCTGACGGAGGAGCACGGCACTGGGCTGATACCATCCGCAGGATCCGGGATGTCAATCCGGGAGTCACAACAGAGACACTGATACCCGACTTCCGGGGCAACATTTCTGACATTGACATGGTGATCGAAGCCCTGCCGGATGTCATTTCTCATAACATCGAAACCGTCAGACGGCTGACACCGCTGATAAGATCAGTTGCAAAGTACGACGTGAGTCTCAGCGTCCTGAGGCACATAGCCTCGAAGGGCATTGTGACCAAATCGGGACTTATGCTTGGCCTGGGAGAGAGTGAAGAGGAGGTTATTGAAACACTGCATGACCTTTATGCAACCGGTTGCAGTATTGTGACGATAGGACAATACCTGTCACCTACTCTGAGCCACATGCCTGTGAAAGAATATATTACCCCTGAGAAGTTTGACGACTACAGAAGGAAAGGGTTGGAAATGGGGTTCAAATTTGTTGAGAGCAGTCCTCTTGTAAGAAGCTCGTTTCATGCCGAAAAACATGCCTCATACCGCATGCCCCATGCACGAGTTATTTACGATGATTTAGGCTTCAGGGATTACAAAGAGACCTGGGATTACCAGGAACAATTCTTTAATGCCAAGGTTAGAGAGAAAGGCGGAGTGAATAGCGGCGAAAGCAGAACCCCTGACCGCCTCATCTTTGTTGAACATAACCATGTTTACACCCTCGGCAAGAGCGGATCAGAGCAGAACATGCTGCTGGATTATATACAGCTTCAGGCACATGATGCCTCATTCTACCATATTGACAGGGGTGGAGACATAACATATCATGGCCCGGGTCAGCTGGTCGGATACCCGATCTTTGACCTGGAAGTCATGAAGGTTGGCCTGAGGGAGTACATACACCTGCTGGAAGATGCAGTTATCAGATGTATCTCCCGGTTCGGCATCACGGGCGGGCGCCTTGAAGGAGCCACCGGCGTGTGGATTGATCCCGGCAGCGCCCGCGCCAGGAAGATTTGTGCCATTGGCGTCAGAGCATCGAGGTATGTGACAATGCATGGCCTCGCTCTCAACGTCAGTACCGACCTCTCTTATTTTAATCATATTAACCCCTGCGGCTTCACCGATAAAGGAGTGACTAGCATTGAAAAAGAAACAGGCAGGAGCGTGAATATGAGTGAAGTTAAAGAGATCCTGAAAAACACAATGAGGGAGGTCTTCGGATATGAATATTATTAAAATAAAATATAATGGAAAAAAAGTGGCTCTTGAGAGAAGGGGGCGACGAGTCTGTTGTCACGACCCTGGCGACAGAGATGGCGGTGCCTGCCGCTATCGCCAACCTCATGGTGCAACGAGGCATCACGAGCAAAAAACAGGCTGAAGAATTCTTTAACCCATCACTGAAGACCCTGCACGATCCTTTCCTGATGAAAGATATGAACAGGGCTGTTGACCGGATCTCCACTGCAATAGCACGCAATGAGAAGATCCTTGTCTACGGTGACTATGACGTTGACGGCACCACTTCGGTTGCCATGATGTATGCATTCCTCCGCGAGAGGCATACGAGCCTTGATTATTATATACCTGACAGATACCATGAGGGCTATGGCCTTTCGCTGAAGGGCGTCGATTATGCTGCAGAGACCGGCTGCCGCCTCATCGTGGCGCTCGACTGCGGAATTAAAGCGGTGGAGAAGGTTAAGTATGCACGCTCGAAGGGCATCGACATCATCATCTGTGACCATCACCTGCCGGGAGACGAGATACCTGATGCGACGGCAGTGCTTGATCCCAAGCAACCGGGGTGCAATTATCCGTATAAGGAACTTTCGGGCTGCGGTGTCGGATTCAAGCTGATACAGGCTTACTGCCAGCTGCAGAAGATACCCTTCGAAAAGATCATACCATACCTTGATCTCGTGGCTGTCAGCATATGTTCTGATATTGTGCCGATGAACGGAGAGAACAGGACTCTCGCCTTTTTTGGACTGAAACAACTGAATGAAGCGCCGCGCCTCGGGTTCCAGAAGATCATAGAGAAGGCAAAGATACGGATGCCACTGGCTGTGGAAGATGTTGTCTTTCGAATTGGCCCGCGCATCAATGCTGCCGGGCGCATGGAGTCAGGCAGCAAGGCAGTGGAGCTGCTGGTGTCACAGGATTCGGATCTGGCTGTTGCCATCTGTGATGACATTGACCACAGCAACGACGACAGAAGAAAGAAGGACAACGAGATAACCTCGGAAGCACGCCGTATGGTCAGTGAAGACAACCGTATGAGCAACTCCCGTACCACAGTTCTGTTCCATCAGGGATGGCACAAAGGTGTTATCGGCATCGTCGCCTCAAGGCTGATAGAAACGTATTATCGCCCGACAGTCATCCTGACCGAATCAAAGGATGGCTTTGCCACGGGATCGGCACGCAGTGTACCTGGCTATGATCTTTATCAGGCTATCGAGTCATGCTCTGACCTGCTCGAGAGCTTCGGAGGCCATATGTTCGCCGCGGGACTGACACTCAAACAGGAAAACCTTCAGTCGTTCCGTGAACGGTTTGAAAAATTTGTCAGCGATACCATCAGGGAAGAGCACCTTGTGCCTTCTGTGAACATTGATGCTGAGGTGCCTATCGAGGATGTGGGAATTGACATGTACCGTTATCTTGAGCGATTCCAGCCTTTTGGTCCTGAGAATATGGCACCGGTGTTTGCATCGCGCAGAGTGAAGACCATGGCATGCCAGCCTGTCGGTAATAACGGCACTCATCTCAAGCTGAGCTTTGCACGTCAGAATGCAGAGCCTATTGGCGCCATTGCCTTCGGACAGTCTGACACAATTGAAATCTTCAGGGAATGCGGAGGAGTGGTTGATATCGCATATTCAGTCGAGCTAAATGTGTTCAGGGGTAAGAGCACGGTACAGCTCAATATTAAAGATATCAAGGCTTAGATTCCGGAGTATGGAGCATGGAGCACAAACTCTCTCCATGCCCCTTGCCGCATGCCGCATGCCTTTTTTTTAAGAAATACTTGACTTTTATCTGAATCAGACGTAATTTAGTTGTGTAATTATGTCTGGTGATGCTGCGGTGGAATGCGGTATTATTGCTGTCTTTTATAGCGGCTGCCCTCTTGCGGGCCGGTGAGCCTGTCTATGTGCCTCACGGGGCCGCTGAAATGGGTGTCTCTTTTGCTTCGTCAGCGTCGAAAGGGCACTGGAGCTGTTTTCATAACCAGGCGCTGCTGACATCCTGCCAAGGTACAAGTGTTGCCTTAGCCCTCGAGACACGCTTCATGATGACACCGTTATCATCAAAAGCCGTCAGCGCCATACTGGCAGGCAAGGCTGTACCGCTTGGGCTCATCATTACGCACTATGGTAACGGTGACTATTATCGCATATTCACGGGAATAGGCAGTGCGGTAACTCTAACCAAGGGCATCTCGCTGGGAGTACAGGTCGACTATATCACGGAAAGGAGTATTGGTGATTACAAGGATGTTTCGCATCTCACCTTTGAAACGGGGATGACTGTATTACTGTCATCGTCGCTGACCCTGGGGCTCCATGTATTTAATCCGCTGGCACCCATCAACACACTTCCGTCATCTATTAATGCCGGAATAGAATGGAAGCACACGGAAGATCTTTTCGTTGTCATTGAGACCGGCAAGGTCACCGGCGAACCACTGTCAGTCCAGGGAGGGATCAGCTGGAATGTCCTCGAAAAGCTGACCCTGAGAACAGGTTACATGAGTTCTCCGTCCTGCTTTTCATTTGGAATAGGCTATAAACTTAGCTCGCTGCAGACTGATGCGGGGTTTCTGGTAAACAGTTTAACAGGAGTAACCTCCTCTGTGTCATTCATATGGAACATAAGAGGAAAATAAGGTGCTTGCCTCTATTCCTTCTCTTTCTTGCTCTTGTGACCTTCTCAGCACAGGCCCAGGAGCAGGCATCAGGTATCACAGACGCCGTTGCCGGGATCATGTCGCTGACAGATGAATATGAAGCCTCCTATCTCCTGGAACGGTTGTCTGAGATTGAAGAGAGACCGGCAGCAATCAACACAGGTGATGAAGAGGAGATAGCACGGCTCTTTTTCCTTACGGAGTTCCAGGTCAGGGTACTGGCAGACTATGTTACCAAAAAAGGTGATATTGTCTCATTGTACGAGTTGGCACTGCTCCCCGCCTTTGACCGGGAGACCGTAATGCTTATGGCGCCGTACATCACCCTGGCGCCGTTGGACAGAAAGAATGGTTTTCCATCAGGCAGAACCACCGTCATTATGACGGCCAGTACACGTTACGCTTCGGAAGACAATACTGCCGGGGGCATAAGGTCCCTGCTGCGTGTCAGGCATGAAGGACAGATACTCAGTTACGGTTTGACAGCAGAGAATGATCCGGGTGAACCATTCACTTTTGACGGAGCAGCCGGGCCGGATTTTCTCTCGGGTCATCTCATGTACCGTGGCAAAAGGTTCGTTGACCGCATCATTATAGGCGATTACTTCCTTCGCTTCGGCGAGGGCCTTGTGTTCAACAGCGGCTCGTTTCAGGGATCATGGCTGAGTTCACCGTCGTTCATGACTGGCAGGAGCGCCTTGTCACCCTACACCTCCTCGGAGGAGAACAATTTTTTCAGAGGCGTGAGCTGCCTGCTGGGGAGCACGGCACGCGGTGTCACGATCTTTGCCTCTTCCAACACGATTGATGCACGCCTGCTCTTTGACGGCGACAGCAATGCTGTGGCCGTGACCAATCTGGTCAAAGGAGGCCTTCATGACAGTCCTTCGGCACGCGAGGCGCGCAACAGCCTGACGGAATCAATGGCCGGACTGCATCTTTCATGGGGGACAGATAAAATCAGAGCCGGGCTGACGTCATCCATGACATGGTTTTCCATGCCATTTCAGTCTGATACCATGAAGCCGGAGAACATAACCGCCTTTGCCGGCGACCGCCTGCTTAATGTGGCTGCTGATTTCAAGGCAGGAACCGGTCCTTTGCTTTTTTTTGCAGAGGCGGGATTTAGTTTTCCAGGCTCATGGGCTGCCACCGGAGGCATAAGAGCCAGGCCTTCCGACAGGATTACATTTAACATTCTTGCACGTCATTTCTCACAGGACTATCATGCGTTCCATTCCGGAGCTTTCTGCGCTTCGACAGCCGCCTCAAACGAAACAGGCCTTGCCGCCTCATTTCACCTGGAGGTTGCCCGCCACCTTTTTGTAAGTGCCGGCGCTGATCATTACCATGTGCCGTGGCCGAGGTACCGTTCCTCGTCCCCTGCCTATGGCAACCGGACCGAGATTAAGTGTGAATACCTTCCGCGTAGCGATCTTTCACTGAGGTTGACATATACTTCTACAGCACGGGAGTATGACCTGGAAAATAAATCAGGTATTTCGCTCTCGGAGACAAGGAAGAGAGGACTGCTGGCGTTTACCTTATCATGCTCTCCGGTTGAAAACATCAGTCTTACGACACGTGTCTCCGCAAGTCATATTACCCCTTCCGGAGAAAAAGGGTTCCTGCTGTGCCAGGATATCTCCTATACTTTTCATACCGTTCCACTCAGGCTGTGGTTCCGTTACGCCCTTTGTTCCAGCGACGGATATGACAGCCGTCTCTATGCCTGGGAGAACGATCTCCTTCATTCATTCAGCGTTCCTGCAATGTACGGTGAATGCAGCCGGGCGTTTGTGATGATCTCGTGGAAACCTATCGAAAAACTGGAACTGAGAGCTAAATATGCCGTTACAGCATCAAAGACTGAGTTTGTAAAAGAGATAAAGCAGGAGGTGAGGATGCAGTGCCAGATAATGTTTTAAGAGGCGATAGGCTACAGCCAGATAACCACTGCTGCCTGATTATCAATTTGTTTTGAATTTATATTTTACAACCCCAAGCTCCTCATTGGCCTGAACAATCTTCTTCTTTAGGCTTTCCTTGTAGGCGATCAGTTTCTCCATGATGGCCATGTCGCCGGTACCTATCATCTGCGCTGCCAGGATGCCTGCATTAAGCGCACCGTCAATAGCTACCGTGGCAACGGGTATGCCGGGAGGCATCTGCACAATGGCAAGCAGTGCGTCCATGCCGTCGAGCGAGGCTTTTACAGGCACCCCTATCACAGGTACTGGCGTCATGGCGGCGATGACCCCGGGTAAGTGTGCTGCCATGCCGGCCCCGGCAATGATCACCTTTATTCCCCGTCCGGCAGCGCCGTGGGCAAACTTCTCAACCTCATCAGGGGTGCGGTGGGCCGAGAGAGCATTCATCTCGAAGGGTATACCCATGCTGTCAAGAAACTCCGCTGCCTTCTCCATCACCTTCAGGTCGGAAGTGCTTCCCATAATTATGCTTACAAGTGGGTTCATATGCTCTTTTTTAATGTTACTGTGATACTTAGGCAAATTTAAACTTTAAATTTATAATTTTGCACCATCAACCACCTGCACCATGAATGAGATAAAAGTCCTTGACAGAGAGTTTTCGGAATATATCACCGAAGATGAGATTCAAAGCCGGATCACTGCCCTGGCAGAGAAGCTTAACGAAGACCTCAAAGGTCATGATGTTCTCTTCTTTGGTATACTCAACGGAGCCTTCCTTTTCGCCGCCGATCTCTTCAGACAGATAAATCTTAACGCACAGATTTCATTCATTAAGCTTGCTTCGTATGAAGGTACAGGCAGCACCGGCAAGATCAAGGAACTGATAGGATGGAATGAGGATATGACCGGCAAAACTGTCGTTGTCATTGAGGATATCATAGATACCGGCAGTACCATGGAAAGGATTATCGGCGAGCTTACCCTGCGAAAAGCCAGGGACGTCAAAATATGCACGCTTCTCTTTAAACCCGAGGCGTATACCCGGGATATCCCCATTGATTATATAGGGTTTGAAATCCCTAACAATTTTGTTGTTGGATACGGTCTTGACTATGACGGCTATGGCCGTAATCTGAAATCAATTTACAAAATCATTAAATAGTACTTAAATGATCAATGTTCTTATGTTTGGCCCTCCCGGATCAGGGAAGGGAACGCAGTCGGTGACCCTTGCAGGAAAGTATAACCTTCTCCACCTGTCTACCGGAGACATGCTAAGGGCTGAGCTGGCTGCCGGCACTGAGCTGGGCAAAAAGATGGCGGCCATCATGGCTGCCGGCGAGCTGGTACCTGACGATGTGGTGATAGCCATGATTGCACAAAAGATCGATACAACCACAGGCAAGGCAGGCTTTATCTTTGACGGATTCCCGCGAACGGTTGAACAGGCTGATGCGCTCCAGGTTATGCTGAAGGAGCGCGGCATGAAGATAGATCTGATGCTCGTTCTTGAAGTAAATGACCTTGAGCTGATGGACCGCATGAAAAAAAGGGCTTTGGTATCAGGAAGGGCCGATGATGCTGACGAGGCAGTTATAAACAACCGCATTGCCGTTTACCAGGCCAAGACCGAACCTGTGATAGACTTCGGCCGCAGGTCAGGGGTCTCACGCATGGTTGACGGGGTAGGAACCATCGATGACATTTTCGCGAGGCTCTGCAGACAAGTTGAAACAATAATCTGACTGATGGCAGACACAAACTTCGTTGACTACGTAAAGATTTTCGGACGATCGGGCAAAGGCGGTGCCGGCTCGACACACCTGCGACGCGAAAAATTTCAACCAAAGGGTGGACCTGACGGCGGCGACGGCGGAAGAGGAGGAGACGTCATCCTTAAAGGCGACTCACAGCTCTGGACCCTGCTGCACCTCAAGTTCAGAAAGCATATTTTCGCCGGTCACGGAGGCGTGGGTTCATCGAATAATAAAACAGGCGCCGACGGAGAAGATGTTATCATAAATGTACCTCTGGGAACAATAGCAAAAGACTCTGAGACAGAAAGTGTCCTGTTTGAAATAACCCACGACGGCGAAGAGAAGATTCTTGTCAAGGGAGGCCGCGGAGGACAGGGTAATACTCATTTCAAATCGTCAACCTTTCAGACACCGCGCTTCGCTCAGCCAGGCGAGCCGTCCATTGAGGGCTGGTACATTCTGGAGCTGAAGGTCCTTGCTGATGTCGGCCTCGTAGGTTTTCCCAATGCCGGTAAGTCGACGTTGCTTTCGGTGGTCAGCGCCGCCCGCCCCAAGATAGATAACTATCCTTTCACTACCCTGACCCCCAACCTGGGCATTGTAAGTTACCGTAATGACAAATCTTTTGTCATGGCTGATATTCCGGGTATCATAGAAGGCGCTGCCGAGGGCAAAGGACTTGGTACAAGGTTCCTCAGGCATATTGAACGGAACTCGGTACTCCTCTTCATGATCCCCTCTGACAGCGACGACGTGAACAAGGAGTACCAGATTCTTGTTGAAGAGCTCAGAAAATACAACCCCGAATTGCTCGATAAACCAAGGGTGATGGCAATATCCAAATGTGACCTTATTGATGAAGAGCTCAAGGATGGCATAAGGCCCGGATTACCTGACAACATCCCGGTAGTGTTCATCTCATCGATAAACGGTACCGGTATCTCCGCGCTCAAGGATATCCTCTGGAGAGCAATAAACAATTGAGCATGATTAGCCTGGATCGCACTATATTCCTGTTCCTTAACTCAATGCACTCGCCCTTCTTTGACAAGGTGATGTGGACCCTCAGTCTCAGGACGGTATGGATACCGCTCTATCTTTTTATCATATATCTCCTTGCCGCTAAATACAGAAAAAACGTATGGCTGATCCTTCTCTTTGCTTTACTGCTGGTTGTTATCACAGATCAGGTTTCAGTAATGATGAAGAACTTCTTCGGACGGCTCAGGCCTTGTCATGATCCTGTAATTCAGGGGCTTGTTCATACAGTAAAAGAACCAGGCGTGGGTATGTACGGCTTTGTTTCAGGACATGCAGCCAACGCCTTCGGATTGGCCTCCTTTTCTGCCCCGCTGCTGGGTAAGAAATGGTATACATGGAGTATCTTCATCTGGGCGGCACTGGTATCCTATTCCAGGATTTACCTCGGAGTGCATTATCCCGGTGATGTCATCGGAGGAGCCTTGCTCGGACTGCTTGCAGGAACAGGGCTGGCTCTTGCCGCTACACAAACAGAAAAACGCATAATATCATGGAACTGATAAAATCTGCCTGGGTCTGGTTGTCAAGCATCATATTCATCACACTTGCACTGCCGGTTGCATTTATTCTATGGCTGATATCAATCCCGTTTGACAAACGCAGGTTGATGAACAACAGATGGATGGTTATCCAGGGTATTGTTCTCACAAAGATGAGCCCCTTCTGGAAGGTGGTCGTCGATGGCCGTGAAAAAATTGACCAGAACCAGGCTTATGTTATCGTACCCAATCATCAGTCAATGCTTGACATTGTTTTCTTCAACATGCTGCATCACAGGCTGAGATGGGTTTCAAAGATCGAGGTGTTCAAGATACCGATAGTGGGATGGGAGATGAGGATGGTGAAGTACATTGAACTCGTCAGGGGCAATAAGGCCAGCGTTGTAAGAATGATGGAGAGCTGCGTGGAATCACTGCAGGATGGCATTTCCGTAGTGATCTTCCCTGAGGGCACACGGTCACTTACAGGAGCGATTGGGAAGTTCAAGGCAGGTGCTTTTCAGATAGCAGTGAAGACTGACAAACCCCTGCTTCCGGTACTGATAGACGGCACCGGCGATATACTGCCTAAAAAAGGATTCCTCTTCGGAAGTCGCATTGTGGTAAGGATCAGGGTCCTGGATCCCATCTTTCCCGGGAACTTCATAACCGGAGATCCGGACGAACTTGCAGCGATGGTTCAGGCTAAGATGATCAGTGCCATGGATCAGCTCAGAAGTGAGCCGGTCAAAGTAAAATAACCGTCCCGGACGCCCTTCCTGCCTTATCGCAAGGTAAAAAATCACTGCTGTTGTTGATAAATCGGGTGTAAAGGCCTCTCCGAAATCTTTATATTTGCCGAAAATTCGGGATGATGGACGGCAACTATACAGAAGACAACATCAAAACCCTTGAGTGGAAGGAGCATATCAGGCTGAGGCCCGGTATGTACATCGGTAAGCTGGGTGACGGTTCATCCCTCGATGACGGCATATATGTCATGCTTAAGGAGGTTATGGATAATGCTGTGGATGAGTATATGATGGGTTTCGGCCGTAAGATCGATGTAGGCATTATCGGCAGGGAGGTAAGGGTACGTGATTACGGCCGCGGAATACCACTTGGTAAAGTGCTCGATGTCACATCACGTATGAATACCGGGGCCAAATACGACTCGAAGGCATTCAAGAAATCGGTTGGACTTAACGGAGTGGGTATCAAGGCAGTCAATGCCCTGTCTTCAATGTTTGTCCTGCGGTCAGTACGTGACGGACAGGTGAAGGAGATTGAGTTCAATGCCGGCAATGTGGTAAGGGATGAATCGCTGAAGGCATCAAAGGAGGATAACGGCACAGAGGTAATCTTTACTCCCGATGAATTAATGTTCGGCAACTACCACTATATCACCGAGTATGTTGAGAACATGCTAAAAAACTACACCTATCTCAACGCAGGTATGGTGATAAATTTCAACGGAAATAAGATTATTTCACGCAACGGCCTTGTAGACCTTCTCAATGACAACATGAACAGCGAGGGCCTCTATCCCATTATCCATCTGAAGGGAGAGGACATTGAGATTGCCATCACTCACGGACTGCAGTACGGTGAAGACTATTACAGCTTCGTCAACGGCCAGCACACATCGCAGGGAGGCACCCATCTCATGGCTTTCCGTGAAGCGATAGTAAAGACCATAAGGGAGTTCTACAAAAAGGATTTTGACCCCTCTGACATACGTACGTCAATCATAGCTGCCATTTCAGTCAAAATCGAAGAGCCTATTTTCGAATCGCAGACAAAGACAAAGCTCGGATCCAAGGATATGGGCCCTGAGGGACCGTCAGTCCGGTATTATATAATTGAATTCATTCACAAGCATCTTGATGACTATCTTCACAAGAACAGCGAGACAGCACAAATACTGCTGAAGAAGATTCAGGAATCAGAGAAGGAGCGCAAGGCCATCAGCTCCATCCAGAAGCTTGCCCGGGAAAGATCAAAGAAAGTCAGCCTCCATAACCGGAAGCTTCGCGATTGCCGCATCCATTACAATTCAAACGATGACAGACGGCTTGACTCAACCATATTCATTACTGAGGGAGACTCAGCCAGCGGTTCTATAACCAAATCGCGTAATGTGGAGACGCAGGCCGTCTTTAGCCTGAGAGGCAAGCCGCTGAACAGTTTTGGCCTCACGAAGAAGATCGTGTATGAGAATGAGGAGTTCAACCTGCTGCAGGCTGCGCTGAATATTGAGGAGTCTGTGGAAGACCTTCGTTATAACAATGTGGTCGTAGCCACTGACGCAGATGTTGACGGCATGCATATCCGTCTGCTGCTTCTGACATTCTTCCTTCAGTTCTTCCCTGATCTTGTCAGGAAAGGCCATGTATATATCCTGCAGACACCGCTTTTCAGGGTACGGAACAAAAAGGAAACGCGTTACTGTTACAGTGATAATGAAAGGCTTAAGGCGATAAAGGACCTGGGGCCTGACCCGGAGATTACACGATTTAAGGGTCTCGGAGAGATATCGCCTGATGAGTTTGGACGTTTCATCGGGAAGGATATACGGCTTGAGCCTGTAATCATGAAGAAGGCAGATCCCTATACTCAGTTCCTTGAGTTTTTCATGGGTAAAAATACTCCTGAACGTCAGGATTTTATAATTGACAACCTGAGGGTTGAGGAGGAGTTGCCGGAGACAGCGCTGGCGTGAGAGGAGATTGTTGCAGAAGATGAAAGAGATTGATCATGAAGATGATACCTTCACCGGTAACGGTGAGGAGTCAAAAGAGACAAAGAACGGTTTTATTCCCGCCGCCCTTCATGCGGTCACGGCGTTGTCAGGGATGTACCAGGATTGGTTCCTGGATTATGCCTCGTATGTTATACTGGAGCGTGCCGTACCTCACATTTCTGATGGGCTGAAGCCTGTCCAGCGAAGGATTCTCTATTCCATGAAACGCATGGATGACGGCCGCTTCAATAAGGTGGCCAACATCATAGGCCATACGATGCAGTTCCATCCCCACGGTGATGCCTCCATTGGCGATGCACTGGTGCAGCTCGGGCAGAAGGACCTTCTGGTGGATGCTCAGGGGAACTGGGGAAATATTCTAACGGGAGACGGTGCGGCTGCACCCCGTTATATCGAAGCACGACTTTCAAAGTTCGCCCTCGAGGTGGCCTTCAACAACAAGACCACTGAGTGGATGGCCTCCTACGACGGACGTAACAAGGAGCCTGTCACCCTGCCGGTGAAATTTCCTCTTCTCCTGGCCATGGGTGTTGAAGGTATAGCCGTGGGACTGGCATCAAAAATACTTCCGCATAATTTCAATGAGCTCATTGATGCCTCTATAAGCTATCTCCAGGGCAAACCCTTTGTCCTTTACCCTGATTTCCCGACTGGCGGTATGATAGATGTGGCAAGGTATAATGACGGCATCAGGGGCGGGGCAGTTAAAGTGAGGGCGAAGATTGAAAAGGTCGATAAAAAAGGACTGGTTATCACTGAGATACCTTTTGGCCGCACAACAGGCTCGCTCATTGAATCTATTGTCAGGGCCAATGACAAAGGCAAGATCAAGGTAAAAAAGATAGACGACAACACTTCGGGGGGAGTAGAGATAGTGATCCAGCTGCAGTCCGGAATTTCGCCTGACAAAACCATTGATGCACTGTATGCCTTCACCGACTGTGAACTTTCAATATCACCCAACGCCTGCATCATCACTGACGAAAACAAACCTGCTTTTGTGGGGGTAAGTGATATCCTGAGGCATTCGACTGATCAGTCGGTCATGCTTTTGAAACGTGAACTTGAGATACGCAAGGCTGAGCTTGATGAAGACTGGCACTTCGCGTCTCTCGAAAAGATTTTCATAGAGAAAAGGATATACCGCGACATTGAAGAAAGCGAGACATGGGAGGCTGTAATCAGTGCAATTGATAAGGGGCTGAAGCCCTACAAGAAGCTTTTCCGGCGCCAGATTACGCGTGAAGATATTATTAAACTGACCGAGATAAAGATCAAACGTATCTCGAAGTTTGACTCTTCGCGTGCTGATGAGCATATCAGGGGAATTGAGGGAGAGCTTGAAGAGGTGGCTAACCATTTGGGTAACATTATCCCTTACACAATCAATTACTACCGTCAGATAAAAAAGAAGTACGGTAAAAACTCAGAACGCCGCACAGAGATAAGAAGTTTTGAAACCATTGAGGCATCCAAGGTAGTTGCTGTCAACTCCAAACTCTATGTCAACCGCCAGGAGGGCTTTATAGGCACCGGTCTCAGAAAAGACGAGTTTGTATGCGACTGTTCTGATATCGATGATATTATTGTGATAAGAAAAGACGGCACCTATCTCATTACAAAGGTTGCTGAAAAGCAGTTTGTGGGGAAAGATGTGATATATGTGCAGGTCTTTCTGCGGAATGACACCCGTACCATTTATAATATTGTTTACCAGGACGGACGTGATGGCTCGCTCTATATCAAGCGTTGTGCCCTTACTGGCTTGACGAGGGACAAGGAGTACAATCTCGGACGGGGAACCGATGGTACCCGTATCCATTACCTGAGTGTCAATCCCAACGGTGAAGCAGAGGTCATCAAGATTAACCATAAACCGCGTGCGAGGCTGAAGAAACTCACTTTTGAATTTGATTTTGGTGAACTGGCAATCAAGGGACGCTCCTCGATGGGCAATATTCTGACAAAGAATCCAATTCATAAAATCACTCTTAAAGAAAAGGGATTATCGACATTGGGAGGCCGTAAGCTGTGGTTTGATGATGCCGTGATGAGGCTTAATGCTGATGGCAGGGGCAAGTTCCTGGGTGAGTTCGCTTCGGAAGAAATACTTCTGGTTGTTACAAAGACAGGTTGTTTCCGTACATCAGGCACAGATCTATCACTTCATTTTGAGGATGACTTGCTGCTGATCGAGAAATTCAGGGAATCAAAAGTCTTTTCCGCCGTTTACTGGGATCAGGGGCAGGAACTCTATTACGTTAAGAGGTTCGTCTTTGAAGAGTCAGAAAGGCTGCAATACTTCATCTCTGACAGCGAGGGATCAAAGCTGGTCAGCCTGACAGAGGTCGAGTATCCGCGTCTCGAGATCAGTTTTGGCGGCAAAAATGAGGGACGCAGCAACGAGATTATTGAGGTGGCGGGTTTTATCGGGGTGAAGAGTTTCCGCGCCAAGGGCAAGCGACTGTCGAACTACTCTGTGTCAAATATTACGGAGCTGGAACCTGTTGTAAAAAGTGAGGTTGTACCTCAGCCCGGGACCGGAGAGGAGAAACCACTGAATACTGAATCACAGGTGCTTCCTCCGGAAGACCCGGCGCAGATGAAATTAGATCTCTAGCTCAGCGTGAATATATACCTTATAGGTTTCATGGGAAGTGGTAAAAGCACCACCGGAAGGAAGATTGCAACTTCCCTCCGCTGGAGTTTTATTGATACTGACAGACTGATAGAAGAGCATAATGGTTTATCGGTTGCGGAGCTGTTTACTCTCCGGGGTGAGCAGTATTTCAGGGAAGCGGAGAAAAAGGCTTTGCTGGCCGCTTCAGTAAGATCGCGTACAGTGGTCGCCTGCGGAGGTGGTACTCCATGCTCGGAGGAGAACATTGGCATAATGAAAGAAACGGGTGTGATACTTTACCTTAGGCTACCCGTTGAAATACTGGTTTCAAGGCTTGAAAAATCAAAGACCGTACGTCCACTTCTGTTGAATAACGGGAAGACTGACCTGAAGGAGAGAGTGCTGGAGCTGCTCGAAAAGAGAACCGTGTGGTATGAGCAGGCAGATCTTATCACTGACGGTCAAAGCACCACTGAGAAACTGACAGGTCAGCTTGCTGAACTCATAAGGGACCGTGGAGCTTTTTTATAGATTTTATTCTTTGTATCTTGTAAAGTGAGTCTGTATGTATTCCGGAACATGTCAAAACTGAACGGTAGATGAAGCCCGGGTATCCGTATTTATTATGGCCGGTTCTGATTTTGTCAGTCATAACTGCTGCTGCCTTGCTGGCAATAATTACGGATATATCTCTCTTTGAAGCAACACCGTTTTTTTATACAGTCTCCATCGGGGCAGCCACAACCGGTCTGGGCCTGGCAATCCGGAACCGCCCTTATCTGCCTATGTTGAAAGATCTGCGGCTACAAGGGAGATTGCTGATCTCAGCTCTTACGCTTTTAATCCTTTCAGTCCCGGCATCCCTGTTATACATTTATTATGATCTTAACGGGAAGGAAACCCTTAATTTACTCTCGGCACTCTTCACTTCTCTGGCTGCCATCTTCTTTTTCGCATCCTTTTTTACTTATACCCTGCCTGCCCTGGCGACAATATCGAAGCTTTACGCAGAGGAAGGTGCACGATGGCACAGGGTCAAGAACGTCAGGGCAAAGACGATCGCAACCATTACTTTGCTTCTGGTGTTTTTTATTCTGATCAAAAGATTTACAGGATACAAGTCATCGGGATTGGTTCTCCTGATTCCATTACTCGCATTGGTTCAGGTCATACTGGGAATAATCCTTTCAGCTGAATTCAGGAATATCATCATGTCCAGAATCCGGAGCCTGGAGGCATTACCACAGCCTTCTGAAAATCAGGTTCCATCGGGTGATGCTGTCAGCGGTTTCAGAAGTGTATTGCTTTATCCAAGTCATTATCTTGATATTGTATGCGGGAGGCTTGACTACCTGATCAACCGCGCAGATGACAGTTATGCCTCGGAGGTTGTCCGTGTTGCAGGGCGTACTTTTGATCCTGCACTTATACCCGCCCTGAAGGCCATCGTCTCCGGACAGAAATTCAGCGAGGCTGTCAGGCACGGAGCGTCCGGGGAAATTGCCCATATTGAGAAGTACTTTTCTGACCCTGTCAGGAACAGTGAAATGCTCAGATTGCCAGGGATAAACGAAAAGACTGCTGTTGCCAGGGCGATACTGACCGTAAAAAAAGCTCCGCATACATCTGAAATAACCAGGATGCTGACCGATCTAAATCCTGATATCAGGAGGATAGGTCTGGCAGCGGCTGGGCTCTACGGGATGAAAGAACTGCGTGAAGAGGCACTGCAGGCCCTTTATACGCCTGATACAGAGAGAGAGGCATTTTACCTTCTGCATTATTTCGGACCTGACACTTACGGTGAAATAATCGGAAATGACTTCAGGCCTCAGAACAGGGAAAGTGTCAGCCTGATGGTCATGCGGCTGATGAGTATGATGCCTATTGAACAGATTATACCCTATCTGAGTAATTTACTGGAGGGCGGGCCAGTAACAGTAAGACTGAAAGCCGTGAAATACCTATGTGAACAGGGGTTTGTCCCTGAGACGAATCAGCGGCAGCGGATAGAAGACATCGTTAACGGAACCATATACAATATCGGACGGCTTATTACCCTTCAGACAGAGGCGGAGAGGAACAGATACTTTATTTTGTCCGGAGCCATCGGCTGGGAAAAGAACATGAACTATGAGCTGCTGTTTTCCCTTCTCTCACTTACATCAGGGAATGCAACCGCCGGACTGATCAGGACCAATGCTGAATGCGGAACGGCAGATGGTGCAGGAATAGCATCGGAGGTCATTGAGACCATGATTACCGGCTCATTACGCCGTCCGCTGCAGGCCCTGCTCGGAAATAACTCAGACAGAGCCAGATTGAACGAACTCTCGCTGTACTTCCCTATAAGGTCAGTGACAGATGGATCGCTTGCAACGATGATACTCTCATCAGATCAGAATATCACCGGTGTATGGACAAAGGCCTGCGCTCTGCATAAGGCAGCCCGGGAGGGGCGCGGAGCGGCAAAAGAGATAGTTGTGTCATATCTCTTCAGCAACAGCCAACTGCTGCAGGAAGAAGCCGCAATGGTTATACGTACCGTTGACCGGGAGTGGTTTACCGAGGTGGAGGGCCGACTTACGGAGCAGGTAAGAAACAGGGTGGCAGGTGTGGTCAACAACACCCTGCCGGAGGTGGCAATGATCTTCGGCAAAACTCGCTTTCTCAGCCTTTGCTTCAATAAGATACCTGAAGAAAGAATGATTATGCTGGCTTCCTGTATGCGCTACTCGGAATCTTATGATGCAGGGCCATTACCCGGGCTTATTACATGGATTGTCCCCTCGGACCAGGGTAAAAGCGGACTCTATTCACTGCCAGTGAGCGATATTACAAACTTTGTTTTTCACTATTCGGAATACACTGATATCTTTGCTGATTATATAGACAAACAAGACACTGATGCTGTTTAATTATTAGTCATCCATGGCTGAAAGAATAACAATAGTAAAGTCAAACCCGTTCCCGGGACTAAGAGCTTACAGGCCCGATGAGGGTCATCTGTTCTTCGGCCGGATGGAGAGCACAACAAAAGTAGCAACACGGCTCAAGGACAACAGGTTTGTTTCTGTAATAGGGGCGTCAGGCAGCGGCAAGTCGTCGCTGGTGCTCTCAGGAGTGATACCGGCTCTCATCAGGGAAAACGCTGAAGGAAAGAAGCTATGGTCATACCTGGTTTTCAGGCCTGATATTAACCCTATCGACAATCTGGCGGCAGAGCTGTCAACGCTGTCTGCCGGCGCGGGCTTCACACAGCTTTCACAGGCCAGCATCGCTGCCTCCCTCCATAACAGAAGTGAAGGGATCACAGACGTGATCAATAAGATAAGAAAAAGTCTTCGTCAGCAGATTGTTATTGTTATCGATCAGTTTGAAGAGATCTTCAGATACAGTCCCGTCTCAACCAGGGGCATAGAAGGCGATGAAGCCACCGACTTTATTGATCTCCTCGTAAATGCTGTGCAGCAGCCTGACCAGGGGCTGTATCTCATTCTTACACTCCGGTCAGAGTATGTCTCAGAGTGTTCCCGTTTTCATTCGCTGACCAACCTGATGAACACCAGCAGCTTTCTTCTTCCGCAGATAGGCCGCGACTTGCTCGGCGCTGTGATAGAAGAGCCGATAAAAGTGTCAGGGGCAACTATAGACCGCTCACTGGTTAAGATCATACTGGGTGAACTTTCTGATAACCCAGGACAACTGCCGGTACTGCAGCACCTTCTTATGAGGATGTGGAACCACTGGAACAAAGCCGGTGACATGAGCCGTCCGCTGAGTATTGCCGATTACGAGGCTGTGGGTACGCTTAAGGGCGCCATATCACAGCATGCCGGACAGGCACTTGAAGAGCTTAATGAGAGGCACCGGTATGTCTGTTCAAGACTCTTCCGTGCCATAACTGTCCGTACCGAAGACGGCAGAGAGATACGCAGGCCGGAAACTATAGCTACAATAGCAACCCAGACAGCCTGCACTGTTGAAGAGATAATTAATGTCGCTGAGGTTTTCAGGCATCCGGACTATTCGTTTCTCACACCTGCCTCTGATATTCCTCTTAATAAGGACAGTGTCATTGACCTGAGTCATGAAAGCATTATAAAGCTGTGGAGTACGCTCAGAAAATGGCTTGATGATGAGGATGCTTCAATGAGACTTTATCTCAAGCTTGCCGCAGCTGCTGAACAGTATCAGGAAGGTAATGGGAAACTGTGGAGCGCACCTGAGCTCTTTATTGCCATCAAGTGGCGTGAAGAGAACCACCCCACACTTGCCTGGGCTGAGAAGATTGACCCGGCATTTGAGAGAACAATGCTATTTCTTAAAAATTCGGAGGAGGAATACGCTGCCCTGGAGGTGTACAACAAGAAGGCAGACTACGGTAAGATAAGACGTTCACGCCTTATTGCAGGTATACTGGGAATTATGGTCCTGTTTGCCCTCATTGCCCTGGGTACCTTATATTCACTCAGGAGCCGGTCTGAGAAACAAAAGTCAGTGGCATTGCAGCTGAAAGATGAGGCAGTTGCTTACACAAATGTTCTGAGTGACAGTCTCAACCTCCTGGCAGATACTTTCAGAACGGCCGAACAGGAGGCCGGCCTGGAAAAGCTGAATTCCATTTCTGCAATCAACAGGGCGCAGGAGGCTGAGAAGAAAGTATCAGCAACAGATAACATGTTGAGGGAAGCAGAAAATGAAAAGACTGCAGCCGTCGTTATGGCAACAGTGGAGAACCGGAACAAAATGCTGGCTGTGGCCAGATCACTGGCGATGCGGTCAATCAACCATTCCGGGGAACAGGATCTGCAGATACTGCTGGCATGGCAGGCTTATCTCTTCAATGAGAGAAATGCAGGCATCGAAGACGATGGAGATATATTTTCTGCACTCTACGAAGTGAGTAAGCGTTACGGCAATAAATACTATTCCAGGTTCAGTCCTGATGACGCATCGGTGACAGCCATGGCAAGAGAGCCAGACGGTTATTTCTTCTATACCGCTGACACTGAAGGCAGGGTGTTACGCTGGCAGAACGACCAGCCGGGCAAGGGATATAACCTTATCTGGTCAGGTGACAAAGTCATAAAAGCCATGTCAGTCAGTCCTGATGCATCATGGCTCGCCTGCGGTACATCGACATCAGAAGTCATCATGATACCACTCGCAGACGATTCCATCGGTTACCAGATGCAGAATGCCGGAGGCAGTATTACCGCACTAATCTTTAACACAACGGGCAATCTTCTGTTCACTTCAACCATTGAAGGGGCTGTTACGGAATGGGATCTCAGGTCGCGCAAGGGCAACAACGTTGTCGGCGATCCGGAAGGAGTAATTGCGCTTGAAATATCTGACGACAACAATCTGATGGCAGCACTTACAAATAATGGCAGGGTTATGCTCTGGAATCCTGAAACACCCGGAAGGCAGTATACTCTTAATGCCGGGGGAAGGGTCATTACGTCCCTGAAATTCCTGACTGGAAGAGAAAAGTTAGCTACCGGGGACGAAACAGGCATTATTGATATCTGGGATACAGGGTCAGGAGCTATTGAGGTCAGTATGGAAGGCCATACATCTGCTATTAATGCTTTAGCTTTCAACAAAATTGATAACCAGATGATTACCGCCGACAAGACAGGCAATATAAGAATATGGGCACTTTCTGATCTCGCTATGCCGCCTGTGGTCATATCGGACAGTAATGAAGAAATCATGCACCTGGTTTTCAGTAAGGACGGTAATGCATTTCTCGCAGCAACTCGGACTGAGGTAACACAAAGGCCGGCCCATGTAAGATGCATGACTAACGGACTATGCTCCATGGTTACACGCAATTTGTCACCGGCTGAGTGGGCTGCATATGTCGGACGTGATATAGAATATGAACCTGCCTGTCCTGACAGACCATACAAGATCAGGGTCAAAGAGATAGCAGGAGCCCGTTAAGGCAAACTTTTTCACACGGATTTTGTTCTTCTTAAGAGCGTCTCCTCTGTATGGAGTAATTGTCTATTTTTGCTACCGGATTTTATTAATATACTGACGACTGAATGAAAGAAAAGAGAGTCTTACTGATGATCCTTGACGGCTGGGGAATAGGTGACTGCACGAGGAGTGATGTCATATGTTCCACCGGGACGCCTTCTATTGATGCACTTAAAAAAGCATATCCTTCCTCGTCCCTTCTTACATCCGGGGAGGATGTGGGCTTACCTGAAGGCCAGATGGGCAACTCTGAGGTTGGTCACCTGAATATAGGCGCCGGACGCATTGTTTACCAGGATCTTGTCAAAATAAACAGGGCTTGCCGGACCGGCGAGATACGGGCAAACAAGCCTCTCGCGGAAGCTTTCACTTATGCCCGTGACAAAGGCGTGAAGGTTCATTTCCTGGGCTTGTTGTCTGACGGTGGAGTGCACTCCCTTGACAAGCATCTTTACGCACTCTGCGACATGACAATGGATTACGGCCTGAAAGAAGTATATATCCACGGTTTCGGAGACGGCCGCGATACGGATCCGAGAAGCGGCAAGGGCTATATGACTGAACTGATCAGTCACCTGAAACACAGCAACGGAAGGGTGGCATCGTTTGTCGGCAGGTACTATGCCATGGACCGTGATAAAAGATGGGAACGAATAAAAGAGGCTTATGATCTCCTTGTAAACGGGGAAGGGCATAAGACTACGGATATCATTGAGGCAATGCAGGATTCGTACAACGGGGGCGTGACCGATGAGTTCATGAAACCCATAGTGGTGACACATGACGACGGGAGACCACTTGCCACGATATCCGGGGGCGATGTTGTTGTCTTCATCAACTTCAGAAATGACCGCGCTCGTGAGCTGACGATCGTCCTGACACAGCAGGATATGCCGGAACTGGGAATGAAGACCATCCCTCTGCATTATCTGACAATGACCCCTTACGATGACAAGTTCAGGGGCCTGGAGATTATTTTCCCGAAAGATAATGTGAACAGGACCCTGGGGGAGATATTGGGCGATCTTGGTAAAAAACAGCTCCGGATAGCAGAGACGGAAAAGTATGCACACGTGACATTCTTTTTCTCGGGCGGAAGGGAGAAGGAGTTTCCCGGAGAGGAAAGGGTGCTTGTACCTTCACCAAAAGTGGCAACCTATGACCTTCAGCCTGAGATGAGCGCATATAAGGTCAGGGATGCCATCATTGCTGAGATCGGCAAACAAAAGTTTGATTTCATCTGCCTCAATTTCGCCAATGGCGACATGGTGGGTCATACGGGTGTTTATGAAGCAATTCAGAAAGCAGTCAGAACAGTGGATGAATGCGCGGGTGATGTTGTTAAAGCCGCACGCTCCAACGGTTATGACGTAGTGATCATAGCTGACCATGGGAATGCTGATTATGCCATAAACCCTGACGGTTCGCCGAACACTGCACACTCCCTTAATCCAGTGCCCATTTATCTTATAAGTGACAGGTACAAAACTGTCAGCAGCGGCAGGCTCGCCGATATTGCTCCTACAATCCTGACCATGATGGGTCTTCCCATACCGGAGGAAATGACAGGCCGATCATTGGTTTAGAAAAAAATGCTGCAGATAGACGAAACAATAATATCACTTGCTCTTATTGAGAAGAAATTCTCATGTGATCTCAAAGCATGTAAAGGCAGTTGCTGCCGTTATGGCGACACAGGAGCCCCGCTCACTGATGAGGAAGCGGCTACGCTTGAGCGTATATGGCCGGAACTGTGGCCTTTCCTGCGTCCGGAGGGGATAAGGGCGATAGAGGTACAGGGCACAAGCCTGAGGGATATCGAGGGAGAACTTGTCACTCCGCTCATAAATAATGAAGAATGTGCCTATACAGTCATGGAAGATGACATGTTCAAATGCGGAATTGAAACGGCATTTACCGCAGGGGCCGTCGGGTTCAGGAAACCGCTTTCATGTCATCTTTTCCCTGTAAGGGTTAAGCAATACCGCGATTTCAAGGGTGTGAACTACGAGGAGTGGCCCATCTGCCGGCCGGGTGTGGCGGCAGGCGTAAAACAGAATTCTCCGCTCTGGAGCTATCTCCGCGAACCTCTTGTAAGGGCTTTCGGCGTAGAGTGGTATGACAAGCTGCAGTGGGCAGCAAACGAATACAATAAAAACAAGGAATCATGGAAAAAATAATCAACTACATTGAGTCCAACAGGGACAGATTTATTGAGGAGCTCTTCGGGCTTATAAGGATTCCGTCCATCAGCGCTTCAGCAGCCAATAAGCATGACATGGTCAGGGCAGCGGAATATATACGTGACATGCTCCTGGGAAACGGGGCCGACCGTGCCGAAGTTTATCCTACCAAAGGACACCCGATAGTGTACGGAGAAAAAATTATCGACAAGTCACTCCCCACGATTCTGGTTTACGGACATTATGATGTTCAGCCTCCTGAGCCGGTTGAAAAGTGGGTTTCACCGCCTTTCGAACCGGAGATACGTGACGGGAAGATTTATGCCCGCGGGGCCGATGATGACAAGGGCCAGCTATTCATGCACCTGAAGGCATTTGAAATGATGAATGCCACGGATACACTCCCGTGCAATGTCAAGTTCATGATCGAGGGAGAGGAAGAGGCAGGATCGGAAAGTATCGGGGGCTTCTGTGCAGAATACAGGGAGATGCTGCGATCTGACGTCATACTCATTTCAGATACCACTATGATCTCAACGGCTACTCCGTCAGTTACTTCAGGGCTGCGCGGACTGTCGTATATCCAGGTTGAAGTCGAGGGCCCTGATCATGATCTTCATTCGGGCTTGTACGGTGGCGCTGTAGTCAATCCGTGCAACGTGCTGTGCGATATTATCGCCAGGCTGAAGGACAACGACGGGAAAATTACTATCCCCGGGTTTTATGATGACGTGATGGTACCTACTGCCGCTGAAAGAGCCAAAATGGCTGAGAGACCGTTCGATCCCTCAGAGTATAAAAAAGCAATAGGTGTGGAGGCTCTGGCTTTCGAAAAAGGATTCTCGACCCTCGAGAGTGTTGGCATCAGACCAACTCTTGACATCAATGGTATCTGGGGAGGGTATACAGGTGAAGGAGCAAAGACTATCCTGCCCTCGAAGGCATCAGCAAAGATTTCGATGAGACTTGTTCCTTATCAGAAAGCTGAAGCCATTGCGGACCTTGCCATAAAGCATATCCGAACATTAGCCCCGGCAGGTGTGAAGATCAGGGCCGAATACCTCCACGGAGGAGAGGCTTATGTCAGTCCTCTTGATACACCTGAGTATCTTGCTGCCGAAAGAGCCTACGAAGAGGTGTTCGGCAAAAAACCTATACCAGTCCGCAGCGGAGGCAGCATCCCCATCATTGCAACATTTGAGAAAATACTGGGAGTCAAATCCATACTGATGGGATTTGGTCTGGAGTCGGATGCTATACACTCACCCAATGAGAACTATCCCCTGGAAAACCTGTTTGCCGGGATGCGGGCTATTCCGCTGTATTACCGGTATTATACAGAGATGAAGAGTTCTTTGTGACAGCCGTCTAGTCAATTTTCAATTTCAGTAGCTCGACCTTTGTTGCAGAACCACGGATAACTGTAAAGATGTACCTTCCAACCCGGATATTTTCCTGCAGGCGCGGGATATTGCCGTGTGTGTAGAGCATAAGACCTGCAAGTGTGGTGTAATCATCGCTCTCCGGAAGCCCTAGCTCATACTCTTCGTTCAGATAGTCAATATTAAGCCTTCCCGAGAAGATAAATTCCTTTTCACTGATCTTCTTATCGATGAGATCGCTGGTGTCATGCTCATCTTCGATATCACCGACTATCTCTTCCAGCACATCCTCAATGGTCACTATTCCTGATGTACCTCCAAATTCATCCACAACAAGGGCGATGCTCTTTTTTGCTTCGGAGAGCAGCTTCAGAACCTTATTTGCTGTCATTGTCTCCGGCACCACAGGAAGCTTTCTCATTCCCGTTTCAATATCAGCAGGCTCATGAAGGATATCCTTAAGCTCGTAGTATCCGACCATGTTGTCAAGATGCTCCCTGTAGAGCAGTATCTTTGAGTGGCCTGATTCGATGAACTGCTGTTTCAGCTCTTCCGTGGTGCTCCCGACAGGCAGTGCTACTATCTCCGTGCGGGGAACCATGCATTCGCGGGCTCTGACAGAAGAAAAATCGAGAGCATTCTGAAATATTCTGAGGCTGTTGTATTCCTCCTCCTTTTCTTCTTCCGTTTCCACGAGGTCATTCACAAAATGGTCAAGGTCCACGCGCGTGAAGATTTTGTTTTCCTGCTCCTTCCGTTCCGGTCTGATCCCGAAAAAGAGCCTCATGAACAGGTTGCTGATCCATAAAGTCAACTTGCTGACCGGGTAAAAGAGGTAGTAAAATACCGAGGTGGGAACTGCAAAAAGTTTCAGGAAGGAATTAGGGTTGATCCTCACAATGGATTTAGGGAGAAAGTCGGCAAAAACAAGTATTATTAAAGTGGTGACTATTGTCTGGATGATGAATATTATCAGATCAGAGGGAATCAGGTTTGCCATCCATCTCTCAAGCAGGTCTGCAGAGAGCATACTGAATATGACCGTGGCGATATTAACGCCGATCAGCATGGTGGCAATATACTGGCCGGGATTACGGGTGTACACTGAGACAACACCGGAGCCGAAATGACCCTGTTTGCGGTCAAGCTCTATACGCAGTTTATTTGATGCAATAAAAGATAGCTCCATTGCCGAAAAGAATGCTGCAAGAAGTATAGCAAACGGAATGATCACCAGCGGGTTCATGACCCAAAGTTACACTTTTTTTCGCTGTCTGTCGCGAATCCATGCCATGACAAAAGCGACACCAGACATTACCAGGGAGAGCCAGGCCCTGCTGAATCCATTTATGGTCATCTCCCTGACGGCAATGCCAAGACATATGAAACCGATGAGGATCCAGATTATTTCAATTCCCAGTATTCCCTTTTTGTTCATCATTAATATATATGGTACCGGAGACGTTTTTTATAGTTCCGTTTGTGAGACGGGAATCTGATTCAAAGCCCGTACCCATTATAATTTTATCCTTAAGGGTAAATCTGACGAACCTGTCAGACCACACACGCTCTTTTGGTTCACTCCAGTAGAGTAATTCCGTTTCAAGAATATCTCCATCCGTGTTGACGGCAACGACACTGTCACGCAGCTCCCACTGTTCATCTTTTTCGGTATAACGGGCATAGTGAGCTGTTATGCTTGCCTGCGGTTTGGTCTTCTTGTCGTAAAAGAGCACGGTCAGCCCCTCAGGGAACAGCGTGTGCGGGTCCTCCTTTGTTGTAAACTGCTGAATAATAGGTGTCCTGACTATCAGAGTGACCTTGCCTGAGTCAGTATACATTGTCTCAACGTTTTTGCCTGAAAGTGAAGGCAGCTCCTTGATCTGAAGGTCCTTCACAATAGCCGGCTTCTTTTCGCATGATGAAAGTAAGGCAATCCCGCTGATCAGGACTGCCGGCACTATTAACAGATATCTTCTGCGTGCTATCACCGGTAATTACTGCTTTCTGAATCTTATGGTCGTTGATTCATTGACCCATCCGCCTACATTATAGGCAGCGCCTTCGTTCACAAGGCTTCTGAAGAAACACTCTTCCTTTGTAGGATAGAGTCTTGAATAGATGGCTATTCTTTCATCGGCCTGGTTCTTCAGGCTTGGATCAGTATTCTTTGCACGTACAAGGTAATCGACCACCACCCAGTAAACCGTCTGGTTTTCAAAAGCTTCACCGATGCGTGCACCGGCATATGCTTCAGCGATGATATACAGTGCATTGCCATTAACCGGATCAAGTGAATATGCAGCCTTGGCAAAATCACGTGCTGCCTGCTTGTTTTCCGAGGTGAGTTCAATCGTGGCCAGTTTAGTCAGCAGGCCGGATTTGACAACACTGTTTGTTTCAAGTTCGATAGCTTCTGTGTAGTATTTTTCGGCTTCGCCATATTTTTTGCGTGCCACATTCATCTCTGCCAGACGGGCGGCAGATGCAGCCGAACGCTCTGTGTCGTAGAGAAGGGTTGTTGCCATGTAAAACAGTTCAGAACCCTGGCAACCCGTCTCGGTCAGCATAGTGATAACCCTCTTAAGCATAGCTGTGTCGGAAGGTGTCTTTTCCACGCTGGCAGTGAACAGCTTCTCAATATTGTCACATGTAGCAACTCCGCTCGACTTGAAGACAAGATCTATGTTTTTTCTTGCCTCGGAGTATTTTGTGTCACCCGGTTTCCTGGCAGACAGATCATCCACAACCTTCATAGACTGTGCATAGGCATCCATGACTCCGGATGCATCTATGAGCTTCAGGAAGTAGCACCTGGCAGCAACAGCCATATAAAGACTTGAATATGTATGGTCAAAACTCTGCGGAGACGCCTTCATGACGTCACTGATGAGATTATAACTCAGCCGGGCCCGGGCTGTATCATTACCGCCAAATTCGTAAAGAGCGAACGCCTTACGAAGACTGTTGGCATTTGCCTCGTTAAAATACCTGGTACGCTGGTCAAGGATCATTAACACGGTATCGATGTAGGCCTTATTGCCGGTCTTGCGGAAAAATTCCTTGTACATCACCTCACCCTTGATATAAGTGTTCTTTGAGGAACCGGGGCACTCTTTGAGGACATCTCTCCAGAACTGCACGGCCATGTTATAGTCTTTATTCTCGTAGTAGGTTGAATAAAGCGATGTGTTACGCAAACACCTTGTACTGTCATCGCCTCGTCCGAATGGAGTCCCGCTTTCAGCACCACTCTGGGCATGGGAGTTAATCGTAAATACTGCCAGGAGTGCTCCTGTAAAAATCGTGGCGACTTTTCTTGTCATCTCTGAATACTTTTTTAATCATACTTGGCCTTGAGGAACCAGTAGTCAAAAAGATTGAGGCTGGCTCCGACCGATATCGTTCTTTCCTTTGGCAGGTTGTCATCAGGATTGCCCCTGGTAGACAGATCCACATACAGGGAAATTCTCGATCTCGATTTCCTCAATGGAATACCTGTTCCAAAAGTTATGCCGTACTCTTTGACCTTTACGCCGTTATACAGGGCATAACTCTCACCATAGCGGCCGCCAATGCGGTACTCCATACGATCAAAAAAATTATAATTTGAGAACTTATTTGGGATGTATTCAGCTCCTCCGCTAAGCGAGAGGGTGTTTGCATATGTTCCGTAGTTGCCGGGCAGAGAGGCCTCTGACCAGTAGGAATAAAGGATATCAGCTCCGAAAGTCAGCTTGTCAGTCTTCCCGAAAGATACTCCACCCCTGATTGACCGGGGGAAATGACTGATGGTATCTGTCAGAGCCTGGTTGAGAGTGTCAAAGGCATAGCCGGAAGTCTGAACATTAGAGTACCTGATTGTCAGATCCTCATTCGTAGTCCACAGGCTGTATTGCGGAGTATATGTCAGGCCGGCATTGAAAAACCTGTTTTCAGCAAGAGGTAACATGAACTGGACGGAGGCTTCATAACCGATGCCGTCCATGGAGTTGGTACTCTTATCCCTGCTGTTAAAGTAATTGTTGTCGGTTGTGAATATGAAATCATTATACCTGGTTATCTCTCCGAAAATGACAAAGGCATTCAGCCCCGCTGAAAAGAAATCTAAGAAGTTATAGGCAGTTCCGAGGTAGACTTTATGATAACCTCCTGATCCTCTGTGAGATTCAAGTATATCATCTGACGAGGCTGTTCCGGAGCCTTCAAGGACAGACTTGTCTGTAATAGTGTAAAAGCCATCACTGAAAGGCACAATTCCTGCAGCAAATCCCCATCCTTTCTTAAGCGGGAAGCCAAGCATCAGATGAGAAAAATTAAGGTCCTGGGAATAGAAACTAAGGTCGCCCTCCTTCAGGTGTGTGAAGCCGTAATCAATGCCGAAATCAAATATGAATGATGCTGTATCAATGCTGCTGTAAGAAGCAGGTGTCAGGTAGTTTAAGGTGAGATTATTACGTATGCCACTGCTTATACCGCCCATGGCAAGTGTTCTGAATGATCCCTGTGGTGAAAGGTTGCCAATGCCGTACCGGGCATAAGGGGATGAGATTTCTTTCTGGCCTGCCACTCCGGCTGCAAGGAGGGCAAAGAGACATATGAGACTAAACCTTTTGGTCTTGTACATTATAATCAAGTAAATAATTTAAACCGTCAGTCACCAGGTCGGGGTGAAGGAACATTTTCCTGTCGGTGAAAGATGTTATTATTTCACTGTCACCTCCGGTGATAACCGTGACGAGTTTTTCGTGCTTTTTTTCGAACGTGCGAATATACTCATTTATTTCAAATACCAGACCCATGACCACTCCGCCGGTGATGGCGTCCTTCGTTGATCTGCCGGGGAAGGAGAAGTCGTTGCTGATGTCTGTCAGCGGCAGCCGGCCGGTAAATTCATGAAGTGCACGGAACCTCATCGATAGTCCGGGAGAAATGCTTCCTCCCAGGAATGATCCGTCAACCACAACATCAAGGGTGAGGGCGCTGCCGGCATCAATCACAAGAAGGTTCGCTCCCGGATGATGCAGGAAGGCTCCCGCAGCCGCAGCAAGACGGTCAACTCCCATTGTCTCCGGTGTCTCATAGGCGATCATGAAAGGATAATGCGATTTACACGACAGAAGATGAACCGCCGCACCTGAGGCCCTGAAAAAGTTAATAAGCGCTGATGGATCATGATTTACACTCGAGATGATGACCCTGGTGACAGGCTTTTTCCCTATAAAACTGCCGACAGTACCGGTGTCGGGGGATTTAAGCCTCCCCTTTTTTATTATCGCACTGCCCTCATAAAGGGCGATCTTTGTGCTTGTGTTCCCTATATCGACGGCCAGATTCATTAATTCAGCGATGGTTTCAACGATGAGGCATGGAAGGCCTGTATCCTGTTAAACAAAGCAATCGCCTGGGCTACCGATGACACGTCACGTACCGTCAGGCTGAGTTTGTTATTGTTTTGTTTTACAGTCATAATTCCTTGTTTCCTGTTCACGAAATTCATTACCGATTGAAAAAGAGGACTGCGGTAGAATTGTGATGACGGATCAGTTACAAAGTTAGCAACAAGAGTGTTATTTTTAAGTATAATCTTTTCAATCCCTGTTTCCGAAGCAGCCCATTTAAGTCTGACGAGGTCAAGGAGAGCCAGGGCAGGTGGAGGCAAGGGCCCGAACCGGTCTTTCAGATGCGTTTCATATGCCAGGAGTGTGTTCTCTTCCCTGATCTCGTTCAGCTCCTTATACAGCCTGATCCTCTCGGGGATGCTTGATACATAATCATCTGGAAACATTATCTCATGATCGGTATCAACAGTTACATCAGAAACGAACAGTTTTGCTTCCCGGGAAGTCCCTTGCTCATTTTTCTGTTCCATGTCAGCAAAGATATCGCCGAACTCTTCGTGCTTCAGCTCCCTGACCGCTTCATTGAGTATTTTCTGATATGTTTCATATCCCACATCTGTGATAAAACCGCTCTGTTCGCCACCGAGAAGATTTCCGGCGCCGCGTATGTCAAGATCCTGCAGTGCAATGTTGAATCCGCTTCCGAGTTCGTAGTTTTCCTCAATAGCTTTCAGTCTTCGCCTGGCCTCATTTGTCAGCGAGGAAAGCGGAGGGGTGAGCAGGTAGCAGAATGCCTTTTTATTTGATCTGCCGACCCTGCCCCTCAACTGGTGTAACTCAGACAGTCCGAAGGTATGGGCGTCATTGATGAAGATCGTGTTGGCGTTGGGAATGTCAAGGCCGGACTCGATGATTGTAGTGGCTATCAGGACGTCATAGTCACCCCTGATGAAGTCGAACATGACGTTCTCTATCTCCTCGCCTTCCATCCTTCCGTGCACAACTGCCGTTTTGACGCCTGGGCAGATCCGTCTTATGGTATCCTGAACCAGGGTTATGTTCTCAATCCTGTTATTGATAAAGAAGACCTGTCCGTTCCGGCTCACCTCATAGACGATACCTTCGCGGATTATATCCTCATTAAATCCGTGCAGCTCGGTGATGATGGGCATCCTGTTGGGAGGGGGTGTAGTTATGACCGAAAGGTCACGGGCACCCATGAGCGAGAACTGAAGCGTACGCGGGATCGGGGTGGCTGTCAGGGTAAGGGTGTCAACGCCGGCACGGATCTTTTTCAGCCTTTCTTTTACAGCCACCCCAAAACGCTGCTCCTCGTCTATAACAAGCAACCCCAGGTCCTTGAATTTAACATCCTTACCTGTAAGCTTATGAGTGCCTACTATTATGTCTATCTCACCGTCAGCCAGTTGTTTCAGGATTTTCTTTTGCTCTGCAGGCTTACGGTGTCTGCTTATATAATCAACACGGCAGGGAAAGTTCTCGAGCCGGGAGGTGAATGTTCTGTAATGCTGCAGGGCAAGGATTGTTGTTGGCACCAGCACAGCGGTCTGTTTACCGTCTGTGGCAGCCTTGAATGCTGCCCTGACAGCCACCTCCGTCTTGCCAAATCCAACGTCGCCGCAGACAAGCCGGTCCATTGGTGTGGCAGATTCCATATCCTCCTTGACAGCCTTGGTGCTGGCCAGCTGATCAGGCGTATCCTCATAGATAAACGAGGCTTCAAGCTCCCTCTGAAGATACGAATCAGGCGAGTAGGCAAAACCGCCTTCGGCTTTTCTCATGGCATAGAGCCTGATCAGGTCACGGGCAATATCCTTTACTTTCTTCTTGGTGTTCTGCTTCAGTTTCTGCCATGCTGCCGACCCCAGCTTGCTTATGCGCGGAGGTGTGTCATCCTTGCCTTTGTATTTTGAGATCCGGTGCAGGGCATGAATACCAACGAAGAGAATGTCGTTGTCACGGAAGACAAGCTTGATGGCTTCCTGTGTGTGGCCGTTGACCTCTATCTTCTCAAGCCCGCCGAAACGGCCGATACCATGGTCGACATGAACAACATAATCACCGGGGTTCAGATCGGTCAGCTCCCTGACAGTCATGCTGTCGCGCCGTGTGAAGAATCCCTTTATCCTGAATTTATGATAGCGGTCAAATATCTGATGATCAGTGTATACAGAGATCTTCAGGTCGTGGTCGGTGAATCCCTGGTGAAGGTTGAGCAGTAACGGAGTGAATTCAGCCTCAGGGCCGGTCTCCGAAAAAATTTCTTTCAGCCGCTCCTCCTGAACCTCGCTCTCAGAGATAATAAAACTGCGGTACCCCTCTTTTTTGTTTGCTATCAGCTTTGTTGTCAGAAGATCAAAGTTCTTGTTGAACGATGGCTGGGGTTCAGTATGGAATGAGATGGTTACAGCACTGCTCTCTTCCCGGCCTCTGCCGAAAAAGACCTGGCGGTGCTGCGAGCAGAGTTCATCGAGATGGCGCCCGGTGATAATTATGTCACGCCGGTCGGTTATCTCTCCCTTGCTGCTGCGAATGCGTGCCTGTGACCATATACTGTCTGTTTTTTCAATTATATAGTCGAAATTCTCGCTCCAGATTATTGATGAAGGAGGGATAAAGTCGATGAAATTGTCGGTTCGCTCATGCGAGGCCAGCTCCTGTATGTCAGGTATCACCTGTATCTCATCATGCAGCTGGAGGGAGAGCTGATCATCAGGGCTGAAAGAGCGTATGGATTCAACTTCCTCACCGAAGAAATCTATCCTGTAAGGCTTGTCTGCCGAAAAGGAGAAGAGGTCGGTGATACTTCCCCTGACGGAATACTGGCCCGGCTCATAAACGAAATCTGTTCTCCTGAAGTTATATTCCCTCAAAACCTCCTCGAGGAAGTCAATTGACAGGTGTGCTCCCTTTCTGATTTCGAATGTGTTCTTCTTAAGGTTGGTCTTGCTGACCACCTTCTCCATGATCGATTCGGGGTAGGTCACTATGATGCATTTCCTCTTTCCTGACCCGAGGAAGTTCAGCACTTCCGTCCTGAGTATGATATTTGCCGGTTCGGTCTGGTCATACATGACCGACCTCTTGTAAGTGCCGGGAAAGAAAAAGATGGTCTCTTCGCCGATCAGCGAGGTGAGGTCGTTATAAAAATAGGCTGCGTCTTCTTTTTCCGGCAGGATCACAACATGTGTGGTAGGCTGCTGCGACAGCACACCGGCCATCACAACGGCTTTTGCTGATCCCGTCAGGCCGTTGATTATCAACGGCTCCCTGTTGTCTCCCTCCAGAAGCTTCTCAAGCCTGCCAAAAGAAGGGTGCTGCCTGTAATAATCTCTGAAGACGGTGTTAGCCATTAAATTGATTTGAGGGTGCAAAAGTAGCAAAGCGGGCGTTCACCTCAAAACAAAACAGGCTGATAATAAGACATGATGCGCTTTAAATAAGCATTTCCCCGAGCTTTGCTGTCATTTCGGACGATCCGCAATAGAATGGTGACCGCTGGTGGAGGGAGTCCGGGACAACTGACAGTATCCTTCTTTTACCGTCGGACGCTTTTCCCCCTGCCTGTTCAATGATGAAAGAGACAGGATTGCATTCATATACAAGTCTCAGTTTGCCAGTAGGGTAACTCTCTGAAGGCGGATAAAGAAAGATGCCTCCTGTCATCATATTGCGATGCACATCAGATACCAGGGAACCGATATATCTTGAAGTGTAAGGCCGCCCGGTTGCGTGATCATTTTCCTGGCAATACTTAATGAATTTCTTTACACCTTCCGGGAATCTTACGTAATTGCCTTCATTAACAGAATAAATTCTTCCCGTTGAAGGGGATTTAATATCAGGGTGGGACAGACAAAATTCCCCTATCGTAGGATCGAGGGTGAATCCGTTGACACCATTGCCTGTTGTATAAACAAACATCGTTGATGATCCGTAGATAACATAACCGGCCGCCACCTGCTTGTCACCTTCCTGCAGAAAATCGATCACCCCGGCTTCGGCATCACGTTCGGTCACACGCCTGTAGATCGAGAAGATTGACCCGACAGAAACATTATAGTCGATGTTTGATGAACCGTCAAGCGGATCCATGCAGACAACGTATTTGCCCCTGCGGGCGAAGGTCTCTGTGAAGATCACCTCATTCTGGTTCTCCTCAGAGGCAACACCGCAGCATTCTCCGCTTGCTTCAAGAGCGTCTATGAATACTTCATCGGCATAACGGTCCAGCTTCTGCTGATCCTCACCCTGTGGATTTTCCGTTCCGGACCTTCCCAGTATCTCTACCAGTCCTGCCTTGCGTATCTTCGCATTTACCATCTTGGCGGCGGTACCTATATGGTGCAGAAGGCTGGAGAGCTCCCCGTGTGCATAGGGAAAATCCTTCTGCTTCCTGATGATAAAATCATTCAGGCTGGTAATATCATAACTTGACATTCTGCAGGTATTTTATTTGGTTTCTGTTTCGCCCAGGTTTGCCTTGAAAGCTGCCCGGTAGGCATAGACCTTTCCAAGGTTGTTGTACAGTTCGTAACCGAAGACCACTGACCTCGCCCTTTTCTCAAGAGTGTTAGTTTTCGGGAAATAATACCAGTCCTCCGTAAATGACAGCTTGCCGATTTTGGTACGGTCATTTTTGAACTCGGCTTCAATTTTCTTCACATCATTTGCTGTCAGAACCTCACCGCTGTGATAGTCGTACACAGTCAGGGTGCCGTCATAGATGCGTTCAAAGATACCGTTTACCATTGCCTCACCGTTATAACCAGCAACTTTCTCAATCTCCCACGGATCACCGTCCGGGTCAGGCCTGATTATTACTTCCGTGACAACATCACGGGCAATGATTACTGCTCCTGCGGGGACACCTTCCGTCAAAGGGGCAGAATTAGTTTTCGGTTCACTCCTGCGCTCATTGCAGGAGGTGATCATTACGGCCAGGAGAATCAGAATGAAGGTTCTTTTCATTGCATGAAAATATTTTATCTTTCAAAACGGAGCATTTCAGGTGCTCTTATGCCGGTAAGCTCACCTTTCATAACTACCGGTTTTCCGTTGACTATGGTAGTAACGACGCGGCTGCGGAAGGTTGTTCCTTCAAGAGGCGACCACCCGCATTTATATTTTATATTACTGCTGTTGACGGTCCATGGTGCATCAGGGTCAACCAGTACGAGGTCAGCCTTATAACCGGCACGGATAAAGCCTCTCTCCCCGATATTGAAAATGATTGCCGGATTATGACACATTTTACGCACTACAATTTCAGGAGTAAGGATACCCCTGTGGCACAGCTCCAGCATCATTACCAGGGAGTGTTGCACCAGCGGCCCGCCTGACGGCGCACTGAAATACGGCGCAGACTTTTCCGCCATCGTATGAGGAGAGTGGTCTGTCGCAATAATATCAATGGAGCCGTTCTTTACGGCCTCAATCAGAGCCTCACGGTCCGATGCTTTTTTGACGGCTGGGTTCCATTTTATCAGGTTACCCTTCTCTTTGTAAAATGAATCGTCGAACCAAAGGTGATGCACACAGGCCTCCCCGGTAATCTGCTTGATGGCCGGGTCATGCCCGGTAGTCAGAAGCTCTGTCTCCTCGGCCGTCGACAGATGGAGAAGATGTAGCCTGGTGCCAAGCCTGAGAGCCCTTGTCACGGCTGCGGTAGATGAAGCCAGGCATGCCTGACGGCTTCTGATAAGCGGATGGAAGGAAGGATCGATCTCATCGCCGTACTTTTCTTTAAAGGCGGCGATGTTGGCTTTTATGATTTTTTCATCTTCGCAATGGCAGGCAAGGGGCAGCTTCTTAATGCAGAATATTGTGTCGAGGGTTTGCTCGTTGGCGACGAGCATGTTACCTGTCGATGCACCCAGAAAGAGCTTGATGCCCGGCACTTTTGACGGGTCAGCCCTGAGTATCTCATCACTGTTGACATCGGTTGCGCCAAGGTAGAATGAATAATTTATATACGATCTCCCGGCAGCCAGCTCATTCTTTTTCTCCCACTCTGCAATGGTGACTGTCTGAGGTATTGTGTTTGGCATCTCCATGAACGAGGTCACTCCGCCGGCAGCAGCAGCAGCGCTCTCACTTCTGATATCGCCTTTATGTGTCAGGCCCGGCTCCCTGAAATGAACATGATCATCGATGATGCCCGGCATGAGCCACAATCCCGTGGCATCAATGACTATTGCTTCTTTATAAGATGGGGCTTTACCGCGACTGAATATTCCGGCTATCCGGTCACCGGTTACAAGGACATCAGCTGCGGCCGTCCTTTCTTCGTTTATTATCAGGGCATTCCTGATCAGGATATGATTCATCTCTGCTCTTTTTGCCCGGTGCAAGGACTATTCTTCAATCCTGTGAGGCTTCTTGAAGAGGCTTACTATCTTCATGCGCAGCACTCCCCAGACAGCCTCGGAGAAGATACCTCCCGACATCTTTGACGTGCCTGCCTTGCGGTCAGTAAAAACAATCGGTATCTCAACAATCTTATAGCCAAGTCTCCACGCGGAAAATTTCATCTCGATCTGGAAACAGTATCCGACAGACCTGATATGCCCCGGATCGATGCTTCTCAGCACCTCGCGCCGGTAACACTTGAAGCCTGCCGTCGTGTCCATGATCTTCATCCCGGTGATCAGTCTGACATAGATAGAGGCGATGTATGACATCAGCACCCTCCCCATAGGCCAGTTGATCACGTTTACACCCGAGATATATCTTGAGCCGATGGCCAGATCAGCTCCGTTACTGGCACAAGCTTGTTGAAGTCTTACGAGATCATCCGGGTTATGAGAGAAATCGGCATCCATCTCACATATATATTTATAATCCCTTTGCAGAGCCCATTCGAAGCCGGCGATATAGGCCCTGCCGAGTCCTGCTTTTGCCGGCCGCTCAAGGATGTGCAGGTTTGTGAACGATGGCATCATCTCCTTGACAATTCTTGCTGTGCCGTCGGGCGAATTGTCATCAATGACCAGTATGTCAAAGGGAACGGTCAGGGATGAAATAGCCTTTACGAGCTCGGTGATATTCTCTTTCTCGTTATATGTAGGTATGATGACAAGGTTGGACATCGGAAACCGCTAATTATGCAAATTTAGTCATTTTTTGCTGTCCGGATTGTCATTTGCATTTTTGCATTGCTATAATTGAGGTATCGGGAGGGAAGTGATTTTGATATTGAGAGCGCAAGGTCACGGACTTAAAATATTTTACGAATTATTTTGCATGTTAAAGAGGAAGCGTTACTTTTGTCACCCCAAATGATGGAAAATCAGGGGAAGTTCTTTATCACGCTGTGTACGCTTATCAGTCCCATAGCTCAGTTGGTTAGAGCGCTACACTGATAATGTAGAGGTCCTCAGTTCAACTCTGAGTGGGACTACAAGAATTGGCGATTGGCGATTTTCGATTGACGATTTGAATCGCAATTCGCAAATCACAAATCGCAAATTCACCAGGGGAATTAGCTCAGTTGGTCAGAGCATCCCGACCTTTGGTCGGGAGGGTCAACGGGAAGATCCCGGAAAGTTATTTGACAAGTGTTATTGGGGAATTAGCTCAGTTGGTCAGAGCATCCCGACCTTTGGTCGGGAGGGTCAACGGGAAGATCCCGGAAAGTTATTTGACAAGTGTTATTGGGGAATTAGCTCAGTTGGTCAGAGCATCTGCCTTGCACGCAGAGGGTCAAGGGTTCGACTCCCTTATTCTCCACAAAGAGTCTTCGGAAGAAGGCTCTTTTTTTTTGAAGCATTGTCCTGGATTTGTTGGTCAGAGCATCCCGACTTGCAGTCGGGAGGGTCAAGGGTTCGACTCCCTTATTCTCCACAAAGAGTCTTCGGAAGAAGGCTCTTTTTTTTGAAGCATTGTCCTGGATTTGTTGGTCAGAGCATCCCGACTTGCAGTCGGGAGGGTCAAGGGTTCGACTCCCTTATTCTCCACAAAGAGTCTTCGGAAGAAGGCTCTTTTTTTTTGAAACATTGTCCTGGATTTGTTGGTCAGAGCATCCCGACTGCAAGTCGGGAGGGTCAAGGGTTCGACTCCCTTTTTCTCCACAAGGAGTCTTCGGAAGAAGGCTCTTTTTTTTTGAAGCATTGTCCTGGATTTGTTGGTCAGAGCATCCCGACTGCAAGTCGGGAGGGTCAAGGGTTCGACTCCCTTATTCTCCACAAAGAGTCTTCGGAAGAAGGCTCTTTTTTTTTGAAGCATAGTCCTGGATTAAGCCCGGATCAGATTCTTTAGTTTGATTCCAAATATTTGATCAATTGAAGGATGCACTCAGGATCATCGTAATTTACATCATTATTATTGACATAGTCTTTGAATAAACCCTTTTTGTCATCATAAAATTTCATCAATTGTTTGATGCTGACAAACTTGGTCAATACTTCTTTTTTCTTTAGCCAATAAACGATATATGGTCTTACTTCAAAGCCGTCAGGCAATTTCAGTTCATACATTATTCCTCTGGAATACATCGAAGAATATGAGTCGACAGCTGAAGTCTCTGATGTCATTCCGTATGCAGCTGGTTTACCCGGGTCTTTCACACTGCATTTGTGTCCGGCATACAGATCCCATTCGGAATGGTCTATTAATTCAACGAAATTACCGTTTAATATAAAAAACTTTCTACCGTTGATATAAACTGTGTCAACCCGTTCCTGTTCCTCTTTTCCTATTGCTAATTTCTTGCCCTTATCATCGAAAATCATTTCTTCAGTCAGTGAATTATAATTAAGTAAAGCATTATGCTTTTTCCCGGAATTCATCAAAACTACTCCCGGGGTAAATTCAGGAAAAATGTAATGTGTGAGTTCTGTACCGTTTCCCTGCGGATATGATGCGGTCAATGGCAGGTTGAAAATCAACAGTAATAAAACATGTTCCATAGTCAGGGTTCTTTGAACGGTCTGTGCGAAATGCGAAGTTACATCAGCGAAATGCCGGAATCAAGTATATTTCCAAAAATTCCCCGTAGCTGAAGGCCTAATCGTGGAGATGACTCTTACCATAACCCCCATCACAACCCCATCCTTTACTTATGAGCAGATCCGCTTCGTCATGAAGGCGTGTATCAAACGCGGGAATTGTGATAAATAAAAAGGCAGCACCTCAGGCAGATCAACTTGAAGGCCCCCGCGGGCCGGTAAAGAATTAATTGCATTTATAGCAATCCTGCCCCGAATCACTTTCGCAGGCAGCCTCATCAGTATAGCATGTGGAGTTGCAGCCGCATGACCAGGGAGTTAACTTGCCGCAGCCAAGGCAACCGGTCAGTATGTCTTCACAACCGGACAATGAAAGGAAACAAAGAACAATAGCTATAATTCGTGGTTTCATTAAGATCCGTGATGTTTTTATCTTTCCCATGCCATGAACAGTTAAATGATCTTTGAATAGTATACAAAGTTACGCCGGAGAGAAGCCGAAGTCAAGTTTATTATGAATGTACTGAACAATACCATATATATATAGGTTTACAGAGGGTGAGTATGGGGGAAAGATTGAGGATAATAATTGAGGCTTCAGAAAAAAAATGAAAAAAAAGTGCAAAAGAATTGTTTTATAAAAATATGTCCATATATTTGCACCCGCTTTTGAAGAAAAGCACGTTCCTTGAAGATCGGTTACAGCAGGATGAATTCTCTGGAGCACCCGGAAACGGAGGCAGAAAAAAGAAAAAAATAAAACTTTGAAAAAAGTTTGGTAGAGAGAGAAGAGTTCATTATCTTTGTAACCCTTTCGAGAAAAAAAAGGGAACAAGTTCTTTGAATTAATGATGAAGTAGTAGCACACAGGCGAGAGAGATACTCGCCAAAAACCTAGCGATTTTGTTTGAGTTTTTGTAGAGACCGGATTGATCTTCAAAGGAAATTTAAAAAATAAATATTACAATGAAGAGTTTGATCCTGGCTCAGGATGAACGCTAGCGGGAGGCTTAACACATGCAAGTCGAGGGGCAGCACGAGGTAGCAATACTTTGGTGGCGACCGGCAGACGGGTGAGTAACGCGTATGTAACCTACCCTGTACTGGGGGATAACCCGGAGAAATTCGGACTAATACCCCATAGAGATATAGAGAGGCATCTTGAAATATTTAAAGTTTCGACGGTACGGGATGGGCATGCGTAACATTAGCTAGTTGGTAAGGTAACGGCTTACCAAGGCTTTGATGTTTAGGGGTCCTGAGAGGGTGATCCCCCACACTGGTACTGAGACACGGACCAGACTCCTACGGGAGGCAGCAGTGAGGAATATTGGTCAATGGGCGAAAGCCTGAACCAGCCATCCCGCGTGCAGGAAGACGGCCCTATGGGTTGTAAACTGCTTTTCCAGGAGGAGAAACTCTCGTACGTGATACGGGATTGACGGTACCC